>NZ_MKTH01000013.1:437050-760443 GCF_001898175.1 Cellulomonas sp. 73-92
GCACGACGAGGGAGGAACGCATGGCGCGACGCGCGCTGATCGTGACGGGGGTCGTGGTGCTGGTCCTCGGCGCGGGCGTCGTCGGCGCCGACCAGGCGCTGCGCACGGTGGCCGAGCAGCGCGTCGCCGGCCCGGTCCGACAGGCGCTCGGCGCCGACGGCAGCGCGACGGTGCGCATCGCCGAGGACCGCCCGTTCCTGCTCCAGGTGGCACGTGGCCGCCTGGACCGCGTCACGGTCACGGCCGACCACCTCTCGCTCGACGGCACCGACGTGACGGATGCGCGGATGGACGCCGCCGGGGTCCCGATCCGCCCGCCGTACACCGCGCGGGACGTCACCGTCGTCGGCACGGTGCCCACCGCCGTCATCCAGCAGCGCCTCGCGGCCAAGGGGCTCGACGTCGCCGTCGCGGTGGCAGGGCAGGACCTCCAGGCGTCGGGGACGGTCATCGGCCTGCCGTGGACCGTGACGCTGGTGCCGCGGGCCGACGGCGACCGGGTGACGGCCGACGCCACGGCGGCCGAGATCGCCGGCGTCCAGGTGGGCGCCGACGCCCTGCCGGCGTCCGTGAAGGAAGCCATCGCCGGCATCGACGTGTCGGTCACCGGCCTGCCCCAGGGGCTGGCGGTCACCGGGACGCAGGTGGTCGCCACCGGGGTCCAGGTGACCTTGACCGGCCACGACGTGGTGCTGCCGGGCTAGTCCGGCCGCCGCGGCATCGGCCCGCTCAGCGCACGACGACGCAGCCACGCAGGGCACGGTCCGCCGCGGTGTGCTCGTCGGGCGTCAGCCACAGGCCGTAGGCGGCCTTGACCCGGAGCTGGCGCGCGACGTAGACGCAGGCGAACCCGGCCTGCGGCGGGAGCCAGCCGGCCGCGTCCGCCGCGCCCTTGTCCTGGTTGGCGTCGCCCGAGACGGCGATGAGGTTGGCGGGGTCGTTGGCGAATCCGAGCCGCCGCGCGGCGGGCCACGACCGGGCGCCGGTGCGCCAGGCGTCGTCGAGGGCGACGAGGTGGTCGATCTGCACGGCGGCGGACTCCGGTCCGCGCACGAACGCGATGACCGTTCCCGTGTACGGGTCATCGAGCGTGCCGGCGAGCACCAGGCACCCGCCCGGGTCCAGCCGGGCGTCGGCGAGGTCGCGCGCCAGCATGTCGTTGCGGGTGTCGCAGCCGTTGCCGTCGACGTCCGCCCACGCCTGGCCGAACCGCTCCCGGGCGTACCCGTCGTCGGGCTCCGCCGCGCGCACCGGGATCACGTCGAGCGCCGCCCGCGCCGCGGCCAGGTCGGCGGCGGAGATCGGGTAGCGCGCCGCGGTGCGCGCGGACGTCCACCACGGCAGGCCGAGCCCGGTGCCGAGGCCGACGACGAGCACGCCCACCCACACCGCGCGCGGCGCGTGCGACACCCGCATGCGCGCCATGGTGCGGTCGGGGCACGGACGTCCGGCGCGGCCTCGTCGTGCGCGGGAAGGCGCGCGGTGGTGGCCGGGCTGGGGTCGGCTCGCCGCCGGTCAGGCCGGGTCGAGCACGAACACCGGGATCAGGCGCTCCGTGCGCGTCTGGTAGGCCGCGTAGTCCGGCCAGGCCTCGACCGCGCGGGCCCACCACTCCTCGCGCTCCGCGCCGGACGCCTCGTGGGCGACGTAGTCGCGCTTCGTCGGGCCGTCCTGCAGCTGTACGCGCGGGTGCGCGACGAGGTTGTGGTACCAGACCGGGTGCCGTGGGGCGCCTCCCTTCGAGGCGACGACGGCGTACGAGCCGTCGTGCTCGACCCGCATCACGGGCACCAGCCGGGGGGCGCCGCTCTTCGCGCCGGTCGTCGTCACCACGACGATCGGCTTGCCGCGCAGCGTGCTGCCCTCCGCGCCGTTGGTCCGCTCGAAGAGTGCTGCCTGGTCGTCGGCCCAGGCGTGGGGGTTGCTCATGCCCGGGCCAACACGAGCGGGCGGCCTCGTCTTCCCCGGGTACGGTTCGGGGCGTGGCCCCCTACGCGATGACCGGCTTCGTCGTCACCGACCACGTGGTCCAGGTGCCCGTCGACTGGGCGGACCCGGCGCGGTTCGGGTCGATCGAGGTGTTCGCCCGCGAGATCGTCGACCCGGCGAGGGCGGCCGACGACCTGCCGTTGCTCCTGTTCCTCCAGGGCGGCCCCGGCGGCATGGGGCCGCGGCCGATGCCGGGCTCCGGGTGGTGGAGCACCGCGCTGAAGGCCCACCGCGTGGTGCTGCTGGACCAGCGCGGCACCGGGCGCTCGTCCCGGATCGACGGGCGCGCCATCACCCGGTTCCCTGACGGGCGGACCGCCGCCGAGTACCTGGCGTGCTTCCGCCAGGACGCGATCGTCGAGGACGCGGAGCACCTGCGCACGACGATCTACGGCGGCCGCCGGTGGGCGACGCTCGGGCAGTCGTACGGCGGGTTCCTCACGCTGCGCTACCTGTCGACCCACCCGCAGGCGCTGACCGCCTGCTACGTCACGGGCGGCCTCATCGGGATCGACGCCACCGCCGAGGACGTGTACTCCCGCACTTTTCCCCGCCAGCTGGCGCGCGACGAGCAGTTCGCCCGGGCGTTCCCGGACGACGTCGACGTGCTGCACGCCGTCGCGGACCAGTGCGCCGCGGGGTCGGTCGTGCTCTCCGACGGCACCCCGCTGACCGTCGAGCGCCTCCAGGCGCTCGGCGCGCCGTTCGGCATGTCGACCGGGCTCGACGACCTGCACTGGCTCCTCGACACCGCGCTCGACGCCGACGGCCGGGTGGCGCAGGCCTTCGCCGACGAGGTCGGCCACCGCACCGCGTGGGACACCAACCCGTTGTACGCGGTGCTGCAGGAGGCGATCTACCACCAGGGCGCGCGGGCGGGCGGCTGGGCCGCAGCGGCCGAGCTGGCCCGCCGGCCGGCGTTCGCGGCCTCGGCGCGACCGCTCCGACTGACCGGCGAGGCCTTCTTCCCCTGGGCGTACGAGCAGGTCGGGGCGCTGCGGCCGTTCCGCGCCGCCGCCGAGGAGGTGGCCGCGCGAACCGAGTGGCCCGTCCTCTACGACGCCGCGCGCCTGGCCGCCAACGAGGTGCCGGTGGCCGCGGTGCAGTACTACGACGACCCGTACGTCGACCTCGACCTCGCGCTGGACACCGCGGACCGCGTCGGCAACGCCCAGGTGTGGGTGACGAACGAGTACCTGCACGACGGGCTGCGCGTGCACGGCGACGAGATCCTGCCGAGGCTCGTCGACCTCGCCGCGGGCCGCTGGACCGTCACCGGCCGCTGACGGCGGGACGCCCGGCCACCCATCGGTGACCGGGCGTCGCGCACCGGGCACGTCAGGTCGACGTGTGGGCACCGTCCGGTTCTGACGCGACGGCCGCGCCGTCGCTGGCCGGGGCTCCCGATCCGGGCACCCGGTGCGCCAGGACGGGCGTGGCGGTCGTCGTCCGGCTCGTCGGCGGCCGGACCGCTGCCGGCCGCGGCGCGCGCCCGGGCAGCCGGTGACCGGTGAGCCACCAGTAGCTGAAACCGATGAGCAGCAGCCCGAGCAGGGTGAAGATCCCGAACTCGGTCCACTGGAACGGCCAGTACCGGTTCCCCGGCTGGTAGACGAGGTGCTGGGTGATGCCGTCGAGGCACGAGTTCGTGGCTGAGCACGGCGCGTCGGGGCCGCCGACGATCCCGGCGGGGCGCCCGGAGGCGTCGACGAAGTGCAGCGAGACGACCCACGACCCCGGCGGCAGGTTGTTGCCGATCTTCACGGCGACGTCGCTGCCACCGTTGGTGACCGCTCCGACCTGCGTCAACGGGGTGGCGTAGTGCGCCCGCAGGAACATCTGGAACACCATCCGGACGACGACGAAGACGCCGAGGGTCGTCGCCATCGCCGGGAGCACCTTGCGGATGACGACGCCGGCGGCCAGGCCGAGGGCGAACGCGAAGACGGCGTACCCGATGGGGGCGACGTCCCGGATCCCGAAGGTCGAGTCGATGAACTTGTCGTGGGTGAGGCTGTCGGACGGGCCGAACCACCACGTCGTCATCCAGGAGAGCAGGCCGATCGCCAGGACGGACGTGGTGCCGACGACGGCGACCTTGACCGTCAGCCAGCGGACCCGGCTGACGGACTGCGTCCAGGCCAGCCGGTAGGTGCCGGCGTCGAACTCGCGCGCGACGAGGGGCGCCGCGCTGAACATCCCGAGGACCGCCGGCAGGACGAGGAGCGCGCCGCCGAGCAGGATCTGCAGCCACCCGAAGCGGCCCATGTACTGCTGGGCCGGTGCGCCGTTCCCGAGGCAGGTGGCGGATGTCGCGCAGGTCGTCACCCAGTGCCGGGCCCCGATCCCCGTGATGACGGTCGGGATCGCCAGGAGCAACAGGCCGCCGAAGATGACGATCGCCTGCGTGCGGAACTGCCGCCAGGTCAGCCAGGTCATCGGTCCACCCCCGTCAGTCGCGGCTCGTCGCTGCCGGCCGGAACCCGTCCGTCGACGTGCCCGTCGCGGGCCGTCCGCTCGTCGGGCACCCGCGGTGCGGCGTGCGGCGCCGCGACCCGGGCGACGGGCGCCCCGCGGCCGGGGAGCCGGTGGCCGTTGATCCACCAGAAGCAGAACCCGATGAGGAGCAGCGCGAGCACGACGAAGAGCCCGGTCTCGGTCCACTGGAACGGCCAGTAGCGGGTCCACGGCTGGTACTGGACGCGCTGCGTGTAGCCGTTGAGGCAGGTGTTGGTCGCGACGCACGCGTCCCCCGGGCCGAAGCGCAGCACCTGGACCGGATGCCCGGACGGATCGAAGATCTGGCCGTCGGCGACCCAGGACCCCGCGGGGATCGCCCCGTCCTTGACCGAACCACCCGGACCGGGGTGGAACGCGCCCGCGTAGAAGAGCGGCGTCGCGAAGCGTGGCCGCACCAGCAGCTGGACCACCATGCGGGCGGCGACGAAGGTCACGAGCGTCGTCGCCATCGCCGGGAGCACCCGTCCCATGAGGAGGCCGGCCGTCACGCCCACCGCGAAGGCGAACGCGGCGTACCCCAGCGGGACCACGTCGCGGATGCTGAAGATCGAGTCCACGAACTTGTCCATCTGCCAGGAGTCGTCCGGGCCGAACCACCACGTCGTCATCCAGGAGGTCAGGCCGGACGCCAGCACGGACACCACGCCGACGACGAGCACCTTGACCGCGAGCCACCGCGAGCGCGAGACCGCCTGGGTCCACACCATCCGGTGGGTGCCGGTCTCGAGCTCACGGGCGATCAGGGGCGCGCCGAGGAACATCCCCGTGATCACCGGCATCGCCAGCGCCGCGCCGCGGAGGAGGAGCTCCACCCATGTGAAGCCCGAGGTGGTGATCCCGACGAGCTGGCTGCAGTCGACGGTCGCGGCGCAGCCTTCCGCCACGTGCCGGATCTGCAGCCCGGTGACGACCGTCGCGGCGGCCAGCAGCGCGAGACCCCCGAAGATCACCAAGGCCTGCGTGCGAACCTGGCGCCAGGCGACCCAGGTCATCGCTCGGTCCCCGTCAGGCGCAAGGTCCCCTCACCCGTGCTCATGTACGCCAGCACGAGGTCCTCGAGGCCGACCTGGTCGACCGTCCAGGACGGGTCGAGGATCGGCTGGTCGGTGCGGACCAGCAGGGTGGACTGCCGCGGCGTGTGGCTCGCGTGGATGACCTCCCAGTCGCGGGGCAGCCGATCCATGTCGTGGAACGGCCCGCTGAGCAGGTGGTGCGTGGCGAGCAGCTCCTCCACGTCGCCGGCGACCCGCACCCGGGAGTCGACGAGCACCACGAGGTAGTCGCACACGCGCTCCAGGTCCGCGACCAGGTGCGAGGACAGCACCACGCTGACGTCCTGGTCGGCCACGATCTCCATCAGCCCCTGGAGGAACTCGCGCCGCGCCAGCGGGTCGAGGCTCGCCACCGGCTCGTCGAGCACCAGCAGCTCCGGCCGCTTGGCCACCGCGACGGTGAGCGCGAGCTGTGCCTGCTGGCCGCCGGAGAGCTTGCCGCCCTTCTGCGCCGGGTCGAGCCGCAGCCGTGCCACGCGCTCGTCGGCGAGCCCCTGGTCCCACGTGGGGTTGAGGTGCCGGCCGAGCCGCAGGTGGTCGGCCACGGAAAGGCCCGCGTAGACCGGCGTGCCCTGGGCGACGAACCCGACGCCGGCGAGCGCCGCACCGGCCTTGGGCGTGCGCCCGAGGACGTCGAGGCGGCCCTCGGTCGGCGGCAGCAGGCCGACGGCCATGTTGAGCAGCGTCGACTTGCCGGCACCGTTGGGCCCGACGAGCCCGACGACCCGCCCGGCGGGGATGCTCAGGTCGCAGTCGGTGAGCGCCCACCGGCGCCCGTATCGCTTGCTGAGGCCCTCGGCCTCGAGAACCGCGTTCATGCCACTCCCTGCGTCATGTCGTCCTGGAGAGCGTCGCGAAACAACGCTTCGATGCTCTCGTCGTCCAGCCCGGCCGACCGGGCCTTGTCGAGCCACTCCACGAGGTCGCGGCGGAGCGGGCCGTGGGCGGCGATGGTCTCGTCGTGCACCTGCGCGGTGACGAAGGTGCCGACGCCCGGGCGTGCCGAGACCAGCCCGGCGTGCTCCAGCTCCTTGTAGGCCTTGAGCACGGTGTTGGGGTTGATGGCCAGCTGCCCCACGGCCTCCTTGACCGTCGGCAGCTGGTCCCCCTCGCGGAGCATGCCGAGCCGCACCGCGCGCCTTACCTGGTCGACGATCTGGCGGTAGGGCGAGACCCCGGACCTGGCGTCGAGATGGAACTCGATCACCGTTTCCCCCATTCATCTAGGTAACTAGATAAACCGAGGAGATGGTAGGCACGGGTACCGGGGAGCGCGCAAGGGGTTCGACGAAGCCTGGACGGCGGAGATGCCGCGGCTGTGCAGGATGCCGCGGCGGTGCGGTCGGGTGGACGGCGAGACGGAGACCCCTCGGGGGCCGCTCGTCAGCCGTTCGTGGACGACGACGGCGCGCGCTCGTCGTGCGCGGCCGCCAGGGCCTCGTCGAGCTCCTCGAGGATCCGGCGACACTCCTCGACGTCCCACGGCGTCCCGGCGAGCTCGAACTCGAAGAGGATCGGCCGGTGCGAGCGCTCCGCGACGAGGCGCGCGGCCATCTGGTAGTACCGCCCGAAGTTGCGGTTCCCGGAGCCCATCACGCCCACCATCAGCCGGCGGTTGTGCTCCGAGCGCAGGAACCGGCGCACCCCCTCGGGGATGGTGTCGTTCGACTCGTTGCCGGTCTTGTAGCTCGGGGTGAGCAGCACCCACGGGCCGTCGGCCTCGGACTGCCGGTGCTCCCGCTCGGCGAGGTTGAACACGGGCCGGCCGAGCCGCTCCGCGAAGGAGCGCACCAGCCCGGACGCCGACGAGTAGTAGTACACGGGGGTCTGCCTCACCACGGGCGCCATCCTTCCGCCTGCGCGGGTGCCGATCGCCGTTCTCGCACTTTCCTGAAGGCTGCGTCGTCATCCGCAACCGAAAGCTCAGGAAACTGCGGAGAGGGGTGGGGGTGGGGCGCGACCGTAGGCTGCAGCGCATGGAGCTGACCGTCCCGCTGGGCGAGGCCGTCGCGGCGCTGCGCGCCACCGGCACGCTGCCGAAGGCCGTCACCAACGTCACCGGCCGCGGCTCGTCGGTGCTGGCCTCCGTGAACGTCCACGAGCTGCCCGACGTCGCGCCCGGCATCAAGACGGCGGCGCGGTTCGCCGGCCCGTTCGAGGCGCAGCTCGACGACCGCGGCGTCACGGGGCGGACCTGGCGGCTGGAGCTGCGGGTGGCGCACCCGGTGCTGCGGTTCGACCTGTCGGCCTTCGTGACGGGGGCGGTGCAGCAGCAGCTCGCCAAGGGCCCGGCCGACGTCGCGACGGCGCGGACCGAGGGGGGCGCGACCGTGGTGGAGGTCGACCTCGACCGGGCCGCCGGCCTGCTCCCGGGCCTGCTCCCGGGCCTGCTTCCAGCCGTGCAGCGGCTCCGGCCCAGCGTCGAGGACGTCTCGCTCGGTGAGCAGCTCCGCCTGGTCGTCGGCCTCGCCGGCTGAGGGCGACGGCACCGGCCGGCCGGCCGACGAGAGGCGCCCGGTGACGAAGGCGGCCGACGCCCCTACGGTGGGCGCATGGCGATCCCGGACACGCCCTTCGGAGCCCGCGTGCGCGAGCGGCTGCGCGACGACCGGTTCGTCTGGCTCACCACCGTCGGCGAGGACGGCACGCCGCAGCCGAACCCGGTCTGGTTCCTGTGGGACGGCGGCGACGAGGTGCTCGTCTACAACGACAACCGCGCGCGGCGCCTCGAACGCTTCGCGAACGGCTGCCGGGTCTCGCTGGCGTTCCAGGCGGGGCCGGACGGCATGGACTTCGCCGTGCTGACCGGCACGGCGCGGCTGGCGACGGGCGCGCCGGCGCCGCAGGAGAACGACGAGTACCTCGCCAAGTACTCCGCCGACATCGCCGCGCTCGACGACGAGGTCGGCGGCTTCGCGCAGCGCTACGACGTGCCGGTGCGGATCACGATCGAACGGGTCCGAGGGTTCTAGGCGCCGGCCGGCTCCAGGCACGGGATGTAGAAGTCGAGCACGACCTCCCCCTGGGTCCCGGGGTGCGCGTACCGGGCGTCGTTGTAGAGCTCGAGCGCCCAGCCGGCCGTGTCGTCGGCCGCCGCGCCCGCGTCCGACATCGCCTGCTCCGTCAGCTCCTGCGCCACGGGCACCAGCTCGTCGGGCTCGCCCTGGACCCAGCCGACCGCCGCGCTCGTCGGCCCGATCTCACGGACGTCGAAACCCTCCGGGACGGCGGCGTCGGCGGGCATCAGCACGCCGCAGAGGTAGACGAAGCTGCTGGTCTTGGCGTCGAAGTCGCCCATCCACCCGACCGGCGAGGGGTCGAACGTGTCGAGCGCCTCGAGCTCGTCGATGGTGCCGTCGCCGTGGCAGCGGGCCCACAGCTCCGGGACCGGGTCCTCCATCTCGTCGGCCATCCGCACGCGGACCGCGCGCCCGACGACCTTGAGCGCCGGCAGCGTCTGCACGTCGAACTTCACGAGCCTGGCCATGGTGCTCTCCTCTCAGGCGGCGAGCGCCGCGTCGACCTCGCGGGCCCAGCGCTGGATGTGCTCCGGGTCGCGCCAGTCACCGGCGTGGGTCTTGGCCATCGAGCTCGCGGGGAAGCCCTTGGCGTCGGGGGACAGGTAGCCGCCGAAGGCCTGCGTCCCGCGCGCACCGATCTTCTCGGCGAGGTCGAGCACCGAGGAACCGAGCTTGAAGGTGCCCTGCTCGGCCGTGTCGTCGAGCGGGCCGGAGCCGACGAGCCACACGGGCAGCGCCTTGAGGGCCGCGGCGTGGTGCTTGACGAAGGAGCGCGCGTCGCCGTGCCAGCGGCCCGAGTAGATGCCGCCCGCGACGATGACGGCGTCCGTCTCCGGGAGCGTGCCGACGGTGCGGGCGGGCACGACGGTCACGTCGTGGCCGAGCCCGCCGAGGGCGGATCCGATCATGTCCGCGAGGCCGGCCGTGCCGCCGCGCTTGGAACCGTGGACCACCAGGATGCGCATCAACTACCTCCGTGTGCCGAGCCCTGACCCCCCGAGCAAACTCCCTGGTCGCAGGCCGGTCAACGGACAGAAGTCCGGTGGCCGCGACCCTGGCAGACCGTTC
Organism: Cellulomonas sp. 73-92; assembly: GCF_001898175.1. Lineage (GTDB taxonomy): Bacteria > Actinomycetota > Actinomycetes > Actinomycetales > Cellulomonadaceae > Cellulomonas. The sequence goes on from NZ_MKTH01000013.1 coordinate 446,700, forward strand.
GCCCATGTCACGGGCGTCCTGGGACTACGGTCCTTGCATCCGCCGATTGTCAGGCGTCATCATTGCCTTTGCCGGTGACCCCGGCTCGTGCGTACGACACCTCCCACAAGGATGGCGAAGAACCGATGACCGCGCTTCCCGTGCCGACCTTCCGCCGCGTCGGCGGCCGTCTCCGCAACGTCGCGGAGATCGTCTACTCCGCGCCGGCCCCCGCCGCCGGCCCCGGCCTCGGCGCGAAGGCGCGCCGCACCGCCTACGTCGTCGGCAGCGCGCTCGCCTGGGCGATCGCCACCTTCGTCGTGATCGGCGTGCTGGCCTCGATCTTCCGCTGATCCCCCTCGAACGCGCGGCCTGAGCCTGGCCGCGCTACCGACGCTCGCGCCCGGACCGTCAGCCGGGCGCGGGCGTCGTGCTGTGTCGCGGATGCGGGGACGCGCCGGCCTGCTGATGATGGCGGCGTCAGCACCCCGCCTCAGGAGGCCGCCATGCCGGATGCCCGCACCTTCGACGTCATCGTGCTCGGAGCGGGGGCGGTCGGCGAGAACGCCGCCGACCGGGCCGCCCGGACCGGGCTGAGCGTGGCGGTCGTCGAGCACGAACGCGTGGGTGGGGAGTGCTCGTACTGGGCGTGCATGCCGTCCAAGGCGCTGCTGCGACCGAACGCCGCGCTGACCGCGGCGCGCGCGGTGCCGGGGGTCGCGATCAGCGGCGGCCTGGACGTCGGCGCCGTGCTGGCGCGCCGCGACGAGATCGTCCACCACTGGGACGACGGCTCGCAGGTGAGCTGGCTGGAGGGCGCCGGGCTGACGCTCGTGCGCGGTGCCGGGCGGATCACGGGGCCGCGGACGGTGGCGGTCGAGGACGCCGACGTGGTGCTGACGGCGCGGCACGCCGTCGTCGTGTCGACCGGGAGCGAGCCGGTCCTGCCTTCCCTGCCCGGGCTGGACACCATCACGCCGTGGACCAGCCGCGAGGTCACGTCGATGCACGAGGTGCCGGGCTCGGTGGTCGTCGTCGGCGGCGGCGTGGTCGGCTGCGAGATGGCCACGGCGCTGGCCGACCTCGGCGCGACCGTCACGATGCTGGTCCGGGGCGACCGGCTGCTCGCGGGCATGGAGCCGTTCGCCGGCGAGGCCGTGGCGTCGTCGCTCGCCGCGATGGGGGTCGTGGTGCGCCTCGGCACGAGCGCCACGGCCGTCGCGGCGGACGGCGACGGCGTGCTGGTGACGATCGACGACGGCAGCACCGCGCGGGCCGACCGCCTGCTGCTCGCGACGGGGCGGCGCCCCCGGACGCGGGACCTCGGCCTCGAGACGATCGGGCTGACGCCCGGCGGTCCGGTGGCGGTCGACGACACGGGCCTGGCCACGGGCGTCGCGGGCGGCTGGCTCTACGCGACGGGCGACGTCACGGGCCGCACCAACACCACCCACCAGGGCAAGTACGACGCCCGCGCGACGGGCGACGCGATCGCGCACCGCTTCGGCGGGGGCCAGCACGGCTCGCTCGGCGCCACCGCGGTCGACTCCGCCGGTGACTGGTCGCGCTTCCGCGCCACGGCCGACCACGGTGCGGTGCCGCAGGTCGTGTTCACGCGCCCCGAGGTGGCCGCGGTCGGACTGACCGAGGCGGCCGCGCGGGCGAGGGGCCTGGACGTGCGCGTGGTGACGGTCGGCTTCGACTCGACGGCCGGCGCCGTGTTCTCGTCGGCGGATCCCGGTACGGCGTCCCTCGTCGTCGACGAGGGACGGGGCGTCATCGTCGGCGCGACCTTCGTCGGGCCCGAGGTGGCGGAGATGCTGCACGCGGCGACGATCGCCGTCGTCGGCGAGGTCCCGCTCACGCGCCTGTGGCACGCCGTGCCGGCGTACCCCACCCGCAGCGAGGTGTGGCTCCGGCTTCTCGAGGCCTACGGCCTCTGACGGCGCGGTGGTGCCGGGAGCGGCCGTCGGCGCGCTCCCGGCACCACCGGTCGGTCAGCTCGCCAGGCTGCTGTCGGAGGAGAAGACCAGGCCGAGCGCCACCTTGCCCTGCTGGAGGGCCGCCTTGGTCAGGGGGCCGCCGGCGTCCAGCGAGACGAAGCTGGAGATGTCCAGGCCGTAGGTCTGGGCGAGCCCGGGCTGGCAGAAGGGCCTCGTCGGGCACTCGGGCGGGCCGCCGAGCACGATCCCGCTGCAGGTCTTCGCCAGGTCGCTCAGCGTCGTCAGGTTGTGGGCCTTGGCGAACGCGGTGGTCACGGCGAACGCGTTCTGGTCCTGCGCCGCGGCGGGCTTGCCGAAGGTCAGCCCCACCTGCTGGCCCAGCCCCTGGAGCGCGGTCACCGTCGCCGTCAGGTCCGAGCTGGCCTTGGCGGCAGCGTTCGAGCCGTTGACCTTCTTGTTGAGGAACTCGGTCAGCGTGCCCGCGTACTCCGGCACGACGGTGAGGTCACCTCGCTCGAGCGCCGGCTCGTACGTCTCGCGGTTGCCGATCGTCTGGGTCGACGCGTCGAACCCGGCGGCCTTGAGGACGTCCGCGTAGATCTCGGCCAGCGTGGCGTTCTCGGAGAAGTTCGCCGCGCCGACCAGCACCTTCGCACCGTTGCCCACCTTCTGGGGCGAGCCGAGGTTCTGGGCGGCGACGAAGGCCGAGGCCGCCTGGCTCGACGTCTGGCGGTCGACGTCCACCGCCTTGTTGAGGGCGATGAGCTTCGGGGTGTCGAGCACCGCGGAGACGGTGTCGAGCACCGCGACGAGCTGGGGTGAGCTCGTCGCCGCCTTGGCGTTGACGGCGGGGATGACGTTGTCGACGGTCTGCAGGTGCTTGTCGTCCGTCAGGACGACGAGCTGGTTGCCCGCGACCGGGGCGCAGGCGGCCGCCGCGGCGGTGGTGGCCCCAGCGGTGGTCCCGCCGCCGGGGGTGGGTGCCCCGCCACCGCCGCCCGACGAGCCGGGCGTGCCGCACCCGGCGAGCACGAGGACGGAGGCGGCAAGGGCGACGAAGACGGGCTGGCGACGCATGGGACTCCTCGAGGGTCGGTTGGCCGTCGGTCACGCGAATGTCAACCGTAACCACGGCCTCCGACATCGGCTTCCCGAATGTCGTCACCATCTGCGACGGCGCCCGGGCCTCGTCGTGCGCGCCGGGGCCCCGCGGGCCGGCGGACGAGCTCAGCGCCCGACCGCCACGGCACGCATCGGCCGTGGGGTCAGCACCCGCTGGCCGAAGGCCAGCACGGCCTCCACGGCCAGGCACAGCGCGGCGACGAGGATGCCGCCAGCGACCACCTGGCCGTACCGCTGCGTGGCGAAGCCCGTGACGATGATGGTGCCCAGGCCGCCGCCGCCGACGAGCGCCGCGAGCGGCACCGTCGCCACGACCTGCACGGCCGCGGTGCGCAGGCCGGCCCCGATGAGCGGCAGCGCCAGCGGCAGCTCGACGGTGCCGAGCACGCGCGCCGCCGACATCCCCATCCCGCCGGCGGCGTCGCGCGCCGCCGGGTCCACCTCGCGCACGCCGGTGAACGCGTGCGACAAGATCGGCGGCATCGCGAACAGCGCCGCGGCCAGCACGGTCGGCCGGTTGCCGAACCCCAGCCCGGTCGTCGCGAAGATGAAGAGCAGGGCCAGCGTCGGCAGGGCGCGCGACGTGTTCGACGCCACGACGGTGAGCCCGCCGCCGCGGGGCCGGTGCCCGAGCCAGACCCCGAGCGGCAGGGCCACGACCGCCGCGATGAGGACCGCCGCGGCGGACATGCCGAGGTGCTCGACCGTCAGCGCCGGCACGCCGTGCGGGCCCTGCCAGTTGAGCGGGTCGTTGAGCCAGCGCAGCGTCTGGGCGAGCACGCCGTTGCCGTTCATCGCCGCCCCCGCGCCCACGGCGTCGCCAGCCGCCCCGCCAGCCAGAGCAGCACGTCCGCCACCAGGGCGACCGCCAGCGTCAGCACGGTGGCCGTGACGATCTCCGCCCGGTACAGGCTGGTGAACCCGCGGTACATCAGCTGGCCCAGGCCGCCGTAGCCGACGACCACCCCGATGGTCACGAGCGCGACCGTGCTCACTGTCGCCAGCCGCAGCCCGACGACGACCGACGGCAGGGCGTTGGGCAGCTGGACGGTGAAGAGGATCCGGCCCGGGCTCTGCCCCAGCCCGCGGGCCGCGTCCGTCACGGCCGGGTCCACGCCGCGCAGGCCGACGAGCACGTTGCGCACCAGCACCAGCAGCGCGTAGACGACGAGCCCGACGAGGACGGTGGTCCGCCGGTCGCGCAGCACCGGGTAGAGCACCGCGAACAGCGCCAGCGAGGGGACCGTGTAGAGCACCCCGGAGGTGCCGATGACCAGACCCGACAGCCGCGGGTGGCGGAACGCGACCAGCGCCAGCGGCAGCGCGACGAGCGCGGCGATGGCCACCGCCTCGACCGTCAGCAGCACGTGCTGGGTCAGGGCCGTGGTGATGTCGTCGCGGTTCGCCTGGACATAGGCCCACGAGAACCACGGGTTGGGGGCACCCACGAAGGCACGGTAACCGGGACGACCGACACATGTCGGACGGCGCGGGTAGCGTCGACGTCCGTGACCCTGGAGACCTTCGCGCGTCCCGGCACGACCGCGATCGAGTTCCGGGGTGCGCGCGCCGAGTACGGCGACGGCACGGTGGCCGTCGAGCACCTCGACCTCGCCGTGCGCGAGCACGAGCTGCTCGTCCTCGTCGGCCCCTCCGGCTGCGGCAAGTCGACCACCCTGCGGATGGTGAACAGGCTGGTCCCCCTCGCGGCAGGGCAGGTGCTCGTCGGCGGCCAGGACGTCGCGGTGGGCGACCCGGTGGCGCTGCGGCGGCGCATCGGGTACGTCATCCAGAACGTCGGGCTGTTCCCGCACCGCACGGTCGCCGCGAACGTCGGCACCGTGCCGACGCTCCTCGGCTGGAACCGGGACCGCGTGCGCGCGCGCACGAACGAGATGCTCGACCTCGTCGGGCTGCCGCCGGCGACGTACGGCCGGCGCTACCCGCACCAGCTGTCGGGCGGGGAGCAGCAGCGGGTCGGGGTGGCCCGGGCGCTGGCGGCCGACCCGCCGGTGCTGCTCATGGACGAGCCGTTCGGCGCGGTCGACCCGATCGGCCGGCGCCGGCTGCAGGAGGAGTTCTGGCGCATCCAGCGCGCCGTGGGCACCACGGTGATCTTCGTGACGCACGACGTCGACGAGGCGGTGCGGCTGGGTGACCGGATCGTCGTCATGAGCGCCCCCGGCCACCCCGAGCAGGTCGCCGACGCCGTCACGCTGCTGGCGCGCCCGGCCCCGGGGATGGTGACCGACTTCGTCGGCGCCGGCCGGACCGCCCGGCTGCTGCCGATCACCGAGATCGAGCCGACCGACCTCGAGCCCGCGGCCGGCGCCTCGGACGGGCCGGTGCTCCACCTGGGCGACCGCCTCGACGCCGCGCTGGCGGCGCTCGTCGCGCGCGACGCGGTGGACGTGAGCGACGGCGAGCGGGTCGTCGGGCGGCTGACGGCCGAGGGTGTGCTGCACGCGCTGCGGCGCGTCGTCGAGCAGGCGCCCGACGACGAGCAGGAGACCGCCGGCGCCGCCGGCATCTGACAGGGAGAGGACGACGATGCAGGTCGCAGACGTGCTCATCGACGCGTTCGGCCGGATCCACGAGGAGGTCGAGGGCGTCCTCGACGGGCTCGACGACGCGACGCTGGGCGCCCGGCTCGATCCCGACGCCAACTCGATCGCGTGGCTCGTGTGGCACCTGACGCGGGTGCAGGACGACCACGTCGCCAAGGCTTTCGGCGTCGAGCAGGTGTGGCTCACCGCGGGCTGGGCGGAGCGGTTCGCGCTGCCCTTCCCGGCGACCGACCACGGCTACGGTCACACCTCGGCGAAGGTGGCGGCGCTCTCGGGCGCGAGCAAGGAGCTGCTGCTGGGGTACCACGAGGCCACCTGGCGGCGCACGGTCGAGCTGCTGCGGGGCGTGACGCCGGAGGACCTCGACCGCGTCGTCGACACGCGCTGGACGCCGGCGGTGACGCTCGGCGTGCGGCTGGTGAGCGTCGTGGCGGACGACCTGCAGCACGTCGGCCAGGCGGCGTTCGCCCGCGGGTCGCTCGAGCGCCTCGCCCCGGCGGAACGGTGACGTCCCCGGCCCCGCCGGCCACCGTCGAGGAGTACCTCTCGGGGTTCGGCGAGCCCGCCCAGGCCGTGCTCCGGGGGCTGCGGGCGGCGATCCTGCGCGGCGCTCCTGGTGCGCAGGAGGCCATCCGCTACCAGATGGCGGCGTTCCGGCTCGGGGGCACGTGGCTCAACCTCGGCGGCTGGGCGGCGCACGCGGGCCTGTACCCGGTGCACGTGGTCGACGAGCTCGAGGCCGAGCTGGCGCCGTACCGGACCACCGGCTCGACCGTGCGCCTGCCGTACGCCGGCCCGGTCCCGTACGACCTGGTGGAGCGGCTCGCCCGGCGCATCGCGGCGTCCGCGTAGCCACCGGCCCGACGCGCGGCGCGGGCCAGGTGGTGGGGGGAACATGTGGGCCGTACGGCGAGCCGGATGTTCCCCGCTGGACGTCAGGCCGCGGGCGCCCGGAACAGGACGTTGCGCCCGACGATCCCGGGCCGCCACTCGCCGCGCTCCCAGTGCGACGGGGCGTAGCCGAGGTCCTTGAGGCGCTGCACCACGGCGTCGACCGAGGTGTCGAAGCGCTCCAGGTGCCGGTCCTCGAGCTCCACCAGCAGGTGGGGCCGGAACCGGCGCAGCGTCGCCTCGCCACCCGCGAGCAGCCGGTCCTCGGCGCCCTCGACGTCGGCCTTGATGAGATCCAGCCGAGGCAGGCCCAGGCGGTCGACGAGCCCGTCGAGAGTGTCGACGCGCACGTCGATGCTCCGGTGCCGGCTGAACTCGGCGTTCGAGCCGAGGCCGTGCGTGCCGTCGGCCAGGAACGTGCGGCCGTGCACGCGCACCCCACCGCGGCTCGGTTGCGAGAGGTGGCCGGCGCCCGGCTCGTCGCCCAGGGCCAGGCCGTGGATCGTCACGTTGCGCGCGGCGACGAGCCACCGGCCGAAGCGGAGCAGCCGGCCGAGGTCGGGCTGCGGCTCGACGGCATGCACCGCGCCGGCGGGTCCGACGAGGTCGGCGAGCGACCACGTGTACAGCCCGTACTCCGCGCCGACGTCGACGCACACGGCGCCCGGCCCGACGAGCCCGCCCAGGCCGAGCACCTCGTCCTCGACGAAGGGGGCCCGGCGCGCGCCGGCGCGCAGGGCCGCGGCCAAGGCGGCGAGACGTCGTGAGGAGTGGAGCGGCACGTCCTGCACCCTAGCGACGCGCGCGACGAGGGGCGCGGGCGGCCCACGGGAGGGCCGAGGCGCTCAGCGCACGGTCCAGCGGAACCAGCGGACCCCGATGTACCCGAACACCACCGCGTACACGAGGGAGGCGACGAGCCCGATCACCTGGTCGGAGCCCCACCCGACGCCGCCCATCGCCGCGTTGAACAGGTAGGAGAGCCCGCCCACGGGGGTCCAGCCGGCCACGGTCTTGAACGTGTCGCCCAGCAGGCCCGACGAGCCGATGAGCCCGACGACGAGCAGCAGCGCGAAGAGGACGCGGCTGAACGCGTTCACCTGGCCGGAGGTGGTGGTCAGGCCGACCACGGCCTGCCCGATCGCGAGGAACACCGCCGCGCCCAGCAGGGACACGGCGAGCACCAGCAGCCAGTTCACCAGGCCGAACGTCAGGTGGTGGCGCACGCCGCCGAGCCCGAGGACCACGAGCGACATCACCAGCGAGAGCACCAGCTGGACCGCGATCCGGCTCACCGAGACGGTCCACATCGGCACGGGCGTCACGCGCATCCGCTGGAAGACGCCGCTCTCACGGTCGCGCGCCACGGCCATGGGGTAGCCGAAGAGTCCGGACGCCATCAGCCCGTACGTGATGGACAGGCCGATGACGTACCCGGGGTCGAGGACCTGGCGACGCCCGCCACCGGACCCGGTGATGAAGAGGATCGCCACCGGCAGCACGATCGACAGCAGCAGCGCCTGCCGGTTGCGCAGCAGCACGGTGGCGTCGGCGCGCAGCAGGCTCCGCAGCGCCACGGACACCGACGGCGGCTTGAGGAGTGCGATGTCAGTCACGGATCTCGTCCCCCGTCAGGCCGATGAAGACGTCCTCGAGCGTCACGTCGCCGTGGGCCGCGCGCAGCACACGCGGGTCGGCGCGGTGCTGCTCGACCAGCTCGGCGGGCGTGCCGAGCGCGACGAGCGTGCCGTGGTCGATGATCGCGACCCGGTCGCAGACGGCCGACGCCTCCTCCATCGAGTGGGTCGTCAGGAGGATGGAGCCGCCCTCGCCGCGTGCCCGCTCGATCTGCGCCCACAGCTGCCGGCGTGCCTGCGGGTCCAGCCCGGACGTCGGCTCGTCGAGCAGCAGCAGCGGCGGGTCGTGGAGCATCGCGACGAGCAGCGAGAACCGCTGCTGCTGGCCACCGGACGTCTGCTTGTAGCGCTTGCCGGCCTCGTCGTCCAGACCGGCCCGGTGCAGCCGCGCGCTGAGCTCGCCCGCGGGCAGCTCGAGCCCGTACAGGCCCGCGTACAGCCGCAGGATCTCGGTGAGCGTGAGCTCCGCCTGGAAGCTCGAGGCCTGCAGCTGAACGCCGATGAGCGCGCGCACCGCCAGCGGCTCCAAGGCCGCGTCGCGCCCGACGACCCTGACCCCGCCGGCCGCGGGGCGCAGCAGTCCCTCGACCGCGGACAGCGTGCTCGTCTTGCCCGCGCCGTTCGGTCCGAGGAGCCCGAAGATCTCTCCGCGCCGCACCGCGAGGCTCAGGCCGTCCACCGCGGTGCGGGTGCCGTACCGCACGACGAGGCCCTCGACCTCGAGGATCGGAGCGCTGACCTGCTCGGCCATGGAACCGCCTCTCCCGCCACCGCCCTCGGCGGCGCCCGCCGCATGGTGGCAGCACAGGCTGGGAGTTCCCCGAGAGACGCCGTGACGCGCCGGGGGTGGCCCGTCAGGCCGGATCGGCGCCCGGGAGCGCGGCGGTCATCCGCTCGCGTGCGTCGTCGGCCAGGGTGTAGTCGACCCAGCGGCCGCGCCGTGAGGTGGTCACGAGGCCCACGTCGCGCAGCACCTTGAGGTGGTAGCTGAGCAGGTTGCTGGCGATCGGGATGTGTTCCTGGAGGTTGCAGACGCACGCCTTGCCGTCGGCGAGCTGGGCCAGCACGGCCCAGCGGATCGGGTCGGCCACGGCGGTCAGCAGGGCGACCGATTGCGCTGCCGGGCCGGGCGGCTCGGCCGCGCGCACCACCGGGTCGTCGAGGGCTACCACCGTGTCAACCACGTTTGAAGCATAAGCGCCCGACGGCGGAGGCGCCGCGGACGCGTGGACCTACGTCCCGGCGGGCGCGAGGCGTCGAGGTGCTACGTTTCAGCCGTGACTGATACAACGCCGTTTGAATCGACGGCGCTTGAGGCGAACCGTGCCATGGTGCCGGGATCGGCCGTGGCCGCATGAGCATCGCGGAGCGCGTCCGTGCGCGCACCCCGCTGCGCCGCTGGGTCGGCCTCGGTGCCGCGGCGGTGGTGTGGTTCGCGCTGTACGCGGTGAACGGCCGGTTCTGGACCTGGCTGGTGGGTGACCTCGTCGGCCTGGACCTGGGCAGCAGGCTCGGGTCCGGCGTGCTCTTCTTCGTGTCCGACTCGGTGAAGATCCTGCTGCTGCTGGTCGGAATCATCTTCGTCGTCACGGTGCTCCGCTCGTTCATGAGCGTGGAGCGCACCCGGGCGCTGCTCGGCGGGCGGCGCGAGGGCATCGGCAACGTCATGGCGGCCGGGCTGGGCGTCATCACCCCGTTCTGCTCCTGCTCGGCCGTGCCGGCGTTCATCGGGTTCGTCGCCGCCGGCGTGCCGCTGGGCGTGACGCTGTCGTTCCTCATCGCGTCGCCGCTGGTCAACGAGGTGGCCATCGCCCTGCTCTTCGGGTTGTTCGGCATCGGGCCGACCGCGCTGTACATCGCCGCCGGCCTCGTCATCGCCGTGGTCGCCGGGTTCGTGCTCGGCCGGCTCAAGCTCGAGCGCTGGGTCGAGCCGTTCGTCTTCGAGACCCGGCTCGGCGGCCAGGCGATCAGCTCGTGGAACGGGCTGACGTGGGACGACCGGATCCAGATGGGCGTCGAGGAGGTCGTGGCCATCCTGCGCCGGATCTGGCCCTACCTGCTCGTCGGCATCGGGCTCGGGGCCGTGATCCACGGCTGGGCTCCCGCGGACTTCTTCGTCCGCTACGCCGGCGCCGGCAACCCGTTCGCCGTGCTCATCGCGGTCGGTATCGGCATCCCCCTGTACTCCAACGCGGCCGGCGTCATGCCGCTGGTCCAGGTGCTGCACGACAAGGGCCTGCCCATGGGCACGCTGCTGGCCTTCATGATGGCCGTCGTCGCCCTCAGCCTGCCGGAGATGATCCTGCTCCGCCGCGTGCTCAAGCCGCCGCTCATCGCCACGTTCATCGCCGTGACCGCCGCCGGCATCGTGGCCGTCGGCTACCTCTTCAACGCCGTGATCCCGTCCTGACCAGCACCAACGAGAGAGGCACCACCATGATCATCAAGATCCTCGGCTCCGGCTGCGCCAACTGCGTCAACCTCGAACGGGCGGCCCGCGAGGCCGCCGCCGACCTGGGCCTCGACGCGCAGTTCGAGAAGGTCACCGACTACGGGGCGATCGCCGGCTACGGCGTCATGCGCACCCCCGGCCTGGTGGTCGACGAACAGCTCGTCCTGTCCGGCCGCGTCCCCACCTCGGCCCAGGTGCGCGAGATCCTCGCGCCGCTGGCCTCCTGAGCAAGCGTCCAGGAAAGGTGTCATGACGACGAACGTCTCGTCCTCCCCGGCGGCGGCTGCAGCGCCCCCCGCGCCCGCGGCGGCGTCCGCGGCCTCCCGGATGCGCGACCTGCACCCCGGCTGGTTCGCCGCGGTGATGGGCACGGGGATCGTCGCGGTCGCCAGCGACGACAACCCGGGCGGCCTCGCCGCGCTCCAGCCTGCGGCGCACACCGTCGGCGTCGCGCTCGCGGTGCTGGCCTATGCCCTGGGGGCCGTGCTCCTCGTGGCCTACGCGGTCCGGTGGGTGCGGCACGCCGCCGCCTGCCGCGCCGACCTGCGCCACCCGGTGCTGGGTGCCCTGCATGCCACCCTGCCCGCCGGGCTGCTCGTCCTGTCGGTCATGACCTCGGCCGTCGGTCCCCGGTTCCTGCCGGCGTCGGTGACCGTGCCCCTGGCCGGGACCCTGCTGGCCCTCGGTGCGGCGATCGGGCTGGTGCTCGGCGTGGCGTTCGCTTACACGCTGTTCACGGGGGAGGTGGCCGCGGCGTCGGTGAACGGCGGCTGGTTCATCCCCCCGGTCGTCACGATCATCATCCCGGTCGCGCTCGCCGCCCTCGTCCCGCACGTCGGCCCGGGCGACGCCCGGCTCCTCCTGGCGCTGGGCTACGCGACGTTCGGCATGGGCTTCGTGCTGTTCCTGCTCACCATGGGGCTGCTCTTCGCCCGGCTCGTGCTGCACCCGCTGCCGCCCGCGGCGCTGGCGCCCACCGTGTGGATCGCCCTCGGCCCCGTCGGCGTCGGCGCGCTGGCGGCCCTGGCCCTGGCACGGGCGATGCCCGCGGCGGTCCCCGGTGCCGCCGGAGCCGTCGCCACCCCCTCGCTGCTGTTCGCGTCGGCGTTGTGGGGATTCGGCGTGTGGTGGCTGGCCGTGGCCGTGGCCCTGCTCGTGCGCTACCTGCGGGCCGGCGGCTTCGCCTTCCACCTCGGCTGGTGGGCGTTCACGTTCCCCCTCGGCGCCCTGACCGTGGCCACGCTGGGCATCGCCCGGGCCTGGCAGGCCCCCGCGCTCGACGCCGTCGGCGCGGTGCTCTACGTGGGCCTGGTGGTCGTCTGGGCCGTGGTGGGCACGCGCACCGTCCGGGGGGTGCTCAGCGGCCGCATCTGGCAGCGCTGACCGGCTCGCGCGGCGCGCGACCCGCGTGGGGCCCGGTGCACCTGATCGGCCGAACCGGCATCCCGCGCTGTCCGGGCGGTTGCCCAGGTCCACCTAGGCGGGCACCGCGACGCCCTGGTCGTCGTGGGCGCGCGAGCCGGCCGGGCGCCGTGACGGGCTGTCGAAGCGGGCCCGCGCGAGCACGAGCGCTGCGGCCGACATCATGACCAGCCCGAGCCCAGCTCGTCGCCGCGGTCCGCGACCGGCCCGCGGGCACCTCGATCACGGCGGCGCTGCGCGCCTACGACGGCACCGAGCTGGCCAACACCGTGGCCCGCCACGACGACGGCGTGGTCCAGCGCTTCATGGAGCTCATCGACAGCACGCCCGCGCTCACCGACTACGCGCAGCGGATGTGGCTGCGGCACGAGGACGCGCTCATCGAGGTGATCGCGGCCGAGCTGAACCAGGACCCGCCGAGCCTCGAGGTGCGCGCCGACGCGCGCTTCGTCATGCAGCTCCAGCTGCTGGTGCTCGGCAGCCGCGAGCCCCACGCCACGCTCGACGCGGCCTTCCGCGTGCTGGACGACGGCTGGACCGCCTACGTGGAGGGCACGGCCGTAGGCAGGCGGCCCGCTCAGCGGCCGGAGGCTCCCGCGCCAAGGGGTGCGGGCTCGCGCTCGCCGGCCGCCGCGGCCAGGCGGGCGATGGTCCCGCGCAGCTCCTTCGCGGTGGGGTCGCACGTCGTGTAGCCGCTGTCGGTGTGCAGCATCACCGCGGCGAACACGAGCGCGACGACGAGCCGCGCCTGCTCCGGCGACGTGCGCTGCTCGGCGAGATGCACGATCCGCCGGCGCACGCTGACGGTCCACTGGTTGAGGGCCGCCAGGAGCTCCGGCTCGAGGCGGATCATCTCGCGCAGCCGGGGCAGGTCCTCCTGGTGGAGCCGCGCCGCGTCGGCGACGAGCACGCACAGGTCGTCGACCAGACCGCCGTGCGCGGCCAGGAAGCGCTGCTCGTCGTCCGGCGCCAGGGCGGTCTCGGGCAGCCCGAGGGCGGCCGCGGCCTTGGAGGGGAAGTAGTTGAAGAACGTCCGGTCGGAGACCGTCGCGTCCGCGCAGATGTCCGCGACCGTGACGTGCGGCAGGCCGCGCTCCAGCACCAGCCGGCTCGCCGAGTGGTGGATCGCCCGGCGCGTCTGCTGCTTCTTCTGCTCCCGCAACGTGCACGGCTTCTCGGCGAGCGGTGCAGGCTCGGACACGGTGCCTCCTTCCCGGCGTGACGGGGACCCGTGGGGGGTCCCCGTCACCTCCGCATCATGGCCGGTGCGTGTGGACCGTGCCGGCACCCGGCCCGGTCGGGGCGCCGGCTCCCACGGCGGCGTCGATGGCGTCGACCTCGAGGTCGTCCGCCGTCTCCAGCGCGTCGGCTCGCTCCTGCAGCGCGGATCGGTTGCGCAGCGGCGGCGTCTTGAAGAACCAGCTCAGCACGAACGCCAGGAGCATCACGGCCAGGCCGATCCAGTAGACGAGCACGGCGGAGCCGTTGAACCCGACGAGGAACGGCCGGGTGAGCCGTGCGTCGGCGCCGGTGAGGAACGCCGTGTCGGTGGTGCTCGACGCCGCGCCCGGCGGGACCGGCGAGCTCTTGAGCGTGGCGATCAACGTGGGGACGAGCTTGTCCACCACGGCACCGCGCTGGGTGGTGTCGGAGTAGTCCACCGCGAGCTTGCCGTCGACCACCGCGACGCCCGCCTGCGCGGCGGCCGCCTGCAGCGCCTTCTGCTCGGCGGCGGGCCGGGCCGCGGCGACCTGGGCGTCGATGACGCCCTGCGCCGCCGCCGCCGGCAGCGCTCCGGCGGCGACCTGGGCCTGGACGGCGGCGGTCACCTGCTGCGTGACCGCCGCGTCGGCGGCCTGCGTGGCGGCGGCCGCGCCCTTGTCCAGGCCGGCCTGCACCTGGGCCTTCGCCGCGGTGACGATCGGGTCCCAGATCTGCTGCATGACGCCCTGGTTGGCCGGTGCGGAGGCGACCGACGGCGTGAGGGCCGCGTCCAGCGCGCTCGTCAGGTCCGCCGGGTTCTGCATCGCCGTGCCGATCCTGGTCGGCATGACGGCGAACAGCACGGACAGCAGCACGGCGGTGCCGAGCGTGCCGCCGATCTGGCGGAAGAACGTCGCCGAGCTGGTCGCCACCCCCATGTCCGTGACGGGCACGGCGTTCTGCGTCGCGAGCGTGAGGGACTGCATGAGCTGGCCGAGCCCGAGCCCGATGAGGAACATCGCGATCATGAGGAACCACAGCGGGCGGTCGACGGTCATGAACGTGAGGACGACGTAGCCGCCCGCAGTGACCAGCGTGCCCGCGATGGGGAAGACCCGGTACTTGCCGGTGCGGGCGATGGCCTGCCCGGAGCCCACCGACGCGATCATGAGGCCGCCCACCATGGGCAGCGTCGCGAACCCGGACTGCGTGGGGGTCAGGCCGGTGACGAGCTGGAGGTACAGCGGCAGCGTGAGCATCGCGCCGAACATGCCGAAGCCGACGAGGAAGCCCAGCACGGTCGCCATCGAGAAGGTGCTGGAGCCGAACAGGCGCAACGGGATGATCGCGTCGGCCTTCATGGCAGCCTCGATGACGACGAAGGCGGCCAGCCCCACACCGCCGATGACGAAGCAGGCGATCGAGGTCGCGGACCCCCAGCCCCAGGTCTGGCCCTGCTCGGCGACGAGCAGCAGCGGGACCAGCGTGACGACCACCGCCGTGGCGCCCCACCAGTCGATGCGCGGCGCCGAGGTCCGGTGGAACGTCGGCAGGTGCAGGAACGCCAGCACCATGAAGAGCGCGCCGATCCCCACGGGCACGTTGACGAGGAACACCCAGCGCCAGCCGGCGATCCCCAGGATCTGCGACGCGTCGGCGAAGACGCCGCCGATGAGCGGGCCCACCACGGCGGAGACACCGAACACCGCGAGGAAGAAGCCCTGGTACTTGGCGCGCTCGCGCGGGGCGAGCATGTCGCCCATGATCGCCAGCGGCACCGACATCAGCGCGCCCGCCCCGATGCCCTGGAAGGCCCGGAAGCCGGCCAGCATGATCATCGAGGTGGAGAACGACGACAGGAACGACCCGAGGATGAACACGCCCAGGCCGAAGATGTAGAGCGGGCGGCGCCCGAAGAGGTCGGACAGCTTGCCGTAGATCGGCGTCGCGATCGTCGAGGTGATGAGGTACGCCGTCGTCACCCACGCCTGCTGGTTGAGGCCGTGCAGGTCGTCACCGATGGTGCGGATGGCGGTGCCGACCACCGTCTGGTCGAGTGACGAGAGGAACATGCCGGCCATGAGCGCGTAGATCACGAGCATGATCTGCCGCTGGCTCATGACGGCGCCGGAGGATCCGGTGCTCGCCGCACCGCGTGCGGGCCGTCCGGTTGCTGCGTGGGGCACGAGGAGTCCCGTTTCTGTCGTCGTCGGGGATGCCGTGCACCGGTGGACCTGGTTGCAGGGCGTGCAAGTTTACACACTGCGCAAGTTCGTCGTCGACAACGCGTTCTCGGGTGGCGCGGGTCGGGTGCCGCGCCCCCGGGCGTACTAGCCTGAGGCGATGGCTCGCTACGTCGTCGACGCCCCCACCGTGCTGCACCTCGTGGACCACGGCCTGGCCGTCCACCCGAGCGTCCAGCTCGTGGCGCCGAGCTCGATCCGGTCCGAGGCGCTGCAGCGGCTGCTGCAGGACGTCGCGGTCGGGCGGCGGACCGAGGCGGCGGCCCTGCAGGTCCACGAGCGGGTCACCGAGCTGAAGATGCGGCTGCTCGGAGACCGCGTGTCACGCGGCACGGCCTGGCGGATCGCCCGGGAGCACGGCTGGCAGACCCTGCGCGACGCGGAGCACCTGGCGATCACCCGGCTGCAGGCCGACGCGCTGGTCACCGTCGACCCCGAGCTTGCCCGGCTGGCGCAGGGCGTGGTCCCGGTCGCTCCGCTGGAGGCCCTGCTCGACGGCCGGTAGCCGCCCTGCCGGTCGCTCGTGACGCTCGGCACCCCGTCGCGCGCGAGGGCGGTTAGCCTGCGACGCATGGGATCCTCCGAGGAGGTCAGGCGAGTCGCGGTCGCCGGCGCCACCGGGCGCATCGGATCGCTCACGGTCGCGGCGCTGCGTGCCCGCGGCCACGAAGCCGTCGAGATCAGCCGGGCCGGCGGCGTCGACCTACGGTCCGGCACCGGACTGGACGGCCTCCTCGCTGGCGTCGACGCGGTGATCGACACCACCAACTCGCCGGCGGCCGACGCCGACGAGGCCGTCGAGTTCTTCACGACCGTCACCGCGAACCTCCTCGCCGCCGAGTCCCGGGTCGGTGTCGCCCACCACGTCGTCCTGTCCGTCGTCGGCCTGGACAACCCGACGACGAACCCGCACTACGCCGGCAAGCGAGCCCAGGAGGGCGCCGTCATGGCCGGACCGGTGCCGTGGACGATCGTCCGGGCGACGCAGTTCCACGACTTCGCCGCCATGGTGGTCGGCTGGACCCGACGGGACGGCGTCGCCACGATCGCGCCGTTGCTCGTCCAGCCCGTCGCCCCGGGCGACGTCGCCGTCGCACTGGTCGAGACCACACTCGGCGCCGCACAGCACCGGCGGATCGACGTCGCCGGGCCGCAGACCCAGGACCTCGTCGACATGGCCCGCCGCACGCTCGCCGTCCGGCAGGAGACGGTGCGGCTGGTGCCCACCTGGGACGGACCGTTCGGCACCAGCATGGCCGGCAACGCGCTCCTCCCGGGCCCCGACGCCCGCATCATGCCGACCACCTTCGACGAGTGGCTCGTCGACCAAGCGCGCGGCTGATCCCCCGGAAGGCCCCGCTGGCCACCCTGGTCGGCGGTGGGCCGCCACCCCGCACGCCGTCCGTCCGGAGCGAGGCCACCGACGGGATGCGCACACGGTCACCCGAGCGCACGATCGTCGTAAACGGCGCCGCCACCGAGCCCCTCGCGCTTCGTGGCTTCACGCCGCGAGGGTCCGGGGGGGGGTGTGACGCGACGGAGAGGTGGGGCAGATGAGCTCACAGACGACTGATCCGCGGACGACTCCGCAACCGCTGGTCGAGACCTGGTCATGGGCGCGGACGCTCTTCGCCTCGCGGAACCCGGTCTCGGGGACGTTCTGGCTGATCGTGCGGGTGCTGCTGGGATGGCAGTGGTTGGAGGCGAGCCTCGAGAAGTTCGGCAGCTACGGCCCCTGGCGCAGCGGGGCGGCCGTGCAGGGGTTCGCCAAGGGCGCGCTCGCCGGCATGAAGGGTGCCCATCCCAGCGTCATCGGCGGGACGTTCGGCTGGAACAAGGCGTGGCTGCAGTACGTGGCCGACGGCGGCTACCGCTGGATCGGGCCGATCATCCCGTTCGTCGAGCTCACGATCGGCACGCTGCTGGTGCTCGGGCTGTTCACCGGGGTCGCCGCGGCGCTCGGGCTGCTGATGAACGTCAGCTTCCTGTTCGGCGGCAGTGCCGGCGTCAACCCGGCGTTCGCCCTCACCGCGGGCGCCATCATCGCGGCGTGGCGGGTCGCCGGCTACTACGGGCTGGACAACTGGGTGCTCCCGCTCGTCGGCGTGCCGTGGAGCGGCGCCCAGCGCGAGCACCGGGCCTGAGCCACGAGGTCGGTTCCCGTGGGCTGTGCCGGCGCTCCGCGCTCGGCTGGGCGGTGTGACGCCGCAGGCGAGCCCACCGAGGAGGGGTCGCAGGACGTCGCACGACGTTGAGATCAGGCACCGAGGAGCGCGGCCGGGATCACAGCGATCCCGTCGGGCCGTCGGTAGGCAGCCGGCCCGGTGGTGATCACCGCAGCATCGAGCAGGTCGTCGCCGACCCGCTCCTTGAGCCACCTGAGATGCCGGACGTCCTCGTCCGTCGGAACCGGAGCGAGCTTGACCTCGAGTGCCACGAGCCGCCCGTCGTCGCGGGTGACCACCAGGTCGACCTCGTGGTCGCCCCCTTTCGTGCGCAGGTGACTGACCCGTGCACCGACCACAGCCGCGTAGACCTGGACCGACAGCGTCACGAGCCCCTCGAAGAGTGCGCCGAGCAGTGTGCCGTCGCGCGGGATGAGCGGGCCGTCCGGGCTCGGAGAGCTGACCAGCGCCGCCGCGTTCACGCCGAGGAGCCGAGCGGCGAGGGCAGGGTCGGCGAGGTGATGCTTGGGGGCCTGGCCGAGCGAGGCGATCGCGGACCTCGTCCCTGTCCACGCGGGCACCTCGTCGAGCAGCCACAGGCGTTCGAGGGTGTCGCGGTAGCCGATCGTCGTCGTCTTGGCCGGCTTGTCGCTCTGGCCGGCCGTCGCGGCATCCATGATCGAGTTGTAGGACGCGGTCGTGGCGGTCGCCGCCGCGTAGGCCGTGAGCCACCGGCGGAGGGTCGCGGGGCGGCGCACCACGTGGCCGAGCTCGGGAAAGTCCCGGTCGACGATCGCCTCCACGTAGCCGCCGAGGGCATCGGGACGCACGTCGTCGTCGAGTGCCCGCAGGCCCGGCATGCCGCTGCGCACGACCTCGTCCGCGTAGGTGCGCAGGTTCACCGGGCTCGCCCCGGCGACGGTCGGCCTGGTGCCCCCGAGCATCTCCGCGAGCGAGACGGTCGGCTCGACGAGGGCGCGCTCGGCGAGCGACATGGGACGCATCCGCACCCGCACGATCCGGCCGGCTCCGGTGTGGGTCGGTGCGGACGTCGGCGCCGCAGAACCCGTGAGGAGGAAGGACCCCGGGGGGGCACCGTTGTCGACGGCGCGCCGGACCTGGTCCCAGACCGCCGGGTACAGCTGCCACTCGTCGACCAGCACCGGCCGGTCCGCGGTGGTGAGTCGCTCGCGGTCGGCTTGGAGCAGGTCCCGCTCGAGGGGGTCGTCGAGGGCCAGGACGGTTGCGGCACGCCGCGTCGCGGTCACCGTCTTGCCGACGGCCTTAGGCCCGTCGATCACGACCGCCGGCAGGCCTATGAGCAGTCGGTCCAGCTGCCGGTCAAGGAGCCGTGGGCTGTAGGGCACAGTTGGAGGCTACCGCTCGGGGCTCCCAAACGCTACCGTTTCGCTCTCTTATGGGCTACTTTTCTGTCGGCCTGAACGCTACCGATCGAGGAGGTGCTCCGGGCCGCACCGGCGGGCGGTGTGCCGGCGCCGGGCCGCCGGGGTAGCCAGGACCAGCGGCCGCTGGACGCTACGGCGCCTGGCGGCTGCAGACGAGGTGCGCCACGAGGGACGTCCAGCCGGTCTGGTGGGAGGCGCCGAGCCCCTCGCCGGTGTCGCCGTGGAAGTACTCGCTGAAGGTCGGGTGCGCGTTCCACAGGTCGTCGTCGGGGTGGTCGCGCGGCTGGCTGGGCCGGCGACCGCCGGGGCCGGCCCAGAAGAGGCCGACGAGCCGTTCCGACAGCTCGTCCGCGGCGTCGGACAGGCTCAGCCGGCGGCCCGACCCCGTGGGCACCTCCACCTGGAGATCGTCGCCGGCGCCGCGCGCGTAGGTGCGTATCGCCTCCACCAGGAGCACGTTGACCGGCAGCCAGACCGGCCCGCGCCAGTTGGAGTTGCCCCCGAAGAGGCCCGAGTCCGACTCCCCCGGCGCGTAGCGGATCGACAGCGCCTGCCCGCCCACCTGCACCGTGGTCGAGTCCCGGTAGGCCGCGGACAGGGACCGGACGCCGTACGGGGAGAGCAGCTCGCCGGTGTCCAGCACGCGCTGCAGCACCCGGACGTACCGCGCCGGCGGCACGAGCGCCAGGCCGCCGGGGTGGTCCCGGTCGGGATGGACGACGACCCTGCGCTGCAGCAGGTCCTGGCGGTGCTCCTCGAGCCAGTCCCGGCGCTGGCCGTACGACTCCAGCTGGTCGACCCAGTCCGGGGTCACCGCGACCGCGAGCAGCGGGACGAGGCCCACGTACGACCGGACGCGGATCGGCTCGGAGCCGCCCTGGTCGTCGACCAGCAGGTCGTAGTAGAAGCCGTCGGCCTCGTCCCACAGGCTGGTGCCGGCCGAGCCGAAGGCCTCGCTGGCCTCGGCGATCGCGAGGAACCGCTCGAGGAAGGTGGTCGGCAGCTCGCTCCAGCCGGGGTCGTGCCGGGCCAGCTCCTGCGCGATGCGGAGCATCGCGAGGAACGCGAACGCCACCCAGCTGGTGGCGTCGGACTGCTCCAGGTGGTGACCGGCGGGCACGTCGCGGGACCGGTCGAACACCGAGATGTTGTCCATCCCCAGGAACCCGCCCCCGAACAGGTCGGTGCCGTGCTCGTCCTTGACGTTGGTCCACCAGCCCATGTTGAGCAGCAGCTTGCTGGCCATGCGGGCCAGGAACGCCTGGTCGCGCGACCCGTCGATGACGTACACCAGCCAGGCGGCCCACGCGTGCACGGGCGGGTTGACGTCCGAGAACGACCACTCGTAGGCGGGGAGCTGGCCGGACGGGTGCTGGGCCCACTCCCGGCAGAGCAGCAGCAGCTGCTCCTTGGCCATCGCCGGGTCGACGTGGGCCAGCGTCACGGCGTGGAAGGCGAGGTCCCAGGCCGCGAACCAGGGGTACTCCCACTCGTCGGGCATGGAGATGACGTCCGCCAGCTCCAGGTGCGGCCACGCGGTGTTGCGCCCCGCCGGCTCGGGCGCGCGCCGCCCGGGCGGTGCCGGCGGCTGAGCCGGGTCGCCCTCGAGCCACTCGGCGACCGAGTACCGGTACACCTGCTTGCCCCACAGCAGCCCCGCGAACGCCCGCCGCGCGATCGACGCGTCCTCCGCGGACGTGGGCGCGGGGACCACGCCCGCGTAGAACGTGTCCGCCTCGGCCCGGCGCGCCGCCAGCACCGCCGCGTACCCGTCCCCGAACGCCGGTTCGTCGTGCGCCGCCGACCGCAGGCGCAGGGTCACGGTCACCGACGCGCCGGGCGCGACCGCTTCGAAGCGGTAGTCGAGGGCCACCTTGGTGCCGCGGCCGTCGGGGTTCAGCCTGGCCGCGTCCCCGTGCACGATCGCCGCGTCGACCCCGTCCTTCGGGTAGGGGGAGGGGTTGCGGTCGGCGCCGAACAGCGCCACCGCGTCCGTCTCGTTGTCGCAGAAGAGGACCCGCGGGGCGCCCGCCGCGTCCAGCCGGTAGTCCCCGAGGAAGTCGTGGTGGGCGTCCACCCGGACCCCGTCAGGCCCTTCGTGGTGGCCGAGCGCGAGCGTGGGACGTCGGTCGTCGCGGCCCCAGGCCCACGTGTTGCGGAACCAGAGCTGCGGCACCAGGTGCAGCGGGGCGGCCTCCGGGCCGCAGTTGCGCGCGGCGATGGTGACCAGGACGTCGTCGGGCGACGCCTTCGCGTGCGTGACCGTGACGTCGAAGAACCGGTTCTCGGCCAGCACGCCGGTGTCCGCCAGCTCGTACTCCCGCTCGTCGCGGCCGCGCCGCGCGTTCTCGGCGACCAGCTGGGCGTACGGGAAGGCGGCCTGCGGGTAGCGGTAGAGGAGCTGGCCCCACGAGTGGGTGGGCGTGGCGTCCAGCGGCCACCAGTACTCCTTGACGTCCTCGCCGTGGTTGCCCTGCCCGTTCGTCAGGCCGAACCAGCGCTCCTTGAGCCGGTCGTCGCGCTCGTTCCACAGCGCGACCGCCAGGTGCAGGAACCCGTGGGAGTCGCACAGGCCCGCGATGCCGTCCTCGCCCCACCGGTACGCCCGCGCGTGCGCCTGGTCGAACGGCAGGTACGCCCACGCGTCGCCGTCGGCCGAGTAGTCCTCCCGGACGGTGCCCCACTGACGCCCCGACTGGTACGGGCCCCACATCCGCCACGGTGCGTCGGCCGGGAGGTCGGCGACCCTGGCCCCCTCGGGTCCCCGGTCGCCGGCCGAGGCGGCCGACCTACGATGAGGCTCGTCAGTGGCGATGGCCTGCTCCCTGCTCGGCGGGACGACGCCTCTCAGCGTAGGCGGCTCCCCGCGGAGCCGCCGGAGCGAGGCGGCCGCTCCCGGCGAGGTTCACGTCCGAGGACTGCGAAGGACACGCGAAGGGACACGGGCATGGCAGCAGCAGGCTTGGCAGGCATGACGGTGGTCGTCACGGGCGGTGCCACCGGCATCGGCGCGGCGATCGCCACGAGCGCGGCCCGGGCCGGCGCCCGGGTGATCGTCGACTACGTCGTCTCCCCCGCCCAGGCGGTCGCCTTCGCCGCGACGCTCGCGGGCGAGGACGTCGGCGGCTCGGTCGAGGCCTTCGAGGCGGACGTGAGCGACGTCGCGCAGGTCCAGGGGCTGGTCGCCGAGGCGGTGCGCCGCTACGGCCGGCTCGACGTGCTGGTCAACAACGCCGGCATCGAGACCCGCCAGTCGCTGCTGGACACCACCGAGGCCGACTACGACCGCGTGCTCGGCATCGACCTCAAGGGCGCGTTCTTCGCGGCCCAGGCCGCGGCGCGCCAGTTCGTCGCCCAGGGCGGTGGCGGCGTCATCGTCAACGTCTCCTCGGTGCACGAGGACTGGCCGATGCCCGGCAACGCGGCGTACTGCGTGGCCAAGGGCGGGATGCGGATGCTCACCCGCAACAGCGCGGTCGAGCTCGGCCCGCACGGGATCCGCGTGGTCGGGGTGGCCCCCGGAGCGGTCGACACGCCGATCAACGCCCGGACGGTCGCGGACCCGGCGGCGATGACGAGGCTGGACGCGGCGATCCCGCTCGGCAAGATGGCCGAGCCGCAGCAGATCGGCGACGTGGTCGCCTTCCTGGCCAGCGACGCCGCGTCGTACATCACCGGCACCACCGTGGTCGTAGACGGCGGCCTGATGCAGTCGTCGCCCGGTCTGTGAGGACCGTCACCGGCGGCGGGTGGCGCGACCCGCTGCGCCGATGGCACGACCTCGAGCGGGCCGCCGACCGCAGCACGTGGTCGCTGTACGTGGCCGAGCTGCTGGGCACGGCCCTGCTGCTGGTGGGCGGCCTGTCGGCCGTGATCGTCGTCGTCTCGCCCGCCTCGCCCGTCGCCGCCCTGTCGCTGCCGGGATGGCTGGCGCGCGGCATCGCGGGCGCGCTGTTCGGCCTCACCGGCTCGCTCGTCACGGTGTCCGCGCTCGGCAGGCACTCCGGCGCGCACCTCAACCCGGCGATGACCCTCGCCTTCCTCCTGGAGCGCAGGATCAGCGCGTCGCACGCGGCCCGGTACGTCGTCGGCCAGCTGGTGGGCGCGGTCGCCGGCGCCGCCGTGGTGCTGGCCTGGGAGCCGCTCGGCGCGCCCCTCAGGTACGGCGCGACGACGCCGGTGCACGGCCTCGCCCCGTGGCTCGCGGTGGCGCTGGAGGCGCTGTGCACGCTGGTGCTGGTGGGCACCGTCTTCCTGTTCCTCGGCCGTCCCCGGCTGCGTCGCTTCACGCCCTGGACGATGAGCCCGATGTACGCGGTGATGGTGTCGCTCGAGGCGCCGTGGACGGGGACCAGCACCAACCCGGCCCGCACCCTGGGCCCCGCCCTCGTCACCGGAACGTGGCAGGGGGCCTGGGTCTACCTGGTCGGCCCCGCCCTGGGAGCGGTCGCGGGCGTGGGGCTGGCGCGCGCGCTGGGCCGCGGGGGACGGCGGGTCGACCAGGCCCGGATCGCGTCGCACCCCGGCGACCCGGGTCAGCGCGGCCGGCCGGCCCCCGGCTGAGTCCCGGCGGGCCACTGCGTGACCATCGAGTAGCGGTCGCCCCGGATGAGGCTGCTGCGCCACTCGACGGCCGCCTGCCCGGCACGGACCAGGCGTTCCACCGAGAAGGCCGCCACCGTGGCCGGGAGCCGCAGCAGCGCCCGCTCGGTCGGCTCGGGCAGCACCGGCCGGATCCGCTCCCAGCCGCCGGTGATGCGCACGCCGCAGCGGCCGGCGAGGAGCTCGTACAGGCTGCCGGACGTGAGGTCGGCGTCGAGCAGCCCGGTCGCCAGGGGCGCGGGCAGCCACGACCGGTTGTGCGCGATGGGCTCGTCGTCCGCGAACCGCAGCCGCTCGACGAACACGGCCTCGGCGCTGGCCGCGATCCCGAGCTGCGCGGCCACCTCGGCCGGGACGGGGCGGCGATCGGCCGCGAGCACCTCGCTCCGCTCCGCCAGGCCGCCGGCCCGCAGCGTCGAGGCCAGGCTGTAGAGGGCGTGCAGCGGCTGCTCGAGGACGGGCGGGGTGACCGACGACCCGCGGCCCCGCTCGCGCACCACGAGTCCCTCGGCCGCGAGGTGGCGCACGGCCTCACGCACGGTCTGCCGGCTCACGTCGTAGTACCCGGTCAGCTCCTCGTCGGTGGGGAAGCGCCGCTCGAACTCCCCCGCGAGCAGGCGCCGGCGGAGGTCGTCGACGATCTGCGCCCACAGCGGCAGCGGGTTGGACCGGACCACCTGGCCGGCCATCGCTCACGCCCCGGCGAGGAAGAACGAGCCGACGAGGAAGACGAGCACGAGGAGCGTCACCAGGGCCATGGGCACGTCCTTCTCGTAGACGAAGGACAGCACGCCGACGGCCACCCGCACCACGGGGGTGAGGATGAGGATGAGGACGCCGAGCAGGATGATCCCCTGGCCCTCGCCCCGCGCGATCGAGTGCCACAGCGCGCCGAACGAGTGCGGGAACGGCGTCGAGGTGGACGTGAGCGTGGTGTACGAGACGGGGCCGCGGAGCGCCAGGTAGTCGCTGTGGTGGGCGAACATCACCACGAGCCCGGCGGTGATGATCGCGACGCTGACGAGGACGCCGATCCGCAGCACCAGGCTGATGGCCAGCTCGACCTGGCGCACCTTCGCCGCCATGGCCAGCGCCTCCTGGGGGCTGAGCGGGCGGCGACGGCCCGAGCGGCCGTGGTGCTGCGGCTGCGACGGGGTGGCGGGTCCGGTCAGGTCGGTCACGGGAGGATCCCCTTCTGGAGCATCTGCAGGGAGATGACGACGAGGACGACGACGAAGACCAGCCGCACCGTCCTGCTCGCCACCCGGCCCAGGACGCGGGCCCCGATGGTGGCCCCGACCAGCACGCCGATCGCCACCGGGGCGGCGATCACGGGGTCGATCTGGCCGCGGACGAAGTAGACGTTGGCGCTCGCGGCGGCCGTGACGCCGATCATGAAGTTGCTGGTGGCTGACGACACCTTCATGGGCAGGTGCATCGCACTGTCCATGGCCGGCACCTTGAGGGCTCCCGAGCCGATGCCGAGCAGCGCGCTCACCAGCCCGGCGACGTACATGAGGGTCAGCCCGAGCTTGGTGCGGACCACCTTGTAGGCGACCTCCCGGCCCTCCGCCTGGTCGTAGTACGAACCGTGGAGGTTGAAGTAGTTGGCGATGCGGTCGTTCGACTCGGTGAGCGGATGGTCGGCGTGCCGGCGCCGGAACGTGGTGAACGACGAGTAGGCGAGGACGAGCCCGAAGACGATGAACAGGACCCGGGTGGGGAACACCGTCGTCAGGTACGCCCCGCTCACCGCCCCGGTCACCGTGGCGAGCTCCAGGAACATCCCGGCCCGCAGGTTCGTCATGCGCTCCCGCACGTAGGCGGCGGCCGCGCCGCTCGAGGTGGCGATGACCGAGACGATGCTCGCCCCGATCGCCAGGCGGATGTCCACGTGGTACAGCAGCGTGAGGACGGGGACGATCACCACCCCGCCGCCCAGGCCGATCAGCGAGCCGAGCAGACCGGCCGCCACCGAGATCAACGCCAGGGAGGCCACGAAGTCGAACGGCGTCATAGTCCGATTGTACGTACATTCGCCTGTTCGGCGACGCCAGCTGCCGGCGGCGGTTCGGCCCGTCCTTTGCTCAGTGCTGCGGTCGCCAGGTGGTCGAGCGCCGGGCAGCCTCGAAGACCGCCTCGACCGTGGAGTCCTCGAGGACGACCGGCCGCGAGCAGAGCCAACTGGTCAGCGCCATGCGGTTGACGACGACGACGTCCGCCGGCTGCTGCTTGATGGTGATGTCGTCGGCTCCGACGGGCACGACGACCCCGGTGACAGCGACCGGGAAGCCGCAGGCCGCCGTCAGGTACCGGCCGGCTCGCAACGCCTCGTGGCGCGAGTTGCGGACGTACGGCTGCTGCTGGCCGTTTACGCGGAAGGCGTTGTCCCGGACCCAGATGCGGGCGCCCGGGTGGTGCTTGGCGTTGAGGCTGAACACGCCACCGGGTCCGACGACGAGGTGGTCGATGTCCGAGCCGTTCTCCCCGACGGGGATGGCGTGCAGGAACTTCCACCGCGGGTCCTTCGTCGCCAGCTTCTCGAGCCGGGCCGCGACCTTCTCCTCCCCGTCGGCGCCGATGCGCCACGCCCGCTCGTCGGTGTGGACCCCGAGCACCCGGGCGACGAACGTCCGGACGGGGGCGGCCTGCTTCAGGGCGACGGCCTGCTCCCGGGCCATCTCGCCGGCGCGGTGGGAGGCGAGGTCGTCCCACGGTGCCGGTGCTGCCGGCGTCGGCACCGGGAGCTCTGGCGTGGCGGCCGGTGCCTCGTCGTCCGCTTCGCTCGCTAGCGGTGTGTCCGGGCCCGGTCCGCCGGCGCCCGACGGAGCAAGCGGGGCCCGAGGCGCCGCTGCGTCTCCCGCCACGGTGTCACCCGTGGCGAGCCACTGGTCGATCGCCGCGCGAAGGTCGCCGATCCGCTCCGGGGCGTCGACGTGATCGTCGCCCGTCAGCAGGTCGCGCCACCCGACCGCGGTCCCGTCGGCGCCGTGGACGTAGAGCCTGTCCTTGCCGTACCGACGCCACCGCTGCACTTCCCATGCCCCCATGAGTGCTGTATCGGCGCCGCAGCGGCGAGACACGAGGCGAGGGAGCAGCGAAGGTATGCGGGCGTCGGTGACAACTCGGCGCCAAGAGGCCCCCGCTGCGGTCAGCTCGCCTTCGGTGCGGCCAGGAACGTTGCGTACCGCTCGGCGAGGAACTCCTGATCGGGCCATTCGGCGCGCCTGTGGGGCAACTTCCGTAGTCGCTCGCCGTGCCTCTCCTGCAGTCCGTGCCGGAGCGTCGGGCCATCGACCTCGGCCAGCAGATCCGGCCGGATCGCGATCCGGAAGTCCGGATCGATGCCCATGATGTTGGAGTCGAAGGCCGAGTGGTGCAGCTTGCAGAGCGCGAGGCCGTTGCGGACGGCGGCGATTCCGCCTGGGCTGGAGTCGGGCAGGATGTGCGCCGCATCGAGGAGTTCGGTATGTGCGAGCGAGCACACGGCGCAGCGGCCCTCATACGCTCGCAGGACAGTCGCCCGGAAGACCGGTTGATGAAGGCGTCGCCGAGTCTGCGCAAGCACGTACCGCCGCAGGTGTTCTTCGACCGGCGATCCAGGGGCGATGAGACCCCGGCCCACGTCAGGGTCGACGACGAACTGCTGCTCCGCGGGCTCTTCTCCGAGGACGTAGACCGGGAAGATCGGAACCCAGAGCGCCTCGCCCACCCCGAAGAACCAGATCAGGGGCACGCTGGCGCCCATCGCCGACCGCAGCGCTCGGTTCTGCCAGTGGTCGCCGTCGTCGCCGCGCCATTTGTAGCGAAGCAAGCCGTCGGACCCGGGGCGGTCCTCGTACGGTGCCGGCTGGCCAGGAGCGCGGTAGGTCGTCCGCAGGCTCAACGCAGAGGTGAGGACGCTGGGCTTCCAGATCCCGCTCTGTCGGTCCATGAGTCGGAATCGGTCGCCGTCGAACGCGAAGTCGCCGAGGTCGGTGGTGCTGATCGGCTGAGCGCCGTCGTGAGTCCGCACGGTCAGCCACGCCATCAGCTCGCGCCGCAGGCGTGCATCGCGATCACCGTCCCACACCGGACAGACGCTAGCCGTGGTCGTTCGCGCCTTGGGGAGGTGGCGCGGGGTGAACCGTGGATCGACTACTGCGCTGACCTCAAGCACTCGCCGAGCCAGATGGAGGCCTGCTCTGCGATTGTCGGGAACGTACTCGAGTTCGACGACGCCGGTGAGCCGCTCAACGAGAAGCACGCCGAGCGACGGGCGGTGGCATGGCTCTGCCAGTACTGCACGGGCGACCTCCTGCCGGGAGAGCCTGCGTTGGAGCCGTGGGAGTGCGAGCTGCACTGATCCCGTCGGGTCCGGCACGTTCGGCTTGCCGGCACGCGACGTCGCGAGTCGAGCTGTCGCTGCCGGCTTCACTCAGGGTTCAGGCGTCAGGCGAACGGGTCGATGAGCGTCAGGCCGGGGATGCCGGTGAAGTCGGCGGTGTTGCGGGTGGCCAGGGTGGCGTCCTGTGCCACGCAGGTCCCGGCGATCTCGGCGTCGGCGAGGCTGATCGGCCGCCCGGCTCTCTCGCGGTGGACCAGGACGGTCGCGGCCGCCTGTGCGGCGGGTAGGTCGTAGACGAGGATCGTGTCGGCGTAAGACTCGAGCAGCTGGTGCCAGCGGCCGGTCAGGGTGCGCTGCCGTCGTCCGTCCGGCAGGCGGCTCAGGCCTCGCGCGATCTCCTGAACCGTCACGACGCTGATCGTCACCTCGCTCTCGCCGAGCGCGGCCGCCCACGTGAGCACGCCCGGGTCGGGCCGGTCCTTCATGAGCTCGGAGACGACGTTGGTGTCGGCGACGATCACACGAGATCCACGTCACGCGAGGCGTCGGTGCGCTCCGGCAGGTCGAGCTCGACGCCGCCGTCAGCCGCGAAGGCCTGGTGCAGCGAGACGAGAATGTTCGACTCGGGACGGCCCGTCGTGGCGTCGAGGATGGCCCGGACCTCGGCTTCGACCGACCGTCCATGACTCGCCGCTCGTTCGCGCAGCCGGGCGTGGGTGCGCTCGTTGAGCTGACGGATCGTCAGAGTTCCCATCCTGACCACCCCCTGACAGCAATGCTAGCACTCATGGTCGAGGGTGGCCGAGGCTCTGTGAGAACTGGAGTTCTCACAGACCGCTCTCGATCCGCAGCGCGAACGGCGGGAAGACGTCCTCGAGGGTGAGCATGCTGCATCCTCGCCGAGGGCGGGTGCGTGTGGACACCGGGTTCCCGACGCTTCACCGGCGGCCGGGCGTCAGGGGCCGAGCACCGAGAGCGGGACGACCGCGATGCCGTCCAACCTGCGGTAAGCCTGCGACCCGGTGGTGAGCACGACCAGGTCGACGATGCGGTCGCCCAGGCGCCGCCGAACCGCAGGTCCCGACCTGAACCAGCACCTCCCGGACGTCAGCGTCGGCCCAGGTGCCGGATCACTCGAGCTTGGCGTAGGAAGTCCTCCAGATCGGTCCACCGTCGCGCCGCTGGAACGCCGAAGAGCAGCGCCAGCAACGGCGCATGATTCACCATTCGCGAGACCGCAGGCGACTGCAGGCTGCGCGTTAACGGCGAGTCGCCGTGCGAAGCTGTAGCGCATGGAGAGCGGTGGCCCGCAAAGAGCGTGGTTGCTGATGGCCGCGGGCGAGAACCGAGGCCACGGTGGCAACTCCGGCTACGACGATCAGGTCGATGCGTATTACTCCTGGGACAGCAACGTTCCCAACCACAAGAGCCTTGCCGTCGGGGATCCGATCGCACTGTGGGACAAGGAGCGTCTCCTCGGTGTCTCCGTCATCGAGGCGATCGACACGGCGCACGGCCTCAAGCTGCTCAATCGCTGCCCCAGGTGCAACACGAGCCGGATCAGCGAACGCAAGAGGAGCCAACCGCGGTACCGGTGTATGAGATGTCACGCCGAATTTGAGGATCCGCGCACCGAAGTGGTGGAGGTGCTGGAGTACAAGGCGAGGTACGACGCGGCATGGACATCGCTGGACGGGATCCTCGACGGAGACGAGATGCGGTCCCTGGCAGTCCACACCGGCGACTTCAACGCGATGCGATCGCTGGACTGGGTTGCCTTCCGCGAGGCGCTGATGGCCAAGGATGCTCGCAGTGCCGTCGATCGCGTGACGGCGCGAATCGACCTCGCTTGGGCAGCGAATTCCAGCGTGCCCATAGAGATACCGCAGGGGTTCACTCACGCACTTGTTCGGATCCGTAGAGGCCAGCAGCAGTTCCGAGACCAATTGCTCGCGGCCCAGGGAAGCATGTGCGCACTCACGGGGGGCGCCCCGGCGCGGGTCCTTGAGGCCGGTCACCTCTACAGCTACGCCCAACTGGGCACGCACTTCAAGCACGGCGGACTCATGCTACGACGGGACATTCATCGACTTTTCGACGATGGCTCGCTCGCAGTCCACCCGTCGACATTGCGGATCGATGTCGCGCCTGGGCTCGCGAAGTACCCCCAGTACGCGCGCCTCCAGGACGAACGCCTCACGGTGCGGCTTCACGACGAGCAGGTCGACTGGCTGGACAAGCACTGGCAGGAGCATCGCGTCGATGCTCAGCCGTCGGACTAGGGCCTGGCGAGGGGCCCGCGAGCGGCAGTTGGCGCCTGACGCTGGGCGTCGGTGCAGTTCAGGGCCTACTGACGCTCCGGGTGGGAGGCTGCGGCGGTGCTTCGTGGAGGAGTCGCTCGGATCTACGGTCCGAGGAGGGCCAGGGGTACCACGGCGACACCGTCGCGTCGTCGGTACGCGTCGCCGCCCGTCGTCAGGACGACCATGTCGGCGAGCTCGTCGCCGAGCAGACCCTTGAGCCAGAGCAGGTGCTTGACGTCGGTGTCCGTCACCAGTCGGGAGAGCTTGACCTCGATCGCGACCCTGCGTCTGCCCGTGCCGTGAACCATCAGGTCGATCTCGTGGTCGCCGTCACGGCGACGGAGGTGGCCGACCTGGGCCTCGGCCGCCTGCGCGAAGACCCGGACAGACAGCGTCGCGAGCGACTCGAACAGGCTCCCGAGGAAAACCCCGTCGCGCGGGACCACCGGCGTCGGGCCACCGCCGGAGAGCAGGTCGTCCGCCGTCAGTGCCAGGAGCGTGCAGGCTAGGGCTGGGTCCACCAGGTGGTGCTTGGGCGAGGCGGCGAGCCGTGTGAGGTGACTGAAGCCGGGCTGCCACGCCGGCAGGGGGTCGTACACCCAGGTTCGCGTCAGGGCGTCGGTCCACGGCCCGGTGGTCGAGCGCGGCGGAGGGTCCGAGCGTCCGGGGCTCGCCGCGTCGCGGAGTGTCTCCCAGGTCGCGGTCGTCGCGGTGGCGGCCGCGATGGCGCGCAGCCACGCGCGCATCTGGGCGGGGTTGCGCACCCCGAAGCCGGCCTCGGGCACATCCCGGTCGACGATGAGGTCGGCGTAGCCCGCGAGCGCTGCGCGTGCGGGTCGGTCGGGCAGCGTCTGCATGCCGGGGAAACCGCCGCGGACGATGGCCCGGGTGTAGTCGGCGAGGGCGAAACCGGTGCTGCCCTCGATGCGCGCGGTGCCGCTCAGCAGGCCGGCCAGGGAGACCGTCGGCGTCGTGAGGCCTCGTTCGGGCAGCGTCATCGGTCGCATCGGCAGCCGGACGATCCTGCCTGCACCTGAGTGGGAGCTGGGGTGCGGCATCGTCGCGGACCCGGTCAGCAGGAAGCGCCCGGGGCGTGAGTCGTCGTCGACGGATCGGCGCACGAAGTCCCATGCGGGCTCCCAACGCTGATGCTCGTCGACGAGGATCGGCTCGCGGGCTGCGGTCAGCCGGGTCGGGTCGGCCGCGAGCAGCTCGCGCGTCGCGGGGTCGTCCAGGCGGTAGGTGGTCACCGCCCGGCCACCGGCCGTCGCGGTCTTTCCGACTCCCTTGGCGCCGTCGAGCGCGATGGCAGGCAGGTACGGAAGCAGCTCGTCGAGCTCGCCATCGATGACGCGCCGCGTGTACGAGTCGGAGTTGCCCACGGGCCAACGCTACAGATCGCGGCATGTCTGCGCTACAACTCGCCGGCCCCAAGCGCTACAGAACGCGGCCCCATGGCGCTACGGAACGCGGGACGCCGAACGGTGACGTACTCGAAGAGTTCGTTGAGCTCGGGCGCGAGCTCGACGAAGAGCGCCGAGCCGACCCGCACAAGGGTCTCAGGGAGGTCTGACAGAGTCTCGAAATGACTCTGAACTGCGGAAACGATGGAGCGGGTGACGGGAATCGAACCCGCGCTCTCAGCTTGGGAAGCTGAAGTTCTACCATTGAACTACACCCGCGCGGCGGCACCCGGGAGGTCCCGGACGCGCTGCGGCCCCGATCCTACCCGGTCGGCGCAGGCCGCCTCGACGCCGCTCCGACCTGCGATTGCGGCCGCGCCGGCAACCGCGGGCCCCACCGCGTGGTGGTCTTCGTGGGCGGCAGCTCCTCCTGGCAACCGGTGCCGACGGGGGCGCCGGCGCCGGCGGTGCGAGCGCCGGGCAGCCGCGCCGCGACCGGCAAGCTCGAGGACGTCGAGATGATGCTCCCAGGCGCCGGCGCGCTCTTCGAGGCCACCGGCGTACGACCGGGCGTCGGCGCGACCTGCGACCGGTGCCCCCGGTGCGACCCTGAAGGCGCAGACATGTCACTGATCGAGTGGATCGCGGTGGCCGCGGCGGGCTTCGGCGCGGGCGCCGTGAACACGATCGTCGGCTCGGGGTCCCTCATCACCTACCCGGTCATGGTGCTGCTCGGCGTGCCGCCGGTGACGGCCAACATCGCGAACACGGTGGGCCTGGTCCCGGGGTCGCTGGCGGGCGCGTGGGGCTACCGCGACCGGCTCGGCGGCACCCGCCCGCTGCTGCTGCGTCTGGGCGCGGCGTCCCTGGCGGGTGCGGTGTGCGGCGCGGCGCTGCTCACCCGGCTGCCCAAGAGCTCCTTCGCCGCCGCGGTCCCGGTGCTCATCCTGGCGGCCGCGCTGCTCGTCGGGCTGCAGCCGCTCATCGTCCGGCGCACCAAGCCCACCGAGCGCACCCGCTGGAGGCAGGTGACGTTCTGGGTCTTCCTCACCGGGGTCTACGGCGGCTACTTCAGCGCCGCGCAGGGCGTGATCCTGCTCGGCCTGCTCGGCCTGTTCCTCGCCTCCGGCCTGCAGCAGCAGAACGCGGTGAAGAACGTGCTCCAGGCCCTGGTGAACCTCGTCGCCGCCGTCTTCCTCGTCGTCACCGCAGGCGTCGCCTGGAGGTACGCCGCGATGGTGGCGATCGGGTCGCTCGTCGGCGCCCCGGTCGGCGCGGCGCTGGCCAAGAAGATCCCGACCGGGCCGTTCCGGGCGGGCATCGTCGTCTTCGGCGTCCTCATGGCCGGCGTCATGGCGTGGCTGGCCAGGCGCTGACTGCCGCCGGCCACCCGGGCGGGGCGGAGGCCTCGGCGGTGCGGGCCTGCGATCCTGGGGACGTGCCGGAGCTTCGCACCTACCGAACGGGCGACCTTCCCGCGATGTACCGCATCTGCCTGCTGACTGGCGACGCGGGCCGCGACGCCACCGCGCTGTACCGCGACCCCGACCTCCTGGCGCACGTCTACTGCGGCCCCTACCCCACCGCCGACCCGTCGCTGAGCCTCGTCGTGATGGACGACGAGGGACTCGCCGGTTACCTCGTCGGGACCGCGGACAGCGCCGCCTTCGCGGCGTGGGAGGACGAGCACTGGTGGCCGGCGCTGCGGGCGCGCTACCCGCTCGGGCCCGACGACGGCACGGCGGACCACGGCCTCGTCGAGCTGCTGCACCACCCGCCGCACGACGAGCCGCCGACCGGCTACCCGGCGCACCTGCACATCGACCTGCTGCCCCGCCGGCAGGGCCAGGGCTGGGGGCGCCGGCTCATCGAGGCGTTCGCCGCGGCGCTCGCGGAGCGCGGCGTGCCTGGCATGCACCTGCGTGTCGACCCGCGGAACACGCCGGCCCTCGCGTTCTACGACCGCCTCGGCTTCACCCCCGGCGAGGACGGCGCGCTGGTGCGGCCGGTCAGCCCTCGACCGTGATGCGGCGGGCCGACGCCCGCGGACCCGCCGACGGAACGCTGGTGCGGCCGGTCAGCCCTCGACCGTGATCCGGAAGGCCGCGGCCAGCTCCTCCCCCGGTTCCAGCACGACGACCCCGGTCCCGGGCACCCCGGCGGCGTGCAGCGCGAAGCCTCCGTTGACGTGCGTCGTCGGCTCGACGGCGAGGTGGCCGCGGCCGCGCGGCGCGTAGAGGACGACGTGCGAGTAGGTCTCGTCGGCGTCGATCGTCACCGTGACGTCGGGGTCGGTGTAGCGCAGGGTCGCCAGCGGCCCCGGCGAGCGGTCGGTGAGGACGTCGTCGACGTGGATGACGCTCACGCGCCGCTCCGCCCGGAAGTCGGCACGGGGCGGGATCGCCCCCGCGGCGTCCAGCGCCAGCCCGCCGCGCAGCAGGTAGCCCGCGTTCGCGGCGACCCGGAGCAGGGGCCGGCCCGGCTCGTCGGGCAGCGGGGCCCCGACCGGGACGAGCGACCGGCGGAAGTAGGGGTGGTGGCCGAACCCGGCGGGGAACGGCTCGTCGTCCGTGTTGCGCAGGGTGGTCGTCACCTCGAGGGAGTCCCCGACCAGGGCGTATCCCACGCGCGCGGTGAAGCGCCAGGGGAAGTTGACCCCCACCATGTCGGAGGCGACGGCCTCGAGCACCACGGCGTCGTCGTCGCGCGCGACGAGGGCCCAGGGCGCGTTGCGCAGCGCGCCGTGGATCGCCGTGCCGTCGGCACCGTTGCGCTGCAGCTGCCAGCGCCGCCCCGCGAACGGCAGCACCCCGGCGTCGATCCGGTTGGACCACGGCACCATGGGGAAGCTCGCGGTCCGCTCCGGCTCGTTGCGGCGGCTGCGCGGCGTGGGGCGCAGCAGGTCGCGCCACAGCCCGTCGGCCGTCCGGACCCGGCCCGCCGCCAGGGCGCCGCCCGTGCCGGGCAGCACGTCCACCTCCCACCGGGCGCTGCGCACGGTGAGCATGGGGGACGTCGCCGGCGCGGGGCGGCGCAGCTCGTCGAGCGCCATCTAGAGGGTCACGTGCACGTGGACCGTCGTGCCGGCGGGCGCGTAGGGGACGAGGTTGCCCTCGACCGGCGTGCCGTCCACGACGAGCCGTCCGCGGGAGCCGCGGACGCCGGAGTTCGTCACGTCGATGACGTACGTCGCGCCGCGGGCCACCCGGGTGACGGTGAAGCTCGGCACCTCCGGCCCGATCTGCGGGTCGACGACGAGCCCGTCGAAGTCGGGCCGCACGCCCAGCAGGTGCTGCGAGACCGCGACGAAGTTCCAGGCCGCGGTGCCGGTGAGCCAGGAGTTCTTGGCCTCGCCGTGCCGCACGGCCTCCTTGCCGGCGATCATCTGCGCGTACACGTACGGCTCGAGCCGGTGCACGTCGCTGATGTCCTCGCGGTAGGCCGGAGTGATCCGCTTGTAGTAGTCGAAGGCGACGTCACCGCGGCCGACGATCGTCTCGCCGATGATCACCCACGGGTTGTTGTGGCAGAAGATGCCGCCGTTCTCCTTGTACCCCGGCGGATACGTCGAGACCTCGCCGAGCTCCACCTGGTAGGTGGTGTACGCCGGGTACTGCAGCACCAGGCCGTGCTCGGTGCCGAGCATCTCGGCCGACGAGTTCAGCGCCTGGATGGCCGGCGCCCCTTCGTCGTCCGGCCCGCTGCCCACGCCGATGCCGGCCAGCACGGCGAAGCCCTGCGGCTCGATCCAGATCTTGCCCTCGGGCTTGGCGTCGGTGCCGACGGGGTTGCCGAAGTAGTCGTACGCGCGCAGGAACCACCGGCCGTCCCAGCCGTCGGTCAGCACGGCGTGCCGCATCTCGTCGACCAGGGCGCGGGCCCGGGACGCGGCGTCGCCGAGCCCCCGGCGCTCGGCGAGCTCCGCGTACTCGGCTCCGTACTTGACGAACATCGCCGCGATGAACACGGACTCCGCGACGCCGCCCGCCTTGTTCTCGGTCGTCTGGAAGCTCTCCCCCGGCGTGGTGGAGAAGCAGTTGAGGTTGAGGCAGTCGTTCCAGTCCGCGCGGCCGATGAGCGGCAGGCCGTGCGGCCCGCGGTGGGCCACCGTGAACTCGAAGCTGCGCGTCAGGTGCTCCCACAGGGGAACCTCGGAGCCCACCTCGTTGTCGAACGGCACGGGCTCGTCGAGGATCGGCCAGTCGCCCGTCTCCCGGATGTACGCCGCGACGCCGGCGATGAGCCACAGCGGGTCGTCGTTGAAGCCGGAGCCGATGTCGTTGTTCCCGCGCTTCGTCAGCGGCTGGTACTGGTGGTACGCCGAGCCGTCCGCGAGCTGCGTCGAGGCGATGTCGACGATCCGCTCGCGCGCGCGCTCCGGGACCAGGTGGACGAAGCCGAGCAGGTCCTGGTTCGAGTCGCGGAAGCCCATGCCGCGGCCGATGCCGGTCTCGAAGTAGCTCGCCGAGCGGCTCATGTTGAACGTGACCATGCACTGGTACTGGTTCCAGACGTTGACCATCCGGTCCAGCTTCTCGTCGCCGCTGGTCACCGAGTACGTCGAGAGCAGCCCGGTCCAGTAGGCGCGCAGCGCCTCGAACGCGGCGTCCGCCTGGGCCGCGGTGGCGAACCGGCCCAGCAGGGCGTGCGCGCGGTCGCGGTTGACGAGCTGGTGGGCGTCGTCCGCCCACTTCTCCTCGTCCGGGTTCTCCACGTAACCGAGCACGACGACGAGCTCGCGCGACTCGCCCGGCGCCAGGTCCACCGCCACGGAGTGCGAGCCGATCGGGTACCAGCCGGAGGCGACCGAGCCCGCCGACGCCCCGGCCCGCGGCACCGCCGCCTCGCCGAGGGAGTTCCAGGGCCCGACGAACGTGTCGCGGTCGGTGTCGAAGCCGTCCGCGTGCTGGTTGACGGCGAAGACGGCGTAGTGGTCGCGGCGCTCGCGGTACTCGGTCTTGTGGTAGATCGCCGACCCGTACGGGCCGTCCTGCTCCACCTCGACCTCGCCGAGGGAGAGGTTGCGCTGGTAGTTCGTCTGGTCGTCCTGCGCGTTCCAGAGGC
The DNA here is from genome assembly GCF_001898175.1 of Cellulomonas sp. 73-92. Taxonomy (GTDB): domain Bacteria; phylum Actinomycetota; class Actinomycetes; order Actinomycetales; family Cellulomonadaceae; genus Cellulomonas. Next base: position 483,429 of record NZ_MKTH01000013.1, read on the forward strand.
AGAACTCCACGAACGTGAAGAGCGTGAGGTGCTTGGCCGCCGGCGACGTGTTGGTCACCGTGATCTTCTGGACCTCGGCGTCCTCGCCGAGCGGCACGAAGTGCAGGGTGTCGACGCGCACGCCGCCCCGCTCCCCCGTGATGCGCGTGTAGCCGAGGCCGTGGCGCGCCTCGAAGGCGTCGAGGTCGGCCTTGACGGGCAGCCACGACGGCGTCCACACGTCGCCGCCGTCGTTGACGTAGAGGTACCGGCCGCCGGCGTCGGCGGGGATGTTGTTGTACCGGTACCGGGTCAGCCGGCGCATGCGGGCGTCGCGGAAGAACGAGTACCCGCCCGCCTGGTGCGAGATGAGCGAGAAGAACCGCTCCGAGCCCAGGTAGTTGATCCACGGGTAGGGCGTGTGCGGCGTGGTGACGACGTATTCGCGAGCTTCATCGTCGAAGTGGCCGTAGCGCATGAGCTGGCGCCTCTCGGTGTTCGCTGAGGGAGCGCTCCCACGCTCCGGGTGCCAGCATAGCGGGCCGGTGCACCACCCGACAGACGGCCGCCAGGCCCCCCGCGCGGGGCGGGCCACTACCGTGGGCACGTGCTGCTCTCCGACCACGACATCCGGTCCGAGCTCGAGTCCGGCCGGGTCCGTCTCGACCCGTACGAGCCCGCGATGATCCAGCCGTCGAGCATCGACGTGCGGCTCGACAAGTACTTCCGCCTGTTCGACAACCACCGCTACGCCGTCATCGACCCGGCCGAGGAGCAGCCCGAGCTGACCCGCCTGGTCGAGGTGCCCAGCGGCGAGTCGCTCGTGCTGCACCCCGGCGAGTTCGTGCTCGGCTCGACCTACGAGGCCGTGACGCTGCCCGACGACGTGGCGGCCCGCCTCGAGGGCAAGTCGTCGCTCGGCCGGCTCGGCCTGCTGACGCACTCGACCGCCGGCTTCGTCGACCCCGGGTTCACCGGGCACGTCACGCTCGAGCTGTCGAACGTCGCGACGCTGCCGATCAAGCTCTGGCCGGGCATGAAGGTGGGCCAGCTGTGCTTCTTCCGGCTGTCCTCGCCGGCCGACGAGCCGTACGGCGCCGGGGCGAACGGCTCGCGGTACCAGGGACAGCGCGGGCCGACGGCATCCCGCTCGTGGATGAGCTTCCACCGGACGCCCCTGTGACGGTCGGCTGATGGCCGACGGTCCCCGGCTCACGGCCGACGCCGCCGCGCTCTCCCGCCACCTGCTCGTCCTGCCGGAGGGGCCGGACGCGGCGGAGGTCGGCACCCTCGCCGTGTGCCGGTTCGCCGCGGCGCGCTGGGAGGACGTGGACGCCGCCTTCGCCCGCGCCGCCGGCGGTGCGCCGGTCCGCGCCCTGCGGCTCGGCCGGCTGTCGAGGCTGGTCGGCCCCTTCTTGCTGACCGCGGCGGACCAGGCGCAGCTGCGCGTGCCGGGCCAACCGGCCTCGGCCTGGCAGCTCGACTGCCCCGTGGAGCGCGGAGACGCGCCGGGCCCCGGGGGAGACCGGGACGGGCTGAAGCGTGCGTTCCCCGACGCGTTGCCGGTGCGCGAGGAGGAACGCGCCGTGCAGTGGCTGGTCGCCGTCGCGCGCCGCCTCGCCGGCTCGGTGCGGATCGGCGGGACGGGCACCGTGCTGACGCCCGACCCGGCCGCCCAGATCGACCTCACGGTGCACACCGACGGCTGGATCGAGCCGGCGGAGCTGCTGGCGGTGGCGCGGCAGGTGGTGCCGCGGGTGCGGGCGTCCGGCGCGGGGAACCGCTACCTCGGGCACGACGAGCCCCTCGACCCCCGCCTCGAGGCGCACCTCGAGCGGCACGGCGTGCAGGACGAGCGCGAGCGGTCACGGCTCGCGGCGGAGGCCGCCGCCTACGACGCCTACATGATGAGCCACCCGCAGGAGGCGACCGGCTACGGCATCGAGGCCAACCTCGGCGTGGACGGGATCCTCACGGTCGAGGTCGCGGGGCTGGACGAGGTGCCCCTGGTGCTCGCGTCGCTGCCCTGGACGCGGGACGGGGTCGTCGCCTACCGGGTCCACTGGGAGCCGACGGACTTCGTCGAGCTGGAGCTCGAGCGACCCTCGCTGGCGCACCGCGTCGCCCGAGGCCGCGCCGCGCCGCAGGTGCGGGGGGTCGCCCGCGCGCTGCAGGCGGTGGTCGGCGGCGTGATCCTCGACGCGTCCGACTTCCCCGTGGACCCGTCCACCCTGTAGCCCGGGCGCCCGCCGAGGGTCAGCCGGCCGCGGTCGGCGTCCGGGCGGCGAACTGGGTCGTGTACAGGTCGGCGTAGAGGCCGCCCGCGGCGAGCAGCTCCTCGTGCGTGCCCTGCTGCACCACGCGGCCGTCGTCGACCACGACGATCCGGTCCGCGGCACGGATGGTCGACAGCCGGTGCGCGATGACCAGGCTGGTGCGGCCGACGAGCGCGGCATCGAGCGCCGCCTGGACCGCGGCCTCCGACTCCGAGTCGAGGTGGGCCGTCGCCTCGTCGAGCACGACGACGTCGGGCGCCTTGAGCAGCAGCCGGGCGATCGCCAGCCGCTGGCGCTCGCCCCCCGAGAGCCGGTAGCCGCGGTCGCCCACGACCGTGTCGAGGCCCTCCGGCAGGCCGGCGACGAGGTCCCAGATCTGGGCCTCCCGCAGCGCGAGCTCGAGCTCGTCGTCGCTCGCGGTGGGCTTGGCGAACAGGAGGTTGGCGCGGATGGTGTCGTGGAACAGGTGCGCCTCCTGCGACACGACCCCGACGGTGGCCCGCAGCGAGGCTGCCGTGACGTCGCGCAGGTCGAGCCCGGCGATGCGGACGGATCCACGCGTCGGGTCGTACATCCGGGTCACGAGCTGCGAGATCGTCGTCTTGCCTGCCCCCGACGGGCCGACGAGGGCCACCATCGAGCCCGGCGGGACGGTGAACGACACCTCGTGGAGCGTGTCCGCGGGCGGGTCGGCGCGCAGGGTCGCGACCGCCTCGAGGGACGCGAGGGAGACCTCGTCGGCCGACGGGTAGCGGAAGCCGACGCCGTCCAGCGTGACGCCGGCGCCGTGCGCGTGGACGGCCGCCCGCAGGTCCACCGCGTCGGGCTTCTCGGCGACCGTCGGCACCATGTCCAGCACCTCGAGCACGCGGTCGAAGCTCACCAGCGCGGTCATGACGTCGACCTGGACGTTGGACATCGCGGTGAGCGGGCCGTAGAGGCGGGTGAGGTAGGAGGCGAGCGCGACGACGACGCCGACCGTGAGCTGGCCCTGCACGGCCTGCCAGCCACCGAGCCCGTAGACGATCGCGACGCCGATCGACGCCACGGTCGTCAGGCCGATGCGGAACCAGGAGGCGTTCATCGCCAGCCGGACGCCGATGTCGCGGACCCGGCCGGCCTGCGCGCGGTAGGCGGCGGACTCCCGGTCCGGGTCGCCGAACACCTTGGCGAGGTGCGCGCCGGCGACGTTGAAGCGCTCCTGCATGAACTGCGAGGCGTCGGCGTTGAGCTCGTACGACTCCCGCGTGATGGCGGCGATCCGGTGCCCGAAGAAGCGCGCCGGCAGGACGAACGCCGGGAGCAGCACGAGGGACAGCAGGGTGAGCTGCCACGACATCGACAGCATCGCCCCGAGCACGAAGACGACGGTGAGCGTGTTGCTCACCACGTTCTGCAGCGTCGAGGTGAACGCCTGCTGGGCGCCGAGCACGTCGCCGTTGAGGCGCTGGACCAGCGCGCCCGTGCGGGCGCGGGAGAAGAAGGCGAGCGGCATCCGCTGCACGTGGTCGAAGACGGCGGTGCGCAGGTCGAGGATGAGGCCCTCGCCGACGCGCGACGACAGCCAGCGCTCCGCGACCGACAGGCCGGCTCCCAGCACCGCCAGCGCGGCGACCGCGGCGGCGACGCCGACGACGACGTCCCCACGGTGGGCCGCGATGCCGTGGTCGATGAGGATGCGCAGCAGCCACGGCGTCAACGCACCGGCCGCGGCATCCACCGCGATGAGCAGGACGAACAGGGCCAGCTGCCAGCGGTACGGCCGGGCGAAGCCGAGGATGCGGCGCAGGGTCGCGCGGCCGAGCCTCTTGTTCGTCACGGACGAGTCCTGCGCGAACGTGCGGAGCATGCGGCCGCCACCCATGCCCGCGCCGGGGATCTGGTGAGACATCGGCACCTCCCGCGTGGTGAGCGGTGCTGAGGTTAACTCACTATGTGTCTCATTCACAACCATCCGTCCGCGCGCTAGCCTCGGCGCCGTGGAGGCAGGGGAGCAAGACCTGGGCGAGCGGCCGCCGCTCGCCGTGCCCGCCCCCGCGGTGCCGGACGAGGCCGCCGAGCCGCTGGGGGTACCCACAGTGACCGCGGTGCCCGACGAGGCCGCCGAGCTCAACGAGCTCGTCCACGCCCTGCTGCACGGGCTGCGCCGGGACGCCGCCGAGCACTTCGGCCCCACCGCGACCACGCCGGGGCAGCAGCGGCTCCTGCGCGCGCTGCAGCGGGCGGGCGCGCCAAGCCGTCTCGGCGAGCTGGCGCAGGTGCTCGACGTCGCCCCGCGTTCCGTCACGGCGAAGGTCGACCAGGCCGAGGCGGACGGCCAGGTCCGCCGCGTGCCCGACCCGGCCGACCGCCGGGCCACCCTCGTCGAGCTCACGCCCGCCGGCCGCGACGTCCTCGCGCAGGCGTCCGCGGAACGGAGCGTCGGCGCTGCCGAGCGGCTCGCCCGGCTGGCCCCCGACGAGCGGGCGGAGCTGCTCCGCCTGCTGCGCGTGGTGGCATCGCCCGTGCCGCCCGCCGGCTGCACCCCCACCCCTGCACCCTGACGCTCGCGGCGGCTGCGGGAGCTTCGTCGTCCACGGAAGGTCCGCGCGATGAACGGCAGCATCGTCGCCCGCCGGGCGGCGGGGCGCCGACATTCCCGCCGCCGATGGCCGGTGCGACCCGGAAGGCGGATGGCGTCAGGGGCGGGCGCCCGTGAGGCGGTCGCGCAGCAGCACCGCGATGTCGGCCACCTCGGGCACCCCGACCGCCGGGGCGTCCGCCGAGGGCCTCGTCGAGCCGCCCGTCGGGCGGAAGGTCGGCGCCTCGATGGGCACGGCGCCGACGGGTGACGAGGTGCCGCACGCGGCAACGCCGTCCGTCAGCATCGTCGTGCAGAAGGGGCAGGCCGTCGCGACGGCGGCTGCACCCGTCCCGATGGCCTCGGCCGCGCGGGTGGTGCCGATCCGCGTGCCGATCGTCTCCTCCATCCATGCGCGTGCACCGCCGCCGCCGCAGCAGAAGGCGTCGGCGCCGTGACGCGGCATCTCGGACACGCTGATGCCGGCCGCCGCGAGCAGCTCGCGCGGCGGGGAGTAGATCTCGTTGTGCCGGCCGAGGTAGCAGGGGTCGTGGTACGTCACCGTGCGCGCGTCGGACGCGGGGAGCGGGACGAGCCGCCCGTCCGCGACGAGCGTGTTGAGCAGCTCGGTGTGGTGCACCACCTCGTACGTGCCGCCGAGCGCCGGGTACTCGCGGGCGATGGTGTTGAAGCAGTGCGCGCAGGTGACGACGATCCGGCGGGCGCCGGCCGCGTCGAGGGTCGCGATGTTCCCGGCCGCCATCTGCTGGAACAGGAGCTCGTTGCCGGCGCGTCGCGCGGAGTCGCCCGTGCACTGCTCGGCCTCGCCCAGCACGGCGAACGTCACGCCGGCGGCGTGCAGCAGCTCGGCCACCGCCCGGGTGGTGCGCCCCGCCCGCTCGTCGTACGCGCCGGCGCAACCGACCCAGAACAGGTAGTCGACGTCGGCGAGCGAGGCCACCTCGCGCCCGACGACCGGCACGGCGAAGTCGAGGCCCTTGGTCCAGTCGAGGCGCTTGCGCGCCGGCGCCCCCCAGGGGTTGCCCTGCCGCTCCATGCCGGTGAAGGCCTTGGTGAGCTCGCGGGGGAACTCCGAGGCGGCGAGCACCTGGTGGCGCCGCAGGTCGAGGATCGTGTCGACGTGCTCGATGTCGACCGGGCACTCCTGCACGCACGCGCCGCACGTGGTGCAGGCCCACAGCACGTCCGTGTCGATGGGGCCTCCGACGAGCGGCTCGCCGCGCGTCGCGGGATCGGCCAGCGCGTCGCGCAGCGACAGCATGAAGAGCTTCGGGGACAGCGGCTTGCCGGTCGCCCACGCGGGGCAGACGACCTGGCAGCGGCCGCACTCGGTGCAGGTCGCCGCGTCGAGCGCGGCCTTCCACGACAGCTCGGCGGGCGTGCCGGCCCCGAGGACCAGGTCCTCCGGGAGCTCGTCGAGCGCCATGAGGTCGAGCGGGTCGCCGCCGGGCCCCCGGATCGGCTCGGCCGGGCCGAGCGAGACCGTACGTCCGGGGTAGCGCTTGGTGTACAAGGTCACCACGGCGAGGAACCGGTGCCAGGCGACGCCCATCGTCGGCTGCACGCCGACGACGACGAACCAGGCCATCGAGCACAGGATCTTGACCGTCGCGATCGCGGTGACCCACGCCTCGAGCGTGCTCGTCGGCGCGCCGGCCCAGGCCGCGCCGTACCAGGCGGTGAGCGGGAAGTGCCAGGAGGAGGCGAGCGTGCCGCCGTCCTGCCGGGCGATCGCGTAGCCCAGCCCGCGCAGCGCGAGCACCGCCAGGACGACGACGAGCACCGTCGCCTCGACGACGTAGGCCTGCGCCTGCGACGAGCCGAAGAAGCGTGAGGCGCGGTTCGCCCGCTCGTCGCGCGACGCCCGCGGCCGGAGCAGCTGGCGCCGGACGATCAGCCAGAGGATGCCGGCGAGCGACAGCCAGGCGAAGCCCTCGACGGCCCAGTCGACGATGGGCCAGTGCCCGATCACCGGGACGGTCCACCGGGCGTCGGTGATCTCGCCGTAGCCGTCGACGAGCGTGATGAACAGGATCGGGAAGGACACCATCACGGTCCAGTGCGCGACCCGGACGTGGAGGTTGTGCGCGAACTTCTCGTGGCCGAGCACCTCGCGCAACGTCGACGCGAGCCGCGGGCCGACGGGCCGCCAGCGGCCGGCGAGGGCCCGCCCGGCGCGGATCGTCGCGGTGATGCGCCACACGCCACGGACGAAGACGGCGACACCGACGACGGTCGCGACGACGACGAGGGCGAGGCTGGTCGCCCGGAGCGCGCTCACCGGGCCACGGTACCGGGCGCGGTCGCGCCCGCCCGGTGAGGTGGGCAGGCGCGGCCGGGGGCGCCGAGCGCGCGCTCACGCCGGCCGACGAGGGCCTGGGGGGCCTCGCGGCCGAGCGCCTCCGCGGCCGGTGCTGCGCCTCGCGGCCGAGCGCCTCCGGGGCCGGTGCTGCGCCTCGCGGCCGAGCGCCTCCGGGGCCGGTGCTGCGCTCGCGGCCCCGCGCGTCGAGGGCTAGTGGTGCGCCGCGCCGGCGGCACGCTGCGTGCCGCGCGTCGCCAGCAGGCGCATGAGCGCGACCAGCGCCCCGGTGAGGGCGGTGGCGACGATGACCTCCGCCAGCGGCGCGTCCCGGTCGGCCGGGTCGGGGGTGGGGTGCCCGCTCGCGCTGCGCCAGGCGGCGTCAAGCACCTTGTGGACCAACCAGGCGCCGAGCAGACCGGCGCCGATGCCGGCGACGCGCAGGACGGTCGGTGACTTCTCGGGCATCGCAACCTCCGGGGTCGGTCTGACGCCGACGTTAGTGCCCGCGGCCTGCGGACGCCGCCCGTCCGCGGGGCTACGATCACCGTGAACGACAGGGGAGCGCCGTCACGGGCGCTGAGAGTGCGGACCGCCGCAGACCCTCGAACCTGATCCGGCCAGAACCGGCGTAGGGAGTCGAAGATCATCTCCCCGTCGCGGGAGATGTGTGCCCGCGGCGGGCCCTCCGAGAGGAGGACCACACATGAGGAAGAGACTGCTGATCGGCACGCTCGTCGTGCCCGCGCTCGCGGCGTGCTCGGCCGTCGGGGCGGCACCGCCGTCGCCCACGGCCCCCACCAGCACCGGCGCGGCCGGCGGGGCGATCACGCTGGTGACGCACGACTCGTTCGCCCTGAGCAAGGGCATCCTGGAGGACTTCACCCAGCAGACCGGCTACACGGTCAACGTGGTGCAGCCCGGGGACGCCGGGACCCTCGTCAACCAGCTCGTGCTCACCAAGGACGCGCCGGTCGGCGACGTGACGTTCGGCATCGACAACACGTTCGCCTCGCGGGCGCTCGACGAGAAGGTCGTCGTCCCGCCCTCGCCGGCCCTGACCGCCGCCGCGGTGAAGGACGGCGCCCAGTACCGCGTCCCGAGCGACACGGCCGGCGCGCTCACCCCGATCGACGTCGGCGACGTGTGCGTCAACGTCGACCACGCGTGGTTCACCGCGCACAAGCTCACCGAACCGGCCTCGCTCGACGACCTCGTCAAGCCCGCGTACAAGGGCCTGTTCGTCACCGAGAGCGCGACGACCTCGTCGCCCGGCTTCGCGTTCCTCCTGGCCACGATCGCCGCGAAGGGCGACGGCTGGCAGGCGTACTGGAAGGCGCTCAAGGCCAACGGCGTCAAGATCGACGACGGCTGGGAGAACGCCTGGAACGTCGACTACACCGCCGGCGGCGGCAACGGGCAGTTCCCGATCGTCCTGTCGTACTCGTCGTCCCCGGTGGACACCGTGCCGAAGGGCGGCACGTCGCCGACCACCGGCGCCCTCCTCGACACGTGCTTCCGCCAGGTGGAGTACGCGGGCGTCATCGCCGGGGCGAAGAACCCCGCGGGTGCCGCGGCGTTCGTCAACTTCCTGCTGTCCGACGAGGTCCAGGCGGACATCCCGGGCTCGATGTACATGTACCCGGTCAGCTCGTCCGTCAAGGTCCCCACCGACTGGGCGCAGTGGGCACCGCTCGCCACCCAGCCGCTGTCCGTCCCCGCCGCGGACATCGCCGCGCACCGCTCCGACTGGTTGCAGCAGTGGTCGGACGTGGCGCTCGGCTGACGGGGCCGCAGACCCCGGTGGTCGCCCCCCTTGGCCCGTCACCGGGGGGCGGCCACCGGCCTTCACTGACGCATGGGCCGCTCTCGAGCCCCTCGCGACCCGGTGCGCGACGGTGGGCTCGGTACCTCGCGTGGGGCTTGGCGGCCGGCGTGCCGCTCGTCTTCCTCGCCGTCTTCTTCGCCTGGCCCGTGGTGGCGATGGTGGGGCGTGGGTTCGTCAGCTCCGGCCGCCTCGACCTCGGGGCGTTCTCCGAGGTGTTCTCCCGGGCGCGCACCTGGCGGATTGTGTGGCTCACCCTGGCGCAGGCGTCGCTCGGCACGGTGGTGTCGGGGCTCCTCGGTGTCCCCGGGGCGTACCTCCTCTACCGGTGCCGGTTCGCGGGACGCGGGTTCCTCCGGGCGTTCGTCACCGTGCCGTTCGTGCTGCCGACGGTCGTGGTCGGGGTCGCGTTCCGCTCGCTGCTGGCGCCGGGGGGGCTGCTGGCCTTCCTCCACCTGGACGGGACGTTCACGGCGATCGTGGCGGCGCTGGTCTTCTTCAACTACGGGCTCGTCGTGCGCACGGTCGGCGGGCTGTGGGAACGGCTGGACCCGCGCGCCGAGCAGGCCGCCCGTGCGCTGGGCGCGTCGCCGTGGCGGGCCCTCGGCACGGTGACCCTTCCCGCCCTGGCACCCGCGATCGCCGGGGCGGCGTCGCTCACGTTCCTCTTCTGCGCGACGGCGTTCGGCACCGTCCTCGTGCTGGGCGGGCTGCGCTTCGGCACCGTGGAGACCGAGATCTGGATCCAGACGACGCAGTTCCTCGACCTGCGGGCGGCCGCCGTGCTGTCGGTGGTGCAGCTCGTCGTGGTGGTGGGCGCGCTCCTCGTCGCCGGCCGGGCTCGCTCCCGCAACGAGCGCGCCCTGTCGCTGGCCGCGCCGGTCTCGTCGGCGCACGCGCCGTCCCTGTTCCCGCGGCGCCCCTCTCGCTTGCCGCGCCCGCGGGCCGGGGGAGCGGGGCCCGACGACCTCCGCGGGCTGGACCGGGTTGCCGCCGCCGCGACCGCGCTCGCGATCACGTTCCTCGCGCTGCCGCTCGTCGGGCTCGTCGTCCGCTCGCTGCGCACCCCGGACGGCTGGGGGCTCGCCAACTACGCGGCCCTGTCCCGCCCGGCCGGTGCGCTGCCCGTGTCGGTGTGGGACGCCACGGTCACCTCGCTCCGGGTGGCCCTCGACGCGACCGTGCTGTCGCTCGTCGTCGGCGGCCTCGTCGCCCTGGTCGTGTCCCGCCGGCCCCGCGCCGGCGCCGTACGGCGCCTCGTCGCCGGCCTCGACGCCGCCTTCATGCTCCCGCTGGGGGTGTCGGCGGTGACCGTCGGCTTCGGCTTCCTGCTGGTCATGGACCGGCCGTTCGGACTGGACGTCGACCTGCGGACGAGCCCGCTGCTGGTGCCGGTGGCGCAGGCGGTGGTCGCCGTCCCGCTCGTGGTGCGGACGGTGCTCCCCGTGCTGCGCGCCATCGACCCGCGCCAGCGGCAGGTCGCCGCGACCCTCGGCGCGTCACCGGCGCGCGTGGTGAGCACGGTCGACGGGCCCGTGGCGTTGCGGGCCATCGGCCTCGCGGCGGGGTTGGCGTTCGCCGCCTCGCTGGGAGAGTTCGGCGCGACGAGCTTCCTTGCCCGGCCCGACCGGCCGACGCTGCCGGTCCTCGTCTACCGGTTGATCGGCCGCCCCGGCGTCGAGACGTACGGCATGGCGCTCGCCGCCTCGGTGGTGCTCGCCCTGGTGACGGCGCTGGTGGTCGCGGGGTTCGAGCGGGTTCCGCGAGCGGCGGGGACGGTGATCTGAGGTGCGCAGGACGAGGACCGACCCCCGTGATCCGGTGACGGTCGCCGCGGCGACGGCGGCACAGCTCCCGATCAGAAGGATGACGCCCGCAGAGATGGCGACCGTCGAGACGACGACCGAGAGGACGACGACCGAGAGGACGACGACCGTGCGGGCGGCAGCCCCGGACGGACGCGCGTCCGGGGGCACTGGGCTGGGCGTTCACGACGTCGTCGTGCGCTACAGCGTGCCGGGCCGACGCCGCTCCTCCGCAACCGCCGTCAATGGCGTGACCCTTGACGTCGCGCCGGGTGAGATCGTCGCGCTGCTGGGAGCCTCGGGCTCCGGCAAGTCGTCGCTGCTGCGCGCGATCGCAGGGCTCGAGCCGCTCGCGGCCGGCGACGTGACCTGGGGCGGCGTGTCGGTCGTCGGCGTTCCCGTTCACCGGCGTGGTTTCGGCCTCCTGTTCCAGGACGGGCAGCTCTTCCCGCACCGCGACGTCGCGGGCAACGTCGGCTACGGCTTGCGCGGCGCACGGACCTCCCGGGAGTCGGATGCGGAGCGCGTCGCGGAGCTCCTGGAGCTCGTCGGGCTGCCAGGCCAGCAGCACCGGGACCCGGCGACGTTGTCCGGCGGTGAACGGCAGCGGGTCGCGCTCGCGCGTGCGCTCGCCCCTCGGCCGCGGCTGCTGCTGCTGGACGAGCCGCTGTCCGCCCTCGACCGCGCGTTGCGGGAGCGGCTGGCGGAGGACCTCCGGGCCGCGCTGCTCGCGACCGGTACGACGGCTGTGCTCGTCACCCACGACCAGGACGAGGCGTTCGCGGTCGCCGACCGCATCGCCGTGATGTCGGAGGGTCGGTTGCTCCAGGTCGCCGCCCCCGGCGAGCTGTGGCGAGCGCCCGCCTCTCGCGAGGTCGCGGCATTCCTCGGCTACGAGGCCTTCATCCCGGCGTCCGCCCCCGCCGCCACGCGCTGGCGGACCGCGCTCCACCTCGCCGACGACGACCCTCGCACCCTCGCGCTGGCGGCGGGTGCGCTGGTCCTCCGTGGTCCGGACGCCACCACGGCGGCCGTGCCGGACGGGACGCGCCCGGTCGACGACCTGCCCGGCACGGTCGTCGCGATCGGTGCACGACGAGGCCGCACCGAGGTGACCGTCGACCTTCCGACCGTCGGGAGGCTCACCGCGTTCGCGCCCGCCGGCTGGTCCGCCGCGGCGGGCGCCAGGGTCCTCCTGCGCGCCGACCCGGATGGCGTCGCCCTTCTGCCGTAGGGATCACCACCCACAGGCAACCCCAAAAGGGCACTTCACCTGCGGGGATACCGAAGATCGGCGGTGATCCCGACGTGACGAACCCGACACACCGACCCGACCAGCCCTGATGCACGGAACCATCCGTCTCGCTAACGTGGACGGCATCGGAGGTGAGCGCGATGGTGCTCGCATCTCGTGAAGTGATCAGCATCGACGTGCCGGTCCCGTTCGACACGGCGTGGGTCCACCTGCGCCGCCCCGAGCTCATCCGGCGCTGGTACGGCTGGGACGAGCCCGACCTGGACGACGAGATCAACCGCGTCTTCCTCCACGAGGCCGCCGTGCGCCGGCCGGAGAGCGGCATCCCGATGGGCTGGTTGCGATGGCACAACCACGACCTCATCGAGGCGCGCGGCGGGTTCGGCTCGCGCCCCCACACGACGCTCGTCGTGCGCCGCCTCAACTACGACGTCCTCGCCTCCTACGACGGGGTGCGCGACCAGGCCGACGAGCGCTGGATCACCTGGATGCAGCAGTTCCACTACGCGGTCAGCTACCACCTCGGCGAGGAACGCCACGCCTTCGCGATGCAGGGCCTGGACTCCGAGCGGCCGGACCAGCTGCTCTACCGCGTCGGGCTCCACGGCGTCCGGGGCGTGCCCGTCGGGGGAGCTGTGGAGATCCACCGCCCGGACGGCACGCTGCTCGGCGGCACGCTCGAGTACTCGACGCCGCACCAGTTCGGCGTCGCCCTGCGGGGTGGTTCGCTCCTCGTCGTGCAGGTCGCGAGAGCGGCAAGCCACAAGCCGTACGGCGCGGTGAGCGCCTTCTGGTCCACCTACGGGCTGGACGACGAGGCCCTCGAGGCCGCCCGCGAGCGCTGGGCCCGCTGGTGGCGCACGCCTGTCCGCGCCTGAGTCGCGCGACGGGCCGGGGCGCGGCAAGCATCCCGGCCGACGAGCCCGCGCCCGACGGCCTGGGGCCGACGACGCCGACGGTCAGTCCAGGCGCAGCTGCCACTCGCCGGCGCCGCCCGAGGGGCGGAACCCCAGCGCGACGTTGATGCCGAGCATCCAGCGGTTCTCCTCGGCGTTCCACGTGTCGACGCGCTGGGTCCCCGGCAGCTCGTCGACCAGGCGCCGGAGGTTGGCCGCCTTGACGAGCATCCCCAGCCGCCGTCCCCGGTGCTCGGGCACGACGAGGGTGTCGCCCTGGTGGACCACCTCGTCCGTGTGCGACGGCACCCACAGCTGCGTGAAGGCGGCCAGGGTGCGCGTCGGCACGTGCTCGGCGGCCAGCACCAGGAGCCGGTAGCCGCCGGCACTGGCCCGCCGTTCCATGGTGCGGACCCGCTGCGCGTCCCACGCCTGCTCGCCCCAGTCCATGCCGCCGACGGGTGCGTCGGTCGACATGCGCGACAGCACGTACCCGTACTGGTCCACCCACTCGTCGGGGGCGTCGGTGCCCCACGGCACGAGCCGGTAGTCGTCCCCGGCCGCCGCCCGGGCGTCCGCGGCGAACCGGTCGACGATGCCGTCCGACAGCGGCAGCGGCAGCACCGAGCGGCGCTCCACCTGCTCGAGCGACCACCCACGCCGCGCCATGAAGCGCACGTCGTCGGAATCGGCCGGCACCCGCCCGGCGCCCGTCGAGGGCGCGATCGTCCGGGGACCGGCCGGCGGCTCCGCGCGCTGGTCCGTCGACGCCTGCGCCACCGTGCGCCCCTGCGTGCGCAGCCATGCCAGCGCCTCGTCGTGCAACGCCGACCCGATGCCGCGGCCTCGCTCCTCGGGCAGCACCAGCAGGTTCATCCACGCCGTCGACGTGTTGTCCCTCATCGGCAGCTCGAGGAACACGCCGCCGACCGTGCGCCCGTCCTCCACGGCGGCCAGGTACCCGTGCCGTGTCCAGGACTGGTCGCGCAGGGCGGCGAGCTCCACGTCGACCGGCTCGGCCATGTCGGCGTTGGCCCAGGTGTCGCGGACGACGGCGGTGCGGACGTCGACGAGCGCCGCGATCTCGTCGGCGTGCGACGGATCGGCCGGCACCTCGTGGATCGTCCACCGGTCGCTCACGTCACCACCATCGCCCCCGCCCCGCGGCGCCGGCCATGGAATTTCCGACGACCCCCGGTTCAGTTTCCTGACTCCCCGGTCGTGGATCACGACCCGGACTTCAGGAAAGTGAATCGCGGGCGGGTTGGCCGGTGCGGGCGGAGACGGGCATAGAGTTCGGATCTCCGAACTTCGGAGGTCACATGACCGCGACCGCCTCGGGCCCGCCATCGGTGACACCCGCGCGTGCGGGGGTGCCCCGCCCCGACCAGGGCCGGCACGACCAGCGTGGCCGGCGCGCGTTCCTGCGCCGCAGCCTGCCGCTGCTCGGCCCGGCCTTCGTCGCCGCCATCGCCTACGTCGACCCGGGCAACGTCGCCGCCAACCTCACCGCGGGCTCGCGGTACGGCTACCTCCTCCTCTGGGTGCTCGTCGCCGCCAGCGTGATGGCCGCCCTCATCCAGTACCGCTCGGCCGCGCTGGGCATCGTCTCCGGCCGCTCCCTGCCGGCGCTCGTCGGCGAACGCCTCGGTCGCCGTGGCCGGATCGCCTACTGGGCGCAGGCCGAGCTCGTCGCCGCCGCGACCGACCTGGCCGAGGTCGTCGGCGGGGCGCTGGCGCTGCAGCTGCTGCTCGGCCTCCCGCTCCCGGCGGGCGGGCTCGTCGTGGGCGTCGTCTCGCTGGCGCTGCTCGCCACCCAGAGCCGGTCCGGCCAGCGGCGGTTCGAGCTCGTCGTCATGGCGCTGCTGGCCGTCATCGTCATCGGCTTCCTCGCCGGCCTCGTCCTGCGCCCGCCCGACGCCGCCGGCGTCGCCGCCGGCCTGCTCCCGCGGTTCCGCGGCTCCGACTCCGTGCTGCTGGCCGCGAGCATGCTCGGCGCGACGGTGATGCCGCACGCCGTCTACGTCCACTCCGCCCTGGCGCGCGACCGGCACGGCCACGCCGAGGCCGGCCCGCAGCGCGACCTCCTCCTGCGGGCGACGAGGTGGGACGTGGGGGCGGCGCTCGCCGTGGCCGGAGCCGTGAACGTCGGCCTGCTGCTGCTCGCCGCCGCCGGCCTGTCGGGCGTGCCCGGCACCGACTCGATCCCGGGCGCGCACCACGCGATCGTCGCCACCCTGGGCACCGGGGTGGGCATCGCGTTCGCCGTGGGGCTGCTGGCCTCGGGCCTCGCGTCCACGTCGGTCGGCGCCTACGCGGGCGCCGTCGTCATGGGGGACCTGCTGCACCGGCGCGTGCCGCCCCTGGTGCGGCGCTCCGTGACGCTGGTGCCCGCGATCACGCTCCTGGCGCTGGGCGCCGACCCGACCCTGACGCTCGTCGTCAGCCAGGTGGTGCTGAGCTTCGGCCTCCCGTTCGCGCTCGTCCCGCTCGTCCGGCTGGCGCACGACGAGGCGGTGATGGGCGAGCGGCGCACCGGCCGGGCCCAGCACGCGGTGCTGTGGGCGGTGGTCGCGCTGGTCGTCGCGCTCAACCTCGCCCTGCTCAGCGTGCTGATCATCGGATGACCGTGGCCCGTCCGGCGCCCTGGCAGGGCCTTCAGTCCCAGATCATCCCCTGACACGAACTTACGCTGGCAATGTCCCTGCTGGGCCTGTGAGGACCGCAATGAAGCCCCTCGTCCGTCGTTCGTGCGACGGGGTGGACGTCGCCGTCGCCCCGCGTCGGCGTCGTCCAGGAGCCGGTCCTCGAGGCTCGGTCCACTCCTCGCACCCGGACGCGCACAGTGACTGCTGATCAGCCCAAGTACCCCGGCCTCCCGGACGTCATCAACGGGAACGGCGCCGTGGCTCACGTGATGAAGCACGTGTGCGGCGGAGTCATCGGATACCCCATCACCCCCTCGACCGAGATCGTCGAGACCTTCGAGGCCGCCCGCGCCGAGGGCCAGCTGAACGTCTGGGGCAAGCACGCGTTCTTCGTCGAGGCGGAGGGTGAGCACTCGGCGCAGAGCGGCGCGCTGGGCGCCGCGCTCACGGGCGGGAACTTCATCTCGAACGCCTCGTCGAGCCAGGGCATCCTCTACGCCCTCGAGTCGCACTACGTCACCGTGGGCAAGAAGATCGGCGGCTTCGTGCTGCAGGTCGCGGCCCGCGTGGTGTCCAAGCACTCGCTCAACGTCATGGCCGGGCACGACGACATCTACTCGCTGCTGCCGGCCGGCTACACCGTCCTGTTCGGGTCCAACCCGCAGGAGGCCTCCGACCTCGCGGCGATCGCGTACCGCACGTCGTCCCTGTCGCTGATCCCGGTCGCGAACACGTTCGACGGCTTCGCCACCAGCCACGTGATGAGCGAGGTGCTGCTGCCGGAGCCCGAGCTGCTCAAGGAGTACCTGGGCGACCCGGCCGGTCGCATCGCGTCCCCGACGGTGGCGCAGGAGATCCTCTTCGGCGCCAAGGGCCGCGTGTTCCAGCTCGGTCAGTACCTCGACCGTCACGCCGCGGACTTCGCGCCCGACGACCTCGCCGCGCTCCGCGCCCAGCTCGCCGCCAAGGCCGACGCGATCGAGGCCGACGACGAGGGTGCGCTCGTCGCCGAGACCACCACGTGGGTGCCCGAGGACCTGCGGGCGCAATGGCGCCGCGCGTGGGTGAACGCGTGGGCGAAGGGCACGCGCCAGCTGGTGCCGGCGCTCGTCGACCCGCACAACCCCGGCCTGACCGGCCCGGTGCAGAACCAGCCCGACTTCCAGGCCGGCGCGGTGGACCACCGCACGCACTTCGTCTCCGCGGTGCCTGGGCTGGCCCGCCAGGCGATGGCCGAGTACGCCGAGCTGACCGGCCGCGAGTACAAGCCCGTCATGGCGTACGGCTGCGAGGACGCCGACTACGTCATGGTCGGCCTCGGCTCGATCACCGACGACGTCCGCGCCGTGCTGCCCTACCTGCGCTCGCAGGGACTCAAGGTCGGCGTCGTCTCCGTCAAGATCCTGCAGCCGTTCCCCGAGGCCGAGCTCGTCGAGGCGCTGAAGACGGCCAAGGCCGTCACGGTCCTCGAGCGGTCCGACGACACCGCGCTGACCCGCCTGGTGACGCAGTCGCTGTTCCGGGCCCGCGCCAACGCGAGCAACCCCGGCGAGTTCCCGGGCATCCCGGCGCTGGCGACCAGCCCGCGCCTGACGACGGCGATCTACGGCCTCGGCGGTCACGACGTGCAGCCGCGCCACATGGTCGCCGCGTTCAAGAACATGGTGTCGCCGACCGGCGCCCCGCTCGTCTACATCGGCTCGCAGTTCTTCAGCGACGCCGCGTCGGGCGAGCTCGCCGCCGTCCAGGACCGTCTGCGCGCCGCGTACCCCGAGACCGAGCTCATGGCCCTGACCACCGAGGCCAACCCGCAGGTGCTGCCGGACGAGGCGCTGCGCATCCGGTTCCACTCGGTCGGCGGCTACGGCACCATCGCCACCGGCAAGCTGCTCACCGACATCCTCGCCGGCGTCCTGGGCATGTACTCGAAGTCGGCGCCGAAGTACGGCTCGGAGAAGTCCGGGGCGGCCACCAACTTCTACATCACGCTCTCGCCGGAGCCGGTGCTGCTCACCAACGCCGAGCTCGAGGACGTCGAGGTCGTCATCTCCCCGGACCACAAGGCGTTCATCCACACGAACCCGCTCAAGGGCCTGGCGGTCGGCGGCACGTTCATCATGCAGTCGGACCTCGAGCCGATCGACGTGTGGCGCAGCCTGCCGGCGCACGCGCGGCGCACCATCCGCGAGAAGCACATCACCTTCCTGGTGATGGACGCGTTCCGGGTGGCCAAGGTGCACGCACCGAAGCCCGAGCTCGAGACCCGCATGATGGGCATCGCGTTCATCGGTGCGGTCGTCGGCTACGTCGACCGGGTGTCCAAGGGCGCCTCGCGCGACGCGATCCTCGAGAAGGTGCGCCACGAGCTGACGAAGAAGTTCGGCCGCAAGGGCGACGCGATCGTCAACTCCAACATGGCGGTCATCACCGACGCCATCGCGGCGATCACCCCGATCGACTACGAGGCCGACGAGTTCGTCGCCGTCGACGCCGAGCCGGCCGCCGTCCGCACCCGGACCGTGGCGCTGTCCGCGTCGATGTGCCCGGTCGCGGCCGAGCCGCGCGCCACGGCGCTCTTCGACCCGGCCTACTACGAGGACCTCGCCGCCCGCCCGTTCCGTGAGGGCACCATCGGCGAGTCGCCGGTGCTCCCCGGCGCCGGCCTGTTCATGCCGGTCGGCACGGGCGTCAACAAGGACAAGGGCATCTTCCGGCGCAGCGTGCCGGTGTTCGACCCGACCGCCTGCACCGGCTGCCTCGAGTGCGGCATCGCCTGCCCCGACGCGGCGATCCCGAACACGCTCCACGAGATCCACGACCTCGTGCTGACGGCCATCGGCCAGGTGGACGCCCCCGAGCCGCAGCGCGAGGCGCTGCGTGCCGTGGCCTACACCTGGTCGGAGCGGATCCGGCAGGAGTTCCGGGCGGACGCCGACGCGACGTCGCTCGCGGCGGTCGCCGCCACGGCGGTCCCGGACACCGACGAGCGGGCGCTCGCCCGCTACGCCGACGCGGTCGTCGCGCAGCTCGCGGCCTTCCCGGTGGCGCGCACGCGTCCGTTCTTCGACGCGATGGAGAAGCAGACGCCGGGCACCGGCGCGCTGTTCTCGGCGGTCGTCGACCCGTGGAAGTGCACCGGCTGCCTCCAGTGCGTCGACGTCTGCGGCCCGCACGCGCTGACCGCCGCCGAGCAGGACGACAACCTCCTCGACATGCTCGAGCAGCGGTTCGAGACGATGGCCGCCCTGCCCAACACGCCGAAGCGGTTCGTCGCCGACGCCGTGACGCCCGAGGGCGACGTCAAGCGCATGGTCCTCGACCACGCGAACTACTACGCGATGACCGGTGGCCACGGCGCCTGCCGCGGCTGCGGCGAGGTCACCGCGGTCCGCCTGATGACGGCGATGTCCAAGGCGCTCGGCGAGGAGCGCAAGCGCTCGCACGTCGCCGAGCTGGAGCAGGCCATCGCGCAGCTGACGGCCAAGCTCGACACGGTCGAGGACGCGGCGCGCCGCAAGCACCTCGGCCAGCTCGTCGTCGAGCTCGACAAGGCGCTGTACCTCTACGAGGGCGGCCCCACCGGCACCGGCCCGGCGTCGACGGTCATCGCGAACTCGACCGGCTGCTCGTCGGTCTACGCCTCGACGATGCCGTTCCAGCCGTACCTCGACCCGTGGGTCAACAGCCTGTTCCAGGACGCGCAGCCGCTCGCGGTCGGCATCTACGAGGGCCTCGCCAGCCAGCTCGTCCCGGAGGTCCGGGCGCTGCGCGACGCGAAGCTCGAGCTGGCCGACGCCTACGACCCCGCCGTGCACGGCAAGGCCGGCGCGACGTTGACGTGGCACGAGTTCACGCCCGACGAGCTGGCGCTGCTGCCGAACATCCTGACGATCGGCGGCGACGGTGCGTCGTACGACATCGGCTTCGGCGCGATGTCCCGCGTGCTGACCAGCGGCACCCCGATCAAGGCCCTGGTGCTCGACACGGGCGGCTACTCCAACACCGGCGGGCAGGCGTCGACGGCCAGCCTCACCGGCCAGGACGCCGACCTGGCGCGCTACGGCAAGGCCCACGCGGGCAAGCGCGAGGTGCGCAAGGAGATGGGCGTCATCGCGGCGTTCCACCCGAACGTCTTCGTCGCGACGACCGCCACGGCGCTGCACGGGCACTTCCTCGGCGCGGCGATGAGCATGCTCGGGTACCGCGAGGGCGCGGCGCTCATGGAGATCTACGCCCCCTGCGGCACGGAGAACGGGATCCCCGAGGACCTGTCGAACCGCCGCTCGCGGCTCGCGGTCGAGAGCCGGGTCAGCCCGCTGTTCGTGCACGACCCGCGCCAGGGCTCGACGCTGCCGGAGCGGTTCAACCTCGACGGCAACCCCGACGTCGACAAGCTGTGGACCAGCTCGACGCTGGAGTACGTCGACGAGAGCGGCAACCTGCAGCTCATGCAGACCCCGCTGACGCCGGCCGAGTTCGCGCTCGGCGAGGTCCGCTTCGCCAAGCAGTTCAAGAAGCTGAAGGGCGCCGACGAGGCCACGCTCGTCCCGATCGCCGAGTTCGTCGAGCTGTCGGACGAGGCCCGGGTCGGCAAGGTCCCCTTCGTCTACGCGACGGACGACGACAAGCACCTCATCAAGGTCGCCTGCCAGCCGGCCATCGTCACGCTCGTCGAGGACCGCAAGCACCACTGGCAGACGCTGCAGTACCTCGCCGGCTTCGGCGAGGCGCGCCTGACGGCGGAGCACAAGGCCGAGCTGGCCGACATGACCGCCAGGTACGCGGCGGCGTCCACCGCGCGTGAGGCGTCGCTCGACGAGATCGCCGCGGCGATGGCCGAGCTGGCCGCGTCGTCGGCGGCCCCGGCGAGCATGCCGGCGTTCTCGTTCGGCGGCGGCGCCCCGGCGGCCTCGGCCGCCCCGGCCCCGGCCGCGGCGGCGACGGCGGTGGCGGACAGGCCGATCTGGCTCGACCCGGCCGACGAGGCCAAGTGCAACGACTGCGGCACCTGCTACCAGGAGCTGCCGGCGCTGTTCGAGAAGGCGACCATCGTCGTCGACGGGCAGGCACGGGTCGTCGGCCGCATGAAGGCGGGTGCGCTGGACGGCTTCGAGGTCACCCCGGAGATCGCCAAGCGGATCGCCCGGGTCAAGTCCACCTGCGACGCGGAGATCATCCACTGATGAGCACCGACACGCCTGCACGCCCGGCCGGCCAGGACGACGTCCTGCGCTGGGTCGGGGCACGCACCGCCCTCGACGCCACGCGCGAGGAGGTGGAGACGCTCAACGCCACGAAGGGCGTCTCCACCTTCCGGAACCAGCTCGACCTGCTCGAGCGCCGCCTCGTCGCCGACCCGCGCACGTTCCGTGACATGTTCATCGCGGACGGCATGGCGGCGGTCGCGTGGGAGTTCCGCCAGAGCGAGCTGTCGCACGACTTCGTCGTGCGCCTGTGGGACATGCTCCTGCGGGACGACGACGTGTCGACGGTGCTCATGCGGTTCATCTGGGACCTGCCGCTCGGCAAGAAGCGCCTGTTCATCAAGGCGATCGACACCCACCTGTCCGACCGCTACCCGATGTTCGAGGGCCTGTCGAACGACTGGCCGGCGGGGAGCACCATCCCGCCGTACATCCGTGAGGCCGACGACCGGGCCGAGGACTTCGGCCTGGTGAACAAGGGCTACCTCGGGTACATGGACCTCGGGTTCACCCGGCGGGACATCGACCTGCTCGTCTGGCTCGAGGCGATCCGCGACAAGCAGTGCGCCGACGCGCCCTGCGAGCTCGGCGTGTTCCTCGAGGCCCACAAGCCGCCGAAGTACGGCTGCCCGGTGAAGATCCACATCCCCGTGATGATGGAGCTCATCGGGACCGGGCGGTTCCAGGAGGCGCTCGAGCTGCTCCAGTCGTGCAACCCGCTGCCGGACGTCACCGGACGCGTCTGCCCGCAGGAGCTGCAGTGCCAGGCCGCGTGCCTGCACAAGACCTCGATGTCGATCGGCCAGCTCGAGTGGTTCCTGCCCGAGCGCGACAAGCTCGTCAACCCGGACGGCGACACCGCGCGGTTCGCCTCGTACCCGAACCCGTGGACCATGGCGGCCAAGCCGCCGGTGGCGATCGTCGGCTCGGGCCCGTCCGGCCTCATCAACGCCTACCTCCTGGCGGCCGAGGGCTTCCCGGTCACCGTGTTCGAGGCGTTCCACGAGCTCGGCGGCGTGCTGCGCTACGGCATCCCCGAGTTCCGTCTGCCGAACGAGTTGATCGACGACGTGGTGCGGAAGATCCGCCTGCTCGGCGGCCGCTTCGTGACCAACTTCGTCGTCGGCAAGACGGCGTCGCTGCAGGACCTGCGTGACGCGGGCTTCTGGAAGATCTTCGTCGGCACCGGCGCGGGCCTCCCGATGTTCATGAACATCCCGGGCGAGCACCTGCTCAACGTCATGTCGGCGAACGAGTTCCTCACGCGCGTCAACCTCATGCACGCCAACTGGGAGGACCAGGAGACGCCGCTGCCCTTCGTGGCCGGCAAGAACGTCCTGGTCATCGGTGGCGGCAACACCGCGATGGACGCGGCGCGCACGTCGCGCCGGCTCGGCGGCAACGTGACGATCGTCTACCGGCGCACCCGCGCCGAGATGCCCGCCCGTGTCGAGGAGCTGGAGCACGCGCTCGAGGAGGGCATCCACCTGCTGCCGCTGCGGTCGCCGTCGGAGTTCCTCGGCGACACCAACACCGGCTTCGTCAAGGCGGCGACGCTCGACGTCATGGAGCTCGGCGAGCCGGACGCGTCCGGCCGTCGTCGTCCCTCCTCGACGGGTCGCACCGAGCAGGTCGAGGCCGACCTGGTGATCATGGCGCTCGGCAACTCGTCGAACCCGATCATCAAGGACTCCGAGCCGCGGCTGGAGACCTCGAAGTGGGGGACGCTCAACCTGGCGGAGTCCGGGTCGCAGCAGACCACGCTGGAGGGCATCTACTCCGGCGGCGACGCGACCCGCGGCGGGTCCACCGCGATCAACGCGGCCGGAGACGGCCAGGCGGCGGCGCGCGAGATCCTCGGCGACATCGACGTGCCGACGGCGGACGTCAAGCGGATGGTCAAGTCGGCGAAGAAGTACACCGACATGGCCGCCTCCGACTGCGTCATCCTCACCAAGCGGAACCTCTCGCCGGGCATCGAGGAGCTCGTCGTCCGGGCGCCGGTCATCGCCAGGTCCGCCCAGGCGGGCCAGTTCGTCCGCGTGTTCCCGCGCGTGGGCGGCGAGCTCATCCCGCTGACCCTGGCGGACTGGGACGCCGAGGCGGGCACCATCTGCCTCGTCGTGCAGGCCATGGGTGTCAGCTCGATCGAGATCAACGCGATGAAGCCGGGCGACGTGCTCGCGGGCATCGCCGGCCCGCTGGGCCGGCCGTCCGAGCTGCACCGCTACGCGGACGACCAGACCGTGGTGTTCACCGCGGGCGGCCTCGGCCTGCCCCCGGTGCACCCGATCATGCGCGAGCACCTGCGGCTCGGGAACCACGTCACGCTCATCGCGGGCTTCCGGTCCAAGGAGCTCATGTTCTGGACGGGCGAGGACGAGCGCGTCCCGGCCCTGCAGGCGGAGTTCGGCGACCAGCTCGAGGTGGTCTACGCGACGAACGACGGCTCCTACGGCGTCGAGGGCTTCGTCACCAAGCCGCTGCAGGACATGCTCGAGGCCGGGCGCGAGATCGCCGAGGTCATCACCATCGGCCCGCCGATGATGATGCGCGGCGTCTCCGACCTCACCAAGCTCTACGGCGTGCACACCGTCGCCTCGCTGAACTCGATCATGGTCGACGCGACCGGCATGTGCGGCGCGTGCATGGTGCCCGTCGTGATCGAGGACAAGCTGGTCCGCAAGCACGCGTGCATCGACGGGCCGGAGATCGACTCGCACACCATCGACTGGGACAAGTTCCTGCCGAGGTTCGGCCTGTTCAAGGCCCAGGAGCAGGCCGCTCGGGCGCGGCACGGGCTGTAGCGCGCCGCACCCCTCGTCGGCGCCGGCCGGGACTCGTCCCGTCGGCGCCGGCGTGCGTCACCCCCATGACTGCATTTTCCTGAGCTTCCCGTCGTGATTCGCGACCCAGAGTTCAGCAAAGTCGGGGCGCCCGCGCCGCGCTGCGTGCGCCGCGGAGCGGACGCGCGACGGGCGGTCGGCGTCGTGCCCGGCTACGCCTGCGCCGCGGCCACCGCAACGGTGCGCGGGTCGCCGGTGGCGTCCGTGACCGCGCGGATACCCATCGTCGCGAGCATGCGCGCCATCGGTGGGCCCATGTGCCCGGTGGCGACCACCTGCACGCCGTTCTCCCTGAGGAACCGGACGACGCGCGCGTGGTGCGAGCCCTCGGTGCCCTCGTCGTGCGCCAGGTCCCACCGCACGTCGTGCTCAGCCCAGTCGGTGATCGTCCCGTCGTCGACGGTCGCGAGCGCGATGCGCTGCGCCTTGCCCCACCCCCCGCCGACCTGCGGACCGACCAGGGACAGCGCGACGACGGTGCTCATGTGTCCCATGATGCCCGCACCGGCGGGGGACCCTGACCAGGCCGGGTCCGGGCCGCTAGCGTGCCGGGCATGGTGTGGTGGCAGATCGTCGGCTGGGGCGGGTCCGCGCTCGTCGTCCTCTCGCTCATGCAGGCGCGCGTGCTCCGGTTCCGGTGGCTCAACCTCGTCGGCTCGGTGCTCGCGACGGCGTACAACGCCGTGTTCGGCATCTGGCCCTTCGTCGCCATGAACGGCGTCATCGCCGTCATCAACGTCTACTGGCTGCGGCGGCTCGTGAGCGAGCGGCACGACGAGGCCGTCTACGCCGTCGTCGAGCTCGCGCCCGACGACGCCTACCTCGCCCACGTCATGTCCGTGCACGCCACGGACATCGCGCGGTTCGGATCGGCGGCGCCGTCCTCGGATGCCGGTGGCGGTCGCTTGGCGTTCCTCGTGGTGCGGGGCGACGAGACCGTGGGAGTCGTCCTCGTCTCCGACCTCGGCGACGGCGTGGGGCACGTCGACCTCGACTGGGTGACGCCCCGGTTCCGCGACTTCACGCCGGGCGAGTTCGTGTACCGCCAGAGCGGGGTGTTCGCGGCGCGGGGCTTCCGCCGGCTCGTCGCCGCCGGCGGTCCCGAGCAGTCCGACTACCTCACCCGCGTCGGCTTCGCGGCCACTCCCGAGGGCTGGGTGCGGGAGGTCGCGGCCTGACCGGGCGGCGCGTCGGCGGCGCGGCGTAGCGTCGGCGAGGTGGCACGGGTGAGCGCGGGGTTGGTGCTGTACCGCCGCGTGCCCGACGAGCCCGCGCCGCTCCCCGGGGCGACGCCGGCGGCGCGCGACGAGGAAGCGGCGGCCGACGAGGGTATGGCCCGCGCCGCGCCACGCATCGAGGTGCTCTGCGCGCACATGGGGGGCCCCCTGTGGGCACGGAAGGACGAGCACGCGTGGTCCTTCCCCAAGGGTGAGCTCGACGACGGCGAGGAGCCGTTCGCCGCCGCCCGTCGGGAGTTCGCCGAGGAGCTCGGCATCGCCGCGCCCACCGGCGCCTACCGGCGGCTGGGGGAGTACCGGTACTCGTCGGGCAAGGTCGTCGTGCTCTTCGCCGTGGAGGCGGACGTGCCGCTCGAGGCGATCCGCCCTGGCACGTTCGAGATGGAGTGGCCGCCGCGCTCGGGCCGACGCCAGGAGTTCCCCGAGGTCGACCGGGTCGCGTGGTTCGACGTGCCGGTGGCCCGCACCAGGCTCGTCGCCGGTCAGGCGCCGGCGCTCGACGCCCTGCGACAGCTGCTCGCGGAGGCGCCGTGACCGCTCGCGCGGCGGAACGCACCGCTCTGCCCTGAGCGGAACGCCGGTCCGGTCGCGACGGTCCGCGGTTACGGTCGCCCCATGGCGGAGGTGGTCAGGCTCGAGAGCCGGCGGCGGGGCGCCTGGCGCAGGGCCGTCGGCGGCGTGCTGCGCGAGTGGCGCACCGACCAGGGCCTGCGCCTGTCCGACGTCGCCGAACGCGCGGGAGTCTCCACGCAGTACCTCTCGGAGGTCGAGCGCGGCCGCAAGGAGGCGTCGTCGGAGGTGCTCGGCGCGGTGACCGACGCGCTGGGTTCCTCGCTCACGGAGCTGGCGCTCGGGGTGGCTGACGGGCTCCGCAGCGAGCTCTCGTCGCTCGACCGGCGGCGGGAGCGGCCGCACAGCCGCGAGCTGCCCGCGCTCGACGGGCTCCGCGAGGCGTCGCGCCTCGTCGAGCTCCGATCGCTCGGCGGGCCGCGCGGGGAGGGCGCTTCGGCCGAGGCCTCGGTGCCCGCCCGGAGCGGCGCACGCGGGTCCGTGACGCTGCTCGCCGCCTGAGCCTGACCAGCGCGCCCAGCGCCCGTGACCCTGGTCGCCGCCTGAGCGGCGGTCGGTGAGCACCCCGGGCAGGCGTCGCGGCTCAGCGGCGGGCGGTGATCACCTCGTCCGCCAGCCCGTAGGCCACGGCCTGGTCCGCCGTGAGCACCAGGGCCCGGTCCGTGTCGCGCCGCAGCGTCTCGACGTCCTTGCCGGTGTGCCGCGCCAGGATCTCCTCGAGCTCGGCACGGACGCGGACGATCTCGTCGGCCGCCAGGATGAGGTCCGGCACGTCACCATGGCTCTGCGTCCCCGGCTGGTGCAGCACCATGCGCGCGTGCGAGAGCACGGCCCGGTGCCCGGCCGCCCCGCCGGCGACGAGCACCGCGGCGTCGGCGGAGGCCTGCCCGACGCACGTGGTGAACACGGGGGACCGGACGTACTGCATGGCGTCGTAGATCGCGAGCATCGCCGACGGCGACCCGCCCGGGGAGTTGACGTAGAGGTCGATCGGGTTGCCGGGCTCGGCCGACTCCAGGTGCAGCAGCTGCGCGACGACGACGTTGGCGACCTCGTCGTCGATCGGCGACCCGAGGTAGACGATGCGGTCGGCGAGCAGCCGGCTGTAGACGTCCAGCGCGCGCTCGCCGCCGGCCGAGGTCCGCTCGACGACGTAGGGGACGATCATCGGGTCACCCCGAAGCCGACGCGGGAGCCGACGCCCGGCAGCAGCACGGACACGTCGTCGACCAGGCGGTCGACGAACCCGTACTCGAGGGCCTCGGTGGCCGTGAACCACCGGTCGCGCCGGGAGTCCTCCCGGATCCGTTCGATGGGCTGCCCGGTGTCTTGCGCGACGAGGGCCAGGATCGTGTCGCGGGTGTAGCGCAGGTCGTCGGCCTGGATCTCGATGTCCACCGCGGTGCCGCCGATGCCCGAGGACCCCTGGTGCAGCAGCACGCGCGCGTGCGGCAGGGCGAACCGCTTCCCGGGGGTGCCCGACGAGAGCAGGAACTGCCCCGCGCTCGCGGCCCACCCGACGGCCACGGTGGCGACGTCGCAGGGGAGCAGGCGCATGACGTCACGGATCGCCAGCATCGCGGGCACCGACCCACCGGGTGAGCTGATGAGCAGCGTGATGTCGCGGTCGGGGTCCTCGGCGGCGAGGAGGAGCAGCGCGGAGCACAGGCGGTTGCCCAGCGCCTCGTCGAGCGCCGTCCCCATGACGAGGATGCGGTGCTGCAGCAGGCGGGTGGTCAGCTCGTCGTCCACCCGGGGTGTCGTCTCGGTCATGCGGCCACCGTGACACGCGGGTGCCCTGACGCGGGGGCCGTGCTGCCGTGGGCGGATCTGCCCGTGGCAGAGCCCCGGGCGGCGTCAGCCCGCGGGTCGCTCGGCGGTCAGCTCGTCGGGCTCGTCGTGCGGTCGGCCGGCCTCGGGCCCAGGCTCGTCGGGCCGCGCGTCGGTGTGCGCGACGTGCCGCAGCTGCCGCCAGATGAGCACGACGAACACGGCCGAGCCCCCGAACGCGAACCAGAACGGCGCGGTGACCCCGAAGCGCTGGGCGAGCGCGCCGCCGATGCCGGAGCCGACGACGAGCCCACCGAACACCCCGACGAGGTTGACCGAGTTCGCGCGCCCCTGCAGGGCGGTCGGCACCGCGCGCTGCCGCACGGTGATCGACGTGGTGCCCCAGACGAAGGCGTGGGCGCCGAAGACGAAGAAGATGGCCATCGCCAGCCAGGCCCGCGTGGTCAGCGCGAGGGCCAGGTGCGTGCAGGTCTCGATGACGAGCCCGATGCGCATGAGGTTCGCCAGCGTGATCCGCCTGGTCAGCCAGCCGTAGGCGAGCACGCCGACGAGGCCGCCGAGCGCCTGCATGGTGGTGATGAGGCCGAAGCCGACGGCGCCGAGCCCGAGGCGCTGGCGCGCGTACAGCACGAGCACCGACCAGGCGGCGCCGTACGTGACGTTGAAGATGAGGATCGTCAGCACGAGCGTGCGCACCGCCGCGTGGCGCCACACCCAGCGGACGCCCTCGACGACGTCCTCGCGCACCCGCCGCCGCTCGTCGGGCCTGGTGCCGTGCTCGGGCAGCCGCACGCGCGAGACGAGGACGGCGCCGGCGGCGATGAGCACGGCGTCGACGGCCACCGGCGAGAACTGCGCGAGCGCGAACAGCGCGGCGCCGATCGGCGGCCCGACGAGCTGGTTCATCCCGATGAACCCGGCCTGTGCGCGGGCGTTGGCGACGGCGAGGTCCGTGCGCGGGACGAGCATCGGGACGAGGGTGCCGGTGGTGTTGTCGGCGAACGTCTCGGCCGTGGCCAGGAGGAACAGCGCGGCGAGCACCAGGGCGATCGGCGCGGCGTCGAGCGCGACGGCCGTGGCGAGGGCGAGCAGGACGACGACGCGGACGACGTCGACCGCGATGACGAGCCGGCGGCGGTCCAGCCGGTCGGTGAGCACTCCCGCCCACAGGCCGAACAGCAGCGGCGGCAGCCACTCGACCATCGCGGCGAGCGCGACGAGGAAGGCGTCGTGCGTGCGGGAGGCGACCAGGAGCGGCCCGGCGGCGAGCAGCAGGCCGTCGCCGAGGTTCATCGACCAGATGGCGCCGACGAGCCACCGGAAGCTGGTGCCGAGCCGCCGCGGCACCACGACCTCGACGACCCTTCGCAGCATCGCTGCACCCTAGCCGCAGGACAGGGCCGGCCTGAGGGCGCGCGACGGATAGGTTTGCCCTCGCCGGCGCACAACGCGGCCGGCCTCCCGCCTGCTCCCACGAACGGCCTCATCAGATGCGTACCTCGGTCCTCACCGTCGACCCCGCCTTCACGATCGGCCCGGTGCGGCCGCGGACCTTCGGCTCGTTCGTCGAGCACCTCGGGCGTTGCGTCTACACCGGGATCCACGACCCCGCGCACCCCACGGCGGACGCGGACGGGTTCCGGGGCGACGTCGTCGAGCTGGCCCGCGAGCTGGGCGTCACCACGGTCCGGTACCCGGGCGGCAACTTCGTCTCCGGCTACCGGTGGGAGGACGGCGTCGGCCCGCGCGAGCAGCGGCCGGCGCGCCTGGACCTCGCGTGGCACTCGACCGAGCCGAACTGGGTGGGCGTCGACGAGTACGTGCGGTGGTGCCGCGTCGTGGGGGTCGAGCCGATGATGGCGGTCAACCTCGGCACGCGCGGCGTGCAGGAGGCGCTGGACCTGCTGGAGTACTGCAACGTCGCGGGCGGCACGCGGCTGTCCGAGCTGCGCCGGGCGAACGGCGCCGACGAGCCGCACCGCATCCGGCTGTGGTGCCTCGGCAACGAGATGGACGGGCCGTGGCAGACCGGCCACAAGACCGCGCACGAGTACGGCCGCCTGGCGGCGGAGACCGCCCGGGCGATGCGGATGATCGACCCCGGCGTCGAGCTCGTCGCGTGCGGCTCGTCGGGCCGCGGCATGGCGACGTTCGGCACGTGGGAGCACACGGTGCTCACCGAGGCGTACGACCAGGTGGACCTCATCTCGGCGCACGCCTACTACCACGAGGAGGACGGGGACCTCGGCTCGTTCCTCGCCTCGGCGGTGGACATGGACCGGTTCATCGACGACGTGGTGGCGACGGCGGACGCGGTGCGCGCGGCCGGCAACCACACCAAGCGCATCAACATCTCGTTCGACGAGTGGAACGTCTGGTACATCGACCGGGCCGAGTCGCAGCCGCCGTCGGGCGACGACTGGCCGGTGGCGCCGGTGCTGCTGGAGGACCGCTACACGGTCGCCGACGCGGTGGTCGTCGGCGGCCTGCTCATCAGCCTGCTCCGGCACACCGACCGCGTGCACGCGGCGTCGCTGGCGCAGCTGGTCAACGTCATCGCGCCGATCATGACCGAGCCCGGCGGCCGTTCGTGGAAGCAGACGACCTTCCACCCGTTCGCGCTCACCGCGCGGCACGCGGCCGGCCAGGTGCTTCGCGCCGCGGTGGACGGTCCCACCCTGGCGACCGCCAGGTACGGCGAGGTCGCCGCGCTGGACGCCGTCGTCACCTACGACGCGGCGACGGGCGAGGTGGTGCTCTTCGCGGTCAACCGCTCGACGAGCGAGCCGCTGGCGCTCGACCTGGACCTGCGCGGCTTCGGCGACCTGGTGGTCGCGGAGGCGCTGACGCTGTCGAACCCCGACCACACGTGGGCGGCGACGGCCGACGACTCGACGTCGGTGCTGCCGCGGGCCAACGACACCGCCGCGGTGCGCGACGGCCGGGCGCACGCCGAGCTGCCGCCCGTCTCGTGGTCGATGGTGCGGCTGGCGCGCGCGTGAGCGTGGTGCCCGGGGCCCACCGTCTGGTCCCGGAGCTCGAGGCGCGTCGCCACCTGCTGGCCGGGTACGCCTCGTTCGCCGAGCTGCCCGACGAGGTGAACGCACGGTGGAAGGCGCCGTTCGGGCCGCCCGAGGCCTGGGACCTGACGGTGGTGGCGACGACGGTCGCCGGGCCGCACGGCCCGGTGCCGGTGCGCGTCTACGCGCCGCCCACCCCCGCCCCTCCGGGCGGCCGGCCCTGCCTCGTCTGGATGCACGGCGGCGCCTTCGCCTGGGGCGACCTCGACATGCCCGAGGCGCACGAGGTGGCGCGCGGGGTCGCCGGGCGCGCGGGCGCCGTCGTCGTCTCCGTCGACTACCGGCTGTGCCCGGTGCCGCGCGAGCTGGGTGGCTCGGGTGACGACAGGCTCGACGAGCACGGCCGGCCCGTGTGCTTCCCGGTGCCGCAGGACGACTGCGCGGCGGTGCTGGACACGGTGCGTGCCGACCCGGCGCGGTTCGGCGTGGATCCGGCGCGCGTGGCGATGGGCGGGGCGAGCGCGGGCGCCGCGCTCGCGGCGGGTGTGACGGTGCGCGCCTGCGAGCAGGGTCGCCCGCCGTGGCAGTGCTTGCTCGTCTACCCGCTGCTGCACCCGGGCGTGCCGGAGCCGGACGCCGAGCTCGCACAGGCGCTCGCCGCGGCCCCGGCCGCGCTGACGTTCCCGCCCGCGATGTCGGAGGCGATCGACCGGGCGATGCTCGGCGGCGGCCGCGAGACGGCGACGCCGTACGCCTACGCCGGGCTCAGCGAGGATCTGTCAACCTTCCCGCCCACGTACGTGGAGAACAACGAGCTCGACGCGTTCCGGGCGAGCGGTCACCGGTTCGCCGGGCAGCTGCGGGCCGCCGGCGTCGACGTCGTCGAGGTGACTCGGCCGGGGGTGCCGCACGGGCACCTCGACCTCGTCGGCTTCGCCCCGGCCGCAGCGACGCTGGACGCGCTCGCCGGGCGGCTGGCGGCGCACTGATCGAAACGGAGCGCAGCGCCGCCGTGCCCGGCGCGGGGCGACACTGGTCGGCGGTGCTCACCGCCGGGCGCCACGGAGGGAGAACGATGTCCACGACCATCAGCAGCCTCGGCCACTCCTGCATCCGGCTCGAGAAGGACGGGCACGTGCTGGTCCTCGACCCCGGCGGGTTCAGCGACCCGGCGGCGCTCGACGGCGCCGGCGCGGTGCTGGTCACCCACGAGCACGTCGACCACGTGGTGCCGGACACGCTGACGGCCGCGCTCGCAGCCGCACCCGAGCTGCAGGTATGGGCCCCCGGAGCGGTGGTGGACCTGCTCCTCGCCGCGGGCGCCTCCGCCGACCGCCTGCACGCCGTCACCGAGGGTGACGTGTTCACCGCAGAGGGGTTCACGGTGCAGGCCGTCGGCCAACGGCACGCGGTGATCCACCCGTCCATCCCGGTGGTGGCCAACGTGGCCTACCTGGTGGACGGCGCCCTGCTGCACCCGGGCGACTCGTTCACCCGGCCGCCCGCCGGGGTGCATGTCGAGGTGCTGCTGCTGCCCGTGAGCGCGCCGTGGATGAAGCTCAGCGAGGCGGCCGACTACCTGCAGGCGGTGGCCCCCGGCATCGCCGTCCCGATCCACGACGCCATCCTCAGCGACGCCGGCCGCGGGCTGGTGGACCGCGTGATCCCGCAGGTCACGGGAGGGGTGGCGCAGTACCGCCGGCTCGCCGCCGGCGAGACGCTCACCCTCTGACCCGGCTCGTCCGGGGCCCGGACGAGCGCCCGGGGACGCGTGCGGGCGCCGCCGGCGGTCGATCCGTGCCGCGGGTCGGGAACACCGCGGGCTCGTCGAGAGTTGAGCCCTCTAGACTCAAGATTGGCCAACGGAGGTTGCGCCCCGCGACCTAGCGCTGCAGACTTGAGCCGGTTCGACTCAATACCTCGAGTCATCATCGGCATCCCGCACGAACCCGGCACGGCAAGGAAGGCATACAGACATGGCACGAGCAGTCGGCATCGACCTCGGCACCACCAACTCGGTGGTCGCCACCCTCGAAGGCGGAGAGCCCACGGTCATCGCCAACGCGGAGGGGTCGCGCACGACGCCGTCGGTCGTGGCGTTCTCCAAGACCGGCGAGGTGCTCGTCGGCGAGATCGCCAAGCGTCAGGCCGTCACCAACGTCGACCGCACCATCTCGTCGGTCAAGCGCCACATGGGCACGGACTGGACGCAGGAGGTCGACGGCAAGAAGTACACGCCGCAGGAGATCAGCGCCCGCATCCTCGGCAAGCTGAAGCGCGACGCGGAGGCGTACCTCGGCGAGCCCGTCACGGACGCCGTGGTCACGGTCCCCGCGTACTTCAACGACGCCCAGCGGCAGGCGACGAAGGACGCCGGCACCATCGCCGGCCTCAACGTGCTGCGCATCATCAACGAGCCCACCGCGGCGGCGCTCGCCTACGGGCTGGAGCGCGGCAAGGAGGACGAGCTCATCCTCGTGTTCGACCTCGGCGGCGGCACGTTCGACGTCTCCCTCCTCGAGGTGGGCAAGGACGACGACGGGTTCTCGACGATCGAGGTGCGCGCGACGAGCGGCGACAACCACCTCGGCGGCGACGACTGGGACCAGCGGATTGTCGACTGGCTCGTCGGCCAGGTGAAGAACTCCACGGGCGTCGACCTGTCGAAGGACCGCATCGCCCTGCAGCGGCTGCGTGAGGCCAGCGAGCAGGCGAAGAAGGAGCTGTCGTCCGCGACCAGCACGAACATCTCGCTGCAGTACCTGTCGATGAGCGAGAACGGGCCGGTCCACCTGGACGAGAAGCTGACGCGCGCCCAGTTCCAGCAGATGACGCAGGACCTGCTCGACCGCACCAAGGCGCCGTTCCACGCGGTCATCCGCGACGCGGGCATCAAGCTCGAGGACATCGACCACGTGGTGCTCGTCGGCGGCTCGACCCGCATGCCGGCGGTCACGGACGTGGTCCGCGACCTCACGGGTGGCAAGGAGCCCAACAAGGGCGTCAACCCGGACGAGGTCGTCGCCGTCGGCGCCGCGCTGCAGGCGGGCGTCATCAAGGGCGACCGCAAGGACGTCCTGCTCATCGACGTCACGCCGCTGTCGCTCGGCATCGAGACCAAGGGCGGCGTCATGACCAAGCTCATCGAGCGCAACACGGCCATCCCGACCAAGCGGTCCGAGATCTTCTCCACCGCCGAGGACAACCAGCCGTCCGTGCTCATCCAGGTGTTCCAGGGCGAGCGCGAGTTCGCGCGGGACAACAAGCCCCTCGGCACGTTCGAGCTGACCGGGATCGCGCCGGCGCCCCGCGGCGTGCCGCAGATCGAGGTGACCTTCGACATCGACGCGAACGGCATCGTGCACGTGTCCGCCAAGGACCGCGGCACGGGCAAGGAGCAGTCGATGACGATCACCGGCGGCTCGGCCCTCCCCAAGGAGGACATCGACCGCATGGTCAAGGACGCCGAGGCGCACGCGAACGAGGACAAGAAGCGCCGCGAGGAGGCCGACACCCGCAACTCCGCGGAGCAGTTCGCCTACTCGACGGAGAAGATCCTCAAGGACAACGGCGACAAGCTGCCCGAAGCCGTGAAGGACGACGTCACGGCCAAGATCGCCGAGGTCCGCTCGGCGCTCGAGGGTGACGACACCGCCCGCGTCAAGGCCGCCCACGAGGCGCTCGTCACCGCGGCCCAGAAGATCGGCGAGGCCGTCTACGCCCAGCCGAGCGCCGGGTCGGACGAGCCGGGCACCGCCGGCGCCGGGACCGGATCGACCGCGCCGGAGGACGACGTGGTCGACGCCGAGATCGTCGACGACGAGGACAGCACCAAGTGATGGCGGCATTCGACGAGCCCCGGTCGGGGTCGGCCTCGGCCGGCCCCGACGAGGGGGGTCCGCACGTGGTGGACAAGCGGAAGATCGACCCGACGACGTTCGAGGTCCGGGAGGGCGCTGCCGCGGCGCACGAGGCGCTCGAGCCCGTGGCCCCCGCGGCCGAGGCGCTCGCCGAGGCGCAGGAGCTCGCCGCCGAGCGGCTGGACCAGCTCCAGCGCGCCCAGGCGGACCTGTACAACCTGGACCAGCGGTACAACGCCTACGTGAAGCGGACGCGCGGCGAGCTCGCCCAGGCGGCGGACCGCGGCGCCGCCGCGCTCGCGGAGGCGCTGATCCCCGTGCTCGACGACATCGAGCTCGCCCGCAAGCACGGTGAGCTGACGGGCCCGTTCCAGTCGGTGGCCGAGCGGCTCGAGGCCACGCTCGTCAGGTTCGGCGTGGAGCGGTACGGCGTGGCGGGCGAGGAGTTCGACCCCACGGTCCACGAGGCGCTGATGCACGGGCACTCGGCGGACGTCGCGACGACCACGGTGCAGGAGGTGCTGCAGCCCGGGTACCGCACCGCGGACCGTGTGCTACGACCGGCCCGCGTGGCGGTGGTGGACCCGGAGGGGGCGCAGGGCTGAGCATCGGACGAGGCAGGAGGGAGGCGCCGTGACCGGCCAGGACTGGCTGGAGAAGGACTTCTACGCGGTTCTCGGCGTGCCCAAGGATGCCGATCAGCCGACCATCAAGAAGGCGTACCGCAAGCTGGCACGCCAGCTGCACCCGGACCACAACCCGGGCGACGCCAAGGCCGAGGCGCGGTTCAAGGACATCGGCGAGGCCTACTCGGTGCTCTCCGACCCCGAGCAGCGCCAGCAGTACGACCAGCTGCGGGCGATGGCCGGCGGTGCCCGCTTCACCGCGGGCAGCCGTGCCGGGGCTCCGGGCGGCGGCGCCGGGTTCGAGGACCTGTTCGGCGGGCTGTTCGGGGGCGGCGGCGGCACGCGGGTGCGCACCTCCACGGGCGGCGGCTTCGAGGACGTCCTCGGCGGGCTCTTCGGCGGCGGTGGCTTCGGCCAGCCGCGGGGGCCGCGGCGCGGGATCGACCTGACGGCGTCGACGACCCTGCCGTTCCGCACGGCGGCCGCCGGTTCCACGGTCTCCCTGTCGGTCGAGGGGCGGACGGTCAACGCCCGCATCCCCGCCGGGGTCAAGGACGGCCAGAAGATCCGGCTGCGCGGCAAGGGCCGCCCCGGGGAGCCGGGCGGCGAGCCCGGCGACCTGGTCATCACCGTGACGGTCGAGCCGCACCCGGTGTTCACGGCCGACGGGACCACGCTCAAGGTCACCGTGCCGGTGGCGTTCGACGAGGCCGCGCTGGGCGCGACCATCGAGGTGCCCACGCTCGACGGCACGACGGTCAAGGTGAAGGTGCCGGCCGGCACGCCCTCCGGCCGCACGCTGCGCGTCAAGGGCAAGGGCATCGTCACGCCGCGGGCCACCGGCGACCTGCTGGTGACCGTCCAGGTTGTGGTGCCCCAGAAGCTGACGCCGGCGGCGCGCGAGGCGGTGCAGGCGTTCGGCATCGCGACGTCGGGCGAGGACCCGCGCGCCGAGCTCATGGCGAGGGCCCGGGTGTGAGCCGCATGGACGAGGACGCGCGCCTGTTCGTCATCTCCGTGGCGGCGGAGCTGGCGGGCATGCACCCGCAGACGCTGCGGCAGTACGACCGGCTCGGCCTGGTCAGCCCCGGCCGCGCCCGCGGCCGGGGTCGGCGCTACTCGCTGCGTGACATCGCGCTGCTGCGTGAGGTGCAGCGCCTGTCGCAGGACGAGGGCGTCAACCTCGCCGGCGTCAAGCGCATCCTCGAGCTGGAGGAGGAGCTGACCATGGCCCGCCGCCAGGTGGAGTTCCTGCGCGACATGCTCGACCCCGGGCGCCGTGTGTTCACGGCCGACCCGACCGGCACGGTCGTCGCCGACCGCCGGCGCCCGGCCGAGACCGTGCGCACGACGACCGTCCGCATGCGCCGCCTGCTGCCGGGCCCCAGCTCGCGCCAGTCCTGAGGCCGGCCGGTCCTCAGCCGGCCGCGCGTCCCGGGATGGCCGCCAGGAGCTCCTGGGTGTACGGGTCCTGCGGGTGGTCGAAGAGGTCGTCGGGCGTCCCGGACTCGACGATGCGGCCGCGGTGCATCACGTGGACCTCGTCGGAGATCATCCGGACCACCGACAGGTCGTGGCTGATGAACAGGTAGGTGAGCTGCAGCTGGCGCTGCAGGTCGTCGAGCAGCCGGAGGATCTGGGCCCGGACGAGGACGTCCAGCGCGGACACGGCCTCGTCGAGGACCACCAGGTCGGGGCGCAGGGCGAGCGCCCGCGCGATCGCGACGCGCTGCCGCTGGCCGCCGGAGAGCTCGTGCGGGTACCGCTCGGCCAGCGCGGCGGGCAGGGCGACCTGGTCGAGCAGGTCCCCGACCGCGCGACGCCGCTGCGAGCCGTCCCCGACGCGGTGCACGCGCAGCGGCTCGGCGACGATCGCGGCGACGGTGTACCGCGGGTCGAGCGACGCGTACGGGTTCTGGAACACCGGCTGCACCCGGCGGCGGAAGTCGAACATCTGCGGCCGGGAGAACCCGGCGACGTCCGCCCCGTCGAAGAGGATCGACCCGGCGGTCGGGGTCTCGAGCGCCAGCACCATGTTGGCGGTGGTCGACTTCCCCGAGCCGGACTCCCCGACGAGCGAGACGGTCTGCCCGCGCGGGATGTCGAACGTCACGTCGTCGACCGCGGTGAGGGTCTCGCGCTCGCCCCGGAGGGCGAACTCCTTGCGCAGGCCGCGGACCTGGACGAGCGGGACGGGGGCCGACGCCGGGGCCGGCCGGGTGCGGACCGACGCCAGGCTCGGCGCGGCCGCCAGCAGCTCCCGCGTGTAGTCGTCGTTCGGCCGCCCGAGGATCTCCCGCGACCCGCCCTGCTCGACCACCCGCCCGCCGTGCATGACCACCACACGGTCGGCGCGCTCGATGGCGAGCGCCAGGTCGTGGGTGATGAGGAGCACCGCCGTGCCGAGCTGGTCGGTGAGCTCGTCGAGCTGGTCGAGGACCCGACGCTGGACGGTCACGTCCAGCGCGGACGTCGGCTCGTCGGCGATGAGCAGCCGCGGTCGGCAGGCCAGCCCGATCGCGATGAGGGCGCGCTGCCGCATGCCGCCCGAGAACTCGTGCGGGTACTGCCGGGCGCGCCGCTCGGGGTCGGGGATCCCCACCATCGACAGCAGCTCGACCGCCCCGGCCCACGCGTTCTTGCCCGTCGCCCGGCCGTGGACCTCGAGGGTCTCGGCCACCTGGGTGCCGATCCGCATCAGCGGGTTGAGGTTGGACATCGGGTCCTGCGGGACGAGCCCGATGTTCGCGCCGCGCAGGTGGATCATCTGCGACTCGGGCAGGTCCGCGATGTCCGTGCCCTCGTACCAGACCGCGCCGCCGACGATCCGGCCGTTGGACGGCAGCAGGCGGTTGACGGTCGCGGCGGTGGTGGACTTGCCCGAGCCGGACTCGCCGACGAGGGCGACGGTCTGCCCCGCGTGCACGTCGATGGAGGCGCCGACGACGGCGGGCACCAGCCCGGCCGCGGTGCGGAAGCTCACCGACAGGTCACGGATCGACAGGACGGGGGTCGTCGGCGGGGCCGCGGTCATGACGCTCCTCGGAGGGCGGGCAAGGGTTCGAGGCCGGCGACGGCCGCACGCCACAGCGCGGCCGTCGGCGCGGGAGGTCCGTCGGGCAGGAGGCGGTTCGAGGCGACGGCCACGACGACCGGCCGGCCCGGGACGAAGCCGACGGCGCACCCGGTGTAGCCCGGGTGCCACGCCCAGCGGCCGTCCCGGCGCCAGCCGAGCGCCTGCTCGGCGTCGGGCCCCGCGGCCACGAGCTCGGCCGCGACCGGTGCCGGCAGCGGGCCGTCGCCGGTGACCGAGAGCGCGAGCGCCCGCCCGGCGGTGAGGAGCTCGTCGACGGTGGCGAACAGGCCGGCGTGGCCCGCGACCCCGCCGAACGCGTGCCAGCAGTTGCCGTCGTTCGCCTCGCCGCGCAGCACGTGCGACCGCCAGGCGAACCCGTCGTCGTGCCAGCGGACCAGGTACGGCTCGCCGCTGTCCACCATGGCGCGCTCGGCGCGGTCGCCGACGGAGCTCGGGGCGCACCCCGCGGCGGTGCCGGGCGTCCCCGCGGGCAGGAAGCCGGCCGCCGGGATGCCGAGCGGAACCAGGGCGAGCTCGTGCACCGCCCGGTCGAGGGGCGTCGCGGCGACGGCCTCGACGACGCGGCCGAGGTGCAGGAAGCCGAGGTCGGAGTAGGTGCGCGCGGCGTCGAGCGGCGCCTCGGGCGTCACCGTGTCGAGCACGGCGCGGGCATCGTCGGCGGCGCCGGGCGCGAGGTACAGCGGCTGCCAGGCCGGCAGCCCCCCGCGGTGCTGCAGCAGGTGCCGGAGGGTGGTCCCCGGGTGGCCGGGGAACGTCGGAAGCACGGACCGGACCGGGGCGTCGAACGACAGCGCGCGGCGCTCGACGAGCGTGGCCAGCGCGACCGTCGTGACGACGGCCTTCGTCACGGAGGCGGCGTCGAAGCGGAGCCCCGCGCCCATCGGCGCCCCCGCGGCCTCGGTGCTGCCGTGCGCGACGACGGCGCGCTCCCCGGCGACGGCATAGCCCACGACGACGCCCGGCGGCGGCGAGCCGGCGGGCGCCTCGACGAGGGCCGCGGCGACCCGGGCCGCCCGGTCCTCGAGCTCCGTCGCGGGCACGGCGCTCACGAGAGGCCCCCGCCGATGCCGGGGCCGTCCGACCGGACCAGCACGTCGCCCTCGTAGCGCACCCGTGAGTCGTCGGGCGTGGCGAGCCACATCCCGGCGTCCAGGTCGTGGACGCGCGGGCCGCCGCGGGCGTCGAGCACCGCCGCGACCGCGACCGAGGTCGCGAGGCCGACGGTGCTCTCCATCATGCAGCCCACCAGCACGTCGAGGCCGTGCGCGCGCGCCCGGTCGGCGATGAGCAGCGCCTGCACCGGCCCGCCCGACTTGCTGAGCTTGACGTTGACGCCGTCCGCGGCGTCGTGGCGCGCGACGGCGTCGACGTCCGCGACCGTGTGCACGGCCTCGTCGGCCAGCACCGCGGTCAGCCCGGCGGCCCGGACGGCCGCGAGGGCCGGGAGGTCCGCGGCCGCCACGGGCTGCTCGACGAGCTCGATGCGCGCCCCCTGGTCCTGCCAGTGCTCGATGACGTCCACGGCGGTCCCGGCGTCCCACGCCTGGTTGGCGTCGACGCGCAGCCGCACCTCAGGGCCGAGGGCACGGCGCAGCTCGACGAGCACGTCACGCGTCACCGGCGCGTCGACCACCTTGACCTTGAGCGTGCCGAAGGCCCGGGCGTGCGCCACCGCCCGGGCGATCAGGCCGTCGAGCTCGTCCGGCGTGCGCACGGCGGCCAGCGTCATGTCCGTGCGGACGGCGCCGCGCGGGCGCTCCCGACCGCTGGCGCCCGCGCCGGCGAGGAGCTCGGCGAGGGGGACGCCGGCCTGCCGCGCCGCGACGTCGACGAGCGCCGACGCGACCGCGCTGCGCGCCGCCGCGTTGCCGACCACGGCGTGCTCGAGCGTCGGCGCCCACGACGCGACGTCGGACGGCTCGGCGCCGAGCACCGCGTCGGCCAGGGGTCCTTCGACGGCCGCCGCGACGCTCGCCGAGCTCTCGCCGGTGACGCGCCACGTCGTCACGGCCTCGCCCCAGCCGTCCACGCCGTCGTCGTCGACCGCCCGCACGAGCACCGCCTCGACGTGCGACGCCACCCGCTGCGCCGTGACGAACGGCGAGACCAGCGGCAGCCGGATCCGGTGGCAGGAGAGGCCGGCGATGCTCACGGTCCCCCCAGCGGGCGCTCGAGGCGCACCTCGGGCGCGCCGAACCGCTCCTCGACACGGGTCGTCCCGTCGGCGACCCAGCCCTGGTGCTCGTAGAACCGGCGAGCGGCGGCGTTCGCCTCGAAGACCCACAGCCGCGCCTGCGGCAGGCCGTGCTGCGCGAAGGAGCCGGTCGCGGCGGCCAGCAGCGCGGCGCCCGTGCCCTGGCCCTGGTGGCGCGGATCGACGTACAGCGACTGGACGGTCCCGTCGGCCAGCGTCCAGCGGACGACCCCGACGAGGGTTCCCGCCAGGTCGGCGACCAGCACCTCGGACCCGGCGTCCCGCAGCGCCTCGGCCCACAGGGCCGCCGCCGCTTCGTCGGTCATGGCGTCGAGGGTCTGCTGCGGCAGGACGCCCCGGTAGGCCGTCCGCCAGCAGGCGAGGAAGACGTCGAGGACGGCGGCCAGGTCGGACGGCCGCGCCGGTCGCAGCGTCGGGGTCATGCCCGGCCCCGCTCGTCGTGCAGCAGCAGGCGGTCCGGGCCGGCGGCCAGGGGCTCGGGCAGCCGGAGCGGGCCGGCGCCGGGCGTCAGCGTGCCGAGGATGCGGGCGCCGCTGGCACCGGTGCCCGCCGGCACCGTCCCCGGCAGCCCGTGCGCGGTGCACCAGCCGATGAGGGCGAAGGCGATGGCCTCCTTGTCGTCGGTGCCGGCTCCGAGGGAGTCGGCGGGCACCATTGCGACCCCCGGAAGCGCGGCGCGGAGGCCGTCGACCAGGACCGGGTTGTGGCACCCGCCGCCGGAGGTGGCGAGGAACGTCGCCCCCTGCCGGCGCACCTCGTCGGCGACGGTCCGCACCGTCAGCTCGGTGAGCGTCCGGACCAGGTCCTCGGGCGTCGGATCGGTGCCGGCGCGGCGCACGGCGTCCCGCACGTACGGGAGGTGGAAGTGCTCCTTGCCGGTGCTGCGTGGTGGCGGCAGGCGGTAGTACGGGTCGTCGAGGAGCACCGCGAGCAGGGTCTCGTCCACGTGCCCGGCGGCCGCGATCCGGCCGTCGGTGTCGAAGCCCGCCGGGTCGAGCCGGTCCGCGGCGACGACGGCGTCGACCAGCGCGTTGGCCGGACCGGTGTCGTAGGCGACGAGCGTGCCGTCCGGCCGGAGCACGGTGATGTTGGCGATGCCACCGAGGTTGAGGGCGGCGGCCGTCCCACCGCGCCCGGCCAGCAGCAGGGAGTCCAGGTACGACACCAGGGGCGCGCCGTGGCCGCCCGCGACGACGTCCCGGATGCGGACGTCGGACAGCACCGGCGCGCCGACGCGCTCGGCGATCCACGCCGGCTGCCCGATCTGGAGCGTGCCGAGGGCGTGCCCGCCCTCGACCCAGTGGAAGACGGTCTGCCCGTGCGAGACGACGAGGTCCACGCCGCCGACCTCGGTGGCGGCGGCCGCGGCGACGGCGGCGAACGCCTGGCCGACGGCGGTGTCGAGGCGGCACACCTCCTCGAGGGAGGTCGCGGCGGGCGGCAGCGCCGCGGCGAGGCGGGCCCGCACGTCCGCGGGGTAGGGCGTCGTGCCGGCCAGGAGCACGCGACCGTGCAGCGTCCCGCCGTCGAGGGCGAAGTCGACGACCGCCGCGTCGATGCCGTCCATCGAGGTGCCGGAGATCATGCCGAGGACCCGCATCACACCTCCCCGAAGGCCTCGCGCAGGCGGCCGCCGGCGGCCTCGAGCCGCTCGCGGCCGGCCGCCGGGTCGAGCCCGAGCCGGAGGGTCACCGCCGCCACCTTGACGTCCCAGCCGGCGGTCCCCAGCGCGGCACGCGCCGCGGGGGCGTCCACACCGGTCAGCTGGCGCACGATGCGGACCGCGCGCTCGCGCAGCTTGTGGTTCGTCGGCCGCACATCGACCATGAGGTTCCCGTAGGTCTTGCCCAGCCGCACCATCGTGATCGTCGAGATCATGTTGAGCACGAGCTTCTGGGCCGTGCCGGCCTTGAGCCGTGTCGACCCGGAGATCACCTCGGGCCCGACGACGACCTCGATCGGCTGCTCGGCGGCCCCCGCGAGGTCGGAGCCCACGTTGGAGGTCAGGCCGACGGTGAACGCGCCCAGCTCGCGCGCCCGGCTCACCGCCGCGACGACGTAGGGCGTGCGGCCGCTGGACGCGATCCCGACGACGGAGTCCAGAGGCCCCACCCCGGCGTCGTCGATCGCGGCGGCACCGGCGCCGGCGTCGTCCTCAGCCCCCTCGGCGGGTGTGACGATCGCGGACGGCCCACCGGCGATGATCGCCGTGACCAGGTCCGGCGGGGTGCTGAAGGTCGGCGGGCACTCGGAGGCGTCGAGGACGGCGATCCGGCCCGGGGTGCCGGCGCCGACGTAGATGAGACGACCGCCGCGCGCCATTCGCTCCGCCACCGCCGAGATCGCGGCGACCACCTGCGGCAGCGCGGCCCGCACGGCGTCCGGCACGGTGCGGTCGGCGTCGTTCATCGTCGCGGCGAGGTCCGCCACGCTCATCCGGTCGATCTGGGCGAACCGGGGGTCGGTCGCCTCGGTGGCCAGCGTCGCCAGGTCGTCGCTCATCGCCAGTCCTTGCCACGAGGATCGAGCACGTCACGCATGCCGTCGCCGAGCAGGTTGAGCCCGACGACGAAGAGCACGATGACGACGCCGGGCGCCACCATCGTCCAGGGCGCGATGGTCACCAGGGTCTTCGACTCGTAGATCATCGAGCCGAGCGACGGTGCCGGCGGTGGGGCGCCCAGCCCGAGGAAGCTGAGCGAGGCCTCCGTCAGCACCGCCCACGACAGCGCGAGCGTGACCTGGACGATGACGATCGAGGAGATGTTCGGCAGCACGTGCCGCACCATGACGGCCCACCGGGGCTCGCCGATGCTCGTCGCGGCGCGCACGTAGTCGATCTCGCGCAGGGACAGCACGGGCCCGCGTGCGACGCGGATGAAGATCGGCACGTAGACGATGGCGATCGCCACCGCGACCGTGAACCAGGTGCGCGTGAACACCGAGGCGAGCGACAGCGCCAGCAGCAGCGGCGGGAAGGCGAAGAGCACGTTGGTCAGCCCGCTGATCACGGCGTCCGAGGAGCCGCGGTAGAAGCCCGCCACCACGCCCGCCAGGGTCCCGACGACGGCGGCGAACGCCACCGCGGTGACGGCGATGAGGCCGGAGTTGGCGACGCCGGCGGCGACGCGGGCGAAGATGTCCCGGCCGAACTGGTCGGTGCCGAACCAGTACGCCGCCGAGGGGGCCTTCAGCCGCGCGGGCGGGTTCTGGGCGACCGGGTCGTGGGGGAGCAGGCCGAACGTCGAGGCGAGCGCGAGCAGCACGAGGGCGAGGGTGATCACGCCGCCGGCCAGGGCAGTCGGGTTGTGCAGGAAGGCGCGCACGCGGCCCGCGACGCGCCCCGCGCTGGGGGGAAGGTCGGCGGTCGCAGTACCCGCGAGGGGTGTCGTCAGGTCGGTCACGCGGCACGCACCCGGGGGTCGATGAGGCGGTAGAGCGCGTCGGTCAGCAGGTTGACGACGACGAACGCCAGGGCGATGACGAGCACCGTGCTCTGCACGGTCGCGTACTCCTTCTGCTGGATGCCGAGGAGCACCTGCCGCCCGATGCCGGGGAGCGAGAACACCTGCTCGACGACGACGGCTCCGCCGAGGAGGTAGCCGAACTGCAGGCCCGTCATGGTGACGATCGGCACGAGGGCGTTGCGCAGCACGTGCCGCGCCTGCAGCCGCCGCGGTGGCACGCCCTTGGCGCGCGCCGTGCGGACGAAGTCCTCGGACCGGATCTCGAGCACCGCGGACCTCGTCGTGCGCATGATCGGCGCCGCGATGCCGAAGGCGAGCGTCAGCGCCGGCAGCACCATCTGCTCCAGGTTGAGGCCGAGGTCCTTGCCCGGTGACGCGTAGCCGGCGCCGTTGGGGTTCCAGTGCAGCCAGGCGGACAGCGCCGACAGCAGCGCGGTGGCCAGGAGGAACGCCGGGATCGACAGGCCGGCGAGGCCGACGACCTGGCCCGCGGCGTCCCGTGCGGAGTTGGGCTTGGAGGCCGAGAGCATGCCCAGCGGCACGCCGATGACGAGCGACAGCACGATGGTCAGCAGCGCGAGCTCGAGGGTGACGGGCAGGGCCTGCGCGGTCAGCGCCAGCACCGAGGTGTGGGCCCGCGACGACCAGCCGAGGTTGCCCGTCAGCAGCCCGCCGAGCCAGGAGAAGAACTGGACGACCAGGGGCCGGTCGAGCCCGTAGTACGCCTCGAGCGAGGCGCGCTGCTCCGGCGTCAGCGCCGCGGTCTCGATCCCGAGGTTGGCCGTGATCTGGCTGCCGGGGATGGCGCGGAGCATGACGAAGACGACGACCGCGACGCCGAACAGGGTCGCGAGCGCAGTGACGAGCCGCCGGACCAGGGTGTGGCGAAGGAGGGTGCGCACGGCCGCTCTCTCGGGACGGGGCTTGGGGGTGCCGGTGGTGTGCGGCGGGGGCTGCCGCACACCACCGGCAGGATGCGGGCTAGGAGAGCCCGGTGGTGCGCAGGAACTGCAGCGAGTTGTTCGCCATGGGGACGAAGCCCGTGA
Source organism: Cellulomonas sp. 73-92 (assembly GCF_001898175.1). Lineage (GTDB taxonomy): Bacteria > Actinomycetota > Actinomycetes > Actinomycetales > Cellulomonadaceae > Cellulomonas. The sequence continues at coordinate 527,973 of NZ_MKTH01000013.1, forward strand.
CGCCCTTGACGGTCGCCGTGTAGTTGTAGCCCGTGAAGAGCCACACCCAGGCGGCGTTGTTCTCCAGCTCCTCGCCGATCTTCTTGTAGATCGGCTTGCGGACCGCCGGGTCGGAGCTCGCGCGGCCCTGGACGAACAGCTGGTCGAGGGTGGGCGAGCTGTAGCCGGCGACCTTGTTGAGGTTCCCCGTGCTGGTGAAGTACCGCGAGTACATGCCGTCCGGGTCGGGGCGCCCACCGTTGAGCGCGACGGCCGCGTCGAAGTCAGCCGCGACCCACCGGTCGACGTAGGCGCCGGACTCGAGCACCTCGAGCTTGAGCGTGATGCCGGCCTCGGCCAGCTGCGACTGCAGGTTCTGCGCCTCGTTGACCGAGGTCGAGTACTCACCGGTCGAGACGATCGTGTCGATGGTCACGCCGCCGGACTTCCCCGCCTTCGCGAGGTAGTCCTTCGCCTTGGCGACGTCGCGCGTCGGGCACGGCCGGTCGTTCGGGTCGGACTTGTAGGCCGGGGACGTGATCGGCCCGGTCACCTCGCCCTCGCCGAGGGCGGCGGTGTCGAGCACCTGCTGACGGTCGATGGCGCACTGGATCGCCAGCCGCACGTTGACGTCGGACAGCACGCTGCGGCTCGCGTTGAGCTGCAGCACGTGGTAGCTGAGCTGCGGCGTCTTCTGGATGGTGAGCCCGGCCGCCGCCGCCGTCTGGGCGACGAGCGGGTCGTCGAGCACCGACATCTGGACGTTGCCCGACTGCATGGCCGAGACGATCGACGACTGGTCGGGGATCACCCGGAACTCGACCGTGTCGAGGAGCGCCTTGTCGCCCCAGTACGCCGCGTTGCGCGCGACGGTGAGCGACTGGTTCGGCGTGTGGGCCTTGAGGACGAACGGCCCCGTGCCGTCGGGCGTGGTGGCCAGGGTGGCCTCGTCGGCCTTGGCGGGCACGATGGCCATGTTGATGACCGCGAGGTTGGCCAGCAGGGCCGCGTCCGGCGCGGACAGCGTCAGGACCACCGTGCTGGCGTCGGGTGCCGCGATGGAGGCCACCGACGCGAGCGATGCGGCGGCGACCGCGGCCGTCGCCTTGTCCTTGATCTTGGTCAGCGACGAGACGACGTCGGCGGAGCTGAGCGTGCTCCCGTCGGAGAACGTGACGCCCTGGCGCAGGTGGAACGTGACGGTCAGGCCGTCGGACGAGACGTCCCAGGAGGTCGCCAGCCCGGGGACGACGTTCAGGTCCTTGTCGAACTCCGTGAGCGTGCCGTACAGGGTCTGGAGAACGGCGACGGCCTGGAACTGTGTCGCCTTCCAGGGGTCGAGCGTGTTCGGGTCGGAGGTGACGCCGACGACGAGGTTGCCTCCGGCCGCCGGTGCCGCGCCCGTCGTCGCCGGAGCGCCGGCGGACGACGTGTCGGACGGCTGCGGTGTCGCCGAGCAGGCCGCGAGCACGAGCGCGAGAGTTGCGAACCCGGCGGCGAAGAGGCCGCCGCGGCGAGAGCCACGTTGCATGTGAACTCCTCGATGATGGTGGTTCGGTGCGGGTTGGCGGACAGTGAAGCACCCGCCGCAGGTCGATGTACAGAAGGTACGACGGATAGGATCATGGCGTAATAAAGTTACGGACTTGTGACACGAGGAAGGCCGGGACCGTGAGCCTCACGACCGTCGAGGGCGCCGGGCCGACGGTGCTCGTCCGCATGCGCGCGCTGCGGCCCGAGCTCACGCCGGTGGAGAACCGGATCGCCGAGCAGTTCCTCACCGCGCCGGCCGAGACCGCGGCGCTGTCGATCGCCGAGCTGGCCGCGCGCTGCTCGACCTCGACGGCCTCCGTCGTCCGGTTCAGCCGTCGGGTCGGGTACGAGCGCTACCGCGACCTGCGGCTCGACGTCACCCGCGCCGCGATGCGGGAGACGATGGAGACGGACGGGCTCGCCACCGTCTCCGGCGACATCGACCGCAACGACTCGCTGGCGGACATCGTGGCGAAGGTCTCGCTCGCGGAGACCTTGTCCATCTCCGACACCGTCTCCGCCCTCGACGTCGGCGTGCTCGCGACGGCCGTCGACGCCGTGACCCGGGCCCGCCGCGTCGACGTCTTCGGTGTCGGCGCCAGCGCCGTCGTCGGGCTGGACCTGCAGCGCAAGCTCGTCCGCATCGGCCGGACCGCCCTCGAGTGGTCCGACTCGCAGGCCGCCTGGACGTCCGCGGCGACGCTCGGACCCGGATGCGTGGCGATCGCGATCTCGCACTCGGGCGCGACCGCCGACACGATCGAGTTCCTCGGCATCGCGCGCGCCACCGGGGCGACGACGGTGGCGATCACCAACCACGGCGCCTCGCCGCTCGCGCAGCGGGCCGACCTCGTGCTGACGACGGCGGCGCGCGAGACGTCCTTCCGCTCGGGCGCCCTCGGCAGCCGGATCGCCCAGCTCATGGTGGTGGACTGCCTGTTCATCGGTGTCGCGCAGGCGACGTACGACGCGTCCATGGAGGCGCTGCGCCGCACGTACGTCGCGGTGCACCGGGCGCGCCCCGAGGCGTAGCCGGGCGTGCGCGCGTCCCGCACGCTCGTCGCGGCGTTCGCCGGCATGGGCGCGCAGGCCTCGGTCGTCCCAGCCCTGCTGCCCGCCTGGTCCCAGCGTGCGGGCGACGGCGTGCTCGCCGCCGTGCCCGCGATGTTCGCCGGCCTGTTCGTCGGGGTGCTCGCGGCCGTCCCCGTGCTGGCACGGTTCGGCCCGGGGCGGGTGCTGCGCGGCTCCACCGCCGCCCAGGCGCTGGCGCTGGTCGGACTCGCCCTGGCCGGCCGGGGCACCACGGCCGGCTCGGTGCGTGCCGTGGTGGTGGTGGCGGCCGTGTCGGGGGTGGCGTTCGGGGTCACCGAGAGCGCGACGAGCCTGGCCGCCCGGGCGGGCGCCGGCACCGACCGCCGGCTCGGTGGGCTGCTCGCCGTCTCCGCCGCCACGGCGGCCGTGCTCCCGGTGCTGGCGTTCGCCGCGACGCGCGCCGGCGTCGCCGACGCGGCGCTCCTGGTCGCCGCGATCCCCGCCACCGTCGTCGCGCTCCGCCCCGCGGTGGGCACGAGGAGCCCGGCGTCGCCCGTCGCACCGGCACCGAGCGCGGTGCCCGCCGGTGGGACGAGCGGGACGGTGACGAGCGCGGTGCGCCCGCCCGGTGGGCCGGGCCGGGAACCCGGGCCGGACCGACAGCCTGAGGAGGCCGCCGTCACGAGCACCGCGTCCGCCCCGAGCGGGCCGCCCGGGCGGGGCGGGCTGGTGCGGGTCCTCGCCCCGGCCGGGGTGGCGCTCGCGCTGTACGTCGGCGTCGAGACGGTGCTGTCCGGCTGGTCCGCCGTGCTGGTCCACGACCTGCTCGGCGCGGACCCGGCGCTCGCCGCGCTCGGGGCGTCGGCGTTCTGGGTGCTCATGTCCGCCGGGCGGGCGTGGGGTGCGCGGACGCGCGGCGGCGTGATGGTGCGCGCCCTGGTCGCGACGGGGCTCTTCGTCTGCGCGGCGGCCGGCGGCCGCGCGCCGGTGGCGGTCGTCGCCGCGTGCGCCGCGACCGTCCTCGTCGTCGCCCCCGCCTACCCTCGGCTGCTCGGCGCCGCGCTGGACCGCCTCGACGGGCCGTCGGCAGTCCGCTGGACGGGCCCCCTCGTCGCCGCCGGGGCGGCGGGCGGCAGCCTCCTCCCGGCGCTGGTGCTCCGCCTCGGGCCGCCGAGCAGCGCGCCCACGTTCGTCTCGGCAGCGACGGCGTGCCTGGCCCTGGCCCTGGCCTCATGGGTGCTCATGGGGCGGCCCGCCGCCGCGCGCCCGGCACCCGCCGTGCCGGACCGGCGGGCGGCGCCCCGGCGGTAGCCCGCCACCCGCCCGGCGCACGGTCCGGGCTCGTGCGCCCAGGCCTGGTCGGTTCGCCCGAGTTGTCGGGTTCGTCGCGTGCGCTCACGATGAAGCGACCGCCTCGCGGAACCGCCCGGGGACGGTGAGTCGAGCGGAGGTCCGCCATGAGCCGCGTCCCCGAGCAGGAGCGGGAGCTCAACGACGTCGCGCTGGACCGCGAGCGGCAGCGCCGCCGGCGGCTGCTGCGCCTGGCGGTCGCCCTCATGGTCCTCAACGCGTGGCTCGTCCTGCGCGCCCTGCAGGGCCGGCCGGCGCTGCCGACGCTGCACGTCGACCCGCTGGTCGTCGTCCCGATCCTCTTCTTCGTCGCGCTCATCGCCGTGATGGTGGGCACCACCATGGGTGCGGGCCGCTCGCCGCACAGCGTCGTCCGGCCGGAGCAGGTGGACGTGCGGCTCGACGACGTCATCGGCATCGACCCGATCGTCGAGGACGTGCGCCGCTCCATCGACCTGTTCTGGACCTACCGCCGGTTCGCCGACCAGATGGGCGGCACCCCGCGCCGCGGCCTCCTGTTCGAGGGGCCGCCGGGCACGGGCAAGACGATGACCGCCAAGGCGATGGCGGCCGAGGCCGGCGTGCCGTTCCTCTTCGTCTCGGCGACGAGCTTCCAGTCCATGTACTACGGCGCGACGGCCCGCAAGATCCGCTCGTACTTCCGGGCGCTGCGGCGCGCGGCGCGCGCGGAGGGCGGCGCGATCGGCTTCATCGAGGAGATCGACGCGATCGCCATGCGGCGCGGGTCGCTGCTCTCGTCCTCGGCCACCGTCGCGCCCGGACCGCGCGTCGAGCGCGTCGTCTCGGAGGGCACCGGCGGCGTGGTCAACGAGCTCCTGGTGCAGATGCAGTCGTTCGACGAGCCGGTGGGCGTCGAGAGGCTCGTCGGGCGCGTGCGCGAGTCGCTCAACCTGCTGCTGCCGGCGGAGCGGCGCCTGCACGCGCACCCGGTGCGCCGCGCCCCGATCCTGCTCATCGCCGCGACCAACCGTGGCGACGCCCTCGACCCCGCGCTGCTGCGCCCCGGCCGGTTCGACCGGCGGCTGACGTTCCCGGCGCCGGACGCGCGGGGTCGTCGTGCGCTCGTCGACCACTTCCTTACCACCCGCGCGCACGACGACGAGCTCGACGACGCCGCGGTGCGCGACCGGGTCGCCGCGGCGACGAACGGCTGGACCCCGGTGATGGTGGAGCACCTGCTCGACGAGGCGCTGGTCAACGCGTTGCGCCGCGGGGCGGGCTCGATGAGCTTCGCGGACGTCGAGCACGCGCGCATCACCGAGATGGTCGGCCTCGGACACCCGGTGACGTACACGCCCGACGAGCTGCGCCTCATCGCCACGCACGAGGCCGGCCACGCGACTACGGCCTGGCTCGTCGCCCCGAAGCGGCACATGGAGGTGCTGACCGTCGTCAAGCGCGGTGAGGCTCTCGGGCTGCTGGCGCACGACGACCTCGAGGAGGTCTACACGCACACGCGCGACGACCTGCGGGCGCTGGTCCAGATCGCGATGGGCGGCTGGGTGGCCGAGGAGCTGTTCTTCGGCGAGACGACGACGGGGCCCGCCTCCGACCTGGCGGCCGCGACCCGCACGGCGGCGCAGATGGTCGGCGCCGCGGGGATGGGCGGCTCGCTGGTCTCGTTCGCCGCGAGCGGCCGGGACCTCGTCGAGTCGGTGCTGGCGGACACCCGGGCGCGCGACGAGGTCGAGCGTGTGCTCGACGAGGCCCGGGCCACCGTGCGCCGGCTGCTGGCGGCGAACAGCGACCTGGCCGCGGCGCTGCGCGACGCGCTGATCGACCGCCACGAGCTCATCGGCGACGAGATCACCGCCGTCCTGGAGGCGGCCGTGGCCGCCCGCACGGCGGCGCCCGGCGAGCCCGGTACCCCCCGCCTCCGCATCGCCTGACCGCCGCCGCCTCATCCCCTGACGTCGCCCCGCACGGTCGCCTGACCCCACCCGCCGGGTCGTCGGTTCGACGCCAGTTCGTCGGTGTGAACCGCCGGGTCGGCGTCGAACCGACGAGTCGGGGCCGCCGGGGCGGCGGCCGGCTGTGGACGACTGCCCGGCGGGGTGTGGGCGAGGCCGACACGCCGGTGGGCGGGCCTGTGGACGGCGCGCCGGGCGCTGTTGACGGGCTGTGGGCGACGCGCCGGACGCGGCGCGACGGCGCAGCCCAGGGGGTCGTGTCGGTGGTGGACGGTAGCCTCGACGACGTGTGCACAGGGTGAAAAACCACATCCGTGTAACACAAGCCCTAGTGGTAGTTGGCAACCGAGACCACAAGGTTTAGTGTCGAATCCCGACGCGCAAGGAAGCGGACGCGTCGCCCGAACGTTGTACCAGAAGCACTGCACCAGCCCGAGGGAGCCCACGATGACGATCACGGTCTACAGCAAGCCGTCATGCGTCCAGTGCAACGCGACGTATCGCGCCCTCGACAAGCTGGGCTTCGAGTACGAGGTCGTGGACATCACCGAGGACGCCGACGCGCGCGACTACGTGATGTCGCTGGGTCACCTGCAGGCCCCGGTCGTCATGGCCGGCGGCGACCACTGGTCGGGCTTCCGGCCCGACAAGATCAAGGCGCTCGCGGACCGCGTGGCGGCTTCGGTCGCCTGACGCCACCGCCCCCTGAGGGGGCCACCGCACTCCCCGGGCCGGCGTGAGCACAGCCCGCGCCGGCCCGGCGGGCAGGTGTCCTGCGCCGCACACCCCCGGTGGACCGGGGCACAACCAGCAGCACGAAGGTCCCGGGCAGAGGTCTCTGTCCCGGGACCCAGGACTTTCGGCCTAGGGCACGACGCCCGAGGGCACGACGCCCGAGGGCACGACGAGCGGAAGGAGAAGTCATGCCGGCCTTGGTCTACTTCTCGTCCGTCTCGAACAACACCCACCGGTTCGTCGAGAAGACGGGGCTGCCCGCCCACCGCATCCCGCTGCGGCCGACCGAGGGGTTCCTGCGCGTCGACGACCCGTACGTGCTCGTCGTGCCCACCTACGGCGGCGGCAACGAGGGCGGGGCGGTCCCGCGCCAGGTCGTCACGTTCCTCAACGACGAGGGCAACCGGTCGCTGATCCGCGGCGTGATCGCGGCCGGCAACACCAACTTCGGGAAGGCGTACTGCCTCGCCGGCGACATCGTCGCGGCGAAGTGCGGTGTTCCCTACCTGTACGCCTTCGAGCTCATGGGTACACAGCGTGACGTGGAGCGCGTCCGCACGGGATGGGAACGGATGTGGCGATGACGGTCACCGAGTTTCGGGTCGACACGACGGGGCTGGACTACCACGCCCTCAACGCGATGCTCAACCTGTACGGACCGGACGGGAAGATCCAGTTCGACAAGGATCGCGAGGCGGCGCGGCAGTACTTCCTGCAGCACGTCAACCAGAACACGGTGTTCTTCCACGACCTCGACGAGAAGCTCGACTACCTCGTCGAGAACAAGTACTACGACCCGGCCGTGCTGGCGAAGTACGACCGGCCGTTCCTGCACAGCCTGTTCGACTACGCGTACTCGAAGAAGTTCCGGTTCTCGACGTTCCTCGGGGCGTTCAAGTACTACACGAGCTACACGCTGAAGACCTTCGACGGCAAGCGCTACCTCGAGCGGTTCGAGGACCGGGTCTGCATGGTGGCGCTCGCGTTGGCGGACGGTGACCAGGACTTCGCGATCTCCCTGGTCGACGAGATGATCGCCGGCCGGTTCCAGCCGGCGACGCCGACGTTCCTCAACCTCGGCAAGGCGCAGCGCGGCGAGCCCGTCAGCTGCTTCCTGCCAAGCGCGGCGGCGGCGTGGCGCTGCTGCTGTCGAACATCCGCGAGCACGGCGCGCCGATCAAGCACATCGAGAACCAGAGCTCCGGGGTCATCCCCGTCATGAAGCTGCTCGAGGACTCGTTCAGCTACGCCAACCAGCTCGGCGCCCGCCAGGGCGCGGGGGCGGTGTACCTGCACGCGCACCACCCGGACATCTTCCGGTTCCTCGACACCAAGCGCGAGAACGCCGACGAGAAGGTCCGCATCAAGACGCTGTCGCTCGGCGTCGTCGTGCCGGACATCACGTTCGAGCTGGCCCGCAAGAACGAGCCGATGTACCTGTTCAGCCCGTACGACGTCGAGCGCGTCTACGGGGTGGCGTTCGCCGACATCAACGTCACCGAGAAGTACCACGAGATGGTCGACGACAAGCGCATCCGCAAGACGAAGATCGACGCCCGCGAGTTCTTCCAGCGGCTGGCGGAGATCCAGTTCGAGTCGGGCTACCCCTACATCGTGTTCGAGGACACGGTGAACCGGGCCAACCCGATCAAGGGCAAGATCACGATGTCGAACCTGTGCTCGGAGATCCTCCAGGTCTCCACGCCGTCCCGGTTCAACGAGGACCTGTCGTACGCCGAGGTGGGCCGTGACATCTCGTGCAACCTCGGCTCGCTCAACATCGCCCTGACGATGGACTCGCCCGACTTCGGCAAGTCGGTGGAGACGGCGATCCGGGCGCTGACCGCGGTGAGCGACCAGACGTCGATCGAGTCGGTCCCCTCGGTGAAGAAGGCGAACGCCGGCGGCCACGCGATCGGCCTGGGGCAGATGAACCTGCACGGGTACCTGGCCCGCGAGCGCATCTTCTACGGGTCCGACGAGGGCCTCGACTTCACCAACATGTACTTCTACACGGTGGCGTTCCACGCGATCCGCGCGTCGAACACGCTGGCGATCGAGCGCGGCCGCGCGTTCGACGGCTTCGAGGACTCGAAGTACGCCAGCGGCGAGTACTTCGCGAAGTACATCGAGAAGGAGTGGGCGCCGCGCACCGAGCGCGTCGCCGCGCTCTTCGCGGGCGCCGGCGTGCGCATCCCCACGCAGGACGACTGGCGCGCCCTCGCGGCGTCGGTCCGCGAGCACGGCATCTACAACCAGAACCTCCAGGCCGTCCCGCCGACGGGCTCGATCAGCTACATCAACCACTCGACGAGCTCGATCCACCCGATCGCCAGCAAGATCGAGATCCGCAAGGAAGGCAAGATCGGCCGCGTCTACTACCCGGCGCCGTTCATGGACCACGACAACCTGGAGTACTACCAGGACGCGTACGAGATCGGCCCCGAGAAGATCATCGACACCTACGCCGAGGCGACGCAGCACGTCGACCAGGGGCTGAGCCTGACGCTGTTCTTCAAGGACACGGCCACCACCCGCGACCTCAACAAGGCGCAGATCTACGCCTGGCGCAAGGGCATCAAGACGATCTACTACGTGCGACTCCGCCAGATGGCCCTCGAGGGCACCGAGGTGGAGGGGTGCGTCAGCTGCATGCTGTGACGCGTCCGTAACGGAACTGGCGAAGGAACCCGATGACCCCCCCGAAGCTCAAGCTCATCGACCGCGTGACCGCGATCAACTGGAACCGCCTGGAGGACGACAAGGACCTCGAGGTCTGGGACCGGCTGACCGGCAACTTCTGGCTGCCGGAGAAGGTGCCGGTCAGCAACGACATCCAGAGCTGGGCCACGCTGAGCGAGGCCGAGAAGACGATGACCACGCGCGTCTTCACCGGCCTGACGCTGCTGGACACCATCCAGGGCACGGTCGGTGCGGTGAGCCTGATCCCGGACGCGCTGACGCCGCACGAGGAGGCCGTCTACACGAACATCGCGTTCATGGAGTCGGTGCACGCGAAGAGCTACTCGTCGATCTTCTCGACGCTCATCTCCACGAAGGAGATCGACGAGGCCTTCGCCTGGAGCGAGGAGAACGCGAACCTGCAGCGCAAGGCGGCGATCGTCCTCGAGTACTACCGGGGTGACGAGCCGCTCAAGCGCAAGGTCGCCAGCACCATGCTCGAGTCGTTCCTCTTCTACTCCGGCTTCTACGCGCCCATGTACTGGGCGTCGCGCGCCAAGCTGACGAACACGGCCGACCTGATCCGCCTCATCATCCGCGACGAGGCCGTGCACGGGTACTACATCGGCTACAAGTACCAGAAGGGCCTTGAGCAGGTCTCCGAAGCGCAGCGCGCGGCGCTCAAGGACTACACGTTCGAGCTGCTCTTCGAGCTGTACGACAACGAGGTGGAGTACACCCAGGACCTCTACGACGACCTCGGCCTCACGGAGGACGTCAAGAAGTTCCTGCGCTACAACGCCAACAAGGCCCTGATGAACCTCGGCTACGAGGCGCTCTTCCCGCGCGACGAGACCGACGTCAACCCGTCGATCCTCTCGGCGCTGAGCCCCAACGCCGACGAGAACCACGACTTCTTCTCGGGGTCGGGCTCGTCGTACGTCATCGGCAAGGCGGTCAACACGCAGGACGAGGACTGGGACTTCTGACCTACCCTCACAGCCGGCTGACAGGAAGCGCGAAGCGGGCACCGAGGCGCGGCGGGCACTGTAGGTGCCATGACGAGCATGACGGCGCCCCGCCAAGCGGCGGACGCACGACGAACCAGCCGGCCGGCACCGCGGGGCAGCACGCCACGGCGTGAGCCCGAGGGACGCTACCCGGTGCGGTCGGCGATCGTCGCGGCGTGCATCGCCGTCACGCTCTTCTGGTGGCACGGCACGCCGGCCGCCGCGGGCGGCACGCCCGGTGGCGCGATCGTCGCGATCGCCGAGCTCACCGGCCTGATCGCGTCGGTGCTCGTCTGCGCGCAGCTGCTGCTGGTGGCGCGTGTGCCGTGGTTCGAGCGGTCGGTCGGCATGGACCGGCTGGTGTCGTGGCACAAGTCGCTCGGCACCACCGTGATCCTGCTCATCGTCGTCCACGTGCTGGGCATGATCGTGGGCTACCAGCTCATCCAGGGCCAGACGCCGTGGGGGTCGTTGGTGACGCTCCTCCACACGATCGCCGACCTGTGGTGGGCCCTCATCGGCACCGCCGTCTTCTTCGCCGTCGGCCTGTCGAGCGCCCGGCTGCTGCGCCGCAAGCTGTCCTACGAGTGGTGGTACGGCATCCACTTCACGGTCTACGGCGCGATCGCGCTGACGTTCGTGCACCAGGTCAACGCGGGCGTGAACTTCGTCGGGGTCCCGCTGGCGCGGGCCGCCTGGTTCGTGCTCTACGGCGCCACCGCGTGGACGATCCTCTGGTACCGCGTCATCCAGCCGATCGCCCGGCACGTCACCCTCGGGGTCCGCGTCGCCGCGGTCGTCGAGGAGAGCGTCGGCACCACGAGCGTGTGGCTGCAAGGCAAGGGGATGGACCGGCTGGCGCCGCGGGCCGGGCAGTTCTTCCTCGTCCGCTTCCTCGCCCCCGGGCACCTGCTGACGGCCCACCCCTACTCGTTGTCCCTGGTCCCGACGGGTGACCACCTCCGGTTCACGGTCGGGGCGCTCGGTGACCACTCGTCGGCCGTCAAGCACCTCAAGGAGGGCACCCCCGTGCTCCTCGAGGGTCCGTTCGGCCGCATGACGGCGGACCGCGCCCGCTCCCGGCGGGTGCTGCTCGTCGCCGGCGGCGCCGGCATCGGGCCGGTGCGTGCCCTGGCCGAGGACCTCGTCAACTCCGGCCACGACGTCGTCGTGGTGCACCGCGCCCACTCCGCCGAGCGGCTGGCGCTGGCCTCCGAGTTCCCCGACGCCCCGCGGCTGCGCTACGTGCCCGTCGCCGGTCGCCGCCGCGAGCTGGGCTACGACCCGCTCGTCCCCTCCGCCCTCGCCGGCCTGGTCCCGGACGTCCGTTCCCGTGACGTCTTCGTCTGCGGCCCGCCGGCGATGGTCGACACCGTCGTCGCGTCCGTCCGGGCACTGGGTGTGCCCCGGTCCGCCATCCACACCGAGGAGCTGAGCCTCGCATGAACTCACCCCACGAACTCGCTCGCTGCGCTCACGAACGAGCGGGGGCCCCGAGATGAGCACCACCCCCTGGCGCGGCACGCTGATCTTCGTCGGCGGCATAGCCGCCATCGCCGCCACCGCCGTCACCCGGTTCGCCGGGGCCGACGCCAACGCCGCCCCTCACCTGGCGACCGGGTCGTCGACGGCCGGCTCGACCACCGCGGGCACGTCGGGGTCCGCCTCGACGGCCGCCAACGGTTCGACGGGCACCTCGTCGGGCCCCGCCTCCACCTCGAAGTCGTCGACGACGAGCGGCACCGTCACGGTGGTCGGCAGCACGGTGCAGACCCCGTACGGCCCGCTGCAGCTCTCGGTGACGTTCAGCGGCTCCAAGATCACGAACGTGCAGGCGCTGCAGTACCCCAACTGGCACGGCTACTCCGTGCAGCTCAACCAGTACGCGATCCCGCAGCTGAACCAGCAGGCAGTCGCCGCCAACTCCGCGAACATCAACGGCGTCTCCGGCGCGACGTTCACCTCGCAGGCCTACGCGCAGTCCCTGCAGGCCGCCATCGACCAGCACGGCTGACATGCGCCGCGTCGAGGAGGTGATGGGGACGGTCGTGTCGCTCGACGTGCGGCACGCCGACCCCGTCGCCACCGAGGCGGCGATGGAGCACGCCTTCGCCGTGCTGCACGAGGCCGACGAGCGATTCAGTCCCTTCCGCCCCGACAGCGAGCTCTCGCGGCTCGACCGGGGCGAGCTGGCCGACGACGAGCTCAGCGCCGACATGCGCGAGGTGCTGGCCATCGCGGAGCGAGCGCGGACGGACTCCGACGGCGTCTTCGACGTGCACACGCCTGACGGCCGTCTGGACACCAACGGCGTCGTCAAGGGCTGGGCCGCGCAGCGCGCGGCCGACGGGCTCGTCGCCGCCGGGATCGCCGACTTCTTCCTCAACGCCGGTGGCGACGTCGTCGCGCGAGGTGAGCCGGAGCCGGGGCAGGCCTGGCAGGTCGGTGTGCGGCACCCGACCGACCCGCTGGCGGTCCTCGCCGTGCTCACGGTGCGTGACGGGGCGGTCGCCACGTCCGGCACCTACGAGCGCGGCGCCCATGTGTGGGACGGCCGCACGGGCTCGCGCGACGTCCCGCTCGTCGCGGCCACCGTCGTCGCGGCCGACCTCACCGTGGCGGACGTCCTGGCCACGACGGTGCTGGCGATGGGCGACCCCGGCCCGGCGTGGGCGATCGCGCACGGCGCCGCCGCGGTGCTGGCGGTGCCGGTGGATGGCCCGGCGACGATGCTGGTGGCGTCCCCGGAGGGCGTGCCGATGGAGACGGCCGCGGGCTGACGAGCGGTGCCGCCGCGCGAGGCTCAGCCGTGGCCGGCGAGCTCGGCGAACGCGCGCACGAGCGGAAGCGGCCGCGCACGAGCGGAAGCGGCAACGCGCCCGCCCAGGTGGACGTGCTCTCCAGCGGGTGCCGCGGGGCTCAGCGGTGGGCGGCGAGCTCGGCGAACGTGCGCACCAGCGCGCCGGCGGGCTCCACGAGGTCGCACTCCCCGGCGATGAGCGCCGGGTCGTGGCACCGCATGTCGATGGCCTCGTCGAGCGAGGGGAGGAAGGGTTCGTCGACCGCGCCGACGAACGCCGCCAGCAGCGCCCGGGCCGCCTGCGAGTAGTCGCCGCCCGCGTCGACCGCCACCTCGGCGACGATCAGCGCCGTGGTGGCGGTGTCCAGCGACGCCGCACCCCCGCGGGCGTTCGCCCAGTCGATGAGCACGGGTCCGCGCGACTCGGACAGGATGACGTTGCCCGGGTGCAGGTCGAGGTGGATGACGACGCCGCCCGTCGGGGCGGGGATGGCGTGCAGCCGGTGGTGCAGGTCCGCCAGCAGCGCCGCGCCGTTGCGCAGGCTCAGCTCACCGGCCGCCAGCGCCTGCAGCAGCGTGGGCCCGTGCAGCCGCTCCATGAGCAGGTCGGGGCCGCCGAGGTGCTGGACCGCCGGCACCGGGAACCCGTGCGCGGCGACGTGCCGCATGAGCGCGAACTCGCGGGAGGCGTCGCCGCCCTGGCGGTACCGCCGCAGCACCTGGTGCTCGGACAACGCGTAGACGTCCGCCGCGTCGCCGGCCGCGAGGAGCGGTCCCGGCGCGTCCGGCAGGTCCGCGGCATGGCCCTGCGCCGGCACCACACGGTCCGTGGTGTGCGGCACGTCCGGGTCGGTCGGCGCCAGTCCACTGGGGGTCACGTTAACGACGGTAGGCGCCCGGCCGGGGGTTCGCCAAGCCCTTCGTGAAACTTCTCTCTGACCAGCGGGGGAGCAATGTGCGACGAAGCCGTGGTGAAGTCTTGACCGTCCGTGCAGCCGTCGGTCACCCGGTCAGCCGTCGAAGCGGACCAGCCGTCCGAGCAGGCAGAGGGCGCCGTCGTACGTGTCCGGCAGGGGCTCGGTCCAGGCACGGACCGGCTGCCGGGTCGTCGCACGCACCTCGATGTCGGCGCAGCGCGAGGCGAGGTCTGCACGGAGGAGGTCGAGCCGGCGCTCCAGGTCGTCCCCAGGGCGGATCAGCGCGGCGAACATCCCGCCGCCGAGCGTGCCCATCGGGTGCCCGGCACCGAAGGCGGAGGCCAGCGCCGCCCCGGTCGCGGCCGACCGCGCGGCGCGCAGGAAGCCGGAGACCTCGCCCGCCGCGACGTCGACGACGACGAGCCGGTGCGACGTGTGCTCCCCACCCTCGTACGTCTCACGGAGGCGCAGCTCGAGGTAGGAGCGCGTCGGCAGCCCGGTCTCGGGATCGAACGCGGAGGCCGCGCCGATACCGGCCGACGAGCCGTCCGCCCAGCCCCCGGACAGGGCCCGGATCGCGTCGAGGGGTGGGGTGGCGACGCCCGCCGTGCGGTACAGGCAGGCGAGGTCGTCGAGGGTCTCGACGATGCCCACGCCCTCGTAGCCGCGCGCCCGCCCGAGCTCCTCGGCGGCCGCGCACGGGTCGGCGTCGCGCAGCACCGCGTCGACGAGGACGTCGACGGCGGGGTGGTACCAGTCCGCGGGCCGCAGCCACACGGACTCGACGCTGCTGGCACGCCAACGGTCGCGCAGGCCCTCCGGCAGGTGCGGCATGGGGCGCATGTCGGTCGTCACGTGGAATGAGAGGGGCCTGTGGGCTCAGGGTGACGCTGGTTTTCGCCGATTCACCCTTGCGGAGGAGTGTGAAACACTCGTCCTGGACATACCGGGCGTATCGGAGGGCGGTGTGGAAGCCGGTCGTGGTACGGGGATGGACCTGCGTTCCGACGCCGACCTCATCATGGCGGCGCGATCGGGCGACGCGGGTTCCTTCGGTGTGCTCTACGAGCGCCACGCCGGCGCGGCCCTGATCGTCGCGCGGCAGTACACGTCCGGGAAGGCCGAGGCCGAGGACGCTGTCGCCGACGCGTTCGCCGCCGTGTGGTCGGCGCTGCGCGGCGGCTCGGGTCCCACCGACGCGTTCCGCGCCTACCTGTTCACCGTCGTGCGCCGGGCCGCGGCCGTCCAGCGCGAGCGTGGGCGCCGGGCCGACCCGACCGACGACGTGGCCGTCCTCGAGTCGGGCACGGTCTCCGTCGCCGCGGCGGAGGAGCCGGCGCTCGAAGGGTTCGAGCGGTCGATCGTCGCGCGCGCGTTCGCCAGCCTCCCCGAGCGGTGGCAGGCGGTGCTGTGGCACAGCGAGATCGAGGGGCAGACACCCGCCGAGATCGCGCCGCTGCTGGGCCTGACCGCCAACAGCACGGCCGCGCTCGCGTACCGCGCGCGGGAGGGGCTGCGGCAGGCGTACCTCCAGCAGCACCTGTCCGACGAGCTGCCCGACGGGTGCCGGTCCGTGGCCGGCAAGCTCGGCGGCTACGTGCGTGGCGGCCTCGGCGCGCGAGACACCACCCAGGTCGAGGCGCACCTCGAGACGTGCGGCGAGTGCCGGGCCCTGCTGCTCGAGCTGCGCGACGTCAACCACGGCCTGCGCGTGATCATCGCGCCGCTCGTGCTCGGCGCGGCGGGTCTGGGTGCCCTCGGGTTCGCGCTGCCGACCGCAGGCGGCCTCGCCGCGGGCACCGCGGCGCTGAGCTCGGGTGGCGCAGTCGGCGGTGCGGCGGGCGCCGCCGCCGGTGCGGCCGGCACAGCCGGCGCCGGCGTGGGCGTCGCCGCCGGAGCCGCGGGTGCGTCGGGTGGCGCGGCGTCCGGCGGCATGCTCGCCGCGATCGGCGCCTTCCTCGGCACGGTCCCGACGGCGGTGGCCGCGGGCGTGGCCGGTGTCGTCGTCGTCGCGGGCATCGCGCTCGGTGCGCTCGCGCTCAACGCCCCGCACGACACGCCGTCGTCCGCGAGTGCGACCAGCACCGTGACGGCAACACCGAACCCGTCCGCACTCCCGCCCGCGTCCGTCGTCGTCGACGACCCGACCAGCGCGCCGGCGTCGACGCCCGGCGCCGCGACCACGGCGGATGCCGGCACGTCGACCAGCGGCGCCTCCGACGTCTCGACGGTCGTGGCGGCTGATGGGTCCGGATCGAGCGGCGGCTCCGGCGGCACCACCGCGGGGGCCCCGGCCCTCGTCGTGAGCGTTCCCGACGCGGTCCTGGCCGCGGGCGAGGGCGGTCAGGGACTCGGTGTCGATGTGACCAACGCCGGTGCCGGCCCGGCGACGAACCTCGTCGCGCAGGTCGACCTGCCGGCCGGCGTCACCGCAGAGGCGGTCACCCAGCAGGTCGTCGGGCGGTACGCGGTGCACCTCGCCTCGGCGTGGGACTGCGTGATCGTCGGCACCGGCGTGCGGTGCGCGCTGCCGGTGCTCGACGCGGGCCAGGTGGCGCACGTCGCCATCGCGGTGGCCGTGGCGCAGGACTTCACGGGGGGCGAGGTGACGTGGGAGGTCAGCGCCGACGGCGTCGCGCGCACCCTCAACCACCCGCGCAGCCTGACGGTCACGCCGTGGGCGTCGCCCAGCCCGACCTCCAGCCCCACGCCGACCACGACCCCCACCTCGACGCCGACCCCCACGCCGACGCCGACCCCCACGCCGACGCCGACCCCCACGCCGACCCCGACGCCAACCTGCAGCGCCGCGAGCACCTCGACGCCCTGGTGGGCCGGCACCCCGCGCTGGGACCGCACGTGCTGGCCGCACGGGAACGACAACGGCAACGGCGGCCCGGGCAACACCAGGCCGACGGCGGCGAGCTAGCCGCGTGCCGTCACGCCGCGGACCGGTGGTGCCGGCGGCGGGCTAGCCCGATGCGGGCGCGCGACGACCGACGGCACAGGCGGTGGCGAGCCGGCCGGGTGCCTGGCTCGGTGCCGGCGGCGGGAGCCCGATCTCGGGCGGCCGGGTGTCAGACGATCCCGTAGAGCCGGTCGCCGGCGTCGCCGAGGCCCGGCACGATGTACGCCTTCTCGTTGAGCCGCTCGTCGAGCGCCGCGACGACGACCTGGACGTCGGCGCGCTCGCCGACGTACGCCTCGACGGTCTTCAGCCCCTCGGGCGCGGCGATGAGGCACACGGCCGTGACGTCGCGCGCACCGCGCTCGAACACGTACTCCATCGCGGCGACGAGCGTGCCGCCGGTGGCGAGCATCGGGTCGAGGATGAACACCTGGCGTCCGGTGAGGTCCTCGGGCAGCCGGTTCGCATAGGTGATCGCCTCGAGGGTCTCCTCGTCGCGCTTGAGGCCGAGGAAGCCGACCTCCGCCGTCGGCAGCAGGCGGGTCATGCCCTCGAGCATGCCCAGGCCGGCGCGCAGGATCGGGATGACGATCGGCGCAGGGTCGGCGAGCTTGCGCCCGGTGGTCCTGGCGACCGGCGTCTCGATCTCGACGGGGTGGGTGGCGACGTCGCGCGTGGCCTCGTAGGCCAGCAGCGTCACCAGCTCGTCGACGAGCTGGCGGAACGTCGGCGACGGCGTCTTCGCGTCGCGCAGGATGGTGAGCTTGTGGGTGACCAGGGGGTGGTCCGCGACGTGCAGGCGCATGGCCGCCAGCCTAGTGGCGGAGGTCCGTGCCCCCGGGCCGGCCATCCGTCCCTCGTCGGACCCGGTGGTCCGTCCGTCACTGCACGGTGCGCAGTGCGATGACGCCACCGATCGCCTGCGCGGCGGGCGCGGCCCCATCCACGATGATGACGGCATGGGTCAGGCCGGCAGGCCGGTGCAGCCGGTCGACGCATGGGCGATGGGGGTTGCGCTCGACGAGGCGCGCCGGGCCCTGCTCACCGGGGACGTGCCGGTCGGGGCCGTTGTCGTGGCGCCGGGCGCCCACGTGGTCGGCTGGGGCCACAACGCCCGGGAGGACGAGGCCGACCCGACCGCCCACGCGGAGATCGTCGCGCTGCGGGACGCCGCGAAGAACCTCGGCCGGTGGCACCTCGACGAGTGCACGCTCGTCGTGACCCTGGAGCCGTGCCTCATGTGCGCCGGGGCGGCGCTGCTGTCGCACGTGCGCCGCGTGGTGTTCGGCGCGTGGGACCCCAAGGCCGGTGCCGCCGGCTCGCAGTGGGACGTCATCCGCGACCGCCGGGCGACGGCGCGGATCGAGGTCGTCGGCGGCGTGCGCGCGGAGGAGTCCGCGCTGCTCCTCCAGCACTTCTTCGAGGAGCACCGGCTCATCGACTAGGCAGCAGCCAGACGAGCGCGGCCAGCACCTCCGACGTGCCGGCGTGCATCGTGACCTTGGCGTACCGGTCGCCGCGCGTCGCGCCGCGGTTGACGATCGCGATCGGCGTGCCCGCGGCCGCGGCGTGCCGGACGAACCGCAGCCCGGACTGCACGGCGAGCGACGAGCCCGCGACGAGGAGCGCGTCGGCCTCGTCGACCAGCGCGTAGGCGGCCGCCACCCGCGCCGGCGGCACGGTCTCGCCGAAGTAGACGATGTCCGGCTTGAGGATCCCGCCGCACGGCCCCGGGAGCCCGTCCGGGTCAAGTGCCCAGCACGCGGCGATCACGAAGTCCGCGGTCCGTTCGACGACGGCGTCGGCGTCCGGGGCGATCTCGACGTCGCCCACCTCGCCGACCCGTTCGACGAACCCCGGGTTCAGCTCGTCGAGCCGGTCCGCGACCTCGTCGCGCGAGTACCGCGCGCCGCAGCGCAGGCAGCGGACCTCGTCGTACCGGCCGTGCAGGTCGATGACGCGCTGCGACCCCGCGGTCTCGTGGAGCAGGTCGACGTTCTGCGTGATGACGCCGGCGACGAGCCCGCGCCGCTCGAGGGTGGCCAGCGCACGGTGCCCCGCGTTGGGCCGGCGGGTCGCGACGTGCCGCCAGCCCACCTGGTTGCGCGCCCAGTAGTGCCGGCGGAACCGCTCGTCGCCGACGAACTGCTGGAACGTCATCGGCGTGCGCCGCGGGGAGTCCGGCCCGCGGTAGTCGGGGATGCCGGAGTCGGTCGAGACCCCGGCCCCGGTCAGGACGGCCAGCCGGTGCCCTTCGAGGACTCCGACGAGGTCGTCCAGGGTGCCCATGGACCCACGGTAGGCGGATTCGGACTGCGGCCCACTGACCCGGTACTCTTGCCGGGCGTCTGGTGGTGTGTCCGAGCGGCCAAAGGAGCACGCCTCGAAAGCGTGTGTGGGTGAAAGTCCACCGTGGGTTCGAATCCCACCGCCACCGCCATCGCATCACGGCCCCGGCTCCCACGAGCCGGGGCCGTTCTCGTCCCGCCGGGCCGGCGGCGCCGGGAGGCTAGGGCCGCAGGAGGACCTTCCCGACCCGTCCGGCGTGGAGGCTCGCGGCGGCAGCCGCGGCGATGTCGTCGAGGCCGTACGTGGCGGCGACGGGCAGGGTCAGCGTGCCGGCGGCCAGGCCTCGGAACACCTCGCCCATGAGGGCGGCGCGCTTGGCGGGCGCCATCGCGGCGCTGACGCGGTTGCCCCAGAAGCCCCTGATGACGAGCTGCTTGAAGATGACGTCGCCCGCGGCGATCTGCAGGGTGCCGGCGCCCATGCTGCCGAAGATCGCGAGCGTGCCGCCCTCGGCGAGCAGGGAGGCGACGTCGCCGGCGGCGGCACCGCCGACCGAGTCGACGCCGGCGACGAGCGGTGCCCCGCCGGTGATCTCGTGCGCGCGCTCACGCCAGCCGTCGTCGTCCGTGGCGACCACCCCGGTGATGCCCTGGGAGGCCAGCTCGTCGACCGCGCCGGCGCGGCGCACCAGGCCGAGCACGTGCAGGCCGCGTGTGGCGGCGAGCTGCGCGACGAGCCGCCCGACGGCGCCGTTGGCGGCGTTCTGCACCAACCAGTCGCCCTCGTGCAGGTCGAGGAAGTCGACGAGGCTGATCGCGCTGAACGGCATCGCGACCACTTGCGCGGCGACCTCGTCGGGCAGGGCCTCGGGGACGGGGACGAGCCCGGCGGCCCCGGCCACGAAGTACTCCGCCCACGCCCCGAAGGTGCCGCCGGTGGCGACGCGCTGGCCGACCTGGACGTTCTCGACGCCCTCGCCGAGCGCGTCGACGACGCCGGCCGCCTCGGTGCCGGCCCGCGCCGGCAGCTCGGGCTTGTAGCCGTAGTCGCCCCGCACCGTCCACAGGTCGTGGTTGTGGATGGGCGAGGCCAGCAGCCGCACGCGCACCTGCCCGGGGCCGGGCTCGGGGGTGGGGACGTCCTCGACGCCGAGCACCTCGGACGGGTCGCCGAAGCGATGGTGGACGACGGCGCGCATGGGATCTCCTTCGGCTGGACGGACCTCCGCCATTCAACCGCGAGCCGGCTCGTCGTGCGGCTGTCGGTGGTGCTGCCTAGCGTGGCGGGGTCCGAGAGGTGCACGACGAAGGAGCGCAGCCATGGCCCACGGCGACATCACGCACATCGACATCCCGGTCGACGACGTCGACAAGGCGAAGACCTTCTACAGCACGCTGTTCGGCTGGCAGATCGCCTCGCTGCCCGAGTACGCGGACTACCCCATGTGGCGGGCGCCCAACCAGGTGAGCGGCGGCGGCCTGGCGACCCGCACCCCGGACTTCACGCAGCCACGCAGCTACGTCGAGGTCGACTCGATCGACACCGCGCTCGCGGCGGTGGAGGGCCTCGGCGGGGCGGTGGCCACCCCGAAGTCACCCATCAGCGAAACCAGCTGGTTCGCCGTGGTGCGCGACCCGTCGGGCAACCTCATGGGGCTGTTCGAGGGGACCGTCTAGGTCAGTCGTCGACCAGGCAGCCGATCTTCCCGGAGTCCAGCGTCACGTAGAAGACGGACGCGTCGGGACAGGCCGCCTGGTCGTCGACGAGCTGCGTCACCTTGTACTGGTGGTTCCCCGAGCACGGCACCGCCTGAATGCTGTCGCCCTTCAGCGTCGTCCAGCACGAGCCGGCCTCGTGCGGCACCTGTGGCGGGTTGACGACCGAGACGAGTGCGCCCACCCCGGTCCCGACGCAGACGAGCAGGCCGAGGGCCACGAGTGCCACCGAGCGCGGCTTCGCCGGCCCGGCGGTCCGGGTCGCCCGGTACTGCACCAGCGACCGCACGAACAGGCCGGCGCCGACGATCATGCCGCCGGTCCAGATCCAGCCGCCGCTGCTCGACCGGCCGGCGAGGATCGCCGACACGGCCCCGACGAGGAACGCCGCGACGCCGATGCCGAACATCACCAGTGCGCGCCGCCGCGCGTGGAGGGCGTCGTCCGAGACGGGTGGTGCCGCGAGCGGCCATGTCCCGGCGGCGGAGGGCGAGCCCGATTGCACGACTGCTCGGGGGTCCCACGCCGGCACGTCGGGCGCGAACGTCACGGGCAGCGGCTGACCGTCGTCGGACAGCCAGAACGGCCAGGCCGCAGGTGCCGGAGGCCAGCTGGGATTCGGCATCCAGCCGACCGGCGGCATCCAGCCGGCGGGGACGTCGGGCCAGGACGTGGGCGGGTTGAAGCGCATGGAGCCCCCTGCTCGTTGTCACCGCCGTGGCCAGGACGCCCGCCGGTCGCCGGAAACCTAGCGGCGCACGACGTGTGCTGAGGGCAGGGGCGCACGAGAGTGCCCCGTTTGTCACCCGAACGGACGCGGGCTCAGGGGCGGGAGGACCCGCTCGCCGCGGCCGGCCTCAGGGGGTGGCGTGCGCCGCGACCCGCGCGCCCGACCGCTCGATGCTGGTGGCCTCGTCGTCCCGCCGGCCGAGCAGCGCGGTGACCGACCAGGCAAGGAGCACGACGAGCGCGACGTTGCGGGCGGCGAGCACCAGCGTGGTGCCGGCGCCGCCGTAGGTGATCTGGCTGTAGAGGAAGGGGAAGATCACCTGCGTCGCGCCCGCGACCGCGAGCACCGTCTTGCGCGTGCGGTCCCAGCCGGGCAGCCCGAGCGCGACCGCCACGACCACCGGGCCGGCGAGCCAGCCGATGTACTGCGGCGAGAGCACCTTGTTGAAGACGAGCATCGCGAGCGTCAAGACGAGCGCGCCGCGGACCAGCACCTCGTGCCGCTCGCCGCGATCGGTCCAGAGGCGGTCGCCGAGGGTCTGCCGACGCCGCCACAGGAGCACCACCACGGCGACGATCGCCAGGTCGAACAGCCCGCCGAGAAGGGTCGCCATCTGCGTGGTGCCGGGCCCGTAGATCTCCCAGGTGTTGATGTCCTGGTTCATCCAGCGCGTGATGCTCTTGGAGAACAGCGCGACGAGCAGCCAGGGCGTCGCGCCGACCGACTCGATCTGCAGCCCGCGGGCGCCCTGCTCGAAGAGGAACGAGAACGCGTAGGCGCCGCCGCCGAGGCCGACGACGGTGCCGACGACGACCGCCGAGAACGCCGCGGCCGGCACGACGACGTCACGCCAGGGGCGCCGCGCGACGAGGAACAGCGGGGCGAGGAGTACGCCGGGCGCCACCTTGATCCACGCGCCGACGGTCAGCAGGAACGAGGCGACCGCCGGGCGGTCCACACCCCACACCAGGCCGACGACGACGAGCGGGGCGACCACCGCGTCCAGCCGGCCCATCGCCACGGGCCCGAGCAGCAGCAGGAACGCCGTCCACCACCAGGCCGCCGCCAGGCCGTTGCGCCGGCGCATGAGCACCGCGAGCGCGGCCGCGTCGAGCGCGGTGATCATCAGCGACCAGACGATCGCGTACCCGCTGCCGTAGCCCAGGCCGCCGATGCCGGCGACGAGCATGGGCACCGTCGCACCCGCGGGGTAGACCCACGCCGCCTCCAGGCCCGGCCACTGGGACACGTGCACGCCCAGCCACATCCAGTACCGGTACAGCTGCAGGTCCCAGAACGCCGCGTTCGGGATGACGACGACGCCGAGGAACGCCAGCCACGCGTGGACCGCCAGGAAGGCGCCCCAGGCGGCGGTCCGGCTGCGGAGCAGAGCGCGAGACAGAGCAGCCTCCCAGGGCGTCGGCACGGAGAACCTCTCCAGGGTAGAGGAGGTCGTTGTGAGATTCCTGGGCGACGAAGCCTGACGGAAACAGAGGATCAGTAAGGTTCGTGCAGCCCCGGTGCGGGGATTGTGAAGACGGGCGCGAGGAGGACTCAATGGCGGAGTTCCGGTGGGGCTGGAGACTGCACGGGACGGGGCGTTCGGTGCCTCCCGGCGACGTGGTGGCGCCCGACGAGCGACTGACGTGGCCCCGCACGGTCGGCATCGGCCTGCAGCACATCGTCGCCATGTTCGGCGCGACGTTCCTCGTCCCCCTCATCACGCACTTCTCGCCGTCGACGACCCTGTTCTTCTCGGCCGTCGGCACGATCCTGTTCCTGGTCGTCACCGGGAACCGGCTGCCGAGCTACCTGGGCTCGTCGTTCGCGTTCATCGCCCCCATCGGGGTGGCCGTGAACCAGGGCGGACAGTCCGCGGCCGTCGGCGGCATCCTCGTCACCGGCGTCCTGCTGATGATCGTCGGCGTCGTGGTGCACTTCGCCGGGGCGCACTGGATCGACGTCGTCATGCCGCCGGTGGTCACCGGCACGATCGTCGCGCTCATCGGCCTCAACCTCGCGCCCTCGGCCTGGAACAACTTCAAGACCGCGCCGGTCACCGCCATCGTCACGCTGGGCGCGATCATCCTCATCACCGTCCTCTTCCGCGGCATCCTCGGGCGCCTGTCGATCCTGCTCGGCGTCGTCGTCGGCTACGTCGTCGCGGCGATCCAGGGCGAGGTGGACTACTCGGCGATCTCCAAGGCGGCCTGGGTCGGCCTGCCGCAGTTCGTCGCCCCCTCGATCAAGCCCTCGGTGTGGGCCGTGTTCCTCCCCGTCGTCATCGTCCTCATCGCCGAGAACATCGGGCACGTGAAGTCCGTGTCCGCGATGACCGGGCACGACCTCAACCCCGTCATGGGCCGGGCGCTGTTCTCCGACGGCCTGGCCACCACCCTCGCCGGCCTCGGCGGCGGTTCGGGCACGACGACGTACGCGGAGAACATCGGCGTCATGGCGGCCACCCGCGTGTACTCGACGGCCGCCTACTGGGTCGCCGGCGGCGGTGCGCTCGTGCTGTCGCTGTGCCCGAAGTTCGGCGCCGCGGTCGCCACCGTGCCCGCCGGCGTCCTCGGCGGGGCGGCGACCATGCTCTACGGCATGATCGGCCTGCTCGGCGCCCGGATCTGGCTGCAGAACAAGGTCGACTTCTCCAACCCGGTCAACCTGACGACGGCCGCGATCCCGCTCATCGTCGGCATCGCGAACTACACCTGGACCTCCGGCAACCTGTCGTTCACCGGCATCGCGCTCGGCACGGCCGCCGCGATCGTCATCTACCACGTGATGCGGGTCATCGCCGCGTGGCGCGGCACGGGCCAGGAGCCGGCGACCCCGGCCTCGGTGCCCGGCGGCGAGGAGCCGGCGATGCTGCACCACTGACACGCAGCCCCGAACGCGACGCGGCCGGCCGGTCCCACGGGATCGGCCGGCCGCGCTGCGTCGGGGTATCAGCCCTTGCTGGTCGCCGTCGGGGTGGCGGCCGGCGCGGTGGCCAGCTGGTCGTAGGGCACGCAGCCCACCGGCGCGGCGAGCGGGGTGTTCGGGTCGAGCGTCACCTTGTCCGTGGGCTTGAGGGAGACGAACGCCGAGCCGAGCGTGATGTCGACCGAGGCGTCCTTGCGGGTGTCGAGCTGGAGCTCGGCGTGGTCGACGTGCGCGGCCAGCGTGTAGGCCTGCGCGATGCCCTGGATGCCGAAGGAGATGCGCGCCGTCCCGATGTAGGAGGCGATCGCGTTCCCCTCGGTCTGCACCTTGAAGCCGAGCTGCGTGAGCGCGTCACCGGTCGACTTCGCCAGGCCGGTGGCGCTGGTGCCGTTGTAGACGTTCACCGTGATGCTCCCCGCCGCCACCGGCAGCGCGCCCGCCGGGGGGCACGGCTGCGGGTCGTGCGTGGCGGTGGGGCTCGGCTTGGCCGTGAACGCACGGCTGAAGAACGGCACGTTGAGGTTGCCCGTGTAGACGGCGGCCGCGACGACGAACGACAGCGCGAGGAACGACAGGAGCACGCCGAAGATCACGGCCTGGCGCTCGTGCATGTGGCGCCGGCGCAGCCTCCGGGCGCGCTCCGCTTCGCTCACTCGAGCACCAGCACCCGGGCGTGGAGCGTCGGGCGCTGCTGCAAGGCGGCACGGACCGCGCGGTGCAGGCCGTCCTCCAGGTAGAGCACGCCGCGGTACTGCACGACGTGCGCGAAGAGGTCGCCGTAGAACGTGGAGTCGTCCGCGAGCAGCGCGTCGAGGTCCAGAGTTCGCTTCGTGGTCACCAGCTCGTCCAGCCTGACCTGGCGCGGCGGTACGTCGGCCCATTGCTTGGCCGTCGTCAGCCCGTGGTCCGGATAGGGCCGGCCGTCCCCCACAGCCTTGAAGATCACGGGTGCGAGTCTAGGGTGAAGGCCCTTGCGACTGCCTCCGACGAAGGGATGACTGGCCGCCCGCCCGAAGGCGGAGGTGCGGGTGGGAGGCCCTAGGGCACGCACGGCGTGCCGTCGCTCCACTCGGTGCCGCCGAGCATCGGCGAGGCCGGGACTGTCTCGACGCGGGCGTTCCCCAGCGGGCCCCGCAGGTGCACCGGGGTGCTGACCGCCCCACCGTCGGCAGCGGTCCGGCAGCTGTCGATCTGCCACAGCACGACGAGCGTCGCGGACCGGCCCGGGGCCACGCGGCGGGGGAGCCGGTCGGCGTCGGTCACGCCGAGGCGCGTGACGTACTCGTCCGAGGCCACGTCGACGGCCGGCATGGTGCGAAGGGCGTCGCTGACGCCCTCGACCGCCCAGGCGCCGACCACGTGCGCCCCCGGCACGTCGTCGACCCCGTTCACGGTGACGCCGCCCCACCCGCCCGGCGTGATCTCGGCGAGCACGAGCTCGCGGCGCTCGGCGGGGAACTCCCTGCCCGCGGCCGACGAGCCGGTGCCGATCGTCGGCCGGACCAGCGCGGGGACGACCCACGCGGCGACGAGGACGGCCAGGGCCAGCACGACGAGGGCGGCACCGCCCCGGCGGGACGGCCGGGGCACGAGCGCCTCGAGGGTGGGGTCGGCCATTGCCTGACTCATTGGCGCAACGTACTATGCCAATAGGCCAATACGGAAGGGGACGTGCGGGTGCTGCTCGGCGGTGTGGCCTTCGTGCTCGCGGCGGTCCTCGTCGTGCTCGTCGCGGCGCTGTGGGCGAGGGTGGCGCCGCGGGAGCGGGACGTCGCGTGGGTCGCGGGCGCCGGCATCGTGCCCGACGACGAGGCCGAGGTGGTCCGCCGGTACCTCGCGCGGCACCGACGCCTCCGCATGGCCGGCGGGCTCGTCGGCGTCGTCGCGACGACCGTGGCGGCCTTCCGGTACCAGGGGTCGGTCAGCTTCACCGCGCTGCTCTTCGGCGGCATCGCGGGCGTGCTCGTCGGGACCCTGTTCGCCGAGTCCTACCGGCTGGGCCCCCGCGGTGGTGCCGCGGCGGTCGCCTCGCTCGAGCCGCGCGACCCGGCCCCGCTGCCGGGCGTCGTCTGGACCGCGCGTGGGCTCCTCGCGGCGGCGACGCTCGGAGCCGTGGCGCTCAGCCTCTGGGTCCGCGACACGGCCACCGTGCTGCTCGCGGTGGCAGGGCTCCTGGTCGCGGGCCTGGCCGAGGCCACGCGGGCCCGGATCGTCGGCCGCCGCCGCCCGGTGCTGTCGTTCCGTGCCCGGGAGCTCGATGCGAGGATCCGGGCGTTCGCCGGCCGGAGCGTGGCCAACCTGCAGCTCGCGGCCGCGCTGCTGGTGGTCACGGGCGTCGTCGCCTCGGTTCCCGCGCCCGGCCCCGTGCCGACGGCCCTGCGCTGGCTCGTCTGGCTCGTGGGGCTCGTCCTGGCGTGGGTCTACACGCACCGGGCGGCGCCGCGGCCGCCGTCCTCGTGGCGGCAGCCCACGTGATCGTCCACGTCGACGCGGCCTCGCCGGTCCCGGTCTTCGAGCAGCTCCGGGCGCAGATCGAGCGGCTCATCGTGTCCGGCCAGCTGGCGCCCGGCGCGACCCTGCCGCCGATCCGGCACCTGGCGACCGACCTCGGGATCGCCCGCGGCACCGTCAACAAGGTCTACGAGCAGCTGGCCCGGGACGGGCTGGTGCGCACGGCCGGGCGCCACGGCACCGTGGTGCAGCAGGCGGCGCGGCGCACCGGCCTCGGCCACTCCGACCTGGCCGACGCGGCGGACGCGCTCGCCCTCGTCGTGCGCCAGCTCGGCATCACCGACGACGCGGCGCACCGGGCGCTGGACTCAGCCCTCCGGCGGTGGTGACCAGCGGTACGCGGCCTGCGCCCGGTCGCGGATGCCGCGCAGCATCTTCTGGCTCATGAACCAGCTGACGACGCTCACGGGCTCCACGAGCAGCCGCGCCCACCCGGCCCGGTACAGGTAGCGCTCGCGCACCACGAGCCGCGTCCCACCGTCGCGGCCTGGGCGCAGCACGAACGCCCAGGTGAAGTCGTACGGCGGCGCGTCGGCACCCGGCGCCGCAGCGCCGCGCAGCACGAGCGCCCGGCCCGGCTCGACGACGACGGCCTCGAGCGCGACGGGAGGGGCGAGGTGGACCTCGTCGCCGACGGCGATGTCCTGGAGCTCCGGCATGATCCGGTCGGCCGAGTGGATGTCGCAGCCGACGAGGTTCTCCAGCTCGTCGTACGAGTAGAAGCCGCCGCGGCCCTGGCCGAGCTGCGCCACCCACGGCCAGACGGCGGCCGGGGGCACCGTGATGCCGACCGTGCGGGTGGCGACGAGGTCCGGCTTCGCCAGGATCGCGTCCCCGGGTAGCGCGGCGTCCAGCTCGTCCTCGGTCGAGCCGAACGTCAGCATCCACGTGCGCAGCAGCGGGAGGCTCGCGCCGGCGGCGAAGGCGATGGCCGCGACGACCGTGCGACGCGGCGGCTTCGGGGGCGGCGGGGGGAGGAGCTCGTTCGGACGGGGCAGCAGGTCCGACGGGCGGGGCAGGCGGGCCATGTCCGCAGTGGACCACCGCCCCGGGCGCCCGGGCCCGGGCCGAACGTCCCACCGGGTCCGCGTGGGCACGACCGCCGCGAGACCGTGCGCCCGTCGGGTCCCGCGCCGACGGATCCCGCACCGACTCGTGCCGCGCCGGCGGCGCCGCACCCGTCAGGCGACCGGCAGGCCGGCCTCCAGCGCCCGCCGCAGGGTCTCGTCCCAGCCACCGTCGCGGTCGACGACGAAGCAGAACTCGTTGCCCTCCGGGTCCTGCAGCACGACGAAGCCGTTCCCGTCCTCGCCGAGCCGCGCGAAGCCGGTGCGACGTGCGCCGAGGGCCTCCGCCCGCGCGGCGGCCGCCAGCGCGTCGCCCACCTGCACGTCGAGGTGCAGCCGGTTCTTGGGGGACTGCTTGGGCTCGGGCACCTTCTGGAAGCCCAGCATCACGGGCGCCGCGTCGACGACGGCCCACTCGTCGTCGACCATGCCCCAGCGGGCGTCCAGGACCTGCGCCCAGAACTCGGCGAGACCCGCCGGGTCGGCGCAGTCGAACACCACCTCTTGCACGCGAACGTCCATGGCGTCGCCCCTCCGTCACCGCCCCGCCGGACCATCCCGGCCGCCAGCCCACGCTAGGCGCGACCACTGACACGCGGCAGGTACGGCGGACGACGTCGAGACGAACGCCGGCGGTCAGGGGTGGATCGCGTCCACGACGACGTGGCGCGGCACCAGGCGCCACCAGCCGTCGCCGGCGGGGGCTGCGTCGGCCCGCACCTCGATCCAGCGGGCGGTGTCGCGCGGGTCGACGGCCAGGAGCGTCGCTCGCGGGTCGCGTCGCAGGTCCTCGGCCTGCTCGTCGCCCGGCCGCACCGCGGGGCGGTGCCCGACGAGCGAGGTCGCGACCGGCTGCACGCGCGCGTGGCCCGCCGGGTCGCGGGTGGCGAGCAGCGGGACGGCGGGTCCCTCGAGGAGCGCCCGGTGGCTCGCGGGCAGCGGAACCTCACGGTGGTCGGCGGCGGCTGTGGCGGCCGTGTCGAGAGGGAGCGGCCCGGCCGCGTCGCCGAGACCGGCGCGCGTGGCACGCGCCGTGGCAGCGGGTGGCTCGGGCTCGTCGTGGGCGGTCGCGCGGCCGGGTGCCGCGGGTTCGTCGTGCGCCAGGGTGCCGGACGACGCCGCCTCGGGGGTGAACCGGAACGTGACCGGGTGCTCCTTCTCGGCCCAGTCGGCCGGGACCACCGCGCCGAAGTACGGCCGCACGCCGCAGTAGCGGAAGCCGGCGTCGTCGCACGTGGCGAGCGCCTCGGCCGGGGTCTGCACCACCTCGGTCACCCCGCAGCGGAGCTCGAGCCACCGCCCGTCGGCGTCCCAGACGAGCAGGGTCGCGTGCGGCCTCTCGCGCAGGTTCCGCGCCTTGACGAACTCCGTCATCGTCGTGAAGCAGACGTCGTCGCCCTCGCGCCAGAACCAGACGACGGACGACTGCAGCCGACCACGCCCGAAGTGGGTGGTCAGCGCGGCCGGGAGCGGACGGTCGAGCAGGTCGGCGTGGCTCGCGGGGATCCGCATGACGACGAGGCTGGCTGGCCGACGAGGAGCACCCCAGGGCCGAACGGCCCGATTACGCCATTCGGGTGAACCGTTCACCACGGCATCGGCCCGACTTTCGGGCGAAACAGACCAGTCGTACGTTTCGGACACCCGGCCGCGCACCGCGGCCCCAGCCCCGATCCGAGGAAATGCGTATGCGGAACCACTCGCGCCGTGCGGCGTTGGCCGCCGGCGTCGCCCTGCTGACGGCGTTCGCCGCCGCCGCCCTCGCCGCACCGGCCTCGGCCGCGTCGACCGGGGGCGGCAGCTTCGTCTACACCGTGCACCCGCTGTCGAAGTTCATGTCCGCGAGCGCGCCTGCCGCCTTCCCGACGCCGTCGCAGTGCGTCGCCGCCTATGGCATCGCGTGCTACACGCCGGCCGAGATCCGGACGGCCTACGACATCCCCGCCGACTACACCGGTGCCGGCACCTCGATCGTCATCGTCGACGCCTACGGCAGCCCGACCATCCAGTCGGACCTCGCGACGTTCTCGGCGGCGTTCGGCCTGCCGTACGACTCCGGCACGCTCCACGTCTACTACCCCGGCGGCAAGCCCCCGACGCTGACGGCGCACGCGAGCGTCCCGCTCGGCTGGGCGGGCGAGACCACCCTGGACGTCGAGTGGGCCCACGCGATCGCCCCGGAGGCGACGATCAACCTGGTCGTCGCCGCGAACCCGGGCGGCAACGTGCTCGACAACGCGGTGCAGTGGGCGGTCGCCCACAACCTCGGCGACGTGCTCTCGATGTCGTACGGCGTCGACGAGGCGTACATCAAGGGCAACAACGCCAACAACGCCCAGGTCAACCAGGCGACGCAGATCTTCTCGTCGGCCGTCGGCAAGGGCATGGCGGTGTTCGCGTCCTCCGGCGACGGCGGCGCGACGGACGGGTTCTCGGTGACGAACGCCGGCTACCCGGCGTCCGACCCGAACGTCATCGCGGTGGGCGGCACCAACCTGTTCACCGACGACGCGGGGAACTACCAGAGCGAGACCGTGTGGAACGACGGCGACCCGGCGCAGTGCCCCTTCGGGTGCACGGACGGCGCCTTCGGGGCGACCGGCGGGGCGCCGAGCAAGCTGTTCGCGGCGTCGACCTTCCAGGGTGCGGTGAGCGGGCTGACGGCGCGCACCACGTCCGACGTCTCCTACAACGCCTCGGTCTACACATCCGTGCTGGTGTACGCCGGGTTCTACCCGAACCCCGCGGACAACGGCTTCTACTTCTACGGCGGGACCAGTTCGGGCTCGCCGCAGTGGGCCGCCATCGGAGCGCTCGCCAAGGCGGCGGGTGTCTCGCTCGCCGACCTCAACGCCAAGCTGTACGGCGCGGCGGCCGCCCACCCGGCGGCGTTCCACGACGTGACGGTCGGCAGCAACAACTTCAACGGCCCGGGCTACTCCGCGAAGTCGGGCTACGACATCCCGACGGGCCTCGGCTCGCCGGACGTGGCGAAGCTGGTGTCGGCCCTCCAGTGAGACCCGGCCGGCGCTGAGCCGGCCCACCTACCGGCGGCGGCCCGCACCCTGGTGGTGTGCGGGCCGTCGCCCTGTGTGGCTACCGTCGGGGCGTGCCCGACGAGCCCCGCTACCCCCGCCGCTCCACCGCATCGGCTCGTCGGCCGCTGCGCGTCGGGGTCCAGCTGCCCGAGGTCGAGCGCTCGGTGGGCTGGCCGGAGCTGGCGGACATGGCGCGGCGGGCCGAGGACGTGGGCCTCGACTCGATCTGGGTCGGGGACCACCTGCTCTACCGGTTCGACGACGGCTCGACGCGCGGGCCGTGGGAGTCGTGGACGCTGCTGGCGGCGCTCGCGGCCGTCACCTCGCGGGTGACGTTGGGCCCGCTCGTGGCCGCGACCGCCTTCCGCAGCCCGTTCCTGCTGGCCAAGCAGGCGTCGACGCTCGACGAGGTGAGCGCTGGGCGGTTCGTGCTCGCCCTGGGGGCCGGGTGGAACCCCGTGGAGTTCGCGGCGCTCGGCGCGCCGTTCGACCACCGCATCGCCCGGTTCGAGGAGGCGTTCACCATCGTCCGGTCGCTGCTGCGCGACGGGTCGGTGGACTTCGTCGGGCGGTACTGCTCGGCGCGGGAGGCGGAGCTGGTGCCGCGCGGGCCGACCCCCGGCGGTCCGCCGCTGATGATCGGGTCGATCGGCCCGCGGATGCTGGCCGCGACCGCGCCCCACGTCGACGCCTGGAACGCCTGGTTCGCGGACACGGGCAACGCGGCGACGGGGGTCGCGTCCGCGGCGTCGTCGCTCTCCGCCGCGCTCGCCGCCGCCGGCCGGGCGCCCGACGAGGTCGCCCGCACCGTCGCGGTGCTCGTGCAGCTGGCGGGCGGCACGGGCCGGGTGCAGGGCGACCCGTCCGAGCTCGGGCGGATCGCCCCGCTGACCGGGTCCCCGGAGCAGGTCGCGGACGGGCTGCGCGCCTACGCCGACGCCGGCGTCACCGAGGTCCAGCTGGTCCTCGACCCGATCACCGGGCCGGCGATCTCGTCGCTGGGTCCGGTGCTCGCCCTGCTCGACGCCTAGGACGCCGGCGCGACCCGTTTGACCATGAGGTAGTGGTTGGCCTTGCCGAGGGGCCGCTGCACCTCGAACCCGGCCTCCTCGAACAGCGTCCGCGTGGCGTTGAACAGGAACGACGCGCTCTTCCTCGCGCCCTCGGTGTCCTGCGGGAACGACTCCACCAGCCCGCCGCCCGCCTGTGCGATGAGGTCCAGCGCACCCGCCAGCGCCTCGGCGGCGACCCCGGACCGGCGGTGGTCGCGATCGGTGAAGAAGCACGTGATCCGGTAGTCGGCCGGCTCGACGAGCCCCTCGTCGTGCTCCTTGCGGTAGTAGATGCGCGGGAGCTCGGCCGGCGTCCCGTACTCCGCCCACGCGATGGCGGCGTCGCCCTCGAAGACGAGCGCGGCGTGCGCCACGCCCTCCTCCACCATCCGCTGCTTGAAGGCGCGGCCACCTAGCTCGTGCTTGGCGCCCTTCGGCTCGTCGGCGTGGAACCAGCAGCACCAGCAGCCGCCCCACACGCCGTTGTGCTTCTCGGCGAGCGCGGCGAACGCCGGCCAGGTCTCCGGTGTCAGGGGCTCGATCACGTGCTCCGTCATGCCACCTCCTCGTCGACCAGGGCACCGGCGAACTGCGACTGGTACAGCCGGGTAGTAGGCGCCGCGGGCCGCGATGAGCTGCTCGTGGGTGCCCTGCTCCACGATCGCGCCGTGCTCCATGACGAGGATGAGGTGCGCGTCGCGGATGGTCGAGAGCCGGTGGGCGATGACGAACGACGTGCGCCCCTGCCGCAGCGAGGCCATCGCGTGCTGCAGCAGCCGCTCGGTCCGGGTGTCGACGGACGAGGTGGCCTCGTCGAGGATCAGCACCGAGGGCTGCGCGACGAAGGCACGGGCGATCGTGATGAGCTGGCGTTCGCCCGCCGACAGGTTCGCGGCATCCTCCTCCAGCACGGTGTCGTACCCGTGCGGCAGCGAGTGGACGAACCGGTCGACGTAGGTGGCGCGGGCGGCCGCCAGCACCTCCTCGTCGGTGGCGGACTGGCGCCCGTAGCGGATGTTCTCCCGGATGGTGCCGGCGAACAGCCACGTGTCCTGGAGCACCATGCCGGTGCGCGCCCGGGCGTCGTGCCTGGTCAGGGTCGCGATGTCCTGGCCGTCGACGAGGATGCGCCCGCCGTCCAGCTCGTAGAAGCGCATGAGGAGGTTGACGAGGGTCGTCTTGCCGGCGCCGGTCGGCCCGACGATGGCGACGGTCTCACCCGGGCGGACCGTGAACGACAGGTCGGTGATGAGCGGCTTGTCGGGCGTGTACGAGAACGCCACGTGCTCGAACTCGATGGTGCCGTCGCCCTCCGCGGGGGCGGGCGCGTCGGCCGGGTCGGGGCTCTGCTCGTCCTCGTCGAGCAGCTGGAACACCCGCTCGGCGGACGCCGTCCCGGACTGGACCACCGCGGCCATCCCGCCGAGCTGCGACAGCGGCTGGGAGAACATCTGCGCGTACTGGATGAACGCCTGCACGCTGCCCAGGCGCATCGTCCCGTTGGCCACCATCAGGCCGCCGAGCACCGCGATGCCGACGTACGTCAGGTTGCCGACGAAGGACATGCCCGGCCAGATGATCCCGGACAGGAACTGCGCCCGGAACGACGCCTGGTACAGCTCCTGGTTGTCGGCGCGGAACTTGGCGTGGAAGTCGCGCCGCCGACCGAACACCTTGACGAGCGCGTGCCCGGAGAACGACTCCTCCACGCGGGCGTTGAGGCGGCCGACCTTGCGCCACTGCACGCCGAACGCCTTCTGCGACTTCGGGCCGATGACCCCGAAGATCACGCCCATGAGCGGCAGGGACACCAGCGCGACGAGCGCCAGCTTCCAGGAGATCGAGAACATCATCACCAGCACGCCGAGCACGGTCAGCACCGCGGTCAGCGCGCCGGACAGCGACTGCTGCATCGTCTGCGTGATGTTGTCGATGTCGTTCGTCACGCGGGAGATGAGCTCGCCGCGCTGCACCCGGTCGAAGTACGCCAGCGGCAGCCGGTTGATCTTCTCCTCGACCTGCTCGCGCAGCCGCCACATGGCCCGGACCATGACGATGTTGATGATGAAGCCCTGGCCCCAGGTGAGCAGGGCGCCCGCGACGTACAGCGCGAGGACGATGAGCAGCAGCCGGCCGAGCCGGTTGAAGTCGACGCCGGCGCCCGGCACGAAGTTGTCCAGCCCGGCGACCAGGTCGGCGAGCTTGCCCTGGCCGGCGGCGCGCAGCCCCGCGACGGCCTCCGCCTGCGACGTCACGCCGTGCCACACCGGCAGGCGTGAGACGAAGCCGCCGAAGACCACGTCGGTGGCCTTGCCGAGGATCTTGGGGGCGATGACGGTGAGCACCACGCCGGCGGTGCCCATGATCGTGACGACGACGAGCGCCATCTTGTAGGGGCTCAGCAGGCCGAGCATCCGGGTGAAGGACGCCTTGAAGTTGTCCGCCTTGCCGGGCGCGACGCTGCCCCAGGTGTCCGACGCGATGCGCGCCTGCTCCCCGAGCTCGGCCTCGACCTTCTCGTCCTCGGTCAGCGTCTGGTCGCTCATGAGCCGGCCTCCACCGCGAGCTGGGACTCCGCGATCTCGCGGTAGGTCTCGTTGGTCTCCAGCAGCTCGGCGTGCGTGCCGATGCCGGCGATGCGGCCGTCCTCGAGGACGAGGATCGCGTCCGCGTCCGTGACGGTCGAGACGCGCTGGGCGACGACGACCTTGGTGACCTCGGGCAGCTCCCGCCACAGCGCTTGTCTCAGCCGGGCATCGGTGGCGAGGTCGAGCGCCGAGAACGAGTCGTCGAAGATCAGCACCGCCGGCCGGCGCAGGATCGCCCGTGCGATCGCCAGCCGCTGCCGCTGCCCGCCGGAGACGTTGGTGCCGCCCTGGGCGATGCGCGCGTCGAGCCCACCCTCCATCTGCGAGACGAAGTCGCTGGCCTGTGCGATCTCGAGCGCCTCCCACAGCTCGCCGTCGTCGGCGTCCTCGCGGCCGAGCCGCAGGTTCGACGCGACGGTGCCGGCGAACAGGAACGGGCGCTGCGGCACCAGGCCGATGCCCGCCCACAGGGTCTCCATCTCGAGCTCGCGGACGTCGACCCCGGCGAAGCGCACGGTGCCGCTCGTGGTGTCGAACAGCCGGGGGATGAGCGAGACCAGCGTCGTCTTGCCCGAGCCGGTGGAGCCGATGAGCGCGACCGTCTGCCCCGGCTCGGCGGTGAAGGTGATGCCGGCGAGCACGGGGTGCTCGGCCTCCGGGTAGGCGTACGTGACGTCCTCGAACGCGATCTCGCCGGGGCGAGGCAGCTCGCGCACCGGGTGGGCGGCCTCCACGAGGGTGGAGGTGCTGGCCAGCACCTCGGAGATGCGCTCGGCCGACACGGAGGCCCTCGGGATCATGACCGTCATGAACGAGGCCATGAGCACGCCGAAGAGGATCTGGCCGACGTACTGCATGAAGGCCAGGAGCGTGCCGATCTGCACGCCGCCCTTGTCGATCTCGATCCCGCCGTACCAGATGACGCCGACGATGGTGACGTTGAGCACCAGCATGACCATGGGGAACAGCGCGACGAACAGCGAGCCGACCTTGCGGCCGACGACCATGATGTCGGTGTTCGCGGCGCGGAACCGCTCGGCCTCGATGGTCTCCCGGACGAAGGCGCGGACCACGCGCACGCCGGTGAGCTGCTCGCGCATCACCAGGTTCACCGTGTCGAGCTTGACCTGGTAGGACCGGAACAGCGGCACCATCCGGCTGATGACGAGGCCGGCGATGATGAGCAGGGCCGGCACGGACACCCCGATGAGCCACGACAGCCCGACGTCCTGCCGCAGCGCCATGATGATGCCGCCGATCGCCAGCAGCGGGGCGCTGACCAGCATCGTCGAGCCCATCATCGCCAGCATCTGCACCTGCTGGACGTCGTTGGTGTTGCGGGTGATGAGCGAGCCGGCGCCGAACTGCGAGATCTCGTGCTCGGAGAACCCGCTGACCCGCTCGTAGACCTCGTCGCGGATGTCCCGGCCGGCCTGCATGGCGGCGCGCGCCGCGAGGAACGTCGCGATGATCGCGGCGAGGATCTGGCCGAGCGAGATCGCGAGCATCAGGCCGCCGGTGCGCCAGATGTACCCGGTGTCGCCCTGGGACACGCCCTTGTCGATGATGTCGGCGTTGAGTCTCGGCAGGTAGAGCATGGCCATCGCCGAGGCGAACTGGAACACCAGCACCCCGGCCAGCAGCCAGCGGTACGGGCGCATGTAGCGCCACAGCAGTCGTCGAAGCACGCGGGTCTCCCGGTCGGTGGGGCTGGTTCTGGAGTTGTGGCGGGCGGCACAGCCGGCCCACAGGCCGGGGGCTTGAACGAGTCCCCCGCAGGTTAGGTTCCACCACCGACAAAGGGCACCCCCTTTCGCCGACGACGAACGGCGGGGGGCCGCCGACGACGGCAGGGGTCAGGACCGGCGGGTGGCCGTGGCCGCCGGTCGCGACGGCAGAAGGGTGGCGCGCAGGCCGGGCGCGAACGTGCGCACCACGTCGTCCGACGACATCGCCGCCACGACCCGCAGTCGCAGCACGTACCGGGTGACGACGATCCCCGCGATCTGCGTGCAGAAGGCGGCCGCCCGCAGGGTCGCGTCCGGCCCGCGCAGCCGCATCGCGACGCGTGCCAGCAGCTCGTGCTCCAGCATCTCCCGGAACCGCTCCGCCACCGCCGGGTCGTCATGGATGCTGCCCAGCATCGCGACGAGCGGTCCACCGGAGGCCGGGTCGTCCCAGAGCGCCAGGACGCCGCCGAGCACCCGCTCCGGCAGGCCGTCCAGGCCGCCCTCGACCGCTCGGGCGATGGTGCCGGCCGGGTTGGCGGACGCCGTGACCGACGCGGCGAACAGCCCGGACTTCGAGCCGAAGTAGTAGCTGACCAGCGCGACGTCCACCCCCGCCTCGGCCGCGACGCCCCGGACCGTCGTCGCGCGGTAGCCGTTGGAGAGGAAGCGGCGCCGGGCGGTGTCGAGGATCTGGCGGCGGGTGTCCGGCGTCCCGGGCCGACGGCCGCGCGTCACCGAAGAATTCATCATGGTTGAGATGTTAGGCGCGGCGGCGGACGCTTGCCCGGTCCCGCCCACCCGAGGAGCCCCATGGCCGACGTCAGCACCCAGAACACCACCCCCGCGCTCGGCGGCCCGACGACGAGGCGGACCGCCCGGCCCGGAGTGGTGCTCGCCGTCACGTGCCTCGCCCTCGGGGTCGTCGTCTCGGCGATGGCCTCCCTCAACGTCGCGCTGCCGGACATCGCGGTGCAGACGCATGCCGACCAGACCCAGCAGTCGTGGATCATCGACGCGTACAGCCTGGTGTTCGCCTCCCTGCTGCTGCCGGCCGGTGCCCTCGGTGACCGGTTCGGGCGGCGCCGTGCCCTCGTCGTGGGCCTGCTCGTCTACGGCGCAGCGTCCGTCGGCGCCGCGCTGACGACGAGCCCGGAGGTCCTCATCGCGCTGCGCGGCGTCGCCGGGGCGGGCGCCGCGCTGGTCATGCCGGCGACGTTGTCCACCATCACCGGAACGTTCCCGCGCGAGCAGCGGGCCCGGGCCGTCAGCATCTGGGCGGCGGTGGCGGGAGCGGCCGGAGTGCTGGGGCTGCTCGCGTCGGGTCTGCTGCTGCAGGCCTGGACCTGGCCGGCGGTGTTCTGGTTCAACGCAGCGCTCGTGGTCGTGGCGTTGACCGGGACGCTGGTCGCCGTCCCCGAATCGGCCGAGGCCGGGACGCCGCGGCTCGACGTGGTCGGTGCGCTGCTCGCCGCCGGCGCCGTCGGCGTGCTGGTCCACGCGGTGATCCAGGCGCCGGCGGACGGCTGGGGCAGCCACGGCACCCTGGCGGGGCTGGTCGTCGGGGCCGTGCTCCTCGCGTCGTTCGTCGTCTGGGAGCTGCGCCGCGAGCACCCGCTCCTGGATCCGCGCCTGTTCCGCAACCGCCGGTTCGCCGCCGGGTCGATCTCGATCACGCTGCAGTTCTTCGCCCTGTTCGGATTCATGTTCGTGCTCATGCAGTACCTGCAGCTGGTCCGGGGGGACAGCGCGCTCCGGGCGGCGCTGAGCCTGCTGGCGATGCCGCTGGGCATGGTGCCGATGTCCCGGCTCAGCCCGGCGTTGACGGCGCGGTTCGGTGCGCCGGCGCCGTGGGCGTTCGGCCTGGTCGCCGTCGGTGCCGGTCTGGCCCTGCTGGCGCAGCTCGGCGTCGACAGCCCGTACCCGATGGTCGCCACGGGACTGGTCATGCTCGGCGCCGGCCTCGGTCTGGCGATGCCACCGGCCACCACCGCGATCACCGACGCGCTGCCTCAGCATCTGCAGAACGTCGGTTCGGCGGTCAACGACCTGGGCCGGGAGCTCGGCGGGGCGCTGGGTATCGCCGTCCTGGCAAGCCTGCTCGACGGTGCCTACCGCGCCCAGCTGCAGCTGCCGGCGGGCGTGCCGGCCCGCGCGGCGGAGGCCGCCCAGGCGTCGCTGGCCATGGCGACGGCCGTCGGTGGGGCGGTGGTCGAGCCCGCGCGTGCGGCCTTCGTCGACGGACTGCACCTCGCCCTGCTGGTGGCCGCCGGGGCGGCGCTCCTCGCGGCCGCCGTCGTGACCGTGCTGCTGCGCGGGCGCAGGGCCGCGGCTCCGTCCCGCGTCGGGCGCTCGTCGACGAGAAGCTGAGCCTCGGCCGGGCCCGCGGCAGACCCGAGGCGGCGTTCCCCGGGGTCAGGCCGCCGGCTTGATGTTCTGGTTGACGTGGAAGAGGTTGTCCGGGTCGTACGTGGCCTTGATCCGCGCGAGCCGGGCGTAGTTCGCCCCGTAGTTGTCCTGGATGCGCGACTGGTCGTCCGCGTCCTGGAAGTTGATGTAGCCGCCGGGCTCGGAGTACTGGTGCAGATCTGCCCAGTAGTCGCGGACCCACTGGACGTTCTTCGCGTTCTCGGCGGCGTCGGGCCATTGGCCCGCGATCACCGGTGCGAAGCCGACGTCCCGGTAGGGGAACGCCGTCGCGTCCGGGGCGACACGTTGCACCGCCCCGTCGATGGGGTAGAAGTGGTTGGCCGAGTGGGGGGTCGGGATCCCTGGCGCGTGCTCGACCGCCACCCTCAGCGCGTCGTCGCTCAAGGTGCGGAGGAAGTCGGCCTTCCAGTAGCCCTGCAGCCCGCGGACCCCGCTGAGACCGTCGAACATGACGTTGAGCGCCGGATATGGCAGGGGCGCGAAGAAGGATCCGAGCACGGGGGCGGCGTCGAGCATGGGCTGCCAGTGGGCCGGTCCCTCGTCGACCGGGCCGGTCCACATGCCGCCCACGACCGCGACCGGCCGGTTGTGCCACTCCTCGGGCAGGAAGGGCACGGGCGGGCCCTGATGGAACCCGTAGAAGGCGCCCATCTCCTCGGGCTGGGAGGGGAGCCACTCGCGATAGGCCGCCCCGGCCTGCACGCCACGCGCGGCGTCGTAGAAGATCAGTCCCACGTGCACCATGTCCACGGGGTGCAGCTCGAACTCGAACGAGGTCACGACACCGGCAT
This sequence comes from Cellulomonas sp. 73-92, assembly GCF_001898175.1. Classification (GTDB taxonomy): domain Bacteria; phylum Actinomycetota; class Actinomycetes; order Actinomycetales; family Cellulomonadaceae; genus Cellulomonas. The sequence continues at coordinate 567,716 of NZ_MKTH01000013.1, forward strand.
TGCCGCCTCCGCCGCGCAGGGCCCAGAACAGGTCGGCGTGGTGCTCCGCGTCGGCGTGGACGAAGCTCCCGTCGGCGAGCACGACGTCGGCCGCGACGAGGTTGTCGCACGCCAGCCCGTACTTGCGTGCGAGGTATCCGATGCCGCCGCCCAGCGTGAGCCCGGCGACCCCCGTCGACCCGATGATCCCTCCCGGGCTCGCCAGCCCGAACGCGGACGTCGCATGGTTGTAGTCGGCCCACGTGGCGCCGGGCTCCACCCAAGCCCGCCGTGCCGCCGGATCGACGCGCACCCCGCGGAGGGCCGAGAAGTCGAGGACGAGTCCGTCGTCGACCGTCCCGAACCCGGGGGCGCTGTGCCCGCCGCCCCGCAGGGCGAGATCGAGCGCACGCTCGTGCGCAAAGCGCACCGCGGCGATGGCGTCGGCGACCTGCGAGACCCGTAGCACCGCCGCTGGGTGCTTGTCGGTCATGCCGTTGAAGACGTGCCGAGCGGATTCGTACTCAGAATCCTGGGGCTCGATGACCGCGCCCCGCACGACTTCCCGCAGAGCATCGAAAGACGTGGACATGATTCCCTCCTTTGGGAATCCGAGACCACAGACCCTCGACCGGGAGTCCGCGACGATCTCGGCCCGTATCGCTGTCGCCTGAGTGTGCGCGCGGCCCTAGGAAGGGTCAATGGTCCCCCTCCGCGGCGGTGGCCTTGCCCGGGCCGGCGGCTCGACATCCGTCACCGCTCCACGTACTGGTCCCCCGGGTGCGGTCGCCCTACGCTCGCCTCGACCGTCAACGACGACGGTCGACGAGTGACTGGAGCTGAGCCCGTGACCAGCACATCTCCCTCCGCGGCCGTCGGCCTCCCGCCGGACTTCCGCTTCGGTACGAGCACCGCGTCCTACCAGATCGAGGGCGCCGCGACCGAGGACGGCAAGGGTCGGAGCATCTGGGACACGTTCACCGCGCAGCCCGACCGGATCGTCGACGGCAGCACCGGGGACGTCGCGTGCGACCACTACCACCGGTGGCGCGAGGACGTGGACCTGCTGCGCCGGCTGGGTGCCGACGGCTACCGGTTCTCGATCGCGTGGCCGCGGGTCCAGCCCACCGGGTCGGGTCGGGTGAACGAGGCCGGGCTGGCGTTCTACGACCGACTCGTCGACGCCCTCCTCGAGGCCGGGGTGCAGCCGATGGCGACGCTGTACCACTGGGACCTGCCCCAGACATTGGAGGACGCGGGCGGCTGGCTCAACCGGGACACCGCGCTGCGGTTCGGCGACTACGCCGCGATCGTCGGCGAGCGGCTGGGCGACCGGGTCGCCCACTGGTGCCCGGTCAACGAGCCGAACGTCGTCACGATGAGCGGCTACGCGCTGACCGAGCTGGCCCCGGCGCGCGGCCTGCTGTTCGGCGCGCTCCCCGTCGCACACCACCTGCTGCTCGGCCACGGCCTGGCCGTCCAGGCCCTGCGCGCCCGCGCGTCGGGCCAGGTCGGCACCGCGACCAACCACGTGCCGGTCTGGCCGTTGTCGCACGACGAGGCGGACGTGGCCGCCGCGGGGTTCCTCGACCTGCTGTGGAACCGGCTCTTCGCCGACCCCATCCTGCTGGGCAGCTACCCTGAGATCTTCGCCGAGGCCATGCCGGGCCCGGTCGACGAGGACCTCGCCCTGATCTCGCAGCCGCTCGACTTCTACGGCCTCAACTACTACAACCCGATCGGCGTGCGCGCCGCACCCGAGGGGTCGCCGATCCCGTTCGAGTACGCCGACCTCACCGGCTACCCGACGACGGACTTCGGCTGGCCGATCGTCCCGTCGGGCCTCACCGACCTCCTCGTGGACTTCCGGGACCGGTACTCGACGACGCCGCCGATCGTCATCACCGAGAGCGGCTGCTCGTTCGGCATGGGGCCCGACGAGCACGGCGTCGTCGACGACCAGCCGCGCATCGACTACCTCGACGCCCACGTGCGGGCCGTCGCGGACGCGGTGGCCCGCGGCGTCGACGTCCGCGGGTACTACTGCTGGTCGCTGATGGACAACTTCGAGTGGGCCCAGGGGTTCACGCAGCGGTTCGGGCTGGTCCACGTGGACTACGACACGCTCGTCCGCACGCCCAAGCGGTCGTTCGACTGGTACGCGGACCTCGTCCGCGCGCACCACGCGGCCCGGCCGTGACCGTCACCCCGCCCGTCGCGCCGCTCCACCGCGCCCTCGCGGAGCCCACCGAGAGCACGTCGAAGCTCTGGGTGGCGTGGGTCGTCCTCGCCAGCATCGGCCTGTGGTCGGGCTTCTTCGGCCCGATCCAGGTGCTGCTCGCCGAGCAGGCGGCGGCGATCTCGCCGGACCACAAGGCCGCGGTGCTGTCGCTGGTCACGGGCATCGGCGCGGCCGTCTCGATGGCGTCGAACCCCATCTGGGGCGCGTTCTCCGACCGGACGACGCTGCGCGTCGGCCGCCGGCTGCCCTGGGTCGTCGGTGGCGCGGCCGGCGGCGCGGTCGCGATGGTCGTGCTCTCGGTGGCGCACAGCATCTGGCTGATGGTGGTCGGCTGGGCGCTGGCGCAGGCGGCACTCAACGCGATGCTCGCCGCGATCACCGCCGCCGTCCCCGATCAGGTCCCGACGAGGGAGCGCGCCACCGTCGGGGGCGTCGTCTCGATCGCGCAGACCGCCGGGGTCGTCGTCGGCTCCGGCATCGCGGCGGCGACCGGCAGCATCGCCGTCGGCTACCTCACGATCGCCGCGGTCCTCGTCGTGACGACGGTGCCGTACTCGCTGCGCTCGCACGACATCGCTCTGCCGGTCGAGCTGCGCCCACCGTTCGACTGGGGCCGGTTCTGGCGCGGCTTCTGGGTCTCGCCGCGGCGCTACCCGGACTACGGGTGGGCCTGGTTCACGCGGTTCCTCATGAACCTGGGCAACGCGTTCCTGATCCTGTACCTCCTGTACTACCTGACGGACGCGGTCGGGCTGTCCGACGACGAGGCCGCGACGGGCGTGTTCCGGCTGACCGCCGTGTACGGCCTGGTCACGGTCGTCACCGCGATCGTCGGCGGCCGGTGGTCCGACCGGGTCGGCCGGCGCAAGGTGTTCGTCATCTGGTCCGGCCTGATCACGGCCGCGGCGCTCCTGCTGTTCGCGCTGGTCCCGACGATCCCCGCCGCGTACGCGGCCGCCGTCGTCCTCGGCATCGGGTTCGGCGCCTACCAGGCGGTCGACTTCGCGATGATCACGCAGGTGCTGCCCGCGGCCCGCGACCGCGGCAAGGACCTCGGCGTCATCAACATCGCCAACGCCCTGCCGCAGGTGCTGGCGCCGGCGTTCGCGGCGGGCGTGCTGGCCCTCGGGTTCGGGTACCGCGGGCTGTACATCCTGGCGGCCGTCGTCAGCGTGCTGGGGTCGGTGCTGGTGGTGCGGATCCGGTCGCTGGCCTGAGCGTCGACCCCGGGCCCCGCGACCGCGTCGTGCAGTGCCCTCGGGCGGCGTCGCCGGCAGCGTCCCGGGCAGTGCCGGATCCGGCCCTGTGGGGCCTGCGGCTCCGGTCCGTACGGAGCGAACGGTCGCTCCCATTGGAGGACGCCTGTCGCGGGCGCTGGCGGCTAGCGTGGCCGCATGCCGTACCCGGGCCAGCACGACCCCCGCGCGTGGGGGCCGCCGGGGATGCGCGGTGGGCCGTGGGGCCCGCCCTGGATGCGCGGTGACCTCGACCCCGAGCAGCGCCGCCGCGTACGCGCGTGGGCGCTGACCTTCCCGGCGGCCGTGCTCGCCGTCATCGCGCTCGGGGGCTCGTCCGTCGCCAACCACTTCTCGACCCCGCCGCGGCCGCTCGACGCACTCGGCTACCTGCTGCTCCTCGTCGCCCCGGCGTGCCTGCCGGCGACTGCGCTCGGCCGTCGCGTGGGCGCGGTCGCGGGGATCGTCGCGGCGGTCGCGGTCGGGGCGTACCTGCTGCTCGGCTACGCGTTCGGGCCGGTCGTGCTGCCGCTCGTCGTCATCGTCGTCGTCCTCGGCGCCCGCCGGCGGCGCGGGGTCTCCTGGACCGTCGCCGGGCTGGGCATCGCCGCGGTGGTCGCGCGCGGCCTGACCGACGCGTCGGCGTGGCCGACCGCGGTGATCCTGTGGACGGCGGCGCTGCTGGTCGGCGGGCTGCTGGGCGAGGGCGCGCGTGGTCGCGGCGAGCGCGTGCGGGCGGTCCAGGCGGCGCGGGTGTCGCGCGAGGAGGCGGCCGCGACGGCCGAGCGGCTGCGCATCGCGCGGGAGCTGCACGACGTCCTCGCGCACTCCCTGTCGGCGATCAGCGTGCAGGCCGGCGTCGGGCTGCACCTCATGGACCGCGAGCCGGAGCGGGCGCGCGACGCGCTGCGCAACATCCGGACGACGAGCGTCGACGCGCTCGACGAGGTCCGCCAGGTGCTCGGCATCCTGCGCGCCGAGGGGGAGGCGGCGCCGCGGGAACCTGCCGTCACCGCTCCGGCGGACGCCGTGCCCGCGCTGCTCGACGCGGCGCGCGCGGCGGGCGTCACCGTGGACGACGAGCTCGACCCGGCGGTCCTCGCCGGCCTGGACGCCGACCGGGCGAGCGTGCTGGTGCGCGCGCTGCAGGAGGCGCTGACGAACGTGCGCCGCCACGCCGGAGCGGGCGCACGGGTCACCGCGAGCGTGCGGGTCCAGTCCGGCGCCGCGCGGCTCGAGGTGGTCGACGACGGTGGTGGGCGGCCGACGAGCGCGCGGCCGACGAGTGACGAGTCGGGCCATGAGGCCACCGGCCACGGCGGTGCACCGACTGACGAACCGCCGCTGGCCGACGGGGGAGCCCGTGAGATCGCCAACGCCGGTGGCGCGCCGGCCGCGGACGAGCCGGCGACGAACGACGGGGCTTCCCGCGGGACTGCCGGCTTCGGCCTGCGCGGCATGCGGGAACGCGTCGAGGCGCTGGGTGGGACGGTCGATGCCGGCCCGCGTGGCACCGGATGGGCGGTCGCCGTCGAGCTGCCGCGGGGCACGGCGTGATCCGCGTCCTGCTGGCCGACGACCAGCAGCTGATCCGGGCCGGCCTGCGCGCCCTCGTCGACGCCGAGCCCGACCTTGTCGTCGTCGGCGAGGCCGCGACCGGCGCGGAGGCGGTCGAGCGCACGCTCGACCTGCTGCCCGACGTCGTCCTCATGGACATCCGCATGCCGGGCCTGGACGGGCTCGAGGCGACGCGCCGCATCGTCGCGGACGCCCGCGCGGGCGGCGTGCACGTCGTCGTCGTGACGACGTTCGAGCTCGACGAGTACGTCGGCGAGGCGATCCGGAACGGCGCGAGCGGGTTCCTGGTCAAGGACACCGAGCCCGCGGAGCTCCTGAGGGCGATCCGGGTAGCCGCCGCGGGGGAGGCGCTGCTGTCGCCCACGGTCACGCGCCGGCTGCTCGAGCGCGTGGCACGCGCGACGCGCGGCGCGCCGCCGCTGCCGGGCATCGCCGAGCTGACCGCACGGGAGCGCGAGGTCGTCGTGCTCGTCGGTGAGGGCCTGTCGAACGAGGAGATCGGCGAGCGGCTGTTCCTCTCCCCGCTCACCGTGAAGACGCACGTGCTGCGCGCGAGCGGCAAGCTCGGCGCCCGCGACCGGGCGCAGCTCGTCGTCGCAGCGTACGAGTCCGGACTGGTCCGGCCGGGGTGGGCGACCTGAGCCTCCTGCTCCGTCTGGAGCGTCCGGAAGGCTCCGCGGGGACGACGACGGGGACCGCCCTGCCGAGGGAGCGTGGAGCTGCGGCCGAGGTCCGGTCGCACGCCACACCCGGAGGTTCGTCATGCTCACCACGTTCGCCAGCGCGCTGGCCCACCCCGTCGCGTACGGTGGGTGGTGGCCCGGCCCGTGGTTCCTGCTGTTCCCGCTGTTCTGGTTCCTCGTCGTCGTCGGCTTCATCGTGTTCTTCGCGACCCGCCGGCGCCGCTGGGCCGCCACCGGCCGCGGCCCCTGGGGTCCGTCGGGCCCGTGGTCGGGTCCGTGGTCCGGCCCGGTGGGCCGCAGCCCGGCGACGGCCGTGCTCGCCGAGCGGTTCGCCCGCGGTGAGATCGACGAGGCCGAGTACCGCGCCCGGCTCGAGACGCTGCTCGCGACGGAGCAGCGGCCGCAGGCCTGACCGACGCGCCGCCGGGCCGCCGCGCGTGGCCCGGCGGCGCCGTCCGGGCCGTCCGACGACCTCGGCGGGCCGGGCGCGGATGCTGTGCGTCCTCGTGCCCGGTCAGCCGGGGCCGGCCTTGGTCGACGTCGCTGGTCGCGGGCTGCTAGTCGGCCGCGATGATCGAGCAGATGTTGCCCGCGGGGTCGGTGAACCACGCGATCAGCGGCCCGCCGCCGCGGAAGACGAAGTCCTCGTCGGTCTCGGCCGGCGTTCCCGCGTACCGCTCGAACGGCACGCCGCGAGCGCGGAGCTCGGCGACGGTGGCGGCGACGTCGTCGACCGAGAAGTTGAGGATCGTGAACGTCGCGGGGACGTGGGCCGGCCCCTTCGGGTAGGCGATCACGTGGTGCCCGTCCGCGAACCGGATCCGCAGGATCCCGTTCTCGACGACCGTGTCGAGGCCGAGGACGTCGCCGTAGAAGGTGCGGGCCGCGTCGACGTCGTCGACGGAGAAGCCGCTGAAGCTGGTGCCCAGATCGACCATCGCCCTTGATCTCCGTTCGGTGGGAGGTGCGCGGTCCAGTCTGCGGGCGGGGCTCGGCGCCCGCACGGCGGGCGGCGCCCGAGGTCGAAGCCGCCGCCGGACACGTCCCTGGCCGCCCCGTTCGCCTAGAGCTCGCGCCCGTATCCGAAGACGTGGGCGCTCAGCACGTCGACCTCGCGGCGGGGATCGCCGAAGAAGCTGCTGAGCCGGCGCACGACGCGGTGGTAGGGATGCTCACGCGCGTCGCCGGCCTCGTTCCAGTTGGCATTGGGTACGACGAGGAAGAGATGCTGCGCGTCCAGCGCGATGTGTGTCTTCCAGAGGTCCTTGAGGTCGTGGTTGTTGGTCGTCGTGCCGCCGCGCTCGACCTCCGCGATCACGCCTCGCCCCGGGGCGAGGCTGAAGATGAAGTCGGGACGCGCCCTCGTCACGAAGCCTTCGTCGGGCGTGAGCACGACCTCGGAGCGGAACCCCAACCGGTCCGTCAGGAGCTCGGCCACGATGTCCTGCACCCTGGTGCTCGGCGCGCGGTGCACGTGCACCAGATCGATCTCCGCCACGACCGCATCGAGATGGGCCGTGAGCTGGCTGGCGATCGCGTCGACGCGTGCCACTTCAGCAGCCTCTGCCGGGAGCAAGTGGCTGCGCACGAAGCGGTGGTGCTGCGCGCCCACGGGCGCGAGCTTCGCAGCTGCGTCGGCATCGAGCTAGGGCCGGATGGGTGCCGCCGGACGACTCCAGCGACCCGGTGCTGCCCAGCTCGCCCGCCGGCAGAAGCCGTGCCGCTGTGACGCCCGTGTGCTCGACGAGACTCCGACCGGAGGCGCCTCCGGTTGACGTGTATCGTGGCCGAAGCGGAGGCGCCTCCGCATAGTCGACGAGATGGAGGAGCGGACATGACCGGACGCAGCGTTCTCATCACGGGAGCGACCTCGGGGATCGGACTCAGCGCCGCCGCGCAGCTGGTCGAGGCCGGCTGGGACGTGTGGGTCGCCGGACGGACGATGGAGCGCGCCACCCGGGCCGCCGCCGAGGTCGGAGGCCGAGCCCTCCAGCTCGACGTCACCGACGGGGCGAGCATCGCGGCGGCCGCCGCGACCGTCGACCGGCTCGATGCGCTCGTCAACAACGCGGGGATCCAGCCCGACTTCGGCGTGGGCCTGCTCGACGCCGGCCCCGACCTCTTCCGCCAGTCGTACGAGACCAACGTGTTCGGCGTCGTGGCGGTGACCAACGCGCTGCTTCCGGCGCTGCGGCGCTCCGCCTCGCCGCGCATCGTCAACGTCTCGAGCGGCACCGCGTCCTTCGGGTGGAGCACGGGCCCCAACCCGCAGTTCGACTACGAGGCCGCCGCCAACAACGGGGGCCGGTTCGCCGTCTACCGCTCCTCCAAGGCGGCGCTCAACGCGCTGACGCTCTACTACGCGCAAGCGCTCGCGTCCGAAGGCTTCCTCGTCAGCGCCCTGGCTCCGGGTGCACGTCGCACCCATCTCAACCCCGGCATGCAGGGTGTGGGTCTGAACGCGGCGCGTGGGGGCGACCCGGCCGAGGGGGCCGCGGGAATCGTCGCTCTGCTCGACCTGCCGGCGGACGGGCCGACCGGCGTGCTGTTCTCCTACGACGGGACGGTGGCGCCCTGGTAGGTGCGCGCTGAGATGGATGCGGCCTCTCACCTCGCTAGCGCAGGTGAGAGGCCGTCGGCGCGGAGGATGGGGGATTCGAACCCCCGAGGGTGTTACCCCAACACGCTTTCCAAGTGCTCGGTCGGGGGTGGAGGCGGACGACGGCGGACACTCTGGTGCAGGTTGGCGGGCTGCTGGGTGGACGAGCGACGTTCTCGGATCGGGCCAGATCGGCACCAACTGCAACCAGAACTGCAACCGCGTTGGTGTCGCCGCACGCGGCGAGGACAGTCCAACTCAAGAGCCGAAACCGCACACCGTGTCGGTGCAAGCGACTAGGAATGGGGGACATGGGCACGGAAATCGCCGTCGAGGGCCCCGCAGGGCTGCGGGACAGCGGCGGCTACAACGCTTGGCTGACGACTCCCGCGGCGCCCGGATGGCTTAGCGACGCAATCGATCAGTTGACGGCGTGGCTGCGATGGAAGGGACTCGACGTCGACCTGACGTCGGACGCGGTGGTCACCGAAGGGGAGCGACTCCTCCGTATTCGTCGCCACCACAAGGACGGTGAAGACGCCTTTCGTCTCGTGCTGTCCGAGACGAATGAGGGAGGCCACTGGACTACAACGGTGACCACCGTCGAGGGGGCGGAGGTCGGATGGGTTGGCGTCCGTGTGGTCAACGACGGCCGAAGGATCGCTTCGGCGCCGAGGATCGCCCGCAATCTGCTGGACGTGCTCGACCTTCGGGACGGCCCCTACCAGGTGCGATCCGAACCGCTCGTTGAGAGAGGCCACGATGTCGAGGGGGTCCTCGACTTGATCGTCGGTGACCGGCGCGGCGCGGTCTTCGTCGCAGGCACGGACGCCTATCCGGGGGCCCCGGTCTTTGAGGAGTACGTCCAGCAGGTCAAAGGATGGACGTCGCAGGCGGTGGGATTGGCGCACGTCGTCGTTCTAGACCCCGTTGCCACGCAGTCGTTGGGCGCGGAAGCAGACGGCGCGATGCGGGTCTCCCCCTGGACCATCCGCACCTTCAGGCCAGGACTCGATCCCGCGTCGCCGGCAACCCTCCGTGGGCATCGCACCCTGGGCACGGCGACACTCGCACGCGAGCGCGATGCTTACCTTGCGCGCCTCATCGGGCTCTTCGCGCGCAGCATCCTCGATGAACAGCCCGAGCCTCGTCGGGCGGCCGTATGGAGGCGGACCTTCGACCGTCTGGATAGCCGTGACGTCGCGAGCACGCTTTCGAATCTTGCGGGTGCAGCTTCATTCCAGGCAGCGACGGCGCTCGACGCCGCCGTAGTCGCCGACGCCGCTGTTGTCGTCGAGGCGGAAGGCATCGTCGCTACGGCGGAGGTCGAGCGGATCCGAACGATCCTCAGCCTGCCCGACGTGTCGGACGAGACACTGCAAGCGCTGGCGGACGCGGCAACCGCGCCACGACTCGATCCCGAACAGCTGTCAGAGGCCATCCACCGGATCGACTCACTTCAAGATGCACTGGAACTCCGAGAAGTCGAGCTCGAAGAAGCCAAGCGGGAGGCATGGGATGCGCGCCAGGATGCCGTGGATCTCGACGAGGAGATCCAGCGCATGGACCGGCGCAATCGCCGGCTCGCGCGGTTGCTCGCCGAGCACGGAGTGGCTCAGGTCTGGGTTGACGAATCACATCTTGAGTCCGAGCTGGATGCGCCGGAGCAGCCAGGGTCGTGGCAGGACCTCGTGAATCGGATGGACGAGTGGGCGGCGCATAGCGTCGTCATCACCGCGGACCGCGACGTCATGGTCGACCTCGATGGTCTCGACCTCGATGGAAGGGCGCTCGAGGCGACCTGGCGCGGCCTGCGCGCTCTGGCTGGATATGTGCGGGCCAAGCGCGAAGGGGCTTTCGACGGCGGCTTCGGCGCGTACCTCAACGCGCAGCCCCAGGGGTTCCCCACCTTTCCGCCACAGGCATATGCGCCGACGGAGACCAAAGAGACGATGGATCGATGGGGCCACGAACGCGACCTCCCCGTGCCCCTCTCGGTGGACTCATCTGGCCATCGCGTGATGGAGCAGCACCTGCGCCTCGCGCGCATTGCGAACCGTGACCCTCGCCTGCACTTCTATGACGACACCAGCGGGGCAACCGGGTCGATCATTGTCGGCTACATCGGGCCCCACCTGACGAACATGAAGACCGCCGGGCTCAACTGAATACTTCGTGGCCTAAGTCGTCGGGGCCGGCCATTCGAAGCTCGCGATCCGAACGCCGTTCGCGGCCCGAGCCTGCCTGGGTCGCATCTTGAACTTGTTCGGGCGGGGTGCGCCGCTTGGCTGGCGTCCCTGGGGGACGACCTGCATCGAGCCGGCCGCGATCGCGGCGAGCAAGGCAGGGGTGTTGGCGATCCAGAACGCCTCGACGCTGAGTCCGCGGAACCCGGCCTTCATCCGCCTGTGGTGCGTGGAGTTGCCGTTGCTGCGCGGTGCTGCAGGACATCACCGCGTTCGTTGGGCGAGTCGCTGCCGGACCTGGGTCCGAAGAGCCTCGGAGACCTCGGCGTGGATGTCCGCCCTGACTGTCTCCTGAACCTCCAGCGATGCGACCACCGCGTATCGGACAGGTCGTTCAAGTCGGTTGGCGGCGTCGGGCTTGCAGTCGACGTGTATCTCGAGGGACGCCCCACGCAGGAAGGACACCGCCTGGCTGCCCTCGAACACCTCGTGCTGGATTGTGCCCGCCTTCACCGCGTGTGGGTCACCCTCTTGTCGGGAGACGGCGAGAGCACGTTCGTTGCTGTCGAAAGAGAGGCGCGCCATTCGGTGCCGCAGAGATCGCGGGTTGATCTCGGAGAGCCAAGCCAAGGTCACCGTGAGCCGGCGCCAGTCCGTCGTTGCGGCGAGTGCAGTTGGGAGCGGCAGCGAGAGCGTGTGGCGCTGCTTCTCCTTGATCGATCCCGCGCCGATCAGCGTTGCACGGTTGGCTGCAGCCGTTCCGAGCCGCGACATGTCGACAGGGCCGTATCCCAGGAACCGCGTCGCTTCGGCGCGGAACCGTTGCGGATCCACGTCGAGCTCGCTTCGTAGGCGGTGGCGGAGGTCGCCCCATCCAGCTGCGTGTGTGAGCAGTGCCTTGACCAGCACGGGGTGGTACTGCGCGTCGGGCCAAGGGAACTCACCATGTACGTCCGCATGATCGGCCAGGACATCCAGGAGTTGCCCAGCCGCTCTCGTCGCAAGTGCCGCCGCATTGCTGGTGCCGTACGAGTACGCGTAGCCGTTGGGACCGCCGGTTGGATCGGGCGCCGCGGTCCACAACCCAGGTCCCATCCTGCTGAGTGTCGCGGGGTGGAGCGTGACGAGCCCGGATGCGCCGGGTGCTGGGCGCTGGTGGAGTTCCCTGCCCCCGGGCATGAGTAAATCGGGCTTGACGGAACGACGGTGTCCGAAGCCGACGGCGCAGTAGAGCGCTGGCTTACCGTCACCGCAGGCGTCGACCACCGCGTCGGTCAGCGGGGGCCTCGCAGCGTCGCTGTTCACCGCTCCAACGGTGACTGCATTGACTGCCTCGGCCGGTGACAGGAGGCGCCGCAGACGCGCCCGATCGCGGATGTAGGCGAACGCCGCGTGCTGAAGGGCAACGGGATCATCGACGAGGGAAGCGTCGACCTCGAGCGTGCTGTCGTGGTTGCCGGCACTGACGACGATGACGATGTTGTACTCGACAGCGAGCCAATCAAGCAGCCTGGCAGCGGGGCTCAGTCGACGGTTGAAGACTCGGACCGCGTCGCCGATAGAGAGATTGACGATCCGCACGCCGGGCGCTGCCGGAGGATGGCTGCCATCGCCCTCGAACATTCGCCGAAGCGCGCGGTGAAGGAGGTCAACGAAGAGCTCGTCAGATGGGACGACTTCGCTTGAGAAGAACTCATGTGGCCGGAGGACAGGGCGGACGTAGAGCCTCCGGGAGATCGGGGGGTCGACGGCCGTCAGGTCGCCGTGGCAGATCAGTGAGGCCATGGCAGTGCCGTGAACCTGCTGCGACGTGGTGTAGGCCGACGCGATGCCGTCGGCGTCATCCACAAGCAGGCGGCCGGCAAGGGCTGAGTGATTCGACAGAGGGAGCCCGTCAATCAGGGCTACGCGCGGCGGCTCGTCGACAACCGCCGGTGGTGCATAGGTGCGCCCCGCCGGGGGAGCAGCCTCGCTGGACTCCAGCGGCACAGCCATGGGTCTTGCCGGTGACACCAGCATCACAGAGTCGGCCGTGAGGAGCTGGATTGCCTCGGGTCCTCTGTCGAGAACGGCCTGAACCTGGTCATATGGAAGGTCTGCCAGAAGTGCGTGGTAGTCGATCGCGCCGATCAAGACAGATTTGAGGACGGTGCCCCCGGCTCGAGCAATTAGCTGCTCAACCTCGGTTTGCGCAGCAAGCCGTCTGCCTGGGTCGCTTCGGTACCAGAGATCTACCTCGACCCGCTTGGTGCCTTGTCCGCCGACGATGGCGACGTCCTCGCGCCACTGTTCGAGTAATCCCGTCTCGGCAACGCGGTCAATGGCGTTCCAGCGTCGAAGATCGCGCAGTTGTGCGAACACGTCCTTCAACGGGGCAAGGCCTCGCTCGAACGTAACTTTCGGGTTTGCTCGCCAGAGTTCGAAGAGCCGAATCAGCTGTCCCACTGCCGCAGCGTTCGACATGACCAGGTAGAGCGTCTCCGGCACGGCGGTCACCGTTCGCCCGTTGTTCTTCACGAAGTGGAAGTCGTCGTCAGGCTCACGCGTGCCGTCGTCGAGAGCGGCCAGGAACTCCAGGCCGGGCACCCCCCGCGTCGCGCGGAGGAAGTTGTCGACGGAGCCGGCGACCTCGAAGACGACGACGAGTTCCGGGTCAGGCTCGGTAGTTGCGCTCGTCGCAAGCGCGCGCCCGCGGGCGAGTGCGTTCTGAAGCTCCTGGAACCGCGGTGCCAACCGCTGGCCCTGCCGGGAGGCGCTTGGTCGTGACGCCTGAGAGAACTGCGGTCGGCCCGCCGGGATGGGCCCAACAGACGGTGGCGGGAAGGCCAACAGAGGGCGCGGATCACTACTCATCGGTGGGTCTGCGTTCGCCACCGCTCAAGTCGACTTCTGGCGATCCCCACGAGGTCAGCAGAGGGAAGATCCAGCACGTAGCGCCGGCGAACGTCGATCGCGAACTGCTCAAGTTCGGCGTAGCTCGCGCCGATCAGCCTGTCCGCGAGCGTTCGCGGTGCAAGGCCGAGTTCGCCGCCGAGTCGCGCGGAGAGCCGCTCGAGGAATCTGGTTGCCTGCTCTCGTGTAGGTGCGTTGAGGGAGAGCCGAACCTGGAACCGGCGCCATGCGGCTCGGTCCAGCAACTCCTGGTGGTTGGTGGCGGCGACGACGATCACATGTGAGGGCAGCCGGTCGATCTGGAGCAGAAGAGTTGACACGACACGCTTGATCTCACCGGTCTCGTGCGCATCAGCGCGCTCCTTGGCAATCGTGTCGAACTCGTCGAGGAACAGCACGCAGCGACGCGTTCTGGCGAACTCGAACACGTGGTCGAGTCGACTTGCTGTCTCGCCGAGGAAGGAGGACACGATGCCCTCATACCGCACGACGTAGAAGGGGAGCATCGAGTCCGTTGCGATCGCCTCGGCGAGACTGGTTTTGCCGTTGCCCGGCGGGCCGTCGAGCAGAAGCCGGTTGCGCGGTTCGAGGCCATGACTCCGCAGCAGTTCCGATCGGCGATGTTCCTCAACAACCTCCGACGCTGTGGCAGACACCCGCTCGTCCAGCTGGAGGTCCGAGAGGCGCCGACGTGGAACCAGCTCAAGGAGCAAGTCCGCCACAGGCCGCGTGGAGTCATCACGACTCAGCAGACCCGCGGAGCCGGCAGTCGTTATGAGTTCCGCGAGCCTGTCGGCAACCAAGTGATGCTGGTTGCTTCGCTCCTCGGCGATGATCGCCTCGACGAGGGCGGTGAACCTAGCGTTGTCGCCCCGGCGCTGCGCCTCGACGAGGTCCACGACAAGGTCAGAGCGCGCCATCAACCCTCCCTGCGGTCCTTGCGCGCGACTCTACAGCCGGGGCGGGGGCCGCAAGCCTCGTTGGGTCCCTGGCGTGGCCGTGCTTGACTCCACTGCTCACCGAACCACCGAGGGCAGACATCGGCCGCGGGGCTGTGGCGGACACGACAACGAAGTTGAGTCAACGGACCTCGGTGTCGGGAACTGCAACCAGAACTGCAACTACACCGCCGGGGGCGACCCGACGCCACAACGCCGAAGGGCCCGCTCCCCGCGCAACCGCAGGTTACAGGCCCTTCCAACAGCGGAGGATGGGGGATTCGAACCCCCGAGGGTGTTACCCCAACACGCTTTCCAAGCGTGCGCCATAGGCCACTAGGCGAATCCTCCCGGCCGGACGATGCTACCGGACCCTGACCTGGGACCAAGCACGCGCAGCGACGGGCGAGGCGGGTGAGGAACCCGCCAGGCTCTCGGTCGGCCTACGGAGCGGCGGGCGTCGTGACCTCCGCCAGGAGTGTCACGAGCTCGTGGGTCTCGCGGGTCCTGGGCGCTCCGCTGATGCCCATCGCCGCGGGGAGCTCGCTGAGTTGATAGATGGGGAGACGGTGCGCCCAGCCGGGCAGGTTGGCGACGTCCGTGACCACCGCGGCCTTCACCGGTGGCGGGCTCTCGAGGGCCGCGAGGGTGGCGTTGAGCGCGATCGACGCGGTCGACGCGTCGATCCAGGCCTGCCAGACGGAGGCGGTCTCAGGCCCTCGACCGGCCTGGGGGCGCCACGGAGCCCAACGGGATTCGGACGCATCGACGACGACAAGCACGCCGCCAGAGCCGACGAGGATGTGGGACAGCGGCGCGGAACCGGCCACCGCGCGGTCGTGCAGCACGACGAGACCACGAACCGCATGCAGTCGTCGGGCGACACCGTGTTCGATGCGCAGCCGCCGTGACAGCACGTTCGTCGCGGCGGTCAGGTCCAGTCGAGTGGCGACGGCCAGCCCGACCAGGACGGCGGCGCATGAGCCGACGACGATGCCGGTGATGCTGTATCTCGGGCCGATCTGGGCGAGACGCCGGACCCACAGTGCGGCGCCGATCGCCACAGTGATCGCCAGGCCGGCGGCAGCACCACCTCGGGCTCGGTCCGCCGCGCGGGCCCGGTCACGGCGCACTCGGGTGGAGCGTCCTGGGCGGCCTGCCGCACGCGAGTCCACGGCCGGACTGTAGAACCCACGTGATCATCGCGTCAGCGAAACGGCATACCGGGAGCGCCCAGGGGTGCCCACCGCCCGAGGGATCAGCAGAACCTCGAGGCCGGATGCTGGAGCCGCCCCGGCCGGACGAGGGCCCGGACCCGACCGCGGAGCCGTGCCGCCCCGGCGGCGGCCGCACCGTCATCGCGGCGGGCCTGCCGCCACCCGGTCGAGCATCTCCTCGTGCGTGCCGCGCAGGCCGAAGAGCGACTCGAACCACCAGGTTGCGCCGGCCTCGGCGTAGGCGGGCGCGAGGCCGGGGGAGCCGGCGGGCGTCGCCCCCATCACGGCGACGTCGAACCCGGCGTGCGGCCCGTGAGCCCGTAGGTACGTCAGGTCGGCCGCGACGTTCTCCGGCGGGTACACCACGCGCTGGGTCTCGTCGATCGACCCGATCACCCAGCCGTCCCACCGGGCGGCCCGCCGCAGCGCGGGCCGGCTCGACCCGCCGATCCACACCGGCACCCGCGGCGACTGCGTCGCGTGGGAGGCGACCTGCGCGCCGGTGACCGTGTGGTGGGCGCCGGCGAACGTCACCGTCTCGGCGTTGCAGAGCCGCGCGACCAGGGACAACGCCTCGTCGGCCATGGCCGCCCGCTCCGCGGCGGGCCGGAGCTCCCCGTACGCGGCGAGGTCGAAGTCCACGCCGAGCCCGGCGCCGAGCGTCACCCGCCCGCCGGAGAAGGCATCCAGCGCGTGCACCGACCGCGCCAGCAGCTGCGGCGTGTACCGGGGGATCGGCGAGACGGCCGTGACCAGCCGCAGCCGGGACGTCGCCGCCGCCACCGCGGTCAGCGTCACCCACGGGTCGCCCACGCCGCCCCAGAACGTGCAGTGGTCCCAGACGGCCAGTGCCTCCCAGCCCGCCGCCTCGGACGCCACCGCCAGCTCCACCACCGGCCCGGGCTCCGCGTACGCCCCGAGCGGCACCACCTCGATGCCGTACCTCACCTGATCCCCCCGCCGGCCTCGTCGGACGACGAGCGACGCTACCCACGCCCACCGACACCAGGTCAGGGGGCGGGCAGCCGCACCACGGTCGCCGAGAGGAACACCGCCTCGGCCGGGTCGTGCGTGATGAGCAGCGTCGTGCGTCCGTCCAGCCGGTCGCGCACCCACGCCAGCGTGAGGGCCTTCGCGTCCGTGTCGAGCCCCGTGAAGGGCTCGTCGAGCACCAGCACGTCGGAGGGCGCCAGCACCCCGCGCACGATCGCCACCCGCCGCCGCTGGCCCCCGGACAGGGACCGCACCGGCTTGCGCAGCGACTCGTCGGCCAGCCCGACGGCCTTGAGCGCGTCCTCCACGAACGCCCGCGTCGCGGACCGCGGCAGCACCAGCCGCACGTTGCCCACCGCCGTCAGGTGCGGGGCGAGCCGGTTGTCCTGGAACACCGCGGCGCCGCGCATGCCGGACAGGCCGGAGATGGTCCCCGACGTGGGGGTGTCCAGGCCGAGCAGCAGCCGGCCCAGCGTCGTCTTGCCCGAGCCGTTGGCCCCGAGCACGGCCGTCACCGTCCCGGGGGCGAGCGTCAGCGACAGGTCGCGCAGCACGACGAGCGGGCCGAACGCCTTGGTGACGGACGTGAAAGTGATCATGCGGCCAGCCGCCGTTCCAGCAGCGACAGCAGCCACAGCACCAGTCGCTCGAACGCGAACGCGACGAGCACCACCACGGCGGTCCACGCGAACACGTCCGCGGTCTCGAGGAACACCCGGCCCTGGTACAGCCGCTCGCCGATGGTCCCCGTGGGCAGGCCGATGACCTCGGCCGCGATGCCGCTCTTCCATGCGAGCCCGACGCCGGTGCGGCAGCCGGCACCGAAGAACGGGAGCACACCGGGGACGTCGATCGCGAGCAGCCGGCGCCAGCCGGACACCCGGAACACCGACGCCATCTCCAGCAGCGACCGGTCCCGCGCCAGGATCCCG
Source organism: Cellulomonas sp. 73-92 (assembly GCF_001898175.1). Classification (GTDB taxonomy): domain Bacteria; phylum Actinomycetota; class Actinomycetes; order Actinomycetales; family Cellulomonadaceae; genus Cellulomonas. Next base: position 585,190 of record NZ_MKTH01000013.1, read on the forward strand.
GAGTAGACCGTCGCATGGATGATCGGCACCGTCATGAGGAACGAGACGATCGTCGCCAGGCGCGACGGGTCCGCCCAGATGAGCACCAGGATGATGAAGCTCACCACGGGCGTGGACCGGATCGTCGCGACGAGCGGCGCGACGAGCGCCTGCGTCCAGCGGGAGGCGGCCGAGAGGTCGGCGAGCAGCACGCCGACCACCGCCGCCAGCAGGAAGCCGAGCGTGATCCGGCCGAACGTCCGCCACACCGCGGCCCAGAAGTCGAGCGTCGGCACCAGCTGCGTCAGCCGGACCGCGACCTCCCACGGCCCGACGAGCAGCACGCGCGAGCCGACGACGAGTGACGCGCCCTGCCACACGGCCAGCCAGAAGGCGATGGCCAGCAGCGGGCGCGCCACCCGCCAGGGGTCCTGACGAGCCGCAGCCTCAGGCGCCGAAGTAGAAGTCATCGCCGGGCATGCTGCCACCGACCGACTTCGGATCTGCGGTGAACAGCACCTGCAGGTAGTGCGAGAGTGCCGTCTTCATCTCCGCGCCGGCGAGGTACGTCACGTGGCTGCCGGGGATCGCGGCCTGCGCGATCGGCGCCGCCGGGACGATGCCCGCGGCGGCGATGAGCGCGGCGGCCGCCGCCGGCTGGTCGTTCGTGTAGGCGGTCGAGGCCTGGTAGTCGGCGAGGAAGTCCGCGAACGCGGCCGGGTGGGCCTTGACGAAGGCGGTGCGCACCACGAGCACGCCGGTGATGAGCTGCGAGCCGGCCGGGCTGACCTTGGTCCACTCGGACGTGAAGTCGAACACGGTGCGCGCGGTGGCGGTCTGCTTCTCGACGACCGTCACGTACGGCTGCGGCAGCACCGCGAGGGTGCCGGGCGTGGCCACCAGGCGCGAGCCGAGCGCCGTGGCCTCGGCCTCGAACTGCACGGTGACGTCCTTGGCCGGGTCGAGCCCGTTCTTCGCCAACAGGTAGTCGAGCGTGTACTCCGGCGTGGTGCCCTTGCCGGTGGTCCAGATCGTCTTGCCCTTGAGATCGGCCCAGCTGTGGACCGAGTCGCCGTTCTCGACGAGGTTGAGGACGCCGAGCGTGTTGATCGCCGCCACCTGCAGCGCCGGTCCGGCGTCGGTCTTCGTCTGCTTGTAGAGCACCGCGGCGAGGTTGGACGGGATCAGCGCGACGTCGACCTTGCCCTGCACGACGAGCGGGACGACCTCGTCGGGCGAGCCGTACATCGTGGCCTTGTAGTCCTGCTTGCCCAGGCCCTTGGACGCGTCGTCCATGAGCTTGACCAGGCCCATCGTCGTCGGGCCCTTGAGTGACGCGATGTTCATGGTGACCCGCTCGGCCGGCGTCGTGGCCGCGGTGGCGGGGGTGGTGGCGGGTGGGGTGGTGGTGCTGGGAGCTGCCGTCTGCGTGGAGCAGCCGAGGAGCAACGCCGCTACCGCGACGGAGCCGAAAAGGGCGCGAGCGAGCCGCTTCATGGGCGTGTGAGCCTTCCGGGAGCGTTGGTGGCGGCGCCGGCGGCGCCGCCGGGTACGAAGGTCAGCGCCGGAAGGGCGCGTACTCCGTGTGGAGCAGGTGATGAGCCAGCTCCGAGTTCGGCTCGCCGAAGTACTCGTCATAGAGCCGAAGGATGTCGGGATTGCCCTGCGAGGTGCGCAGCGGCGAGGTCTTGTCGATGTTGACCAGGACCTTCTGGCGGGCGACCGCCTCGCGGCTGCTCGTCGCCACCGGGTTGCCGGCGCCGTTGATGCACCCACCGGGGCAGGCCATGATCTCGATGAGGTCGAAGCCGACGTCCTCACCGGCCACGACCTTCTTGACCAGCGGTGCGGCGTTGTTGAGGCCGGAGACCACGGCGACGCGCACGGTGGTGCTGCCCGCCACGTACGTCGCGGTCTTGACGCCCTCGAACCCGCGCAGCTCCTCGAAGTCGAGCTTCTCCGGCACCTCGCCGGTCAGCGTCTCGACGGCCATGCGCATCGCGGCCTCGGCCACCCCGCCGGAGGCGCCGAACAGCATGCCGGCGCCGGACACCTGGTGGTACGGCTCGTCGAACTCGCCGGGCTCGATCTCCTCCTTCTGCAGCCGGAGGAACTTGACCATCTCGAGGAACTCGAGGGTGGTGAGCACGGCGTCGACGTCGCGGATGCCGTCGGGCGCGAACTCGTCGCGCGCGGCCTCCGTCTTCTTCGCCATGCAGGGGACGATCGACACGACGTAGAGGTCGTCCAGCTCGATGCCCGCGGTCTTCGCGAAGTGGTTCTTCACCGTGGCACCCATCATCTGCTGCGGGCTCTTGCAGCTGGACAGGTGCGGGATCAGCTCGGGGTAGCGGCGCTCGACGAGGTTGACCCAGCCGGGGCAGCAGCTCGTGAACTGCGGCATGACGCCGCCGCGCTCCACACGGCCCAGGAACTCCGTCGCCTCCTCCATGATCGTGAGGTCGGCGGCGAAGGTGAAGTCGAAGACCTTGTCGAAGCCGACCTTGCGCATGAGGCCGGCGATGAACGGACCGACCTCCTGCGGCGTCAGGCCGTACTCGGCGGCGATGACGGTGCGGACCGCCGGCGCGACGAACCCGACGACCTTCTTCGTCGGGTTGTTGATCGCCCGGAACACCTTGCCGCGCTCGCGGCGGTAGTCCAGCGCACCGCACGGGCACGCGCGGACGCACTGGCCGCAGCTGATGCAGTCGGTCTGCGACAGCGGGAGGCCGTTGTGCGTGCCGACCCGCAGCTGACCGTTCGAGTACTGGAACGCCAGCACGCCGACGCCCTCGACCTCGGCGCACGCCGTCACGCAGCGGCCGCACGAGATGCACTTGTTGTTGTCCCGCATGATGAACGGGTGGTCGGACACCTTCGGGGAGTACGGCCGGACGTGGAGCGGGGTCTCGAACACGACGTCGTGGGCCGAGGCCTCGTTGCGCAGCGAGCAGTGGTCGCGCTTGGTGCAGCCGCAGCGCAGGCACCGGCGCGCCTCGGCGCGGGCCTGCTCCTCGGTGAGCCCGGCCTCGACCTCGGCGAAGCTCTTGATCCGCTTCTCGACGGGCAGCGCGCTCATCGTGGCGCGCTTGACCTTCGGGATGGCCGCGAACTCGTCCTGCGGCATGTCCTCGAGCGTGCCCCGCGAGCACGTGTAGTCCTCGTGGCTCGGGCGGATGTAGCCGCGGGTGATGAAGTCGCCCATCGCGACCGCCGCGCGCCGCCCGGCGGCGACGGCCTGGATCACGGTCGCCGGGCCGGTGACGCAGTCGCCGCCGGCGAAGATCTTGGTCTCCGACGACTTCATGGTGCGGCCGTCGACGTCGATGTCGCCCCACTTGTTCAGGCGGACCGGCAGGTCGTTGTAGAGGAAGCCCGTGTCGGTGCTCTGGCCGATGGCGCCGATGATCGTGTCGGCCTCGATGACGAAGTCGCTGCCCTCCACCGGGACCGGGCGGCGGCGGCCTGAACGGTCGGGCTCGCCGAGCTCCATGCGCAGGCAGTGCAGCTGCTTGCGGCCGTCCGGGCCCAGGGTGATCTTCGTCGGGGCGGTGAGGTACATCATCTCGACGCCCTCGTGCTCCGCCTCCTCGATCTCGTACGGCTCCGCCGGCATCTCGTCGCGCGAGCGGCGGTAGACGAGCGTCACCTTCTCGGCGCCGTTGCGCAGGGCGGTGCGGGTGCAGTCGATCGCGGTGTTGCCGCCGCCGACGACGACCGTGCGGCCGAGCGGGATGGTGTCGCCCTTGACCACGCGCTCGAGGTACTGGATGCCCATCCACACGCCGTCGAGGTTGTCGCCGTCGATGCGCAGCGGAGTGGCGCGCCACGAGCCGATCGCCAGGTACACGGCGTCGAAGTCGCGCTGCAGGTCCTCGAGGGAGAGGTTGGTGCCGAGCGCCTTGCCCGTGACGATCTGCACACCCATCTTCTGGATGACGCCGATCTCGTTGTCGAGCGTCGCCTTGGGCAGGCGGTACTCGGGGATGCCGTAGCGCATCATGCCGCCGGCGTGGGGCTGCTTCTCGAACACGGTGACGGCGTGACCGGCGAGGGCGGCGTAGTACGCGGCCGCCAGGCCGGAGGGGCCGGCGCCGACGACCGCGATCGCCTTGCCGGTCGGGGCCGCCACGCGCGGGACCCACGGCGTCTCGCGGGACATGTCCCAGTCCGCCGCGAAGCGCTTGACGTAGTTGATGGCGACGGGCTCGTCGACGAGGTTGCGCCGGCACGCCGCCTCGCACGGGTGCGGGCACACGCGGCCGCACACCGAGGGGAAGGGGTTGCGGTCCTTGATGACGCGGACCGCGGCCTCGAAGTTGCCGTCGCCGACGCGGCGCAGGTAGGTCTGGATGTCGACGTTCGCCGGGCAGGCCTCCACGCAGGGGGCGACGCAGTCGGCGTTGTGGTCGCAGAGCAGCTGCTCGAGGCGGACCTTGCGGTACGCGTCGAGGCGCTCGTTGTGGGTGGTGATGGTCATGCCGGCGCGGATCGGCGTCAGGCACGCCTTGACGTCGCGCGGGGTGTCCTCGCCGACCTCGACGACGCACAGGCCACAGCTCGCGTTGGAGCGCGCGAGGCGGGGGTCGTGGCACAGCGAGGGGATCTCGATCCCCTCCTGCGTCAGCGACTGCAGGATGGTCAGGCCCTCGACCACCTGCATCTCACGGTTGTTCACCGTGACGGTGACGATGCCCTGGGCAGAGTCGTCGGCGACGGTGTCCAGCTGGGCCGTTGTGGTCAAGTCCCCCGACCTCCATGGGCGGGCGGGATCGCCGTCCGAGCGGCCCAGCCCTGGTCCGAAGGGGGTCTGCGGTGTGCCCCCTGTCCACACACCAGGCTAGGGAAATGCTTCACAAGGCGAACCGGACTTCCGACCTAGAGACATCCCCTCATTGCCGCGGGATCCGGCCGCCCGACCGTGACCGGCGGGCCGCCACCCCGGTCAGACCGGCCGTCGGGCCGTGTACCGCGTGTGCAGCAGCTCGTGCGAGACGTGCCCGTCGGGCGAGCCGAGGAACTCCGCGTACACCTGCTGGATCGCAGGGCTCGTGTGCGACCTGCGCAGTGGCTTGCCGGCGTCCTCCCGGTACAGCGCCGCCATGCGCCGGCGCCGGATCTCGTCGGTCGTGGGGCGAGGCTGCCCGCCACCGCTGATGCACCCACCGGGGCACCCCATCACCTCGATGAACAGGTACGGGCTGTCGCCGGCGACGATCTGGTCCATCAGCACCGCCGCACCCTTGAGCCCGCTGGTCACCGCGATCGGGACGTCCACGCCCTCGAGGAAGGACCACTGCGGCAGCACGCCTTCCAGCCGGATGGTCGCGGACTTCATCCGCTCCAGGCCCCGGATGGCCGTCAGCTGGATCGCGTCGTAGGGCAGCACCCGGCCCGTGACGACCTCGTACACCGTGCGCAGCGCGGCCTCGGTGACGCCCCCGGTGGTCCCGAAGATGTCGGCCGCCCCCGTCGACACGCCCATCGGGTTGTCGAACTCGTCGTCGGGCAGGTGCGTGAAGTCGACGCCCGCCTGGTGGAGCATGCGGCCGAGCTCGCGCGTGGTGAGGACGGCGTCGACGTCGGGGATGCCGTCGCGCGACATCTCGGGGCGTCCGACCTCGAACTTCTTGGCGGTGCACGGCATGACCGAGACCGTGACGACGTCGTGCGGATCGAGCCCCTGGCGCTGCGCGAGCCACGTCTTGGTCAGCGCCCCCAGCATCATGTGGGGCGACTTGCAGGACGACAGGTGGGCGAGGTGCTCGGGGTAGAAGTGCTCGACGTACTTGATCCAGCCGGGGCTGCAGCTGGTGATCATCGGCAGCGTCGGCTCCGGCAGGTCGGCCAGCCCGAGGGCCGCCACCTGTTCGTCGTCGACGAGCCCGAGCCCACGGAAGTGCGCCACGAGGCGGCCGAGGAGCTCGTAGCCCTCCTCCATGATGGTGAGGTCGGCGGCGAAGTTGGTGTCGAAGACGTGGTCGAAGCCCAGCTCGCGCAGCGCGCTGACCATCTTGCCGGTCACCAGCGTGCCGGCCGGGAGCCCGAACTCCTCGCCCAGCGCCGCACGGACCGCGGGAGCCGCCTGGACCACCACCGTCTTCGACGGGTCGGCCAGCGCCTGCCAGACGGCGCGCGTGCCGTCGGCCTCGTGGATCGCGTCGACCGGGCACACCACCGTGCACTGCCCGCACAGGGCGCACGCGGCCTGGTCCAGCAGGAGGTCGCCGGGCCCGACCTGGCTGTGGAAGCCGCGGTTCTGCACGCTGAGGGCGCCGACGCCCTGCACCTCGTTGCACACGGAGACGCAGCGACGGCACAGGATGCACTTGGAGGCGTCAAGCACGATGGCACGCGAGCTGTCGTCGACCTGGCTCCGCGACATCTTCCCGGCGAACCGCGACGTCGAGACGCCCAGCGTCCGGCCGAGGTCCTGCAGCTCGCAGTCCCCGTCCCGCGCGCAGTGCAGGCAGTCCGCCGGGTGGTCCGACATCATCAGCTCGAAGAGCACCTCGCGCGCGTGGCGGGCGCGGGCGCTGTTGGTCCGCACGACCATGCCCTCGGTCGCCTCGGTCTCGCACGCCGTCATGAGGCGCGGACGGCCCTCGACCTCGACCGCGCACATCCGGCACGCCCCGACCTGGTTGACCCCCTCCAGGTAGCACATGGTGGGGATCTCGATGTGCTCCCGCTGCGCGGCCTGCAGGATCGTCGTCCCGGGCTCGACCTCGGTGACGTGGCCGTTGATCTCCAGATGAACCATGACGGCCTTCTCCTATCGCCGGTCGCAGTGCAGGCAGCGCATCGACTCCGCGACCGCGTCCACGCGGTGGTAGCCCTGCGCGACCTCGTCGTAGCTGCGGCCGCGCCGCTCGGGTGCCAGGTAGCACATCCCGAAGCGTCCGTGCTCCCGGGTGTCCCCGTCGTCGAGCACCGGTTCCGGGACGTCGATGGCGGGCCCCTTCCAGAGCTCTCCGTCGCCGCCCAGGTACCGGTCGACGGAGCTGGCGACCTTCTTGCCGTCCGCGATCGCGGTGATCACCACGTCGGGGCCGCGCAGGGCGTCGCCGCCGGCGAAGACGCCGGGCACGTTCGTCATCGACGTCGTGCCGTCCACCTCGAACGTGCCCACCGAGGTGACCCGGACGCCGGCGGGGCTGGTGAAGGAGGAGTCGACGAACTGGCTGACGGCGGGGATGACCAGGTCGGCCATGAACACCTCGTCGGCGTCCGGCTCCGGCACGGTGCGGCGCCTGCCGTCCTTGCCGAACCCGCCCAGCGCCATGCGCTGGCAGTGCACGGCGAGGCGTCCGTCGGAGGCCTCGATCGCGACGGGGGACACCAGCTCGCGGATGACGACGCCCTCGTCGCGCGCCTCGGCGATCTCCTCGGCGTCCGCAGGCATGTCCATGATGCGACGCCGGTAGAGGATCGTGACGTGCTCGGCGCCCTCACGCAGCGCGGTGCGGGCGGCGTCCACGGCGGTGTTGCCGCCGCCGACGACGACCACCGAGCCCGACTGGGGTGAGGTGCCGCCCAGGTTCACCCGGCGCAGGTACTCCAGGCCGTGGACCACGCCCGGCAGGTCCTCGCCGGGGATGCCCAGCGTCCAGGACAGCTGCGTGCCGACGGCCACGTACAGCGCGTCGTGACGGGTCATCAGATCGTCGAAGCTCACGTCCCGGCCCACCGCGACGCCGGTGTGGATGCGCACGCCCGTCACCCGGATCGTGTCGATCTCGCGCTGCAGGGCGCTCTTCGGCAGCCGGAACTCGGGGATGCCCACCGCCAGCATGCCGCCGGCCACGGGCTGCTCCTCGTAGACGTCCACCTCGTACCCGCGCAGCCGCAGGTAGTAGGCCGCGGTGAGCCCCGAGGGGCCGGCGCCGATGATGCCGACGGACCCGTCGCGGTGGCCGGGGATCGGCTCGGTCCCCACCGCTCCCGACTCGTAGGCGGTGTCGGCGGCGTACCGCTTGACGGCGCGGATGTCGATGGGCTCGTCGAGCTGGCCACGCCGGCAGGCGAGCTCGCAGGGGTGCGTGCACACCCGGCCGCACACGGACGGGAAGGGGTTCTCCTGGCGGATCAGCCGGTAGGCGTCCAGCGGGCGTCCGGCCGCGACCAGGGACAGGTAGGCGGGGACGTCGACGTGGGCGGGGCATGCGTTCACGCACGGCGCGACGAAGAGCGCCGAGCACTTGCCCGCCCGGCAGTAGTGGTCGCGGATGTGCTCGTCGTACTCCTCGCGGAAGTACCTGATGGTCGACAGCACGGGGTTCGGCGCGGTCTGGCCCAGGCCGCACAGCGCCGTGTCCTTGACCACGTCGCACAGCTCGATCAGGCGCTCGACGTCGCCCTCGCGCCCCTCGCCGTCGGTGATCCGCGTGAGGATCTCGAGCATGCGCGTGGTGCCGATGCGGCACGGCACGCACTTGCCGCAGGACTCGTTCGCGCAGAACTGCATGAAGTACTTGGCCACGTCCACCATGCAGGTGTCGGAGTCCATGACCACGAGGCCGCCGGAGCCCATGATCGCCCCGAGCTTGACGAGCGAGTCGTAGTCGATCGCGGTGTTGAGGTGCTCGGCCGTCAGGCAGCCGCCGGAGGGCCCTCCGGTCTGGGCGACCTTGAACTGCTTGCCGCCCAGGATCCCGCCGCCGATGTCGAAGACGACCTCCCCGAGCGTGACGCCCATGGGGACCTCGACCAGGCCGGTGTTCTCGATGTCGCCGGCCAGCGCGAACACCTTGGTGCCCGGGCTGCCCTCGACCCCGATCGACCGGTACCAGGCGCTGCCCCGGGAGATGATCGGCGCGACGCTGGCCAGGGTCTCGACGTTGTTGATGATCGTCGGCCGGCCGAACAGCCCCGAGTCGCACGGGTAGGGAGGCTTCTGGTGGGGCTCCCCGCGCCGGCCCTCGACGGAGCTCATCAGGGCGGTCTCCTCGCCGCAGACGAACGCGCCGGCGCCGATCCGGATCTCGATGTCGAAGGCCTGCTCGGTGCCGAAGAGGTGCTCGCCCAGCAGCCCGACGTCGCGGGCCTGGTCGAGGGCGGCCTTCAGCCGCTCCACGGCCAGCGGGTACTCCGCGCGGACGTAGACCACGCCGTGGCGCGCGCCGATCGCGCGGCCGGCCACCAGCATGCCTTCGATGACGCTGTGCGGATCGCCCTCGAGGACGCTCCGGTCCATGAAGGCGCCGGGGTCTCCTTCGTCGCCGTTGCAGATCACGTACTTCTCGTCGCCGGGGCGCGCGGCGGCCATCGCCCACTTGCGGCCGGTCGGGAAGCCGCCCCCGCCTCGCCCGCGCAGCCCGGAGGCGGTGATCTCGTCGACCACCTGCTGGGACGTCATCTCCGTGATCGCCTTGAAGGCGGCGCGGTAGCCGCCGCGGGCGATGTACTCGCCCAGGTCCCCGTAGTCGGCGCGTCCGCAGTTGCGCAGCACGATGCGACGCTGCCGGGCGAAGAACGGGATGTCGTCGAACGCCGGGACGGCCTGGCCGGTGTCACGGTCGTGGTAGCACAGGTGCTCGACGACCCGTCCGTTCACCAGGTGCTCGGTGACGATCTCGTGGACGTCGCCCGGCTTCAGGTGGCAGTAGAAGACGCCGTCCGGCTCCACGATCAGCGCCGGGCCGACGCCGCACGCCCCGATGCAGCCGGTGTGCTTGACGAGTGCCGTTCCCGAGAGCCCGGCCGCGGTGAGCTCCCGCGCCAGCGCGTCCTCGATCTCGTCGGCCTGCGACGACAGGCAGCTGGCCCCCGAGCAGAGCATGACCGTGAGCGTGACGTCCTTCGTGCGCTCGAGGTAGTCGTCCCGCATCGCGTCCAGGTCGTCCGCCGTCGTGATCGCCCGCACCGTGGTCTCGCTCATCACACGTACCGTTCCAGCAGGTCGTTGATCTTGTTCGGGTTCACTCGCTTGTGGACGTCGTCGTCGACGGTGACCACCGGTGCCAGTCCGCACGCGCCGACGCAGCGCACGACGCCGAGGGAGAACCGCCGGTCCGGCGTGGTCTCGTCCTCGTCGATGCCGAGGGTGTCGCTCAGCTTGGCCAGCACGTCCCGGCCGCCCCGCACGTAGCAGGCGGTGCCCAGGCAGGAGTGGATCGTGTGACGCCCCCGGGGCACCGTGGTGAACAGCGAGTAGAAGGTCACCACGCCGCGCACCCGCGAGTACGGCAGGCCCATCCCGGTGGCGATGGTGGTGAGCATCTCGTGAGGCAGCCAGCCCAGCAGTGCCTGGGCCTCGTGCAGCACCTGGATCAGCTCGTCGGGGTGGTCCTGGTGCCTGGCGACGATCTGCCCCAACCGGGTCCGGACGTCGTCGGTCATGTCGTCCGGCAGCTCAGGCCGTGCGGACGTGCCCGGCGAGGCGGGGGAGAGTTCGGTCGTCGTCATCGAGACCCCAGTCCAACTTTGTGAAAGCTAGAACTTGCTCCTATCCGAACGATAAGCAGACGTCTCGCCACGGGGCAGCGGACTTCCGACCCAGATGTGTCGTGGACCTGGTCAGAGCCCCGAACCCGCGCCGCCGCGCGCGGACGGTAGGCTTGGTCTTCGACCCCTCGTGCGGCGTCATCCCGCTGAACCCCCCCAGGGCCGGAAGGCAGCAAGGGCAGGCAGGCTCTGACGGGTGTGCGAGGGGTCCTCGCATGCCTGCCGCCACCCGGCAACGGCGTGCTCGAGGCGTCGGACGCTTCCTCGTCGGGCAGCGCGCGGACGCGGGTGCGCCGGGGTCCCGGCGGTCGCGCCGACGGGTGCGCGGGCGTGGGTGGCGGCACGTAGGGTTTCCGCCGTGACGACAGCGCTGTACCGCCGGTACCGGCCCCAGACCTTCGCCGAGGTCATCGGGCAGGACCACGTCACGGCGCCCCTGCGCGCGGCGCTGCGGAGCGGCCAGGTGAACCACGCCTACCTGTTCAGCGGCCCGCGCGGCTGCGGCAAGACGAGCTCGGCGCGCATCCTCGCGCGGATCCTCAACTGCGAGCAGAACACCCCCGAGCATCCGACGGACACGCCGTGCGGCGTGTGCCCCTCGTGCGTCGAGCTGGCCACGGGCGGGCCGGGCTCGCTGGACGTGGTGGAGATCGACGCAGCCTCGCACGGCGGCGTGGACGACGCCCGGGAGCTGCGCGAGCGGGCGACGTTCGCCCCCGCGCGCGACCGCTACAAGGTGTTCATCATCGACGAGGCCCACATGGTCTCGAACCAGGGCTTCAACGCGCTGCTGAAGATCGTCGAGGAGCCACCGCCGCACGTGCGGTTCGTCTTCGCGACCACCGAGCCGGACCGCGTGATCCCGACGATCCGCTCGCGCACCCACCACTACCCGTTCCGGCTGGTGCCGCCAGACGTGCTGGTGCCGTTCCTGCAGCAGGTCTGCGACGCCGAGGGGGTCGCCGTCGGCTCGGGCGTGCTGCCGCTCGTCGTGCGCGCCGGTGCCGGGTCGGTGCGCGACTCGCTGTCCGTGCTGGACCAGCTCATGGCCGGGTCGGGCGGCGCCGGGCTGGAGTACGACGCCGCGGTGGCGCTCCTCGGCTACACGCCCGCCACGCTGCTCGACGACCTGGTCGACGCGATCGCGGCGCGCGACGGGGCGACGGCGTTCGCCGTGGTCGAGCGCGTCATCGCCACCGGGCACGAGCCGCGGCGCTTCGTCGAGGACCTGCTGGAACGGCTGCGCGACCTCATCGTCATCTCGGCGTCCGGGCAGGCGGCGTCGGCGGCCCTGGGGTCGCTGCCGGAGGACCAGCTGGCCCGGATGGCGGCGCAGGCACAGCACCTGGGCTCCGCGGAGCTGTCCCGCTCGGCCGACCTCGCGAACGCCGCGCTGACCGAGATGGTGGGGGCGACCTCGCCGCGGCTGCACCTCGAGCTGCTCATGGCGCGGCTGCTGCTGCCCGCGGCCGACGACGGATCGGCCGGCTACGGCGCCCGGCTGGACCGGCTGGAGCGCGGGTGGGTGCCGGGTGCCGCCTCCGCCGCGCCGGCGGTTGTGCCGGCCGCGCCCGTGCCGGCAGCGCCATCGGTGGCGCCGGCCCCCGCGTCGGCGGCGTCGGCATCGGCCGCGCCTGCTGGGCCGGTGCGGGAGACTGCCGCACACACCGCTGCGCCACCACCCGCGCCCACGGCATCGCCCACCGCCGCGGCGGGCGTCACCGGAGTGGAGACATCCAGGTCGGCCGTGGAGAGGTCCGGCACCGCCGGGGAGCCGTCGGGGCCGCCCGTCGCCCGAGTGGAGACAGCCGACTTCCACGTGGAGCCCGCGGGCGCGCCCGAGCCGCGAGTGGAGCCGTCCGACACGGACGTGGAGCCGCCCGACGTGGAGTGGAGCCAGTCGGCAGGCGACACGCCGCCGGACACGTCGCCCGGCTCCACCGAGCCCCACTCGACGTCGCCGGCGCCGGCATCTGCACCGGTACCAGCCGCACCGACCCCGGTGGCGGCCGCGCCGGCACGATCGGGGCAGGACACCGAGATGCTGCGGCGGCGGTGGCCCGAGGTGCTCGAGACCGTCAAGGGGTTGCGCCGGGTCACGTGGATCCTCGTCGGCCAGAACGCACAGGTCCACGACCTGGACGCGTCGGTGCTGCGGCTGTCGTTCCCCTCGGCGGGCATGGTCGACCGGTTCCGTGACCACGCCGACGTCGTCGCGCGGGCCGTGCGGGAGACGCTCGGCTTCGACGTCCACGTCCAGGCGGTCCTGGTCGGGGCGCCCGAGCCGTCGGGCTCGTCGGGCGGCGCGCCTTCGACCTCGGCGACACCGGCCGGCCCGGGAACGTCGGTCGGCACACCGCCGCACGGGATCCCCTCGGCCGAGGAGGCCGCCGCGTCCTGGGACGCGCCGGCGCGGCCGTCCGGAGGCTCGTCGGCCGGCGGCGGCACGAGCACCGCCGGCGGGACGGGTGGGCGTTCGCCCTCGGCCGCAGAACGCTCGCCGTCGGACGCGGGGGCGGGTGGACCAGCGGGCCGCGGCGAACCCGCGCGCGGTCGCTCGTCGTCGGCGGGCGGCAGCTCCTCGTCGGGCACGACGTCGTCGGTGGACCGCGACAGGGCGTCGTCCGCCGCCTCGTCGTCCGTGGGCCGAGGCGGCGCGTCGGCGGTCCGTGGCTCGTCGTCGGCCAGGTCGGCCGGGTCGGCCGCCGGGCCGGGGAGTGGCGCATCGTCGTCGGCGACCCGGTCGTCGGCTGCGGACCCCGCCGGGTCCGACGACCAGGACGACGATCCCGACGAACCGCCGATCGACATGCCCGAGGACGAGTTCCCGGAGGACCTCCCGCCCGAGGACATCGGCGCACCGCGGCCACCCGAGGAGGACGAGCCGTCGCCGGACGACCCGCTCATCGAGGGCTCCAACCTGGTCGGCGCGCCGCTCGTCGCGCGGCTGCTGGGGGGCACGGTCATCGAGGAGCAGGTGGACGAACCTCGCTGACGAGGACCACCGTGCCCAGCGCGCCCGTCGGGCTCGTCGGACGCGCCGATTAGGCTGTCCACGTGTATGAGGGCGCGCTGCAGGACCTGGTCGACGAGCTCGGCCGGCTGCCCGGCGTCGGCCCAAAGAGCGCCCAGCGCATCGCCTTCCACATCCTCGCGGCCGACCCGGCCGACGTGCACCGCCTGGCGGACGCCCTCACGGAGGTCAAGGCGAAGGTCCGGTTCTGCGAGGTGTGCGGGAACGTCGCCGAGGAGGAGCGGTGCCGCATCTGCCGCGACCCGCGGCGCTCGCCAGCGGTGATCTGCGTGGTCGAGGAGCCGAAGGACGTCGTGGCGATCGAGCGCACCCGGGAGTTCCGCGGCCGGTACCACGTGCTCGGCGGCGCCATCAACCCGATCGCCGGCGTCGGCCCGGACGACCTGCGGATCGCCTCGCTCATGTCGCGCCTGGCCGACGGCAGCGTCACCGAGGTCATCCTCGCGACCGACCCCAACGTGGAGGGCGAGGCCACGGCGACGTACCTCGCGCGGATGCTCGTGCCGATGGGGCTGACGGTCAGCCGGCTGGCGTCGGGGCTGCCGGTGGGAGGCGACCTGGAGTACGCCGACGAGGTGACGCTCGGCCGCGCGTTCGAGGGCCGGCGCAAGATCAGTGCGTGACGAGGGGGACGAGATGACCGAGAGCGCCGCCGACCTGGCCTCGCTGGCCGACGCCACGGCCGAGGAGGCCCGCGGCTTCCTGACGACGGTGACGGAGGTGGCCGCCGGGAGCGCGCCGGAGGCGTCGCTGCCGCTGCTGCTGCTGGCGGTCTCGGACCTGCTGTCGGCGGGCGCACGTCTCGGTGCGACCACCGACGTGGTGCCCGACGAGCGCTTCGAGCCCGACGCCGGGCCCGACCCCGACGTCGAGGCGTTGCGGGCCAACCTCGCCAACGTGTTCGAGGGGATCGACGACTTCCACGAGATCGTCGACCCGGTCGTCGGGCCCGAGGTGGAGCAGACCACCGTGTCCGGCGAGCTCGTCGCCATCGCGGGCGCCCTCGCCCAGGGGCTCAGGCACTACGAGCTGGGCCGCGTGCTCGAGGCCCTGTGGTGGTGGCAGTTCTCGTACCTCTCGGACTGGGGTGCGCGCGCGACGTCCGTGCTGGCGACGGTCCAGTCGATCCTCACGCACCTGCGCCTCGACGTGGACGACGACGTCGCGGCCGAGGCGGAGTACGACGCCCTCCAGCCGTAGCGCGGCGCCGAGCGCATAGTTCGTCGACGAGCTCCAGGGTTTCGGTGCCCGGAAGGGTCGATCTCGCTCATGAACTATGCGCTCGGTGGCTCCGGGCGCCGCTGACGCCGGCCTGACGCAGGCGGGCGGCCATCGGGGCGCCGCGCCACGCGTCGGCCCAGGTCCAGCGGACGACCGTCGTACCCGTCCGGCGCAGCCGATCCTCGCGGACCTTCTCGTCCCACAAGCGATCGGCCGCCTGGGGAATCGATTCCTCCATCCCGTACTTGGAGCGGCCGTCGAACTCGCCGATGACGCGTGCGTCGTCCCACCAGAAGTCGACGCGTCCGACGAAGCCGTCGGAGTCCCGGACGACGTGCTGCAGCTCGGGTGTGGGGAGGCCCAGCTCGCGCATCCGCACGCGGCTCAGGGACTCGCCCGGGGACTCGCAGCGGCCGTCGACGAAACCGACGACATCCCGGGCGACCCGCGAGCCGCGCCGGCTTCCGGCGCAGTCGGCCTCGGCGCACAGCTCGTCGAGCGTGACGATGCCCCGGTGGAGGGCAGCGTCACCTGCGGCGACGCCCGCAAGGAACCCGTGCGCGCGGGCGAGGTCGACGACGGTACGGGCGACGCTCGTGACGTCGATGCCATCCACGACCTGGTGCGCAAGCGGTCGGTCGGTGGCATGACGGGCCAGGTCGGCGCGGGAGACGCCGCCCGACCGTCCGGGGAAGGTGACGTGGACGCCGTCGCTCGGGCAGCCGACGACGGGCAGACCCCAGACGGCCGCCGCCGAGCGGTGGGACACGACGGCATCAGCCCGCAGTGCGGCGACGTTGGCGCGCACCGCGATGAGATGACGTTGGGTGTCGTCGATCTCGCTCCAGTGGTCGCTGCCCACGTAGGCGCCGCGGCGCACGCGGCGGAGGTCGTCCCGGCGAGCGGCACGTCGCAGCGCATCCGCCTGCGAGGCAGAGGCCTCGGCGATGCGGAGAAGGGCCGCGGCCCGCAGGGGTTCGTCCACCGGCCAACGGTGGCACCCCTCCTCCTGGCGTGGCGCTACGCATCCACAAGCGCCGCCGACTCCTCGCCGAGCGCATCGTTGGTCGGCCACATCGACCCTTCCGTGCACCGGAAGGCGTGAGTTCGGCGATGAACTTTGCGCTCGGTGGACCGGGACCGGGACCGGGATGGGGCGGTCGAGTGGTCAGGGCGCGGGGGAGTCGAGTGGTCAGGGCGCGGGGGAGTCGAGTGGTCAGGGGTGCGCGGGGGGCGAGTGCGGGGGAGTCGTGCGTTGCGGGCGGCGGGCCAGCGTCATCTCGTGGAGCTGTTCGCGCTGGTCCTCGTCGTCCATGACCAGCCACACCAGGCCACAGTTGTGCGGGCCGTCCGCGCCGGGGAAGCACAGCGAGCAGGTGTCCCCCGGCCGGATCGGGCACTTCGGCTCCGGGCGTCCCATCGGTGCTCCTTCATGTCGCGCGTCTCGGGCGCGGGCGTTGCCGGTCGCTGCTCCGGCCGCCGGGCGGTGGTGGTGGGTGGGCTTCCAGTCGCTGGGTGCCTGCCTGTCCACCCAGGGTCGCCCGGCGGGTTCCCGGCAGGGCGCCGACTGGTCCTCACCGGCGAGCGCTACCCGCCTCGTGTGCCCGGTCGTCCGACGGCGACGTGCGCGGCGAGCGCGTCGAGGAGCGCGGGGACCGTGCGATCGGCGGCGACCACGTCGACACGGAGGCCTGCGGCCGCCGCGTCGGCTGCGGTGCGCGGGCCGAGGCAGGCGACGACGGTCCCTGGCAGCAGCGGGCCGAGCTGCACGGCGACCGAGCGGGCGACCGATCCCGAGGTGACCAGCACTGCGTCTGCACCATCGCGGACCGCGGCGCGAGCGGCGTCGTCCATGCCGACCGCGACCGTGCGGTACGCGACGACGGCGGTGACGTCGGCCCCGCGAGCGGCGAGCGCGCGGCCGAGACCGGGGTCGGCGATGTCGGACTGGGGAAGGAGCACCCGACCGGCGTCGCCGGGCAGCTCGCCGGCCAGCCCGAGAGCCGAGTGGTCGGCCTCCGGGACGAGGTCGACGGCGATCCCGGCGCGCTCGCAGGCGGCGCGCGTGGCCCCGCCCACTGCCGCGACCCGGGTGCCCGGTGGCACCGTCGCACCGCGCTCGACGAGCACCTCGACCGTCGTCGCGCTCGTCACCACGAGCCAGTCGAAGCCGCCGTGCCGCAGGCGGCCGAGCGCGGTCTCGAGCGCGGCCGGATCCTCCGGAGGGGCGAAACCGATGAGCGGCACGACGAGCGGCTCGGCGCCGCGGGCGCGCAGGTCGGCGGCCACGGCCTCGCCCCACGGCCCGCCCCGCGGCACCAGCACGCGCAGCCCGGCCAGGTCGCGAGCGTTGCCCGCACCGGGCCGCGTCGAGGCCTGGCCGCCAGCGCGGTCGGCACGGTCCGGGGCGTCGCTGGTGCGGTCGACATCGTCCGCGGCGGCGCTGGTCCCTACTTCGCCGGTGCGGTCGGACTCGTCCGGGGCGGCGCTGGTCCGTGCCTGGCCCGCGCGGTCGGCACGGTCCGGGGCGGCGCTGGTCCGTGCCTGGCCCGCGCGGTCGACACGGTCCGGGGCGTCGCTGGTGCGGTCGACATCGTCCGGGGCGGCGCTGGTCCGTGCCTGGCCCGCGCGGTCGGACTCGTCGTCGGCGGCGCGCCGCGGACGGTCGTCGCTCGGCACCGCGGGCTCGCCCTGCGGTGTCACTGACCCGGGGGCGTCGCGGCGGCCGCCGCCTGCGCGGCCGCGGGCAGGGCGTCGAGCACACGGGCGACCGCCTCGTCGTCGTGCGCGGCGGAGACGAACCACGCCTCGAAGACGGACGGCGGCAGGGACACCCCGGCATCGAGCATCGCGTGGAAGAAGGGGCCGTACCGGAAGGACTCCTGGTCGCGGGCCTCGTCGTAGTCCCGCGGCCGGGCGTCGCGGAAGGCGACCGAGAACAGGTTCCCGGCGTGGCTGACGGCATGCACCACGCCGGCCGCGGCCAGCGCGGCAGAGGCCGCCGAGGAGACCGTGGCCGCGACGGCGTCGACGCGGGCGTAGACCTCGTCGTCCGCGGCACGCAGGGTGGCCAGGCCGGCGGCGACCGCCAGCGGGTTCCCGCTGAGCGTGCCGGCCTGGTAGACGGGTCCGAGCGGCGCCAGCAGGGACATCAGCGCGGCGGAGCCACCCACGGCCGCCAGCGGCAGGCCGCCGCCGATCACCTTGCCGAAGGTCACGAGGTCGGGCGCGAACGGGACCGGGTCGATGCCCCACCAGCCGGCGGGGCCGACGCGGAACCCGGTGAGCACCTCGTCGAGGACGAGCAGGGCGCCGTGCTCGTGCGCGATGCCGGCCAGCGCGGCGTCGAAGCCCGGGGACGGCTCGACCACGCCCATGTTGGCCGGCGCGGCCTCGACGATGACCGCCGCGATCCGGTCGCCGTGCGCCGCGAAGACCGCGCGGACGGCGTCGAGGTCGTTGTAGGGCACGACGAGGGTCTGGCCGGCGATCGCCGCCGGCACGCCCGCCGACCCCGGCAGGGCCAGGGTGGCGACGCCCGAGCCGGCGTCGGCCAGCAGCCCGTCGGAGTGGCCGTGGTAGTGCCCGGCGAACTTGACGAGCACGTCGCGTCCGGTGGCACCCCGCGCGAGGCGGATCGCCGTCATGGTGGCCTCGGTGCCCGTGGACACCAGGCGCAGCCGCTCGACGGGTCCGGTGCCGTCGCGGCGGACCCGGTCGCGGACGAGCTCCGCGAGCTCCGTCTCCCCGGGCGTCGAGGCGCCGAAGCCGAGCCCGCGGGCGGCGGCGGCCTGGACCGCGTCGACGACGGCAGGGTGGGCGTGCCCGAGGAGGGCCGGACCCCAGGACCCGACGAGGTCCACGTACCGGCGGCCCTCGACGTCGGTGACGTAGGGGCCGGACCCGGACACGAGGAACCGCGGCGTGCCGCCGACGGAGCGGTAGGCGCGCACCGGCGACGAGACGCCGCCGGGCATCACGGCCTGCGCGCGGGCGAACTCCGCGTCGTTGCTCGTCATCGCGTCCCGTCCGCATCGTCGGTGGTGCGCTGCGTGGGGATCACCTGCGCGTCGTTCGCCGCCTTCGGAGGTCCGTCCATCTGCTGGGCAGCCGGGTCTCCAGGCTCCTCGGGCATCATCATCGCAGCCAGGCGGCCAGCTCGACCGCCCAGTAGGTGAGCACCGCCTCGGCTCCCGCCCGGCGGATGGACAGCACCGACTCCTCGACCACCCGGCGCCGGTCGATCCAGCCGTGCGCGGCGGCGGCCTCGATCATCGAGTACTCGCCGGAGACCTGGTACGCCCACACCGGGACGGTGCTGACGGCGGCGGCGTCGGCCAGGACGTCGAGGTAGCTCATCGCCGGCTTGACCATGACGACGTCGGCGCCCTCGGCGAGGTCCAGCGTCACCTCACGCAGCCCCTCGCGGCGGTTGGCCGGGTCGAGCTGGTAGGTGCGCCGGTCGCCCTGCAGCGACGACTGCACGGCCTCGCGGAAGGGGCCGTAGAACGCCGAGGCGTACTTGGCGGCGTAGCCGAGGATGGCGGTGTCCTCGAAGCCGGCGTCGTCCAGCGCGGCACGCACGGCCGCGACCTGGCCGTCCATCATCCCCGACAGGCCCAGCAGCTGGGAGCCCGACGACGCCTGCACCAGCGCCATCTCCCGGTACCGCAGCAGCGACGCGGCGTTGTCCACCCGCCCGCGCTCGTCGAGCACGCCGCAGTGGCCGTGGTCGGTGAACTCGTCGAGGCACAGGTCCGTCTGCACGACGAGCGCGTCGCCCGCCTCGGCGACGGCCACCCGGGTGGCGACGTTGAGGATCCCGTCCGGGTCGGTGGCGCCGGAGCCGACGGCGTCCTTGTGCTCCGGCACGCCGAAGAGCATGACGCCGCCGATGCCCGCTTCCGCGGCCTCGGCGATGGCCCGGCGGAGGGAGTCGAGCGAGTGCTGGACCACGCCGGGCATCGACGCGATCGGCACGGGCGACGTGATGCCCTCGCGGACGAACATCGGCAGCACCAGCTGGGCCGGATGGATCCGCGTCTGCGCGACGAGGCGGCGCATGGCCGGTGTCGCGCGCAGGGTGCGCGGGTGCACGCCGCTCATGCGCCCACCCCCGCCAGCTCCGCGGCACCGGCGTCGAGCAGCTCACGCGCCACCTGCGAGGCGAGCACCTCCACCGCGTCCGACGTGCACGGCGTCGGCAGCGCGGCGGCCGCCGACGACGACAACGACGCGCTCCCGTCGAGCCGGTACACCCGGACGTCGAGCCTCAGCTCGTCGTCGGCCCACCAGGCGTGCACGCCCACCGGTGCCGAGCACCCCGCCTCGAGCAGCGCCAGCACGCGGCGCTCAGCCTCGACGGCGACGCGGGTCGCCGGGTCGTCCAGCATGGCCACGAGGTCCTCCTCACCGGCGCGCACCTCGACCGCCAGCGCGCCCTGGCCGGGCGCGGTGGGCCAGTCGCCGAGGTCGAACCGCTCGGTCGCCGCATCCGACCGGCCGAGCCGGTCGAGCCCCGCCGCGGCGAGCACGACGGCGTCGAGCCGCCGGTCCGCCACCGAGGCGAGCCGGGTGTCCACGTTGCCGCGCACGCCGACCACCTCCAGGTCCGGCCGCCGCGACAGCAGCTGCGCCACGCGGCGCGGCGACCCGGTGCCGACGCGCGCGCCGGCCGGCAGCCCCGCCAGCGTCAGCCCGTCGCGGGCACAGAGTGCGTCGCGGGCATCCGCCCTGGTGGGGAGCGCGGCGACGACGAGGCCGGGCTCCGGCGCCGTCGGCAGGTCCTTGAGCGAGTGCACGACGAGGTCGCACACGCCGTCGAGCAGGGCCCGGCGCAGCGCCGCGGCGAACACCCCGGTGCCACCCAGCTGGGCCAGGGGGCGCGTCGAGACGTCCCCCTCGGTGCGGACCGTGACGATCGTCGTCGGCCGCCCGGTCGCGCCGCTGAGCGCGTCGGCGACCGTCGTCGTCTGGGCGACGGCCAGGGCGCTGCCGCGGGTCCCGACGCGCAGCGTCGTGGTCATCGCACCGACCCGGCGACCGCGCCGAGCGCGGGCAGGTCCGGCCAGGGGCCGAGCTCGGTGACGTGCGGGCGCTGGTCGTCGGGCACGTCGTCGAGCCGCTCGACGACGAGGTCCACGAGCCCCGCCACGAACGCCGGGTGCGTCCCCGGGGTGGGGACCCGGATCGCCAGCATCCCGTGCGCGGCGGCCGTCTCGGCGGCCTCGGTGTCGAGGTCCCACATGACCTCCATGTGGTCGCTGACGAACCCGATGGGCACGATGACCAGGGCCTCGACCCCGTCGGCGGCCAGCTCGTCGATGGCTGCGTTGATGTCCGGCTCCAGCCAGGGCACCGAGGGCGAGCCGCTGCGCGACTGGTAGACGAGGCTCCACGGCGTGCCGTCCGGCACCGCCTGCGTCAGCACCGCCTGCGCCACCGCGAGGTGCTGCGCCACGTACGCGCCTCCGGGGCCGAGCGACGGCCCCGACGCCCGGGCGGCCACCATCGGGATGGAGTGGGTCGCGAACAGCACGTGCGTGCGGGCACCCGGCCGCTCGGCCTCGATCCGTGCCAGCGCGTCGCGCACGCCTTCGACGAACGGCGCCACGAACCCCGGGTGGTCGAAGTACTCGCGGAGCTTGGCGATGCTCACCTCGCCGGCCAGGCCGGTCTCGTCGAGCGCCTGCTGGAAGTCCTCGAGGTACTGGCCGACGCCCGAGTAGGAGGTGTACGCGCTGGTGACCAGTGCGAGGAGGTGGTCGTCGCCGGCCGCGTGCGCCTGCGCCACGGCGTCCGCCATGGAGGGCGGCGAGTTGCGGTTGCCCCAGTAGACGGGCAGCTCGATCCCGCGGCGGTCGAGCTCGGCCTCGAGGGCCGCCTTGAGCGCCCGGTTCTGCGCGTTGATCGGGCTCACGCCGCCGTTGGCGCGGTAGTGGTGCGCCACCTCCTCGAGGCGCTCGTCGGGCACGCCCCGGCCGTTCGTCACGCGCCGCAGGAACGGGATGACCTCGTCCTGCCCCTCCGGCCCGCCGAAGCTGGCGAGGAGGATCGCGTCGACCTTCACGCGAGGACCTCGGCGATCTCCTCGACCTCGATGCGGCGGCCGGCGTAGAACGGCGTCTCCCGGCGGACGTGCCGGCGGGCGTCGGTCTCGCGCAGGTGGCGCATGAGGTCCACCAGGTCGACGAGCTCGGGCGCTTCGAGCGCGAGGATCCACTCGTAGTCGCCGAGGCCGAAGGCCGCGACCGTGTTGGACAGCACGCTGCGGTGGCTGGCGCCCTTGCGGCCGTGGTCGGCGAGCATCTCGCGGCGCTCGTCGGTGGGCAGCAGGTACCAGTCGTACGAGCGGACGAAGGGGTAGACGGTCAGCCAGCGCTGCGGCGGGAGGCCGCGCAGGAACGCGGGCGCGTGCGCCGCGTTGAACTCGGCCTCCCGGTGCACGCCGAGCACGTTCCACGTCGGCAGGAGCGTGGCGAGGGGGTCGCTGCGCCGCAGGGTGCGCAGCGCCGCCTGGAGCCGCTCGGGCGACGGGCCGTGCAGCCAGATCATGAGGTCGGCGTCGGCGCGGATCGACGAGACGTCGTAGAAGCCGCGGAGGGTGACGCCCGAGGCCTCGACGGCGGCGAGCGCGGGGGCGAGGTCGCCGGTGCCGGCGCGCTGCGAGTCGCGGCGGAGCACGGCCCACAGGGTGTAGCCGAGCACCTCCCCGGGGGCGGTGGGCGTGCCGGGTGCTGCGGAGAGTTCGGTCACGGGACCATGGTCCTGCTTCGGCGCCCGACGAAGAAACTAAGTGAACGTCGCGTCAGATAACCGGCGAACGCCAGCCGTGCACCAGCTCGACGACGCGGGTCAGCACCGCCGGGTCGGTGTCCGGCGGCACGCCGTGCCCGAGGTTGACGACGTGCGCGGGCGCCGCCAGCCCGCGTCGCAGCACGTCCTCGACGTGGTCCGCGAGCACCGGCCACGGCGCCGCCAGCAGCGCCGGGTCGATGTTGCCCTGCAGCGGCACGGCGCCGCCGAGCCGGCGGGAGGCCTCGTCGAGCGGCAGGCGCCAGTCGACCCCGACCACGTCCGCGCCGACTCGGTGCATCTCGGCGAGCAGGTCGCCCGAGCCGACGCCGAAGTGGATCACCGGCACGCCCAGCGCTCGGACGCCGGTCAGGGTCCGCGCCGAGTGCGGTGCCACGCGTCCGGCGTAGTCGGCGACGGACAGCGAGCCGGCCCAGGAGTCGAACAGCTGCACCACCGAGGCGCCGCCGGTGACCTGGGCCATGAGGAACGCGGCGGACACGTCGGCGCACCAGTCGAGCAGCGCGGCCCAGGTCGTCGGGTCGGTGCGCATGAGCGCGCGGGCGCGCAGCTGGTCACGGGAGGGACCGCCCTCCACCAGGTACGACGCCAGCGTGTACGGCGCCCCGGCGAAGCCGATGAGCGGGGTGGTGCCGAGCTGGGCGACCGCGCCCGCGGCGCCGGCGACGATCGGCGCCAGCGCGCCCGGGTCGAGCGGCGGCAACGCCGCGACGTCGTCTGGCGTGCGGACCGGCGAGCCCAGCACCGGCCCCCGGCCGGGGACGATGCGCACGTCCACCCCGGCGAGGGCGACGGGCACCACGATGTCGCTGAAGAACACCGCGGCGTCGACCCCGTGCCGGCGCACGGGTTGGAGCGTCAGCTCGGCGGCCAGCTCGGGCGTCAGGCACGCGTCGAGCATCTCGATGCCCTCGCGCGCCGCGCGGTACTCCGGCAGCGACCGGCCGGCCTGCCGCATGAACCACACGGGTGGGGTCGCGGGGCGCTCGCCGCGGCACGCGCGCACGAGCGGCGAGCCGGCGGTCCGACCTGTCACGAGCGGGTTGTCCGCGGGAGCCGTCACGCGACGGGACGGTACTCGGCGGTCCGGGGCGGCACTAACGTGTCCGAGGTTCACCGCGCCGTCCCGCGCCGGCCACCCGAGCGAGGAGCCCCGATGCCTGACCCGACCGTCCAGCCGACGCCCGCCCGTCCGTCCGGCATCGGCTCGGTCAAGCCCGACGGCTGGGCGTACCAGCGGGCGCCGATGATCGTGTACTGGGAGCTCACCAACGCCTGCGGGCTGGCGTGCCGGCACTGCCGGGCCACCGCGATGCCCGACCCGATGCCGGGCGAGCTGTCCACGGCCCAGGGGATCGCGCTCCTCGACGACATCCTCGGTTTCGCGGGCCCGGGCGAGGCGGTGCCGCACATCGTCATGACCGGCGGCGACCCGCTGCGCCGGGCGGACCTGCCGCAGCTCGTCGCCGCCGCCCGCGAGCGCGGCATCGGGGTGTCCCTGGCACCCGCCGTGACGCCGCTGCTCACCCGGGAGCGCATCTTCTGGATGAAGGAGTCCGGTGTCGACGCGATCTCGCTGTCGTTGGACGGGTCGAACGCCGCCTACCACGACGGGGTCCGCATGGTGCCGGGAACGTTCGACGCCACGCTCGAGGCCCTCGACACCGCGGCGGAGGCGCACCTGCCGGTGCAGGTGAACACGCTCGTCACGGCGGCGACCGCACCGGACCTCCCGGCCACCTTCGAGCTGCTCACCGGGCACACGCTGCAGCAGTGGAGCCTGTTCTTCCTCATCTCCGTCGGCCGTGGCGCCGAGCTGGAGGAGCTCTCCCCCGGGGCCGCGGAGCGCACCCTGCTGTGGGCGCAGAAGGTCGGGCGCGACGCGCCGTTCCGCGTCCGGACCACGGAGGCCATGCACTACCGGCGGCTGTCGGCCGCCGCCCTGCTCCACGCGGGCAGGTCCCGGGCGGAGGTGGAGGCGCACCCGATGGCGCGCGGGTTCGGCGTGCGCGACGGCAACGGGATCGTGTTCGTGTCCAACCTCGGCGAGGTCATGCCGTCGGGCTTCCTGCCGCTGAGCGTCGGCAACGTCAAGGAGCGGTCGCTCGTCGAGCTGTACCGCGACGACCCGCTCATGCGCTCGCTGCGCGACCCGGACGGGTTCAAGGGCCGTTGCGGTGTCTGCGAGTTCCACGACTGGTGCGGCGGCTCCCGCGCCCGCGCGTACGCCTGGACCGGTGACCCGCTCGAGTCCGACCCGCTCTGCCCGTACCAGCCGCGGCGGGCGGCATGAGGCTGCTCGTCGTCGGCGGCGGCATCACGGGGCTGGCGGCCGCCTGGGAGGCGGTGCGCGGTGCCGAGGGCCGGCCCCCGGCCGAGGTGCTCCTCGTGGAGGCCTCCGACCGGCTCGGCGGCAAGCTGCACACGGAGGCGACCGAGGGGTTGCTCGTCGAGCACGGGCCGGACTCGTTCGTCGGCTACCGGCCCGCGGCCCTGGCGCTGGCCGACGAGGTGGGTCTCACCGGCGAGGTCATCGGGACATCCGGCGCCCGCGTGGTCTCGCTGCGCTCCCGCGGCCGGCTGCGCCCGCTGCCGGCGGGCATGGGCATGGTGCTGCCGACCCGGCTCGGGCCGTTCGTCACCACGGGGATCCTGTCGCCGGCGGACAAGCTGCGCGCCGGGCTCGACCTTGTGCTGCCGCGGCGGCTGCGGGAGGGCCAGGACGTCGCGATCGGCGCGTTCCTGCGCGCCCGGCTCGGCGGGGGCATCGTCCGGCGGTTCGCCGACCCGATGATCGGCGGGATCTACGGCGCGAGCGTCGACGAGCTCAGCCTGGACGCCGTGCTGCCGTCGCTGCGCGCCGACGAGGCCGCCCACCGCAGCCTCATGCTCGCGGCCCTCGCCGCGGGACGTGCCGCCCGCACCGGCCGCGGCCCCGGCTCGCCCTTCCGGACGTTCCGCGGCGGTATGGGGGCCCTGGTGGCGGCGCTGGGCCGGAGCCTGGCCGAGGCGGGGGTCGACGTCCGGCTCGGGACCTCGGTGGCGCAGCTGCGTCCCGCCGGTGACGGTGCCCGGGCGGTGCTCGACGACGGGTCGGTCGAGGAGGTCGACGCCGTGGTGCTCGCCGGTGGCGTGGCTTCGTCGTCGGCGCTGCTGGGCGAGAGCGCGCCCGCTGCGGCGGCGGCGCTGGCCGGCGTGCCGCTGGCCACCTCCGTCGTCGTGACGCTCGCCTACGCGGCCGACGCCTTCCCACGACCGGTGGACACGCACGGCTGGCTGGAGGCCGGCGCCGCGCCCGTCAGCGGCGTCACCGTGAGCTCCGCCAAGTGGGAGGCGCGGGCGCCGGAGGGCACCGTGCTCATCCGGGCCTTCGTGCCGCAGCGCCTCGGCGACATCGTGCACGCGCCCGATGGCGTCCTGGTCGATCGCGTCTCGGGACACGTCGGCGCGGTGCTCGGCGCGCGCAGGCCGCCCGAGCTCACGCGCGTGGCTCGCTGGCCCGCGCTGATGCCGATGTACACGGTCGGTCACCTCGACCGGGTGGCGGCCGCCGAGCGGGGGCTCGCGCACCTGCCGGCGTGGCGGGTCGCCGGCTCCGCGCTGCGCGGTGTCGGCGTCCCGGACTGCGTGGCGGACGGACGGCGCCAGGCGGCGCTCGCGCTCCAGGTCGCCTCGGGGGCGCCGGGACGCTGACGCCCGACGACCGCCGGACGGCAGGGGCCGCGTGGTGCGCCCCCACCGCCCGGCTGTCGGGGTCAGCCGCGGTGCGGCTGCAGCAGGCCGAGCAGGCCGTGCTGCTCGCCGTCCGGGCCGGCGCTGAACCACACCGAGTCGACGCCGCCCGCGACCTGGTCACCCACGGTCAGCCCCCACAGGCCGTCGATCACCAGCGGACCGCCGGACGGGCCGCGCAGCACGCCGACGACGGCGCCCGTGCGCGGGTCGAACGCGTGGATGCGGCCGTCACCGAAGTTGCCGATGAGGACGTCGCCGCCGAACTGGCCGAACGTCGCCGGCGCGAGCGTGATGCCCCACGGCGAGTCGAGCACGCCGTGCGTGGCGAACCGGCGCACGAAGCCGCCGTCGGTCGTGTAGACGTCGACGAACCCGTGGGCCTTGCCGGCGACGTCGTCGTGCCGCGCCGCGTCCTGCTTCGCGTAGGTCACGAAGACCTGGCCGTCGATCTCGGCGACGTCGAACGGCGCGTAGCCGGCGGGCAGGAACCGGTCGTGGAACATGCCGACCGTCGAGACGAGCGTGAACGTCCCGTCGAAGACGTCGATCCGGTTGTCGTGGAAGTCCGCCGCGAGCAGCAGCGGGCCCGACGAGCCCTGCACCAGGGCGAGGCCCTTGTACACGGCGGTGTCGCTGTGGTGGACCCGGACGGCCGAGCCGCCGCCGTTCCACGCGGACAGGTCGCCGTTCTCGCCGGCGAAGACGAACCGGGCCGGGTTGACGGTGCCGGGGACGACGAACGACGACGTGCTGTTGAACACCTGCCCGGTGGGGGCGCCACCGGGGATCGCGACCTGCAGCACCTTGGTGGCGGGGCTGCCCGCCACGTCGGTCCGGTACAGCGTCGTCACGTCGGCCCCGTTGTCGGACGCCCAGATCGGGGTGTTCGGCCCGTGCGAGAGGCCCCACGCGTTGACGAGGGACGGATCGGTGAGTGCCGCGACGCCGGGCTGGTCGGACACGAGGTTCACCTGGCGATAGGTGCCCGTGCCGGCCGCGCTCGCCGGCCCGGCGACCACCACGCTCAACGCCGCCGTCACCGCGGCTCCGATGACGCCC
Organism: Cellulomonas sp. 73-92; assembly: GCF_001898175.1. Lineage (GTDB taxonomy): Bacteria > Actinomycetota > Actinomycetes > Actinomycetales > Cellulomonadaceae > Cellulomonas. The sequence goes on from NZ_MKTH01000013.1 coordinate 612,482, forward strand.
AGTCTGGCAACCATGACATGCCTCCTCGAGGTCGGGTTACCCCCCTCGCGGGCAACGAGGTGCGACGGCCGGTGGTTCAGGCGCTGGGCGTGTCGCCCTGCGCGGCGCGAGCACCCAGGGATCGAGCGGACACTGGTGCCGTGCTCCTGTGCCTCTCTGCGAACCATCGCAACGCGAGCTTCGGACTGCTCGAGCGGCTCTCGGTCGACGTCCCGGCGGCCACGCAGGCGCTCCTCAAGGCCGTCCCGGACGGCAGCGGCGCCGTGGTGCTGGCGACGTGCAACCGGTTCGAGGCGTACCTCGACCTGACGGACCGGACCGACGTGGTCGCGGCCGAGCCGTTGGTCGACGCGCTGGCGGATGCCAGCGGCGTGGCGGCCGACGAGCTGCGGGCGTCCCTGTCGGTGCACCGGGGCGCCGCGGTCGCGGTCCACCTGTTCGCGGTGTCGAGCGGCCTGGAGTCGGTCGTCGTCGGCGAGGAGGAGATCGCGGGTCAGGTCGGGCGGGCCCTGGAGGCGGCCCGCGAGCAGGGCACGACCACCGGGGACCTCGAGCGGCTGTTCCAGCGGGCGGTGTCCACGAGCCGCGGCGTCAAGAACCGCACGACGATCGGTGGCACGGGACGCTCGCTCGTCCGGCTCGCGCTGGACCTGGCCTCCGGGCGCGTCGGCGACTGGTCCCGGGCGACGATCCTGGTGGTGGGCACGGGCCGCTACGCGGGCACCACGGTCGCCGCGCTGCACGCCCGCGGCGCCGGGGACGTGCGCGTCTTCTCCCCGTCCGGCAACGGCGCGGCCTTCGCCGCCAAGCGGGGGCTCACCCTCGAGACGGACCTGCCCGCGGCCATGGCGGTGGCCGACCTCGTCGTGACGGCCAGCACCGGCGTCGTGCTGCTGCCGTCGGCGGTGCCGCCGGGCCGGCCGCTGCTCGTCATCGACCTGGGGATGCCGCGGAACGTCGACCCGGCGGTCCGGCGGATGGACGGCGTGGACGTCCTCGACCTCGACACCCTGCGGGTGCACGCGCCGCTCGCCCACACCGAGGCGCACGACGAGGCCCGCGCGCTCGTCGGCTCCGCCGCGGCCGAGTTCGCGGTGGACGCGACCGTGGCGCCGGCGATCGCCGCGCTGCGCCGCCTGGTCTTCGAGACCCTCGACAACGAGATCGCGCGGGCGCGCTCGCGCGGCGCGGGCGACGAGGCCGAGGCGGCGCTGCGCCACTTCGCGAGCGTGCTGCTCCACCGGCCCTCGGTGCGCATCCGCGAGCTGGCCGGCGCGGGTCGCACCGAGGAGGTGCTCGCCGCGCTCGACCTGCTGCACGGGATCCGGCCGGGCGCGGCCGACCGCACGTGAGCCCGACGCGGGCCGCACGGCCGTGACCCCGGCCGGCGTGCGCCGGCCGGGACGACCCGTCAGGCGACGCGCGTGCCTCTCGCGAGCTTGTGCTGCGGTATCGAGAGCCGCCGCACCGCGGTCGCCACGCCGGCCGCGCCGAGCAGCACCGTGAAGCCGAGGCCCCACGGCCAGATCGGCGCCGTCGACGGCGCCGGCGCGGCATCACCCGTCGTCAGGAGCGCCACGGGCGACGACCAGCACTCGTTGACCGGCCGCGCCCCGCCCTGGCGCGCCTCGCGCACCGCCTGCCGCAGCGCCGCGAAGGGCGACGTGGAGGCGTAGGGCTCGTCGGCCGCGGGCACCGTCGAGCCGTCCGCGACCACCACGAACGGGTTGAGCGCCAGCAGCCACCACGTGCGCTCGGTGTGGTAGACGGTCCGCGTCTCGGTGCGCCACTCGCACGGCGGCGGGTTGTCGGTGCCGTTCCAGCCGGTGGCCGGCATGCCCCACACCTGGACCGTCTGCTGCGAGTCGATCGAGGGGTACGTCAGCCCGAAGAGGATCGGGGTGAACACCGCCAGGCCGGCGACGACGACGAAGGTGAGCACCGTGGACCCGGCCGTCCGCGCGGTGAGCGAGGACAGCCCGACGCCGATGCCGCACAGCGCCGCGAGCAGCACGGCGATGAGCACGAGCACCGCGCCCGCCGCGCGCACGGGCGTGCCGCCGAGCCCGAGCGCGAGCAGGAAGAACGGCACGCTGGCCACGAGGAACGCGCACGAGGCGACCCACGCCGCGACCACCTTCCCGAGCACGATCTCGGCCGGCGACAGGAGCGTCACCTGCAGCGTCGCCAGGGTGCCGCTGTTGCGGTCGCCGTTGACCGACGTCGAGGTGAGCGTGGGCGTCACCAGCAGCCCGAGCCCCAGGACCAGGAACGAGACGACGGCGAAGAGGACGGGCCCGCGCGACGGGTTGGGCGTGCCGCCCCCGAGCGCACCCATCGCGCCGGTCGCCAGCAGCGTGATCGCGCCGACGACGACGAACCACACGACGAGGGCGACGATCCAGCGCGTCGACCGCACCCGCTGCCGCAGCTCCAGCCGCGCGACGGTGCGGACCCCGTGCCACGTGACGTGCCACGGTCCGTGGCGGCCCACCATCGCCGGGCGCGGCGAGTCCTCGAGCTCGACGGTCATCGTCGCTCCTCCTCCAGCGCCAGGTAGGCCTGCTCCAGCGCGCCACCCGCCGGCGCCAGCGACACGAGCGGCACGCCGGCCGCCACGGCGTCGCGCACCAGCCGCGCCGCGCCCTCGTCACCGTCCACGTCGAGCAGCACGCCGCCCGGCTCGTCGTCCGCCGGGGCCGGCGGTGTCGCCGGGACGGGCCGCGCGTACGGCGAGGACGGCGTGCCCGACGCGGGCGCGGGCGACTCGTCGTCGGACCGCCACGCGGCCCCCACCGACGTGAGCCACGCCTGGAGCGCGCCGACCCGCAGCGACCGGACGTGCCACGTGCGCCGGCCCTCGGTCGCCGCGGCCAGCCCCGCCCCGGGGACCGTGCGCCCGCGGGACAGGAACACCGCGTCGTCGACCATCTCGTCGAGCTCGGACAGCACGTGCGACGAGATGAGCACCGTGCGCCCCTCGTCGGCCAGCCGCCGCACGAGCAGCCGCAGGTCGACGCGCGAGCGCGGGTCCAGCCCGGCCGCCGGCTCGTCGAGGAGCAGCACGCGCGGGTCGTGCACCAGGGCCCGCGCGAGCCCGAGCCGCTGCTTCTGCCCCCGCGAGAGCACGGAGGCCGGGCGGTCCGCGTACTCGGCGAGGTGCACGGTGTCGAGGAGGGACGAGACGCGCCCCGGGATCACGGCCGGGGGCAGCAGGTAGGCCTCGGCGAAGGTAGCGAGCACCTCGCGCGCCGTGAGGGAGTCCCAGGTGCCGAACGCGTCCGGCATCCAGCCCGTGACGGCTCTCGCCGCGAGCCCGTCCGATGCGGGGTCCACGCCGGCGACCGACACGGACCCCGCGTCCGGGGCTAGCAGCCCGGCGAGGACCAGCAGCAGCGTGGTCTTCCCCGAGCCGTTGGGCCCGACCAGCGCCGTGACGGCACCTGGACGAACGTCCAGGTCAACGCCGGCGAGCGCCTGGACGGAGCCGAACGCGCGCGCCACCCCTCGCGTGACGATGCCCCCCTGCGGCGGCGACAAGGCTGGCGGCGGCGCGGCACTCGGCATGACGGCCACGCTAAGGGGGCTCCCAGGATCGCCGCGTCGGCCCAAGGTCTGATATCCGCGGCCTGCGAGGTCGTCCACGTGGCGGAATCTCGTACCTGCTCGTCGGGGCCGCCGCCTACCATCGACGCGCACCCAACCATTCCCGGCGGGCCGTTGAGAGACACGGTGGCCGGCGAGGAGGAAGAGCACGCACGTGTCACTCATCGTGCAGAAGTACGGCGGGTCCTCCGTCAGCGACGCCCAGGCCGTCAAGCGCGTCGCCAAGCGCATCGCCGAGGCCAAGCGGGCCGGCAACGACCTGGTGGTGGTGGTCTCCGCGATGGGGGACACCACCGACGAGCTCCTCGACCTCGCGGCGCAGGTGACGCCCCTGCCGCCGCAGCGCGAGCTCGACATCCTCCTCACCGCGGGCGAGCGCATCTCGATGGCGCTGCTCGCCATGGCGATCAACAACCTGGGCGTCAAGGCGAAGAGCTTCACGGGCCAGCAGGCCGGCGTCATCACCGACGCCGTGCACGGCCGGGCGCACATCGTCGACGTCGTCCCGCACCGCATCCGGGAGACGATCGAGAAGGGCCAGGTGGCGATCGTCGCCGGCTTCCAGGGCGTGACGAGCGACACCAACGACGTCACCACGCTGGGCCGTGGCGGCTCGGACACCACCGCCGTCGCGCTCGCGGCCGGCCTGGGCGCCGACGTCTGCGAGATCTACACCGACGTCGACGGCGTCTTCACCGCCGACCCCCGGATCGTGCCGACCGCCCGCAAGCTGGACCGCGTCACGTACGAGGAGATGCTCGAGCTCGCCGCCTCGGGCGCCAAGGTGCTCGCGCTGCGCAGCGTCGAGTACGCGCGCCGCTACAAGGTCCCGGTCCACGTGCGCTCGTCGTTCTCGACGCATCCCGGGACGCTGGTCATCGAGGAGGAAGCCATGGAGCAGCCGATCATCTCCGGCGTCGCGCACGACCGGTCGCAGGCCAAGGTGACGGTCGTCGGCGTGCCCGACGTGCCGGGCAAGGCGGCGCAGATCTTCCAGGTGGTGGCCACGGCCGGCGCCAACATCGACATGATCGTGCAGAACGTCAGCGTCGCCCGGACCGGCCTGACGGACATCTCGTTCACGCTCCCGGCGAGCGACGGCGCGATGGCGACCGCCGCCCTGCGCGGCGTGCAGCCCGAGATCGGGTTCGAGTCCCTGCAGTACGACGACTCGATCGGCAAGCTCTCGCTCATCGGCGCGGGCATGAAGTCGCACCCCGGGGTCTCGGCCCGCCTGTTCGGCGCGCTGTCGGCCGCCGGCATCAACATCGAGATGATCTCGACCTCGGAGATCCGCATCTCCGTGGTCACCCGGGCCGACTCGCTCGACGACGCGGTGCGCGCGGTGCACACGGCGTTCGAGCTGGACGTCGAGTCGGGCGAGGCCGTGGTGTACGGAGGGACAGGACGATGAGCACACCCCACGAAATCGCTCGCTCCGCTCGCGCTTCCGCGGGGGCCCCGAGCAGCGGGTTGTCCGTTGCTGTGGTCGGCGCGACCGGGCAGGTCGGCGGCGTCATGCGCCGGCTGCTCGACGAGCGGGACTTCCCGGTCGCCTCGATCCGCTACTTCGCCTCGGCGCGCTCCGCGGGCCGGACGCTGCCGTGGGGCGACACCGACGTGGTGGTCGAGGACGTCGCCACCGCCGACCTGTCGGGCATCGACATCGCCCTGTTCTCGGCCGGCGGCGGCACGTCCAAGCAGCACGCGCCGAGGTTCGCGGCGGCGGGCGCGGTCGTCGTCGACAACTCGTCGGCCTGGCGCAAGGACCCGCGCGTCCCGCTCGTCGTCAGCGAGGTCAACCCGGACGCGCTCGACGAGATCCCGCTGGGGATCGTCGCGAACCCGAACTGCACCACGATGGCCGCGATGCCGGTGCTCAAGCCGCTGCACGACGAGGCCGGGCTGCGCCGCCTCGTCATCTCGACCTACCAGGCGGTGTCGGGTGCCGGGCTCGCCGGCGTCCAGGAGCTCGACCTGCAGGTCCGCGCCGCCGTGACGCAGGACACCACCGCCCTGACGCACGACGGGCGCGCGGTGGAGTTCCCCGAGCCGCTGAAGTTCCCCCGGACCATCGCGTTCGACGTCATCCCCTTCGCCGGCGCGCTGGTCGACGACGGGCTGCGCGAGACCGAGGAGGAGCAGAAGCTCCGCCACGAGAGCCGCAAGATCCTGCGGATCCCGGACCTCCTGGTGAGCGGCACCTGCGTGCGGGTCCCCGTGTTCACCGGCCACTCGCTGTCGATCAACGCGGAGTTCGAGCGGCCGATCTCGCCGGAGCGCGCCTACGAGCTGCTGCGGACGGCCCCGGGCGTCCAGCTGGCGGAGGGCGACGTGCCGACGCCCCTGGCGGCGGCCGGCATCGACCCGTCGCTCGTCGGGCGGATCCGGGCCGACGAGGGTGCGCCGGACGGCCGGGGCCTCGCGCTGTTCGTGTCCAACGACAACCTGCGCAAGGGCGCGGCCCTCAACGCGATCCAGATCGCCGAGCTGCTCGCGGCGCGGAGGCTCACGCCGGCCTGAACCGCGCGCGTCGCCGGCCAGCACCCCTCGCGAAGAATGTCCCGGTTCGTCTGGATTTGGCCCGGGTGGTGACGTAGCGTCATCATGCCGACCGCCCGACGGTCGGGCCGTCGGCGCGGGAGGCATCATGCTCGCCAATTTCCCCGCCATGGCCACGCTCCCCACCGCGGACATGGCTCGTGCGCGCGCGTTCTACGAGGGGCTCGGGTTCCCGGTCGTCCGGGAGGGGGACGAGCTTCAGGGGACGATGTTCCAGGCCGGGTCCACGCCCTTCCTCGTCTTCGCGACCCCCAACGCCGGCACCAACCACGCGACCGCGATGGCGTTCACGGTCAGCGACGAGGGGTTTGCCGGCGAGATCGAGGGACTGCGCGCCAACGGCGTGAAGTTCATGACGTTCGATGCGCCGACGGGCTCGTGGTCCGACGGCGTGCTGACCGACGGCGACGTGCGGTCGGCGTGGTTCGAGGACCCGGACGGGAACGTGCTCTGCGTCGCCACGATGCCGGTCGCCCCGGCCTGAGGCGCAGCGCCCCGTCCATCACGCAACGTCCGGGCGCGCCGGGCCCGAATCCCTGGCGTGCTCGGGCGTTGGCCCTGCGTGACGACGGTGCGGGCCTACGTGCGACCGGCCTGCAGGGCCGCGACCAGGGCGTCGAACGCCGGCTTGGCCGTCGAATCGTCGATGAACGGCGTGGCGGCGCCCTGGCCGGTGAAGGTCGCGGGCACCCAGGAGTAGGTGTCGGGCAGCCCCCACATGGTGACGGAGACGCACCTCGCGACGGCCAGGCACCCGGCGACCGCCTGCCGGTACCAGTCCGCCTGCGTGGCCAGCTGGTCGCCGGTCGCCTCGCCGCCGGTCAGCGCCATCCGGACGTCGAGCTCGGTGATCGCGACGTCGAGGCCCAGGTCGGCGAAGGCCTGCAGCGTGCTGCGGAAGTCCGGTGGGAAGGGCGGGTACTGCAGCGAGAGGTGCCCCTGGATGCCCATGCCGCCGAGCGGCACGCCCTGGGCGAGCAGCTGTCGCGCGAGGTCGAGGTAGGCCTGCCGCTTCGCGGCGCTCGACTCGACGTTGTAGTCGTTGAGGTACAGCACGGCGGCGGGGTCGGCCTCGTGAGCCCAGCGGAACGCGTCCGCGACGATGCCGACGCCGAGCGCGTCGGTGAACGGGTCGCCGGCCTGCAGCCGCCCGTAGTCGTCGAAGATCTCGTTGGCGACGTCCCAGGCCGCGATCCTGCCCCGGTAGTGGCCGACGACGGTGCTGATGTGGTCGTGCAGGATCTGACGCAGCTGGTCGGGGGTGAAGCCGCCTTCGGTGAGCCAGGCGGGGTTCGACTGGTGCCACATGAGGTTGTGCCCGCGCACCTGCTCGCCGTGCTGCTCGGCGAACGCGACGGCGGCGTCGCCCGCGGCGAAGTCGTACGTGTCGCGCGCGGGCTCGACCGAGGCCCACTTCAGCGCGTTCTCGGGTGTCAGCGTGGCGAACTGCGTCGCCAGCAGCTGGCGGTACGCCGCATCGGACTCGAGCGGCTGCGGGTGGTCGGTCCCGGACAGGTGCCCGCCGCCGACGACGGACGAGCCGATGAGCAGGTCCTTCGGCGCGACGGTACGCAGCGAGACCGTCGGCGACGCCGACGGCCGAGGCTCCGAGGCGACGGGCTCGGTGCTCGTCGACGTGGGCGGGGGCTCGGCCGGCCCGGTGCATGCCCCCAGCGCCAGCAGCGCCACGACGGTCGCCACCAGGGCTCGCGGCCACCTCGTCGGGGTCCCCGCCACGCCTCGAGCCTAGGGGGCGCCCGCGGCTCGCGGTCAAGCTGCGGCCGTGGTTCCCCGCCGGTCGTCGGCGACCTGCGGGGGTTCTGCCAGTCGTGCCCGCAAGGTTGGGGGCCCGGACCGGCCCGTCTGCGCGGTCCGGGCCCCCGCCGCAGGTCACGGCACAGGGAAGGAGACGATCGACCCGTCACCGAATACATCCGCCGGGACGTCGAGGCGCGGGCCGCAACCTCGACGGCCGCCGGCTGGCTCACGGTGGCGAGCGGCGAGACATCGTGGTGCGGGTCCGGAGGTGGGCGACGTCGTCAGCTCGGCGTGAGCCGGAAGATCCGCAGCGGGCGACCCGCGGCACGCTCGTAGCCCCGGTAGCCGGGCCAGTTGCGCTCGAGCAGCACCCAGGTCGCCTCCCGCTCGTCGGGCCCGACGCGCGCGGCGGTCACCTCGACACGCCGCCCCTGGACGTCCACGGCTGCGTGCGGGTGGGCCAGGAGGTTCGCCGTCCAGGCGGGGTGCCGGTCGCGCGCGAAGTTGCTGCCGACCACGAGCATGTCCGCGCCGTCGGGGCAGTACATGAGCTCCGTGCGCCGCGGCTCGCCGGTCCGTGCGCCGATGGTGTGGAGCACCAGCGACGGCACAAGCGCCCCCGAGAGCGGGGTCCCTCCGCCCGTCAGCAGCCGCGTGGCCCGCTCCAGCGAGGGCATGACGCGGGGGCCGACGGCGCGGAACAGCCGGGTCCGCGAGAGCCAAGCGACGGGGCGGCGCAGGAAGCGGGGGAGCACCCGGCCATTCTGGGTGCCGCCAGGACGACGGCGGCGCAGGTCGGCACCTTACGCTGAGGCGTGCCGACCAGCCGGATCGAGGCGTTCAGCGACGGCGTGCTCGCCATCATCATCACGATCATGGTGCTGCAGCTGAACGTGCCGGCGGGCAGCGACCTGCGGGCGCTGTGGGACACCGCGGCGAGCTCGCTGCTGACGTACCTGCTGAGCTTCGTCTACGTCGGCATCTACTGGAACAACCACCACCACATGTTCCAGCTGACGGAGCGCGTCGACGGCGTGGTGCTGTGGGCCAACCTCCACCTGCTCTTCTGGCTCTCGCTGTTCCCGTTCAGCACCGCCTGGATGGACCGGAGCGACTTCTCCCGCGTGCCGGTGATGGTGTTCGGCGTCGACCTGCTCGGCGCCGCGATCGCCTACTTCGTGCTGGAGCGCGCGATCCTGCGCCGCCAGCCGGCCGGCTCGCCGCTCGCACGGGCGGTCGGCCGCGACCTCAAGGGCAAGCTGTCGCCGGCCCTCTACATCGCCGGCATCGCCTCCGCGGCCCTCAGCCGGAGCCCTCTCGACGTCGCGGTCTGGGTCGCGCTGGCCTTCTTCGTGGCGGTCGCGGTGATGTGGCTCGTCCCGGACCGCCGCATCGAGCGCGTGCTCGCCGAGGAGCACGGCGCAGCCACCTGACGCCGCAGCACGACCGAGGACCGCCGCCTGCGCCGGCCGGCCCCGGTCGCGGTCGCCTACTCGGCGATCCCGAGCAGGCGGCGTTCCACCGGACCCCATCGGAGCTGCGGCGACGCGGTGCGCAAGAGCCTGGCGCCGACTTCGTGGAGAAACGGCTCGCTGAACGTGCCGAGACCGCGGATCTCGATGATCGCCCCTGCGGCGCGGAACTCGAGGTGGTACCCGGCGCGCAGAACCCACACCCGCTCCACCTCCTCGATCTCGGAGAGGGCAAGGCGGACTTCTGGCCTGCGCCCTTCACGAAGCGCGAGGAGGTCCGGGCCGACGCGGAGCGATCGCCGGGGCATGCTTAGGTGCGCCGCGACGAGCGTCGCCGGAACGACCGTCGCGGCAGCCAGCCACCAGGACACGCCCACAGTCACCAGCAGGAGGATGATCGGCGCCGCCACGACGGCCCCGAGGGGGATGAACCCGAGGCGGGTGCTGTCCTCGTAGACGACCTCGTCGGCATCGGCGGCGCGGCCCGCCGGCGACGAGCGGTCACGCCCACGCCCGGGCCGCGTGCCCGCGCGTCTGCGGCCCCCCGTCGTCGCCATGGCGGGGAGCTTGACACACTCGGTCCGTGTACGGGGCCCGTCCGAAGAGCCGCGCCCTGGTCGTCGCCTCGTCCGGCGGGACGAGGAAGGCCCCCGACCGACGTCGCCGCAGGTCAGGGGCCTTCACTTCACGTCGGGGTGGCGGGATTCGAACCCACGACCTCTTCGTCCCGAACGAAGCGCGCTACCAAGCTGCGCCACACCCCGTTGAAGCCCGCTCAGCCTAACGGATCGCGGCCCGGCGACGAAAACGCCACGGTTCCCTGAACTTCCGGGCGTGGATCACGACCGAGAGTTCAGGAAAATGAAGTCGAGGTGAGCGTCAGGAGCGTCGCCTCCGGGCGCGTGGCGAAGCGGACCGGCGCGTACGGCGACGTCCCCAGGCCGGCGGACACGTGCAGCCACATCGAGTCGGCGCCGCCCGAGCGGTCCGGGCGGGCGGCCGGCCAGCCGTGCAGGCCCTTCGCGCGCGCGGCGTCGAGGTCGCTGTTCGTCGTGAGCGCCCCGAGGAACGGCACACCGATCTGCCCGCCGTGCGTGTGCCCGGCGATCGCGAGGTCCACGCCGTCGGCGTGGAACGCGTCCAGCACCCGCCGGTACGGCGCGTGCGTCACGCCGATGTGCAGGTCGACCCCACCGGCCGTTCGGGCGTCGTCGGGCCCGCCCGCGGGCGGCATCTCGTCCATGTCGAGGTGCGCGTCCCCGGTCCCGACGAGGGACACCCGCCGCCCGTCGAGGTCGAGGGTGCCGCGGTGGTTGTCCAGGTCGAGCCAGCCGGCCGCGGTGAAGCGAGCGACGAGCTCGCGCCACGGCAGCTTCACCGGGTCGACCGCGGTGGTCCGGGCGTCCGGCAGCAGGTAGCGGGCGGGGTTCTTGGGCTGGGGCCCGACGAAGTCGTTCGAGCCCAGCACGAACGCACCCGGGGCGGCCAGCAGCGGCTCGAGTGCCTCCAGCAGCGTGGGCATCGCGTCGAGGTGCGCCCAGTTGTCGCCCGTGTTCACCACGAGGTGCGGGCGCCACGTCGCCAGGTCGCGGACCCAGTCGACCTTGCGCCGCTGCGCCGGCGTCAGGTGCAGGTCGCTGATGTGGAGCACCCGCAGCGGCTTCTGGCCGGGCGGCAGCACCGGCACCACGACCTGCCGCAGCACGTACCAGCGGACCTCGACGAGCGCGCCCCAGGCGAGGGCGCCGGCACCGGCGATCGCGAGCGTCCTGACGACCCGCGCCGCCGACGACGAATGGTCGGGCATCAGCCTCCGCCCGGGTTGTGGGGATTCCCCTGGTTGTTGCCCTGGCCGGGCCCTTGCGGCTGCGTCGGCTGGTCCGTCGGTGGCGGCTGCTGCCCCTGCCCGTCCGACAGCGTCAGCGTGACCGTGGAACCCCGCGGCGCCGTCCCGGTGGGCGACTGGCTCACGACGGTGCCGGCGGGCGAGGGGTCGGTGGCCAGGGTCGCGGAGATCTTCACCTGGAACCCGGCCCCCTGCAGCACGGACGTCGCCTGGTCCTGCGGCAGCCCGACGACGGAGGGGACGGAGATGATGTCGCCGTACACCTCCTTGGTGCCGGGCGCGGAGAAGTCGGGGACGTTCTTGCCGGCCATGAACTGGTCCATGAACTCACGCCAGATGGGCCCGGGGATGTCGGCGCCGTAGGGGCCGGAGTATCGAGTCTTGTACGACTTCCCCCCGATGGTCATGCCGTGGAGCGGCGTCATGGCGTCCGGGTTGCCCACCCAGACCGCGGCGGCCCGGATCGGCGTGTAGCCGACGAACCAGAGGTACTCGCTCTGGGTCGTCGTGCCGGTCTTGCCGCCGGCCGGGTACTTCGGCTGGCCGAGCGCGGCCGCGGTGCCCCGCCAGACGTTCTTCAGCGTGTAGTTCACCGCCGAGGCGATGCGGGGCTCGAGCTTCTCCTGGCAGTTCGCCGACGGGACCGGCATGTCCTTGCCGTCCGGGCCGACCACGCGGGTGATGGCGATCGGCCGGCAGAACGTGCCGTTGGCGGCGAAGGCCGCGAACGCGCCGGCCATCGCGAGCGGGGTCACGTTGTCCGACCCGATGACGTTGGCGGGGCGCGGGGCGATGTTCTGACCTGCGTCCTTGCCGGAGGGCTGCGTCACGCCGAGGTCCGCCGCGTCCTGCATGACGTTGCACAGGTCTACCTGCTGCGCCATGACCAGGTAGGCCGAGTTCACCGAGTTCCGGGTGGCGTCGAGGGCGTCCATGATGCCGCCGTTGCCCTCGGAGTTCCCGAACTTGTAGACGCCGGTCTTGGCGTACGGCGCCCCGCAGGCGGTGAACGACGAGAGCGGCAGCGGCCGCAGCGTGCCGTCGAACGTCTGCATCAGGTTGTGGCCGGTCTTGAGCCACTCGACGAGCGTGAACGGCTTGAACGAGGATCCCGGCGCGAAGCCGCTCGACCCGCCGTAGTTGCCCCCGGTGTTCCAGTTCACCGACGTCTGCCCGGGGCCCGGGTTCTGGACCGCGGAGTAGTCGCGGTTCTGCGCCATGGCGGTGATCTTGCCGGTGCCGGGTTCGACGACCGAGATGGCGGCCCCCACCCCGGACGGGTCGGTCGGCGGCACCTTGTCGTTGACGGACTTGAGCGCGAGCGCCTGCTCGGCGGGGTCGAGAGTCGTCGTGATCGTCAGGCCGCCCTTGTAGAGCAGCTGCCGGCGGGTCGCCTCGTCCTTGCCGAACGCGGGGTCGTTGAGGATGACCTTGGTGACGTAGTCGCAGAAGTAGCCCGAGCCGGGCACGTTCGCGCCGGCCTTCATGCAGCCCTGCTGGACCGGCTTGGGGTTCAGCGTGCTGGCGATCGGCGTCGCGATGCCGGCCTGGTACTGGGCGTCGGTGATGTAGCCCTGGTCGTGCATGGTGCCGAGCACGGTGTTGCGGCGGATCTGCGACAGGTCCGGGTGGAGAGTCGGGTCCCACTTCGACGGGCTCTGCGTGATGCCGGCGATCGTCGCGGCCTGCAGGTAGGTGAGGTCGCTGGCCTTCGTGCCGCCGAAGTAGTACTCGGCCGCGGCCTCGACGCCGTAGATCGAGCTGGCGCCGAACTGCGCGATGTTGAGGTAGGCCTCGAGGATCTGGTCCTTGCTCATCCGCTGCTCGAGCGAGATCGCGAGCTTCGCCTCGCGCAGCTTGCGCGCGTAGCCGTCGGTGCCGGTGTCGACGGTCACGGCCACGATCGCGGCCTGCCGGGCCACCGGGTCGGCGATGTTCTCGGCGGCCTGGATCTCCACGTTCTTGATGTACTGCTGCGTCAGCGTCGAGGCGCCCTGCGTCTGGCCGCCGACCAGGTTCTTCGCCAGTGCCCGCATCATGCCCTGCGGGTCGATGCCCGAGTGCTCGTAGAACCGCTTGTCCTCGATCGAGATGACGGCCTTCTGCATGATCGGCGCGATCTGCGAGAGCGGGACGATGACGCGGTTCTGGTCGTAGAACGTCGCCAGCGGCGTGCCGTCCGCCGCCAGGATCACCGACTTCTGCGGCAGCTCGGTGAAGTTGAGGTCCGTGGGCAGGTCGTTGAACGTCTGGGTCGTCAGGTTCGTCGCGCCGTTGGCCAGGGCCACGGCGGGCAGCGCTAGGCCCGCGGCGAGGATGCCGCCGATGCCCGCGATGAGGACGAACGAGACGAGGAGCGCGATGCCCTGGGCCGCGCGACCGGTGGCGCGGGCGGCGCGGCCGGACCGGCCAGTCGAGCGCGGACGAGACGACATGGGTGCGAGCGTAGTTGGCGATGCCATGGGCGGCGGGGTGGGTCAGCCGGCCGGTGGGGACCTCCACCGGACCTGCACACGGTGCACGTCCGTTCATCCCGTGCGGAACGGGCCTGCGCCAGGACGTTCGGCCCTGTCGCCACGGTCCCGAGCAGTCCGCGTGCGGGATCCGTCGTGAGAACGCTTCCAATCGCCCGCCCGGGGGGCTGACGAGGGCACCGGGCTGCTGATATGACCCCCTTTCAGGCTCTCGTCACACGACGGTCGAGCCGCTAGCGTCCGCCGATGGGGGCGGATGCCCGAACGAGCAGGGGGGAGGGCGTTCGGTGAGCGTGGGGGCGATGCGGGACGGTCACTGGACGGCGAGCGCGGCGTGCGGGACGGGCAGGGTGGCTCCGGACGCCCTGTTCGTCGAGGGATCGGCGCAGCGGGAGGCGCGCAGCGTGTGCGCCACCTGCCCGGTGCGCCTGGAGTGCCTCGCCGACGCGCTCGACTCGCGGGCGGACTTCGGCGTGTGGGGCGGGATGACCGAGCGGGAACGGCGCGCGCTGCGGCGTCGCCGGCCGGACGTCCACTCGTGGCGCGCCGAGCTGGTGGCGGGCGCCGACACCTCGCTGGGCGTCTGCTGACGCGTCACCCTAGGGTGTGGGCCATGGCCACACGCTGGGAGTACGCGACGATCCCCCTCCTGATCCACGCCACGAAGGCGATCCTCGACCAGTGGGGCGATGACGGCTGGGAGCTCGTGACGGTCATCCCGGGGCCCGACGGCGGCCTCGTGGCGTACCTCAAGCGGGCCAAGGAGGCGTGATGTCGGTCGCCGACCGCCTCACCGAGCTCGGGCTGGTCCTGCCCGCCGTGGCCGCGCCGGTCGGCGCGTACGTGCCGGCCGCCCGGTCGGGCGCGCTCGTGCACACGTCGGGACAGCTGCCGTTCGTCGACGGCGCCCTGCCGCTCACCGGCCTCGTCGGCGGTGGCGTGACGCCCGAGAGCGCCAGGCACCTGGCCGGCATCGCGGCGCTCAACGCGGTCGCCGCCGTGGCGGCGCTGCTGGCCGAGGAGACCGGCGAGGAGCCTGCCGCGGCGCTCGAGCACGTCGCCCGCGTGGTCAAGGTCGTCGGCTTCGTCGCCAGCGACCCGGCGTTCACGGGTCAGCCCGGGGTCGTCAACGGCGCCAGCGAGCTACTCGGGGACCTGTTCGGCGCCGCCGGCCGGCACGCGCGCTCCGCGGTGGGCGTCGCGGCCCTGCCGCTCGGCTCGCCCGTCGAGGTGGAGATCGTCGTCGAGACCCGCTGACGCGGGCTCGTCGTCCGCGCCTCAGTGCGCGCGGCGCTCCAGCCGATCCAGGTCGAGCAGCGTCACGGCGCGGCCCTCGCGGCGGATCCAGCCGCGGGTGGCGAAGTCGGCCAGGGCCTTGTTCACCGTCTCGCGGGACGCGCCGACGAGCTGCGCCAGCTCCTCCTGGGTGAGGCCGTGCGCCACCCGCAGGCCGTCGGCGACGGGTTGGCCGAACCGGTGCGACAGGTCGAGCAGCGCCTTGGCGACGCGCCCGGGGACGTCGGTGAAGACGAGGTCGGCCAGCGCCTCGTTGGTGCGCCGCAGCCGGCGCGCCAGCGTCCGCAGCAGGTGCTCGGCGACGGAGGGTGTCGTGGCGAGCCACCGGGCCAGCTCGTCGTGCCCCATCTGCAGCACCAACGCGTCGGTGATCGCCGTCGCGGTCGCCGTGCGCATCCCCGGGTCGAACAGGGACAGCTCACCGATGAGCTCGCCCGGGCCGAGGATGGCCAGCAGGTTCTCGCGGCCGTCGTTGGAGCGCCGGCCCAGCTTCACCTTGCCGGACTGGATGACGTAGAGGGTGTCGCCCGGCTCGCCCTCGTGGAACAGGACGTCTCCGCGCGGCACGTGCACCCGGAGGAGCGAGTCCAGGACGGACCGCGCCTCCTGCGGGTCAAGCCCCGCGAACAACGGGGAGTCGACCACCGGCTCGACCATCGGACCTCCTGCCGCGAGCTGTCGGCTCCCCAGTCTGCCGTACTCGCCACGCCGCTGGTCAGAGGCTTTCGTCGTGTTCCGCGACGGATCCGAAGAGGGCCTCGGGGTCGGTCGCGAGGCGGTCGATGAGCGCGTCCGTCGCCCGCACGAACGCCTCCTCCACGCCGGCCTGATACCGGGCGAGCCGCTTGTCGAGGGCGCGCAGCGCCTCGAGCTGCGAGACGTCGGACGGGTCCCGCTGGCCCAGCACCTGGGACAGCTCGGAGGGTCGTGGCACCTCGAGCCCTACCTCGATCGGCAGCGCGAAGGCGATCTCCTCGCCGAGCGCCTGCGGGCCGACCGTCCGGGCGACGAGGAGGTCGAGGCGTGCCCGCACCAGGCGTCGCCACCAGGCGACCCGCGACTTCTCCGCCCGGAGCGCGCGATGGTCCAGGCGAAGGCTGCGGATCTCCTGCTCGGTCGGTGCGGGCATGGACCCCCCCGGGGCTCCCGGCCCGCCAGGACGCGGGCACTGAGCCAGGATCGACGCGAGGTGGCACCACCTTGAGACGGCGCTCCGACAATCACTCGTCGGGAGCAGGGGTGTCGGCGGCCGCGCGTACGCTGCCCGCGTGCCAGGACGCCCCCCGGCGGGCTTCGCCACCGCCTTCGCCGCCGAGACCCAGCTCGCGCGCACGCGGCGGGCCCGCCGCATCGACCGGGCGCTCGCGGAGCGCTACCCCGACGCTCGCATCGAGCTGGACTTCCGCAACCCGTTCGAGCTGCTGGTCGCGACGGTGCTGTCCGCCCAGACCACCGACGTGCGGGTCAACCTGACCACCCCGGGGCTGTTCGCCCGCTTCCCCGACGCGGCGGCGATGGTGGCGGCGTCGCCCGACGAGCTCGAGGCGATCCTCCAGCCCCTGGGGTTCTTCCGCGCCAAGACCCGGGCGGTGCAGGGGCTGTCCGCCGAGCTGGTGGCGCGCTTCGGCGGCGAGGTGCCGCGCCGGATGAAGGACCTGGTGACGCTGCCGGGCGTCGGGCGCAAGACCGCCAACGTGGTGCTCGGCAACGGGTTCGGCATCCCGGGCCTGCCGGTCGACACGCACGTGCTGCGGCTGTCCAACCGCCTCGGCTACACCACGAGCGACGACCCGGTGCAGGTGGAGAAGGACGTCACGGCGCTGCTGCCGAGGGCCGACTGGGTGATGGCCAGCCACCACCTGATCTTCCACGGGCGGCGCACGTGCTTCGCCCGGAAGCCGGCGTGCGGGGCGTGCCCGGTGTTCGCGCTGTGCCCCTCCGCGGGCATCGGCGAGAACGACCCGGTCAAGGCGGCGAAGCTCGTCAAGCCGTGAGGGTCTCCGCCAGCCAGTCCAGCAGCAGCGCGTTGAGCAGCTCGGGCGCCTCCTCGGCCGGGTAGTGCCCCACGCCGGCGAGCAGCTCCCAGCGGTACGGGTCGGCCAGGCGGCGGGTGCGCCCGTGCATCGCCGCCGCCGTGGGCGAGCGGACGCCGTCACGGTCGCCGTGCACCTGCAGCGTCGGGACGGGACGGGCGTGCTCGAACGCGCCGAGGTAGCGCCGGCCGTCGGGCCGCGGGCGCGAGCGGACCAGCCAGCGCAGCTGCTCGAGCTGGCTGTGGGCGGCGAACGGCACGCGCAGCGCGCGGGCGTAGCGCTCGGACGTCTCGCGGTCCGGCCAGCCGCGCGCGCCGGCGCCGGCGGTGAGCAGGCGGCGCACGACGAGCGCGTCCGCCAGCCGTCGCTCGGGCACGGACGGCACCAGCGCCAGCGCGATGCGCCGGGCGGCGCCGGGGTGGATCGGGGCGAAGACCGAGTCCAGCGGGTGGGCGGCGGCGAGCGCGCCGACGGCGCGGACCACGTCGTCGTGCATCGCCGCGGTGGCCCACGCCACCTGGGCGCCCGTGCCCGAGCCGACGAGCACGCACCGGTCGGCGCCGAGGGAGCGGATGACGCGGGCGACGTCCGTCGCCATGGTCGGGGTGTCGTAGCCGTGCGGCGGCTTGTCCGAGCCGCCGGTGCCGCGCAGGTCCATCGCCGCCACGCGGTAGCCCGCCTCGGCGAGGGCGGTCAGCTGGTGCCGCCAGGCCCACCAGTACTGCAGCAGGTCGTGGAGCAGCACGACGAGGGGTGCGTCGCGGTCGTCGGGCCCCGAGACGGCGACGTGGAAGCGCGCGCCGTTGGCCGCGACGAAGCGGTGCTGCCAGGGGCCCTCGACGGCGAGCTCGGCGGAGTCGACGGCGGTCATCGGTGCCGAACCTACCCCGCCCGCCGGGGGACCCACCCCTTTTCGCGAGCGCCCCCTTCGTCACCGAGACCGTCCCGTTCGACGTTCGGAAGGCCCGGTCTCGGTGACGAACGGGGCGCTCGGCGGCTACGGTCGCGAGCGTGACCTGGGTGGAGCACGCGGTGTGGTGGCACGTGTACCCGCTCGGGTTCACCGGGGCGCCCATCCGCGAGCCCGACGTCGCGCCGCCGCCCGCGCCCCGGCTCGACCGGCTGCTCGGGTGGCTCGACCACGCGGTGGCGCTCGGCGCGAACGGGCTCCTCCTGGGACCGGTGTTCGCCTCGGCCTCGCACGGTTACGACACGCTCGACCACCTGGCGATCGACCCTCGGCTCGGGGACGACGAGGCCTTCGACCGGCTGGTGGCGGCGTGCCGCGCGCGGGGCCTGCGCGTGGTCCTCGACGGCGTCTTCAACCACCTCGGCGCCGGCCACCCCCTGGTGGCGCGGGCCCTGGCGGAGGGTCCCGACGGGCCGTTCGCCGGCTGGTTCCGCATCGACTGGTCCGCGCCGGGTGGCCCTTGGCCGGAGGTCTTCGAGGGGCACGCCGGCCTCGTCGAGCTGAACCACGGGTCGCCGCAGGTGGCGCGGTTCGTCGGCGACGTGATGACGCACTGGCTGGACCGCGGGGTCGACGGCTGGCGGCTGGACGCGGCGTACCGCGTGCCGCCGGCGTTCTGGGCGGGCGTGCTGGCCGGGGTCCGCGCCGCCCATCCCGACGCCTGGTTCGTCGGCGAGGTGCTGCACGGCGACTACGCCGGCTACGTCCGCGACTCGACGCTCGACTCGCTCACGCAGTACGAGCTGTGGAAGGCGATCTGGTCGTCGCTCGCCGACCGGAACTTCTGGGAGCTCGACTGGTCGATGCGCCGGCACGACGAGTTCCTCGCGACGTTCCTGCCGCAGACCTTCGTCGGGAACCACGACGTCACGCGCATCGCCAGCCGGGTCGGCACCGAGGCGGCCGTGCTGGGTCTCGTGGTGCTCATGACGGTCGGCGGCGTGCCGTCCGTGTACTACGGCGACGAGTGGGGGCTGACGGGGGTCAAGGAGGAGCGGGTCGGCGGTGACGACGCGATCCGTCCGCCGTTCCCGGCGCAGCCTGGCGCCGAGGGGGAGCGCGTGTTCCGTGCCCACCAGGACCTCGTCGGGCTCCGGCGCCGGCACCCGTGGCTCGTCGGCGCCCGGACGAGGGCCGTGACGACGACCAACACGCGGTACGTCTACGAGACGTCGGACGGCTCGTCGTCCCTCACCGTGGAGCTGGACGTCACGACGACACCGACCGCGCGCGTGCTCGGGCCCGGCGGGGACGTGCTCTTCGCCTGGGGCTAGAGGTCGGCGGTCAGCGGGACGGTCGCCGAGGAGCGGTCCTCGGCCGGCCGGCGCTGCTCCTTCGGCGGGTCGAACCGGTAGCCGACGTTGCGGACCGTGCCGATGAGCTGCTCGTGCTCGGGGCCGAGCTTGGCGCGCAGGCGCCGCACGTGCACGTCGACCGTGCGGGTGCCCCCGTAGTAGTCGTAGCCCCACACCTCCTGGAGCAGCTGCGCCCGCGTGAACACGCGGCCCGGGTGCTGCACCAGGTACTTGAGGAGCTCGAACTCCTTGTAGGTCAGGTCGAGGGGCCGGCCGCGCAGGCGGGCGGAGTAGCCGCCCGCGTCGATCGTCAGCTCGCCCGAGCTGATCTCCTGCGGGGCGTCGTCGTACGTCGCCGCCGCGGCGCGCTCCATGACCAGCCGGAACCGGGTCTCGACCTCGGCCGGCGTGGCGTGCTCGAGGATGATGTCGTCCGCGCCCCACTCGGCCGTGACGACGGTGAGGCCGCCCTCGGTGAGCACGAGGACGAGCGGCACGGTCAGGCCGGTGGCCCGCAGCAGCCGGCACGTGGTGCGCGCGGTGACGAGGTCGCGGCGCGCGTCGAGCACCACGATGTCCGCGTCCGGTGCGTCCACCAGGGCGGACGGCTCGACGGGGAGCACCCGCACCCGGTGCGACAGCAAGCCGAGTGCGGGCAGCACCTGTGCTGAGCCTCCGGACGCCGGGGTGAGGAGCAGCAGGTCTGCCACCGGGACCTCCAGGCGTGCGCGAGTGGGGACACGGTACCGCGCGCACGTCCAGCACGCGGTGAGCGTCCGTCCGCACCGCGGTGAGCCGGTCGCCCGATCTGCGAGAATCGCCGCCGTGACGCTCGCTACCCGCTCGGTCGTCACGGCCGCGCTCGCTGCCGCGGCGGCCCTGGCCGGGTACTTCCACCCAGTCGCGCTGCTCGCTGTGGCGGCCGCGCTCGTGGTCGTCGTCGCCCTCGGCTGGCCGGAGCTGGCCGGCCTTCCGTTCCGCCCCGGCTCGGCGGCCGTCGTCGGCCTCGTCGGCGTCGGCGGCGTCGTCGCCGTGCGCTACACCGGCACCGGGCTCTCCGGGCTCGCGGTGGTGCTCGCCTGCGGGCTCATGGTGGCGTTCGTCAACGAGCTGCTGCGTCGTGACGGGCGCACCCGCATGGTGGAGTCCGTCTCGGGCACCGTCGCCGGCGGCGTGCTCGCGCTGTGCACCGCGTGCTGGGTGGCGACGGAGTCGCTCGCCGGGGGCGAGGCCGTGGTGGTCACCGGCGCGCTGGCCCTCGCGCTCGGCGCCGCGGTCTCCGCGTTCGAGCTGCCCCGCTGGCTGAGCGCGGTGTCCACGGCGCTCGCGGCGACCGCGGCCGGGACGCTGGCCGGCCTGGTGCTCCCGACGATCAGCCTGACCGCGGGTGCGGTGCTGGGCATCGCGGTCGGGGTGCTCGTCGCCGCGCTCGACGCCCTGTTCGACTCGCTCGTCGAGCTCAAGCGCGTGCTGCCGTCGCTGTCGGCGGCGGCGCTGCCGGTGGCCGTCAGCGGCGCGGTCGTCTACATCGTCGGACGGGTCCTCGCCGGATGAGCCCGCTGGCGCGCGTCGCGCTGGTCGTCGTCGTCCTCGGCCTCGCGACGGCGCTCGGCGCCCTGTGGCGGGCCCGCAACGGGCGGTTCAGCCCGGTGGCGCCCGCCGTCCTTGCGGCCGCGGGTGCCGATCCGGCGCACGACGAGACCACGACCGCCCGCCTCACCACCTCGGACATCGACGCGGCGCTCGGGTCGAGGGCGACCTTCGTCCAGCTCTCGAGCGAGGTGTGCACGCCGTGCCGCCGCACGCACGCGGTGCTCGCCGCCATCGCGGCGGAACGAAACGATGTCTCGCACGTCGACCTCGATGTCGCCACCCACCTGGACCTGGTGCGACGGTTCGACGTCATGCGCACCCCGACGATCCTGCTGCTCGACGGCCGGGGTGCCGTCGTCGGCCGGATGTCCGGGGCGACCGACCGGCGCCAGGCGCTCGACGCGCTCGACGCCGGCTGTCCCGTCATCGCCTGACGCGCGCCCGTCCCTCGCCGTCCTCCTGGGAGACCGCCATGTCCTCGTCGTCCCTGCATGCCGCCGCCGGTGTGGCGCCCATCGCGCCGTCGCCGGCCGCTGAGTCGCCCGTGCGCACCGGCTCGGCCGCCGGGTCCCCGCCCGCCGCGCGCGCCGGCTCGTCGGCCGTGTCCGGCTCGGCCGGCATCGACCCGCGCGGGCCGCGGTTCGTCGCCGCCCTCACGGCCGTGCTGACGGTCGTCGCGCTGCTTCTCGGCACCGGCTCGGCCGCGCTCGTCGTGCTCGCCGTGCTCGCGGCCAGCTTCGGCCTCGGTGTCGTGCGCGGGGTCACCGGCACGTGGCAGAGCCGGCTGTTCCGCCGGTTCGTCCGGCCGCGGCTCGCGCCGCCCGACGAGCTCGAGGACCCCCGCCCACCGCGCTTCGCCCAGCTCGTCGGGCTGGTCATCAGCGGCCTCGGGGTGCTGCTCGGGCTGCTGGGGGTCGGGCCGGCGATCCCCGTGGCCGCCGCCCTGGTCCTCGTCGCCTCGTTCCTCAACGCGGCGTTCGGTCTGTGCCTGGGCTGCGAGCTGTACCTGCTCGGCGTGCGGCTGCGCGCCGCCCGCGCCAACGCCTGACGCGCCCGCAGCCCGCGCGGCCTCTCGACCCCGCGCCGCGTCAGTAGACGAGCGCCTGGGCACCCTCGGTGAGGACCTCCTCGACGAACAGCGCCGAGCCGGCGATGCGGATGCCGGGGATGACGTCCTCCGCGGTGATGTGGCGGCGCGCGGCGCACTGCGTGCAGAGCGTGACCTGGCCGCCCTCGAGGACCGTCTCCAGCAGGGAGGCCAGCGGCATCGCATGGTCCAGCACCAGCTCGGCCGCGCGGCCCGGGAGGGCGAACCATGCCGCCTCACCCGTCAGCCACAGCGAGACGTCGGCACCGGAGGCCACCGCGCCGGCCGCGACCGTGAAGGCTTGGTTCGCCGCCTCGGGGCGATCGGTGCCACACGTGGTCTTGACGACGAGCGAGCGCATCGGCCCAGGCTACGCACCGCCGTTAGCATGGGGGCATGTCCGGGCTCGAGGTGTTCTTCGTCACCCTGCTGTGCGTGACGACGCTGGCCATCGCCTTCGTGGCGGGACTCGTCGTCTACAAGCTGTTCCAGGGTCAGCGCTAGTCGATGGCCTTCGTCCTGCCCGAGGGGCTGGCCCCGGAGGTCTACCCGCTGGCGTGGCTGGTGGGGACCTGGCGCGGCGAGGGTGTCGTCGCCTATCCCGGCATCGACGAGGCGACGTTCAGCCAGGAGCTCGTCGTCGCCTCGGACGGCGGGCCGTACCTCGCCTACTCGTCGACCATCCGCCTGGTCGAGGTGCCCGACGACGTCTCCGCCCTGGACGACGGCGAGCCGGAGCAGGCGGCCGTCTGGGCCAGCGAGACCGGCTACTGGCGGGTGCCCCCCGAGCGGCCCGACGACGTCCCGCCCGGGAGCCACCCCGTCGAGCTGCTGGTCGCGGACCCGTCGGGCCACGTCGCTGTGTACGTCGGCGCGGTCGGCAACGGCCGGATCGACCTGGTGAGCGACCTGGTCGCTCGCACCGCCACGGGCGCCGACGTCACGGCCGGACGGCGGCTCTACGGCCTGGTCAACGGCGAGCTCATGTGGGCCCACGACCTGGCGGCATTCGGCCAGCCGCTGCAGTCCTACGCCTCGGCGCGGCTGTCCCGGGTGGAGTCATGACGAGCCCCTTGCTGTCGCTGCCGGGCGCCGTGCCGGGGTCCGGTGTCGACGCGGGCGTCGCGTGGCACTACGGCGACCCGGTCGCCGAGCAGCGGGCGTTGGAGCGGGGGCGCGCGGTCGTCGACCAGTCGCACGTGGGCGTCGTGCGGGTCACCGGCCCGGACCGGCTGAGCTGGCTGAACTCGATCACCTCGCAGGCCCTCGACCGCCTGGCGCCGTTCCGATCGACGGAGACGCTGGTGCTGTCGCCCCAGGGGCACGTCGAGCACGCCGCTGGCGTGGTGGACGACGGCGAGTCGACGTGGCTGATCACCGAGACGGCACCCGGACTGGCCGCCTGGCTGACGTCGATGCGCTTCATGCTGCGTGTCGAGGTCGCCGACGTCACCGACGAGTGGGCGGCCCTCGGCGAGCCGTCGGGCCAGGAGGGCGTCGCCGGTGGGCCGGTCGTGTGGCGCGACCCGTGGCCACGCGTGGCCCCGGGCGGCACCCGCTACGGTCCGCCCGACGACGAGCACCCCGGTCTCGACCGGGAGTGGCGGCTGGTGCTCGTCCCGCGCGGGGCGCTGGCCGACGAGGTGGCGGCGCGCCGCTCGTCGGGTGCGACGCTCGCGGGGACCTGGGCCTCCGAGGCGCTCCGCATCGCCGCATGGCGCCCGCGCGCGGCGCTCGAGGTGGACCACCGCACCATCCCGCACGAGCTGGACTGGCTGCGCACCGCCGTGCACCTCGACAAGGGCTGCTACCGCGGGCAGGAGACTGTCGCACGGGTGCACAACCTGGGGCGGCCACCGCGGCGGTTCGTCATGCTCCACCTCGACGGCTACGCCGAGGTGCTGCCGAGGGCGGGCGCCGCCGTGCGGCTGCCGGACGGCGCCGAGATGGGTCACGTGACCAGCGCCGCCCGCCACCACGAGCTGGGACCGGTGGCGCTCGCGGTGGTCCGGCGGTCCGTGCCGGTGGACGCCGTGCTGACCGTGGACGACGAGTCCGGACCCGTGGCGGCCGGACAAGAGGCGATCGTGGCGGCCGAGGGCCAGTCCCCGTCCCGGCCGCCGGCGCGAGGGCCGCTCACGCCCGGGCTGCGGCCCCACACCCTCCTGTGACCGAACCCGTCCCGCCAGCGCCGCCGGGCGCCGAGCCCGTCCCGACGGCGAGCCGGGGGGCCGAGCCTGTCCTGACACCGCCGCCGGGCGCCGAGCCCGCCCCGACACCGCCGCCGGGCGCCGGGACCGGCGGCCTGCACCACGACGCCTCGCGGCTGGCCGACGACGAGGTCGCGCGCCGTCCCCTCGACCGCACGCACGTCGCCCCGGCCGGCGCCGAGGAGGCCACGGCGCTCCAGGTCGCGAGCGCGGCCCTGCGCCGGCTGCTGCTGCGCACCCGGCTGCGGCAGGGCCTGGTGCGAGCCCGCGTCGGGCTGCTGCCGATCGGGCAGGCGGCCCTCGCCGCGGGGGCGGCGTTCGCCTTCGCCTACTACGTGCTGCACCACCACCAACCGTTCTTCGCGCCGATCGCGGCGTGGGCGTGCCTCGGCTTCACGCTGCAGCGCAACGTGCGGCAGGTGGGCGAGCTGGCACTGGCGGTCGGCCTCGGGGTGGGGCTGGGCGACCTCGTCGTGCACTGGATCGGCACGGGCTGGTGGCAGGTCGCGGTGGTGCTGCTCGTCGCCGCGCTCGTCGCCCGGATCGTCGGCCCCGGCGCGATGCTGACGATGCAGGCCGGGACCCAGGCGATCGTCATCGTGGGGCTGCCGGTGGCGTCCGGCGGGCCCCTCGGGCGGTGGACGGACGCCCTGGTCGGCGGCGCGTTCGCGCTCCTGGTCGCGGTGCTGTGGCCGGGCGACACCCGGCGCCGGCCGCGAGCCCTCGGCGTGCACGCCACGACCGAGCTCGCCGAGACGCTCGAGCTCGTCGCGCGAGGCATGCGGAGCAAGGACGTGGACGGCCTGGCGAGCGCGCTGGTGCGGGGGCGGGCCGCGGACCCGGTGCTCACCGAGTGGCGCACGTCGGCGCGCAACGGCGTGGAGCTCGCGCGCGTCAGCGCGGCACGGCCGTGGCGCGACGAGCTGATGCGGCTGGAGCAGCAGGCGGTGCTCGTCGAACGCGCGATGCGTACCGTGCGCGTGCTGGCGCGCCGCGCACCCTCGGTGGTCGACGAGGACCTGACCGCCGTCGCGGACCTCACGGACCGGTTCGCGGCGGGGATCCGCCTGCTGACGAACGCGGTCGGGTCCGGCGGCGACCTGTCGCCGGCGCGCCGGCAGCTCACTTCCGTGGCGGCCGAGACGGACCCCCGCACGGTCGGCGCCGGCTCGTGGCACGTGCAGGCGCTGGTGCTGCTGCTGCGCTCGCCGCTCGTCGACGCCTTGGAGGCGGCCGGGGCCACCCCCGAGGAGGCCCGCGCCGCGCTCCCGGAGCTCTGACCCCTCTCGAGAGCACGTCACGTGGGTCCGAGCACGGCAGGCAGGACTGCCGTGTTGGGCGCGTACTGCCGTGTTCGACGGGTGAGGGAGCAGGGCGCCGCTACCGTGAGCCCGTGGAGGTCGCGGTCAGCGCGCTGCGCGCGGAGCTCAGGCAGTGGATCGAGACGGCCCGCACGGGCACCGACGTGGTGATCACGGAACGCGGCCTGCCGGTGGCGCGGCTCAGCGCGGTCGAGTCCGCGGACCTCGTCGCCCGCCTCGAGCGCGACGGCCTGCTGACGGCGCCGGCCACGGATCGTCCCGCCGCCCGCGTCGAGGAGCCTGCCGGCCGCCCCGCCGCCGCCGTGACCGGCCTCATCCGCCGGCTGCGCCACTGATGTCCCTCGTCTACCTCGACACCACGGCGCTGGTGAAGCTCTGCCTGCCGGAGCAGGGCAGCGCGCTGGCCGGCGCCCTGTGGGACGGCGCCGACGTGGTGGCGACCTCCCGGTTCGCGGACGCCGAGCTGCGCGCCGCCGTCGCGGAGGCCTTCCGGGCGGGCGCCCTGCCGAGGGCCCGGGCCGCGCTGGAGGAGTGGGACCGGCTCTGGGCGGGCCTCTACGTCGTCGAGCCCGGCGCATCCGTGCTCGACGAGGCCGCGTCGCTCGTCGTGCGCCACCCGATCGGTGCCGCCGCCGCGCTGCACCTCGCCTCGGCCCTGACGCTGCGGGCCGACGACCTGCTCGTCGCGTGCTGGGACGAGCCGCTGGCGGCGGCCGCCCGGGCGGAGGGGCTCCGCGTGGTGCCCGAACCGGCTCCCGTAGGCTCGGCGACGTGACGTCCTCGGTGGTCCACGCCGCGAGCATCTTCGTCGGCATCGTCTCGGCGCAGCAGCTCCTGTTCCTCGTGCTGTACGTCGTGATCTTCCTGCTGTGCGCCTGGGCGCTGGTCGACTGCCTGCTGCGCCCGACGCGTGCCTTCCCGGCCGCCGGCAAGCGGACCAAGACGTTCTGGCTGCTCATCACCGCGATCGCGGCCGCGGTGTCGTTCGTCGCCCTGCCGCTGGGCGGCGGCACGTCGTTCTTCGGCTTCCTCGCCTTCATCGGCGTCGTCGGCGCGATCGTGTACCTCGTCGACGTCCGGCCGGCGGTGGCGCCGCACTCCCGCCGGCGCGGGCGGGGCGGCCGGGGCGGCGGGCCCTCGCGCGGCGGCTGGTAGCCCGTGCGGGCGGTGGTGCAGCGCGTCTCGCGCGCCTCGGTCACGGTGGACGACGAGGTCGTCGGGGCGATCGACCGGCCCGGGCTCGTCGTGCTGGTCGGGGTGACGCCGGGCGACGGGCCCGCGCAGGTGGAGCACGTAGCGCGCAAGGTCGCCGAGCTGCGGATCCTGCGGGACGAGCGGTCGGCGGTGGACGTCGGCGCGCCCGTGCTGGTGGTGTCGCAGTTCACGCTCTACGCCGACACCCGCAAGGGCCGGCGCCCGACGTGGAACGCGGCGGCGCCGGGCCCGGTGGCCGAGCCGCTGGTCCAGGGGCTGGTGGCGGCGCTGCGGGCCAGGGGGCTCGAGGTGGTCACCGGCGTGTTCGGCGCGCACATGGCGGTCGAGCTGGTCAACGACGGGCCGGTGACGATCCTGCTGGAGTCCGCGCCGTGACGAAGGCCGCGAGGAGCGCCGCGACGAAGCCGGGAGGGCGCCGCGGCGATGCCCGCGCTGAACGTGCCCGGACATGAGGAAAGGCCCCTCGGAGTAAGCGTCCGAGGGGCCTTCCTCTGACCGCAGGTCGCGTGCCGCCGGTGGCCGGGAACCTCGGCGCCCCGGTTGCCCGGGGGCGAAGCCCCTGCCGCCCGGAGGCGGACACCGCTCCGATGGTGCGGCTGAGTCCGTTCCTTCGGAGGTCACCGGCGAACCGGTGAACCATCCCGTCAGTCGGGACCACTGCGATCGGCCGCCCGGTCGCAGGAGGCCCCCGCGGCATCGTCCGCGAGTCGATGAGTGTTACCCCATCGATGTGGCCGCCCGTTCTCCGGTCGGTCCGTCCCCGACTCCGCCCTGCCCGACTCCGTCCTCCCCGGGGGGAGTTCTTCGTCTTCGAGTATCGGTGTCGAGGCCGATGGCTAAGTTCTAGTCGCGTTCACCGAACCGCCACAAGTGGTTCTGGAGGATTTCTTTATCCACCGTTGACTCCACATGGATGTCCACAACATGACCTGCGGGAACGTCCGGTGGCCACAGGGGTGTGGACGAAAATTGTGGATCCCGCCGCGTGTCGTTCACCTGATCGGGCGCTTTCCCCGGTTACCGTGTCAGCCGAGATGGCCCCTCGGAGTAAGCGTCCGAGGGGCCGAGTCGTCTCTCGGTGGACTCGGCGCGACGATGGGGTCATGCGCATCGAGGCCGTCGCAGGGGACATCACCGCCGAGCACGTCGACGCGATCGTCAACGCGGCGAACTCCTCGCTGCTCGGCGGGGGCGGCGTCGACGGGGCGATCCACGCGGCCGCGGGACCGCGGTTGCTGGAGGCCTGCCGCGAGCTGCGCCGCACGCAGCTGCCGGCCGGCCTGCCCGTGGGGCACGCGGTGGCGACCCCCGGGTTCGACCTTCCGGCGCGGTGGGTGATCCACACCGTGGGACCGAACCGGCACGCCGGCCAGACCGATCCCGCCCAGCTCGCGTCGTGCTTCTCGTCGAGCCTCGACGTCGCCGCGTCGCTCGGCGCGCGCACGGTGGCGTTCCCCGCGGTCGGCGCGGGCGTCTACGGCTGGGACGTGGGGGAGGTGGCGCGGGTCGCGGTCGGGTCCGCCCGGGACTGGGCGGCGGCGCACGACGAGGCCGGCGTCGCCGTGGTGACGTTCGTGCTGTTCTCCGAGGCCGCCCTCGGGGCGTTCGCCGACGTGCTCGGCGCGTAGGGCCGGTAGCTCACCAGGGGCAGCCGGTGCCGCCGGGCGGACCGGTTCACGCCGCCTGCCGTGCTGGGCGGCCCGTGCCACGGCGGGCGGCCGGGGTCACGCCGCGAGGACGCCCGTCAGGCCGAGGGACGCCACGATCGTGCGCACCACGCCGTTGTCGTTGTTCCCCGGGGCGACGAAGCGGGCGGCGGCCCGCACCGCCGGGTGGGCGTTGTCCATGGCGAACGACCACTCGGCGGCTGCCAGCAGGCCGAGGTCGTTGAGGTAGTCGCCGAACGCCATCGTCTGCCCGCGGGTGACGCCCAGCGCCCGCTGCACCGCCGCCAGCGCGGTGCCCTTGTCGGCCGTCGGGCTCATGACGTCGACCCAGTGCTCCTGGGAGACGAGCACCCGCACGGGCCCGTCGAGCGGCGCGAGGGCGGCGCCCACGCCGCGCTCGGCGGAGCCGAAGTCGTAGACCGCGACCTTGAGCACCTCGTCGTCGCGGACCGCCAGGAGGTCGTCGACGACGGCCAGCTGCGCGTAGTACGGCGCGACCTGGGCGAGGAAGGGGGCGTCGGTGCGCTCGACGTAGGCGCCGCGCTTGCCGCACAGGACGGTGCCGACGTCCGCGCCACCGGCCGCGTACCCGCGGGCCGCGGCGAGCACCGGGGCGGCGTGCTCCCACGGGACCGTGTCCGACGACACCTCGCGCCCGTGGTGCATCACGTACGCACCGTTCTCGGCGACGTACACCAGGTCGTCGCGCCCGAAGTCGCGGCGCAGCGTCGGGTACGCCCGCCCGGACGCGGGGCAGAGGAGGATGCCGCGCTCGTCGAGCGCGTCGAGCAGGCGCCAGAAGGACGGGTGGATGCGCTTGGCGTCGTCCAGCAACGAGCCGTCGAGGTCGACGGCGACGAGGCGGATGTCCGGCGTGACGCCCAGCGGGGGAGGAGCGGTCACGGCGGGCACGCGGTCATTCTCCCCGACGGGGCCGGCGCACCGCGTGGTCGGCGAAGGCGGCGGAGCCGGTCGTCGGGGCGACGTGGTCGGTCGGCGAAGCCAGTCGCGGAGGGGAGGTCAGTCGGCGAGGGCGGCGAGCGCGACCTCGAGCGCCGAGTGGAAGGCCCGCTCGCGCTCGTCGGCCGTGAGCTCGACCGCCGTGAGCAGGTGGTCCGAGACCGTCAGGACCGCCAGGGCCTGCGCCCCTTCGGCGGCCGCGGCCGCGTACAGCGCCGCGGCCTCCATCTCGACCGCGAGCGTGCCGTGCGCGGTCAGCAGCCGGAACAGCTCGGGGCGCTCGAGGTAGAAGTGGTCGGACGTCAGCACGGCGCCGACGTGGGTCCGGGCGCCGGCGACGACGTGCGCGGCGGCGCGCCGGACCAGGTCGAACGTGGCGACGTGGCTGAAGTGGACGCCCGGGATGCGGCTGGCGGTCATCCCCGAGTCGGTGTGCGCCGCGAGGGCGACGACCACGTCGTTGACGTCGACGTCGGGCGACATCCCGCCGCACGTGCCGACCCGGACGATCCGCCGCACCCCGTAGAAGCGGATGAGCTCCGTCGCGTAAATCGTCAACGACGGCATGCCCATGCCGGAGGCCATGACCGACAGCGGCCGCCCCTCGTGGGTGCCGGTGAAGCCCAGGATGCCGCGGACGTCGGTCACCTGGCGCGCGTCCTCGAGGACCAGGTCGGCGATGCGGCGTGCGCGCCGGGGGTCACCGGGCATGAGCACGTCGGGTGCGAAGTCACCGGCCTCGGCGGCGATGTGCGGCGTTCCCACGACGGCTCCTCTCCGACCACCCGCCGAGCGCGGGTGCCAGCCGCCCGATCCTAGTGAGGGGTGCCGTCAGCGGGAGGTCGGGAACGGGCCGGAGATGACGGGCGGGCGGCGCAGCGCAGCGTCGAGGAACGCCTTCCACGACGCGGGGACCTCCCGCAGCCGCCACACGACGGCCTGCGTCGGCGTGACGCTCGTCGCGGAGACGCCGACGCCCACCGCGTCGATGCCCGCCGCCTGGCAGGAGAAGAGCATCCGGCGCACGTGGTAGTCCTGCGAGACGACGATCGCGCGGTCCACGCCGTACACGGTGTGCGCGCGCACGCAGGTGTCGTGCGTGTCGAGGCCGCCTCCGTCGCGCACGATGGCGGACGCCGGCACCCCCTGGCCGAGCAGCCAGGTGCGCATCGACGTCGGCTCGTCGTGGTACGGCGTCGACGCGTCGCCGGAGACGAGGATCCACTGCACGGTGCCGGCGCGGTACAGGTCGCGGGCCGCGGCGAGGCGACGCTCGAGGTAGACGGACGGCCCGCCGTCGGGCCGCAGCCCGGCACCCGGCACGATGACCACCGGGCGCGGGTCGAGCCCGTCGATCGAGCCGCGCAGCCTGGACTGGCCCATGAGCTGGACCACCGCCACGGGCACGGCGCCGAAGACCACGACGAGCACGGCGGCCGCCCACAGGATCCTGCGGAGGCGGCGACGTCGTGGGGCTGGCACGTCGACGAGCCTACGGGGCCGTCGGTGACCGCCCCGGGCGATCCACGTGGAGATCCGGTGCGGCCGTCAGCCCCGCGCGAGGAGCTCCGCGACGAGGGCCGGCACCGCGTCGTCGATCGGGTCGCGCACGATCCGCGACGCCAGCTCGTCGTACGGCGTCGCCTGGTCGTTGACGATGATCAGCTCCGCGCCGGCGTCTGCCGCGATCGCCGCAAGGCTCGCCACCGGCTGCACCCGGAGCGTGGTGCCGATCGCGAGGAACACCTCGGCGTCCTGGGCGGCGGCGACCGCGCGCTCCAGGGCGGTGTCGGACAGCAGCTCGCCGAAGTAGACGACGTCCGGCTTGAGCACGCCGCCGCACCCGGCGTGGTGCGGGTCCGGCTCGTCGTCCAGCCGCGTCAGGACGTCGCGCGTCAGCCACCGCTCGCCGCACCGCAGGCAGGACGTGGTGCCGAGGCTGCCGTGCAGCTCGACGACCAGGCCGGGCGACTGCCCCGCGGTCTGGTGCAGGCCGTCGAAGTTCTGCGTCAGCACGGCGATGAGGTCACCCGCCCGTTCGAGCTCGACGATCGCCCGGTGGGCGGCCGTCGCGTGGGCCTGCCACGCGGGGTGGTCGCGCCACATCCGCCAGCACCGTTCGCGGACCTCGACGCGGGACATGTACGCGTCGATGTCGAGCAGCTCGGCCTGGTTCGGGTCCGCCGTCCACACGCCTTGTGGGCCGCGGAAGTCGGGGATGCCCCCACCCGTGGAGATGCCGGCTCCGGTCAGGACGGCGATCGTCGGGGTGTCGTGATGGTGGTCGTGGGAGTGCGACATCAGGCGGCCGACACTACGCGGACGCCGTCGCCGCACGCAGGTCCGAATCTCCTGGTTCGAGCCGTTGGGCCTTCTGCCTCTTCTGCCGTAGGCTGGAGCGGTAGTCGCAGTGCATCGCTTGTCCTGGCCACTGTGGGGTGAACCCCGGTTGTCGTGTCCTCAGGACGGATGACGACCGCAGTGAGTACCGGCCCCGGAGCGGGGCTGTCCCCCCACAGAGATGAGAACGACATGGCCAGCGGAACTGTGAAGTGGTTCAACGCCGAGAAGGGCTTCGGCTTCATCGCGACCGACGAGGGTGGGCCGGACGTCTTCGTCCACTACTCCGCCATCACGGCGAGCGGCTACCGCTCGCTCGAGGAGAACCAGCGCGTCAACTTCGACGTCACGCAGGGCCCGAAGGGCCCGCAGGCGGCGAACGTCACGCCGGCCTGATCCTCGCCGAACACCTCGACGGGCGCCCGGACCTCGCGGTCCGCGGCGCCCGTCGTCGTTCCCGGCCGGGTGAGAGCCCGGGACCGGAAGGGACTCCCAGGCTGGCCACAGGCGGCCGTCCTACGCTCGTTGCCTCGCAGGGATGGCGTGCCGGCGGCGCCGGCACCGAGCGCGACGGAGACGACGATGCGGTGGGGCATGGGCTTCGGGTTGTTCGGCATGGGCCTGTTCTGGCTGCTGCTGATCGCGGTGATCGTGTGGCTCGTCGTGCAGCTCGCACGGCCGCGGCACGACGAGGCCACGCGGCGCCTCGTGGCACCCGGGCCCGTGGGCTACGGAGCGTCCGCTCCGATGGCCACGGGAGGCGTGCCCCCGGTGACGCCGTACGGCGAGGCGTTCCTCATCCTCGATCGGCGCCTGGCCACCGGTGAGATCGACCTCGCGACGTACCAGCAGCTGCGTGCGGCGCTGGTCCAGTCACGTGGGGGCCCGCAGTGAGCACCGAGCCGCCGGTCCAGCCGCCGGTCGGCCCGCCGCCCGCGGTCCCGCCTGCCGCCGCCGCGCCGGCGAGCCCGGCACCGGCCCCCGCTGCCACACCGGCGCCGGGCACCGCGCCGCGCCGGCGGGTCCCGAGCCGTGGCGCGCTGATCGCGGCGCTCGTGGTCGCCGTGGTGCTGCTCGTCGGCTCGGTCGGCGCCACCGCCGCCTTTGTCCACGACCACACCACGGCCAGCATCAGCCGCGTCGTCGGGCCCAACGGCCGGATGTTCTTCCTCCCCGGGCCCGGCCGGGACGGCCGGACGTACCAGCTCCCGGAGAACCCGAAGCGGCCGGGCATGCCGATGGGTCCTGGGCGTCACTACTACGCGCCCGGCCCGAAGAGCCCGACGCCCTCCCCGTCGCCCTCTGCCAGCTGACCGCCGCCGACCCACGTCGGGGGACCCGCACCGGGTCCCCCGACGCGTGTCACCGTCCAGGACTTCTCCCGGAGGCGTGACAGGATCCCCCGAGTGACCAGCCCCTTCCAGCCCGCCTGCGAGATCGCCGTCGCCCCGGCGGCGCGCGTCTACGAGCACGGCTGGCAGTCCTTCTCCCCCTCGCACGCCTACCGGATCGGCGAGCGGCCCCTGCGGCCCGCCTCCGAGCGCAACCGGATCCTCAACTACCGGCACGATTCCGCCCCGGGCGCCGACGCGTTCTTCGGCGAGGGCCTGCTCGCCGTCGAGGACGCCTTCGGCGCCACGCACGTGATCTCCGGCGTCGACCCGTTCGCCACCGCCACCCGCATCCGCGCCCAGGTGCACCACGGCCGGCGCGCGGCCAGTCTCGTCGTCGACGCAGACGGCCCGGTGCAGGTGACGACCGTGGCCGGCGGGCTCGACGGCGCACTGGCGACCTGGGCAGGCGAGGCCGCGGCGGGCGCTGGTGTTCCGGCGCCCCGTCCCGCCCCCACGGCGTGGTGCTCCTGGTACACGTACGGCGGCGGGGTCCGCCCGGAGGACGTTCACGAGAACCTCGCGGCGATGGACGCGCTGGAGCTGCCCGTCGACGTGGTCCAGCTGGACGACGGCTACAGCGCCGGCATCGGCGACTGGCTCGTCCCGTCGGACCGCTTCCCGGACCTCGCCGGGCTCGTCGGGCGCATCCGCGACTCCGGCCGGCGCGCGGGCATCTGGATCGCGCCCTTCCTCGCCGCGGCCGACTCGGCGCTCGCCACCGAGCACCCGGACTGGCTCGTCCGACGCCCGCACGGCGCCCCGGTGCACGCCGGGAACAACTGGGGCCGCGACCTGTGCGCCCTCGACGTGACGCACCCGGACGCGGCCGCGTGGCTGCACGGCGTGGTGACGACCTTCGTCGGCTGGGGCGTCGACTACCTCAAGGCGGACTTCCTGGCGGCCGGCGCGGTCCCCGGGCTCCGTCACTCGGGCGCCGACCCGGTCACGGCCTACCGGGAGGGCCTGCGGCTGCTGCGCGACGCGCTCGGTCCGGACGCCCACCTGCTCGGTTGCGGCGCCCCGGTGCTGCCGTCGGTCGGCCTCGTCGACTCGCTGCGCGTCTCCGCCGACACCGACGCCGAGATGGAGCCGGGTGACGGGGACTACAGCCAGCCGAGCCAGGCGGCGGCGCGGCTCGGCGGCCGGGGGCGGCAGTTCATGAACGGCGTGCTGTTCGTCAACGACCCCGACTGCCTCATCGTCGCCGAGCACGTCGCCGACCGCGGCGGCTGGGCGGACCACGTCGCGGCGACACGCGGTGCGGTGGTGAGCAGCGACCGCCTCGGGACGCTCGACGCCTGGGGGCTGGACCGGACGCGGCAGCTGCTCACCGCGGCCGCGGCGGGGTGGCCGGAGGCGTAGCGGGACGCCGGTGACCGGCGGCGACGCGGTGCTACCGTCGCCGGGTGCCGGCCACGCCCCCGCCTTCTCGGCGCACGACGACGGCGCGGCGCACCCTTCGGCGGACCCGGGCCGTCGCCGCGCTCGCGGCGACCAGGGCGCAGCTCCAGGTGCTGCAGGTGGTGGCTCCGCGGGCGGCCGGGCGCAAGGCCGTCGACCTGTGGTGCACGTACCCGCAGGGCGCGCGCTCGCGCGACAACCGGCCCGGGCCGGGCGAGGTGGTGCGCCTGCCGGCGGTGCGCGCCGGTGACGTCGTCGTGGAGAGCTGGGGCGAAGGGCCGCTCGTCTACCTGGTTCACGGGTGGGGCGGCTGGCGCGGCCAGCTCGGCGCGTTCGTCGGACCGCTCGTCGCGGCCGGCCACCGCGTGGTGGCGTTCGACGCGCCCGGTCACGGCGACGCCGATCCGGGCATGCTGGGCGAGGACCGCGGCACGCTGATGGAGCTGATGGAGGCGTTCGAGGTCGTCGGCTGCGAGCTCGGCCCGGCCGCGGGCGTCGTCGCGCACTCGCTCGGCACCACGTCCGCCGCGCACGTGATCCACGAGGGCTTCGCCGCCGAGAAGCTCGTCCTCGTCGCGCCGAACGGCAGCTTCGTCGACCTCGTCGCCCGGTTCGCCGGCGCGCTGGGCCTGCGGGACCGCACGGCGGACGTGCTGCGCGGCGCCCTCGAGGACGCCACCGGGCACCGGCTGGCCGACTTCGACATCGCGCCGCTCGGCGTCGACGGCGCGATGCCGGACACGCTCGTGGTGCACGACCGCCGCGACCGCCAGGTCGCCCACGCCGAGGGCGCCGCGATCGCGACCGCCTGGCCCAACGCGCGGCTGGTGAGCACCGACGGGCTGGGCCACGAGCGGATCCTCGCCGACCCGACGGTCGTGGCGGCCGCCGTGGCCCACGTGACGGGTGCCCCGCTCGCCTGAGCGTGGTGCCCTCGTCACGGCGCGGGCACGGGAGGGACGGCGTCGCGCGCGTTTGCGCGGCGCACCATCCGCGCACGAACGCACAACGTTCCGCGGGTCGCCGGCGTTCATAACGCGAGATGATCGGTGCGACCTGGCGTGTGGCCGCGAGGGATCCGGGGGGATGTCCATGGCCGCGTGGCAAGGACTCCTGGAGGAGCTGCTGCGGGAACGCCGACCGGCGCTGGTCGCCTACGCGTCACTGCTGACGGGCGACCGCTGCGCGGCGGAGGACCTGGTGCACGACGCGCTCGTCCGCACGTTCGGCCGCCCGCGTGCCCTGCCGAACGTGAACGCCGCCGACGCGTACGTGCGCCGTGCGATCGCGAGCATCTTCATCGACCGTGCCCGCTCGCGGCGGCGTTGGCTGACGGCGCTGCCGCGCATGGCTGGGGGCACGGACTCCGACCAGGGGCCCGACGAGGTCGCCGCGCGGCTGGACGCGCGTGCCGCCCTGGTCACGCTGCCGCGGAGGCAACGGACGTGCGTCGTGCTGCGGTTCTACGACGACCTGACGGTGCCGGAGATCGCCCACCAGCTGGGACTCAGCGACGGCGCCGTGAAGCGATACCTGAGTGACGGCATCCACCACCTCAATGCCCTGCTCGGCACCACCGCCGAGGTGGGTGACGCGACGAGCGTCCCCGTGTACACGAGCGGAAGGAGACCGCGATGAGCGACGACCTGTCCGCACTGCTCCGTGCGGCCGCGCTCGAGCAGGAGGGTGCGGCGAGGACCGAGCGCCCCTATTCGGTCGAGATGCTCCGCCGGTACGTGCGCGACGTCCGGCGCCGCCGGGCGGTGGGCGGGGCCTCGCTGGCGGTCGCAGGTGTGGTGGTCGTCGGCGCCGTGCTCATCGGCGCCAGCCACCTCGCACCACCGGACCCGCTCACGCCCGTCGGCACCTCGTCCGCCCCCTCGGCCGGCCCTTCTCCGACGATCGAGGCGACGCCGACCCCGACAGCCACGCCGACCTCCGCTCCGACGGCGACGCCCGTCCCTCCGGCGACGCCGACATCACCGCCGCCGACGAGCACCGCGGCGCTACCCACGCACCAGGCGACCCAGGCCCCGCCGGCCACTGCGCTCCCGGAGCCCCCGGGCGTGGTGACGGTCGTCTACTCCGGCCCGGGCGGAGGGTCGGGTGAGGTGATGGTCACCTGGGCTCCGACGGCGGGTGCGACCGGCTACCGCGTGTACAGGTCGGCCGTCGCGACGGGCCCGTTCGCCCTCTCAGCGAGCTATGACGTGGCCACCGGCCGGACGACCGTCGCCTTCACCGACTTCTACGAGTCCATCCAGATATGGCAGCCACAGGGCGGCGACTACCTGGACCTCCAGTACATCGAAGCGATCAGCGGAGATCGCGCCTACTTCCGTGTGACGGCGTTCAACGCCGGAGGAGAGGGTCCGTCGTCCGCCGTGGTCTGCGGTGAGGCACCCGGGGTGCTGCCGAGCCAGTGCTGACCACCTGGCGGATCCTGGCCGGTCGGAGGGCCGGTGCGGCTGTCGCGACGCGCCTGGCACTCTCGTCGTCCGCCACCTGAGGCGGGCACTGCGTCACGCCTGCGGCGAACAGGGGACTGTGGCGCCACACCCCACGGTTAGCATCGAACAAGCCGGCCGTTCTACGCCCGCGGCAGCCAGTTGCCGATAGGACAAGCGGTAGGCGCAAGCCCCGTGAGGAGTGCACATGTTCGAGAGATTCACGGACCGGGCCCGCCGGGTGGTCGTCCTCGCCCAGGAAGAGGCGCGGATGCTCAACCACAACTACATCGGCACCGAGCACATCCTCCTGGGTCTCATCCACGAGGGTGAGGGTGTCGCCGCCAAGGCGCTCGAGTCGCTGGGCATCAGCCTGGAGGCGGTGCGCGCGCAGGTGCAGGAGATCATCGGCGAGGGCCAGCAGGCCCCCTCCGGGCACATCCCCTTCACGCCGCGCGCCAAGAAGGTGCTGGAGCTGTCGCTGCGCGAGGCGCTGCAGCTCGGCCACAACTACATCGGCACCGAGCACATCCTCCTCGGCCTCATCCGCGAGGGTGAGGGCGTCGCCGCCCAGGTGCTCGGCAAGCTCGGCGCGGACCTCAACCGGGTGCGCCAGCAGGTCATCCAGCTGGTCTCCGGCTACCAGGGCAAGGAGCCGGTCGCGGCCGGCGGCCCCGCCGAGGGCCAGCCGTCCGGGTCGGCGGTGCTCGACCAGTTCGGCCGCAACCTGACGCAGGCTGCGCGCGACGGCAAGCTCGACCCGGTCATCGGACGTGAGAAAGAGATCGAGCGGGTCATGCAGGTGCTGTCCCGCCGCACCAAGAACAACCCGGTGCTCATCGGGGAGCCCGGCGTCGGCAAGACGGCCGTCGTCGAGGGCCTGGCGCAGGACATCGTCCGCGGCGACGTGCCGGAGACGCTCAAGGACAAGCAGCTGTACACGCTGGACCTCGGCGCGCTGGTGGCCGGCTCGCGGTACCGCGGCGACTTCGAGGAGCGCCTGAAGAAGGTGCTCAAGGAGATCCGCACCCGCGGCGACATCATCCTGTTCATCGACGAGATCCACACCCTCGTGGGTGCGGGTGCCGCCGAGGGCGCGATCGACGCCGCGTCGATCCTCAAGCCGATGCTCGCCCGTGGCGAGCTGCAGACCATCGGCGCCACCACGCTCGACGAGTACCGCAAGTACGTCGAGAAGGACCCGGCCCTCGAGCGCCGGTTCCAGCCCATCCAGGTGGCCGAGCCGACGCTGCAGCACACCATCGAGATCCTCAAGGGCCTGCGCGACCGGTACGAGGCGCACCACCGCGTCACCATCACGGACTCCGCCCTCGTGGCGGCCGCGACGCTGGCGGACCGGTACGTCAACGACCGGTTCCTGCCGGACAAGGCGATCGACCTGGTCGATGAGGCGGGCGCGCGCCTGCGGATCCGTCGCATGACGGCGCCGCCGGAGCTGCGCGAGCTGGACGAGCAGATCGCGTCCACACGCCGCGACAAGGAGTCGGCGATCGACGAGCAGGACTTCGAGCGCGCCGCGCGCCTGCGCGACACCGAGAAGCAGCTCGGCCTGCGCCGTTCGGAGAAGGAGAAGGCCTGGAAGAACGGCGACCTGGACGCCGTCGCGGAGGTCGACGAGGAGCTGATCGCCGAGGTCCTGGCCAACGCGACCGGCATCCCCGTGTTCAAGCTCACCGAGGAGGAGTCCAGCCGGCTCCTGCACATGGAGGAGAACCTGCACAAGCGCGTCGTCGGGCAGGACCAGGCGATCCACGCGCTGTCGCAGGCCATCCGCCGCACCCGGGCCGGCCTCAAGGACCCGAAGCGTCCCGGTGGGTCGTTCATCTTCGCCGGCCCCACCGGCGTCGGGAAGACCGAGCTGGCCAAGGCGCTGGCGGAGTTCCTCTTCGGGGACGAGGACGCGCTCATCCAGCTCGACATGTCCGAGTTCTCGGAGAAGCACACCGTCAGCCGGCTCTTCGGCTCGCCCCCCGGCTACGTCGGGTACGACGAGGGTGGCCAGCTGACCGAGAAGGTGCGGCGCAAGCCGTTCTCCGTCGTCCTGTTCGACGAGGTGGAGAAGGCCCACGCCGACATCTTCAACTCGCTGCTGCAGATCCTCGAGGACGGTCGCCTCACCGACTCCCAGGGCCGGGTGATCGACTTCAAGAACACCGTCATCATCATGACCACCAACCTCGGCACCCGAGACATCGCCAAGGGCGTCATGACCGGCTTCCAGGCCGGCGGCGACCTGTCGACGAGCTACGAGCGCATGAAGGCGAAGGTCAACGACGAGCTCAAGCAGCACTTCCGGCCCGAGTTCCTCAACCGTGTCGACGACGTGGTGGTGTTCCCGCAGCTGAGCCAGGAGGAGATCGTCGAGATCGTCGACCTCATGGTCGCGAAGCTCAACGCGCGCCTCAAGGACAAGGACATGGCCGTCGAGCTGTCGCCCACGGCCAAGAAGCTGCTCTCCGAGAAGGGCTACGACCCGGTGCTCGGCGCCCGGCCGCTGCGCCGCGCGATCCAGCGGGACATCGAGGACACGCTGTCCGAGAAGATCCTGTTCGGCGAGCTCAAGCCCGGCCAGCTGGTGCTGGTCGACGCCGAGGGCGAGGGGCTGCTCGGGGAGTTCACCTTCCGGGGCGTGCCGATCAGCGAGCGCGGCAAGGTCGCGCCCGAGCCGGTGCCGGCGGGCGTCGGTGGTTCCGGCTCCGGCACCAACGTGCCGGCGTCGCCCCGCCACGTGGCCGGCGACAGCGGCACGGGCCTCATGCCGGCGTAGCACCCGCACGACGAACGAAGCCCGGCCCCCCCGAGGGGGCCGGGCTTCGTCGTGCCGGCACGGTCACGGCGCCCGGTCGTCGGCCGAGACGCCTGCGCCGCTCCCCCGCCCGGGTGGCAGGGTGTGCACCCATGACATCGCCGTTGCCGCGCAGCGCCCCCGAACCCCAGGGAGTCGACCCGCGCGCCGTCCTCGCCACCCTCGAGGCCATCGCCGCCATCCCCGAGATCCACTCGATCATGGTCGTGCGCCACGGCCACGTGGTCGCCGAGGGCTGGGCGCACCCCTTCGCCGCCGACCGCCGCCAGACCGTCTACTCGCTGAGCAAGACCTTCACCGCCACGGCCGTCGGCTTCGCCGCCGCCGAGGGACTGCTGCGGCTCGACGACGCCGTGGCGAACCTGCTGCCGGACAAGGCGCCGGCACAGCCCGACGAGCGGCTGGCCAGGATGACCGTGCGCCACCTGCTCACCATGTCCACCGGCCACGACCCCGAGCCGACGGTCATCGACACGCCCGGCGACTGGGTGGCGACCTTCCTGGCGACGCCGCTGGTGCACGAGCCGGGGGAGCGGTTCATCTACAACACCCCGGCGACGCACGTCCTGTCGGCGATCGTGCAGCGTCTCAGCGGGCAGCGCCTCCTCGACTACCTGACGCCGCGCCTGCTCGAGCCGCTCGGCATCGAGGGCGCCTGGTGGGAGGTGAGCCCGCAGGGCGTCGACCTCGGCGGCACCGGCCTGTCGATCACCACGGAGGACGCCGCCAAGCTCGGCCTGCTCTACCTGCAGGACGGGATGTGGCAGCGCCGGCGGATCCTCCCGGAGGGCTGGGTCGCCCAGGCCTCCGCCGCACAGGTCTCGACGGCGCACTGGGGCGGCACCGACTGGCAGCAGGGCTACGGCTTCCAGATGTGGCGGTCGCAGCACGGGTTCCGCGCGGACGGCGCGTTCGGCCAGTTCTCCCTGGTGCTGCCCGACGAGGACGCCGTGGTCGCCATCACCGGCGGCTTCCGGGACACGGGCGCGGTCCTGGACGCGGTGTGGACGCACCTGCTGCCCGGGCTGCACGACGAGCCGGTGGTGGCCGACGACGAGGGCCGTGCCGCACTCGAGGCGCGGCTCGGGGCGCTGCGGCTCGACCCGCCGACGGGCGACGCGGTGACGGGCACGGCCCGGCGCCTCTCCGGCTCGGTCCTCGTCGTGGAGGGCACGCCGCTGGGGGCGGTCTCGGTGGCGTTCGTCGCCGGCGAGGAGGCCGACGACCTCGTCGTACGCACTACTGGCGAAGGTGACGCGGGACGGGGCGCCGCAGAGCCCGTGGCGCTGCGGGCCGGGCACGGCGAGCCGGTCGCGCAGCGCGTGCCGAGCCCGTTCGAGCGGCGACACTCGCCGGAGGCCCTCGTCAGCGGCACGTGGACCGGGGCCGATCATTACGTGCTGACGGTGCGCTGGGTCGAGACGCCCCACGCGCTGACGCTCGACGTCGACGTGGACGGCGACCGCGTGGTGGTGGCCGCGCACGCGAACGTGTCCTTCGGCCCCACCGAGCTCGGGCCGTTCACCGGGCGGATCGCCTCCGGGGCGGTGCGGGCATGAGCCTCAACCTGCTCCGGCGCCCGTCGGTCGAGTCGGCCCTCGCGGCGTCCGCCGACCCCGAGCGCTCGCTGCGCCGCAGCCTGACGGCCTGGGACCTCGCGGTCATGGGCGTGGCGGTGGCCGTCGGCGCCGGCATCTTCTCGGTCGGCGCCACGGCGGCCGCGGACTACGCCGGTCCGGCCGTCATCGTCTCGTTCATCATCGCCGCGGTCGTCTGCGGGCTGGCGATCATGTGCTACGCCGAGTTCGCGTCGGCACTGCCGATCGCCGGGTCGGCGTACACGTTCAGCTACGCCACGATGGGCGAGGCCGTCGCCTGGATCATCGGGTGGGACCTCATCCTCGAGATGCTGCTGGGCTCGGCCGTCATCGCGAAGTTCTGGGGCGTGTACCTCGCCGACGCTTTCCACCTGTTCGGCGTCGACCTGCCGTCGACCGTGCACCTCGGCGGGCTGCGGGTCGACTGGGGACCGCTGCTCGTCGTCGCGCTGTTCACCACGCTGCTCGCCCTCGGCACGCGGCTCTCGTCGCGCGTGAACGCCGTGTTCACCGTGCTGAAGGTCGGCATCACGCTCTTCGTCGTCGTCGCCGGGTTCGGCTACGTCAAGGCGGCCAACTACCACCCCTTCGTGCCGCCGTCGCAGCCCTCCACCACCGGCTCGGTGCTGCACGAGTCCCTGGTCAACTGGGTCGCCGGCGCGGCACCGTCGATCTACGGCGTCTCCGGGATCCTCGGGGGCGCGGCCCTGGTGTTCTTCGCGTTCATCGGGTTCGACGTCGTGGCGACCACGGCCGAGGAGACGAAGGACCCGCAGCGGACCATGCCCCGCGGCATGCTCGGCGGCCTCGCGCTGACCACCGTGCTCTACGTGCTGGTGGCCAT
Source organism: Cellulomonas sp. 73-92 (assembly GCF_001898175.1). Taxonomy (GTDB): domain Bacteria; phylum Actinomycetota; class Actinomycetes; order Actinomycetales; family Cellulomonadaceae; genus Cellulomonas. The sequence goes on from NZ_MKTH01000013.1 coordinate 654,699, forward strand.
CGTCGTGACGGGCATGGTGCCCTACACGGCGCTGGCGGCGTCGAAGTCCCCGTCGCTGACCACCGCGTTCGAGCTGGTGGGCGCCGACTGGGCGGGCAAGGTCATCTCGGTCGGCATCGTCCTGGGCCTGACGAGCGTGCTCATGGTGCTCATGCTGGGGCTCACCCGGATCGTCTTCGCGATGAGCCGGGACGGGCTGCTGCCGCGTGCGCTGTCGCACACCTCCCCGCGGTTCGGCACGCCCGCGCGGCTCCAGATCGGCACCGGCGTCGTGGTGGCCGTCATCGCCGCGCTGTCGCAGGTCGACCTGCTCGAGGAGATGATCAACATCGGCACGCTGTCGGCGTTCGTGCTGGTCAGCTTCGGTGTCGTGGTGCTGCGCCGGCGGCGCCCGGACCTGCCGCGCGGGTTCCGCGTGCCGTGGTCGCCGGTGCTGCCCGTGCTGGCGGGCGTCGCGTGCCTCTGGCTGATGCTCAATCTCACGACGCTGACGTGGCTGCGGTTCCTCGTCTGGCTCGTCGTCGGCGCCGTGGTCTACGGGACCTACTCCTACCGGCACAGCCGGCTGCACCAGAGCGGCGAGCCGGCCGTGCGGCAGGACGTGGGCTAGGCGGTCGTCAAGGCCCGGCCGAGGTTGTCGAGGATCCAGCCCGTGCCCTGCTCGCGGAGCGCCGGGTCCTCGTGGCCGTCGTAGTAGACGCCCTGCTCCGTGAGCGTCAGCCGGGTGCCGGCGTCGGTGGGCGTCAGCTCGATCGACGCCAGCGAGTCGGACAGGCGGACGTCGTCGACGACCATGCCGTAGACGTAGACGAGGCGCAGGTCGTCGACGATCTCGAGGTACCGGGACTCGAAGCGCGACGTGGTGCCGTTGGCCCACCGGCCCTCGTCGTACTCGACGCCGCCCACCCGGAAGTCCATGCCGTGCCCGAGGGAGGTCCAGCCCTCGTCGGTGCCGAACCACTTCTGCTTGAGGGTCTCGTCGGCGAAGTGGCGGAACACCGTGGCGGGCGGCACGGGGTAGTCGCGCTCGAGCTGGAACGTGTTGTGCACCAACGTGGTCATGGACGGGGTCCTTCCGTGGCGGTCTTCGGGTCGGTCGCCGTGTCGGCGAGCAGTGCTCCGAGGCGGTCGAGCCGGCGCTCCCAGGCGGTGCGCCGGGCGGCGATCCACTCCTCTGCGGATCGCAGTGCGGCGGGGTCGACGCTGCACATGCGCACCCGCCCTTCCTTCTGGGTGTGCACCAGCCCGCCGGCCTCGAGCACACGCAGGTGCTGGAGCACGGCGGCGAGCGTGATGGTGAACCCGACGGCGAGCTCGGAGGCGGAGCGCGGTCCGGCGGTCAGCCGGTCGAGCATCGCGCGGCGGGTCGGGTCGGCGAGGGCCTGGAACGCCAGGTCCAGCTGCCGCTCTTGGTCAAGCATGTGCTTTAGTAAAGCGGTTGCTTGAGTGTTGCGCAACCCTCGGGGGTCGACGAGCCGCGGGTCAGGACCAGCGCAGCGTCGCCTCCGGCAGGGCGGCGACGAACTCCCGGGTGTCCGGGTGCTGCGGGTCGGCGAGCACCTCGCGCAGGGGGCCGTGCTCGACGAGCGTGCCGTCGGCCAGCACGTGCACCGTCGTGGTCAGCTGCTCGACGAGTCGCACGTCGTGCGACGCCAGCAGCAGGCCGGCGCCGTCGGCGGCGAGCCGGTCGGCGAGGACGCCGGCCAGCCGGTAGCGCGTCGTCTGGTCGATCGCCGTCAGGGGCTCGTCGAGCAGCAGGATCTCCGGGCGGGTCGCCAGCGCGAGCGTGAGGGCCAGCCGCTGCCGCTCGCCGCCGGACAGGGTGCCGACCTTCCGGGTCAGCAGGTGGTGCGGCAGCTCCATGTCGGCGAGCGCCGACTCCACGCCCAGGCCGGTCGACCGGCCGGCCGCCCGCGCCTCGTCCAGCGCGCCCTTGACGGCCTTCTCCACCGTGAACAGGGGGTCGGCGGCGCCGTGCCCGTTCTGGTGCACCACCCGCACGCGGGCGCGCAGCGCCTTCTTGTCCCGGCGGGCGGGCTTGAACACCTTCCGGCCGTCGAACGTCACGGACCCGCGGGTCGGTCCGGCGGTGCCGGCGAGGATCTCGACGAGCGTCGACTTGCCCACGCCGGACCGGCCGATGAGCCCGACCGCGTCGCCCGGACCGAGCGTCAGGTCGACGCCCGACAGGACGTCGGCCGCCCCGAAGCCCGCCCAGATGTCCCGTGCCTGCAGCTGTGCCATGCCAACCCCTCGTCGTGCCCCGGCCGGGGCTCAGTCCCACAACGGCCGGGCCCGCCGGAACGTTCTCACACGCCGCCGGGGAAGCCCAACCGGCGCCAGGCCTCGTACGTGGCGACCGCCGCGGCGTTCGACAGGTTCATGGAGCGGCGCCCGGGCAGCATGGGGATCCGCACCTGGTCGGTGACGCGCGGGTGCGTCCGCGCCTCCGGCGGCAGCCCGGTCGGCTCGGGGCCGAACAGCAGCGTGTCCTCGTCGGCCCACTCCACGTCGGTGTACCGGCGCGTCGCCTGGGTGGTGAAGGCGAAGACCCGGCCGACGCCGGCGAGCGCGTCGTCGAGGTCCGGGTGCACGACGACCTGGGCGAGGTCGTGGTAGTCGAGCCCGGCCCGCCGCAGCTTGGCCTCCGCCAGGTCGAAGCCGAGCGGCTCCACGAGGTGCAGCACGGCACCGGTGCCGCTGACCATCCGGATCGCGTTGCCGGTGTTGCCGGCGATCCGCGGCTCGTAGAAGACGACGTGCAGCACGGTCGGGATCCTGCCACCGGGTCACTAGCCTGGTCGTACACCCCACGAGAGGACCGTCGATGCCGACGCTCGAGCCGTACCAGGCCGCCCCCGACCGTTACGAGGCCATGCCCTACCGTCGGGTGGGCCGCTCCGGCCTCAAGCTGCCAGCCCTGTCGCTGGGGCTGTGGCACAACTTCGGCGACGAGCACCTCTTCGGCACGCAGCGCGCCACCCTGCGCCGCGCGTTCGACCTCGGCATCACGCACTTCGACCTGGCGAACAACTACGGCCCGAAGCCGGGCGCGGCGGAGGAGAACTTCGGCCGCCACCTCGCCGCCGACTTCCGCCCGTACCGCGACCAGCTGATCATCTCGACGAAGGCCGGCTACGACATGGGGCCGGGCCCGATCGGCCCGTACCAGGAGTGGGGCTCGCGCAAGTACCTGCTCAGCTCGTTGGACGCGTCGCTGCGCCGCATGGGCCTGGACTACGTCGACATCTTCTACCACCACCGCCCGGACCCCGACACGCCGCTGGAGGAGACCATGGGCGCGCTCGCCCAGGCGGTCCGCTCCGGCAAGGCGCTCTACGTCGGCGTCTCCAACTACGGGCCGGCGCGCACCCGCGAGGCGTACCGGATCCTGTCCGAGATGGGCGTGCGGCTGCTCATCCACCAGCCGAGCTACTCGATGTTCAACCGGCACGTCGAGCTCGTCGGCCCGGGTGAGACCGAGACGCTGCTGGACGTCGTCGGCGACCTCGGCGTCGGGACTATCGTCTTCTCCCCGCTCGCCCAGGGCCTGCTGACCGACCGCTACCTCTCGGGCTCGGTGCCCGCCGGCTCCCGTGTCGCGCAGGGCCGGTTCCTCACCGAGCGCAACCTCACGCCGGAGTACTTCGAGCGTGCGAGGGCGCTCGACGAGTTCGCGCGCGGTCGCGGCCAGACGCTCGCCGAGCTGGCGCTGACCTGGCTGCTGCGCGACGAGCGGGTGACGTCCGCCCTGATCGGCGCGTCGTCGGTCGCCCAGCTCGAGGACAACCTCGCCGCGCTCGCGGCGCCGCCGCTGACGCCCGACGAGATCGCGGCCCTCGAGCAGTGGGCGGTGGACGGCACCGGGGCCCGCTGACGGGTAGGCGGGCCGCCGGCCTAGGGGTTGACCTGGTCGCCGTCGACCATGAGGGAGTCGCTCTCGGACACCTCGAGGGCCTCGAGGGTCTCGTCCGCCAGCACGGTGTCGATGAGCCGGCGCGGGCCGCCGACGAGCGTGGAGTCGAGGTCCACCTCCGTGGCGACGCACCAGCTGCGGTCGTCGGGCCACAGCAGCGACGGGGTGCGCGTGCCCGGTCGGAAGGGCCGGACGTCCGCCCTCGCCGCGCCTTCGGCGAGCGCCCCCACGTCGTCGAGCGAGCCGGCGAACAGCATGTGGTGGCGGCCGGGCAGCTCGAGCATCGGGCCGCCGAGGACGCCGGGATCGAGCATCGGCCCGACGAGGACGTCGGGATCCGGCGTCGGGTCGCCGAGGACGGCGGGCCCGCGGGACGTTCGGGCGGCGCCGCGCCGGCGTAGCCGCGCGCCCACGCCGGTGCCGCTCCTGCGCAGCCGCATGCCCAGAGGCACGCCCGCATCGCCGTCGTGCCGGGCGGTCAGGAGCACGGACGTCTGCCAACCGGACCCCTCCCAGAACGCGGCCGTCACGGCGTCCGGCCCGGTGAACCCCCGCAGGACGGCGACCAGCGCGGCGAGCTGCCCCGGGTCGAGCTCGCCCGGCACCGGATCCGCCCCCGGCCAGCCGCCCTGGTGCCGTCCCATGTCCGGCCGTCGCGCGACCTTCCACCACTGGGCGGTCGGGTGCACCACGGTGCCGACGCTCGCGGCGACCTCCACCCACCGCACCGGCTCGTTCCCGCGGCCCCTCGCCCGGTGCAGCACGCGCGCGTAGGCGTCGAAGCCGCGGGGCACGACCGATCCGACCCAGCCGCCGAACGGGCCGAGCCGGTCGGCGACCCAGCCGCCGCGCTCGACGTCGGTCACCCAGCGGAACATGACGTCCAGCCTGTCAGGACGGATCCACGCCGTCGTCGTCTTTCGCGACGGCCTCGCCCGTCACCACGCCGAGCACGCCCGCGCCGTAGCGGTCGAGCTTGGCGGTGCCGACGCCGCCGATGCCGGCCAGCTCGTCGAGCGTCGTCGGGCGTCGCGTCGCCACCTCCCGCAGCGTGGCGTCGTGGAACACGACGTACGCCGGCAGGCCGGCCTCTCGGGCGACTCCCGCTCGCCAGGCCCGCAACCGCTCGAACAGGTCCGCGTCCGCGGCGGGAAGGTCGGCCGTCGCCTTGGCGGGCTTGGGACCCGCGCGACGGGAGCGCCCGGCGGCCGCCGCGTCGTGCCGCAGCCGGACCTCGCGCTCGCCGCGGAGCACCGCGGCGGAGTCGGGGGTCAGGTGCAGCGTGGAGTGCTCCGGCTCGACGCCGAGCAGCCGCGCGGCGACGAGCTGGCGCACCACGGCGCGCCACTCGCCGTCGGACAGGTCGGCGCCGATGCCGAACGTCGACAGCTCGGCGTGCCCGAGCGAGCGGACCCGCTCGGTCGTCTTGCCCCGCAGCACGTCCACCACGTGCCCGACGCCGTACCGCTGCCCCCGCTGGTCGAGGCGCACCACGGTCGACAGCAGCTTCTGCGCGGGCACTGTTCCGTCGTACGACGACGGCGGGTTCAGGCAGGTGTCGCAGTTGCCGCAGGGTGCGGACCCCTCGCCGAAGTACGAGAGCAGCTGCTGGCGCCGGCAGCCGACGGTCTCGCAGAGCGCGAGCATCGCGTCGAGGTGCTGCGCGAGGCGCCGCTTGTGCTGCTCGTCGCCCTCGGACATCTCGATCAGCCGGCGCTGCTGCACCACGTCCGCGAGCCCGTAGGCCAGCCAGGCGGTCGCGGGCAGGCCGTCCCGGCCGGCGCGGCCGGTCTCCTGGTAGTAGCCCTCGACCGACTTCGGCAGGTCGAGGTGCGCGACGAAGCGGACGTCGGGCTTGTCGATGCCCATGCCGAACGCGATGGTCGCCACCATGACCACGCCGTCCTCGCGCGCGAAGCGCGCCTGGTTGCGGGCGCGCACCGACCGGTCCAGGCCTGCGTGGTACGGCAGCGCATCGACGCCCTGACCGGCGAGCCAGGCCGCGGTCTCGTCGACCGACGCCCGCGTGAGGCAGTAGACGATCCCGGCGTCGCCGGGGTGCTCGTCGCGCAGCAGCGTCAGCAGCTGGGCCCGAGGGTTGTCCTTGGGGGCGATCCGGTACTGGATGTTGGGCCGGTCGAAGCTGGCGACGAAGTCGCGGGCGTCCGGCAGCTGGAGCCGGGCCCGGATCTCGGCGTGGGTGGCGGCCGTGGCGGTTGCCGTCAGCGCGAGCCGTGGCACGCCGGGCCATCGTTCGTGCAGCACCGCCAGCCGCAGGTACTCCGGACGGAAGTCGTGCCCCCACTGGGACACGCAGTGGGCCTCGTCGATGGCGAACAGCGCCGGCGTGCCGCGGCCGAGCAGGTCCAGGGTCTCGGGGGACAGCAGCCGCTCCGGGGCGAGGTACAGCAGGTCCAGCTCGCCGGCGAGGTAGGCGCGCTCGGTCGCCGCCCGCTCGTCGTACCCCTGCGTGGAGTTGAGGTAGCCGGCACGCACGCCGGCGGTGGTCAGCGCGTCCACCTGGTCGTGCATCAGCGCGATCAGCGGGGACACGACGATCCCGGTGCCCTCGCCCACCAGCGACGGGATCTGGTAGCACAGGGACTTGCCGCCGCCGGTCGGCATGAGCACCACGGCGTCCCCGCCGCCGACCACGTGGTCGATCACGTCGGCCTGGAAGCCGCGGAACTCGTCGTACCCGAAGACCGTGCGCAGCACGCCGTTCGCTGCGTCGTGCGGGGTCACGGTGGCGGGCGGCACGCCGTCACTGTACGGAACCCCACCGACGCCCGGCGCGGCCCTCTCCACAGCGGTCGGGCCCGGTCCGTAGGGTGGCCCCATGGGTACAGCCATGGTCACCGGCGCGAGCGCCGGCCTCGGGCTCGAGTTCGCGTGGCAGCTGGCGACCGCGCGGCACGACGTCGTCCTCGTCGCGCGCGACGGCGAACGCCTGCACCGCCTGGCGTCGCAGCTGGAGGCCGCGGCCGGCGTGCGGACCGAGGTGATGGTCGCCGACCTGTCGCAGCGCGACCAGCTCGAACCACTGGTCGAGCGGCTGCGGCACCCGATCCGGCCGGTCGGCCTCCTCGTCAACAACGCGGGGTTCGGCATCGCGCAGCCGTTCATCGGCGGCGACCTGGCCCGCGAGGAGGTCGCCCTCGACGTCATGGTCCGGGCGGTCCTCGTGCTGTCGCACGCCGCGGCGGGGGTGATGGTCGAGCGCGGGCGCGGCGCGATCCTCAACGTCGCGTCGATCGCGTCGCTGCTGGCGTCCGGGACCTACTCGGCGCACAAGGCGTGGGTGCGGGCCTTCACCGAGGGGCTCGCCGTCGAGCTGCGGGGCACCGGTGTCACCGCGACCGCGCTGTGCCCGGGGCTGGTGCACACCGAGTTCCACCAGCGTGGCGGCATCGACACCGAGGCGTTCCCGTCGCTGTCGTTCCTCAACCCCGAGGACGTCGTGGCGTCGGCGCTCGCGGACGTGCGCCGCGGCGCCGTCATCTCCACGCCGTCGCTGCGCTACAAGCTGGTCGCCGGGTCGGCGCGGGTCGCCCCCCGGTGGGCGATCCGGGCGGTCGGCCGGTACCGGCGCGAGCTGCAGGACACGCACCGCGAGCCGAGCGACACCGAGCGGGCGCACGACGAGCGCACGGCCTGAGTCCCGGTAGCCTGCGGCCGTGACCGACACCCGTGAACGGCTGCGCGACCTCATCACCGAGCTGGCCGTGGTGCGCGGCCGCATCACCCTGTCTTCCGGGCGGGAGGCCGACTACTACATCGACCTGCGGCGCATCACGCTGCACCACGAGGCGGCCCCGCTCGTCGGGCACGTGCTCCTCGACCGGCTGGAGGAGGTCGGCCTCGGCCCGGGCGAGGTGGACGCCGTCGGCGGCCTGACCCTCGGCGCCGACCCGGTCGCCGCGGCGCTCATGCACGCGGCGGCGTCCCGTGGGCTGGACCTCGACGCGTTCGTCGTGCGCAAGGAGGCCAAGGCCCACGGGCTGCAGCGGCGCATCGAGGGGCCGGACGTGGCGGGCCGGCGCGTGGTGGTCGTCGAGGACACGTCGACCACCGGCGGCTCGGCGCTGACCGCCGTCGACGCGGTGCGCGAGGCCGGCGGGAACGTGCTGGCGGTCGCTGCGCTGGTCGACCGGGACACCGGCGCCCGCGAGAAGGTCGAGGCGCTCGGCCTGCCGTACCACTACCTCTTCGGGCTGGCCGACCTCGGCCTCGGCTGAGGCTCGTTCAACGCCCGGCGTCCGGCTGCCGATGGGGGGAGCATGAGGGGCTGGCACGTGGGCTCGATCACCGGGGCGCTGGCCGTCGCGGCCTTCGCGATGCGGTTCGCGCCGTTCCGGGTCGAGATGTGGGTCCTGGCGGCGGTCGTCGTCGGGGGTGCCCTGGTGGCGTGGCGCGCGCACGCGCGCGCCGACCGGCTGCGGGTCTGGGCGCGGACGACGGGCTGGGCGTGGTGGGGCGACGACGACCAGTCGCTCGCGCAGGTGTGCCACCACGACCCCTTCGTCGGGCCGCAGAAGGTCTCGGAGGCGATGCGCGGCAGCTTCGGCGGCCGGGAGGCCGTCTCGTTCGTCACGACCATCGGGGCGCAGGACACCACGGAGCTCGTCACGCAGCTCGCCGGGTTCGGCGGCAGCACGTTCGGGTCCCGGCGCGACGAGCAGCCGGTGCGGTTCCACATCGTCGCGGTCCGGCTTCCGATGTGGCTGCCCATGGTCGACCTGGTCCCGGAGACCTTCTCGGTCAAGGTCGGGAAGGCCGTCGGCGCGCAGGACCTGCAGTTCGAGTCGGACCAGTTCAACCGCGCCTACCGCGTCCAGGCGCGCGACGAGCGGGCGGCGTACGCCCTGATCCAGCCGGTGCTCATGGAGCGGCTGCTGCGCGACGACGCGCGCTCGGTGGCGTGGCGCACCGACGGCACCTGGGTGGTGTCGTGGCAGCTGGGGAGCACCGACCTCGACTCGCTGCTGCGCCGGCTCGGCGTGCTGTCGGCGGTCGCCGCGTCGATCCGTCCGCACGTGTTCCAGCAGTACGGCATCGACACGGCCGGCTGGGACCCGACAGCACCTCCCACAGCCACCCTCTGAGCAGCGCCTTCGCTACCATGCGGTGACCGTCCCGACCGAAGGAAGGCTCGACCCGTGTCCGGTGGCACCCTCGCCCTGATCGTCATCGCCGTCATCGTCGTGCTCCTCCTGCTGTGGGCGGTGGCGCAGTACAACGGCCTGGTCCGGCTCCGGAACCTCGTCCAGGAGGCCTGGCGCCAGATCGACACCGAGCTGCAGCGCCGGCACGACCTCATCCCCAACCTCGTCGAGACGGTCAAGGGCTACGCCGCCCACGAGCGCGGGGTGTTCGACGAGGTGACCGCGGCCCGCGCCGCGGCCGCCCAGCCCGGCGTCGGCCCGGCGCAGCAGGCCCAGCAGGAGAACGTGCTGACCCAGGCGCTCGGACGCCTCTTCGCGGTCGCCGAGAACTACCCGGTGCTGCGCGCCAGCGAGAACTTCCAGCAGCTGCAGGCCGAGCTGTCCAACACCGAGGACCGCATCGCCGCCGGCCGCCGCTTCTACAACGCGAACGTGCGCGCGCTCAACATCAAGGTGGAGAGCTTCCCGTCCAACGTCGTGGCCGGCATGTTCGGCTTCACGCGGGCCGAGTACTTCGAGGCCGAGGACCCGCAGGTGCGCCAGGCGCCGACGGTGCAGTTCTGATCAGAAGGTGAACGCGGCGACGTGCTGCTCGGTCGGCGGCCGCGCCGCCGGGTCGTGCAGCGCGGGCAGCTGGTGGAGCAGCGGGTCGACGAGGCCGCGCCGGGGGTCGATGATGCCGGCGTCCGCCATGCGCTCGAGCAGGTAGGCGACCTCCGCGGTCGACATCCCGAGCGCCGCGGCGAGCGGCGCCGGCTCGATGAACCGCCCGGCCGTGGTGCACATCGCGGTGATCACCTCGTCGAGCTGGACCGGGTGCAGCGCGAAGACGCCGATGTCCTTGAAGAGCCCCTCCTCGAGCAGCTCGACGAACTCGTGGCTGACGCGCCCGAGGTCACGGTGCTCGGCGAGAGCGCGCGGGTACCCGCCGTGCTGGATGAAGGCCTTCCGGGCGGCCTCGGGGTCCGAGCCGGGGCGCGCGACGAGCAGCTCGGCGAGCGTGGAGGGCCGCAGGTAGCGCACGGACATCTGGCCCGGGTAACGGGCCGGCAGGTCCTCGACGACCGCTCCGGCGATCGAGGCCGTCACGAGGAGCTGGGCGTTCGGCGCCCCGCCGGCGACGACGTCGATCCAGTCCTCGGAGACGGAGGCCTCGTCGAGCACGACGAGGCGCGGGCCGTCGCAGGCGGGGGCGCCCACCCTCGTCGGGCGGCGCAGCGCGTTGTCGAGGTCGGCCGGCTCGAGCGGGTCGCGCTCCGGCTGCTCCGGCCCCGGCTCGACCGGCACCCAGAGGATGGCGCGCGGGTCGACAGCCAGGTCCGACAGCACCCGCAGCACGAGGTCCTTGGCGGCGGTCGTCTTGCCCACCCCGCGCGGGCCGACGAGCACGGTCGCGACACCGGCGCGGGGCGCGGTGCCGATCTCCGCGAGCGCGTCGCGGCCGGCCCGCGTCGCGGGGACCCACTCGTGTCGCTCACGCTGTGCGAGCTCGGGGTCGTCGGAGACCCAGGTCACCCGATGGTGTCGTGACCACCAGGGGTTCGCCGCGCGCAGCACCTGAGCCAGCTCGCTCGGACGCATGGCTCAGCATGACTCGTGACGTTTGTCACGAGGAGGGACCTCGGACCTGGTCAGGCGTCCAGGGCTGCGGCGGCCCGCCGAGCCTTGTGCCGCCGCCGGAGGGCCTCGACGATCATCGGCGAGACCGAGACCAGGACGACGAGCACGAGGAGGACCTCGATGTTGCTCTTGACGAACGGCAGCCCACCCAGCGCGTAGCCGAGCCAGGTGACGCCACCGGCCCACAGGACGACGCCGATCGCGTTGTAGGTCACGAAGTGGCGGTACGGCATCCGGACGACGCCGGCCACCGCGGCGGCGTACGTGCGGACGAAGGGGATGAACTGCGCGACGACGAGGGTGCGGCCGCCGTAGCGGTCGAAGTAGGCCTGCGTCTCGTCGATGTACCGCCGCTTGAAGATGCGGCCGTCGGGCCGGTCGAACAGCCGTTTGCCGATGACGCGTCCCAGGAAGTAGCCGCACTGCGTGCCGGCGAACGCAGTGAGGATGAGGATCACCGACAGCCAGCCGATCACGGGCAGGTGCGACCCGGGCTGCGCCGCGATCGCCCCGGCGGTGAACATCAGCGAGTCACCGGGCAGGAACGGGAACAGCAGCCCGACCTCGACGAACACCATCGCCATGATGAGGAGGAGCCCCCACGTGCCGACGTGGCGGATGATCGGCTCGGGGTCGAGGATGCTGGCGTGGACGGCCGCGGCGGCTAGGAGCACGCCGAACAGACTAGGCGACGTTGCCCTGACGTCCCGGGCTCCGGGTGAGAGAAGCGTGGAAGGATCGGGGGGACATCCCCCGACCACCACAGGAGAAGCTGCGATGCCCATCGCAACGCCCGAGGTGTACGCCGAGCTGATCGACCGGGCCAAGGCCGGCAAGTTCGCGTATCCCGCCGTCAACGTGACCTCGTCCCAGACCATCACGGCCGCCCTCCAGGGCTTCGCCGAGGCCGGGAGCGACGGCATCCTCCAGGTGTCGGTCGGCGGCGCCGAGTACGCCTCCGGCTCGACCATCAAGGACCGCGTCACCGGATCGCTCGCCCTCGCCGCCTACGCGCGCGAGGTCGCGAAGAACTACTCGGTGACCGTCGCCCTGCACACCGACCACTGCACCAAGCAGAACCTCGACAGCTGGGTCCGCCCGCTGCTCGCGCTCGAGGTGGAGCAGGTCAAGCGCGGCGAGGACCCGACGTTCCAGTCGCACATGTTCGACGGCTCGACGGTCCCGCTGGCCGAGAACCTCGTCATCGCGGCCGAGCTCCTCGAGCTGTCGCAGGCGGCCCACACGATCCTCGAGATCGAGATCGGCGTCGTCGGCGGCGAGGAGGACGGCCACTCCGCCGAGATCAACGACAAGCTGTACACGACCCCCGAGGACGGCCTGAAGACCGTCGCCGCGCTCGGCACGGGCGAGAAGGGCCGCTACCTGACGGCCCTGACGTTCGGCAACGTGCACGGCGTCTACAAGCCCGGTGCCGTCAAGCTGCGCCCGTCGATCCTGCTGGACATCCAGAAGGCCGTCGGCGAGAAGGTCGGCAAGGACTTCCCGTTCGACCTCGTCTTCCACGGCGGTTCCGGCTCGACGGCCGACGAGATCGCCGAGGCGGTCGCGAACGGCGTCATCAAGATGAACATCGACACCGACACCCAGTACGCGTTCACGCGCCCGGTGGTCTCGCACATGTTCACCAACTACGACGGCGTGCTCAAGGTGGACGGCGAGGTCGGCAACAAGAAGGCCTACGACCCGCGCGCCTGGGGCAAGGCCGCGGAGGCCGGCATGGCCGCCCGCATCGTGGAGGCCGCGCAGCAGCTCGGCTCGGCCGGCCACACGATCGGCAAGTAGCCCGACCCGAGGCCGCCCTCGTCCTACTGCTGGTCCGCCAGCGGTCGGAAGGGGGCGGCTTCGTCGTCCCCGGCGACGTCGACGAGCTCGCCGATGCGGGTGACCTCGAGGAGGAACTTCACCGTCGGCGGCACGCGCAGCAGCCGGACGCGGTGCTTGCTGTGGATCGACAGGCGCGCGAGGAACGCGACTCCCGCGGAGTCCATGAACGTCACGTGGTGGGCGTCGACCTCGATCGGGAGGTCGTGACGGTCGGCCTCGGTGGCCGCCTCGACCAGGTCGTCGCCCAGGTCGGAGTCGACGTCGCCGGACAGGACGATCCGCACCCGGTCCTCGCCGACGAGCACCTGGACCGCCCCCGGCTCGCTCGGCATCGTCGGCAGACCCGCCGAGGCATCGTCGCCCACGGGCATCTGGGAGCTGGTGTCGTCGATCACGGACCCCCCTCCGCGGTTGCCGGACGGGTGAACGCTAGAGAGCCGCGACGGCGCTGGTCAACACCTTCACCCGAGCGGCGCTGGGCTAGCCTCGTCCGTGCACCGGAGCGGCCAGGCCGGCGCGACAGCCGAGGGAAGTGGGGACTGACATGCCCGCCGTCGTGGTGCTCGGAGCCCAGTGGGGCGACGAGGGCAAGGGCAAGGCGACCGACCAGCTCGGTGACCGCACCGACTACGTCGTGAAGTTCAACGGCGGCAACAACGCAGGTCACACGGTCGTCGTGGCGGGTGAGAAGTACGCGCTGCACCTCATCCCGTCGGGCATCCTCACCCCCGGTGTCGTGCCGGTCATCGGCAACGGCGTCGTCGTCGACATCGAGGTGCTGTTCGAGGAGATCGACGCGCTGGAGGCCCGCGGCGTCGACACCTCCGGCCTGCTCGTCTCGTCGGCCGCCCACGTCATCGCGCCGTACAACCGGACGATCGACAAGGTGACCGAGCGGTTCCTCGGCTCGCGCCGCATCGGGACCACCGGCCGGGGCATCGGCCCCACCTACGCCGACAAGATCAACCGGATCGGGATCCGCATCCAGGACCTGTTCGACGAGTCGATCCTGCGCCAGAAGGTCGAGGGCGCGCTGGCGACGAAGAACCAGATGCTCGTCAAGATCTACAACCGGCGCGCGGTGACGGTCGAGGAGACCGTGGACGAGCTGCTGCGCTTCGCCGAGCGGCTGCGCCCGCACGTCGCGGACACGCCGCTGGTGCTCAACCAGGCGCTCGACGAGGGCAAGACGATCGTGTTCGAGGCCGGCCAGGCGACGATGCTCGACGTCGACCATGGGACGTATCCCTTCGTCACGTCGTCGTCGGCGACCGCCGGCGGGGCCTGCACCGGGTCCGGGGTCGGGCCGACGCGTATCGACCGCGTCGTCGCCGTCGCCAAGGCGTACACCACGCGCGTGGGCGAAGGCCCGTTCCCCACCGAGCTGCTCGACGCCGACGGCGACCGCCTGCGCGAGTCCGGCGGCGAGTACGGCACGACGACCGGGCGGCCGCGGCGCACCGGCTGGTACGACGCCGTCGTCGTGCGCTACGCGGCGCGCGTCAACGGGCTGACCGACCTCGTGGTCACCAAGCTGGACGTGCTCACCGGCTGGGAGAAGATCCCGGTCTGCGTCGCCTACGACGTGGACGGCACCCGGTTCGACGAGATGCCGTACGACCAGTCCGACTTCCACCACGCCAAGCCGGTCTACGAGTACCTCGACGGCTGGACCGAGGACATCTCGCAGGCGCGTGACTTCGAGGACCTGCCGGCCGCCGCGCAGCGCTACCTGCTGCGGCTCGAGGAGGTCAGCGGCGTCCGCGTGTCGTCGATCGGCGTCGGCCCGGGGCGTGAGGCGACGATCGTCAGGCACCAGCTGCTGGACTGAGGTCCGCCTCGTCCGCCTCGTCCGCGTCGTGCGCGGCGTCCACGTCGCCCACCGCGTCCACGTCGTCCTCGTCGGGCAGCTCGTGGGCGTCAACCTCGCGCTGGCGGACCGTCAGGGCGATGACCGCGAACGCCAGCACGCAGAGCACGGTGCCCCCCAGGAGGGCCGCCGGCAGGCCGAACGCCTGCCCGATGGCGCCGCCGAGGATCGCGCCGAGCGGCATGAGGCCGAAGGAGACCGTCCTGCTGGCGCCGGTGATGCGGCCCAGCATGTGCTTCGGCGTCATCCGCTGGCGGACCGACTGCGTGATGACGTTCCCGACGTTGCCGGTGGCGCCCATGACGAGCAGGGCGGCGGCGACCGGGGCGGGGGACGGCGCGAGCAGGGGGACGAGCAGCAGCAGCGCGTCGGCGAGGAAGGTCACGACGAGCATCCGCACCTCGCCCACGCGGTGGATCAGCCGCTCGGCGACGATCGAGCCGAGCACCGCCCCGACGCCCATGAGGGTGACGAGGAGCGTGAAGTGCTCCGGCTGCAGGCCCATGCGCGAGCCGGGGCCCACCATCCAGAGGACGAGCACCGCGGTGTAGGCCGTGCTGCCCATGTTGAAGACGCTGCCCGCGATGAGCATGGGGCGCATCACCGGGTGGCGCAGCAGGAACGCCAGGCCCTCGCGCACCTCGGCGTAGGCGTTGCGTCGCTGACCGTCGGCCGACGAGGCGTGGCGGTACCGCCCGCGGACGCCGACGAGGAGGAACAGCGCGGCGCCGACGCCGAGCGCCGCCGGGATCCCGAACACGTAGCCGGAGCCCAACGTCACCAGGAAGCCGGCGACGGGCATGCCGAAGAAGGAGTTCGCGACCTGCTGCGTGGCGAGCACGCGACCGTTCGCCGCCGCCAGCCGGTCCCGCTTGACCAGGTCAGGGACGATCGCGGCCTCGCCCAGCTCCGCGACCACGGCGGTGGTGCCGTAGAGCAGCACGAGCCCGACGAGCACCGGCATCGTCAGGTGGCCGGTGGCGGCCGTCACGGCGCCGCCGGTGAGCAGCACGGCACGGGCGAGCAGGGCCGTCATCTGGGCGTGCCGGCGATCGACGCGGTCGACGAGCAGGCCGCCGGCGATCCCGAGGAGCAGCCACGGGAGCCAAGCGGCGGCGGCGAGCAGCGACACCTGCGCGGGGGAGCGGGTGAGCGTGATGGCGATGAGGGGAGCGCCGGTCTGGACCACCCCGTCGCCCAGGTTGGCCAGTGCGGTCGAGGACAGGAGCGCGGTGAAGCGGCGGCCGAGGCCGGCGGGCCTGGCGGGCACAGCCGCCGCGTCGGCGGTGCCCTCACGCACGTCCGGCGTGCCACGCTCGTCGGCCGCGTCGTCGGGGCGCGCCCGGTCGTCGTCGGCTGGGACACCCCCGAAGGCGCCCGACGACCCGTGCGCCGCGCCCTCGTGCTGCTGCGTTCTCATCGGTACCCCACGTCGCTAGTCTGGACCCAGGCTTTGCAAGGAAGTCTTTGCAAAGAAACTTCTGCAAAGGTAACTCTGCACATGGTGGATCGCAAGGGTTCGGCCGGAGCCGGCCGCGCGAGCGCGGGAGGTCCGGCGACCGGAGCTCGGGCGCCGGCGGCGGCGCCGGGCCGGGCCGCGCCGGCACCCGCCACGCCAGCAGCGGTGGCCGCGCCCGACGCCGGTCCCGCTGACGCCGGCGACCGGCCGCTGCGCGCGCGCGCCATCGGCGGCGAGGAGCTCAAGGCATTCACCCACCCGTTGCGGATGGCGATGTACAGCGCGCTGCGCGACTACGGCCCGGCGACTGCGACGCAGCTCGCGCGGCGCCTCGGCGAGAGCAGCGGCCAGACGAGCTACCACCTGCGACAGCTCGAGCGGCACGGCTTCGTGGAGGACGACCCCGAGCACACCGGCGGGCGGGAACGCTGGTGGCGGCCGCGGTCGTTCAGCGTCGCGGACCCGGTGATGATCGCCGACCCGGCGCAGGCGCCGGCCGTTCGGGCGATGTTCGACCTGGTCATCGCCGACCGGGTCCGCGTGCTGCGGCAGTTCTTCGAGGCGGTGATGGCCGAGGTTGCCGACGACGACGAGTCCGCCGGCACCGACACCATGACCGCCCTCATGACCAAGGCCGAGGCCAAGGCGATGCTCGAGGAGGTCCAGCTGCTCCTCAACGAGCACACCGACCGTGCCAAGGCCCGCGCGGCCGCCGGCGACGTCGAGGGGCGTCGTCGGATGCGGGTGTTCTTCGACGTCGTCCCGCTCATCGACGAGGCCACGGGTGACGTCGTCGGGCCTGCTGTCGCCTCGCCCTCGGCCGCCTCGCCCTCCTGACTTCCGTGCGCTCTGGACCGCGCGTGACGGTCCCTGCTTCACCGGAGTCCGCTGCGCGCAGGCGGACCGGCGCTCGCCGCGACGAGGCCGCTCGGTAGGCTCGGCGCCCGTGGAGATCCTGGTCGTCGGTGGCGGTGCCCGCGAGCACGCCCTGGTCCGCGCGCTGTCCCTCGATCCCGCCGTGACGGCCCTGCATGCGGCGCCCGGCAACCCGGGCATCGGTGAGCTGGCGGAGCTGCACGCGATCGACCCGCTCGACGGCGCCGCGGTCGCGGCGCTTGCCGGAGAGCTGAACGTCGACCTCGTCGTCGTGGGCCCCGAGGCGCCCCTGGTCGCCGGGGTGGCGGACGCGGTGCGGGCGGCCGGTGTCCCGGTGTTCGGGCCGAGCGCCGCGGGTGCCCGGCTCGAGGGGTCCAAGGCGTTCGCCAAGGAGGTCATGGCCGCCGCCGGCGTGCCGACCGCGGCGGCACGGGTGGCGACGACCGTCGAGCAGGTGGCGGCGGCGCTCGACGCGTTCGGCGCGCCGCACGTCGTCAAGGAGGACGGCCTGGCGGCCGGCAAGGGTGTCGTCGTCACGTCCGACCGCGAGACTGCCCTGGCGCACGCCGCGGCATGCCTCGCCAAGCCCGGTGGGCAGGTCGTTGTCGAGGAGTACCTCGACGGGCCGGAGGTGTCGCTGTTCGTGCTCTCGGACGGCTCGGACGTGGTGCCGCTCCAGCCGGCGCAGGACTTCAAGCGTGTGGACGACGACGATGCCGGCCCCAACACGGGCGGCATGGGCGCGTACTCGCCCCTGCCGTGGGCCCCGCCCGGGCTGGTCGACGAGGTCGTCGCGACCGTCGCGGCGCCGACCATCGCCGAGATGGCGCGCCGAGGGACGCCCTTCGCCGGCGTCCTCTACTGCGGCCTGGCGCTGACCTCGCGCGGCGTGCGGGTCGTGGAGTTCAACGCCCGGTTCGGCGACCCGGAGACGCAGGTGGTCCTGCCGCGCCTCGCCACGCCTCTGGCGGGCGTGCTCATGGCGGCCGCGACCGGCGGCCTGGCGCAGCTGGCGCCGCTGCAGTGGCGCGACGAGGCCGCGGTCACCGTCGTCGTCGCGGCGCACGGGTACCCGGTGAGCGTCCGCTCCGACGACCCGATCACCGGCATCGCCGACGCCGTGCAGGTTCCGGACGTCCACGTGCTGCACGCCGGGACCGCCCTGCGCGATGGTGTCCTCGTCTCGGCCGGCGGCCGTGTGCTGTCCGTCGTCGGTACGGGCGCCGACCTCACCGCCGCGCGCGCCACGGCGTACGCAGGCGTCGAGCGCATCATGCTGCCGGGTTCGCACCACCGCACGGACATCGCCCGCCGCGCCGCCGCGGCCGAGGCGGCAGGCGCACCCCTCTCCTGACAGGCCTGCGCCCGCCGGCCCGCCGTGGCGCGCCGCCCGCCGAGTGCCGTCGTCGTACGCCGCCCGCCGAGTGCCGTCGTCGTACGCCGAGCGCTACCGAAACGTCGGCGGCACTCGGTGAACAAGGGCGGCGCTCGGCGAGGAGGGGAGCAGGAGGGGCAGCCGGCAGACGCGAGCTTCGTCGTGCTCGGGCACGTCGAGGGCAACGAGTTCCGCGTGGCGTCACCCGATTAGGTGTCAACCGTTGCTTGACGTGGCGTGCAGCGTCAAGCAATCATTGACGCATGAGCGAACCGACCCTCCGTGACGTCCTCGCGGCGGCCCTCGACCAGGCGCGGCCCGACCTCGCCCCCCGGCTGCAGGACGACCCCGCGGCCTACCTCGAGCTCGTCACGCTCGCGCGCGACGCCCACTCCGAGACCGGTGAGCTGCTGCGCGCCGCCGTCGTGTCCGCTCGTCGGGCCGGCTGCACGTGGGAGCAGGTCGGCGGCGTCCTCGGCATGACGAAGCAGGCGGCCCAGCAGCGCTACGCCGTGCCCGACGAGCCCGCCGCGTCCCCGCAGGGCTCGGCCCGCCGCGCCACGCTCGCCCCGCTGACGGCCTTCAACGAGATGCGCGTCCTCGAACGTGCCGGGCGGTACGGCTGGCACGGCGTCGCCTTCGGCCCGATGTACTTCCTCGTCGAGCAGTCCGACGAGCAGTGGGAGCACCACCGCGCCTACGTCGGCACCGGACCGCTGCGCGACGGCGGGGACTGGCAGCGGATCGGCCGGTGGGGCTGGTGGGTCTACTACAAGCGACCGCTCGGCATCCCGCCGCTCCCGGGCCTGACGGACGTCCACGACCTGGTGCTCCCGTGACGGGATGCCCGATCTCTGGGCGCGGCGGGCGGGACCGGCCGGCCCTTGCGACACTGTCCGCGTGACCCAACTCCCCGGCTGGACCCACACCTACAGCGGCAAGGTCCGCGAGCTCTACGTGCCCGACGAGACGCCGGAAGGCCGCGCGATCGTCGACCGTCATGGCGACGTGGTGCTGGTCGTCGCCAGCGACCGCATCTCCGCCTACGACTTCGTCCTGAGCCCCGGCATCCCCGGCAAGGGCGTCGTCCTCACGCAGCTGACGCTGTGGTGGTTCGGCCAGCTGGCCGACCTCGTCCCCAACCACCTGGTCTCCACCGACGTGCCCGAGGCCGTCGCGGGCCGGGCGATGATCTGCCGCCGCCTGGAGATGTACCCCGTCGAGTGCATCGCGCGCGGCTACCTCACGGGCTCCGGCCTGGCCGAGTACAAGAAGACCGGCGAGGTCACCGGCATCCCGCTGCCGGAGGGTCTCGTCGACGGCTCCCGGCTGCCCGAGACGATCTTCACGCCGTCGACGAAGGCCGAGCAGGGCGAGCACGACGAGAACGTGCCGTTCGAGGGCGTCGTGAAGCTCGTCGGGCCGGAGGTCGCCGCTCAGCTGCGCGACCTGACGCTCGCCGTGTACGGCCGGGCGGAGGAGATCGCGCGCGAACGCGGCGTCATCCTCGCCGACACCAAGTTCGAGTTCGGGGCCGACGAGGCCGGCACCATCACGCTGGCCGACGAGATCCTGACGCCCGACTCGTCGCGCTTCTGGCCGGCCGACGAGTGGGAGCCGGGTCACGCGCAGCCGAGCTTCGACAAGCAGTACGTCCGCGACTGGCTCACGTCGCCCGACTCGGGCTGGGACCGCTCGTCGAACACCCAGCCGCCGGCGCTGCCCGACGAGGTGGTGCGGCTCACGCAGGCCCGCTACCTGGAGGCGTACCGCCGCATCACAGGCCAGGAGCTGACGCTCCCGGCCTGACCCCCGGCGCCGAACCGCTCCAGATGGCGCCCTCCCGGCCACGACGGTCGCGAGGGCGCCGTCCCGCGCGGTCAAGTGCCGCGAGGAGCGCGTGAGGACGCCCTCGCGGCAAGCCCGCATGGGTCGGGCGTCGCGTCGGAGGTCCTGGGGCCGACCGGCGGCCGAATCGGCTGCGCGATGGATCGTCGTGCGATATATATCGACCATGGCGTTCCGGATGACCGAGCAGGCCTACCTCGTGCTGCTTGCCTTGGCGGACGGTCCGCGCCATGGCTACGGCGTGGTGCAGGCGGTGGTGACGCTGTCGGACGGGCGGGTGCGCCTCGGCGCCGGCACGCTCTACGGCGTCCTCGACCGGCTGGTCGAGGCGGGCTACGCCCGGGTCTGCGGCGAGGAGGTCGTCGACGGACGGCTCCGCCGCTACTACGAGCTGACCGACGAGGGTGGCGCGGCAGCCGCGGCTCACACCCGCGAGCTGGCTGCGCTCGCCGCGCGCGCGAAGCGTGCCCTCGCGGCCCGGCCGGCGCTGGGCGGCACCTGATGCTCCCGCGGCGCAGGGGGACCGATCCTGCGGGTGGGATGGGACGGCCGACGGCGGGTCGCGGAGGGGCCGAGCCGGTGGGCGCGCCTGGTCGCGGGCCGGAAGAGGCGACCGCGGATCGCGCGGGCATCGAGCCGAGCTTCGAGCGGTCCGTCCGGCGGTGGCTGTGGGCGTACCCCCGTCGGTGGCGGTGGGCGCGTGCCGACGAGGTCGTCGGCACGCTGGCGGACCTGGCCGGGCCCGGCGCGACGAGGCTCAACCTACGGTCGGGGCTCGGGCTCGTGATCCACGGCCTGAGGACGCGCCGGCGCATGCGGCCGCCGCTGCGCCACGTGGCGCGCTACGCCCTGGTCAACGCTCCGCTGCCCTGGCAGTATCGCGGCTGGATGGCCGACCGGATCGCGAGTCCGCTGTTCAACCGAGGTCCGCTGCTCGGTCTGGCGTCCTTCTTCTTCGTGTTCGCGGTGCTCCGGGGTCACGACGGTGGCGCGACCCCGGTTGACCTGGCCTGGGCAGGTCTGCTGGCCCTCACCTGCTGGGTCACCCCCCGCGACGCCGTCCGGCGCGCGGAGGCCGCCCGCCACCTAGTCGGGCGCCCTGGCGAGCCGCCGACACCGTGGGACCTGCGCGCGGCGTGGGTCCTTCGCGACCGCGTCACGGGACGCTCCCTGCTGCCGACCCTGACTCTCGTCGCGGGCACCGTTGCCCTCGGCGGCGTCGCCTCGGCCGTCATCCTGGGGACTGGGCCTCTCGCGGCGCTCGCCGCGTCTGCCGTGCTGGGCGCGGCGGGGGCCGTCAGGCTGGCCACGCGGTGGCGGCGGCGCGTGCCGGCGCGCCCTCCGCAACCGGCACGCCGGCTGCTGGCCGCGGGCCGGTCGTGGCGGCTGTCGGCGTGGTGCTGGGGAGCGGTCGCCCTGGGATCGCCCTCGTCGTGGCCCCTCGCCGGCCTCGTGGCGCCGCCG
Source organism: Cellulomonas sp. 73-92 (assembly GCF_001898175.1). GTDB lineage: Bacteria > Actinomycetota > Actinomycetes > Actinomycetales > Cellulomonadaceae > Cellulomonas. Next base: position 676,137 of record NZ_MKTH01000013.1, read on the forward strand.
GGCCGGGCGTCGATCCTCCTCGTCCCGACCGCACTCGTCCTGCCCTCGCTCGTCGTCGGGTGGCTCCTAGCCCGCCGCGGGCCGGACGACCTCGCGATGATGGACGTGTGGCGCCTGCTGGTCGACACCGGCCCGCTCCCGGTCGATGCGCTGCAGCGCGGCGTCGTGCCTGCCTGGGAGCCCCCGCCGGAACCTGGTCCTGTTCCGCTCCCCGGCGGACCTCCGCTGCTGCCACCGACACCGGGCCTCGCCTGAGACCGCCCGCGCGCCGCCGTTAGGATGACCCCCGAATCCACCGCCGCGCCCCGGGAGACTGCTGTGGGACTGGTCGTCGTCGACGTCATGCCGAAGCCCGAGATCCTCGACCCGCAGGGCAAGGCCGTCGCCGGCGCCCTGCCGCGGCTCGGCTTCGGGCAGTTCACCGCGGTGCGGCAGGGCAAGCGGTTCGAGCTGAGCGTCGCCGGGCCGGTGACCGACGAGGTCCTCGCCGCCGCCCGGGAGGCCGCGGTCCAGGTGCTCTCCAACCCGGTGATCGAGGACGTCGTCAACGTCGCCGACGGGGAGGCCTGATGGGGAAGATCGGCGTCGTCACCTTCCCCGGCACGCTCGACGACCGGGACGCCGCCCGCGCGGTGCGCCTGGCCGGTGGCGAGGCAGTCAGCCTGTGGCACGCCGACGCCGACCTCAAGGGGGTCGACGCCGTGGTCCTGCCCGGTGGCTTCTCCTACGGCGACTACCTGCGCGCCGGCGCCATCAGCCGGTTCGCCCCGGTGATGGGCGAGATCGTCGAGGCCGCCGGCCGCGGCCTGCCGGTGCTCGGGATCTGCAACGGGTTCCAGGTGCTCACCGAGGCGCACCTGCTGCCGGGCTCCATGATCAAGAACGACCACCTGCACTTCGTCTGCCGCGAGCAGGAGCTCGTGGTGGAGAACAACGAGACCGCCTGGACCCGCGAGTACGCCCGCGGCCAGCACATCACCGTGCCGCTGAAGAACCAGGACGGGCAGTACGTGTGCGACGAGCGCACCCTCGACGAGCTCGAGGGCGAGGGCCGCGTCGTGTTCCGCTACGCCGGCTGGAACCCCAACGGCTCGCGCCGGGACATCGCCGGCGTCTGCAACGAGAAGGGCAACGTCGTCGGCCTCATGCCGCACCCGGAGCACGCCACCGAGCCCGGGTTCGGACCCGACGGCGCGAACGGTCCGCGCTCCGGCACCGACGGGCTGCGGTTCTTCACGTCGGTGCTGCACGCGCTCGTCTCTTGATCACCGGTCACCTCGCCACCTGGGACGACCCCGGCGTCGCGGCGCTGCGCACCGCGCAGCAGGCCGAGCTGCGGGCCCTCTACGGGGACGACGACATCGGCCACGAGATGACGGGCGACGGCATCGTCGCGATGGTCGTGCTGCGGGACGGCGACGTCGCGGTCGCGTGCGGCGCCCTGCGGGCCGCCCCCGAGCTCGGCGCGGGCACCGGCGAGCTCAAGCGGATGTACGTCGTGCCGTCGTACCGCGGGCAGGGCCTGGCGCGCCGGGTGCTCGACGAGCTCGAGGCCGCCGCGCCGGCGCACGGGCTGCGGCGCCTGGTGCTCGAGACGGGCGCGCTGCAGGCCGCCGCGATCGGCCTCTACCTCGCGGCCGGCTACGTGCCGATCGACCGTTTCCCGCCCTACGAGGACGAGACGACGTCCCGCTGCCTGGCCAAGGACCTGCCCGAGCACGGCGGCACGGCCCGAGCACGGCAGGCGGTCGCGCCGGGCTCGGCACGCACCGACGCTGTTGACGAGGCCCGCGCCGACGGCGTCGCCGGGCTCGTGGTCGACCGCCTCGCCTGGATGGACGACGAGGCCGTCGAGCTGCGCCGCCTGATGGCCGAGACGTTGCGCGGCTTCTACGGGCCGGTGGGCTACTTCGCGAACGACGAGACGCTGGCCGCCGCCGACCGGGCCGAGGCCGGCCGATCGCTCGTCGTGCTCGTCGTCCGCGACGGCGAGCAGACCCTGGGCACGCTGAGCCTGTCCGCGGCGCCGGAGGGCCGGCCCGCCGACTGGGGCGAGCTGGAGCGGCTGCTCGTGCTGCCCGCCGCCCGGGGGCGGGGCGTCGCGCGGCTGCTGCTGCAGGAGGCAGAGGCCGAGGCCCGCGCGCGCGGGCTGTCGACGCTCACGCTCAGCACCGGCTACCGGCAGCTGCCGGCGATGCAGCTGTACCTCTCGTCGGGCTACCGGATCGTCGCGCCCACCGGCGACGCGTGGCCCCGGCAGGGACGCCTGTACTGGTTCGCCAAGCCCCTGTAGCCCGGCTCAGGCGGCCAGGCCCGCGACGAGGTTGACGAGCAGCGCCACGATCACCGTCCCGAACAGGTACGACAGCAGCGCGTGCACCTGCGCCACCCGGCGGAACCGGGACGACGACAGGTCGGTGTCCGAGATCGCGAAGCTCATCCCCACCGTGAACGCGATGTACGTGAAGTCGGTGTACCGGGGCCGCTCGTGCTGGTGGAAGTCGATGCCGCCGACCGGGGCCGTGTAGTACATGCGGGCATACCGGGTGGCGAAGACCATGTGGGTCGTCGCCCAGGAGGCGACGATCGCCGACAGCACGGCGGCACTCGTCACCGGCGACCCCTTGAGCCCACCACCCAGCAGCACCACGACCACGGCGCCGAGGCTCGCCAGGCCGGCGGCCAGCACGATCGTGTGGCCGGCCACCCGCGCGGGCTCCTCGCGCAGCGCGTGGCGGGAGGTCTCCTCCGGGCCCATCGGCACCACGACGAGCAGCATCCAGACGACGTAGAGCAGCCCGGCCGCGGCCCACCCACCGAGTGCGGCCGCGGCGTACGACGACCACGTGAGCAGGGCGCCGACGAGCAGCCCGACGACCAGCGCGGCCGCGAGGCGCACCCACACCGGCGTGTCGAGGGTCCGGGAGATCCGTTGGCTCGTCGTCACGCTGCCAAGTGAACTCCCGGGTGCCGTCCGGAGGCGGGATGCGCCACGATGGGCACGACGACGAGCGCAGGGAGGGGCGCCATGTCCGGGAAGACGTCGAAGAAGCGCGGCGGGTTCAGGAACCTCGTCACGCTGGTCACGATCGCGCTGGGGATCGCGGCGGTCGTCAAGGAGCTGCGCAAGCCGGCCGACGAGCGCACCTGGAACGGCACGGTGGCCGCCGTGGTGCCCTACGACTTCCGCATGCCCACCCTCGAGCGGGCGAAGGAGCGGCTGTGGAACCCGGAGGCGTCGAGCTTCGTGGGCCCGCGCGTCTTCGGCGTGGGCTGGACGGTGAACGTCGGCAAGATCTGGGCGCTCGTGCAGGAGAAGCGCGCCGCGCACTGATCGGCCGCGCGCCGGCGGGCGCGGTCGCCCGGCGTCGCACCCCTGCGTGAGAATCGCGGGATGCGCCACGACCTCGTCCTCACCGCGCCCGGTGTGCTGCTCGTCCCGCTCGAGGCGGCGCACTCGCGGCCGCTGCTCGCGCTCATCGACGACGACCTGTGGGCGGGCATGACGAGCCCGGTGCCGCGATCGGTCGACGACATGGACGCCCTGGTCCGCGCCGCGCACGACGAGCCGGGCCGCACCGCGTTCGCCGTCCTCGCCGACGGTGGCGAGGTGATCGGCTCGACCTCCCTCTACGACCACGTGCCGGCGATGGCGCGGGTCGAGATCGGGTTCACGTACTACGCGCGGCGCGTGTGGGGCTCGCGCGTCAACCCCGCCTGCAAGCTCGCCCTCTTCACGCAGGCCTTCGACGAGTGGCGCTGCGCCCGGGTGGCGCTGCGGGCGGACGCGACGAACGGCCGGTCCATCGGCGCGATGACGCGGCTCGGGGCCGTGCCCGAGGGTGTGCTGCGCAGCCACCGGGTGCGTCCCGACGGCACGCGCGGCGACACGGCGTACTTCTCGGTGCTCGCCGACGAGTGGCCGGCGGTGCGCGCGGGCCTGCTGGCGCGGCTGGAGCCGTAGGCCGCACCGCGCGCCGATATCGCCGCGACGCGTGTCGGCGGCGCCCCCTAGGCTCGAGGACCGTGACCTCCGCTCCCGTCATCGAGGCCCGCGCGCTCACCAAGCGGTTCGGCGACCTCGTCGCCGTCGACGGCATCGACTTCGAGGTGGCGCCCGGTGAGGCGTTCGGCCTGCTCGGGCCCAACGGCGCCGGCAAGTCGACCACCATGCGGATGATCGGCGCGGTGTCGCAGCGCACCTCGGGCGAGCTGCAGGTGCTCGGCCTCAACCCCGACACCGAGGGGCCCGCGATCCGGGCGCGGCTCGGCGTGGTGCCCCAGGAGGACAACCTCGACATGGAGCTCTCGGTCCGGGAGAACCTCGTGGTGTACGGCCGCTACTTCGGCATCTCGCGCGCCGAGTGCCACCGGCGGGCCGACGAGCTGCTGGCCTTCGCGCAGCTCGAGGAGAAGGCGAGGACGAAGACCGACGACCTGTCGGGCGGCATGAAGCGCCGGTTGACGATCGCCCGCGCCCTGGTCAACGAGCCGCGCGTGCTCATGCTCGACGAGCCGACCACGGGCCTGGACCCGCAGGCCCGGCACGTGCTCTGGGACCGGCTGTTCCGGCTCAAGGAGCGGGGCACCACGCTCGTCCTCACCACGCACTACATGGACGAGGCCGAGCAGCTGTGCGACCGGCTCGTCGTCGTCGACCACGGCCGGATCATGGCCGAGGGCAGCCCGGCCGAGCTCATCCGGCAGTACTCGTCGCGCGAGGTCCTCGAGCTGCGGTTCGGCTCGGGCCGCAACGCCGAGGTCGAGCCGCTGCTCGACCCGCTCGCCGACCGGGTCGAGGTGCTCCCGGACCGCGTGCTCTGCTACACCGACGACGGCGAGGACCTGCTGGAGCGCGTCGCGGCGCTCGGCCTCGAGCCGGCGACGAGCCTGGTGCGCCGCTCCTCGCTGGAGGACGTGTTCCTCCGGCTCACCGGGCGGAGCCTCATCGAGTGACCGCTGTCGCCACCCACGAGGACGTCGCCGCGTGGCGCGACGAGGCCCGCGCGTCCGTCGCCCGGACCCGGCGCCGGGGCTCGCTGTACGTCGCCGAGTACCGCCTCCGCGCAATGCGGGCGTACGGCTGGACCATCGTCATCGGCGCGGTGGGCCAGCCGCTGCTCTACCTCCTCGGGCTCGGCGTCGGGCTGGCCGCGTTCATCCGGACGCCCATCGCGGCCGGGCCGTCCGGGTCGGTCGGCTACGTCGCGTTCGTCGCGCCCGCGCTGCTGGCCAGCGCCGTGGTCGGCGTGGCGATGGAGGAGTTCACGTACGCCGTCATGGAGGGCTTCCGCTGGCGGAAGACCTTCTGGGCGATCAACGCCAGCCCGGTGACGCCCCGGCAGGCGTGCAACGGCCTGGTGCTGGCGGTGGCGGCCCGGATGCTCGTCACCGGGACCGCGTACTACGGGATCGCCGTCGCCTTCGGCGCCATCACCCGGCCGGTCGTCGGGCTGGCGATGCCGCTCGTCGGCGTCCTCGGAGGGCTGGCCTTCGGGCTGCCGGTCATGGCGTACGCCGCGCAGATGAAGGAGGACACCGGCCAGTTCAGCATCATCCAGCGGTTCATCTTCACGCCGCTGTTCCTGTTCTCCGGCACCTTCTACCCCCTGGCGAGCCTGCCGCTGTGGCTGCAGTGGATCGGCTGGATCAGCCCGGTCTGGCACGCCTCTGAGCTGGGGCGCGCGCTCTCGTTCGGCTCGTCCGCCGGCGGCTGGCCGTGGTGGACCCATCTGCTGGTGCTCCTCGTGATGACCACCGGCGGCGCCGCGGTGGCGTGGCGGTCCTTCGTGAAGCGGATGACGTCATGACGGCGACGACGTCGCCGACCCGGCGCGCGCGCGGGCCGTGGGCCGCCGAGCTGGGCGGACTGTGGTCCGGGAACGCGGGCGCCGTGCTCGGGCGCAACCTGCGCTCCGCGCGGTCGACGACGTGGGTGATCGTCGTCACCGGGTTCTTCGAGCCCGTGTTCTACCTGCTGGCGATGGGGATCGGGCTCGGCCGGTTCATCGGGGACGTCCACACGAGCACCGGCGCCACGGTGTCGTACGCCGCGTTCATCGCGCCGGCGCTGCTCGCGGTCTCGGCGATGAACGGCGCCGTCTACGACTCGACGTGGAACGTCTTCTTCAAGATGCACTTCGGCAAGCTGTACGACGCCATGCTGGCCACCTCGCTCGGCCCGCTGGACGTCGCGCTCGGGGAGATCTCGTACGCCCTGCTGCGCGGCGCGCTGTACGCCGGCGGCTTCCTCACCGTCATGGCGGCGATGGGGCTGACGACCTCGTGGGCGGCGCTGCTGGCGCTGCCGGCCGCGGTGCTGGTGGCCTTCGGCTTCGCGAGCCTCGGCATGGCGATCACCAGCTACATGAAGACCTTCCAGCAGATGGACTGGATCAACTTCGTCATGCTGCCGATGTTCCTGTTCTCGGCCACCTTCTACCCGGTGACGGTGTACCCGGGGCCGGTCCAGGGGCTGGTCAAGGCGCTGCCGCTCTGGCACGGGGTGGAGCTGATCCGCGGCCTGACCACGGGCGCGATGACCGGCGCCCTGTGGGGGCACGTGGCGTACTACGTCGTGATGATCGCGCTCGGCGTGACCTTCACGACCCGCCGCCTGCGGACCATGTTCCTCAGGTAGCGGCGCTCGCGCCGGCGGCTCGACCGGGCCGGTGAGCTCGGCCGAGCGGGCCGTCAGTCGAGCGGCCGCACCTGGCCCGTGAGGTAGGGCCGCCCCGCGCCGGGCGTCCACACGGTGTACCCGAAGCCGTCGCCGTCCGGGGCCACCCGCACCGCGACGGTCGCCGGCAGCAGCAGCGGCTTGCTGAACTCCGCGGTCCACACGAACGTGTGCCCGGCCGCGGGCCCGACGTCGGCGAGGGCGCGCCCCGCGGTGTACATGCCGTGCGCGATCGCCCTGCGGAAGCCGAACATCCGGGCCGTCGGCGTCGACAGGTGCACGGGGTTCCGGTCGCCGGAGACCGCCGCGTAGCGCCGCCCGGTGTCGGCGGCCAGCCGCCACGAGGCCGTCGGCACCGGGGCGTGCCACTCGGACCGCCCCTCCTCGCCCGGCTCGCCCGCCGCGTCCGACGGCTCACCCGCCGCGTCCGACGGAGCACCCGCCGCGGCCGGCGGAGCACCCGCCGCGAGCTGCACGCCCCGGGCGAGGTACGTGGAGACCCCCTCCCAGGCGAGGTCCGACGAGCCCGCGCGGCGGACCTGCGCGACGAGGTCCAGCTGCGTGCCCGAGCGGTGCGGCCGCAGGTCCGCGGCATGCACCGCGATCTCGAGGAGGTCGTCGCGGAACAGCGGCCGGTGCTGCGTGACGCGGTTCGCGACGTGGACCATCCCGGCCGGCGCGGTCGGGAAGTCGTCGCGCACCATGAGCGCGACGTGCAGCGGGAACGCCATGGTGTGGACGAAGCCCGCCGGCAGCCGGTCGGCGGCGCGCAGCCCCATGAGCGCCTGGTAGGCGGTCAGGCGCGTGGTGTCCACCGGCACGTCGCGCACGGTGCAGGTGACGTCGGGCAGCGACGTCGGGGCGTGGCCGGTGCGGCGCGCCGCCGCCAGCCGCGGGCCCGCCACCACGGCGCGCGCGTACAGGCGCCCCAGCGAGGGAAGGGTCGCCAGCTCCACCTCGTCGGTCATCGCCCGACCATGTTCTGCCCGCACACCCGCAGCGTGCGCCCGACGATGCCGCCGGCGGGCGGCGAGGCGAGGAACGCCACCGCCTCGGCGACGTCCACGGGCTGCCCGCCCTGCTGCAGCGAGTTGAGCCGCCGCGCGACCTGCCTGGTCAGCGCGGGCATCCGGGCCGTCATGTCGGTCTCGATGAAGCCCGGCGCCACGGCGTTGGCGGTGCCACCGAACGGCGCCAGCAGCGGCGCCGTGGCCCGCACCGCGCCGATGATCCCGCCCTTGGAGGCGGCGTAGTTCGTCTGGCCGCGGTTGCCGGCGATGCCGCTGGTGGAAGCCATCGCCACGATGCGCGGGGCGTCGACGAGCTCGCCGCTGGCCAGCAGCGCCTCGTTGATCGCCAGCTGCGCCGCGACGTTGACCGCGAGCACGGACTCCCACTTCTCGGCGGTCATGTTGGCGAGCAGCTTGTCGCGCGTGATGCCGGCGTTGTGGACCACGACGTGCAGGCCCCCGTGGCGCGAGGTGGCGTGCTCGAGGATGCGGGCGCCGGCGTCGGGGGCCGTGATGTCGAGCTGGAGCGCCGTGCCGTTGACCCGGTTGGCGACCGCCGTGAGGCCCTCACCGGCGGCCGGCACGTCGACGCACACCACCGTCGCGCCGTCGCGGGCGAGCACGTCCGCCACGACCGCGCCGATGCCGCGCGCGGCACCCGTGACGACCGCGACCCGGCCCGCCAGCGGCCGGTCCCAGTCGGCCGGCAGCTCGCCGGCGTCGGAGTCCACGTCGAGGAGCTGGCCGTCGACGAAGGCCGAGCGCCGCGAGAGGAGGAACCGCAGCGCCGCGACGGCGGCCGGCGCGGTGACCGGGACGCCGGCGGCCACGACGACGCCGTTGCCCGTCGCCCCGCCGCGCAGCTCCTTGGCCAGGGACCGGAGCAGCCCGTCGACGCCCTGGCGCGCCGCGGCGACGGCCGGCGCGTCGGTCGCCAGCGCCGGGCGCGAGACCGTGATCACCCGCCCGCCGCGGCGCAGCCCGCGCAGCGTGGAGGCGGCTTCCAGGACCGGGGCGGCCAGCTGGTCGGGGTGCGTCACCGCGGTGAGCACGACGACGACGGCGGCGTACCGCTCGTCGGGCGCCGCGTGGCGGTGGACGTCCAGGTCCCAGCCGTCCGGGACGCCGTCGGACCCGCCGGGCGGCCCGGAGAGGAGTCGGGCTACCGCGTCGGCGTCGGGCCCACCGCCCAGCACCAGCACCGGGCCGTCGACGAGGGGGTCGCCCGGATGGTGGCGGAGCAGCGGCGCCGGACGCGGTAGCCCGAGTCGCTTGGCGAGCGCGGCGCCGGCGCCGCTGTTCACCAGGTCGAGGTAGGCGTCGCCCATGGTCAGGCCGCCTCGAGGATCGCCGCGATGCCGAGCCCGCCGGCGGCGCACACGGAGACGAGGCCGCGCACGGGCTCGTCGGAGGCGCGCTGCGCCTTGAGCTGGTGCAACGCCTTTGCGAGCATGGCGACGATGCGCCCGCCGGTCGCCGCGAAGGGGTGGCCGGCCGCCAGGGACGAGCCGTGGACGTTGAGCCGGTCGCGGGGCACGACCCCGAAGGCACCGGGGAGGGCGAGCCGGGTGCGCCCGAAGTCGTCGGACTCCCACGCGGCGAGCGTGGTCAGCACGGTCGACGCGAACGCCTCGTGGATCTCGATCAGCGCGAAGTCCTCGAACGTGAGCCCGCGGCGCGCGAGCAGCCGCGGCACCGCGTACGCCGGGGCCATCAGCAGCCCCTCCTCGCCGTGGACGAAGTCGACGGCGGCCACCTCGGCGTCGAGGACCGCGGCCAGCGGCGTCAGGTCGTGGGCCGCGGCCCACTCGGCGGAGCCGAGCAGCACCGTCGACGCGCCGTCGGTCAGCGGCGTGGAGTTGCCGGCGGTCATCGTCGCCGGGGTGTCCAGCCGCTTGCCGAACACCGGCGGCAGCGCGGCGAGCTTCTCCAGGGACGTGTCGGGGCGCAGGTTCCCGTCGCGCACCACCCCTTGGTAGGCCGTGGCCAGGTCGTCGAAGAAGCCGGCGTCCCACGCGGCGGCGAGGTGGCGGTGCGAGGCGAGCGCCACCTCGTCCTGGGCCTCCCGCGAGATGCCCCACCTGGCGGTGGTGATGGCCTGGTGCTCACCCATCGACAGGCCGGTGCTGGGCTCGTCGGTGCGCGGCGCCACGGGGGCCAGGTCCTTGGGCCGGATGCGGGCGAGCGTGGCCAGGCGCTGCGGCGCGGTCTTCGCGCGGTTGGCGTCCAGCAGCGTGCGCCGCAGCCGGTCGCCGACGACGATCGGCGCGTCCGACGCGGAGTCCACCCCACCCGCGACGCCCGACTCCAGCTGCCCGAGCGCGATCTTGTTCGCCAGCGCCACGACGGTCTCGACGCCCGTGGCGCAGGCCTCCTGCGCGTCGGTCGCCGGGGTCCGGGCCGAGAGCGGGGACGCCAGCACCGCCTGCCGCGTGAGGTTGAAGTCGCGGCTGTGCTTGAGCACGGCCCCGGCCGCCACCTGCCCGATCACCTCGCCCTGGAGCCCGAACCGTGCGACGAGGCCGTCGAGCGCCGCGGTCAGCATGTCGAGGTTGCTGGCGTGGGCGTAGGCGCCGCCGGCGCGTGCGAAGGGGATCCGGTTGCCACCGAGCACGTAGGCGGGTCGAGGACTGCTCATGCGCATCACCGTCGATGTCGAGCCGCACGTGGCGGCATTGGCCAGGGACCAAGGTCCTACAAACACTGTGCAGGACGCATGGTACTTGATACCGTCGGTCCCGTGAGTCCCGCTCGTCAAACCGGGTCGACGACGACCCCCGGTGAGGTCGTCGACGGTCGCGTCACGCGCTGGGCCGGCCACCGCCAGGCGCGGCACGACGACCTCGTCGCGCAGGCGCGCCGCACCGTCCACCGCCTCGGCCCGGACGCCTCGATGGAGGACATCGCCGCCGACGCGGGGACGTCCAAGTCGCTGGTCTACCGCTACTTCGCGGACAAGACCGCGCTCCAGGTCGAGGTCGCCCGCCTGGTCGTCGGCGAGATCGGCGACGCGCTCGCCGCGGCCCTGGCCGCCCAGCCGACGCCGCGCGAGGGGCTGCGCGCCATGGTCGACGTCTACCTCGGCATGGTCGAGCACTCGCCGAACGTGTACGCGTTCGTCACGCGCGACGGCGTCGTCGAGCACTTCCTGGGCTCCGTGACGGAGCTGGTCGCGGCGCCGTTCGCCCGGGAGCTGGCCGGCGACGCGGGCGCCGCCCCGGGCGCCGCCGAGGCCGCCGCCGCGTGGGCCGCGGGCGCCGTGGGGTTCGTCCGGGGCGCCGGCGAGTGGTGGCTCAACCATCCGCAGGGGCGGCCGGACCGCGAGGCCCTCGCCGCACAGGTGACGAGCTGGTTGTGGGCCGGGCCGGTCGGGCTGCTCGCCCGCGGCCGGCAGCAGCAGAAGGAGGAGCAATGACCGCGATCACCGACCACCGACGGCCGGCCGTCCACCACGTCCAGCCGCGCGTCGAGGTGCCCGTCCTCGAGGAGCACCTGCTCGGCCGGTACGCCGCCCTGCGGCGCACGGCGCGAGCCGCCGCCGCCGACCCGGCGTTCCGCAAGGTCGAGGGGCTCGCGATGGACGAGCACCGCGAGCGCGTGCTGGCGCAGCTGCGCGCGCTCGTCGAGCGGTACGACGTGCTGCGGGCGTTCCCGGCGGCGCTGGGCGGGCGCGACGACCACGGCGGCAGCCTGGCGCGGTTCGAGGAGCTCGTCGCCGCGGACCCGTCGCTGCAGATCAAGGCGGGCGTCCAGTGGGGGCTGTTCGCGTCGGCGATCCTCCACCTCGGCACGGCGGACCACCACGAACGGCTGCTGCCGGGCGCGATGAGCCTGGCCGTCCCCGGTGCGTTCGCGATGACCGAGACCGGGCACGGCTCCGACGTGGCGGCGATCGCCACGACCGCCGAGTACGACGCGCAGACGCAAGAGTTCGTCATCCACACGCCCTTCCGAGGGGCGTGGAAGGACTACCTGGGCAACGCCGCCGTGCACGGGGTGGCCGCGGTCGTGTTCGCGCACCTCGTCACGGCCGCGCCCGGCGGTCCTCGGGTCGACCACGGGGTGCACGCGTTCTACGTGCCGATCCGTGACCCGCGCACCGGCGAGTTCCTGCCGGGTGTCGGCGGCGAGGACGACGGCCTCAAGGGCGGGCTCAACGGCATCGACAACGGCCGGCTGTGGTTCGACCACGTCCGCGTGCCCCGCACGGACCTGCTCAACCGGTACGGCGACGTCGCGCCGGACGGCACCTACACGAGCCCTATCGCCAGCCCGGGCCGCCGGTTCTTCACGATGCTCGGCACGCTCGTGCAGGGCCGCGTCTCGCTCGACGGTGCCGCGGTGAACGCGGCCAAGATCGGCCTGGACATCGCGGTGACCTACGGCAACCAGCGGCGCCAGTTCGCGGCCACCGGGGACGACGAGGTGGTGCTGCTGGACCACGGCGAGCACCAGCACCGGCTGCTGCCGCTGGTCGCGGAGACGTACGCCGCGGCCTACGCGCACGAGGAGCTGCTGGCGGCGTTCGACGACGTGTTCTCCGGCCGGAGCGACACCCCTGGCCGGCGCGAGGACCTCGAGACGCTGGCGGCGACCCTCAAGCCGACCTCGACCTGGCACGCCCTCACCACGCTCCAGGCCTGCCGCGAGGCCTGCGGCGGCCAGGGCTTCCTCGCCGCCAACCGGATCGCCGGGCTGCGGGCCGACCTCGACGTGTACGTGACGTTCGAGGGCGACAACACCGTGCTCTACCAGCTCGTCGCCAAGCGGCTGCTCTCGGACTACGCGCACGCGGTGAAGGCCGGCGGGCGCGGCGAGCTGGCGCGGCTCGTCGCCGGCCGGGCGGCCGACGCCGCGCTCCACCGCACGCCGCTGATCCGCGCCGCCCAGACGCTCGCCGACGTCGGTGACGCGCGTCGCTCGGTCAACTCGCTGCGCGACGAGGAGACCCAGCGCGAGCTCCTCACCGACCGGGTCGAGACGATGGTCGCCGACCTGGCCGCCGCCCTGGCGCCGGCCCGCCGGATGGCCGCGGGACCGGCGGCGGCGCTGGTCGAGGCGCACCAGCACGAGATGGTCGAGGCGGCACGGGCGCACGCCGAGCGCGTCCAGTGGGAGGCCTTCACGCGGGCGCTGTCCAGCGTGCCCGACGGCGGCACCCGGCAGGTGCTGACGTGGCTGCGCGACCTGTTCGGGCTCACCCTCGTCGAACGGCACCTCGCCTGGTACCTCATCCACGGCCGGCTGTCCGCGGGACGGGCGCGCACGGTCTCGTCGTACCGTGACCGCCTCCTGGCCCGGCTGCGGCCGTACGCCCAGGACCTGGTCGACGCCTTCGGCTTCACGCCGGCGATGCTCGGCGCGCCGATCGCCTCGGGGGCGGAGCGCGAGCGCCAGGACGAGGCCCGGGCCTACGGGCGCGCCATGCGTGCGGCGGGGGGCGCGGCGATTCCGGAGAAGCACCTGCGGTAGTTTCCACGGGTGACTTCGTGGACGCTGCTGCCCACCCATCGTGACTGGCTGGCCCGGCACGGTGAGGGCCTGCTGGCTTTTGGCCGCCGGACGCCGTACCCGGGCGGCGGCGCCGCGTGGTTGGCCGACGACGGCTCGCCCTGGCTGGACCGCGGCGTCGAGACCTGGATCACCGCGCGCACCGCGCACGTGTACTCCATCGGCACGCTGCTGGGCGTGCCAGGGTGCCGTCCGGTGGCGCAGGCGGCGCTCGCCGGGCTGACCGGCCGGCTGCGCGACGAGGAGCACGGCGGCTGGTACCCGGCGGTGGCGGCCGACGGCACGCCGGCGCCCGACAAGACGGCGTACGCGCACGCGTTCGTCGTGCTCGCCGCCTCGTCGGCGACCGCGGCCGGGCTGGCCGGCGCGGACCGGCTGCTGGCCGACGCGCTCGCGGTGTTCGAGAAGCGGTTCTGGGACGAGGACGCCGGCAAGGCGGTCGACACGTGGGACACGACGTTCACCACGCTGGACCCGTACCGCGGCATCAACGCCAACATGCACACCGTCGAGGCGTTCCTGGCGGCGGCGGACGTCACCGGTGAGCGGGTGTGGCTGGAGCGGGCGGCGCGGATCGGCGCGTTCGCGGCGCACGCCGCCGCCGGCAACGGGTGGCGGCTGCCGGAGCACTTCGACGAGGGCTGGAACCCGCTGCCGGAGCTGAACGCCGACCGGCCGGACGACAAGTTCAAGCCGTACGGCGCGACGGTGGGCCACGGGCTGGAGTGGGCGCGGCTGCTGCTGCACCTGGAGGCGGCCGGGGCCGAGGGGGCGGACTGGCTGGCGGCGGCGCAGGGCCTGTTCGACCGCGCGACCACCGACGGCTGGGCGGTGGACGGCGCGGACGGCTTCGTCTACACCACCGACTGGTCGGGGGCACCCGTGGTGCGCGACCGGATGCACTGGGTGGCCGCGGAGGCGATCGGCGCGGCCGCGGCGCTGGGGCAGCGCACCGGGGAGCCGGAGTACGGCGACTGGTACGCCAAGGTCTGGGACTACGTCGAGCGCTCCGTGGTCGACCACGAGCACGGCTCGTGGCACCACCAGCTGTCCCCGGAGAACGTCCCGGTCGACACGGTGTGGCCCGGCAAGGCCGACATCTACCACGCCTACCAGGCGACCCTCATCCCGCGCCTGCCCCTGACGCCGTCGCTGACCACCGCCATCGCGCGCGGCCTGCTGCGCTGACACCGCGGCGGGCCCGGCCGTCCGCGAGCCCGCGTCCTCGTCCGTGAGACCGGGCCGGGGACGGCCCGATCCGCGCCGTTAGGCTGTGCCCCGATGAGCACCGACTCCGTCGACACCGTCGAGAACGCCGCCGCCACCCCGGACGTCGAGCAGCCGTTCGCCGAGCTGGGCCTCAAGCCCGACGAGTACGCCCGCATCCGCGGGTTGCTCGGCCGCCGGCCGACCGCGGCCGAGCTGGCCATGTACTCGGTCATGTGGTCCGAGCACTGCTCGTACAAGTCGAGCAAGAAGCACCTGCGCCTCTTCGGCGAGCGCCAGACCCCGGCGATGCGCGAGCACCTGCTCGTCGGGATCGGGCAGAACGCCGGCGTCGTCGACATCGGCGACGGCTGGGCCGTGACCTTCAAGGTCGAGAGCCACAACCACCCGTCGTTCGTCGAGCCGTACCAGGGCGCCGCGACGGGCGTCGGCGGCATCGTCCGCGACATCATCTCGATGGGCGCGCGGCCGGTGGCGGTCATGGACCAGCTCCGCTTCGGTGCGATCGACCACCCCGACACCGCGCGCGTGGTGCACGGGGTCGTGTCCGGCGTCGGCGGCTACGGCAACTGCCTGGGCCTGCCGAACATCGGTGGCGAGACGGTGTTCGACGCGAGCTACCAGGGCAACCCCCTGGTCAACGCGCTGTGCCTCGGCGTGCTGCGGCACGAGGACGTGCACCTGGCCAACGCGACCGGCGTCGGCAACCTCGTCGTCCTCTTCGGGGCCCGGACCGGCGGCGACGGCATCGGCGGCGCCTCGATCCTGGCGAGCGAGACGTTCGACGACTCCAAGCCGAGCAAGCGGCCGAGCGTGCAGGTGGGCGACCCCTTCATGGAGAAGGTGCTCATCGAGTGCTGCCTCGAGCTGTTCGCCGCAGGCGTCGTCGAGGCGATCCAGGACCTCGGCGCCGCCGGCATCAGCTGCGCGACGAGCGAGCTCGCCTCCAACGGCGACGGCGGCATGCACGTCGACCTGGAGAAGGTGCTGCTGCGCGACCCGACCCTGACGGCCGGCGAGATCCTCATGAGCGAGTCGCAGGAGCGGATGATGGCCGTCGTCCGGCCGGACCGGATCGACGCGTTCCTCGCCATCACGGGCAAGTGGGACGTGGAGACCGCCGTCATCGGCGAGGTCACCGACGACGGCCGGCTGACGATCGACCACTTCGGCCACCGCATCGTCGACGTCGACCCGACCACGGTCGCCGTCGACGGCCCGGTCTACGACCGGCCGTACTCCCGCCCGGACTGGCTCGACGCGCTGAACGCCGACACGGTCTCCGGTGCGGCCGGCGCGGCGCGCTACCCGAGGCCGACGACGAGCGACGAGCTGCGGGCGACGCTGCTGGCCCTCGTCGGCAGCCCCAACCTGGCCTCCAAGTCCTGGGTGACGGACCAGTACGACCGCTTCGTGCAGGGCAACACCGCGCTGGCGCAGCCGGACGACGCCGGCGTGGTCCGCGTCGACGAGACCACCGGCCTCGGCGTGGCGCTCGCGACCGACGCCAACGGCCGCTACGCGCAGCTCGACCCCTACGCCGGCGCACAGCTCGCGCTCGCGGAGGCCTACCGCAACGTCGCCGCGACCGGCGCCCGCCCCCTGGCCGTGACCGACTGCCTCAACATCGGCAGCCCCGAGCGCACGGACTCGATGTGGCAGCTGGTCCGGGTGATCGAGGGCATGGCCGACGCCTGCCAGACCCTCGAGGTTCCCGTGACCGGCGGCAACGTCTCGCTCTACAACACCACGGGCGACACGGCCATCCACCCGACGCCCGTCGCGGGCGTGCTCGGGGTGCTCGACGACGTCGCCCGCGCGGTGCCGTCCGGCTGGACCGCACCCGGCGAGGCGATCTGGCTGCTGGGCACGACGAAGGACGAGCTCGACGGCTCGGCGTGGGCTGACGTCGCGCTCGGCCAGCTCGGCGGGCTGCCGCCGGCGGTCGACCTCGCCGCGGAGCGGCGGCTGGCGGCGGTGCTCGTCCAGGCGGCGCGCGACGAGATCGCCGACGCCTCCCACGACCTCTCGGAGGGCGGCCTGGCGCAGGCGCTCGTCGAGGCGGCGCTGCGGTTCGGCATCGGCGCCCGGGTGTCCCTGCAGGCGCTCTGCGCGCGTGACGGGATCGCCCCGTTCACGGCCCTGTTCTCGGAGTCCACCGCACGGGCGGTCGTCGCGGTGCCGCGGTCCGAGGAGCAGCGGCTCGTCGACCTCTGCACGGCGCGCGGGGTGCCGGCGCTGCGCCTGGGGGAGACGTCTGAGACCGGGCCGGACGACGAGGGGTCGCCCGCCCTCGAGGTCGCGGGGCTGTTCACGGTGCCGCTGGCCGAGCTGCGCGCGGCGTCGACCGCGACGCTCCCCCAGTACTTCGGCTGATGCCCGCCTCCCGGCTGCGGCTGGCGCCCGAGGTCGTCGGGGAGCTGGCCGACGGGCTGGCGCGGCTGCGTGCCGAGCTGAAGCTGTCCGAGGACTTCGGCGCGGCCGCGCAGGCCGAGGCCGAGGCGGCCGCCACCCGCGGCCCTGCCGACGTCCCGGGCCGGGACGTCGCCCGCGTCGACGCGACGGACGTCCCGTTCGTCACCATCGACCCCGCCTCGTCGCTGGACCTCGACCAGGCGCTGCACGTCGTGTGGTCGGGCCACGGGTGGCGCGTCTCGTACGCCATCGCGGACCTGCCTGCCTTCGTCGTGCCCGGCGGTGCGCTGGACGACGAGACGCAACGGCGCGGGGCCACCTGCTACGGGCCGGACGGCAACGTGCCGCTGCACCCGCGCGTGCTGTCGGAGGGTGCGGCCAGCCTCCTGCCGGACCAGGTGCGCCCCGCCGCGCTGTGGCGCATCGACGTCGACGAGGACGCGGAGATCACGGCCGCACGCGTCGAGCCGGCGCTCGTCCGCAGCCGCGCCAAGCTCTCGTACGAGGGCGCCCAGGCCGTGCTCGACGGCGGCCCGGACCCCGACGGCGTCGGCACCGTGCTGCGGGCGCTGCGCGAGGTCGGCCGGCGCCGCCAGGCACGCGAGCGGGACCGCGGCGGGGTGTCGCTGAACGTCCCGGAGCAGCAGGCCTGGCGCGACGACGACGGCGGCTGGCGGCTGACGTTCCGCACGACGCTGCCGGTCGAGGGCTGGAACGCGCAGCTGTCCCTGCTCACCGGGATCGCGGCCGCGTCGATCATGCTGCGCGCGGGCGTCGGCGTGCTGCGCACCATGCCGCCGGCCGACGGCCGGGACGTCGCCCGGCTGCGGCGGACCGCGCACGCGCTGGACATCCCCTGGCCGGCCACGGAGAGCTACGGCGAGCTGCTGGACCGCCTCGACGCGTCCACGCCGGCCCACGCCGCCTTCCTCGAGACCGCGACGACGCTGTTCCGCGGCGCGGGCTACCACGCGTTCGGCGGCGCGGACCACGCGCCGGCGCCGACCGGCGACGGCGCCCGCCACGCGGCGATCGCGGCGCCCTACGCCCACGTGACCGCGCCGCTGCGTCGCCTCGTCGACCGGTACGGCACCGAGGCCTGCCTGGCGGCCTGCGCCGACAGGCCGGTCCCGGACTGGGTGCTCGCCGGCCTGCCGTCCCTGCCGGCGACGATGGCCGACGCCGACCGGCGCGCCAACGCCTACTCCCGGGGCGGGCTCGACCTCGTCGAGGCGGCGCTGCTCGAGGACCGCGTCGGCTCGTCGTACCCCGCGGTCGTCGTCGAGGGGCCGCGCAACCACGGCGCGGAGCTGCCGCCGGACCAGCGGCGGGGCGAGCTCATGGTGCGCGACCCGGCGATCCTCGCCAAGGTCCGGCCCGGACCGGACGGCGCTCTACCGCTCGGCGAGGCCGTCACCGCTCGGCTGGTCGAGGCGTCGGTCGCACGCCGTGCGGTGCTCTTCGAGCTCACCGGTCAGGACTGAGCGAGCAGGACGTCCAGCACGTCCGGTGTGAACGCCGGGGTGAGCGTGGGCACGTGACGGCCGCCGTGGATGGTCCACAGCCGCACCCCGGTGCCGCCCCGGCACCCGGACCAGACCGTCGGCGTCGTCTCGGCACCGGCGATGGTGGCCTCCAGGTCCAGCGGCGCACCTTCGGCCGGCCCCGACGTGCAGCCGTCGAGCACCGCCCAGCGCCGGACGGTGTCCATCGCCGAGGCCGACCGCTCGGCGGCGCTGCCGAGGTAGGGCACGGTCTCGTCGGCGTCGCCGTGGATGTCCAGCACCCGCACCGGCCGGCTCGCCCGGCACAGCGAGGTGTCGGAGGCCAGCGGGCCCGCGAGCGAGGCGATCGCGTCCACCTGGTCCGCGTGGTCGCAGGCGAAGCGCTGCGCCATGTAGCCGCCGTTGGAGTGGCCGATCACGGCCACCCGCCCGACGGCGTACGACGCGGACACCTGCGTCACCAGCCGCGACAGGTATCCCGAGTCGTCGACGCGCGAGGAGTACAGGTCGCAGCAGCCGCCCTCGACCGCGTTCCAGAACTGGTTGCCGGCGTGGTCCGTGGTGCCCTCGGGGAGCGCGAGCAGGAAGCCCCGCTCGTCGGCCGCCGCCGTGAGCCCCAGGTAGGAGTCCAGCTGGGACGACCGCGACGTGAACCCGTGCAGCCCGACCACCAGGGGCGCCGGCGTCGTCGCGACGTAGCCGGCGGGGACGTGGAGCCGGTACGGGCGCCCGTCCAGGTCGACGGTGCCGGTGGTCCCGGGCGCGATCGCGGCCGCCGATGGTGGTGGTCCCGTCGGCGTGGGCGCCGCGGTGCGGGCGGCCGAGCAGGCCGCGGTCGTGAGCGACGCGGCGACGCACGCGGCGACAAGGGCGAGCACGGCGCGGACGCCACGGGTCGCGGTCGTGTGCCGGCGTGCCCCCATCGTGCGCCTCCGCTCGTCGCCGCCGTCCGCCGCTCGTCGCGGCCGGCCACTCCATGGTGGTGGCTCACGGACGGGGCGGCGAGGGTGTGAAGGTCCCGGAGCACCCGGCGCCCCTAGCATCGGTGCGTGCGCAGCCCCGCCCGTCCTCCGCGCCGCGGCAGGCGCCGGAGGATGCTGACCGGCGCGGTCGTCGCCGCCGGGGTGCTCGCCGGTGCCGGCGTGGCGTGGGCGGTCGACGCCGACCTGCAGGCCATCGGGGGGCGTGGCCAGGCCGCGTCGTCGGCGACCCCGTCCGTCGGCGACGTGGGCGCACCGGGCCCGGCGGCGGACCCGTCCACCGCCCCGGCGGTGCTGGCGGCGACGGAGCCGCCGTCGCCGGAGCCCACCGCGGTCGGCATCGACCTCGCCCGCTACCCCACCACCGACCCGGCGAGCCTCTGGGTCGTCGTCAACAAGCAGCACGCGGTCGATCCCCTCGACTACGCGCCGACGGGCCTGCTGTGGGTGGACGGCGGGATGGTGCGGGGCGACGTCGCGCCGGACCTGAGGGCCATGGTCGCGGCGGCGAAGGCCGACGGGGTGCGGCTCTCGCTGCGCAACGGGTACCGGTCGTACCGGGACCAGGTCGTCGTCCACGGCGACGTGGTCAACCGCGCCGGCGCCGCGTACGCGGACGGGGTCTCGGCGCGCCCCGGCTACTCCGAGCACCAGACCGGCCTGGCGTTCGACCTCCACAGCGCCTCCCAGCCGTCGTGCGACCTGGCGCCGTGCTTCAGCGGGACCACCGAGGCGGTGTGGGTGGCCGCCCACGCCTGGGAGCACGGGTTCGTGGTCCGCTACACGCCGGAGAACACGGCGACGACCGGCTACCAGCCGGAGGCGTGGCACCTGCGCTACGTCGGACCGGAGCTGGCGGCGTGGATGCACGCCAACGGGGTCGGATCGCTGGAGGAGGCGTTCGGCATCAGCGGGGGGCCCGACTACGCGGCGGGCTGACCGCCGACGACAATGGCCGGGTGCCACGGCGCCGCCGCACCGACCCCGCCGCGGGGCGCGCCGCGCTCGCGGCCTGGCGTGCGGCGCCGGACGATGTCTCGACGCCCGACCGGCGCGCGGCCGTGCGGTTCACGCTCGAGGAGCTGGCCGACGTCGCGCCCGGCAACGCCGTGGAGGTGCGGGTGCCACCCGACGGGGCGGTGCAGGCCGTCGCCGGCCCGCGCCATACCCGCGGCACGCCGCCCAACGTCGTCGAGACGGACGCGCAGACGTGGCTCGCGCTCGCGACCGGCTCGCTGAGGTGGGCGGACGCGATGGCGGCCGGTCGGGTGCACGCGTCGGGGGAGCGGGCCGACCTGTCCGAGTGGCTGCCGCTCCAGGCCGCCCGCCCGCGCTGACGCACGCCTAGGATGCCCGGGTGCCTGACGAGCAGCCCGACGAGCCCCAGCCGACCGGTGGCCCGGCGCTCCCGCTGACCGGTGGTCCGGTGCCGGTGCCGGTGCCCGAGGCTGCGGTGCCCGACGAGCCTGCGGTGCGCGACGAGGGCGCGGTGCCCGACGAGCCTGCGGTGCCCGACGAGCCTGCGGTGCGCGACGAGGGCGCGGTGCCCGGCGAGCCTGCGGTGCCCGACGAGCCTGCGGTGCGCGACGAAGGCGCGGTGCCCGGCGAGGTCGCGACTCGCGACGACGGTGCCGTGCCCGACGACGGTGCCGTGCCCGACGAGGAGACGCTGGCGCGCATCGCCACACCGACGCTGGTCCGTCGCGCCCCGAAGTACGGCGCGTTCATCGGCTACGGCGCCCTGCTCGGGTTCGTCCTCGGCGTGGTCCTGGCCATCGCCCTGGACCGGGGTGACCTGGTCGCGGCGGGGGAGGGCGGCGGGGTGCTGCCGTTCCTCGGCGGGTCCAACGGCGCCCGGCTGGTGACGGGCTTCGGCCTGGCGGGGGTCGGCGCCGTCGTCGGCGCCCTGCTGGCGCTGTGGGCCGACGCCCGCTCCCGTCGCCGCGCTCACTGAGGTCGACCGGAGGGGGGATCGGGCCCCGTCGCCGAGGCCCGCCTCCCTCCGCACCGCCGCGCGCGCACGTCGGCAGGCCCCGCACCGGGGCGCTCGCTACGGGCGCTACGCCCGGTCGGCGCCCGCCCCGTACCGCAACCCGTCGAGCACCAGGTCGAGCAGGGTGCGGACGTGCCGCTCCCACTGCGGGCCGGCCGGCACGTTCCACACGGCGCCCATCGCGCGCCACACGTCCCCGGCGTCGACGTCGGAGCGGATGGAGCCGTCCGCGGCGCCGGCGGCGAGCAGCTCGCCGATCGCCGTGATGATGAGCTCGCGCGTCTCCGAGAAGAGCGTGCCCTCGGCGCCGATCGCGGCGCGCAGGGCCTCCTTCATGCCCGCCTTGGCCGCGGCGTAGCCGATGAAGCGAGCGGTCCACTCGCGCAGGGCTTCGAGGCCCGACGAGCGCTCCGCGAGCAGCTGCGGGGCCCGGGCGCACAGCGACGCGACCTCGTGCCGGTAGGCCGCCTCGACGAGGGCGTTGCGGTCGGGGAAGTTGCGGTACAGGGTGCCCACGCCGACGCCGGCGTTGGCGGCGATCGCCTCCAGCGGCACGTCTGCCCCGCTCTTCGCGAACGCCTCGACGGCGGCTGCGAGCAGCGCGTCGCGGTTGCGGCGCGCGTCGGCGCGCAGGGGCCGGTCGCACGGCGCCGTCGTCTGGTCGTCGGTCACGGTTCCCCTCCTTCCGGTTGCGATCCGGAGGCTGTTCCGGTTACGTTGGACCAGCCAACCGGACGTCCCTCCGGTTATAGCCTACCGGCCTTCGCCGGCCGGGTCAGGAGCACCTCATGAAGACCTGGTTCATCACCGGCGCCTCGCGTGGCTTCGGCCACCGGTGGGCCGCCGCCGCGCTGGAGCGCGGCGACCGCGTCGCCGCCACCGCGCGCGACCTGACCGCCCTCGACGACCTCGTCGCCACCTACGGCGACGCGATCCTCCCGCTGCAGCTCGACGTCACCGACCGTGCGGCGGACTTCGCCGCGGTCGCGGCTGCGCACGAGCGGCTCGGCCGCCTCGACGTCGTCGTCAACAACGCCGGCTACGGCCAGTTCGGCATGGTCGAGGAGCTGTCGGAGGCGGAGGCCCGCGCCCAGCTCGAGACGAACCTCTTCGGCGCCCTCTGGGTGACGCAGGCGGCGCTGCCGATCATGCGCGCCCAGGGCGGCGGGCACATCCTCCAGGTGTCGTCGATCGGCGGCATCACTGCCTTCCCCAACATCGGGGCCTACCACGCGTCGAAGTGGGCCCTCGAGGGCCTCAGCCAGGCCCTGGCGCAGGAGGTCGCCGGGTTCGGCATCCACGTGACGCTCGTCGAGCCGACGGGGTACGCCACCGACTGGAGCGGGCCGTCCGCCCGCCACGCCGCACCGCTCGCGGCGTACGACGAGGTGCGGGCCGCCCGCGCCGCCCAGCGCGCCGCGCAGATGTCGCGGCCCGGTGACCCCGGAGCCAGCGCGGCCGCCATCCTCGCGCTGGTCGACGCCGAGAACCCGCCGCTGCGGCTGTTCCTGGGCGAGACGCCGCTGGCGCTGGCCGAGGCGGACTACGCCTCACGCCTCGCCTCGTGGCGGCAGTGGCAGCCCGTCGCGGTGGCGGCCCACGGAACGGCGGAGGTGGCCCGATGAAGGTCGGCGCGCACCTCATGCGGTTCGACTCGGTCACCCCGGCGCGGCTGCGCGACGAGCTCGCGGCGACCGCCGACGCGGCCGAGACGGCCGGGCTCTCGTGGCTCTCCGTCATGGACCACTACTTCCAGATGGAGCGCGCCGGGTTCCCCCGCGAGGACCCGATGCTCGAGGCCTACACGACCCTCGGCTTCCTCGCGGGACGCACCTCGACGGTGCAGCTGGGCGCCCTTGTCACTGGCGTCACCTACCGGTACCCGGGCCTGCTGGCCAAGATCGGCGCGACGCTGGACGTGCTGTCCGGCGGCCGGGCGACGATGGGGCTGGGTGCCGCGTGGTACGACCGCGAGCACGAGGCGCTCGGCGTCCCCTTCCCGCCGCTCAAGGAGCGGTTCGAGCGGCTGGAGGAGACGCTCCAGATCTGCCGTCAGATGTGGGACCCGGAGAACGACGGCCCCTACCAGGGCGTCCACTACCAGCTCGCCGAGACGCTCTGCTCGCCCCTCCCGCTGCGCCGGCCCGAGGTCATGGTCGGCGGCAGCGGCGAGCGGAAGACGCTGCGGCTCGTCGCCCAGTACGCCGACGCGTGCAACCTCTTCTCGTCGACACCCGAGGAGCTGGAGCACAAGCTCGAGGTGCTGCACGGGCACTGCGCGGACGTCGGCCGCGACCCGAAGGAGATCCGGGTGACGGTCCTCAACGGCGGCGACCCGCTGTTCCGGGGCGACGTGGCGGGGTTCGTCGACGAGATGCGGCCCTTCGCCGCCCTCGGGGTCGACACCGTCATCCTGCGCCCGACGACGATGCCGCTGGCCGCGTGGGTGCGCGACGTGGTGGCACCGGCGGTGGCCCCGCTCGCCGAGCTCTGAGGCCTGCCCCCGTCGCACGGCTTCGCGGCCGGGCGGCGAGCCGGGCGCTGCCCACGGGCCACGGTGGCCGACGAACCCGGTGGGCGCCCGGCGAACCTTGGCGGCGCCCGACGAGCCAAGCGGTGCCCGCCGGCGCCGGAGGCTCTCGACGTGCCGGCGGCAGTCCAACGAAGATCGCCTGTTCGGGCGGGTCCGCCCGTCACTCTTTCGAGTGACAGAATCTGGCTCTGACGTGCGGCGATGTCAGTGGTCGGTGATGTGATCGTGGCATGCAGACGGTGGCGGTCGGGACGCGGTGGGATGCCGCGGGCGCGCCGTTACCGGAGATCGCGCCGATGCCTGAGCGCGGTGCCATGGGCGCGGAGCTGTGGCTCCATCGCGACCTGTATGTCGACCCGGAGCACGACCCGCTCGTCGTGCTCGTCGACGAGCGGGTCGGCGAGGCCCGGTGGTTGTCCGCGATGACGGCTCGCTACGACCGCCACCTGGCCGAGACGTACCTGCGCGGAGCCGGGGAGCTGGCCTGCCGCGCGAACGGCAGCGATGCGGAGCGTCGAGCCTGGGGCGCGCGCTCGATGCTGGCCGAGCTCGCCTGCGGGTTACGGCTGCCGGAGACGACGCTGGCGCGGCGCCTGGCGCGGACCACCATGCTCGCGGCGTTCCCGCAGCTGATGGATGCTGCGGAGTCGGGCCGGGTGTCGTCCTGGCACTGCGACGCGATGCTCGACGTGTTCACCGGCGTCACCGACGGCGACGTGCTGGCGCGCGCCGACGCCGCCCTGATCGGCAAGGCGCTCGGAGGCACGGCGCCTCAGCTGCGGGCGGCCGCGCGGCGGTGGCGCGCCCGTCACGTGCCGCGCACCGACGAGCAGCGCACCGCGGCCCTGGCCGACCGGCGGGTCGAGGTGACCCCGGCCGACGACGACCTGATGTGGCTGTCGGCGCTGATCCCCGCCCCGGCGGCGGTGGCGATCGACCGGCGGCTGGACGCCATCGCCGCCGCGGCCGGCGGGCCGGACGATGCGAGAAGCGCGATCCAGCTCCGAGCCGACGCATTCGTCGACCTGCTGCTCGACGCGTCGACGGCGCGCCCGAGCGAGCCCTTGGCTGGGTCAGCACGTGAGGCGGGGATGACCTCGCCAGCGTTCCCGGCCGGGACGCCGGTCGCAGCGGGATCTGCGAGAGACCTGACCGGCGACTCTGGACCGCTGGCCGCGCCGACCGGCGCAAGGCCGGTCGACACGGGCGCGAACGGACGTCCGGCCGCGTCGCGCGACGTGGATGTGCCCGGGGAGACGCCCTCCACGGGTGCTGCTCCGCGCGGGACCACCGACTGCCGCTCGGATGCTGAGCCGGTGCCCGGGTGGGTGCGGGCGATCAGGGCCGAGGTGCTCCTCACGGTGCCGGTGCTGTCCCTGCTCGGGCGATCCGACGAACCGGCCGAGCTCGAGGGCTTCGGCCCGATCGACATCGAGACCGCGACGCTGCTCGCCGCGAACGCGCCGTCGTTCGTCCGAGTGCTGACGCACCCCGAGACCGGCGCGGTGCTCTCGGTGGGCCGGGACCGCTACCGCATCCCCGCCGACCTGCGCCGCACGGTGCAGCTCCGTGATGTCACGTGCCGGTTCCCGGGCTGCAACCGCCGGGCCAGCCGGTGCGACGTGGACCACTCCCTGGCCTGGGCCGACGGCGGCGCCACGGAGGCGTGCAACCTCGCCTGCCTGTGTCGCAAGCACCATCGCCTCAAGCACGAGATGGACTGGCAGGTCAGCCGCGAGCCGGGCGGGGTGCTGGTCTGGCGCTCGGCCCTGGGCCGGACCTACCGCACCGAACCCGACGGCCGCTGGCCTCGGCCACCGACAAACCTCCCGCCGAGCACGACACCGCCGGCGGGGACATCCCCACCGAACCGTGACGGGCGTCGCGGCCGGCGGCGGCCGTCCATACCGGAGAGTGTCGGACCGTCGACGGGCTGCCCGGACGAGCCGCCCTTCTGAGCCACGCCCACCCGCGGTCGCGCCGGCCGCGTCTCGCGTGCCCGGCGCGATCGGTGGCGGACCGCCGCCGGGCGGTTGGACCGGGTATGCGACCATGGAGCCGTGGCCCCCCGCCCTGACGGACGTCTGACCCACGACCTCAACCCTCACGAGAAGGGCCCGCAGGATGCCTGCGGGGTCTTCGGGGTGTGGGCACCGGGTGAGGAGGTGGCCAAGCTCGCCTACTTCGGCCTCTACGCGCTGCAGCACCGCGGCCAGGAATCGGCGGGGATCGCGACGAGCGACGGCACGCACCTGCTCGTCTTCAAGGACATGGGCCTGGTCTCGCAGGTGTTCGACGAGACGTCGCTGGCCGCTCTCACCGGCTACCTCGCGATCGGCCACACGCGCTACTCCACGACCGGCGGCTCCACCTGGGAGAACGCGCAGCCGACCCTCGGCGCCACAGCGGCCGGCACGGTGGCGCTCGGGCACAACGGCAACCTCACCAACACCGCCGAGCTCATCGACCTGGTCGCCGAGCGCTACGGCGCGCAGCGCCGGGGCGAGCTGGCGCGCGGCAACACCACGGACACCGCCGTCATCACGGCACTCCTCGCCGGTGACCCCGACCGCACGCTCGAGGCCACCGCGCTCGAGGTGCTGCCCCGCCTGCGCGGCGCGTTCTCGCTCGTCTTCATGGACGAGACGACGCTGTACGCCGCCCGCGACCCGCAGGGTGTGCGTCCGCTCGTCCTCGGCCGGCTCGAGCGCGGCTGGGTCGTCGCCTCCGAGACGCCGGCCCTCGACATCGTCGGCGCGTCGTTCGTCCGCGAGGTCGAGCCGGGCGAGCTCATCGCGATCGACGAGAACGGCCTGCGCTCGACGAAGTTCGCGACGCCGAAGCGCGCCGGCTGCATCTTCGAGTACGTCTACCTCGCCCGCCCCGACACGACGATCGCCGGCCGCTCGGTGCACGCCAGCCGCGTCGCGATGGGCCGACGGCTGGCGATCGAGCACCCGGCCGACGCCGACCTCGTCATCCCCGTGCCGGAGTCCGGCACGCCGGCCGCGGTCGGCTACGCGCAGCAGTCGGGCATCCCGTTCGGCCAGGGCCTGACGAAGAACGCCTACGTCGGCCGCACGTTCATCCAGCCGTCCCAGACGCTGCGGCAGCTGGGCATCCGGCTCAAGCTCAACCCGTTGCGCGAGCAGATCCGCGGCAAGCGGCTCGTCGTGGTCGACGACTCGATCGTCCGCGGCAACACGCAACGCGCCCTCATCCGGATGTTGCGCGAGGCCGGCGCCGCCGAGGTGCACGTGCGCATCTCGTCGCCCCCGGTGAAGTGGCCGTGCTTCTACGGCATCGACTTCGCCAGCCGTGCCGAGCTCATCGCCACCGGCCTGGCGGTCGACGAGATCGCCGCCTCGCTCGACGCCGACTCCCTCGGCTACATCTCGATCGAGGGCCTCGTCGAGGCGACCGAGCAGCCCGCGGGCGAGCTGTGCGCCGCGTGCTTCACCGGCAGCTACCCCATCGACCTGCCGCCCGACGACCGGCTCGGCAAGCATCTCCTCGAGCAGCGCCAGCTGGCGCTCGGCTCGCCGGAGGACGGCCTGCTGAACCTGCTGCCCGGCGCCGGCGGCTCGACCGCGCTCGACCGCCCGTGAGCGGGCACGACGAGGGCGCGGCCCCCCTCACCTACGCCTCCGCCGGTGTGGACACCGAGGCGGGCGACCGGGCCGTCGAGCTGATGAAGGACGCCGTGCGCGCGACGCACGGCCCGCAGGTGCTCGGCGGCGTCGGCGGGTTCGCCGGCATGTTCGACGCGTCCGCCCTCACCGCCTACCGGCGGCCGCTGCTGGCGACGTCCACCGACGGCGTCGGCACCAAGGTGGCGATCGCCCAGGCGATGGACGTGCACGACACCATCGGCTTCGACCTGGTCGGCATGGTGGTCGACGACATCGCGGTCGTCGGCGCCAGGCCCCTGTTCATGACGGACTACATCGCGTGCGGCCGGGTGGTCCCCGAGCGGATCGCGGACATCGTGCGCGGCATCGCGGCGGCGTGCTCGGTCGCCGGGTGCGCGCTCGTCGGCGGCGAGACCGCCGAGCACCCCGGCCTGCTCGGACCCGACGAGTACGACGTGGCCGGTGCGGTGACCGGGGTCGTCGAGGCCGACGATCTGCTGGGCCCGGACCGCGTCCGTGACGGCGACGTGCTGGTCGCGCTGGCCTCGAGCGGGCTGCACTCGAACGGCTACTCGCTGGTGCGCAGCGTCGTCGCGCGGTCCGGCTGGGCCCTGGACCGGCACGTCGAGGAGCTGGGCCGCACGCTCGGCGAGGAGCTGCTCACGCCGACGCGGGTCTACGCCGCCGACTGCCTCGCCCTGGCCGCCGCCGTCCCGGGCGGCGTGCACGCGTTCACCCACGTCACCGGCGGCGGGCTCGCCGCCAACCTGGCCCGGGTGCTGCCGCCCGGGCTGGTCGCCGACGTGGACCGCGCCTCGTGGGCGCTGCCGCCGGTGTTCCCGCTCGTGCAGCGGCTGGGCGGCGTGCCGTGGGCGGACCTGGAGTCGACGCTGAACCTCGGGGTGGGGATGGTCGCCATCGTCGCGCGCGACGCCGTGGACGGGGTGCTGGCGCACGCCTCGGGCCTCGGGTACCCGGCGTGGGTGCTCGGCGGGGTCCGGCCGGTGTCCGTGGACGACGAGGCCGCCGGACTCGTCAGTGGCACGAAGGGGGTGCACGGCGGCGCCGTGCACCTGGTGGGGGCCTACCGGGAGGCCTGAGCCCTACTCGTCGTCCTCGTCCGCGGCTTCCTCGTCGACCCAGGAGTTCCAGGGCTCGTCGTCGGCCTCATCGGGAGGGGTGTCGGTGACGACATCGTGGTGGCTGCGCGACGCGAGCTCTGCCTCGAGAGCCCGGTAGTCGGTCGTCGGGCTCATGTACTTGAGCTCGCGAGCGACCTTCGTCTGCTTTGCCTTCTGACGGCCGCGCCCCATGGCATCGACCCCCTCTGACGTGGAAGCGGGGCGGCTCCGTGCTCACACGTGCGGCCCCGGGGTGCTGTTGTGCGTCTCTTCGCAGGGCAACGGTACATGGTCCGAACTCATTCCGACCACCGCGGTTTGCCCGGGTGGACACCCTCGCGCCGGGGCGGGACCTCGGGCCCAGGTCACGCGACGTGGACGGTCGTGTCACGATCCGTGGCCCGACACGCGCTGGGTGATTTCCGTGAGATCGGTCACGTTCGGGGTGAGATGTACCGTTAAAGAGTGTTGTAGGGCAAGTCGCCCGACCTGGGGCCGAACTGACCGATTTGTCGACGAAGCGCGGTTTGTGCGAGTCTGACGGGAAGGTTCGTCCACGGGGGAGGATGACCACCCTGTGCGCGGGGAGCAGCCCGGGCACCTCGAAGGAACCGTGGAGGTTGGTCAATGTCCCCATCGCCCGTCCAGCCGGAGAACCTGCTGACGCCGTCCGAGGTGGCGACCCTCTTCCGGGTCGACCCGAAGACCGTCACGCGGTGGGCCAGGGCCGGCAAGCTCTCGTCCATCCGCACGCTCGGTGGGCACCGCCGCTACAAGGAGTCCGAGGTTCGGGAGCTCCTTGACGGCCTGCCCCAGCAGCGTCAGGTCGACTAGATCCGTCCCCGGCGCGTCAGCGCCGGGCCAGCCGGCCGATGACGCCGGCCACGACCGCGGCGGCTCCTGCCGCGGTCACACCGAGCACGATGCGGGCGCGCTTGCGCGCTGCGGGGTCCGCCGCGGGGTCGGTCGCGTCGTGCACCATCTGGCGACCGCGATCCTTCGCGGCCGCCAGTCTCGTCTTCGGGTCGAACCAGCCCGCGAGCTCGTCCACGGTGGCCGCCAGCTCGCTGCGCGCGGCCTTGACGTCGTCCTCGAGCCGGGTGAGCTTGTCGGTCGGTTGCGTGCCGCTCATGAGTGCAGGCCTCCCTTGACCGCCGCGACGTCCTCGCGCAGGTTCTCGATGACCCGCTCCGGCTTGGGCGGCGCGCTCTTCTTCACCTGGGCGCGCCCGACGACCACGAGCAGGACCGTGACGAGGAGCATCGCGGCGAAGACGATGAGCGAGGCCAGCCACGCGGGCAGGGCCACCGCGATGGCGATGATCACCGTCGCGATGCCGACGGCCACCGTGTAGGCGGCGAGCACCGCCGCGGCCAGGAACATCCCCGAGCCGATGCCCGCGTGCTTCGCCTTGGCGGCCAGCTCCTGCTTGGCGAGCTCGACCTCGGCGCGCACCAGGCGAGAGGCCTGCTCGGACAGGTCGCTGACCAGCTTGCCGAGCGAGCGGGTGTCGCCCGGTACCGCTCCGTTGGTGGCCATCAGGAGGGCCCTTCGTCGTCGGACGTACGTGGGACCCAGTGTGGTGGTCGCGACGTTGCCGCGCACCATCACACGGTGTGTTGGCCCTGCTCAGTCCTCCCAGGGGTGGACGAGCTCCCCGGCAGGGTGGTTGGGCACCGGCATCGGGATCTGCGGCATGTCGTCCAGGTCGAGGGGCATGAAGGTGCACTCCTCGCTCAGACGCTGCAGGAGCCCGCTCGGCGATTCCTGTGCGGTGGTGGCGCTCACGGCTGTGCTTCCCTCGGGTGATGACGGTGTCAAGGCGTGCCTCCTGACACATCGACCAGCCTAGGACGGCGGTTGAGCCTGCGGCAGGACGATGGGCCCGAGAACGTGAAAGACCTCACGAGATGCGGGGCGCACCGTCCGGACGCCCACGCGGTTGTCGAGCATGGACAGCCGGGCGGCGCGATCTTGGGGCGAGGTTGTCACCCGTCGGCGGCCGTCCGGTGGCTAGCCTCGTCGGTGCCCGGCGACTGCGTCGGCACGGACGAAGGAATGCCGATGACGCTGCTGGACGGCAAGACGGTGCTGGTGACCGGGGTCCTCACGGAGGGTTCGATCGCCTTCCACGTGGCTCGGCTCGCCCAGGAGCAGGGCGCGCACGTGGTGCTCACCTCGTTCGGCCGCCAGCGGCGGCTGACCGAGGTGATCGCCCGGCGGCTGCCGACGCCGGCACCCGTGGTCCAGCTGGACGTCACCTCGGCCGACGACCTGTCGGCGCTCGCGGAGCGAATCGGTGAGCACGCCGATCGACTGGACGGGGTCGTCCACTCGATCGGCTTTGCGCCGCAGTCCGTGCTCGGTGGGCACTTCCTCGACGGTGGGTGGCCGGACGTGGCGACCGCGATGGAGGTCTCCGCCTACTCGCTGAAGGCGCTGGCGACCGCCGCGCTGCCGCTGCTGGTGCGGGGTGGCTCGGTGGTCGGTCTGACCTTCGACGCGACTGTCGCGTGGCCGGTCTACGACTGGATGGGGGTCGCGAAGGCGGCCCTCGAGGCGACGGCCCGCTATCTGGCGCGCGACCTTGGGCCGTCCGGTGTCCGGGTGAACCTGGTCGCAGCCGGCCCGGTCCGCACCACGGCGGCCAAGGCGATCCCCGGCTTCGACGTGATCGAGGGCGGCTGGGACGCCCGGGCCCCGCTGGGATGGGACGTCCGAGACGCCGAGCCGACCGCGCGCGCGGTCGTCGCCCTGCTGTCGGACTGGTTCCCCGCGACCACGGCGGAGATCGTGCACGTGGACGGCGGCGTCCACGCGATGGGGTAGGAGCGCCTCCCACCTGCAAGGCTCCGCTCGGCACAGGCCCTTGGTCCCGGGTCGGTGCAGGACCCCAGCCTACGGTGGCGTAACTTACGCTTCCGTAGGTTTGGAGCCGCTGTGCCGCTGCCTTCCCCACCGCGACCCCTGGCGCGGGCGTTGCCCGCGATCATCCAGGGCGGGATGGGCGTGGCGATCTCCTCGTGGCACCTCGCCTCGGCCGTCGCCCGCCGGGGTCAGCTCGGGGTGGTCTCCGGCACGGCGCTCGACCTCGTGCTCGCCAGGCGACTGGAGGACGGCGACGTCGACGGGTCGGCCCGCCGTGCGATGGCCGCCTTCCCGGTGCAGGGCGTCGTGGAGCGCGTCCTGGCCCGCTACCTGCGTCTCGGCGGCCGGCCCGCCGGCGCGGCCTACACGCCGGTGCCCCGGGTGAGCCTGCGCCCGGGCCGCGCCGGGCAGGAGCTCACACTGCTTGCCTGCTTCGTCGAGGTGTGGCTTGCCAAGGAGGGTCACGACGGCCCCGTCGGTGTCAACTTCCTGGAGAAGATCCAGATGGCGATGCCGGCCGCCGCGTACGGTGCGATGCTCGCCGGAGTCGACGCCGTGCTGGTCGGTGCCGGCATCCCGCGCCACGTCCCGCACCTGCTCGACGAGCTGGCGGCGCACCGGGCGACCAGCCTGCCGGTCGACGTCGCGGGCGACCCGGGCGGCGCTCACGCCGTCGCCATCGACCCCTCGGAGCTGCTCGGTTCGGGTCTGGCGCCGCTGCACCGCCCGATGTTCCTGGCCGTCGTCTCCAGCGAGGTCCTCGTCGCCCACCTGGCGCGGAACCCGGCGATCCGGCCGGACGGCTTCGTCGTCGAGAGCCCGCATGCGGGTGGCCACAACGCGCCGCCGCGGGGGCGGCCGGTGCTCGACGAGCGCGGCCAACCGGTCTTCGGCGCTCGCGACGACGCCGACGTCGAGAAGGTCGCGGCCGTGGGGTTGCCGTTCTGGCTCGCCGGCGGGCGGGGTACGCCGGAGGCGTTGCGCGCGGCGGTGGCCGCCGGTGCGACCGGTGCCCAGGTGGGGACGGTCTTCGCACTGGCCGCCGAGTCGGGCCTGGCCCCGTCGCTGCGGTACCGGCTGCTCGAGCGGCTGCGCGCGGGCACCCTCGAGGTGCTCACCGACCCGGCCGCCTCGCCGACCGGCTTCCCCTTCAAGGTGGCGCAGCTCGACGGTTCGTTGTCCGACCCTGCGGTGCGCGCCGCCCGGCCGCGCCTGTGTGACCTCGGTTACCTGCGTTCGGCGTTCCTCAAGGACGACGGGCGCATCGGGTACCGCTGCCCGGCCGAGCCGGTGGACATGTTCGTCCGCAAGGGTGGTTCGGCGGCCGACACCATCGGCCGGGTGTGCCTCTGCAACTCGCTCACGGCAGACGCCGGGCTCGGCCAGATCAGGCCCGACGGCGACCCCGAGGAGGCCCTCGTGACCCTGGGCTCGGACCTGGCGGGAGCGAGCCGGCTCGCCGAGCTCCACCCCGACGGCTGGTCCGCCGACCAGGTGCTCGACTGGCTGCTCGCGCCGGCCGCGGCGGCGGGCCTCTGAAACGGAAGAACCCCCTGATCACCAGGGGGTTCTTCGAGGTGGCTCCGACCGGCGTCGATCCGGTGACCTCACGATTTTCAGTCGTGCGCTCTACCAACTGAGCTACAGAGCCTCGATACGACAACGCCGGTCCGAAGACCGGCGCCTCGAGCGACCCCGACGGGACTTGAACCCGCGACCTCCGCCGTGACAGGGCGGCGCGCTAACCAACTGCGCTACGGGGCCTCGTGATGAAGCCTTTCTTGCTGGTTCGTACCCCCAACGGGATTCGAACCCGTGCTACCGCCGTGAAAGGGCGGGGTCCTAGGCCGCTAGACGATGGGGGCGAGCGCCCCTTGAACGTCGAGGCGTCCCGAAGACCGGTGACGATCATAGGGTGCGGGGCGGCGATCCTCCAAAGCGGGATGATGACCAGGTGGTCGACATGAGCCGGGAGGACTTCGAGGACGCGGTCCGGGACGCCCTCGACGAGATCCCCGAGGAGCTCGCGGAGCTCATGGACAACGTCGTCGTGCTCGTCGAGGACGAGGCGCCGGAGGACGACCCGGAGCTGCTGGGCCTGTACGAGGGGACGCCGCTCACCGAGCGGACCAGCTGGTGGGCAGCCGGCTCCCTGCCGGATCGCATCACCATCTTCCGCAACCCGACGCTCGCGGTGTGCGCGGACCGGGACGAGGTGGTCGACGAGGTGGCGGTGACGGTGATCCACGAGATCGCGCACCACTTCGGGATCGACGACGCACGGCTCGAGGAGCTGGGCTGGGACTGACCGGCCGCGGCACGGGATGATCGGGGGATGGAGCCCGGACAGCACCAGCACGTGACCGCCGCGCAGGCGCACCGCGGACGGCTGGCGTGGGTGCTGGGGATCACCAGCGTCGTGCTCGTCGCCCAGGTGGTCGGCGGCCTCGTGTCGGGGTCGTTCGCGCTGCTGGCCGACGCCGGGCACATGCTCACCGACGCCGCCGGCCTGCTGCTGGCGCTGCTGGCGACGCGCCTGGCGGCCCGGCCGGCCACGCTGCGGCGCACCTTCGGGTGGCAGCGGGCCGAGGTGCTGGCCGCGATGGTCAACGGGATGGTGGTGGCCGGCGTCGGGCTCGTCGTGCTCGTCGAGGGCGTGAACCGGGCGCTGCACCCGCGACCCGTCGAGGCCGGCCTGATGCTCGCCGTCGCGCTCGTCGGCCTGGCGGCGAACGCCGCGGGGATCGGGCTGCTGCACCGGGGCCAGGGCGAGTCGATCACCATCCGTGGGGCGTACCTGGAGGTGCTGGGCGACCTCCTCGGGTCGGTGGCGGTGGTGGTCGCCGCGCTCGTCGTGCTCGCCACCGGCTTCACCCGCGCTGACGGCATCGCCTCGGTGCTCGTCGGGCTCGTCATCCTGCCGCGCGCCGCGGTGCTGCTGCGGCAGGTCGGCGCGGTGCTGCTGGAGGCCGCGCCGGAAGGCGTCGACCTGGCCGTGGTGCGGGCGCACATCGCCGACCTGCCGGGCGTCGCCGACGTCCACGACCTCCACGCGTGGACCATCACCTCGGGCGTGCCGGTGCTGTCCGCCCACGTCGTCGTGCGCGACGAGGTGCTGGCCTCCGGCGCCACCGGCGGCGTGCTGGACGCGCTCGGCGAGTGCCTCGCCGGCCACTTCGACGTGGAGCACTGCACGTTCCAGATCGAGCCCGCGGCGCACGCGGCGCACGAGTCCGCGACGCACCTGTGAGGTCGCAGGCGTAGCGCAGCGTACGGTGAGGGCCGCCGCGGCACCCGCCGGGAGCGGAGCGCAGACAAGACCGACGAACAAGCACAGCGGGGAGCGCATGGTCGGGGTCGGGGTGGTGATCCTGCCGCAGGAGCGGTGGGCGGTGCAGCGCGAGCAGTGGCTCGAGGCCGAGGACATGGGCTTCGACCACGCGTGGACCTACGACCACCTCGCGTGGCGCTCGCTGGCCGACGAGCCCTGGTTCGCCACGGTGCCGCTGCTGGCCGCCGCGGCGGCGGTGACGAGCCGGGTCCGCCTGGGCACGTGGGTCGCCTCGCCGAACTTCCGGCACCCGGTGCCGTTCGCCAAGGACGTCATGGGGCTCGACGACGTCTCCGGCGGGCGGTTCGTGCTCGGCGTGGGCGCCGGCGGCGAGGGCTGGGACGCCGCCGTGATGGGCCCGCCCCCGACGCGCGGCGAGCGGCACCGGCGGTTCGCCGAGTTCCTCGCGCTGCTCGACGAGCTCCTCACGCACCCCGTGACGGACGTCGCGGGCGAGGCCTACACGGCCCACCAGGCCCGCATGGTGCCCGGCACCATCGCCCGTCCCCGGCCGCCCTTCGTCGTCGCCGCCAACGGGCCCAAGGCGATGGCGCTGGCGGCGCGCCACGGCCAGGGCTGGGCGACGTACGGGCCGTCGCTGGACCTCGAGGGCGCCGGCACGGCCGCCGACCAGGAGCGATGGTGGGTCGGGCTGGCCGAGATGGTGGCGCGGTTCGACGAGATCGCCGAGGGCCGACCCGTCACCAGGTGGCTGTCGCTGGACGGCGCGCCGGTCTTCTCGCTCGTCTCGGTCGAGACCGCGACCGAGGGGATCGAGCGGGCCGCGGCGCTGGGCTTCGACGAGGTCGTCGTGCACCGCCCGCGCGCGGCCGGCATCTACGCCGGCTCGCTGGACGCCTACGCGGCCCTGGGCGAGCGCCTCGCGGGGCTGCGCTCAGTGGGCTGAGCGAGCCTCCCAGGCCGAGCCGACCATGTCCTCGAGCGAGTGGCGCATCGCCCAGCCGAGGTCGCGGGCGGCGAGCTCGCCGGAGGCGACGATCCGCGCGGGGTCGCCGGGGCGCCGGGGCCCCACCTCGGGCGCGAACGCGATGCCGGTGACCTGGGCGACGGCGTCCATGATCTGGCGCACGGAGACGCCGTCGCCCGAGCCCAGGTTGTAGACCTTCTCGAGCGGCGCGCCGACCGCCAGCGCCTGCGCCGCCGCGACGTGGGCGTCGGCGAGGTCGGCGACGTGCACGTAGTCGCGCACGCAGGTGCCGTCCGGCGTCGGGTAGTCGGCGCCGTTGATGCGCGGCGTGCGGCCGGCCAGCAGGGCCTCGAAGATCAGCGGGAACAGGTTGTGGGGGCTGGTGTCGTAGAGCTCCGGGGTGCCCGAGCCGACGACGTTGAAGTACCGCAGCGAGGTGTGGCGCAGCCCGGTGGCGCGGCCCTGGTCGGCCAGCAGCCACTCGCCGATGAGCTTCGACTCGCCGTAGGGCGACTCCGGCGTGGTCGGCGTCGCCTCCGTGACCCGCTCGACGTCCGGCGTGCCGTAGACCCCGGCGGACGACGAGAACACGATCCGCTCGACGCCCTCGGCCGCCATCGCCGCCAGGAGGTGGACGGTGCCCGTGACGTTCTGCTCGTACGTGTGCAGCGGCCGGCTGACGGACACGCCGGCGTACTTGAAGCCCGCCAGGTGCACCACGCCGTCGACGCCGTGCTCGGCGATCGCGCTGCGCACCAGGTCGACGTCCAGCACGGACCCCTCGACGAACGGCACGCCGTCCGGCACGAACTCCCGGTGCCCGCTCGACAGGTCGTCGAGCACGGCGACGCCGAGCCCCACCTGCCGGAACGCCCGCACCACGTGCGACCCGATGTACCCCGCCCCGCCTGTCACGAGCCACGTCACGGCGGGACCCTACCGGTTCTCAGGAGACGTTCGCGGAGACGCCCGTCAGCGTGCGCCAGGCCTCGCGGCGCTCGGCCTGCTCGTCGGGATCCGGCACGGGCAGGGACGCCAGCAGCCGCTGCGTGTACGGGTCGCGCGGCGAGTCCAGCACCTGGGCGGGGTCGCCCTCCTCGACGAGCTTGCCGTGGTGCAGCACCGCGATCCGGTCGGCCACCAGGTCCACCACCGCCAGGTCGTGGCTGATGAACAGGCAGGCGAAGCCCAGCTCCTCCTGCATCCGCACGAAGAGCTCGAGGACCTTGGCCTGGACGGACACGTCGAGCGCGCTCGTCGGCTCGTCGGCGATGAGCAGCTCCGGGTCCAGCGCGAGCGCGCGGGCGAGGCTGGCCCGCTGGCGCTGGCCGCCGGAGAGCTCGTGCGGGAACCGGTCGCCGTAGGTGCGGTCCAGCTGGACCGCCTTGAGCAGCTCGTCGACCTTGCCGCGGGCCTCCCGAGCGTCGCCGGCCACGCCGTGCACGACGAGCGGCTCGGCGACGCACTGGGCGATCGTCAGGAGCGGGTTGAAGCTCGTCGCCGGGTCCTGGAAGACGAAGCCGATCCGGCGGCGGATCGGGCGCTTCCTCCGCTCGGAGATGCCGCGCACCTGGGTGCCGAGCACCGACAGCGAGCCGCCGGTGACGGGCGTCAGCCCGGCGATCGCCCGGCCGATCGTCGTCTTGCCGCTGCCCGACTCGCCGACCAGGCCCAGCACCTCGCCGGGCGCGATCGCGAAGTCGACGTGGTCCACCGCAGTGAACCCGGCCGTGCGCAGCCGCCCGGGGTACGTGATCGTCAGGCCCTTCGCCTCGACCACCGGGGCGGCGTCGGGCGCGGCGGCCCGCGGGGTGGCCAGGGCGGCCCGGCGGGAGGCGCCCACGCGCGGCACCGCGTCGAGCAGGGCGCGCGTGTAGGGGTGCTTCGGCGCCGAGAACAGCGTGCGGACGTCCGCCTGCTCGACGATCTCGCCGTCGTACATGACGGCCACGGTGTCGGCCAGGTCCGCGACGACGCCCATGTTGTGCGTGATGAGCACCACCGACGTGCCGAACTCGTTCGGCAGGCGGCGCAGGAGCTCGAGGATCTCGGCCTGGACGGTGACGTCGAGGGCGGTCGTCGGCTCGTCGGCGATGACCAGCCCGGGGTCGAGGACCAGGGCCTGCGCGATGACGATGCGCTGCTTCTGCCCGCCCGAGAACTGGTGCGGGTAGTACTTGGCGCGTGCCTCGGGGTCGGGGATGCCCACGCGGCGCAGCACGTCGACGGCGGCCTGGTGGGCCTCCGCGCGCGACAGGCCGGTGTGGGCGCGCAGGCCCTCGGCGATCTGCCAGCCCACCGGGAACACCGGGTTGAGCGCGGTCGACGGCTCCTGGAACACCATCGCGGCGTCCCGGCCGCGCACCTGGCGCAGCGCGCTCGGCGAGAGTGCCAGCACGTCGGAGGCACCGGTGTCGGTGTTGCGCCGCAGCACCACGGCGCCCGTGGTCGTCGCGGTCTCCGGGAGCAGGCCGATGATGGAGCGGGCGGTCACGGTCTTGCCGGAGCCGGACTCGCCGACGATCGCCAGCACCTCGCCCGGCTCGACGCGCAGCGAGACGCCCCGCACCGCGCGGACGTCACCACCGTCGGTGGCGAAGGTGACGTGCAGGTCGCGGACGTCGACGACGGGGTCCTCGGCGGTCATCGGGCCTCCTCCGGCTGGTTCGTCGGCTCGTCGGGCACCCGGCCCTTGGCGCGCTTGCCACCGGCCGCGCGGCGGATGCGCAGCCGCGGGTCGGCCAGGTCGTTGAGGGACTCGCCGACGAGCGTGATGCCCAGCACCGTCAGCACGATCGCGATGCCGGGGAACACGGCCGTCCACCAGATC
The DNA here is from genome assembly GCF_001898175.1 of Cellulomonas sp. 73-92. Classification (GTDB taxonomy): domain Bacteria; phylum Actinomycetota; class Actinomycetes; order Actinomycetales; family Cellulomonadaceae; genus Cellulomonas. Next base: position 714,700 of record NZ_MKTH01000013.1, read on the forward strand.
CCTGCCGTGACGTCGGCCAGGGCCTTGTTGAGGTCGTAGCCCCACTCGGCGGCCGACGACGGCTCGATGCCGAAGCCGAGGAAGCCGAGGCCGGCGAGCGTGAGGATCGCCTCGGAGCAGTTGAGCGTCATGATCAGGGGCAACGTGCGCACGGAGTTGCGCAGCACGTGCCGCGTCATGATCCGCGCGCTCGACGAGCCGATCACCCGGGCGGACTCGACGAAGGCCTCCGACTTGACCCGGACGACCTCCGACCTCACCACCCGGAAGTACTGCGGCACGAACACCACCGTGATCGAGATCGCGGCGGCGAGGATGCCGTTCCACATCGACGACTGGCCGCCGCTGATGACGATCGCGGCGACGATGGCCAGCAGCAGGGACGGGAAGGCGTAGATCGCGTCGGCGACGACGACGAGCACCCGGTCGAGCCAGCCGCCGAAGTAGCCGGAGACGAGGCCGAGGAAGACACCGATGAACAGGGACAGGACGACGGCGGTGACGATCGTCAGCAGCGCCGTCCGGCTGCCCCAGACGACGCGGGACAGCACGTCGTAGCCACCGACCGTGGTGCCCAGCAGGTGGGTCGACGAGGGCGGGAGCTGTGCACCGAAGAGGCCGTGCCCGTCGCGCAGCTGGGCCCACGAGTACGGGGCGACGAGGGGCGCGAAGGTCGCGCCGAGGACGAAGAGCCCGGTGAGCACCAGGCCGGTGACGAGCATGGCGCGCTGCAGGCCGACGCTGGAGCGCAGCTGGTGCACGATCGGCAGCCGGTGCCAGCGCGGCCCGTGGTCGGGCGTGACGACCGGCTCCAGCTCCTCCGGCGAGGGCGGGGTGGCGGCGTGGGCGATGTCGGCGGTCATCAGTACCGGATCCTGGGGTCGACGAGCGCGGCGATGACGTCGACGATGAAGTTCGTCACGGCCACGATGACGGCGAGCAGCGCGACCATGCCCTGCACGGCCACGAAGTCTCGGGCGTTGAGGTACTGCACCAGCTGGAAGCCGAGGCCCTTCCACTCGAACGTCGTCTCGGTCAGCACCGCGCCGCCGAGCAGCATGGCGATCTGCAGGCCGATGACGGTGATGATCGGCACCAGCGCCGGGCGCCACGCATGGGCCCGCACCAGCCGCCGCTCGGCGACGCCGCGCGAGCGGGCCGCCTCGACGTAGCCGGTCTGCAGCGTGCTGATCATGTTGGTGCGCACCAGGCGGAGGAACACGCCGGCGGTCAGCAGGCCGAGGGCCAGCGCGGGCATCACCGCGTGCTGCAGCACGTCGGCGACGACCGACCACTTGCCGGTGCTGATGGCGTCGATGAGGTAGATGCCGGTCCGTGCGCCGTGGGTCTTCATGGTGATGAGGTCGCGGGTCGACGCGCGACCGTTCGGCGGCAGCCAGCCGAGCCACACCGAGAAGATCAGCTTGAGCAACAGTCCGGCGAAGAACACCGGCGTCGCGTAGCCGAGGATCGCGGCGATCCGCAGCCCGGCGTCGGGGAGCCGGTCGCGGCGGGCCGCGGCGATGCGGCCGAGGGGGATGCCGACGAGGAAGGCGACGACCAGCGCGTAGAGGGCGAGCTCGAGCGTGGCGGCGCCGTACGTCGTCAGCACCTTCGTCACGGGCAGGTGGTCGGACAGGGTGGTGCCGAAGTCGCCGCGCACGATGCGACCGAGGTAGTCGAGGTACTGCACGAGGATCGGCCGGTCGTAGCCGGCCTGGTGGATCCGTTCGTGGAGCTGCTCGGGGGGCAGGCGCCCGCCGAGGGCGGCCGTGATGGGGTCGCCGGTCGCCCGCATGAGGACGAAGACGACGGTGACGAGGATGAACACCGTCGGGAAGATGAGCAGGAACCTGACGAGCAGGTACCGACCCAGGGCGCCGCCTCCCTTCCTGCCGCGGGAGTCGTCCGCAGGGGCGGGCGCGACCGCGTCGGCGGCCAGGTCGTTGGTGATGGTCACGTGTACCTCGCTCGATGTGCTGCGTGCGCAAGCCTAGGGGCGGCCTCCCGGAAGGGGAGGCCGCCCCCGTCAGCCAGCTGCGTCAGCCCTGCTTGGAGAGGGCGCCGTAGCGGAACTTGAAGGACGCGTCGAGCGTGTCCTTCGTGCCCTGGACACCCTGCGCGACGACGGCGACCTGCGAGCCCTGCAGGAGCGGGATCGTCGACAGGTCCTTGGCCACCGCGTCCTGCGCCTGGCCGATGATCGTGGCCCGCGCGGTCGGGTCCGTGGTCGTCGCCTCCTGCTGGATGAGCGAGTCGACCTGCGGGTTCGAGTAGTGGTTGTGCAGGAACGACGTCGCCGACAGGAAGAACGGCGTCAGGTAGTTGTCGGCGTCCGAGTAGTCCGGGAACCAGCCGAGCTGGTAGGCGGGGTAGACGTCCGTGGTGCGGTCCTTGGAGTACTGCGTCCACTCGGTCGTCTGGAGGTTGACCTTGAACAGGCCGCTGGACTCCAGCTGGTCCTTGACGAGCGCGTACTCGTCGGCGGACGACGGGCCGTAGTGCGCCGTGGCGTACTGCAGGTTGAGCGTCACCGGGGTGGTGACGCCGGCCGCCGTCAGGGCCGCCTTCGCCTTGTCGGTGCTCGGGCCGCCGTTGCCGTCGCCGTACAGGCCCTTGAGGGCGTCGTTCGCGCCGGTCAGGCCGGCGGGGACGTACGAGTACAGCGGGGTGTACGTGTTCTTGTAGACCTGGTCGGCGATCGCCTTGCGGTCCACGAGGTCGGCCACGGCCTGGCGCACGGCCAGGGCCTTCGCGGGGTCGGCCTGCGGGGTCTTGGCGCCGTAGGGCTGCGTGTCGAAGTTGAAGACGATGTAGCGGATCTCGCCGCCGGGGCCGTCGACCACCTGGAGGTTCTTGTCGTTGCGCAGGTCGGCGATGTCCGTGGCGGACAGCGAGCGGAACGCCACGTCGACCTCGCCCTGCTGCACGGCCAGCTTGAGGTTGGAGGCGTCGGCGTAGTAGGTGACGTTGATGTTCGGGGTCTTCGGGGCGCCGTAGATGCCCTGGTAGGCGGGGTTCGCCTTGTACGTGATCAGCTGGTTCACCGTGTAGTCGGTGATCGTGTACGGGCCGGCGAAGGGGTTGGCCTTGACGATGTCGGCGTCGGCCAGCAGCTTGTCGGCCGGGAAGACCTTGTGGTCGACGATCGGGCCGGCCGGGCTCGACAGCACCTGCGGGAACGTCTGGTCGTTCGCCGCCTTGAGGTGGAAGACGACGGTCGTCGGGTCGGGCGCGTCGGTCGAGGCGAGGTTCGACAGGAGCGACGAGGGCCCGTTGCCGCCGTCGGCGCCGTTGGCGCCGATCGCCTGCACCCGGTCGAACGAGAACTTGACGTCGGTCGAGGTCAGGTCGTCACCGTTGGCGAACTTGAGCCCCGGCTTGAGCTTCACCGTGTACGTGTTCGGGTCCGTGAACGACGCCGACGCGGCGATGTCCGGCTTGACGTCCGGGCTGCCGTAGGGGGTGTTGAGGACGAACGGGAAGACCTGGTTGATCACGGCGAACGAGCCGTTGTCGTACTCGCCGGCGGGGTCGATCGTCGTGATCTTGTCGGTGGTGCCGATGAGCAGCGTGTCGGCGGTCTTGCCGCCGCCGCCCGCGCTGCCGGTCGTCGTCCCTCCCGTCGGGCTGGTCCCGCTCGTCCCGCCGTTGCTGCAGGCGGCGACGAGCAGCACGCTCGTCGCCAGGCCCGCGGTGATCGCCAGCGCGCGCCGGCTCGTTGCGGAGAACATCCGCCACCTCATTCCGTCAGTCGTTCGGTGGGTGCCGCAGGCGCGCGCAGGGCGCGCGTGGTGAGCGGCGGCCGCGTCCTCGAGGGGGCGCGACGCTACAGGACACCACCGTCGGCGTACCGCTGAGTAACCGTCAGGTCACGATGAGGTTTCGCTCTCGCAGTCCGGCCGGGAGAATCTCACCATGTGGACCCGCCGGCCCGGCTCCTCCCGCCCGACGTGTCCGAGATGTCGGACTTTCGGCCCTGTCGCCGCGCCTGCCGGCTCGGCAGGCTCCGTGCAGCGGCTCACCCTCCCGGGAGGCGAGTGCGATGGGCGCGACGGGGCCCGCGTGGCGGCGCGCGGTGGTGGTGGCGGTGCTCGTCGGAGCGGCGGCGCTGACGCCGGCAGGGTGCTCGCGAGGCGACGGGCGTGACGTCGGGCGGATCGATCTCGGCTCGTGCGGGCCGGCGGCCGAGGGGCCGGACCATCCCGAGCGGTGCGGCACGTTCCAGGTGCCGCTGGACTGGACGCAGCCCGGGGGCGAGCAGATGACGCTACGCGTCCTCGTCGTGCCCGCGCGCAGCGGGAAGGCGGCGCCCGATCCGCTCGTCTACCTCGCCGGGTTCGGGGGGTCGGCCATCGAGAGCGCCCAGTGGCCCTACGACAACCTGCAGCGGACCGGGTGGGACCGCGATCTCGTCTTCGTCGAGCAGCGCGGGACCGGCCCCGAGGCGCAGACGTGCGACCTCCCGCTGCCGGGGGCGCCCGCCGACGAGGCCGCCTACCGGGACGCGGTGGGTGGCTGCCTGTCGCGCCTCGCGCGGGACCCGCGGCACGACACGACGACGAGCGCGGTCGCGGACCTCGACCGCGCCCGGCAGGCGCTCGGGTACGACCGGATCGACCTGTACGGCGCCTCGTACGGGGTGTCGATGGGCCTGGCCTACCTGCAGGCTCACCCCGAGCACGTCCGCACGGCCGTCCTCGAGTCGGGCTCGTTGCTCGACGTCCGCCTCTGGCAGCAGGTGCCGTCGGCGGCCCAGCACTCGTTCGACGAGCTCGTCGCCCGCTGCGAGGCCGACCCGGTGTGCGGCCCGGCGTACGACCCCGCACGCGACCTGCGCACGCTCGTCGAGCGCCTCACCTCGGCGCCGGTGACGGTCGACATCTCCGGGCGTACCGCGACCATCGATCTGCGTGGCTTCCTCGGCGGCGTCATCGACGGCTACCTGGCGCGGCCGGAGACGGCCGTGCTGCTCCCCGGCGACCTCGCCGCGTTCGTCCGCGGCGAGTGGGCGGACGTCCTGGCGAAGCGGGGGATGGTGCCGCAGGACGCCCCGTCGCGGACCAGCGAGCCGGTGTCGGCGCAGCAGCTGACGGTGCGGTGCAGCGACGAGTGGGCGGCGATCGACCCGGCCGCGGTGGCGGCCCAGCCACCCTCGTCGTTCACCGCGATGACCGCGGCGGACGCGGCCTGGCAGGAGCGCCTGTGCGCGCTCTGGCCGCACGACGAGGGGGTGGCCGGGCCGGTGGCCACGGACGTGCCGGTGCTCTTCGTCAACGGCACGGCCGACCCCGCCGACCCGCCGGCGAACGTCGCGGCGGCCGCCGCGACGATGCCGAACGCGACGTTCGTCACCGCGCCAGGCGCGGGCCACGGCGTCATCGACGGCTGCCTGATCCCCCTCGTCGAGACGTTCGTCGCGACCGCGACGGCGCCCGCGGCGGCCGAGTGGCAGCGGTGCCTGGGCACGGTGACGGCCCCGGCCTTCCCCGCGTGAGGCCTACCCCTTCGCCTCGAGCGTGAGCAGCGTGCGCTTGCGCTCGAGGCCGCCGGCGTAGCCGGTCAGCGCACCGCCCGAGCCGATCACCCGGTGGCACGGCACGATGACCGTCAGCGGGTTGCGCCCGACCGCCGCACCGACCGCGCGGACCGCCGTCGGGCGCCCGATCTGCTGGGCCAGCTCGGCGTAGCTCGACGTCTCGCCGTAGGGGATGGAGGCGATGGCGTCCCAGACCGCGTGCTGGAACTCGGTGCCGGCCGGGTGAAGCGGCACCGAGAACGAGGTGCGCTCGCCGGCGAAGTACTGGCGGAGCTCCTCGGCCGCGGCCGTGAGGGTCGGGTCGTCGTCGGGCGCGAGGGCGCCGAAGCGCTCGTCGGCCGGACGGTAGGCCTGGCCGGTCATGTACAGGCCGACGAGCGCGTCGCCGTCCGCGACGAGCGTCAGCGGCCCCAGCGGGGAGTCGATGGTGGTGTGCCTCATGCGATGGTCTCCTGTGGTTCGGGGCTTTCCGGGAGCGAGTTGACGGGGTGGGCGCCGGTGGCCCACAGGTGCTGCACGGCGTAGGCGCGCCAAGGTGCCCATGCCAGCGAGGCCTTCTCGAGGCCCGCGGGGCTGGTGGGCAGGCCGAGCCGCTCCGCCGCGAGCCGCACGCCGAGGTCGCCGGCGATGAACGCGTCCGGGTCGCCGAGCGCGCGCATGGCGACGGTGCCGACGGTCCACGGCCCGATGCCGGGCAGCGCGGCGAGCGCGGCGCGGGCCTCGTCCCGGCCGGCGCCGGCGTCGAGGGCGATGCGGCCGTCCGCCAGGGCGCCGGCCAGGGCGAACAGGGTGCGACGGCGGGTGGCCGGCATCGCGAGGGACGCCGCGGTCGCCGCCTCGTCGGCCAGCAGGTCGGCGGCCCGCGGGAAGAGGTGGGTCAGGCCGCCGTCGGGGTCGTCGACCGGGGTGCCGAGCGTGGCGACGAGCCGGCCGGCGTGGGTGCGGGCGGCCTGCGTCGACACCTGCTGGCCGATGACGGCGCGCAGCGCCATCGCCTCGGGGTCCGCCGTCCGCGGCACCCGGCGGCCGGGCGTACGCACGACGAGCGGGCGCAGCCTCTCGTCGGCGGCCAGCGCGGCGTCGACGGCGACCGGGTCGGCGTCCAGGTCGAGCATCCGCCGGGTCCGGCTGACCGCCGCAGGCAAGTCCCGGACGTCGGCGAGCCGCAGCGTCACCGGGAACGCCGCGCCGTCCGGCCGGTGCACCGTGACGATGCCCCACGCGTGCGGCAGGCGGACCGTCGTGCGGTACGCGCCGTCGCGGTACTCCTCGACCCCCGGCACGGCCGTGGCGACGAGGTGGCCCAGCAGGTTGGACGGCTCCAGTGGCGCCCGGTACGCCAGGCGCAGCGCGACGAGGCCGGGGTGGGGCTCGTCGTGCCGCGACGCGCGGCCGCGCAGCTCGGTGGGGGACAGCGCGTAGGTGGCGACGACCGCGTCGTTGAAGGCTCGGATGGACGCGTAGCCGGCCGCGTAGGCGACGTCGGTCATCGGCATCGTCGTGCGCTCGACGAGGGTCCGCGCGGTCTGTGCCCGCCGCGCCCTGGCCAGCGCCAGGGGCCCGGCGCCCAGCTCGTCGGTCAGCACGCGCTCCAGCTGGCGCGTGCTGTAGCCGAGCGCCGCCGCCAGGCCTGGCACGCCCGCGCGGTCGACGAGCCCGTCGTCGATCAGCCGCATCGCCCGTGCCACGACGTCGCCGCGGACGTCCCACGCCGGCGACCCAGGGCTGGCGTCGGGCCGGCAGCGCAGGCAGGCGCGGTACCCCGCGGCCTGTGCGGCGGCGGACGAGGGGAAGAACCGCATCCTGTCGTCGCGCGGGGTCCTCGCCGGGCAGGACGGCCGACAGTAGATCCCGGTGCTGGTCACGGCGAGGAAGAACCAGCCGTCGAACCGCGCGTCGCGGGATCGGACGGCGGTCCGGCACGCGGCCTCGTCGGGCATCCAGGTGGGCACGGGTTCGATCCTGCGCCCTGCGGCAGGACGCTGGCTAGCGAGAAACCGACATGGCAGTGCTCGGTCGGGCCGCGCCGCGGCGTCCGGTCGGCCACCGCCCGCGCGCGCTTGGGAGCGTCCCCGTACGCTGCCTGCGTGCGACTGCGCGCCACGGACCTGGCCGACGTGCTCGCCTACCTGGTCGTGCTGGGCCTGTTCATCCAGCTCTTCCCGGAGGTGATCTCCGAGAGCTTCGTGCTCGCGCTGCTCACCGCGATCCTCCTCAAGGTGGTCCTGGAGATCGTGCTGGCCGTCAAGAAGGCGGTCGTGGGACGGCTGCGGAGCGCGACGAGCCTCGCGGGCCGCGTGGTCGGGGTCGTCACCCTCCTGCTCGTGCTGCCGGGCAGCAAGTTCCTCGTGCTCGAGCTGACGGCCGTTGTGTTCGGTGGCGCCGTCCGGCTCGGGGGGTTCTTCGTCGTGACGGCGCTCATCGTCACCGTCATGCTGGCCCGCGGCGGGGTCCGGCTGCTCCTCGAGCGGACCGAGCCGGAGGAACGGGCCGGCTGAGCCGGCCGGTCAGCTCGTCGCGGCGTCCTCGGGGACGAGGTTCTCGGCAGGTGCCGAGGGCGGCGTCCCGGGGAGGTCGCGCATGCGGACGAGCGGCGAGAGCAGCACCGGGAGCGCGCCGAGGGCGGAGCCGGCCACGGCGAGCCACAGCGTCGGCAGCACACCGAGGTGCGTCCCTGCCCACCCGCCCAGCAGGCCGCCGAGCGGCATGGTCCCCCAGACGAGGAACCGCACGGATGCGTTCATGCGGCCGAGCAGCGGCGGCGGGCACAGCCGCTGGCGGAAGCTCACCTGCGTGACGTTGTAGACGACCACGGCGAACGAGAGCAGTGCTCCGCCGGCCAGCAGGGTCACCTGCGGCGGCCACGTGAACGTCGCGGCCAGCGGGGTCAGCGCCGTCGCCGGCACGAACATCAGCGCGGAGAGCGCGATGATCCGCCCCTCGCCGACCCAGCGGGCGAGCCGGTCGGCGGTGACGGCCCCCACGATGCCGCCGATGGCGCCGGCCGAGACCACCGTGCCGTAGGCGGCCGCGTCCAGCCCCAGGTCACGCAGCGCGAAGATGACGATCATGGCCGCCGCCATGGACGACGCGAGGTTGCCGATGCTGGTGCACGCGACGATCCGCCGCAGGAGCGGCTGCTGGACGACGAACCGCAGGCCCTCTCCGATCTCCGTGCGGAGTGGACGCCGGGACTCGGGGGCCGGCGGCTCCTCGCGGTGGCGGATCCGCCGGACGAGGAGCGCCGACGCGAGGTAGGTCACCACGTTGACGGCGATGAGGACCGGGGCCGCCACGACGCGGAGCAGCGCGCCGCCCACCGCGGGGGCGGCAACCGCCGCGACGGACTGCGTGGCCTGCAGCTTGGAGTTGCCCTCGACGACGTGCTCGAGCCCGACGAGCCCGGGGACGTAGCTCTGGTGGGCGACGTCGAAGAAGACCGAGGCGCAGGAGACGACGAGGCCGGCCACGATGAGCATCGGGACGGAGGCGTGGCCCGTGAGCGCCGCGATCACCACGACCGTCAGGACGCTCCCGCGGACGAGGTCGGCGACGACCAGGACGTTCCGCTTGCGCATCCGGTCCACCCACGCGCCCGCCGGCAGGCCGATGACGAGGAACGCCGCGGTCTCCGCCGCGGTGAGCGCGCCCATCTGCCACTCGGTGGCGTCCAGGTGCTGCACGGCGAACACTGGCAGCGCGAGCATCGTGAGCTGCGCACCGAGCTGACCGAGCGCGTCGCCGGCCCACAACCGACGGAAGTCGGCATGGTGGACCAGAGAGCGCCGGCGGGGCGGGGTCGCGGATCGCATCGCTCTAGGATGAGCGAGTGATTGAGAAACGTCAATCAGTGAAGGAGGCCGAGGTGGCGCACGACGCGGCCGCGCGGGACGGCGACGCCGCCGTGGAGCGGGACGCTGACGTCGCCGCAGCGGGGACCGACGCAGTGGATGACGTCGTCGAGCGCGACGCGGACGCCCGGGCGCTCGCCTCCACGCTGCGCCTGCGGATCCTGCGTCTCTGCCTCGACGAGGCGCTGACCAACCGGGAGATCGCCGAGCGGCTGGGCAAGAACCCGGCGACGGTGCTGCACCACGTCCGCACCCTCGTCGAGCGGGGTTTCCTTGTCGCCGAGCCGGTGCGCCGGGGCGCGCGCGGCGCCCGCGAGGTGCCCTACCGGGCGACCCGCAAGTCGTGGCGGGCCGCCGCCGGTCCCCGGCAGACGCAGGTGCTCCTCGACACGTTCCTCGAGGAGTTCGCGCTGGTCGAGCACCCGGAGCAGGTGCACATGGCGCGCCTCGGCCTCCGGCTGGACGACGCCGGCCACCAGGAGCTCCGCGCCCGGGTGCAGGCCCTGCTGGAGGAGTACGCGGCACGTGCGCCCGACCCCGAAGGCACGCCGTACTCGCTGTTCTACGTGCTGCACGAGGACCCGACGCGGCACCGGCCGGGATGATCCGGGGGCGCGGCACTCTGGCTTGGTGGGCCCCGAGGGGCTCGAACCCTCAACCCGCGGATTAAAAGTCCGCTGCTCTGCCAGTTGAGCTAGAGGCCCGGGTGATGAGTGGAATAGCTCGGGGAAGCCACGGGACAAGCTCCGTGTCATCCCGGGCACCATCCGGAGCCGACTGTAGCCGGTGCGGCTCCGTGGGCTGGTGAGGTCGTTCGCGGCGGTGCCACGACCGACTCCCCGAAGGCGAACAGTCCCCAGGTGCCGAGGAACCCGCCTGTGCTGCTCCACCGTCGGGTGCGGCGCGGTCTGGCAGCGGCCATCCTCGTGCGAGCGCACGCCCAGGTAGCCGTCCTGGGTCCGTCTTGTTGCGGTCGTTGAGCGGTCTGCACCGTCGTGACCACCGGGGTGTCACGCCTTCAGCGCGACATCGTCTGCAGCCCGACCACCCGCACGAGCGCGAGTCGCTCGGCGTCCTCGGTGCCGGGTTCGGCGGAGTACGCCACGACCCGAAGGTCCGCACCCTCGACCGTCAGCACGTCGCAGTCGACCGTCAGCTCGCCGACCTCGGGATGCGCGATCGTCTTGCGGTCGGCGCTCCGGACGGTCACGTTTCCGCCGGACCAGAGCTCCTCGAACCGAGCACTCGCCCCGCGCAGACGGTCGACGAGCTCGTGCAGCTCAGTGTCGTCGGGGAACCGCGCGACCGCCGACCGCAGGTCGCCGACCATCTCAGCCTCGAACGCCGCGGTGTCGGCCGGCCGGCGCACAACCCGGCTCGGCCGGCCGGTGAAGTGCGCCCACGCCAGGTTCCGGTCACGCCCATCGGCCGGCTCTCCCAAGAGCGCAGCCCACAACGAGGTCCACGCGACGAGCGTCCATGCCGCGTCGAACACGGCGATCGGCGTGTCGTCGAGCGATCGCAGCAGTCGCTGCACGCCGGGCGTCAGGTGGGCCCGGATCCGGCCGCTCGTGGGTACGGACTGACCGGCGAGCCGGAACAGGTGGTCACGCTCGTCGGCCGTCAACCGCAGGGCCCGCGCGAGCGAGCCGAGCACCTGCGCGGACGGCGACTGGGCGCGTCCCTGCTCGAGCCGGATGACGTACTCGACGGAGACACCGGCAAGCACGGCCAGCTCCTCGCGGCGCAGGCCGGGCGCCCGTCGCGCCCCGTGCACGGGCAGACCGACGTCCTCGGGAGTCATCCGGTCACGCCAGCGACGCAGCGCGCTGCCCAGGTCGGTGTCCACCGAGGCAGTGTCCCTCGCGGTGCCGGCGGTCGTCCTGGTACGGGGAGTACCAGGACGACCGGTCGCTGGTTGCCGCCCGCGGCTCCCCGCAGGCTCGACGGCATGACGACAACACTCATCACCGGTGCCACCAAGGGCCTGGGCCGCGAGACCGCCCGACGGCTCGTCGAGCTCGGTCACACCGTCTACCTCGGCGCGCGCGACCTGGAACGCGGGGAGCGGGTCGCGGCCGAGCTTGGCGCGACGGCGGTCCTGCTCGACGTGACCGACGACGCCTCCGTCGAGGCGGCGGCCAGCCGGGTCGACCACCTCGACGTCCTGGTCAACAACGCCGGCATCTCCGGAGGGTTCACGCCGGTCGGCGAGACCACCGCGGCGGACCTGCTCCGGGTCTACGACACGAACGTGTTCGGCGTCGTGCGCGTCACGCACGCGTTCCTGCCGCTGCTCGAACAGAGCACCGCTCCGGTCGTTGTGAACGTCAGCAGCGGCATGGGCTCGCTCGGCGTGACCACCGACCCGAACCGGTTCGAGTCCACGCTGATCGGGCTCGCCTACTCGTCGTCCAAGACCGCGGTCAACATGCTGACCACGCAGTACGCCAAGGCGTACCCGCGCATGCGGATCAACGCCGTCGACCCGGGCTACACCTCGACCGACCTCAACGGTCACCGTGGCACGCAGAGCGTCGAGGAGGGCACCGATGCGATCGTGCGCATGGCGACGATCGGCCCCGACGGGCCGACGGGCGCGTTCGTCGACCGTCACGGGCCCGTGGCCTGGTGAACGGGCTGGCGGTGGCGGGCCGCGGCCGGTGCTCCCGAGGCTCGCCAGGTCACGGACGGGGCCGGGCACGAGGCGATATCCGGTGGCCGACCCGCCTCATCCGCCACAGGATGGCCCGGTGACGGACGCCAACGGACTGCTCGCCGCCCTCGCCACGCTCGCCCCCGGACGGGTGACGACCCCGGGACCGGGCTTCGACCCCGGGGCGCTGGTCGCCTTCGACCCGGGGGAGGTCGCACCCGCCGTCGTCGTGCGGCCGCGCGACGCCGCGGAGGTGGCGCAGGTCCTCCCCCTGGCCGCCGAGGCCGGGCTCCCGGTGGCGGTCCGGGCGGGCGGCCACTCGTACTCGCGACGCTCGCTGGTCCACGGCGGGGTGGTCCTCGACCTGGGCGGCCTGGATACGGTGCACATCGACGCCGACGCCCGCACCGGACGTGCCGGGGGCGGCGTGACGGCGGGGCGCTACACGACCGTCGCCGCGGAGCACGGCCTGGCGACCGGGTTCGGCGACACCGGCTCCGTGGGCGTCGCCGGCCTGACGCTCGGGGGTGGCATCGGCTTCCTCAGCCGGCGGTACGGCCTGACGGTCGACGACCTGCTCGGCGCGGACGTCGTCACGGCTGACGGACGGCTCCTGGTGGTGGACGACGAGCACGAGCCGGACCTGTTCTGGGCGCTGCGCGGTGGCGGCGGCGGCCTCGGGGTGGTGACCGAGCTGCGCTTCCGGCTGCACGAGGTGGCGTCGATCACCCAGGGCATGCTCTTCTTCGAGCCGGACGCGGGACTGCTCGCGGCGCTCGTCGGGCACCTGAGCGAGGCCGCCGACGAGCTGGCCTCGATGGTCAACGTCATGGTGGCGCCGCCGGTGCCGTTCCTCCCGCCCGAGCTGCACGGGCGTCCGGTGATCATGGCGCTGCTGGTGCACTCGGGGAACCCCGCGGACGGCGAGCGCCTGGTCGGTGAGGTCCGCGACATGGCGCCGACGCTCCTGGAGCGCGTGGCGCAGGTGCCGTACACGGCCGTGCTGGGGCCGTTCGGGTTCAAGGGCTTCGGGGTGGTGACCGGGGCGGGGTTCGCCGACGAGTTCGGGCCCGACCGCGCGGCGCGGGCCGTCGACGCCGTGACGTCCGGTCGCCAGGTGGTGGTCAACCTGCGCCCCATGGGCGGCGCGATCGCGCGCGTGGCGCCCGACGCCACCGCGTTCGCGCACCGCGACCGGCGGTTGATGACGGTGGTCTCAGCGCTGGCCCCGGACCAGGCGACGGCGGAGCTCGCCGCCCCCGCGGTGGACGACCTCAGCGCCGCGCTGAGCGACGGGCCGTACGGCTACGTCAACTTCCTGCGCGCGCTGCCGGATGCGGCCGAGCGCGCCTACCCGGCCGCCACGCTGCAGCGGCTCGCCGCGGTGAAGGCGGCCTACGACCCCGGGAACCTGTTCCGGTCGCGGTAGCCGGTCGATGCGGCGCCCGCCCAGCGGCCGGCGCGACGCTGCGCCGGTGCGCGGCTGTTGCCGGAGCACCAGGAGCGGGCCGGCCGCGGCGGCCCGCAGGCCCGGCTGGGAGGCGTGCCGTCGGCGGGCTACGGGACGAGCACGACCTTGCCGTGCGGCGCTCCCGACAGGCTGAGCTCCGCGGCGGCGTGCCACTGCGCGAGCGGGAACGTCCGCGCGATCGGGAGGGTGAACTCGCCGGTGGCGGCGAGGCTCGCGTAGTCCGCCAGCATGTCGGAGCTCGGGAAGCGACCCGTGGCCCGCAGCTCGTCGATGTTGACGCGGGCACCGTTGCTGCGGGCCTCGTCGTGGTTGCTGATCGTGACGACGCGCCTCGGGTCGCCGGCGATCTCCACGAGCGCCGCGACGGCTCCCGCATTGGGCCGGGACACGTCGAGCACGTGGTCGACCGGTCCCTCCGCGAGCGACCGGACGCGATCGACCATGCCCTCGCCGTACTGAGTCACGATGGCCCCGAGCGCTGCGAGGTCCGGCGCGAACGTCGGCCCCGCGGTGGCGATGACGCGGGCGCCGCGACGCAGCGCGATCTGCACGGCGGCGTACCCGACCATGCCGCCCGCGCCGTGGACGAGCACGGTCTCGCCTGGACGAACGTCCATGAGGTCGAGGGTCCAGTGTGCCGTCTGCACCACCATCGGCAGCACGGCCGCGTGGACCGCGTCCAGCCCCGCCGGGACGGCGAACCACAGGGTCAGGAGGGCGTGGTCGGCCGCCCCGGCGCTCGGCTGCGCGGCGTACTGCGAGACGCCGAAGACGAGGTCGCCGAGGCCGACGTCCTCGACCCCGGCACCGATGGCCTCGACCGTGCCGGCGACGTCGTACCCGATGCCGCGTGGCAGGGGGCCCGGCATGAAACCGCGGCAGAGCTCCCAGTCGGCGGGGTTCAGGCCGGTCGCGGCGACCCGGACCCGGACCGCGCCCGCACCCGGGTCGGGGATCTCGGCCAGCTCATCGCGCAGCACGTCCAGGGGCTCGCCGAGCTCGTGGAACCGGATGACCCGTGACGTGACCGCGCCCATGACGCTCTCCCTCGCTGGTGCCTGCCGTCCGTAGTGTCAGTCACCGACATTAACACGTAGCGACAGCGACTGTCGCTACCCGCTAGGCTCGTCCCATGCCGCGGAGCGGGAAGGAAGCGCGCGCACGCCTGGAGCAGGCGGCGCTCGAGCTCTACCTCGAGCATGGGTTCGACGCGGTGACCACGGCCGAGATCGCCGCCCGCGCCGGCGTGACCGAGCGCACCTACTTCCGGCACTTCCCCGACAAGCGCGAGGTGCTCTTCGAGGGCGAGCGTCGGCTGACGGGGTGGGTGACCGAGGCGCTCGCGGCGGTGCCCGACGAGGTTGCCCCGTGGCCGGCCATGCGTCGCGCGATCGACCTCATCGTGCCGTCGCTCGAGGAGAGCGGGCGGGCAGGGAACCGCCTCGCCGCGATCGTCGCGACGACGCCCGCCCTGCGCGAGCGCGCGGCGGCGAAGGAGGCCAACCTCGTCGCGCTCGTCGCCGGCCTGCTCGTCGAGCGCGGCGCCCCCGCCGACGAGGCGGACCTCGTCGCCCTCACGGAGTGGGGCGTGCTCGCGCACGCGATCCGGACCTGGCGGGCGGCCCCGGGCACCCCGCTGCAGCGGCACGTCGACCGGGCGTTCGCGCTGCTCGGCGGCCTCGCCGGCGCCTGAGCGGCCCGGACCAGGCCGGTCCGGGCCGCTCGCGGGTGCGTCAGTGCGTGGCGCGGGCGGCCTGCAGGATCGTGCTGACCACGACGTCCGGCCGCGCGATGAAGGACAGGTGGCCGGCGTCGACGGTGGTCACGTGCGATCCGGCTCGCTTCGCCATGTACTCCTGAAGGGCGGCCGGGATGATGTGGTCCTGCGTGCCCTCGACGTACCAGGACGGGATCGTCGACCAGGCCGGCGTGCCCGACGGCTCGTCGAGCGCCGAGGCGGCGAGGGGCCGCTGTGCGGCGTACAGGCGGTCCTGCTCCGGCTTGGGCAGTCCGTTGGCGAACACGGTGGAGAAGACCGAGCCCTTGAGGTACAGGTCGACGTCCCCGGCCGGGCCGCCGGCGTACGGCGCGAAGTCGAACAGCGCGGTGGGGTCGATCGGGCCGTTGATGTTGATGAGGTCGTTGAGGGTCTCGCCCTGCGCCGGGACGAACGCGTCGATGTAGACGAGCGCCTTGACGTCCGGGTCGGAGGTGGCCGCGTTCGTGATCACGGCGCCGCCGTAGGAGTGGCCGACGAGGATCACGGGACCCTGCGTGCGCACCCTGAGGAAGGTGGCGAGCGTCGCCGAGTCGTCCGGCAGCGAGCGCAGCGGGTCG
This sequence comes from Cellulomonas sp. 73-92, assembly GCF_001898175.1. GTDB lineage: Bacteria > Actinomycetota > Actinomycetes > Actinomycetales > Cellulomonadaceae > Cellulomonas. Next base: position 730,554 of record NZ_MKTH01000013.1, read on the forward strand.
GCGAACTCCAGCACCGGGTAGCCGGCGCGGCGCAGGCCGGCCTCCACCTTCTCGAAGCCGCTGGCATCGGCCCAGGCGCCGTGCACCAGCACGACGGTGGGCTTGGGCTCGGCGGAGCTGGCAGCAGCGCTGTCGGCCGCGGCGCTCACGCCCACCAGGGCGAGGGAGGACAGGAGGGCGGTGATCGTCGTGCGCCGCGCGATGCGGCGTCGGGTGGTCTTCATCAGGTCTCCAGAGGTTTCGGTCGGGTCGACGCGCTCCGCCCGGCGGGGGCTGGGTGGATCCGGCCCGGGGCCGGCGGCGTCCTTGGGAAGGAACGTATGGAGGCCGGGGGCGGTGGGGCATGCGTCAAATGACGTGACGTATGTCGTCCGCGCGCGCCACGCCCGAGCGGAGCGGTTAGGCCGTCCCCGCCGCCAGCACCCGTGCGTGCCGCTCGAGATCGACGACGATCCGGTGCACGAGATCGGCGCTGCTCGGGTCGTCGCGGTGCGCGACGGCACTGGTCCGGCGCGCCGTCGCGGCCGCGGCGCCGAGCGCCCCGGCGCCGTACGCGAGCGCGTCCCGGGCCGAGATCCTGCCGGACGGGACGCCGGGGACCGTCGTGTCGCCGGCGACGGTGCTGCTGCGAGCGTCCGGTGCGCCCCCGACGGCGCGGAGGCGATCGGCCACCTCGTCGGCGAGACGACGTGCGTCGTCCGCGACCTCGTCGAGCCGGAGGTCGACGCTGCGGGACCCGGCGCCGACGACGTTGCGGTGGAGCTGCGTCAGCTGGGAATGCAGCTCGGTCAGGTCCACCAGCAGCTGCTGCAGATGGCCGACGAGCGGGGTGCTGCCGCCGCCGGGGTACCCCCCACGGACCGTCGGTGGTGTGCTCACGGCAGCTCCCTTCGCGCGACGACGTCGCCGCGACGCCCCGGACGCGCTCCGCGAGCCGCTGGCGCGCGGCTCGCGCCGAGGGACGTCAGCGTTGCCCGCACAGCCGCGTCGCGGATCCGCCTGATGACGTATGTGGTGACGTCACAGGTCATGTCCGGTCGTGGCTGCCCTCCGGTCGAAGGTCGGCGGTCGACAGCGCGTCGCGCAAGGATGCCCGAGAGGCGATCCCGAGCTTCGGGAAGATCCGGTAGAGGTGCGTGCCCACGGTGCGGGGCGAGAGGAAGAGGCGTGCGCCGATCTGCTTGTTGCTCAGTCCCGTGGCGGCGAGCTCCGCGATGAGCCGCTCCTGCGCCGTCAGGCTCGAGACGCCGTCGGGCACGTCCGAGGTGGCGGCGCCGGCCAGCTCCAGCTCGTGCCGCGCCCGCCGAGCCCACATCAGGGCGCCGAGGGACTCGAAGGTGTCGACCGCCTGCGCCAGCGCCACCCGGGCGTCGGCAGTCGCGTGGCGCCGCCGCAGCCACATCCCGTGCGCCAGCCGGATGCGGGCGGCCTCGAACGGGTAGGCGTGCGCCGCCGGCGAGCTCGTGGCCTGCTCGAACAGCTCCCCGGCGGCGTCCGTGGCGTCCGTCATGGCCAGCGCCGCGGTCGCAACCATGGACATCCGGGGCGACACGGCTGCGACACCGCGTTCTTGGGCGGCCAAGGCGTGCCGCCGGGCGTCGTCGGCCCGGCCGGTCGCGAGCGCTGCGTCGACGAAGTCCAGCACGCTCCGGTACGACTCGTGGGCGTAGGGCGTGAACGCGCCCGGCGAGGCGAGGCCGTTGGCGTACGTCCACGCCGTCTCGTACCGGCCGTCCGTGATGCACGCGATGAGGCCGGCGGCCTCGACGTGCTGGAGGAGCAGCCCCAGCCCACGGGGCCGGGCCCATCGATCGACATCGAGTGCGATCTCCCGTGCCCGTGCGATCTCGCCTCGCCGGGCGAGCAGCTCGGCCTGGAAGGCCAGGTACTCGTAGGTGAAGAGCGCGTACCCGTGACGCGTGCTGAGGTCGAGCCCGCGCTCGAGCGCGGCTTCCGCCTCGTCCCACCGACCCTTGGCGGTGAGGTCGAGAACGCCCAGATGGAGGATCGTCATGACGTTCGTGATCGCGCCGGTGTCTCCCTCGCGGTCGACCATCCGCTTCACCACGTGGCGGTACTCGGCAAGGACGTCCAGGAAGTAGGCCGAGATCGCCAGGCGCATGATGTCCCACGGCTCACTGCTGACCGCTGCGAACGAGCCGGCCAGGCGCTCGCCCGCGCCGGCGGCATGGGACAGCAGGTCGCCCCAGGTGTCGCGGAAGAGGAACGTCTCCTCCGGCAGGTCCTCGGCCAGGTCGTCCAGGACCCGCTCGGTCGCCTGCCACAGGGCGGCGGACGCGGAGAACATGCTGATCGACAGCAGCGCGTTCACGGTGCGGACGAGGGTGTCCGGGTCGAAATCCTGCCGCCGGTGGCGCAGGGCCTCGAGCAGCATGCGATGGGCGGGGCCCACGGCCCCGTCGCGGTAGAACACCACGTAGGCGGAGTTGAGGATCGACGCCGGTGCGGTGAGGTCGCCGGCCTGCCGGTCCGACCGGTTGAGCAGCGCCTCCGCGACCTCGAGCATGCCGGCCTGGCCGGCGACGAAGGCCGCGTCGGCCAGCCGCCGGTCCCGGTCGGCCTCACCGGGGCTCAGCTCGGAGGCTCGCGTCAGCAGGTTGACCGCCTCCGGGGCGCCACCGCGGCGGGTGGCGCCCCGGGCGGCGTTCTCGAGGACGCGAGCCACGTCCTCGTCGGGGTCCAGCGTCGCGGCCGCGAGGTGGTGGGCGTGCCGCAACGGGTCGTGGGCGTGGCGCTCGGCGAGCCGCGCGTGCGCGGCGCGCACCTGGTTCGGCGACGCGAGCTGCACCACCGCCGAGCGCACGAGCGGATGGCGGAACGCGACCCTCCCCGTGGCGGTGGCGACGTCGACGAGGCCGGCCGCGCGGGCCGACTCCACGGCGGCGGGCTGGAACTCGTTGCTGCCGTCGGAGGCCATCGCCCCGTCGAGCGCCATGAGCAGCAGGTCGGCCACCTCCGCCTGCGGCAGGCCCGCCAGCCGGCGCAGGTACATCTGCTCGAGGCGTCGCGGGAGGGGAAGCTCGAGGGACACCGCTCCCGAGGTCTCGAACCAGCGCGCCAGCTCCAGCAGCGCGAGGGGGTTCCCCGCCGCGCGGGCAAGCACCCCCTCCCTGTGGGACGCCGGGAGCTCCGGGTGCGCCAGGTCCAGCAGACGGGCGGCGTTCCCGGCCTCGAGCGGACCCACGTCCAGCCGTTCGATGCCGGTCGTGTCCAGGCTCGAGGGCTCGCCGGTCCGCACGGCGAGGACCAGCGCCGCAGGGCGGTCGCTCAGGCGCCGGGCGACGAACGCCAGCACGGCCGCGCTGACCTCGTCGAGCCAGTGCACGTCGTCAATCACCACCAGGCAGGGGGCGATAGAACCAGCGGCGGCCAGCAGGTCGAGCAGGGCGGTGCCGAGCGCGAGGATCGCCAGGGGCTCGCCCCCTCCCCGCCCGACGGCCACGTCCAGTGCCACGCGTTGGTGGTCGCTGAGCCCGCCGGTGTGCTCGTCGAGCGCCGTGAGGACCTGATGAAGGCCGGCGTACGGGTAGGGCTGCTCGGCCTCGACGCACGACGACCGCAGCACGCGCCACCCCTGGCCGCCTGCGTCATCGCAGAGACGGGCCAGCAGGGTCGTCTTGCCGACGCCGGCCTCGCCGTTGACCAGCACGGTGCGTCGCTCGCCCGTCAGGACGCCCGCGAGGAACTCCGCCTCGCGCGAACGCCCCACCAGCGGCTGGATCGGATCCACGGACGGAGTCTAGGAAGACGACGTGACGTCGGGTCTTGACAGTCCCACTTGTTTTTTGCAAGCGTGGTCGTCGTCCGCTGAACGACCGACGAAGGTGAGCCCGACATGACCGCGATGTTCGTCAACCTGCCGGTGACCGACCTGGAGCGCGCGAAGGCGTTCTACACGGCGCTCGGGTTCACCATCAACCCGCTGTTCTCGGACCACAACGCCGCGTGCGTCGTGGTCGAGGACGACCACAGCTACTTCATGATCCTGACGCGCGAGTACTTCCAGACCTTCAGCGACCGGCCGATCGGCGACCCCTCGGTCACCGTGTCGGCCGCGACGGCGATCTTCCTCGACACCCGCGCGGCGGTCGACGAGGCCGTCACGGCGGGCCTCGCCGCGGGTGGCTCGGAGGCGAAGGAGCCGACCGACCTCGGCTTCATGTACCAGCGGCAGCTCACCGACCCCGACGGCAACGTGCTCGAGTTCGGCTACATGGACCCGGTCGCTGCCGCCCAGGGGCCCGAGGCCTTCATGAACCAGCAGGCCTGAGGTCGATGGCCGCTCGCGAGTACGGGCAGTACTGCGGCGTCACACGGGCGCTGGAGCTCGTCGGCGAGCGCTGGGCCCTGCTCATCGTCCGCGACCTGCTCGTCGGGCCGCGCCGCTACGGGGACCTCGCCGCGGGGCTGCCCCGCATCCCGAGCAACATCCTGGCGGCGCGGCTCAAGGAGCTGCAGGCGGCCGGCGTCATCCGCCGGGTGCCGCGCTCTCGGGTCATCGTCTACGAGCTGACGCCCTACGGCCGCGAGCTGGAGCCGGTCGTGCTCGCGCTCGGCGCGTGGGGGTTCAAGGCGATGGGCGAGCCGCGGGAGGAGCAGGTCATCACGCCCGACTCGATGACGGTGGCGCTGCGCACGGCCTTCCGGCCGCAGGTGGCGCAGACCCTGCCGGCGACCGCCTACGCCGGCCGGTTCGACCACGCGGAGCTGCTCATCCGCGTCGATGGGCCGACGCTCGACGTGACGCGCGGCGAGGCGCCGGCCGACCTGTCCTTCGTCGCCGGCCCCGGCATCCACCGGCTGATCTCCGGCGAGCTCACCCCGGACGACGCGATCGCCGCCGGCGTCGTCGAGGTGCTCGGCGGCCGCCGCGGCCTCCTCGGACGCTTCGCCAGCACGTTCCACCTGGCGTCCTGACCGCGCGGCCGCGTCAGTAGGGCGGGCGGAGGCCGGCGATCATCGGGAAGTGCTTGACGTTCTTCGTCAGCAGGTGGGCGCCGAGCGCCTCCGCCGTGGCGGCGATGACGTAGTCGACGGTGTCGATGTCGCGGTGCGATGCCAGGTAGCGGTTGGCGAGCCCGCCGGCGCGATCGGCGATCTCGCGGTCGACGTCGACCCAGCGCAGCACCGTGAAGAGCGCCTCGAGCTCTCGTCGCTCGCGCGACCGCACGCCCGCCAGCAGCTCGGTGCGCGTCAGGACCGACGCCGCCAGGTCGTCGCCGTCCTCTCGTGCGGCGAGGAGCACTTTCCGGGCCCTCGCGTCGCCGCGCAGGTGGTCGACGAGGACCGAGGTGTCGACGACGACGGTCACCGAGGTGCCAGCCGGGCGCCGAGGCCGTGCCGCATCGACTCGACGTACGCCTCGCCGTCGAGCTCGACCTCCGCCCACGTGCCGAAGCTCAGGTCGAGGGCGCGGACCACGGCGTCGTCGTCGGGCAGCCCGTACGTGCGGTCCACCGCGCGACGTACCAGCTCCCCCAGGCCGACGCCGGTGCGCTCGGACTCGGCCAGCAATCGTGCGTACTGCCGGTCCTCGAGGATCACCTGCGTCCGGTGCGACATGATGTAACCCTACATCACGAAGAAAAGGCCGGGCGCGGTGTCGGCGCCCGCCGTTAGCGTCGGTGCGGAACGCACGCGACGGACGGGGGTCTTCGATGTGGTCTGCCCTGCCGGTGCTGCCCGCGGGCAGCCTGACACCCCTGGGGGAGCGGCCGCGCGGGGCGAGCGGGCCGTGGTGGTCCTGCCCCTGGGCCGACGGGCGCTGCCACCGGCGCCCCGGCGGGCCGACGAGCCGGCCCCCGGCACGCGCGGCGTTCGCGGCCACCTCGCGGTGGCGCACGCGGCGCCGGTAGCAGGCCGGCGCCGGTAGCGGGCCGGCGCAGGTCGCGCGCCGGCGCGGGCACGGAAGGATGGGTGCCGACAGCGTCGTCGTAGGGAGGTCGTCGTGTTCACCTTCGCGACAGCCGGACGGATCGTCGTCGGTGCCGGGGCCTCGGAGCAGGTGCCGCGGATCGCGTCCGAGCTGGGCAGGCGGGTCTTCGTCGTGCTCGCCAGGCACGGCGAGGAGGGCGCGCCCGGGCTGGCCGGGCTACCCGACGAGACGACCGTGTGGCGGTGGAGCGGCGAGCCGACCGTCGAGGGTGTGCGCGCCGCGCTCGCCGCTGCCCGGGAGGCGCGGCCGGACGTGGTCGTGGGCTGGGGTGGCGCCTCGGTCGTCGACCTCGCCAAGGCGGTGGCCGTGCTGCTGCGCGACGAGGCCGACGTGCTCGACCACCTCGAGGTCATCGGCCGCGGCCTGCCCCTGACCGCGGCGCCCGTGCCGGTCGTCGCGGTGCCGACCACCGCCGGCACCGGCGCCGAGGCGACCGCCAACGCACCGCTCCTCTCGCCCGAGCACGGCGTCAAGGCGAGCCTCCGCTCGCCGGCGATGCTGCCGACGGTCGCGGTCGTCGACCCCGCGCTCACGCTGACGTGCCCGCCGGCGGTCACCGCGTCCTCCGGCCTGGACGCGCTGACGCAGTGCCTCGAGGCGCTCGTCACGCCGCGGGCGAACCCGCTGACCGACGCCCTCGCCCGCGAGGGCCTCGCCCGCGCCGGCCGCAGCCTGCACACCGCCTTCCGGCACGGCGACGACCTCGACGCCCGCACCGACATGAGCCTGGCGGCGCTGCTCTCGGGGATGGCCCTGGCCAACGCCCGGCTCGGCGCCGTGCACGGCCTGGCCGCGCCCCTCGGCGGCCGGCTCGGCGCGCCGCACGGGGAGGTGTGCGCCGCGGTGCTGACGGCGACCGTCGCGACGAACGTGCGGGCGCTGCGGCAGCGCGACCCCGGCGCCGTGGCGCTGGACCGGTACGCCGAGGCCGCCCGGCTGCTCACCGGAAACCCGGACGCCGAGGTCGAGGACTGCGCGCGGTGGATCGCGGACACGGTGTCCTCGCTCGGCGTGCGCCCGCTGGCGGCGCTGGGCCTGCCACCCGACGAACACGGCGCGGTCGCGGACGCCGCGCTCGCGGCGAGCAGCATGGCGGGCAACCCCGTGCGGCTCACGCACGACGAGGTGGTGGGGATCCTCGCCCGTTCGTGACGGGCCGGGTGTCCGGCCACCCCGACGCGACGCCGTGCGGCACGATGTCGCCCATGATCACGGCCGACGAGGTGCTCGCCGCGAAGTTCCAGTCGACGAAGTTCACCGAGGGGTACGACCAGGACGAGGTCGACGACTTCCTGGACCGCGTCGTCGCCACGCTGCGAGCCCGGGAGGGCGGCGCGCCCGCGGACCGGCCGGTGACGCTCGGGGACCTCGAGGCGCCGGCGTTCACGACGACGAAGTTCCGCGAGGGCTATGCGCAGGACGCCGTGCACGACCTCCTCGCGCGGGTGCGCGACGAGCTCGGCGGCGCACCGTCGGCGCCCGCGCCGGTGCGGTCCGAGGGAGCCGGCCCCCAGGTCGGCCCCGTCGTCGAGGAGAGGCGGGGGTTCTGGCGCCGCCTCTTCGGCGGCTGACCAGCCTTGGCCCCTGATCGTCGCCGGGTCACCAGCCGGCTCGCCGCCCTGATCGGCCACTGACCGGCTCGCCCGTCGCCTCGTCGCGGACGGCGGTCTCAGGGCCGACTCGGTGGCGGCCCCGGTGGCGGCGGCGGCAGCGCCGTGGTGGTGGGGCGGCGCGGCCAGACGAGCAGGATCGGGCACGGCGCATGGTCGACGACGAAGCGTGTGACGGGACCCAGGCTGTGCGGCCCGAGGCGCTCGAGCTCACCGTCCCGCGCCAGCACCAGCAGCTCGGCGGCCGCCGCCGCCTCGACCAGCGCCCGCTCTGGGCGGCCCGAGAGCGTCCTGGCCGTGCTGGCGCGACCGAGGCGTCCGGCCGCGGCCTCGAGCATCTCCTCGGTGGCGGCGGCGCCCATCGCCGCGATCCGCGCGCCGGGGTCGCGCTCGGGCCGTCCCCGGCCGAGCATCCCGGCGAACGCGGTGTGCGCCGCGTCGGCACCGTGGGTCCCCTCGGTGACGAGGAGCACGACCTCCGACGTCGGCGGCGCCCACTGCGCCGCGGCGTCGATGCACGCCGGCCACGTCCCCTCGGCCACCCAGACGAGCACCGCCATCGCCTCATCCTCCTCCGGTGAGGGCGAGCCCGGCCCACAGGGCCGAGGTCGCCACGACGATCGAGACCGGCACCGTCAGGGCGCCGAGCAGGTGGTACTCCGCCAGCCCGGGATCCGCGTCGTGCGCCCGGGCGATGCGCCGCCACAGCAGGGTCGCCAGCGAGCCGACGTACGTGAGGTTGGGGCCCACGTTGACGCCGACCAGCGCGGCGAGGACGGGCCCGGCGCCGTGGCCCGCGAGAAGCGGCAGCAGCAGGAGGATCGCCGGCAGGTTGTTCACGACGTTGGCGAGCAGCGCGGCGACGAGCGCCACCACGAGCAGGGCGCCGAGCGACGAGCCGCCGGGGACGAGCGTACCGACGGCCGTCGACAGCCCGTTGTCGATCACCGCCCGCACCACCACGCCGAGCGCAAGCACGAACGCGAGGAAGGGCACGTTGAGCGACCGGCCGAGGGCGGCGGCCGTGACCCGGCGCCGTGCGATCGAGTGGACCGCGAGGACCGTCGCGCCCGCGGCCGCTACCCACGCCGGGTCGATCCCCACGGCCGAGGCGACGACGAAGCCGACCAGCGTGGCGCCCACGACGACCGCCGCGACCCCGGGCGCCGCTGCCGGCCGGCCCCCAGCGGCGGCCTGGGTGGCGTGCGGCGCGGTGACCGCCGGGGACCGGCCCGGGTCGACCGCGGCGGCCGCCGCCAGGTCCGTGCGGAAGTACCGGCCGACGGCGACCCGCTCGACGATGACGACGAGCAGCCAGGGCAGCGCCATGAGCCCCGCGAACCGCGCGAAGCCGAGGCCGGTCGCGCGGAAGGCGAGGAGGTTGGTGAGGTTGGAGACCGGCAGCAGCAGCGACGCCGAGTTCGCCAGGTGGGTGCACGCGTACACGTGCGGCCGTGCCCGGGCGCCGATCCGCGCCGCGGTGGCGAAAACGACGGGCGTCAGCAGCACCACCGTCGCGTCCAGGCTGAGGACGGCGGTGGTCACCGCGGCGATCGCCACGACGGCGGTCAGCAGGCGGGTCGGGGAGCCGGCCGACGTGCGGGCCATCCAGCCGCCGGCGGCGACGAAGAGGCCCTCGTCCTCGCAGAGCTGGCCCAGCACGAGCACCGCCGCGAGAAAGGCGACCACGGGGACGAGGGAGCGCACCTCCGCCCACGCGTCGGCCGGTGGCAGCATGCGCACGACCACGAGCAGGAGGGCGAGGGGGACCGCGACGACGGCCTCCGGGAGGTTCCGCGGCCTGGCGATCGCCACGACCAGGACGGCGACCAGGGCGGCGATCGCGACGACGATCCCGATGCTCATGCGGGCTCGCGGCAGGCCGGGGTCACCGGGCGATCCTCACCCGGCCGGCCGCGCCACGCATCCGCGAGCTCGTGATCGCCAAGGTCTTGCCAATCGGAGGATCCTCCGGTTAGTCTTCCGGCATAAGCGGAGGTTCCTCCGCTCGGGCCCGCGGCCGCCGCGGCCCCTCCCGACGCACGGGACTCTCCCGGCGCCGCCACAGCATCCTCCGAGCCGCATCCGTCACGGTCGTCAGCGACCCACCGGCGGACGCCGGCCTACCCGACCCTTGGAGGCGTCATGCCCACCACGTTCCACGGCCTCGCGTACGACGCGTTCGACGCCCAGCTCGCCGCCCACTTCTGGGGTGCCGCGCTGCGCCTCGAGGTCGCCCCCGGTGCCACCCCCGAGTACGCCGAGCTCGTCGACGGCTCCGCCTTCGGCGTGCCCCACCTCGTCTTCCGCCGCGTCCCGGACGGCCGGGTGCTGCGCACCCCGCTCCACCTGCAGCTGACGACGACCGACCTCGACGGCGAGTCCCGCCGTCTCGTCGGGCTCGGCGCGCGACGCATGTACGGCGTGCAAGGCGGTGGGCGTCGTTCGGTGACCCTGTCCGACCCGGAGGGCAACGCCTTCGACCTCGTCGCCGCCTGACACCCGCCGGGCAGCCTCGTGCCCCGGCGGGTGGTCAGCCGAGCTGTCCGAGGCGCACGGACGTCTCGAGCAGCAGCGCGTGCACGAAGGCCTGCGGCAGGTTCCCACGCAGCTGGCGCTGCCTGACGTCGACCTCCTCGGTCAGCAGCCCAGGGCTGCCGGCGGCGGACCGGTTGCGCTCGAAGAAGCGGTAGGCGGACGTGACGTCGCCCTGCTGCAGCTCGGCCAGCGCCACGATGAAGCCGCACAGCAGGAACGCCCCCTCGGCGGTGCCGGGCGCCTCGCCGTCGACGGCGTACCGGTACACGTAGCCGTCGTCGCTCAGCCGGTCCAGCACCTCGGCCAGGGTGCCGAGGTGCAGCCGGTCGTCGGCCGGCGTCGCGCCGCGCACGACGGGGAGCAGCAGCGAGGCGTCGGTGTCCCGGTGGTGGGGGCTGCGCTGCCAGCGCCCGGACGGGTGCGCGCAGCGGCGGCGGGTCTCGTCGAGGATCGTCCCGGCGAGGTGCTCCAGCTCGTCGGGCGGGCCGCCGACGCCGGCCGCTGCCGCCGCCCGCAGGCCCCCCACGCACGCCAGGCGCGAGTGCGCCCACCAGTCCGGCTGGATCTCCCAGATGCCCGCGTCGGGCTCCGTCCAGCGCTGGACCATGACGTCGACGGCGGTGCGCGCGGCAGCTGCGCCGTGCTCGTCGAGGGCGTCGTGGCGCGCGCAGGCCGCGAACAGCTGCAGGGCCTCGCCGAGCGTGTCGAGCTGGAACTGGTCGGTGACCCAGTTCCCGCGCACCAGCTCGTCGGCCCCCGGGTAGCCCGCGACGTCGATGAGCTGCTCCTTGGGCACGGTGCCGCCGTCGACGGTGTAGGCGGGCGCCAGGTGCGGGCCGTGCTCCCGCAGCGCCTGCCCGACGAAGTGCGCGGCCGACGTCAGCAGCGGGTGCGGCCCGTCCGCGGCCACCGCGGTGCCCGCGAGGCACTGGTCACGGATCCACGCGTAGCGGTAGTCGTAGTTGCGCCGCGCGTTGGCACGCTCCGGCAGGCTCGTCGTGGCGGCGGCCACCATCGCCCCGGTCGACGACGTCAGCCCCCGCATCACCGCGTAGGCCTGGCGCGTGTCCCGCGGCGCGGCCGACGAGGGGAACCGCGGCACGGCGTGGCCCCACCAGCGCTCGGTCGCCCGCCAGGCGGTGGCGGCGTCGGGCAGGGGCGCCGACCGCAGCGTCCCGGCGTCGGCGATCTCCAGCACCAGGTCGTGGCCGGCGCCCTGCGGCAGGTCGAGGTCCATGACGAGGACACCGGTCGGGTCGGGCCGCGCCTCCGCGGCGCCCTGCCAGCGGAACGCCACCGGGCCGGAGCGGCCGGTCCACACCCCGTGCTCGTCCCGGCGCAGGTCGGTCATCGGGTCGACGCCGAACCGGGCGCGCAGGTCGAGGCGGACCCGGACGTGCAGGTCCCCCTGGCGGGCCTCCGCGTGGCGCAGGACGACGACGCGCGCCGGGTCGGCCGGCTGCGCGAGGGCGTCCCGGCACTCGACCACCGCGGCCGAGGTCACCCACTGGTGGCACCAGACGAGGGAACCGTCGTCGTAGGAGCCCCCCCAGACATAGGTGTCGCGTGGCGTCACCGCGTACAGGCCCGAGCCGCCGACCATCTGGGAGAAGACCGCGTCGTCGTGCCAGCGCGGTGAGCAGAGCCAGGTGATGTCGCCACGCGGCCCGCACAGGGCTCCCCGCTCACCGTCCGCGATCAGCGCGTACTCCCGCAGCACGTGTGCGGGCAGCACGTCGGGCCGGCCGGTCTCGGTGCTCGTGGTGGACCGCCGGTCGGACGCCGCGGTCGGCGGCACGCGCCCGCCGCCGGTCCGTCGGGTGCTCGTCACACCGCCACCTCCGCGTCGTCGTGCCCCTGCCCAGCAACGTAGGCGGACGTCCAGGAAGTCGCGATCCGAGCGGTGCCGACTCGAGCAGAGCGGGCTAGCCTCGTGGTGAGGTCCAAGTGAGGTGAGCAACGATGCACGCATCAGTGGGTGACCGGCTCGTCGTCCACGGCCGGACCATCGACACCAAGGACCGTTCGGGCGAGATCGTCGAGACCCGTGGCCCGGACGGCGGCCCGCCGTTCCTGGTGCGGTTCGCCGACGGCCACGAAGGCCTTGTCTTCCCGGGCCCGGACGTCCAGGTGCTGCCGCGGCAGACCGCCGAGGCATGACGAAGGGCCGGGGCGCCCCCCGGCCCTTCGTAGTTCTGTGAGGCGTCAGCGCGCGTGCGCCGCGCGGAACTCCTCGGCGATCTGCTGCGCCTGTGCGTGGACGATCTGTCGGTACGACTCGTGGAGAGTCGCGGTGCGTTCGGAGGCGGGGTCCTCGCTCTGGGCGCGCCACCAGGCGTCGCGCGCCGCGTGGACGTCCGCGTCCGTGACGTGGACGTAGGCGTCTCGATCTCTCTGTTGGCCTTCCGGCTGGGTCCCCTGCATGGCCCCCATCTTTGGCCGTCGGATGGCTCGACCGTGAGGGGCTCTTGGGGATCTCACCCCGAGAACCACTCGATCGAGCGACGCGCCCCGTCCGCTCCTCGAGACGGGCCGGACGGGGCCGACGCCGGCGGCCGTCAGGGCAGGATGTGCCCGGCCGCGCGGTAGAGCTCGTACCACTCGTAGCGGGTCAGCGTGATGTCCGATCCGGCGGCCGCCGCGGTGACGCGCTCCGGGGTCGTCGTGCCCAGCACCACCTGCCACCGTGCCGGGTGGCGCAGGATCCACGCGGTGGCGACCGCCTCTGCCGGCACGCCGTACTGGCCCGCCAGCCGGTCGATCACGGCGTTGAGCTCCGGGTAGGCGTCCGAGCCGAGGAACGGCCCGTCGAAGAAGCCCGCCTGGAACGGCGACCACGCCTGCAGCGCGATGTCGTGCAGCCGGCAGTAGTCCACGGTGCCGTTGTCGCGGTCGACCGACTGGTCGAGGCCGTTCATGTTGATCGCGGTGCCCTGCGTGAACAGGTTGGCGTGCGTGACGGACAGCTGGACCTGGTTGGCGACGATCGGCTGCGTGACGTGCCGGCGCAGCAGCTCCATCTGGCTCGGCTTCTGGTTCGAGACGCCGAAGTGGCGCACCTTGCCGGAGGCCTGCAGGTCGTCGAACGCCCGGGCGACCTCCTCCGGCTCCACGAGGGCGTCGGGCCGGTGCAGCAGCAGGATGTCGATGTAGTCGGTCTGCAGCGCCTTGAGCGAGCCGTCCACCGACTCGAGCAGGTGCTCGTAGGAGAAGTCGAAGCTCAGCGGCTCGCGGACGATCCCGGCCTTGGTCTGGATCGTCACCTTCTCGCGGGCCGACGAGGTCAGCTTCATCGCGCCGCCGTAGCGGGCCTCGCACTCGTGCAGCGCGGGCCCGTAGACGTCGGCGAGGTCGACGAAGTCGATGCCGGCGTCCGCCGCGGTGCCGACGAGCGTGCGGATCTCGTCGTCCGTCTTGTCCGCGATGCGCATGAGGCCGAGGACGACCTCGGGGACGACGAGGTCGGTCCCGGGCAGGGTGAAGGTCTTCACGGTGGTCCTTCCGGATCAGGAGAGGGTGGCGAGCTCGTCGTCGGACAGCACGAGGTCCGCCGCGGCGGCGCTGTCGACGATCGACTCGGGGCGCGAGGCGCCCGGGATGGGGATGACGACCGGCGCGAGCGACAGCTCCCACGCGAGCACCACCCGTTGCGGGGAGACGCCGCGCGCCGCCGCGACGGCCGCGAACTCGGGGAACCTGTCGCCGACGCCGCCGGCGCGGCTGATGCCGCCGAGCGGGCTGTAGGGCAGGAACGCGATGCCGAGCTGCGCGCAGTGCCGCAGCGTGTCCAGCGTGGAGCGGTGGGCGGGGGAGAACTGGTTCTGCACCGACACCAGGCGCCCGCCGAGGATCTCGTTCGCCTCGTCGATCTGGGCGACGCTGGCGTTGGAGACGCCGGCCATCTGGACGAGGCCCTCGTCGAGCAGGTCGCGGACGGCGCCCACGGAGTCGGCCCACGGCACGCGCGGGTCGGGCCGGTGGAACTGGTAGAGGCCGATGGCCTCGACGCCGAGGTCCTTGAGCGACTGCTTGGCCGCCTCCTTGAGGTAGGCCGGGTCGCCGTTCTGGGTCCAGCTGCCGTCACCGGGGCGCAGGTGGCCGCCCTTGGTCGCGACGAGCACCTCGTCGGTGCCGCCGCCGTAGCTCGTGAGGGCCTTGGCGATGAGCCGCTCGTTGTGGCCGACCTCGCCCGCGAGGAGGTGGTACGAGTTGGCGGTGTCGATGAGCGTCACGCCCGCGTCGAGCGCCGCGTGGATCGTCGCGATCGACCGGGCTTCGTCGGGCCGTCCCTCGATCGACATCGGCATGCCGCCGAGCCCGATCGCGCTGACCTGCCGGTTTCCCAGGGTTCGTTGCTGCACGGTGCACCTCACGTCGTCGTCCGCGCCCTTCTGGGCCGCTCCCGGTGAGGCTAGGCGCGTCCTAACATAGAAGTCCAACAACTACGGTTCATCCTGTCCAGAAGCGGAGTCGATCAATGGACCTGCGGCAGATGGAGTACCTCGTCGCCCTGGCCGACGAGGAGCAGTTCACGCGCGCCGCCGCGCTGACCGGGGTGTCCCAGTCGGGGCTGTCCGCGTCGATCCGGGCGCTGGAGGCGGAGCTGGGCGTGCCGCTCTTCACGCGGACGACGCGGCGGGTCGAGCCGACCGACGCCGGGCTGGCGCTGCTGCCGCACGCGCGGGCGCTGCTCGAGCAGGCCGGTGCCGCGCGCGACGCGGTGGTGCGGGCGACGAACGCCCTGTCGGGGACGCTGACCGTCGGCGCCGAGCAGTGCCTCGGTGTGCTCGACGTGCCGTCGCTGCTCGAGCGGTTCCACCGGCGCTACCCGCAGGTGGCGATCGACTTCACGCAGGCGGGCTCCTACGACCTGCTGGCACGCGTGCGCTCCGGGGCGATGGACGTCGCCTTCGTCGCGACGAGCGACCACCTCGGCAGCCTGGCGCGCACCCCGATCGCGACCCGCCCGGTGGTGCTCCTCGCCCCGCCGGAGCATCGCCTGGCCTGCTCGTCGCGCGTCGAGTGGGCGGACCTCGACGACGAGGACTTCGTCGACTTCGACCCGTCGTGGGCGGTCCGCTCGCTCAACGACCGCGCCGCGGCGGCCCACGGGGTGCACCGGCGGGTGCGGTGCACCGTCAACGACATCCACACGCTGCTCGACCTGCTCCACCGTGGCCTGGGGGTCGCCCTCGTGCCGCTGCCGATCACGGCCAAGCCCCAGGCGGTCGGGCTGACGACGGTGCGGCTGCCGGTCGAGTCGACGCCGCAGTGGGAGGTCTCCGCCGTGACCGGGGCCGGGGCGTCCCCGGCGCCGCAGCTGCTGGAGCTCCTCGACGGGACGGCGCCCGCGGCTGCGCTGCCGGAACCGGCTCTGGCCTGAGCCTGCGAGGATCGACCGCGTGCGCGCGCTGGTGATCGACGAGTTCGGCGCCCTTCCGGCCGTCCGCGAGGTGCTCGACCCCGACTGCCCGCCCGACGGCGTGCTGGTGCGCGTCGCGGCGACCGGCGTCTGCCGCTCCGACTGGCACGCCTGGCAGGGGCACGACGACGGCGTGGTACCGCCGCACGTCCCGGGGCACGAGCTGGCCGGCGAGGTCGTGGCGACCGGACCGCTGGTGCGCTCCTGGCGGGCCGGCGACCTGGTCACCGTGCCGTTCGTCTGCGCGTGCGGCGTGTGCGACGTCTGCCGCGCCGGCGAGCAGCAGGTGTGCCCGCACCAGGAGCAGCCGGGGTTCACGCACTGGGGGTCGTTCGCCGAGCTCGTCGCGCTGCACCACGCGGACGCCAACCTCGTGCGGCTGCCGGCCGGCATGTCGCCCGTGGTCGCGGCGTCGCTGGGCTGCCGGTTCGCCACGGCGTACCGCGCGCTGACGGTGCACGGCCGCGTGCGGGCGCACGACGAGGTCGCGGTGCACGGTGCCGGCGGCGTCGGGCTGTCGGCGGTGCAGGTCGCGGTCGCGGCGGGCGCCCACGTGGTGGTCGTGGACCCGTCGGCGGGCGCTCGTGCGCAGGCGGCGTCGTTCGGCGCCGCGGTGACGATCGACCCCGCGGGGCTGGCGCCCGAGGCGGTGGCGGAGCTCGTCGTGCAGGCCACCGGCGGCGGGGCGCACGTCTCCCTCGACGCCTTCGGCTCGTCGGGCACCGCCGTGGCCTCGGTGCTGGGGCTGCGGCGGCGCGGCCGGCACGTCCAGGCGGGACTGCTGCTGGGCCCGCACGCGCGCGCCGGGATCCCGATGGACCGGGTGATCGCCTGGGAGCTGGAGGTCTACGGCAGCCACGGCATGGCGGCGCACGAGTACCCCGCGATGCTCGCCGACGTGGCCGCCGGCCGCCTGGACCCCGCCGGCCTGGTCGAGCGGGTCGTCGGCCTCGACCAGGCGGCCGACGCCCTGGCCGCCCTGGGGTCGGGGACCGCCGGGGCCGGCATCACCGTCGTCGTGCCGTAGCCGTGTCGGCGGCGCCGCCTACGGTGACCGCATGGGGAAGGTGATCTTCGACGCAGCGACCAGCCTCAACGGTTGGATCGCGGACGAGCAGGGCTCGCTCGACTGGCTCTTCGCGGTGCCGGGCGGCGACGCCCCGGAGGAGGGGCTGTTCCCGTCCGGTGCCGCGGTGCTCGTCGAGGGCTCGACGACGTACGAGTGGGTGCTGGCGCACGAGGAGCTGCTCGCGCGCCCCGAGCGGTGGCGCGCCATCTACGGGGACAAGCCGACGTTCGTCTTCACGTCGCGCACGCTGCCGGTGCCGGAGGGTGCGGACGTGCGGTTCGTCGCCGGGCCGGTGGCCGAGGCGCTGCCCGCCATCCGCGCCGCGGCGGGCGAGGGCGACGTCTGGGTGGTCGGCGGCGGCGACCTGGCCGGTCAGTTCCTCGATGCCGGCGCGCTCGACGAGGTCGCGCTGTCGGTCGCGCCGGTCGCCCTGACCGGCGGCGCGCCGCTGCTGCCGCGGCGGGTCGGGTCGGAGCGGCTCACGCTCGTCTCCGCCTCGGCCGTGGGCCAGTTCGCGCGGCTGGTCTACGCGGTGACCGGCAGGTAGCGGCGCCACCAGTCGAGGATCGCCTCGAAGCGCTGCCGGCGGTGCCAGGGCCGGCCGGAGCGCGACAGCTCGTGCGTCTCGCCCGGGAAGACGAGCAGCTCGGCGTCCACGCCGGCCAGCTTGAGCTCCGTGTAGTAGCGGAAGGCCTGCGAGATGGGGCACCGCAGGTCGTCCTCGCTGTGCAGCACCAGCGTCGGTGTGGTGACCTGGCCGGCCAGCAGCAGCGGCGACTGGGCGTCCATGCGTGCCGGGTCAGCCGTGTTGTAGGCGGGCGCGAAGAACCAGCCGATGTCGCTGGCGCCGACGAACGAGCGCGGGTCGAGGTAGCCGCGTTCGACGATCGCCGCCGCGAAGCGGTGCTCGTGGGCGATGAGCCACGCCGTCAGGTAGCCGCCGTAGGAGCCGCCCATCACCCCGACGCGGTCCGCGTCCAGGCCCGGGACGGTGGCCAGGGCGTGGTCGAGGAACGCCAGCACGTCGACGCTGTCGAGGTTCCCGAAGTCGCCCTGGATCGCCCGGCCGAAGGCCTCGCCGTAGCTGTCCGAGCCGCGCGGGTTGCAGAGCACGACGGCGTAGCCGGCGGCGACGTAGACCTGCGCCTCGTCGAAGAACGCCGGGCCGTAGGCGGCGTACGGGCCGCCGTGGATGGTGAGGAGCACGGGGTGGGGGCCCTCGCCCTCCGGCACCAGCACCCAGCCCTGCACCCGCTGGCCGTCGGGGCTCGTCGAGACCAGCTCGCGGGCCGGGACCGGCGTGGACACCTCGCGCAGCGCGGCGGCGAAGTCGGTGAGCACGGTGGCTGACGAGTCCAGCCTCGCGACCTCGCCGGGGGAGACCGGCGTCGCGACGGCCGCGACGACCCGATCGCCGGCGGCGCCGACGGCCGTCACGGACGCGCCCTCCGGGACTGGCAGCGGTGTGAGGGCACCGTCCCCGGCGAGGCGCACCGGGACGCCGGCACCCTGCGTGTGGAGCACGCCGAGCACGCCGTCGTCGACGGCCGCCAGCTGCGTCAGGTCGTCGTCCGCGGGGTCGGTCAGCCGCACCACCGGGCCACCGGCCACCGGCACCCGGTAGGCGGCCGCGTTCTTGGCGACGAAGTCCGTGCCGTCAGGCCCGAGGTCGGCGCCGAGGAAGTACAGGTCGTCGCCGACGACGACCGGCGACGCGACGGTCAGCGTGGTGCCGGTCACCGCGGGGTCCGTCAGCAGGGTCACGTCGCCGGACGCCAGGTCGATCCGATAGAGGTCGGTCCGCCGGTCGAGGTCGCGGTGCTCGTGCCGCGCCGACACGACGACCACCGACCCGCCGACGACCACCGGCTCGGCGTGGTCGAAGTCGCCGCTCGTCAGCTGCCGAGCCTCCGGCACCAGCCGCGGCTCGTCGTCCGCCACCCCGGAGGCCTTCGCCGCGTCCTTCGCCGCCTTCGCCGCACGCCCGACGGGCGTGACCGGCGGCTCGCCCAACGGGTCCGGCAGGTCGACGACGAAGACGTGGACGCGCTGGTCGGCGGGGTAGCCGCGGCCGTTCGACTGGAACGTCAGCGTGGTGACGTGGCGCGGGTCCTCGGCCGGCGCGGGCACGCCGTCCACCGTGCCGTGGCGCCCCTCCTCGGGCACCGCGGAGGTGACGACCGCCCGGGCGGAGTCCTCCGTGAACGCGAAGTCCCTCACGCCGAGCTTCCGGTCCGTGACGACGAGCGGCTCGCCGCCGTCGGCGGGCACGATCGCGAGCTGGGGGACCCCGCCCGGCGCCGCGCGCAGGAAGCCGACGAGCCGCCCGTCCGGCGAGACCTTCGGCGCCGTGTCACGGAAGCCGCGGGTGATCCGCCGGGGCGCGCCGCCGTCCAGCGGCACGCGCCACAGCTGCCCGACGTACGCGTCGGCGGCGAAGTCGGGGCGGGTCGCGGACACCACGGCCCAGCCGTCCGGGTGGACGGCCGGGTGGGAGACGGAGTACAGGCGGTCGAGCTGGTCGGGGAGCACGGGCGCAGGCTATCCCCGCTGCGCCCGGTCGTCGTCGAGCTCAGCGCTCGTCGCCGAGCGCATCGTTCGTCGCCGGGCGCATCGTTCGTCGCCGAACGCAGGGCTTCCGGTGTCCGGAACCCACGACCTCGACGACGAACGATGCGCTCGCGAGCCGTTGACGGCGCAGGGCCGGGGGCGCTCCGGGGGCCGCTACAGGCCGAGCGCCGCTCGCACCGCCGCCCGCGCGCCCGCCGGGTCGACGGCCGCCAACGCCGCATGGGCGGCGCTCTCGCACGCCGCCCGGTCGAGCGCGGCCAGCTGCGCCGCCACCGCGCCGAGCAGGCCGGGCGCCATCGACAGGCTGGTGACCCCGAGCCCGACGAGCACCACCGCCAGCAGGGGGTCGCCCGCGGCCTCGCCGCACACGCCTACCGGCACGCCCGCCCGCCGGCCCGCCGCCCCGACCTGGGCGAGCAGGCGGAGCACCGCCGGCTGCCAGGGGTCGTTGAGCGCGGCCAGCTCGCCGGACAGCCGGTCCGCCGCCATCGTGTACTGCGTCAGGTCGTTGGTGCCGAGGCTGATGAAGTCGACGACCTTCAGCAGGTCGTCGGCCAGCAGCGCCGCCGACGGCGTCTCCACCATGACGCCCGCCGTGGCGATGCCGCGGTCCTTGGCGAGCGCGACGAAGTCCGCCGCCTCGGCGACGGTCGACACCATCGGCGCCATCACCCAGGGCCGGGTGCCGGTGGCGGCCGCGGCCGCGGCGATCGCGTCGAGCTGGTCGGCGAGCACCTGCGGCCACCGCCACGACGTGCGCAGGCCCCGGACGCCGAGCGCGGGGTTGTCCTCGTGCTGCGGCCCGACGAACGCCAGCGGCTTGTCCGCGCCCGCGTCCAGCGTGCGGATCACCACGTCGTCGTGCGGGAAGGCCTCCAGGACCCCGCGGTAGGCGGCGACCTGCTCGTCGAGCGTCGGCGGCGTGCCTCGGTCGAGGAACAGGAACTCGGTGCGGAAGAGCCCGACGCCCTGGGCGTGCGCGCCCGCGGCGCGCTGCGCGTCCGCCGTGCCGCCGATGTTGGCCTTGAGCTTCACGTGCGTGCCGTCCGCGAGCACGCCGTCGCCGTCGAACTCCGGCGCCTTGGGCGCGGCGAGCACCTGGGCGACGAGCTCCGGCGACGGGTCGACGACGAGCTCGCCGGTCCCCCCGTCGACCAGCAGGAGCGTGCCCTCGGGGATGTCGAGCGCCGCCGGGGCGCCGACGACCGCCGGCAGCCCGAGGGACCGCGCGAGGATCGCCGCGTGGCTCGTCGGGCCGCCCTCCGAGGTGACGAGGGCCCGGCAGACCGCCGGGTCGAGCAACGCGGTGTCCGCCGGAGCCAGGTCGCGCGCGACGAGCACGAACGGCTCGGTGCGCACCGGCACGCCCGGGGCCGGCAGCCCTTGCAGGTGCGCCACGACGCGGTTGCGGACGTCCTGCACGTCGGCCACCCGCCCGGCGATGACCCCGCCGGCGGCCGCGAACATCTCGGCGATGGCCGTGAACGCCTGCCACACCGCGGGCGCTGCGGCCAGCCCCTGCCCGGTGACGCGGGCACGGGCGTCGTCCAGCACGCCCCTGTCCTCGGCGATGAGCGCGTTGGCCTCGAGGATCGCCTTCGCCTCGGCGTCGACGCGCGACGCCCGGCCGCGCAGCTCGTCCGCGACGGCGGACGCGGAGCGGTCGATGCGGTCCGCCTCCGCGGCACGCTGGTCGTCCGGCACGGCCGGCCCGGGGGCGGGCTCGGTCACTGGGTCGGGCATGTGGACGACGGTCCCCACGCCGCGGCCGGGGCTGACGCCGAGGGGGGCGCCGCCGCCGGGGGCCGTCGGTCCGCCGGCGTGCGCCGCCGGGTGCACGTCCCCGGGCACGGCCTCCTCGGGGGCGGGTGCCGCCGCCGGAGCTGCGGCGGTCAGGTCCATCTCGTCGAAGCCACGGCCGACGAGGTCGGCGATCCTCGTCAGGGCCTCGTCGGCGTCGGGGCCCGAGGCGCCGAAGCGCAGCGTGTCGCCGAGCCGGCCGTCGAGCGTCAGCAGCGCGGTGGTGCCGGACAGGGTCGCCGCCGGGCGGCCGGTGCGCAGGTTCGCCACCGTGACCGCGGCGTCGAGCCCGCCCAGGGCGGACACGAGCATGGCGGCCGGGCGCGCGTGCATCCCGACCGGGTTGATGAGGGTGAGGTCGCGCGTCACCGTGGCCGCCGGCGCCGGTGCGGCGGGCTCCGCGGGCTCGTCGTGCGTCCCGAGGTGGGTCGCCTTGGGCGCCAGCGCCCCCCGGGCCTCGCGCTCGACGGCGTCGAGGCTCGCACCGCCGGCGGCCGTCACCACGGCCGCGAGCAGGCCCTCGACGAACGGCGCGCTCGTCAGCCGGACGGGCACGTCCGGGTCGTCGAGGAACTCCAGGGCCATCTCGGCCGACAGCACCGCCGAGCCGAGGTCCATGAGCACGAGCACGCCGTCCGGCGATCCCACGCGCCCGATCGCCTCGCTGACCGCCATCGCGTCGGTCCCGGTGACCCCACCGGGGCCCCCCGCGGCGATCGCCACGGGGGGACCTCCGGCGGGGGTCATCTCGAGCGCGAGGTCGACCACGGCCCTCGCCAGCGCGGGGCTGTGCGAGACCACGACGATCCCGACCGCCATCAGGCGGCCAGCGTCTCGGCCAAGGCCTGGAACAGCAGCGCCGTCGAGGTCGCCCCGGGGTCGAGGTGCCCGGCGGACCGTTCGCCGAGGTAGCTCGCGCGACCCTTGCGGGCCACGAGCGGCGTCGTCGCGTCCCGGCCGGCGTCGGCCGCGGCGGACGCGGCCTGCGCCGCCGCCGCCGGGTCGGCGCCGCCGGCCACGGCCGCGTCGTAGGCGTCGAGCGCGGGCGACATGGCGTCGAACATCGTCTTGTCGCCCGCCTCGGCCTTGCCCCGTGCCACGACCCCGTCGAGCCCGGCCCGCAGCGCGGCACCGAGCCCGGCGGCGTCGAGGGTCTCCGCGGTCCCCGCCGTGCGCCCCATCCGCAGGAAGAACGTCCCGTACAGCGGTCCGCTCGCGCCACCGACCGAGGTGACCATGGTCATCCCCACGGCCTTGAAGAGGTCGTCGATGGTGGCGAACGGCGTGCCGCCGTCCTGCGCCTCCTTGATCTTGGCGAAGACGGCGTCCATGCCACGGGTCATGTTGATCCCGTGATCGGCGTCGCCGATCGCCGAGTCGAGCTCGGTGAGGTACGCCCGGTTCTCCGTCACGTAGCCACGGAAGGAGTCGAGCCAGGCGATGAGGGCTGCGAGGTCCACGGTGTCCTGTGCCATCGTCGTCAGGCACCCCACCGCATGCCGGGGGTGACCACTGGCGCGTCCCAGAACTTGAGGATCTCGTCGTCCGCCCGCAGGACCGTCACCGAGGTGCCGGCCATCTCCAGCGACGTCATGTACGGCCCGACGAGGCTGCGGGCGATGGTGATGCCGGCCTTCTCCAGGAGGGCGGCCACCTCGCCGTACATGAGGTAGAGCTCGATGAGCGGGGTGCCGCCGAGCCCGTTGACGAAGACGATCGCGGGCGCGCCCGTGAAGTCGAAGTCGGCCAGGATCGGGTCGACGAGCATCTGTGCGATCTCGTGGGCGGGCGCGAGCTTCTCGCGGTGCCGGCCGGGCTCGCCGTGGATGCCGACGCCGATCTCCATCTCGTCCTCGGCGATGTCGAACGTCGGCTTGCCGGCGGCCGGGACGGTGCAGCTCGTCAGGGCCATGCCCATGGAGCGGCCGGACGCGGAGACCTTGTCCGCCAGCGCCTTGACGGTCGCCAGGTCGGCGCCGGTCTCGGCGCAGGCGCCGACGATCTTCTCGAGGAGGACCGTCAGGCCGACACCGCGCCGCCCGGCCGTCCACGTCGAGTCCTCGACGGCGACGTCGTCGTGCGTGACGACCGACTCGACCTGGATGCCCGCGGCGTCCGCGAGCTCGGCGGCCATCTCGAAGTTCATGACGTCGCCGGTGTAGTTCTTGACGATGTGGAGCACGCCGGCGCCGCGGTCGACGACCTTGGTCGCCTCCTCCATCTGGTCCGGGGTGGGCGAGGTGAACACCGCGCCGGCACAGGCCGCGTCGAGCATGCCGAGGCCGACGAGGCCCCCGTGCATCGGCTCGTGCCCAGAGCCGCCGCCGGAGATGAGGGCCACCTTGCCCTGGTCCTTCGGGGTCGCGCGGTAGACGATCCGGTTCTTCTTGTCGACGTTGAGCAGCGGCTCGGCCGCCGCGAGGCCGACGAGCGCGTCAGCGAGCACGTCGTCCGGGTTGTTGATCAGCTTCTTCATGCGTCAGCACCTTCTCCTGTCGTGGCCCGATGGGGCCGGTGAGTGCGATGAGGCCGAACGCGAGCGCGACCCGGGGCAAGGGCGGGCCGGCCCTGGGAAGGGAGGCGGACCATCGGCGTGCAGACGAGCGTCGCGACGAGCACGGGCCAGGAGGTCCCGTGGACGTCCATGTGTGCTCCCTTGCACGGTTCGACAGGCCGTCGTGACGAGTGTGCCCGTCCTGCTGGACAGAACGCCATTCGACAATGTCGAATACTCCGCATCCGATGAGGGCAGTGTCAAGCGCAGGAGACGAGGGCGTCGCGGCGAGGCTGCCGAGGCGGTCCGCCCTGCGGGAGGGCCATCCGTGATCCAGGCGATCGACCGTGCGGCGCGCGTGCTCAACGCGCTCCAGGGGGCCCGCCACCTCGGCATCTCCGAGCTCGCGACGACCCTCGAGCTCTCGCCGTCGACGGTGCACGGCATCGTGAAGTCGCTGCAGCAGCACGGCCTCGTCGCCAAGGAGCCCAACGGCACGCGCTACATGCTGGGGCCGGCGCTCCTCAAGCTGTCCAACGTCTACCTCGACACCCTCGACGTGCGGGCCCGGGCGATGCGGTGGACCGCGGAGCTGGCCAGGCGCACCGGGCTGTCGACCCGGCTGGGGGCCCAGCTCTTCCACGAGGTGCTCGTCATCCACCACAACCGGCGGCCCGACGGCAGCCAGCAGATGCTCGAGACCGGCGTGACGATCCCGGTGCACGCCTCCGCGATGGGCAAGGTGCTGCTGGCCTACCACCCACGGCTGGCCGACGAGGTGCTCGTCGGGCCCCTGCCGCCGCTCACCGGCGACACCATCACCGACCCGGTGCGCCTGGAGCTCCAGCTGGCGCAGATCGCCGAGCGCGGGCTGGCGACCGAGGAGGACGAGGCCGTGCTGGGGGAGTCATCGGTCGCCGCGCCCATCTCGGACCGCAGCGGAGCGGTCGTCGCGTCGATCGCCGTCGTGCTGCCGACGAGCGAGTGGCCGCCGGAGGCGGGTGTCCTCAACGACCTCAGGGAGGCCGCCCGCAACGTCTCGCGCGAGCTCGGCGCGCCGGCGTGGCCGCCGCGGGTGCCGGTGCGCGGCGCCGCCGACTGAGCTATCGCCACTCGATCGCGTCGATGCGCAGCTCGATGTAGGGGAACCGACCCTCCGGCCCGTCCCACCGCGCGTCCCCCTGGCTCGCCACGCGGCGGCCGGCGACGTCGCGGTAGCCGCCGAGCGGCGTGGACCAGCGCTGCGAGACGAAGCTCGGGCCCGCGCTGCGGAACCGGTCGTCGGAGACGAAGTCGACCAGGTCGCCCGCCTCGTCGAACACGAGGGTCGCCCGCACCGTGCGCCCCGCCAGGCGGTACTCGACGCCGACGGTCCGGCCGCCGGTCTCGTGCCACGCGACGTCCGCGTCGAGCAGCGCCGCGGGTGCCAGGAAGCACATGTCGTTCAGCGCGGTGACCGTCTCGCCCTGGTCCATCTCGTGGCCGGACGCGTCGACGACGGTCAGCAGGCCGGCGGGGCGGATCGTCATCGTCGCGTGCCCGTCCGCCATGACGTGCAGCCCGTCGATGGCCACGCCCCGCAGGGTCGCGTCGAAGAGCGCCCGCCGCGTGACGTGCTCGCCGTAGGTGTTGACCTGCTCGCCCCGCAGCGACATCCAGGGGCGGCGCTCGCCCTGGCGCATGCGGCCGGAGAACGTGGCGCGCACCGCGGCGACCCGCGGCCGGCCGACCGCGCCCGTGCGCCGCAGGTAGCCGGCGACCAGCGGCGGCAGCGCGGCGAGGTCCGCCTCCGTGACGAGGCCGCGCGGCCCCGCCTGCGCCCACGCCTCGCCGGCCTCGCGGCGGTAGCGCGCCCGCAGGCTGTGCGGCCCCTCGACGGCGTACCCGTGGAGCACGGCAACCAGCAGGGCGGCGTTGGCCACGGTGCCGGCCTTGGCGTCGGCCCAGCTCGTCGCGATCGCCGCCTGCGACAGCAGCAGCGCCGGGGCGCCGAGGACCCACCAGCGGCGCCGCCCGGTGGCCAGGCCGAGGCCCGCGGTGACCCACGCGAGCGCGGCGGCTGCCCACAGGACGCGGGTGCCGAGCTGCTCGTCGGCCACCGAGCCCGAGACGCCCATGAGGTGCACCAGCCCATGTGCCACGGCCACGGCGCCGAGGGTGACCCGCACCACGCGGCGCGCTCCGATGGCCCGCACGTCCCCGACCGGCCGCGTCGGCGCCGCGAGGGCCGCGGGCACGGTGGCGGCGGTCACGACGCGCTCCGGGCGAGGTGCGTCACGGTGGTCCGGGCGGCCGACTCCAGCGCGGCGAGCTCGTCGTCGGACAACGCCGCGAAGACGTCGGCGAGGAGGGCGCGCTGCGCGGCGACCGCCGTCGGCTCGTCGAACGCGGCCACCGCGTCGCTGAGCACCAGGCGGGTCGCGCGGGCGTCGGCCGGGTCCGGTTCGAGGCTCAGGTAGCCCCGCGCGGCGAGCTGGAGCGCGATCTGCTTGACGTTCTGCCGGGAGGTCCCGTAAGCGGTGGCGGCCTCGCTCAGCGTCGGCGGCTGGGCGCTCCGCGAGAGCACGGCGAGCAGCAGCCACTGCCGGCTGGTCAGGCCGAAGGGGACGAGCGCGTCGTCGGCGCGCCGGCCGAGGTGCTGCGTGAGGACGAAGAGGAGGCCGAAGGCCTCGCTCTCCAGGTCGGTTCGTGACATATAGGTAATGTATTACGCATCGTCGCCCGGCCGTCCGGACCAAGGTCCGGGGTTCGGGTCAGGCGGGCTCGACCGGCGTCGGCACCGGGCGCTTCGGCGAGCGGCCGTCGCCCGACGAGCGGTGCTGGACGCGCCGCGTCGCCCACGGCGCCGCGTGGACGCGGAGCCAACGGGCGTTCGCGCGTGCCCGGTCCGTGAACGGTGTCGGCGGCAGCGGCGTCAGCGGGTCGTCCCAGCCCGGGGCGTCGGGCTCCAGCCCCAGCGCGACGAGCGCCGCCTGCGCCACCCGCTCGTGCCCGGCGGAGGTGAGGTGGATCCGGTCCTCGGCCCACATCCGCCAGTCGTGCAGCGCGCGCATGCCCCACAGGTCGACGACGTGGGCGCCCTGCCGCCGGGCGATCGACCAGATCATCGTGTTGTAGATCGCCACCTTGGCCCGGGTCAGCCGCACCACCGGCGAGTCGGCGGAGTCGAACCCCGTCGCCATCAGCACGTCGACGCCGGCCTCGCGCAGCCGCACCACGGCCGCCTCGAGGCGGGCGGCGAGCCGGTCCGGGTTGCCGTCGGGGCGCAGCAGGTCGTTGCCGCCGCCGACGAGGCTGACGAGGTCCGGTGCGAGCGCGAGGGCCGCCGGCACCTGGTCGTCGACGATCGGGGCGAGGCGGCGTCCGCGGATCGCGAGGTTGGCGTACTCGAGCGGCGCGGCACCGGCCGCCGTGCGGCGGGCCGAGAGGCGTTCGGCCAGCAGGTCCGCCCAGCCCCGCATCGGGGCATCGAGCCCGTCGGGGGCGTCCCAGAGGCCCTCGGTGAACGAGTCGCCGAGGGCGACGTACCTGGTCCAGGGGGGTGTGGTCGGTGCTGCCTCGGTCACCACCGCATCATGCCTCGCCGCGCCGACCGCTAGGGCAGCGACCAGTCCACGGGCTGCGCGCCCTGCTCCTCGAGCAGCCGGTTGACCGTCGAGAACGGGCGTGACCCGAGGAAGCCCGCGTGCGCCGAGAGCGGGCTCGGGTGGGCGCTCGCGACGATCGGGACCCGCCCGAGGGCCGGCGTCAGCGTCTGGGCGTCCCGGCCCCACAGCACCGCGACGAGGGGCCCGCCGCGCTCGACGAGCGCCGCGATGGCCCGGTCCGTCACCGGCTCCCAGACCTTCCCGCGGTGGGACGCCGGCTGGCCCGCGCCGACGGTGAGCACCCTGTTGAGCAGCATGACGCCGCGATCGGCCCACGGGGTGAGGTCGCCGTTCGTCGGCACCGGCACGCCGAGGTCCGCGACGAGCTCCTTGAAGATGTTGACGAGCGATCCGGGCAGCGGCCGCACGTGCGGCTGCACCGAGAAGCTCAGCCCCATCGGGTGGCCGGGGGTGGGGTACGGGTCCTGGCCGACGACGAGCACGCGCACCCCCGCCATCGGCCGGCGGAACGCGGTGAAGATGGCGTCGCCCGCCGGCAGGTAGGTGCGCCCTGCGGCCACCTCGGCGCGCAGGAAGTCGCCGGCCGCCCGGATCTGCGGCTCCACCGGTGCGAGGGCCGCCGCCCAGTCGGGCGCGACGAGCTGGTCCAGGGGCGCCGGGCTGGGGCTCACGCGCGCACGCTACCGCCGCGCCCGCTGCCTCGTCGTGCCCCCTTCTCCCCGCCGCCCCTTCGCCGAGTGCCGCACTCGTCCACCGAGTGCCGCCGAAAGGTGGGTGGCGCTCGGCGAACGAGGGTGGCGCTCGACGGGGGTGGGGCGCGCGTGGCGGCACGCCGGGGCGAATGACATGCCTGTGATTCGCGGCCTACGATGGGCGCCAACGAGCCGGAGGAGGAGCGCGATGGACGTCGCGATGCGCGTGGTGGAGGCGGCCGACGAGGTCGGGCTCTCCGAGCGCGACCAGCAGGTCCTCGGCTTCGAGCGGCAGTGGTGGAAGTACGCGGGCGCGAAGGAGCAGGCGATCCGCGAGCTGTTCGACATGTCGGCGACGCGGTACTACCAGGTGCTCAACGCGCTCATCGACACTCCCGCCGCGCTCGCGTTCGACCCCATGCTCGTCAAGCGGCTGCGCCGCATGCGCGCGTCCCGGCAGCGGGCGCGCACCGCCCGCCGGCTCGGCGTCGACCTCTGAGGTTCGTCGTGCCGCGCGGCGGAACGCCTGGGATCACCCACTAGCCTTGCCGCCGTGAGCAAGGCCTCCTACAGCTACCCGCCCGACGAGTTCGACGCGTCGCCGGACCCGGACTCCCCGCGCGGGGTGCACCGCGCGCCGCGATCCGCGTGGAGCCGCTGGTGGCCGTTCGTCGCCGTCATCGTCATCGTCCCGCTCGTGGCGTGGGCAGCCGTGACGTACCTCGCGGGCAGGGGGCAGCTGCCGGACATCCCCGGCGTGGCGGGCACCTCCACCGCGCAGGCGACCGGCCCCACCGACGGCGCGCAGCCCACCGGGAGCGCGCAGGCCACCGCGCCGGCGGCCCCGACGACGACCGCCGCCCCGCCCGTCGAGCTGGGCACGCCGGTCAGCGTGCTCAACGGCTCGAAGATCGCCGGGTTGGCCAAGAAGGTCGGCGAGCAGCTGTCCGCCGCCGGCTTCACCAAGGTGACGGCCGGGAACGCCACATCGTCGACGCCCACCGCCTCGACCGTGTTCTACGGCAGCGAGTCGCTCAAGGCGACCGCCGAGCTCGTCGCGCAGACCATCAAGGTCAACGCCGTGGAGATGTCGGCGACCGAGGCACCTAGCGGCATCACCGTGGTGCTGCGCAGCGACCCGTCCGCCTGATCGGCGGGCCCCGGCAGGGTCGATGTGGCTTGCACTCGATGGGTGTGAGTGCTAACCATTGGCTTAGCACTCTCCCTAGGAGAGTGACAGAAACACCGGCCGTCAGGTGAGGGCCGTCGCGCGCGGGACATGACCGCGCGCGGCGATCCGTCCGTCGCGGGCACCGAACGGCCACCCGTTGAACCCCAGACAAAGGATCGCCAGACCCATGGCCAAGATCATCGCCTTCGACGAGGAGGCCCGCCGCAGCATGGAGCGCGGCCTCAACATCCTCGCCGACACCGTCAAGGTCACGCTCGGTCCCAAGGGCCGCAACGTCGTGCTCGACAAGAAGTGGGGCGCGCCGACGATCACGAACGACGGCGTCTCCATCGCCAAGGAGATCGAGCTCGACGACCCGTTCGAGAAGATCGGCGCCGAGCTGGTCAAGGAGGTCGCCAAGAAGACCGACGACGTCGCGGGCGACGGCACCACCACCGCCACCGTCCTGGCCCAGGCGCTCGTGCGTGAGGGCCTGCGCAACGTTGCCGCCGGCGCCAACCCGATCGCCCTCAAGCGCGGCATCGAGAAGGCCGTCGAGGCCGTCACCGAGCAGCTGCTCGCGCAGGCCAAGGAGGTCGAGACCAAGGAGGAGATCGCCGCCACGGCCGCGATCTCGGCCGCCGACCAGGCGATCGGCGACCTCATCGCCGAGGCCCTCGACAAGGTCGGCAAGGAGGGCGTCATCACCGTCGAGGAGAGCAACGCCCTGGGCCTCGAGCTCGAGCTCACCGAGGGCATGCGCTTCGACAAGGGCTTCCTGTCGGCGTACTTCGTCACCGACCCGGAGCGCCAGGAGGCCGTCCTCGAGGACGCGTACATCCTGCTCGTCGAGTCGAAGATCTCGTCCGTCAAGGACCTGCTGCCCCTCCTGGAGAAGGTCATCCAGGCCGGCAAGCCGCTGTTCATCGTCGCCGAGGACGTCGAGGGCGAGGCCCTGG
>NZ_MKTH01000014.1:0-831 GCF_001898175.1 Cellulomonas sp. 73-92
GCGCACCCCCACACCCAAACCGGCACGAAAGCCGGACCCCGACCCCTCACGAAAGCACCCCGGCGGATCCGGGTTCAGGTCGTCCAGCAGCGCCAAGGCTGCAGCACGGTCGGCGCCGGCGCGCAGGGCGCCGTCGGCGACGACCAACCCTTCGAGCGGTCGGAGGGTGCACGCGCAGTCGACGGCGGTCTGCACGATGTCGGTGACGGCGAGACCGCAGACAGACGTCAGCCGTGCCGCGTCGACGAGACCGCGATGACGGGCGACGGACGTGTCCCGCTGCGAGCTGGCATGGCCGCGCTGACGGACCTGGACATGGTGCGGCTCGTGCCAGAGCGGCAGACCCCAGATCACCGCCGCCGACTCGTGGCTGAACCAATGGGCCGTCTGCAGCTGGTTGTCGACGGCGATGATCCTGGCGATCGATCGCCGACGTGGCGACGAGCGGAGGGCGGTGGACGTGTAGGCGCCGCGAGCGACGCGCTCCCATCGGCCCGTCCTGACCCGTGCCGCGACCACCGCGTCGTCGTAGTCGTGCGCGAAGTGGACGGCGGGCAACTCCGCCGGGGGCAGCGGGCGAGGCGATCCAGGTCGCACGGACACCTCGTCAGGGTCATGGCCCCCAGGCGGCCGTCGCGCCGGACATCGGTCCACGGGGAATCGCGGGCGGGTGGCGCGGGCTGTGGTCCGCTCGCACGCCGGTCGCGGTGTCGATAGCGGCCGCCGAGGTCGACAGATCTGGCTACCGACCTCGCACGGGTCTATCGACCTCGCGAGGCGAGGGGTGAGGGGGGTGAGGGGGCGGTGAGGGGGGGCGGTGAGGGGGAGGCG
>NZ_MKTH01000014.1:849-381659 GCF_001898175.1 Cellulomonas sp. 73-92
GGGGCTGGGCGGGGAGGCGGTGAGGGGGGTGGGGGGCTGGGGGGCACGGTTGCGCGGCATGGGCGGCCCGGCGGCCGCCGGGCGGGGCGTGCGAGGATCGGAGGCACTCCCACAAACCCCCGGCGAGAGGTCTCCGCGCGTGTCCACCCCCCGGCGCCCGGCCGCGCTCCGGGGGTCGCTGGCGCATCGGGGTGTCGTACTCATCTGGCGCGGGGTGCGCACGCACCCCTGGGTGTACGCGGCCGCCATCGGCTCGTCGGCGTTGTTCGGGGCAGCGACCGTCGCGGTGAGCAAGGCCCTGGGGTGGGCGACGGACGCCGTGGTCGTGCCGGCGCTGCGGGGCGAGCCAGCGGCGCGCGCCCGCCTCGGCGAGGCCGGGCTCGCGGTGCTCGCGGCGGCGCTGCTGCTGGCGCTCGGCGTCTGGGGCCGGCGCGTCTGGGCGGGCATGGGCGTCGCCGACCTCCAGGCCGACCACCGGCGTGCGGTCACCCGCCGGCTGCAGGAGCTGCCGATGTCGTGGCACCGCGGTCACGCCACGGGACGGCTGCTCGCGACCGCCAGCGCCGACGCGGAGGCGGCGACCGAGGTCTTCAGCCCCACCCCGTTCGCGCTGGGCGTCCTGGTGATGCTCGTCGTCGCCGCGGTGGAGCTCCTGGCGACGGACGTGTGGCTGGCACTGGCGGCGCTCGTCGTGGTGCCGGGGGTGCTCGCCGCGAACGTCGTCTTCCAGCGCCGCATGAGCCCGGCCGTCGCGACGGCGCAGCGGCTGCGCGGCGAGGTCGCCGAGGTGGCGCACGAGAGCTTCGAGGCGGCCGTCGTGGTCAAGGCGCTCGGCACCGCCGACCGCGAGGAGGAACGGTTCGCGACGAAGGCGGCGCAGCTGCGGGACGCCAACGTCCGGGCGGGCACGGTGAGGGCGTGGTTCGACCCGGTGGTCGACCTCATCCCGAACGTCGGCACGCTCCTGGTGCTGGTCGTCGGCACGTGGCGGCTGGCGGCCGGGGCGGTCGGCACCGGCGACGTGGTCGGCGCCGGGTTCCTGCTGTCCATGCTGGCCGTCCCCGTGCGGTCGATCGGCTTCATGCTCGGTGGCCTGCCGCGCAGCCTGGTGGGCTGGGACCGGATCGCCACCGTCCTCGACGCGACGGGCGACCTGTCCGACGGCGCCGAGCCCTGGCGGGAGCCCGGTCCGGGCGCGGCGGTGGTGCTGGAGGGCGTCGACTTCACGGTGGGCGCCCCGGGCGACCGGGTGACGCTGCTGCACACGGTGGACCTCGACATCGCCGCGGGTCGGACCGTCGCGATCGTCGGCCCCACCGGCGCCGGCAAGACGACGCTCGTCGGGCTCGTCGCGCGGCTCGCCGACCCGACCGGCGGCCGGGTGCTCGTCGGCGGCGTCGACCTGCGGGCGCTCGACCCTGCCGAGCGGGCCCGGCACGTCGCGCTCGTGCCGCAGGCCGCCTTCGTGTTCGAGGACTCGGTGCGGGGCAACGTGACCCTCGCGGACCGCGACGACCCGGGGGCGCCGTCCGACGACGAGGTGTGGGCCGCCCTGGCGGCAGCCCGCCTCGACGACGTGGTGCGCGCCCTCCCCGGTGGCCTGGACGCCCCCCTCGGTGAGCGGGGTGCCAACCTGTCCGGCGGCCAGCGGCAGCGGCTGGTCCTGGCGCGGGCCCTGGTGCGCCGGCCGCACGTGCTGCTGCTGGACGACGCGACCAGCGCGGTGGACCCGCGCGTCGAGCGTGACATCCTCGGCGGGCTCGGCGGTGGCGGCGGCCCGACAGTGCTCCTGGTCGCGTACCGGATGTCGTCGGTCGCGCTGGCCGACGAGGTGGTGCACGTGGCGGGCGGCCGCGTGGTGGACAGGGGCACCCACGACGAGCTCATGGCGCGCGACGCCGGGTACCGCGAGCTCGCCACCGCCTACGAGCGGGACGCCGCCCGCCGCGCGGAGGCGGCACGGTGAGCGGCCGCGGTGCGGTGAGCGGCCGCGGTGCGGCGGGTGGTGGCGGTGCGGTGGGCAGCGGCTCGGTCGGTGGTGGCAGCGCGGCGGACGGCGGCAGCACGGTGGGCGGCGGCCCGCTGGGCGGCGGCAGCGCGGTGGGCGGCGGCCCGCTGGGCGGCGGCCCCACGGTGGGCGGCGGCCCGCTGGGCGGCAGGCCCACGGTGGGCGGCGGCCGGCTGGGCGGCGGCAACACGGTGAGCGGAGGCCCGCTGGGCGGCGGCCCCACGGTGAGCGGAGGCCCGCTGGGCGGCGGCCCCACGGTGGGCGGCGGCCCGCTGGGCGGCGGCCCCATGGGCGTGGCGGCGGCCCGCCTCGCGGTGACGAGCGAGCTCGGCGTCCGTCAGACGCTGCGGCGCGGCGTCCAGGTGTCGCCCGAGCTGCTCTCGGGCGTCGGCGTCTCGATGGCGCTCGCCGTGCTCTCCGCGATGTCCCGCGTGCTGGTCCCGGTCGCGGTGCAGCAGGCGATCGACGGCGGCATCCTCGCGCCGGGCGGCCCCAACGGCGCGCGGGTCGCGGCGATGTGCCTCGTCGCGCTCGTCGGGCTGCTCGCCGGGACCTGGGCGCAGGCGTACGCCAATGTGCGGCTCTTCCGCTCGAGCGAGCGGGGGCTGCTGACGCTGCGCCGGCGTGCCTTCCGGCACGTCCACGACCTGTCCGTGCTGACGCAGGGCACGGAGCGGCGCGGCGCGCTGGTGTCGCGGGTGACGAGCGACGTCGACACCATCTCGTTCTTCGTCCAGTGGGGCGGCGTGCTGCTGCTGGTCAGCGCCCTGCAGCTGACGGTGGCGACGGTCGTCATGGCGGTCTACTCGTGGCAGCTGACCCTCCTGACGTGGGCATGCTTCGTGCCCCTGCTGCTGGCGGTGCCACCGATGCAGCGCGAGGTGAACCGGCGCTACGCCGCCGTCCGGTACCGCATCGGGCTCCTGCTGGGGGCCCTGTCGGAGTCGGTGGTCGGCGCCGAGACCGTGCGCGCCTACGGCATCCAGGCCCGCACGCGGCGTCGGGTCGAGGCGGCGATCGTCGCGGCGCGTGACGCGGCGGTCCGCGCCCAGACGATGGTGGCCACGGCGTTCTCCGCCGGCGTGCTGGTCGCCAACGGCGTGCTGGCGGCGGTGGTCGTCGTCGGGGTCCTGCTGGGCGTCGGCGGGCACATCACCATCGGCCGCCTGCTGGCGTTCCTGTTCCTGGTCCAGCTCTTCACCCAGCCGGTGCAGCAGGCCACCGAGGTGCTGAACGAGCTGCAGAACGCCGTCGCCGGCTGGCGACGCGTGCTGGGCGTGCTGGAGACGCCGATCGACGTGCCCGCGCCGGCGGCCGGGGTGCCGAGCACCCGCGGCCCGGCGCGCCTGGAGCTCCGGGGCGTGTCCTACGGCTACCCCGACGGCCCGGCGGTGCTGCACGGCATCGATCTCGAGGTCCCCGCCGGGTCGCAGGTGGCGGTGGTCGGTGCGACCGGCTCGGGCAAGACGACGATGGCCCGCCTGGCGGCGCGCTTCGTCGACCCGAGCGCGGGGCGCGTGCTGCTCGACGGCCAGGACCTGCGCACGCTCGACGGCGACGACCTGCGCCGGCGTGTCGTCTACGTGCCGCAGGAGGGCTTCCTCTTCGACGGCAGCATCGCGGAGAACCTGGCCTACGGGCTGCGGGACGGTGCCCCCGACGACCCGCGGATCCGCGCCGCGGTGGACGAGCTCGGGCTCGGCCCCTGGGTCGACGAGCTGCCCGCCGGACTCGACAGCCCGGTGGGCCAGCGCGGCGAGCGGCTGAGCGCGGGGGAGCGGCAGCTCGTCGCGCTCGTGCGTGCCCGGCTCGCCGACGGGGACCTGCTGCTGCTCGACGAGGCGACGAGCGCGGTCGACCCCGCCACGGAGGTGCGCATCGCGCGGGCGCTGACCGGCCTGACGGGTGGCCGGACGACGGTGACCATCGCGCACCGCCTGTCGACGGCGGAGGCAGCCGACCTCGTCGTCGTCCTCGAGGCCGGCCGGATGGTGGAGCTGGGCCACCACCGCGACCTCGTCGGCCGCGACGGTGTGTACGGGCGCCTGCACGCGGCCTGGGTCGCCCAGACGCGCTGACCCGCCGGCGTGCGAGGATCGGGCCGTGCCCGAGACCGCCATCCCGACCTCCGGACTCGATCCCGCGATCGCCGCACGCCTCAAGCGCGATCCTGCCGGCCTGGTGGCCGCCGTCGTGCAGCAGCACGACAGCCGCGAGGTGCTCATGGTGGGTTGGATGGACGACGAGGCGTTGCACCGGACGCTCACCAGCGGCCGCGTGACGTTCTGGAGCCGGTCGCGGCAGGAGTACTGGCGCAAGGGCGACACCTCCGGGCACGTGCAGTGGGTCAAGGCGGTCAGCCTCGACTGCGACGGCGACGCGCTGCTCGTCGAGGTGGACCAGGTCGGCGCGGCGTGCCACACCGGCGCGCGCACCTGCTTCGAGGCCGGAGGTCCGCTGCCGGTGGTCGTCGGGACGGCGGAGTGAGCGCCGCGATCGCACCGGCCGACGTCGTGCACCTGCCGTGGGGTGCCACGTGGCCGGCGCTCGACGAGTTCCGCGCGCTGGCGCCCGGACGCCGCGTGATCCCCGTCGTCCGCAGGCTGCTGGCCGACGGCACGACGCCCGTGGGGCTGTACCGCGCGCTGGCCGACGGGCGCCCCGGCACGTTCATCCTCGAGTCGGCCGGGTCCGACGGGACGTGGGACCGGTACTCGTTCGTCGGCGTCAACTCCCGCGCCATGCTGACCGCCCGGGACGGCGCGCCGGTGTGGGCGGGGGACGTCCCCGTGGGCGTGCCGACGAGCGGGACGCTGCTGGACGTGCTGGCCCGCACCCTCGAGGTGCTTCGCACGCCGGCC
This sequence comes from Cellulomonas sp. 73-92, assembly GCF_001898175.1. GTDB lineage: Bacteria > Actinomycetota > Actinomycetes > Actinomycetales > Cellulomonadaceae > Cellulomonas. The sequence continues at coordinate 5,719 of NZ_MKTH01000014.1, forward strand.
GTGCCCGGCCTGCCGCCGCTGACCGGCGGGCTCGTCGGCGTGCTCGGGTGGGACATCGTGCGGCAGTGGGAGCCGACGCTGCCCGCGACGGCGCCCGACGAGCTGGGCGCGCCCGAGCTGGCGCTGCTGCTCGTCGGCGACCTGGCCGTTGTGGACCACCACCAGGGCACCGTGTGGCTCGTCGCGAACGCGATCAACCTCGACGCGACCGACGAGCGGGTCGACGAGGCCCACGCCGACGCCGTCGCGCGGCTCGACGCGATGGAGGCGCTGCTGGCGCGGTCGGCCGACCCCGCCGTGGCGGTGCTCGACCCGGCGATCGAGGAGCCGGACCTCGAGTTCCGCACGCCCCGCGGCGAGTACGAGGCGGCGGTGCTCGCCGGCAAGGAGGCCATCCGCGACGGCGAGGTGTTCCAGGTGGTGCTGAGCCAGCGCCTCGACCTGGACTGCCCGGCGTCGCCGTTCGACGTCTACCGCGTGCTGCGCACCATCAACCCGAGCCCGTACATGTACTACCTGCAGCTGCAGGACGCGGAAGGACGGGACTTCGCGGTCGTCGGCTCCAGCCCCGAGACGCTGGTCAAGGTGACGGGCGACCAGGTGCTGACGTTCCCCATCGCGGGGTCGCGGCCCCGCGGCGCCACGCCGGAGGCGGACCGCGAGCTGGCCGACGAGGTGCTCGCCGACCCGAAGGAGCGCGCCGAGCACGTCATGCTCGTCGACCTCTCGCGCAACGACCTCGTCAAGGTCTGCGAGCCGGCGAGCGTCGAGGTGCTGGAGTTCATGGCGGTCCGCCGGTACTCGCACATCATGCACATCGCCTCGACGGTCGTCGGGCGGCTGCGGCCGGGATCGACGGCCCTGGACACGCTGGTCGCGACGTTCCCGGCCGGGACGCTCTCGGGGGCGCCCAAGCCGCGGGCGATCGCGCTCATCGACGAGATCGAGCCGGCGCGACGCGGCATCTACGGCGGCACGGTCGGCTACTTCGACGTCGCCGGGGACATGGACATGGCGATCGCCATCCGCACCGCGTTCCTCCGTGACGGCCGTGCGAGCGTGCAGGCCGGTGCCGGCATCGTCGCCGACTCGGTGCCGGCGACCGAGTACGAGGAGACGCGCAGCAAGGCGGCCGCCGCGGTGCGGGCGATCCAGGTCGCGGCACGGCTGAGGTCGGCGGGCGCGTGAGCTCCGCCTCGGCGCGTGAGCAGCGCACGACCCGCGGCCGCGGCGTCCTCGTGGTGCTGCTGCTGGCGGCCGCGGCGGGCGCGTCCGCGGCGCCCACGTGGGTGACCGCGAGCGGCGTCAGCGCCCTGGCCGGGCAGGTGGCGGTGCGGGTGCCGGGCTCGGCGGCGGCCCCCGTGGTGCCGGCGACGGCGCTCGTGCTGGCGGCGGCCGGTGCTGCGGTCGCCCTCGCGGGACGTGTGGGGCGCTGGGTCGTCGCCGCGGTGGTGCTGTCCGGGGGAGCCGCCCTGGTGACGGCGGCCGCGGTCGTCCTCACGGACCCGGCGGCCCCGGCGGCCGACGCCGTCCGGGCCCAGACCGGGGTGGATCACCTCGTCGGCCCGGCGGTCGCGACGGCGGCGCCGTGGTTCACGGTCGCCGTCGGCGTGATCACCGTCCTGGTCGCCGTCCTCGTGGTGCGGTGGTCGGGCGCCTGGTCGGCGCCGAGCCGTCGCCACGAACGCGCGGCCGGGTCGGCTGCCACACCGACGCCCGACGAGCGCTCGGACTGGGACGCGCTCACGCGCGGCGCCGACCCGTCGGAGGGCCCCTGACCGGGGGCCCGGCGGTTAGGGTTGTCCCATCCGACCCACGGAGGACTGACATGGTGGACCAGCACGTCGACACGCCCGCGACCGCGGTGGACCAGCCCGTCCCGGCCGCCGCGTCGCGGCCTTCCGAGGTCCCCCTCGCCGCCGCACCGGCGAACGAGGGCAAGACCGTCGCGGCCTGGACGACGGTCGCGATCGTCGTGCTCGGCGCCATCGTCGCCGCGCTCGGTGTCGCCTCGGGCCAGGTGTGGCTCGACTGGACCGGGGCCGCGATCATCCTGGTCGGCCTCGTCGTGGGTGCGTTCATGCGCCGGGCGGGCTACGGCCAGCCGCGCCGCTGAGGCAATCGTTGTTCGCTCAGGGCTGAATCTCGCGAGGGAGTGCGATGTCGAACCCGTCGGACGATCCGTTCGCACCACGGCCGGAGCAGCCGGCCGGCGGCCCGGCGACGCCCGGTACCCCGCCACCGGGGCCGGGCGAGCCCGCCGGCGGCTACGGCCAGCAGCCGTACGGCCAGCAGCAGGGCTACGGCGCGCCACCGCCGCCGTACGGCCAGCCGGCGGCGGCCCCGCCGTACCCGGGCGCCGGCCAGTACCCGCCGGCCCCGGCCCCGCCGTACCCCGGTGCCGGCCAGCCGGCCGCCGCCCCGCCGTACCCGGGCGCCGGCCAGTACCCGCCGGCCCCGGCCTACGGCACGTATCCCGCGCCGCCGTACGGGGCCTACCCGACGCCGTACCCGAAGAACCACTTCGGCGTGATCTCGCTCGTGCTGGCGATCGCCTCGTTCTTCACCCTGGGCTTCCTCATCGCGATCCCCGCCGTGATCCTCGGGAACATGGGGCGCCGGGCGGCCGACGAGGGGCAGGCGAACAACCGCTCGCTGTCGACGGCCGGCATCATCGTCGGCTGGGTCAACATCGTGGTGAGCGCCCTGGCGATCGTGGCCGTCGTCATCTTCGCCGTCGCCGCGGCCAGCCGCCACGCCTGAGCTCGTGAGCACCGCGGGCGTCGTCGGGCCGCAGGCAGCGGAGCCGGCGGCGCGCGCGGCTGCCACGGCGCAGGTCAGGCGCCTGCTCGGCGTCGGCGGCTTCGTCGTCGCCGCGGCCGCGCTGGTCGCGCTGCACGACCCGCACGCGCCCGGCAGCTACGGCTTCTGCCCGCTCCATGCGGTCACCGGCCTGTGGTGCCCCGCCTGCGGCGGCCTGCGCGCGACGTACGACCTCGCGCACCTGCACCTGGCGGCTGCCTGGGGCGAGAACGCGCTGTGGGTCGTGGCCGCGCCGTTCGTCGTCGTCGGCTGGCTGCTCGCGCTGGCGCGCCGCGCACGGGGGCTCCCGGCGCGACCCGTGCCTGTCTGGGCGCAGGTGGCCGGGCTGGTCGTCGTCGTCGCGTTCGGCGTCCTGCGCAACGTCCCGGCGTTCTCCTGGCTCGCCCCGTAGCGCGTGCCGCACCTCCGACCCACGTCGTGTCCGCGTGGTGCCCGCGTGGTGCCCACGTCGTGCCCGCGTGGTGCCCACGTCGTTCCCACGTCGTTCCCACGTCACGGGCGCGTGACAGAGGCGCCGGTGCGCCCATCTACGATGGCCGGTGTCCGCGGATCGTCCCGCAGAGCACCGGAGAGGTGGGGGCTATGACCGTGCTCGACGACATCGTCGCCGGCGTCAGGGAGGACCTCGCCGTGCGGGAGGCGGCCATCCCCCTCGATCGCCTCAAGGAGCTCGCCGGCCGCCGGCCCTCCGCCCTGGACGGGCCCGGCCGCCTCCGGCTCGACGACGCGGTGACGGTCATCGCCGAGGTCAAGCGCTCCAGCCCCAGCCGGGGCGCCCTCGCGGAGATCACCGATCCGGCGGCCCTCGCCGCCGAGTACGAGAAGGGCGGCGCCGCCGCGATCTCGGTGCTCACCGAGCGGCGCCGGTTCCGGGGCTCGCTCGAGGACCTGGACGCGGTGCGCGCCGTGGTCGACGTCCCCGTGCTGCGCAAGGACTTCGTCGTCACGCCGTACCAGGTGTGGGAGGCCCGCGCGCACGGCGCGGACCTCGTGCTCGTCATCGTCGCCGCGCTGGAGCAGATGGTGCTCGAGGGCCTCGTCGACCGCGTCCACTCCCTCGGCATGACCGCGCTGGTGGAGGTGCACGACACCGAGGAGGTGGCGCGGGCCGTCGACGCCGGCGCCCGGGTCATCGGCGTCAACGCCCGCAACCTCAAGACCCTGGACGTGGACCGCACCACGTTCGCCCGCGTGGCGCCGGCGATCCCGGCCGGCATCGTCAAGGTCGCGGAGTCGGGCGTCCGCGGCCCGCACGACGTCATGGACTACGCCCGCGCCGGTGCCGACGCCGTCCTCGTCGGCGAGGCGCTCGTCACCGACGACGCGCCGCGGCAGTCGGTCGCGGACCTCGTCGCCGCCGGTTCCCACCCCTCGCTGCGCAAGGTGCGCCAGTGAGTCCGATCCGCGGTGGGCGGGCGTCCGAGGGGCGGCTGGGGGTGCCGGCCACCGGTCCGCTCGCCACGCACACGGGTCCCTACTTCGGCGGCTTCGGCGGCCGGTTCGTGCCCGAGGCGCTGATCGCGGCGCTCGACGAGCTCGACACCGCCTACCACAAGGCGCTCGCGGACCCGGCGTTCGGCGCCGAGCTCGCGCGCCTGCACCGCACCTACACCGGCCGGCCGAGCCCGCTGACCGAGGTGGCGCGCTTCGCAGCCCACGTCGGTGGCGGCGCGCGGGTCTTCCTCAAGCGGGAGGACCTCAACCACACCGGGTCGCACAAGATCAACAACGTCCTCGGCCAGGCGCTCCTCGTGAAGCGCATGGGCAAGACCCGCGTCATCGCGGAGACGGGTGCGGGCCAGCACGGCGTCGCCACCGCGACGGCGGCCGCGCTCATGGACCTGCAGTGCACCGTGTACATGGGCGAGGAGGACACGCACCGGCAGGCGCTCAACGTCGCCCGGATGCGGCTGCTCGGCGCCGAGGTGATCCCGGTGACCAACGGCAGCCGCACGCTGAAGGACGCCATCAACGAGGCGCTGCGCGACTGGGTGGCCAACGTCGAGACGACCCACTACCTGCTCGGCACGGTCACCGGCCCGCACCCGTTCCCCGAGATGGTGCGCGACTTCCACTCCGTCATCGGCGAGGAGGCCAAGGCGCAGCTGGCCGACGAGATCGGGGCGCTGCCGGACGCCGTCATGGCCTGCGTCGGCGGTGGGTCGAACGCGATGGGCATCTTCAACGCCTTCCTCGACGACCCGTCCGTGCGGCTGTTCGGGTTCGAGGCCGGCGGGCTCGGCATCTCGTCGGGCAAGCACGCGGCGCGGTTCTCCGGCGGTGAGCCCGGCGTGCTGCAGGGCACCCGCAGCTACCTGCTGCAGGACGACGACGGGCAGACGATCCCGAGCCACTCGGTGTCCGCCGGCCTGGACTACCCGAGCGTCGGCCCGGAGCACGCGTGGCTGCACGACATCGGGCGCGCGGAGTACCGGCCCGTGACGGACGTCGAGGCGATGGACGCCTTCTCGCTCCTGTGCCGCACCGAGGGGATCATCCCGGCGATCGAGTCGGCGCACGCGGTGGCCGGGGCGCTCCAGCTCGGCGCCGAGCTGGCGGGCTGGGACCTGGACCACGCGCCGGTGCTGCTCGTCAACCTCTCCGGCCGGGGCGACAAGGACGTGGAGACCGCCGCGCGGTGGTTCGGGCTGATCGACGAGGGGAGCACGCGGTGACGACGCAGACCGCCTCGCCCGTGCAGGCGCGCCTCGACGAGCTCGTCGACGGCGAGGGGCGTCCGGCGCTCGTCGGCTACCTGCCGGTCGGGTACCCCAGCGTGCCGGGCAGCGTCGACGCGGTGCGCGCGATGGTCGACGCCGGCGTCGACGTCGTCGAGCTCGGCATGCCGTACACGGACCCGGTGATGGACGGCCCGGTGATCCAGCGGGCCGTCGAGGCGGCCCTGCAGCGCGGCACACGGGTGCGCGACACGCTGCACGTGGTGGAACAGGTCGCCGGGCGCGGTGCGCCGATCCTCGTCATGACCTACTGGAACCTCGTCCTGCGCTACGGCGTGGAGGCCTACGCGCGCGACCTCGCGGCCGCCGGCGGCGCCGGGCTCATCACACCGGACCTCATCCCCGACGAGGCCGCCGACTGGCTCGAGGCCTCCGACCGGCACGCGCTCGACCGGGTGTTCCTCGTCGCGCCGAGCTCGACGCCCGAGCGCCTCGAGCTGACGGCGAAGGCCAGTCGGGGCTTCGTCTACGCGGCGTCGACCATGGGTGTCACGGGGGAGCGGGCGACCGTCGGGTCGCGCGCGGAACGGCTCGTCGCCGACACCCGCGCCGCCGGAGCCCACCGCGTCTGCGTCGGGCTGGGTGTGTCGCGGCCGGAGCAGGCGGCGCAGGTGGGGAGGTACGCGGACGGCGTGATCGTCGGCTCCGCGCTGGTCCGGGCGCTGCTCGAGGCGCCCGACGAGTCCGCCGGTCCCGCGGCGGTCGCAGCCGTCGCGGCAGGTCTGGCCCAGGGTGTCCGGGAGGCACGACGATGAACGGTCTGCTGGCGGCGATCCCCAGCCCGCCCCGCGGGGTCTGGTACCTCGGCCCGGTGCCGATCCGGGCGTACGCGCTGGCGATCCTGCTCGGGATCGTCGTCGCCTACTTCATGCTCAAGCGCCGGTGGGCGGACCGGGGAGGCGACCCGGAGAAGGTCCTCGACATCGTCTACTGGGCCGTCCCGTTCGGCATCGTCGGCGGGCGGATCTACCACCTCATCACGTCGCCCGACGCCTACTTCGGCAAGGGCGGCGACCCCATCCACGCCCTGTACATCTGGAACGGGGGCCTCGGCATCTGGGGCGCCGTCGCCCTGGGTGCGGTCGGCGCCTACATCGGGACCCGACGCGCCGGCGTCAAGTTCGCGCCGTTCGCCGACGCGCTGGCGCCCGGCCTGCTCGTCGCGCAGGCGATCGGGCGGCTCGGGAACTACTTCAACCAGGAGCTGTTCGGCGGCCCGACGACCCTGCCGTGGGGGCTGCGCGTCTCGGACGCGAACACGTTGGCCGCGGGCTACCCCGTCGGCACGCTGTTTCACCCGACCTTCCTCTACGAGCTCCTCTGGGACCTGGCCGCCGCCGCGGTGATCATCTGGGCGGACCGGCGGTTCCGGCTCGGCCACGGGCGCACCTTCTGGCTCTACGTCCTCGTGTACTGCATCGGCCGGGGCTGGGTCGAGCACCTGCGCATCGACACCGCGCACCACTTCTGGGGGCTGCGGCTCAACGACTGGACGTCCATCCTGGTCGGTCTGGGGGCGCTGGTAGCGTTCGTGCTCGTCGGCCGCCGGCACCCCGGGCGCGAGACGACCGTCCTGCTGGACCCACCGGCGGCGCAGGACGACGAGGAAGCGACCGAGGCCGCGCGCTGACACGGCGGGCGCCGGCCGGTCGAGCCAAGGGATGGCGGGATGCTGACCCGGCGCGGTCCGGGAGGTAGTGTCGCCCCACTGAGCGGGCCGACGACGTCCCAACCACTCACCAGGACGGACGTGCGGTCCCCAGCGACACGGGACCGCGGAGGGCGGTGCTGATGTCGACGTCGCGCGTGACCGGCTCGTGGCAGCCGGGCATGCCCACCGGGTTGTACGACCCGGAGGCGGAGCGGGACTCCTGCGGCTTCGCGTTCGTCGCGACGCTGCGCGGCACGCCCGGCCGGGACATCGTCGACGCGGGCCTGACGGCGCTGCTCAACCTCGACCACCGCGGGGCGGTGGGCTCCGAGGTCGACTCCGGCGACGGTGCCGGCATCCTCACCCAGATCCCCGACGCCTTCCTGCGCGACGTCGTCGACGCCGAGCTGCCGCCCGCGGGCCACTACGCCATCGGGCTCGCGTTCCTGCCGACCGACCTCGAGGAGCAGCAGCGCGCGGTGCGCGCGATCGAGGCCATCGCCGCCGACGAGAAGCTCGACGTCCTGGCGTGGCGCGAGGTCGTGGTGACGGCCGACCTCGTCGGGCCCACCGCGCGTGCGAGCATGCCGGCGTTCCGGCAGCTCGTCGTCGCCGACCCGTCGCGCGAGCTGGCCGGCATCGACCTCGACCGGCTGGCCTTCCGCCTGCGGCGGCGCGCCGAGCACGAGGTCGGCGTCTACTTCGCGTCGCTGTCGAGCCGCACCCTGACGTACAAGGGCATGCTCACCACCGGCCAGCTCGAGCCCTTCTTCGCCGACCTGTCCGACCCGCGCTACTGCACCGAGATCGCCGTGGTCCACTCGCGGTTCTCGACCAACACGTTCCCCTCCTGGCCGCTCGCCCAGCCGTTCCGGCTGCTGGCCCACAACGGCGAGATCAACACGGTCCGTGGCAACCGGAACTGGATCGCCGCGCGCGAGGGCCAGATGCGCTCGGAGCTGCTCGGCGACCTGGCGCCGCTCATGCCGATCTGCACGCCCGGCGGCTCGGACTCCGGCAGCTTCGACGAGGTGCTCGAGCTGCTGCACCTGGCCGGACGGTCGCTGCCGCACGCGATCCTCATGATGATCCCGGAGGCGTGGGAGAACCACGCCCAGATGGACCCCGCGCGGCGCGCGTTCTACGAGTACCACTCGACGCTCATCGAGCCGTGGGACGGCCCGGCGGCGATGGCCTTCACCGACGGCACGCTCGTCGGCGCCGTGCAGGACCGCAACGGCCTGCGCCCGGGTCGCTACTGGGTGACCGAGGACGGCCTCGTCGTCTGCGCGTCGGAGTCCGGCGTGCTGGACCTCGACCCGTCGACGGTGGTGACCAAGGGCCGGCTCGAGCCCGGGAAGATGCTGCTCGTCGACACCAGGCGCGGCCGCGTGGTGGACGACGAGGTGCTCAAGGCCGAGCTGGCGGCGACGCGGCCCTACGCGCAGTGGCTGGCCGAGAACGCCGTGCACCTCGAGCAGTTGCCCGAGCGCGAGCACATCGCTCACTCCGCGGCGTCGGTCCGCCGCCGGCAGCGCACCTTCGGCTACACCGAGGAAGAGCTCAAGGTCATCCTGACGCCGATGGGCGCGACGGGGACCGAGCCGCTCGGCGCCATGGGCTCCGACACCCCGGTGGCGGTGCTCTCGGACCGGCCACGCCTGCTGTTCGACTACTTCACGCAGATGTTCGCGCAGGTGACGAACCCGCCGCTGGACGCGATCCGCGAGGAGCTCGTCACCGCGATCGGTGGCGCCATCGGCCCGGAGCCCAACCTGCTGGCCGACGGCCCCGAGCACGCGCGCAAGCTGTTCCTGCCGTTCCCGGTGCTGGACAACGACCAGCTGGCCAAGATCGTCCACGTCGACCGCTCGCCGGAGTTCGGCTTCAAGGCCGCGATCGTCCGCGGGCTGTACAAGGTGGACGGCGGCGGCGCCGCGCTCGAGGCCCGGCTGGAGGAGATCTTCGCGGAGGTCGACGCGGCGATCGCGCAGGGCGTCACCCACGTCGTGCTGTCCGACCGCAACTCGGACGCCGACCTCGCGCCGATCCCGTCGCTGCTGCTGCTGTCCGCGGTGCACCACCACACGCTGCGCCGGCACACCCGCACGCGGATCTCGCTCGTCGTCGAGGCCGGTGACGTGCGCGAGGTGCACCACGTCGCGCTGCTCATCGGCTACGGCGCCGCCGCGGTCAACCCGTACCTGGCGATGGAGACGGTCGAGGACCTCGCGCGCCGCGGCTACCTGCCGGGCGTGGACCCCGAGAAGGCCGTCCACAACCTCATCAAGAGCCTCGGCAAGGGCGTGCTCAAGGTGATGTCGAAGATGGGCATCTCCACCATCGCCTCCTACCGCGGCGCCCAGGTGTTCGAGGCCATCGGGCTCTCGCACGCCCTCGTGGACCGCTACTTCACGGGCACGACGAGCCGGCTGGACGGCGTCGGGCTCGACGTCGTGGCCGCCGAGGTGGCCGCCCGCCACGCGGACGCCTACCCGGCCAGCGGCAACCGCCAGCCGCACCAGCACCTCGCGGTGGGCGGGGAGTACCAGTGGCGCCGGGGCGGCGAGGAGCACCTGTTCGACCCCGAGACGGTGTTCCGGCTGCAGCACTCGACGCGCACGGGCCGGTACGACGTGTTCGAGCAGTACGCCCAGCGGGTCAACGACCAGGCGCACCGCCTCATGACGCTGCGCGGCCTGCTCGAGCTCAAGGAGGGCGTGCGCCCGCCGGTGCCGCTCGACGAGGTCGAGCCGGTGTCGGAGATCGTCAAGCGGTTCAGCACGGGCGCGATGTCCTACGGCTCGATCTCGGCCGAGGCGCACACGACGCTGGCGATCGCGATGAACCGGCTCGGCGCCCGCTCGAACACGGGCGAGGGCGGCGAGGACCCCGAGCGCCTCCACGACCCGGAGCGGCGCTCCGCGATCAAGCAGGTGGCCTCGGGCCGCTTCGGCGTGACGAGCGAGTACCTGGTCAACGCCGACGACCTGCAGATCAAGCTGGCGCAGGGCGCCAAGCCGGGGGAGGGCGGCCAGCTCCCCGGCCCCAAGGTGTACCCCTGGGTGGCCAAGACGCGGCACTCGACGCCGGGCGTCGGGCTGATCTCGCCGCCGCCGCACCACGACATCTACTCGATCGAGGACCTCAAGCAGCTCATCCACGACCTGAAGAACGCCAACCCCCGCGCCCGCGTCCACACCAAGCTGGTCAGCGAGTTCGGCGTCGGCACGGTCGCGGCGGGCTGCGCGAAGGCGCACGCGGACGTGGTGCTCATCTCCGGCCACGACGGCGGCACCGGCGCGTCCCCGCTGACGAGCCTCAAGCACGCGGGCACCCCGTGGGAGATCGGCCTGGCGGAGACGCAGCAGACGCTCGTCCTCAACGACCTGCGCGACCGCGTCGTCGTCCAGGTGGACGGCCAGCTGAAGACCGGCCGCGACGTCATCGTCGGCGCGCTGCTCGGCGCCGAGGAGTTCGGCTTCGCCACCGCGCCGCTGGTCGTGTCCGGCTGCGTGATGATGCGCGTCTGCCACCTGGACACCTGCCCGGTCGGCGTCGCGACGCAGAACCCCGAGCTGCGCGCGCGCTTCAGCGGCAAGCCGGAGTACGTGGTGACGTTCTTCCAGTTCATCGCCCGGCAGGTGCGCGAGTACCTCGCCCGCCTCGGCTTCCGCACGCTCGAGGAGGCCGTCGGGCACGTCGAGCTCCTCGACGTGCGCGAGGCGGTGGAGCACTGGAAGGCCGCCGGGCTCGACCTGACGCCGGTGCTCGCGGTGACCGAGCCCAAGCCTGGCTCGTCCCTGCACCACGCCAAGTCGCAGGAGCACGGCCTGGAGAAGGCCCTCGACAACCAGCTCATCGCGCTGGCGGCCGGGGCGCTGGACGGCGGCGAGCCGGTCCGCATCGACCTGCCGGTGCGCAACGTCAACCGCACGGTCGGCACCATGCTCGGCTACGAGGTGACCAAGCGCTACGGCGGGGCCGGGCTGCCCGACGACACCATCGGCGTCACGCTCACCGGCTCGGCCGGCCAGTCGTTCGGCGCGTTCCTGCCCCGCGGCATCTCCCTGCGGCTGTTCGGGGACGCCAACGACTACCTGGCGAAGGGGCTGTCGGGCGGCAGGATCGTCGTCCGCCCCGACCGCTCGTCGGTGCTCTCGAGCCAGCACAACGTCATCGCCGGCAACGTCATCGGCTACGGGGCGACCGCGGGCGAGGTGTTCCTGCGCGGGCTCGTCGGCGAGCGCTTCGGCGTGCGCAACTCCGGTGCGACGCTCGTCGTCGAGGGCGTGGGCGACCACGGCTGCGAGTACATGACCGGCGGCACCGTGCTCGTGCTCGGCCGCACCGGGCGCAACTTCGGCGCCGGCATGTCCGGCGGCACGGCCTACGTCCTCGACCTGCAGCGCGACCTGGTGAACATCCAGGCGGTCGCGTCCGGCGAGCTCGAGCTCGGCGCGCTGTCCGACGAGGACTGGGCGATCGTCGAGCGCCTGCTGCGCACGCACCTGGAGGAGACCGGCTCGCCGGTGGCGGCCCAGCTGCTCGAGGACCTCGACGCGACGCGCGGGCGGCTGACGCGGGTGCTGCCCGCCGAGTACGCGCGGGTGCGCGAGGCGCTGGCGAAGGCCGAGGCCGACGGCGTCGACCCGGGGGCGCCGGGCGTCTGGGAGGGCATCCTGGCGGTGGCCCGTGGCTGACCCGCGGGGCTTCCTCAAGGTCCGGCACCGGGAGCTGCCTCCCAACCGGCCGGTGCCGGTGCGCCTGCAGGACTGGAAGGACGTCCACGAGCAGATGCAGGAGGGGCAGCCCTTCCTGCTGTCGCAGGCGGCGCGGTGCATGGACTGCGGCGTGCCGTTCTGCCACAACGGCTGTCCGCTCGGCAACCTCATCCCCGAGTGGAACGACCTGGTGCGCCGCGGCCAGTGGGCGGACGCGATCGACCGGCTGCACGCGACGAACAACTTCCCCGAGTTCACCGGACGCATCTGCCCGGCGCCGTGCGAGTCGAGCTGCGTGCTGGGCATCAACCAGCCGCCCGTGACCATCAAGAACATCGAGGTCTCGATCATCGACGAGGCCTTCGAGCGGGGCTACGTCACACCGCAGGTGCCGCAGCGCCTCTCGGGGCACACGGTCGCGATCGTCGGCTCCGGTCCCGCCGGCCTGGCGGCGGCGCAGCAGCTGACGCGGGCCGGCCACACCGTGGCGGTCTACGAGCGTGACGACGCGATCGGCGGCCTGCTGCGGTACGGCGTGCCGGACTTCAAGCTCGAGAAGCACCACATCGACCGGCGCCTGGCGCAGATGACGGCCGAGGGCACGCGGTTCCGGCCGGGCGTCGCGATCGGCACCGACATCACGTGGTCCGACCTGCGGGCCCGGTTCGACGCGATCGTCGTCGCGACGGGTGCCACCGTGCCCCGCGAGCTGCGCCTGCCGGGCCGCGACCTCGCCGGCGTGCACGTCGCGATGGACTACCTGCACCAGGCGAACGAGGTCGCCAAGGGCCACGAGGTGCCCGACCAGATCACGGCCGCGGGCAAGCACGTGGTCGTCATCGGCGGCGGGGACACCGGCTCGGACTGCGTCGGCACGGCGCTGCGGCAGGGTGCCGCCTCCGTCACGACGCTGGCGATCGGCCGCCGGCCGCCGGAGGAGCGCCCCGCGCACCAGCCGTGGCCCACCGACCCCATCGTCTTCGAGGTGTCGAGCTCGTACGAGGAGGGCGGCGAGCGCGACTACCTCGCCTCGACGGTTGCGTTCGTCGGGGACGACGAGGGCCGGGTGCGCCACCTGCGCCTGGCGACCACCGAGTACCTCCCCGACGGCCGGCGCGTGCCGACGGCGGGCACCGAGCGGGACATCCCCGCGGACCTCGTGCTCATCTGCCTCGGCTTCACCGGGCCGGAGACCGGGTCGATCGGCGCGCACCTCGGTGTCGGCGTCAGCGAGCGTGGCCTCGTCGTGCGCGACGACGACTTCGCGACCACCGTGCCGGGCGTGTTCGTCGCCGGTGACGCGGGACGCGGCCAGTCGCTGGTCGTGTGGGCGATCGCGGAGGGCCGGGCCGCCGCGGCGGCGGTCGACGCGTACCTCATGGGCAGCACCGAGCTGCCGGCGCCGGTGACGGCGAGCACCACGGCGCTGCGCGCGTGACCGCGGGACGAACGCCGGGCGGCCGCCCGGGGCTCGTCGTCGTGCGTGCGGGCGCCTAACGCCTCCAGACCACGACCAGACAGGACGTTCGGTCAGATCCGCAAGGAACGAAAGGCATAGGCTCCGAACCATGCGTAAGGCAAAGATCGTCTGCACCCTCGGCCCCGCGGTCGAGTCCCCGGAGCAGATCCAGGCACTCGTCGACGCCGGGATGGACGTGGCGCGGATCAACCGCAGCCACGGCGAGGCCGAGGCCCACGCGGAGGTCTACCGCCGCGTGCGGGCCGCCGCCAAGGCCTCCGGCCGCAACGTGGCCGTGCTCGTCGACCTCCAGGGTCCGAAGATCCGGCTCGGGCGGTTCGTCGAGGGCAAGCACTTCCTCGAGGTGGGCGACACCTTCACCATCACGACCGAGGACGTCGAGGGCACCAAGGAGCTCGTCTCGACGACCCACAAGGGCCTGCCGGGCGACGTGCGCCCGGGCGACCCGATCCTCATCGACGACGGCAAGGTGCTCGTCCGCGTCGTCGAGGTGAACGGCCCACGGGTCGTCACCCGGGTCGAGGTGCCGGGCCCTGTCTCGAACAACAAGGGCCTCAACCTGCCGGGCGTCGCGGTGTCGGTGCCGGCGCTGTCCGAGAAGGACGAGGAGGACCTGCGCTGGGGCCTCAAGCTCGGCGCCGACTTCATCGCCCTCTCCTTCGTCCGCAACGCCGCCGACTACGACGACGTGCGCCGGATCATGGAGGAGGAGGGCCGGATCGTCCCGGTCATCGCCAAGATCGAGAAGCCGCAGGCCGTCGACAACCTGGCCGAGATCGTCCACACGTTCGACGGCATCATGGTCGCCCGCGGCGACCTGGGCGTCGAGCTGCCGCTCGAGCAGGTGCCGCTGGTGCAGAAGCGCGCCGTGGAGCTGGCCCGCCAGAACGCCAAGCCGGTCATCGTCGCCACGCAGGTGCTCGAGTCGATGATCACCAGCCCGCGTCCGACGCGGGCCGAGGCCTCCGACTGCGCGAACGCCGTCCTCGACGGCGCCGACGCGGTCATGCTCTCCGGCGAGACGAGCGTGGGCGAGTACCCGATCGAGGCCGTGCGCACGATGGCGCGGATCATCGAGGTGACCGAGGAGCTGGGCCGCGAGCGGATGGCGCCCCTGGGCTCCGTCCCGCACACGCGCGGTGGCGCGATCACCCGGGCCGCCGCCGAGGTCGGCGACACGCTCGGCGTGAAGTACCTCGTCACGTTCACGCAGTCGGGCGACTCGGCGCGCCGCATGTCGCGGCTGCGCTCGTCCATCCCGCTGCTGGCGTTCACGCCGCTCGACTCGGTGCGCAACCAGCTGGCGTTGTCGTGGGGCGTGCAGACCTACCTCGTCCCGCAGGTGGAGAGCACCGACGTGATGGTGTACCAGGTGGACCAGACGCTGCGGGCGAACGGCCTGGGCGAGGTCGGAGACCAGGTCGTGGTCGTGGCCGGCACACCGATCGGCATCACGGGCACGACGAACTCCGTCGTGGTCCACCGCATCGGTGGCGAGGTCCCGGAGAAGCTGCGCTGACGCGCTGACGGACAGACGAGGGGCGGGACCGGTCGCGGTCCCGCCCCTCGGCCGTTCTCTCAGCCGGAGTAGGCCGGCCGGTGTGCCTCGATCTCGACGCAGTGCTGGCAACGCGGTCGGTCGTCCGTGCCCGGCCGCTTGTTCCACCACGGGATGTCGCGCCCCGCCGGGCACTCGTCGTCATCGTGGTAGACCTGCACGTCCGCCGGGTGGGCGGAGTGGTACGCCTTGACCTTCATGCAACGGCCTCCTTGCCGACGCGCTGACCCCACGGTGGCCGCGATGCCACGGGAGATGGGACGACGTTAGGCGGTCCGGCGGCGGTGACCTAAGACTTCGGTCCCGTGACGGTGGTCACGCGGGCGTCAGCGGTCGACGCGGGCGTTGCCGCCGCCGGCGAGCTTGAGGATCTCGGTCTTGGTGGCCATGGAGGTGTCGCCGGGGGTGGTCATGGCCAGGGCGCCGTGGGCGGCGCCCCACTGCACCGCGGTGGCCAGGTCCTGGTCCTCGAGCAGGGCGGCGATCAGCCCGGAGGCGAAGGAGTCGCCGCCGCCGACGCGGTCGAGGATCTCCAGGGCGGGCCGGTGGGTGGCCTGGACCAGGCCGGTGTCCTTCGACCAGGCGATGGCTCCCCAGTCGTTGACGGTCGCGCTGCGCACGGTGCGCAGCGTCGTGGCGATGACCTCGAAGTTCGGGTAGGCGGCGCTGACCTGCTCGATCATGGCGGCGAACGCGGCGGTGTCCAGGTCGCTCAGGCCGGCGTCGACGCCCTCGACGGCGAACCCGAGGGCGGCGGTGAAGTCCTCCTCGTTGCCGATCATCACGTCGACGTAGGGGGCGATCGCGCGGTTGACCTCCTGGGCGCGGGCCTGCCCGCCGACGGCCTGCCACAGCGAGGGCCGGTAGTTCAGGTCGTAGGACACCACGACGCCGTGTCGCCGGGCGGCCTGCACCGCGGCCAGCGTGGTGGCGGCGGCGGTGTCGGACAGGGCGGCGTAGATGCCGCCGGTGTGCAGCCAGCGCACGCCCAGGGTGCCGAACAGGTGGTCGAGGTCGACGTCGTCGGGGCTCAGCTGGGAGGCGGCGGTGTGGCCCCGGTCGGACACACCCAGCGCGCCGCGCACGCCGAAGCCCCGCTCGGTGAAGTTCAGGCCGTTGCGCACCGCCCGCCCGACGCCGTCGTACGCCTTCCACGTGATCATGGACGTGTCGACCCCGCCGGTGAGGACGAGATCCTCCACCAGGTGGCCGACCTCGTTGTCCGCCAGCGCCGTCACCACCCCCGTGCGGTACCCGAACGCCCGCCGCAGCCCCCGGGCGACGTTGTACTCCCCGCCGCCCTCCCACGCCGTGAACTGCCGGGCGGTGCGGATGCGTCCCTCACCGGGGTCGAGGCGCAGCATCACCTCGCCCAGGGACACTTCGTCGAAACGGCACTCGGACGCGGGGCGGATCGGCAGCACGGACATCGACGGCTCCAGGACGAGACGGGGTCAGGCGGTGGCCGGCCGGGCGGCCCGGGCGGTCCTCACGGCGGCGGACACCAGGTCGATCAGCCCGGACCGGTCGTGGGCGGCGATCCGGTCGGTGGGGACCATCCACGACCCGCCGACCGCCACGACGGACGGCACGGCCAGGTACTCGGCCAGGTTCGCCGGGCCGACGCCACCGGTGGGGACGAACCGCACCCCGGCGAACGCTGCCGCCAGCGGCCGGATCGCCGCCGCCCCACCTGAGGTGCCCGCCGGGAAGAACTTCACCGTGTCCAGCCCGAGCTCCAAGGCGGCCTGCACCTCGGTGGCCGTGACCGCACCCGGCAACGCCACGACCCCGTGCTCGGCGCAACGCTCCACGACCGCCCGCGAGAGGCCCGGCGAGACCACGAACCGGGCGCCGGCAGCCACCGCCTGGTCCACCTGCGCCACCGTCAGCACGGTACCCGCCCCGACCAGCACGTCCCCCCGGTCCGCGATCACCCGGATCGCCTCGGGCGCCGCGGCCGTGCGGAACGTCACCTCCGCCACCGGCAGGCCACCGGCCACCAGCGCACCGGCCAGCAGGCCCGCATCACCGGCCTCCTGCAGCACCACCACCGGCACCAGCACGCACGCCGCCAGCTCGGCCAGGACGGGGTCCACCGTCGTCATCGCTCAGTCCTCCGTCGTCGTTCGCCACGGCAGCCGGAGCGCCGGTTCGGTCCGGTGCACCCCGCGTGGACGGTAGCCCAGCGCCTCGGCGCGGTTCAGCAGGTCGGCCGCGTGCCAGGTGGTGGCCAGCCACATCTCGGTGCCCTGCAGCGAGGGTGGCAGCCCCCGGGCGAACGGCGTGCCCTCGCCCGGCACCCAGCGTGAGAGCGCGTCGTCCAGCACGGCGGCGGCGACCTCGGCGACCTCGGGCGCACGGTGCCGGCGCTCGCCGCCGGTCGCCCGCGCCCACCACAGGAGCCACACGACGTCGAGGGCGTCGCAGGCGGTCGCGGCGGGGTCGCCGGCCACCTCGGCGGCGCGCGCCAGCACGGTGTCGACGAGCTCCCGCTCACCCCCGATGCCCAGGCCCCACTGCGCGAGCGTGCCCCTCGCCAGCCGGTAGGTGCCGTTGACCGGCTGCCGCGGGCCGTGCTCGTCGGAGCCCCACAGCCCGGTGGCCGGGTCGCGATGCGCGACGAGCCAGCCGACCATCGCCTCGGCCGGCCCTCGGGCGGCGGCGTCCCCGGCACGCGTCGCCCAGGTCAGCGCCGTGCCGAGGGCGTCGACGAGAGCGCCGGCGCCCCAGGCATCGGTGCTCCACGGCAGCGCGTCCAGGGTGCCGGTCAGCGCGGCGGGCGACAGGTCGGCGACGGTCCGGACCGGGTGGGGGAACGACGAGCCGAGCAGGTCCAGGGCGTAGCCGACGTCGAGGACGTGGTACCCCTCGCCGTCGTCGAGCAGCGGCGTGACCCGGTCGCTGGTGACCGCCGGCTCGCGGACCAGACCGCTGCCGGGGTGCTGCAGCGCCCGCAGCCGGGCGACGTGCTCGTCGCGTGCCAGCTGTGGCGGCGGGCCGCCCGCCAGCAGGTCGGCGAGCTCGACCGCGTCCGTGTGGGCGCGGATCGTCACGGCGGCGCCGGCCGCGTCGCGGTAGGCGCCGTCCACCCAGGCGGCGGCGAGGATGCCGGCGACCTGCGCGCGGGCGGCGTCGCCGTGGGCGGCGAGGGCGTCGCGGGTGGTGCGGGGGCGCGGGGCTTGCCGCCAGCGGACGACCCGCGCCGGGTTGCCGACGACGACCGCCCGCTCCGGCACGTCGCGCGTCACGACCGAACCGGCGCCGACCACCGCATGGGACCCGATGTGCACCCCGTCGAGGACGACGACGTGCGCGCCGATCCACACGTCGTCGCCGATGGTCACGCCGGCCGCGGAGAGGGGCTGCCGGAAGATCTCCACGTCGGGGTCGTCGAAGCCGTGGTCGAACCCGATGAGGCTGGTGTAGGCGCCGATGCGCACGGCACGCCCCATCGTCACCGGCCCGCGCACGGCGACGCCGACGTTGACCGTGCAGTCGTCCCCGATCACCACGTCTCCCGTGACGTGCGCGTGCGCCGCGATCGAGCTGCGGGCGCCCAGCGTCAGCGACGTCGGGTGGACCGCGGCGAGGCGTGACACCACCGCGTCGGCCCCGATCGTGCACCCGCGCCCACGGAGCTCGGCGAGACGGCGGCGCTGGTCGGCGGCCTGCTCGTCGGAGGCGAGGCCCCAGTAGTCCCACGCCGCGAAGTCCGCCGCGAGGGGCTCGCCGCGCCCGTCGGTCGTCATGTCAGCGCGACAGCCAGCCGCCGTCGACGGCGACGATCGAGCCGTGCATGTAGTCGGACGCTGCCGACGAGAGGTACACGACGGTGCCCTGCAGGTCGGCGGCCGTGCCCCAGCGACCCGCTGGGATGCGGCCGAGGATGGCGGCGTCGCGGTCCGCGTCGGCCCGCAGCGGGGCGGTGTTGTCGGTGGCGAAGTAGCCCGGGGCGATCGCGTTGACGTTGATCCCCAGGGGGGCCCACTCGGTGGCCAGGGAGCGCGTCACGCCGGCGATGGCGCTCTTGGCCGCCGCGTAGGACAGGACGTTGATGCCACCCTGGAACGAGAGCATCGAGGCGATGTTGACGATCTTCCCGTGGCCGGCGCGCGCCATGACACGGGCCGCGGCCTGCGACAGGAAGACCACGGCCGTCAGGTTGATCTGGATGACGTCGTCCCAGTTCTCCTGCGAGAACTCGAGCGCGGGCTGGCGGCGGATGATCCCCGCGTTGTTCACGAGGACGTCGAGGCCGCCGAAGGTGTCGACCACCTCGGCGACCACGCCGGTCAGCTGCTCCGGCGTCGCGGTCGACAGGTCGCACACGACCTGGTGCACCCGGCGGCCCAGGCCCTGGATCCGGTCCGCGGTCTCCGGGCAGCCGGTGCGGTCGAGCAGCACGACGTCGGCACCCGCCTCCGCCAGGGCCAGCGCGTAGCCCTGCCCGAGGCCGCGGCCGGCGCCCGTGACGAGGGCGACCTTCCCGTCGAGGGAGAACTGGTCGAGGATCACGCGAGCTCCTTGGGGTCGTAGGTGACGACGTCGGCGTAGTCGACGTTCTCGCCGGCCATCGCCCACACGAACGAGTAGGCGCCGGTCGCCGAGGCGCAGTGGATGGACCAGGGCGGGGAGACGACGACGTCACGGTCGTGCAGGATCAGCTGGCGGGTGGCGCTCGGCTCACCCATGAGGTGCACCAGCACGTCGTCGCCGAGCCCGGTGTAGAGGTAGACCTCGGTGCGGCGGTTGTGCACGTGCGGCGGCATGGTGTTCCACACGCTGCCGGGTTCGAGGGTCGTGATCCCGAGCACCAGCTGGTTGGACTCGATGCCGTCCGCGTGGATGTAGCGGCGGATGGTGCGGTGGTTCGACTGCTCGAGCGAGCCGAGCTCCGCGGCGAACACCTCGTCGCGCCCGGCGAGCGCGGGGCTGCACGCCCGGTGCGCCGGGGCCGTGACCAGGTACACGGCACCCGTGCCGCGCACGACGACCTCCCGCGTGCCCATCGGCAGGTACAGGACGTCCTGCGGGCCGACCGCGTATGTGGCGCCGTCGGCCACCACCTCGACGGTCCCGGCGATCCCGACGACGCCGAGCTCGCGGCGCTCGAGCAGGTAGGCGGCCTTGATCTCGTCGGGCGCGGTCAGCGCGACCTCGTGGCCGTCGACGACCAGGCCGCCGACGAGCATCCGGTCGTCATGGGCGTAGCCCCACGACACCTCGCCGGTGGTGAACAGGCCCGAGAGGACGAACCGCTCGCGGAGGGTGCCGCCGTCGAGCCGGCCGACGTCGTCGGGGTGGGTGCTCCAGAGGCGGGTGACGCTCATCGTGCTGCTCCTTGGTGGTGTGCGAGGCGGGACGGGCTGTCGGCCACCGGGTTCGTCAGGGTTCCCAGGTGCCCGATGGTGATCGAGACCACGTCGCCGGGCTGCAGGAAGCGCTCGCCGCGGGCGAGCACCTCCGGCAGCTTCTGCGGCGTGCCGGTGGCGATGACGTCGCCCGGCAGGAGCGTCATCACCTGGCTGAGGTAGGAGACGAGCCACGCGACGCCGAACACCATGACGGCGGTGGTGCTGCGCAGCGTCACCTCGCCGTTGAGCGCCAGCTCGACCGTCAGGTCCTGCGGGTCGGGCACCTCGTCCGCCGTCACCAGCGCCGGACCGAGCGGCCCGAACGTGTCGAACGACTTGCCCGGCACCCACTGGCTGCCGTGGCGCTGCCAGTCGCGCGCGGAGACGTCGTTGAAGATCGCGTAGCCGGCGACGTGGGCGAGCGCCTCGTCCTGCGGCACCTCGTGGGCGGGCGAGCCGATGATCACGGCGAGCTCGGCCTCGTAGTCGACCTCGTCGGAGGCCAGCGGCCGCCAGATGGGCGCGCCGGGGCCGGTGATCGTGTTGGCCGTCTTGGCGAAGACGTCCGGGTACTGCGGGTCCTCGACCACCTGGTGGCCCCGGTAGTTGTAGCCGATGCACACGATCTTGCCGGGGTCGGGCACCGGCGCCAGGAGCCGCACGTCCGCCAGCGGCAGCCCGGCGCCGGCTCCGGCGTGGGCGACGAGGTCGCGGACACGGTCGAGCCCGCCCGAGGCGAGGAGCCGCACCATGCTCGCCGGGACGGACGCGTCCGCCGCCGGCAGGTCGAGCACGCGGTCGCCGGGCAGCAGGGCGCCGGGGCGGACGGACCCGCCGTGCTCGAAGGTCACCAGGCGCATGAGGAGCCGCTCACCAGTACAGCGTCCAGCCGGGCAGCACCTTGCGGGCGAGGGCCTCGAGGTAGAAGTAGTCCCCCCAGAGCGTGCCCTCGTCGACGCCGATCGAGCTCGGCCAGTCGTAGACGCCGTGCAGCAGGAGGGCGTTCGACCCCGCGACCGGCGTGTACGCCTCCGCCAGCGACGCCAGGATCGCGTCGGCCCGCTCGCGGTAGCGGTCCCGGTCCGGGCCGTCGGGCAGCCAGCCGACGACCTCGGCGAGCCCGCAGACCGCGATGGCGGCCGCGGAGCTGTCGCGCGGCTGGTCGTCGCCGTCCGTGAAGTCCAGGTCCCAGTACGCGACGCCGTCGGCGGGCAGGTGCGCCAGGAAGTAGTCCGCGCACGTGCGCGCCGCGTCGAGGAACGACTCGTCGTGCGTGTACCGGTAGTTCAGCGCGAAGCCGTAGATGCCCCACGCCTGGCCGCGCGCCCAGCACGAGTCGTCCGTGAAGCCCTGCTGCGTGGAGCCACGCAGCGGCCGGCCCGTGACGACGTCCCACCAGAACGTGTGGAACGTGGTCCCGTCGGGCCGGATCATCTGGTCCCGCAGCTGCGCGGTGTGCCGGCGCGCCGCGTCGGCGTACCGCTCGTCGCCGGTCTGCTCGGTCGCCCAGTAGAGCAGCGGCATGTTCATCAGCGAGTCGATGATCGTCCGGCCACGCTGACCGGGGTCCTCGAGGCTGCCCCAGGCCTGGATGATCCCGGCAGGCTCGAGGAACCGGGTCATGAGGTGGTCGGCGGCGGCCAGGGCGGCGTCGCGCGCGCCCCGGTCGGCGAGCAGCCGCCACGGTGCCACGCACGCGAGCGTGTAGAGGAAGCCGAGGTCGTGCGTGTCGAGGTCGATGCCCCGCTCGACCCGGTCCACGAAGCTCGCCACGGTGCCCGACGCCGCGACACGGAACTCCTCGTCGCCCGTCAGCTCCCAGGCGAGCCAGAGCTGGCCCGGCCAGAAGCTCGTCGTCCACCCGCGGTTGGCCCCGGCGGGGAGCCGGTCGGTCGCCGGTCGGGGCGGGTAGACGCCGCCGCGCGTCGTGTCGTCCGGGTACCCGGCGGCGAACGCGGCGATGTTGGCTCGCACGGTGGTCAGCGCGGTGGCGAGCGCCGCGTCGGTGCTCGTGGCGGCGGGGGTCTGGTCCGCCTGGATCGGCGTCATGGTCGGGATTCCTTGCTGTCGTGGGCGCGCGGCGGCTGGCCGGTGCCGGGTCGAAGGTCGTCGGGCGGGCGGCGGCCCGCGTCACGTGGGCGAGGGGGCCTCGTGGGCCGGGAGGGCGGGCCGCAGGCTGAAGCGGCTGTTCGCCCAGACGACGTAGAGCAGCGGGGCGGTGGCCAGCCCGATCGCGAGCGCCGGCTTGGCCGCCAGCAGCCCGACGAGGAGCGCGAGGACGGCGAGCGACACCACCGTGAGGTACCAGCGGCGCGCGCCCAGGTAGAGCGCCGCCTTGAGGACGGCGCGCAGCCGCGCCCCGGGCACCTCGGCGGTCGCCACGAGCGCGAGGAGGGTGGTCGCGACGACGAGGAGCGCCACCACGCCGAGCACGGGGACGGCCCAGGCCGCCACGGGGCGGGTGGCGGCGGCATGCGCATCGACGCCCAGCACGACGAGCGTGGCGGCGGCCAGCGCCCCGATGGTCGCCGCCCGCCGGAACGACGTGCGCCACGTCCTCGCGAACGTGCGGATGACGCCGATCGTCGGGTCCGCGGAGTAGGCGGCGAACACCGCGAACGCGGCGGCCAGGGTCGGGGTGGCCAGCGGCAGCAGCACGGCGAGCAGCGGCCACGAGGACGCCGGGTCGGTGGTCAGCAGCACCGCCAGCAGCGGGGCGAGGCCCACCGCGAGCAGCGCGTTGGTCACCAGGCCCAGGTAGGCGACCGAGAACACCGTCTCGTAGGTCTCGTGCGAGGTCCGGCGCATCGCCGTCAGCCCTTGAGCCCGCTCGTGGCGATGCCCTCGACGAAGTACCGCTGGCCGAGCAGGAAGATCACGGCGACGGGCACCACCGACAGGGTCAGCCCCGTGAACAGCAGGGCGTAGTTCGCGTCGAACAGCGTGGTGATGAAGGTCTGCAGGCCGAGCTGCAGCGTCCAGAGCTTGGAGTCGCGCAGGTAGATCAGCGGCCCCATGTAGTCGTTCCACGTGTTGACGAACGTCAGCAGCGTGAGGCTGGCGATGGCCGGCGTGGACAGCGGCAGCATGATCCGGGCCCAGATGCCGTACTCGGACAGGCCGTCGATCCGCGCCGCCTCGGACAGCTCCTCGGGGATCGACTCGAAGTACTGCTTCATGAGGAACACGCCGAACGCGCCGAACGCCTGCAGCAGGATGATCGACCACAGGGTGTTGGTGAGGTGAGCCTTCCCCATCATGATGAACTGCGGGATCATGTACGACTGCCACGGCACGGCGATGGTGCCGATGTACGTGAGGAACAGGACGTCGCGCCCGGGGAACCGCATCCGCGCGAACCCGTAGGCCGCGAACGAGCCGGTGAGCACCTGCAGGAAGGTCACGGCGACCGACAGCACGATGGTGTTCTTCCACCAGGTGCCGATGTCCGAGCCGGTCCAGATCTTGACGTAGTTGCCCCAGTGCCAGCTCGGCGGGATCCACGAGATGTGGATGGTGAACACGTCGTTGGGGCCCTTGAGCGAGCTCATGACCATCCAGAAGAACGGCAGGAGCACGCCCGCGGCGGCGACGATCAGCAGCGCGTACCCGAGGGCGCGGGCGGCGCGGCGCCCGGGCGTCATGGGCTTCTCGCGAGCCGCCGAAGCGGTCTGGGTGGCCGGGGTCTCGATGAGCGTCGTCATCAGGCAGCCCTCCGCTTGTTGACGACGAACTGGACGATCGTGATGACGATGCAGATGAGGAACAGGACCACCGACGCCGCCGAGGCGTAGCCGAACTGGAACTCCTGGAAGCCCTTCTGGTAGATGAACTGCGAGATCACCAGGGTGCTCGTGCCCGGACCGCCCTCGGTCATGACGAGGATCAGGTCGAGGATCTTGAACGAGGCGATCGTCAGCATGACGGTGACGAAGAACATCGTCGGGCGCAGGCACGGCATGGTGACGTTGCGGAACCGCTGCCAGGCGTTGGCCCCGTCGACCCGCGCCGCCTCGTAGAGCTCGCGCGGCACGGTCTGCAGGCCGGCGAGGAACAGGATCATGTAGTAGCCCATCTCGCGCCACGTGCCGACGATGATGACGGCGGGCATCGACCACTGGGCCGAGGTGGTCCACCCGGGCGGGTTGGCCACGCCGAGGACGTGCAGCACCTGGTTGATCGGCCCGTACTTGGGGCTGAAGAGCAGGTTCCAGACGATGGCGATCGCGACGATCGACGTGATGTACGGGAAGAACGCGGCGGTGCGGAAGAACGCGACGCCGCGCAGCTTCTGGTTGAGCAGCAGCGCCAGGGCGAGCGAGACGACGATCGTCAGCGGGATGTGGAACACCGCGTAGTAGAAGGTGTTCCGGACCGCCGTGGCGAAGGTCGCGTCGTGCAGCAGCCGCTTGAAGTTCGCCAGGCCGGTCCAGGTGGCCGACCCGAACACGTCCCAGTTGGTGAACGCCATGTAGAAGAGCACGAGCACCGGGATCAGCGTCAGGAGGGCGAACCCGACGAAGTTCGGCAGGATGAACGTCCACCCGATCGCGGTGTTCCGCCGGCGGATCTTGCGGCCCGGGTTCGGGCGCCGTGGCGTGCGGCGCGTGCCGGGTGCGGCGTCATCAACCGTGATGGTCGCCATGGGCGGTGCTCCTTCGTCGGGTGGTCGTGGTGCCGGGGTCGTCCCGGCCGGCGTCGCCGCCGGCCGGGACGACCGTCACTCGCGGTGGTCGGTCCCGCAGGACCGGCCGGGATCAGCCGAGGCCGACCTCGTCGTGCACGCGCTTCGTGGCCTGGGCCAGGGCGGCGTCGATCGAGGAGGAGCCGGACATGATCGCGGTGTGGGCGTCGCCCAGGATCTTCTGCACGGCGGCCGTGTTCTTGTCCGTCGGGTTCTCCGGCGCGGTCTTGTGCGTGGTCCACGCGAACTTGGACAGCGCGTCGGTCGGGGCGCCGGCGGTGGCGAAGTAGGTGGTCGCCACGGTGTCGGACGTCAGGGCCGGCGTGATGCCGATCTGCGCGAGGGCCTTGGCGGCGTCCTCGCTGGCGGCGAAGGCCAGGAAGTCCTTCGCGGCCTGCATCTTCTTGGCGTCGATGGCCTTGTTGATGCCGAAGCCGGTCGGGTCACCGAAGGTCAGCGGGGTGGCGCTGGTGCCGGTGGTGGACTTGTCCAGCTGCGGGATCGGCGCGAAGCCCCAGGCGAACTTGTCGGCGTCGCCGGACTTCTGCTGCGCGATGAGCGTCGCGACGAACCACGAGCCCATCGGCATCATCGCCGCCTGCTGCTTGCCGAACTCCGCCTGGTAGGTGAGCTTGCTCGTCGTGATCGTGCCGGCGTCCACCTGGGCGCCCGCCGACTGGAGGTCGAGGGCACGCTGGTAGTACGGCTTCATGTAGTCGTACTTGCCGGACAGGATGTTGGCACCCGGGGTCTGCGAGTTCGCGAAGCCCTGGATCACCGACTGCCAGCTGTGCTGGTAGGTGCCGAGCGCCTGGCTGCCGGCGCCCTTGAGCTTGGTCGTCAGCTGCTTGGCGGCCGCGGCGTAGTCGTCCCACGTCCACGAGCCGTCGGGGATGGCGACGCCCGCCTTGTCGAAGAGGTCCTTGTTGTAGAAGAGGACCCACGAGTCGTTGCGGTACGGAAGGGCGTACTGCTTGCCGTCCACCTCGTACGACTTCACGCCGTTGATGCCCTGCGGCAGGCCGGCGACGAGGTCGCTGACGTCGACGAGCTTGGGCGCGAAGACGGTCACGTAGGAGACGTTCTTCTGCGTGATGATGTCCGGCGCCGCGTTCGCCGCGAGGTCGGCCGTGATGAGGTCGTTGTACTTCGAGGCGTCGTACTCCTTGAGCGTCACGGTGACGTTGGAGTGCTTGGCGTGGAAGGCGTCGGCCAGCACCTTGAACTCCGGCGTGGTCGCCAGGCTCCAGCCGGACACCGTCAGCTCGACGGGCGCGGCGGGCGCAGTGGCCACGCCGGTGTCGGTGCCGCCCGACGCCTGGGACGTCGGGGTGCCGCCGCTGGTGCCGCCGCTGCATGCGGCGAGCGCGAGCGAGGCCACAGCGGCCAGGGCGGCCACCGCGGGGATCGAGCGCTTCATCCTTGCTCCTTTGACTCAGGGCCCGTCGTTGGGCCTGCTACCACGGAACCGGGTCGCCTAGGCGGCGTGCCCGGGTGACTCAACGGCCAGGTGGCTCGCGGTCCGGACGCCGTCCGGCCACGTGACCACCGCGTCGAGAGCGCCGTCCCGCTCCTGCAGCTCGGCACGTGCTCTCTGTTCCTGCGTCGACCCTGCGCCGGACAGGCCGACGAGGGCCGCGACCCACGCACCGACCCGGACGGGGAAGGTGAGCGTGGGCACGTGTGACGGGTCGCCGAGCGGGCTGGCGCCCGCCCTGGTGACGACGGCGGGCTCGGCCTCGCCGGCGACAGGGAGCAGCGAGGACGTGAGCCGTTCGGTCGTGACGACGGCGGCGCCGGCGGCCACGGTGGAGCCGACGTCCGGCCCGACGAGGGGCCAGCCGCCGACGCGCAGCGTCAGACCCGCGGCGTCGATGCCCGGCGCCAGCTCCTCGACGCGCGCCAGGCGCAGCTCCCACGGCCCGTGGAGCAGTGAGAGGACGGTGAGCGTGCCCGCCACGGTCACGGCGCCGTCGCGGCCGGACCCGTGGTGCGTGGTGGTCGGCGTCGGGTCCACCCAGTGGGTGACGGCGCGCGAGCCCGCGATGGCGACGCCGTCCTCGACGCGGGCGTCCAGCAGGGTCATCGCGGCGCGGTGCGTCGGCCGACCGGCGGTGTCGAGGAGCACGACCGCCTGCTCCAGGGGGGAGACCCAAGCCTCCTCGTCGAGCAGCGGCGCCGTGGCGGTCGAGTACCCGATGCGGGCGTACGCCGGCGAGTCCCCGACCAGCGAGCCCGCGCGGGCGTGGTCGCTGCCGTGGTTGGCGATCCGGACGATCCCGTCGGCGGCGGTCCCGGACACCGCCCAGCCCGCCGGGCGCACGACGAAGAGCGAGTCCTGCGTCTCGGAGGGCAGCCGCTCGGAGGGCGCGGCCCACACCGGGTGGTCGGCCGGCAGCGCGATGCCGAGCATGCCCTTGGCCGCCCAGTACGGGGAGCTGGGACCCGAGTACGACTGCGCCAGCTGCCGCCACTCGTGGTGCCAGCCCATGGTGAGCAGCCCGCGCTCGTCGGGCGCGCCGTGGTCGGCGAAGTGCCGCACGACCCTATCGGCGGCGTGCCGCAGCCGGCCGAGGGACGTCGACGGCACGCCCGCGACCGCGCCGACCCAGAACGGGGCGGCGGCGGCGAACCGGTAGATGAGGCTGCGCCCCTGGAACAGCGGGCCGCCGTCCGCACCGACGAGCCGCACCGCGTCCTGCAGGTAGCGGTCGAGGCGGTCGACGTCGGTCGTCGTGCGGCCCGCGGCCAGCTCGGCGGCGCCGGCCATCCGCGACCACAGCACCGGGTAGAGGTGCATCGCCCAGCCGATGTAGTGGTCGTAGCTGCGCTCGTACCCGTCGGAGTACCAGCCATCGGCGCGGTAGAGGTCGTCGTGCAGCGCAAGGTCGGCCGCGACGTCGTCGGCCGACCAGGGTCCGCCGACCGAGCGCAGGAACGTCTCGACGACGACCCGGAACCACAGCCAGTTCGTCTTGGGGTAGCCGTGGTCGCCGACGACAGGGGAGAGGTACTCGACCACCTGCTGCTGCGTGCGGTCCGACAGGCGGTCCCAGATCCACGGCCGCGTCATGTCGAGGATGAGCGCCGTCGAGGCCGCCTCGACCTTGGCCTGGCCGTGCTCGGTGGTGCGGACCCAGCGCTCCTCCTCGGGGGAGTCGGGATCGACGCCGGCGGCGATGCCGCGGGCGTAGAACTCGGCCAGGTCGTCCATCCCTTGACCGCGCTCGCCCGCGATGCGGAACCCCGCGAGCAGGAACGTGCGGCAGAAGCCCTCGAGCCCGTCCACGGCGTGGCCGTAGCCGCCCTCGGCACCCGGCAGCGTGATCCGGCCGTGGCCTGGGGAGGCGTACGGACGGACGGCCGCGAGGAGGCGGTCGGCGAACCCGGTCCACTCGTCCCGCGACCAGTCGGTGGCAGATGTCGCTCCGCCGGCCGTGGTTTCCTTGCGGAGGGTCGCCCCATGGTGCTGCTCGGTCAACGTGTCCTTCTTCGTTGAAAGTCACCTGACGCCGCACGCAACGATGCGCCGCAGACCGCGCCAGATACGAACCGGTTCGAAGTAAACGAGCCAGAAGCGATCGTGTCAAGTCTGTAACCGTTCTGATATGATCACGAACGATCACCTAGGCGCCCATCTCGACGGAGAGACCTTGCCGACCTCGCAGCGATTCGCCGGACCCCTGGCGGCGGCGTGGCAGACCGACGGCCCAGCCGTGCGCGCGCTGCTGCCGGAGCCGACGCTGCCGGTGCCTTCCGCCACCGACCGTGCCGTGTGGGAGCACCTCGACCCCACCACCCTCACCGACCTGTCGGAGCGCGCGCGGCACGACCTCGGCGCACCGTGGCCGGTCCCGCTCCAGCACGACTACTCCCGGCGCTGGCGGGACGGCGACCGCGACACGTACGAGCAGGCCGTCTTCGCGCGGCAGCGCCGGCTGAGCCGCGCCGCCGTCATGGCTGCGGCCACCCTCGAGGACGCCTGGCTCGACGAGGTGGCGGACGGCGTCACGCTCCTGTGCGAGCAGAGCACCTGGTGCTGGCCCGCGCACGACGACACGTTCGATGCCCATCGCTCGGTCGTCCCGACCGTGACCGACCCGTACCTCGACCTCGGCGCCGGCGAGGTCGTCGGACAGCTCGCCTGGCTCGACCACCTGCTCGCGGCGCCGCTCGACGTGCGCTACCCGGGCCTGCGCGACCGCATCCGGCACGAGGCGGACGCCCGCGTGCTGACCCCGTTCCTGCGGCGCCGCGACTGGCACTGGCTCGGCCTGGGCGGCGACGTGCACAACTGGAACCCGTGGATCCACGGCAACGTGCTGGTGGCGGCGCTGGTCCTCGAGCCGGATGCCGACCGGCGGGCGGAGCTGGTCGACCTCGTCGTCCAGGGGCTCGACCGCTATGTCGCCGTGCTGCCGGAGGACGGGGCGATCGACGAGGGCTACGCGTACTGGTGGAACGGCGCCTGCCGGGCCCTCGAGGCGCTGGACGTGCTGCGGCACGCCACGGGCGGGGCGCTCGACGCGAGCGGGTTGCCGGCGCTGCGCGCCACGGTCGCGTTCCCGCACCGGATGCACCTGTCGGACGGCTGGTACCTCAACGTCGCCGACGGCCCGGCGCGCCCCTCCGACGCCCAGCCGTGGCACGCGCTGCACCGTGCGGCGCGCGCGGTGGGCGACGACGAGGCCGTGGCCCACGCCGCGGCCCACCGTGCGCCCGGTGGCCCGGTGGCCGACGAAGCGGCGGGGTTCGGCCGGCTCCTGCGCGCGCTCGTCGACGCCGACTGGCGGGCGGCGGTGCCGGGGCCCTCGCCCCTGCCGCGCGACGTCTGGCTCGGCTCGACGCAGGTGCTGCTCGCACGGTCGCAGGCGGGCTCGGCGCGCGGCCTGACCCTGGCCGCCAAGGCGGGTCACAACGGCGAGCACCACAACCACAACGACGTCGGCGAGGTCGTCGTCGCGCTCCACGGCGTGCCCGTCGTCGTCGACGCCGGCCGCCCGACCTACACCGCGCAGACGTTCGGGCCGGACCGGTACTCGATCTGGACGATGCAGAGCACATGGCACAACGTGCCGGAGGTCCGCGGCACCGCCCAGGCGGCCGGGGCGGCCTACGGCGCCCGCGACGTGGCCGTCGAGACCGACGACGCGGGAGCCTCGCTCCGGGCCGACCTCGCCGCCGCGTACCCGCGCGACGACGTCGCGCGGTGGTGGCGCACGAGCCGCCTCGACCGCACCACGGGGGCCGTCACGGTGACCGACGAGTGGCGGCTGACGGGCGCGGCCGACGCCGGTGCCGAGACGAGCGTGCACCTGCTGCTGGCCGGCAGCGTGCGGACATCGGCCGGCGCGGCCGAGGTGGACGCGCTCGGCGGGGCCGGTACGGCCCTGCTGACCTGGGAACCCGCCGTGCCGTGCGTTGCCACGGAACGGCTGCTCGACGACCCTATGCTCGCGGACGTGTGGGGCGGCCGCCTGACCCTCCTGGCGTTGGACGTGAGCCAGCTGGGCCCGGCGGGAACGGTCCGCCTGACGGTGGAGGAGCGGCGATGAGTGCGTCCGACGGGCGCGGGCCGCTGCAGGTGGAGCGGCGCGCGCAGCTCCTGGACGAGCTGCAGCGGCAGGGCACCGTGCGGGTGTCCGACCTGACCGAGCGGCTGGGTGTCGCGGCGGTGACGATCCGGCGCGACATCGCGCAGATGGCCGCCGAGGGTCTGGTGCGGCGGGTCCACGGCGGGGTGACCCTGATCCTCCCCGACGAGACCGGTGGCGAGGAGAGCGCGTACGCCACGACGCACGCCGTCGGCGCCGGCCCGCGCACGCTCGGCATGCTCGTGCCGTCTCTCGACTACTACTGGCCCGGCGTCGTGCGCGGGGCGGAGGAAGCGGCGCGGGAGTACGGCCACAAGGTGGTGCTGCGAGGCTCGTCGTACGAGAGCGAGGACGACCGCCCGCAGCTGGAGCGGCTCGTCGACGGCCTCGGGGCGGACGGCCTGCTCATCGCCCCGCGCCTCGATGCGCCGACCGTCGACGCCACGCTCGAGTGGCTCGCCGCGACCGGCGTGCCGACGGTCCTCGTCGAGCGCACCGCCACCGTGGGGCCGCACCACGCGGTGCTGGAGTCGGTGACGACGGACCACGCGCTGGGCGCGGCGATGGGCGTGCGCCACCTGCACTCGCTCGGGCACCGCAGGGTGGGCGCGGTGCTGAGCAAGGGCAGCCCGACGTCGCAGCACATCCTGCGCGGCTGGCACGACGCCGTCACCGGGGCGGGGTTCGCGACGAAGGACACGGTGGACGTGCTGCTGCCGGGGCTGCGCTCGGCCGAGTGGGACGCGGCGCTCGACGAGACGCTCGACCGCTGCCTGTCGACGGGCACCACCGCGCTGCTGGTGCACGCCGACGCGGAGGCGATGGCGGTGGTGCAGCGGTGCGAGGAGCGGCACCTGACCGTGCCCGGCGACCTGTCGGTCGTGGCGTACGACGACGAGGTCGCGGGGCTGTTCAGCCCGCCGCTGACCGCGGTGCGCCCGCCCCGCCGGTCGATCGGCCGTGCCGCGGTGGACCTTGTCGTCGCCCGGTTCGCCGACCCGGGGCGGCCGACCCACCGGGTGGTCATCAGCCCGTCGCTGCGCGTGCGGGAGTCGACGGCGGCGCCGCGGGGCGCGGCCGCCTCGTCGTGACGAGGACCGGACCGTAGCGCCAGCAGATCGCTAGCAGGCCGCCGGGTCACGGCCCCCTTCACGGTGTGGCGGCGCGCGAGCCCGGTCGGCGGGCCCCGCAGCCGCGGCCGGGGGTGCGACGGGCGCG
Source organism: Cellulomonas sp. 73-92 (assembly GCF_001898175.1). Classification (GTDB taxonomy): domain Bacteria; phylum Actinomycetota; class Actinomycetes; order Actinomycetales; family Cellulomonadaceae; genus Cellulomonas. Next base: position 37,546 of record NZ_MKTH01000014.1, read on the forward strand.
CGAGGCAGTCGGCAGCTTCCCGCGGCGTCGGCCGCTCAGCCGGCGGACGGCCGAGTCGCGGTCCACGTACGACCGCCGTCGGACGAGGCGTACAGGCCGGTGGTCTCGGTGCAGCTTGCCTTTCCCGTGGGGCAGGCGGTGACGGTCACCGAGGCGAGACCGTGCGTCGGGTCGAGGAACGTCAGCGCGCCGACGGGTCCGGGCAGCCCGGCCGGCGTCATGGTCGCCACGTCCGTCCCGGTCACCGTGACGAGCGTCGTCGATGGACCCACGAGGATCGCCGTGCCCGGTCCGGCGCTCGTCCCGCGGGCCGTGACGCCCTGGCCGAAGGTGCCGCCCGTCGGCACCTTGCCGAGGGACGTGAAGGTGCGCCCGTCGGTCGTCGTCAGCAGGTCGATGGTCTGCGCGGCCCCGCTCGCCAGCGTGACGGGGATGACCGCCCGGTCGGCGGCCATCGGCACCGGAAGGCCGATGCTCGGGGCGTCGGCGGGGATCGTCCCGCCGGTGGCCACCGTGACGCCCTCCACCGCGCTCTGCGTCCACGTCGCCCCGAGGTCGTCGCTGACGAACAGCTGCGAGCTGACCACGCCGCCGACGAGGAGCAGGTGAGTGCCCACCCAGGCGGCGGTTCCGGCGGCCGGCGCCGGCCGGGCGGCGACGTCGTGCCCGGCGGGCCCGACGAACAGCACACCGGTGCCCTCGACGCCCGACGAGTGCGGGGTCTGCGCGGCGATGGCGACCATGAGCCCGTCGGCGTCGAGCGCGACGTCGACCTGCCCGCCGTCCGGCATCGCCAGCGGGAGGCGTTGGCTGACCCACGTCTGCCCGCCGTCGCCCGACCGCTCGTAGGTCAGGCTGCCGGTGGCGTCGAGCGTCGCGGCCGCGATGGTGGCGCCGTGCACGTCCAGCCAGTGCCCACCGACGCGCCGCCCCGGCACCGTCAGCGCGCGCCAGTGACCGCCGGCGTCGGTGGTGAGCAGCGTGGCACCGCGGGTGGTGACGACGGCCTGACCCGCCTGGCCGAAGACGGCCTCGTCGATGGCGCTGGCCGCGTCGGGCGGGGTGACGGTCGGCGGCGGTGTGGCGACGGCTGAGGTCGGCGTCGCCGACGGCACGGGAGGCGCGACGACCTCGAACTGGCCGGCGGCGCTCCGGGGGCGCCCGGGTGTGCTGGAGACGTCGGAGACCGTCATGGTCAGGCGGTACCAGCCGGGCGTCAGGCCCGCGGTCGACAGCCCGAGCGCGGCGCTCGATCCCCGTGACGGCGCCGGGATGCCGATGGCGGGCACCGCCTCGTCGGCGGTGCTCGGGTCGATGCGGCTCTGGCAGGCCGCCACGGCGTCGCCGAAGCAGAGGCCGGCCCAGCCCGCGGCCGCCCAGGCGCGCCCGTTCCATCGCTGCGCCTCGACGCCGACGCCACCCACCAGGTCGCTCTGGCCGCGGTTGAGGATCGTCACCGTCACGGGGTCACCACTGTGAACCGTGGCGGGGCTGACGACGAGCGCGGCCCGCGCGTCGGCAGGTTCGGGTGGTGGCACGTCGGCCGGTCCGGGCCCGAACGGCCGGGGCATCCCCCCGAGCAGCAGCCCGACGACCACGGCCACACCCACCAGCCCCACGCCGGCCGCCCCCCGGGCCGCCCGACGGCGGCGGCCGCGCCGGACGATCACCGCGGGATCGATCGCGAGGACCGGCGCCGTGTACCGCTCACGCAGGCGTCGCGCGTACTGCTCGTCGTCGGCCGTCATCGGGCCCCTCCTTCGTCGTCCGACAGCTCGGTGCGCAGGCGCGCGAGCCCGCGTGAGGCGGCCGCCTTGACCGTGCCGACGCTGACGCGCAGCTCGTCGGCCACCTCGACCTCGGTCAGCCCGGCGAGGTGACGCAGCACGACGATCCGGCGCTGCCGCGGCGGCAGCAGCCGCAGCGCGCGCACCAGGGCGTCCCGCTCGTCGGTCGCCGCCGCGCCGGACGGGACAGCACCCTCCGGCACGGCGGGGGACAGCACCTCCCGCCGCGCGAGCCGCCACGCGTCGATGCGGGCGTTCGCGAGCACGCGGCGCGTGTAGGCGACCGGGTCTCCGGTGCGCACCCGGCCCCAGTGCGACCACGTGCGCAGGTAGGCGTGCTGGAGCAGGTCCTCGGCGCGTGTGCGGTCGCCGCAGAGGAACCACGCGACACGGCCCAGCTCGGCGGACGACGCACGCACGAAGTCGGCGAACTCCGCCTCGGCACCGCCGGGGACCGGGAGCACGGCGAGATGCTCGACGGCATCCTCGCCGGCCGGCTTCGGCTGTGCCTGCATGCCACTCCAACGGCGGGAGAGGGCGAAAGGTTGAGAGGCGGCTGCAACGGGCGGCTCGGGTCGGCGTCCGGCGGGGACCCGTAGAGTCCTGCTGCCATCGGGGGATCACGGGCGAAGCCCGGCCGGCCACGGGCGGGAACGAGAGAAGGAGCGGACATGCCAGGCGTCGACTTCGTCACCGTGTCGACCGAGGGCCTTGAGTCCTCTCCGGTCGCGGCGCAGCTGGCGGGACTGCGCGCCAACGAGGCGCGGTACTTCAAGAACAAGTACGACCACGACTTCGTCGTCGTCCCGGCGGCCGAGGCCGAGCCCCAGCTGGCGTACGTCAACCGGATCCTCGCCGACGAGCGCGGCCTGACCCTGAGCGCGGCGCCGCTCGAGGTGAGCGAGTTCGTGGTCGAGGGCGTGCGCTGGACCTACGTGTTCTACCAGGACGGCCTCGCGCTCAACGTGCTCTACGCGCTGGAGCCAGGCGGCAAGCGGGCCGTCGGCTTCAAGCTCTCCGACGGCATGGAGGTGCCCGCCGAGCTGGCGGCGGCCGGGTTCAAGTTCGCCCGTCAGCGCTCGAAGCTGGCGGGGACGATCCGCGGGTCGTTCTTCGTCATCAAGCACGAGTACTGACGTCGGCCGCCCGCGACGGCGGGGGAGCGGCGTGCCGTCCTCGGTTGACGCCCGCCACGGACGGGCGGCGTGGCCTGCCGCCATGACCCATTACGCTCCGGCGCGGCGCAGCCGCCGAGGCGGACCGGTCGGCAGCCACGCGAGAGAGATGGCGACATGCAGCTGCTGAGCACCGCCGCACCCGTCGACGCCGGCGACACGGCCTGGATCATCGTCTGCACCGCGCTCGTGCTGCTGATGACCCCCGGGCTGGCGTTCTTCTACGCCGGCATGGTCCGGTCCAAGCACGCGCTCGCGATGATCATGCAGAGCTTCACGACGATCGCCGTGGTGTCGGTCACGTGGGTCGTCGTCGGCTACTCGCTCGCCTTCGACGCCGACGCGGGGGACGGGCTGATCGGGGGGCTGCACCTGGCCGGCCTGGCGCACGCCGCCGTCGCCGTGCCCGGCCTCCCGCTGACGGTCCCGCCGCTCGCCTTCGTGGCCTTCCAGCTCATGTTCGCGATCATCACGGCCGCGCTCATCAGCGGCGCGTCCGCGGACCGGATGCGGTTCGGCGCGTTCGTGACGTTCGTCGCGATCTGGTCGGTCGTCGTCTACGCGCCGCTCGCGCACTGGGTGTGGTCTCCCGACGGCTGGCTCCACCGGCTGGGCCTGCTGGACTTCGCCGGCGGCACGGTCGTCGAGATCGCCTCGGGCGCCTCCGCGCTCGCCCTCGCCCTCGTCCTGGGCCCACGACGAGGGTGGCCGCGGGAGATGATGGCACCGCACAACGTGCCGCTCACCCTGCTGGGTGCCGGCCTGCTCTGGTTCGGCTGGATCGGGTTCAACGCCGGGTCCGCCCTGACTGCCGGCACCCTCGCGGCGAGCGCGGCCCTCGCCACGCACCTGTCCGGTGTCGGCGGCATGATCGGCTGGCTTCTGCTGGAGAAGCGCCTCACCGGGAAGGCGACGACGCTCGGCGGCGCCACGGGTGCCGTGGCGGGCCTCGTCGCCATCACGCCGGCCGCGGGCTTCGTGGCGCCCGTCCCGGCCATCCTCGTCGGCGCGGCGGCCGGCGTCGTCTGCCTGTTCGCCATCCGGCTGAAGTTCCGCTTCCGCTACGACGACTCGCTGGACGTGGTGGCCGTGCACTACGTCGGTGGCGTCATCGGCACGCTGTCCATCGGCCTGCTGGCGGCGGTCTCCGTGAACCCCGCCGTCACCCACCAGGGGCTGTTCCTCGGCGGCGGCCTGACCCAGCTGGGGCGCCAGCTGCTCGGCGTCGCGGTCGCCTCCGCGTTCGCCTTCGCCGCGTCGTACGGGATCGCCCGGGCGCTGCGGGCCACGATCGGGCTCCGGGTGACGCCGGAGGACGAGCACGACGGGCTGGACGCGAGCCAGCACGCGGAGAGCGCCTACGAGTTCACTGCCACCTCCAGCCTGGGAAGGACCTCCTGATGAAGCTCGTGACAGCGATCGTCAAGCCGTTCAAGGTCGGCGACGTGCGGGAGGCCCTCGGCGCCATCGGCGTGCGCGGCCTCACCGTCTCGGACGCGCAGGGCTACGGACGACAGGGCGGGCACACCGAGGTCTACCGCGGTGCCGAGTACCAGATCGACTTCGTCCCCAAGGTGCGGCTCGAGGTGGTCGTGAGCGACGAGATGGCCGCGACCGTGGTGGACGCCCTCGTCGCGGCCGCGCGGACCGGCAAGATCGGCGACGGCAAGATCTGGGTGGTGCCCGTCGAGGCGATGGTGCGCGTGCGGACCGGCGAGCGGGGCGACGACGCCGTCTGAGGCGGTGCGTGTAGACGTTCCGTGAGCGCGCGGGCGCTGGGTCATCCACCGACGCAAGCATGACTGACTGATCCCTAGGACGGCTCTCGGCGTCATCATTTCCGAGCCTGATCCGAGTGAAGAGCAGCCGCGCGGGGACGCTGCATCAGTGGCGACAACGCCGCTGTGCGTGCCGGATCATCTGGCGACGGCCGCGCGCGGACCGTACCGAACGCGTAGTGGATCTACCGGAACGACGTTTCGACGGGCTTCAGCAGCAAGAGGCATTGATTGGCGATGTACTGATCCACCGTCGCGACGACGTGCAGCTTGGCGCCGACGCCGATCGAGACAGGCACGTCGCCGGAGTAGTGCAGGTCGTAGGTCGTGTTCACGTCACGGAACTGGAACTGCGGACCTGGCTGCGCCACGGTCTCGCTGAAGTCGCCCTGGTTGACGAGGATGTCATAGCGGGTCTTCGCCCCGTCATGCGGGGCCATGGCAACGATGGCTCCGTCGAACGCGAGTTTCGTGCCCGCGTACTTCGCCGCGAACGATGCGATATCCGGGCTGCAGTAGTCCTGCTGCTTCATGACCGCTGCGAAGTCGGTGTTCGTCTCGACGGTGAGCGGCTGATCTGTGGCCGTTACGGGCGCAGTGGCCGCAGTTGTGGCGTCATCGGATGGCGTGGCTGAGGCCGCGCTGGTCGGCTCCGCCGGTGAGCTCGGCGGAGCCGGAGTGACGTCTGCGCACGAGCGATCGACCGTGAAGCGCGGCTTGTCGGTGACGGCTGATCCGGCCGCGGGCAACTGCTCGCAGACCACCCAGTTCGACTTGTCGACCACACCGAAGACGCCACCGCCGACCACCTCAACGTCGTCCTTGTTGACCCCGGCACGATCGACATCGCTCAGCGCAACGTCGAGTTTCTTCCCCACGACGTTGGGCATGACCGCGTCCTCGCCCGAACCCCCGCAGCCCGAGAGTCCCGCCGCCAACGCCAACGCCAGGACGATCGGAACAGCCATGCCACGCCCTTGCATCAAGTCCCCCAGTCGCTCGAACCGAGACCCTGGTTCCCAGGGCGGTTCGAAACTCGATCCGACGTGGCTCCTTCTGACGACCACGCGTATGGGCGCAGGCTATCGACCGGATTGGCTTCCATACCGGCCTTTCAGTAATGGCACATGATGAACTTGCGGCTCCGACGCCGGTGCCCGCAGCGTCCAGTGCTGCTAGCCGATGGCAGTCACCGCGTGAGCGACGCAGTGAGGACCGCCTCAGCCAAGTTCGGGACGGCGGAACCGCTCGACGATGCCGTCCTGGGGCACGACGGCAGCTAGGGACCCCACCGCACGGTGTGGGCATCTGCGGTCTGAGGCGTTGATATCCGCATAACTGGCTCATCCCAATCGAGGGTGTAGTTGCTGCTTGAAGCCGCCGGTCTCGAGCAGGCTGCGGGCGATGTAGTTGGTCAGGTTCCGGAAGCCGAGTGCGGAGCCGCGCAGGTGCTCCAGGCGGCCGTTGATGGCCTCGGTCGGGCCGTTGCTGGTGCCCGGTCGGTCGAAGAATGCCAGGACGTCGCCCGCGCGCTTCTTCAGCGTCCGCCCGAGGGTGATGACCTCGCGCAACGCGGCCGGGACGGCGTGGTCGATCGAGTCGATCAGCGCGGTCATGAGCTCGCGCCCGCGTTGCGGGTCGGGGTGTCGGTAAGCGGCGATCATCTTCTGGTAGATGCCCCAGGTTGCCTCGACCTGCACGTGCTCGTCGCTGGCGAACAACGCGGTCAGCCGGGCAGCTTGCCGGTCGGTGAGCAGGTCGGCGCCGGTGTGCAGGGTGCGCCGGGCCTTGTAGAGCGGGTCGCGGGCCAGCCCGCGGTGCCCGTGCAGCTCTTGTTGGACACGGCGCCGGCAGCGGTCCAGGGCGTCGCCGGCCAACCGGACGACGTGGAACGGGTCCATCACCGCGACCGCGTCGGGCAGCTCCTCGACGGTCGCGGACTTGAAGCGGTGAACCCGTCCATCGCGACGACCTCGATCCCGCCGGCCCACGCCTTGGGTCGGGCGGCGAGCCAGCTGGCGAAGACCTGCTTGGAGCGGCCGGCGACCATGTCCAGCAGCCGCGCGGGACCGGACCCGTCGCGGACCGGGGTCAGGTCGATGATCACGGTCACGTACTTGTCCCCGCGGCGCGTATGTCGCCACACGTGCTCGTCGACGCCGATCACCGCCGCCGCGTTGAACCGCGTCGGGTCGCCGATCAGGACCCGGTGGCCCTCGGCCAGCACCGCGTCGTTCGCGGTGTCCCAGGCCACCCCGAGGGCTTCGGCCACCCGGGCGACGGTCAGGTGCCCGACCACCAGGGCGACCAGCGCCCAGCGCAGCGCCGCCCGCGACAGTCTCGAGCGCGGCTCAGCCGCCCGCGTGGTGTCCTGCCGCCACACGTGCGCGCACCCCGCGCAGCGGTAGCGGCGCACCCGCACCAGCAAGGTGGTGGGACGCCACCCGAACGGCTCGTGCGCCAACCTCCTGGTCACGCTGTCACGGGCCGTTCCGTGCGCGCCGCATCGGCGGCAGAACCCATCGTCGTGGAGCTCTACGACACGGCATACAAGCACCGCACCGGTCGCGCTCACGCGCTGGCCGACCACGACCAAGCCGAGGTCGTCCAGGCGGCAGAACACAGTCAGGTCGGGCGGGCAGAAGGTAGCGTCGGCCACGTCGAGGTCTTCCGGTGGGCTGGTGTGAGAACCCCCATCTTCGGAAGGCCTCGACGCCTACCCAGACCCCGACACGCCCGCCGGCGTCACACCCCGACTACACCCTCTGTGAGTCTTTGGGGTGGCTGGTCTGGGACTGGCTGACAGGGTTGGCACCGGCCGCCTGGCCCTGATCGTGACTCGACACCCTCACGGCCCCTTCGGGGTGCCTTGCAGTTGACATGTCCGTCCGGAGTCAGGTGGCCGGCGCCGATCCGGCCCACCTCGGTGACTTGATCAGAAGGCTGCCCGACCCCATGGGGTCGTGGCTCGTCACAGTGCTGCCCCGAAGTGACTTCCTCCCAGACCGGCGCCGGCTACCAGCGGCCGGACCGCAGTCCCGCCAGAGGAAGGAAGCCCAGCCGCCGTGACCATCGTTGCGCACGCCCACCCGTTCGTCGTCGGAGTCGACACCCACGCCCGCCACCACACGCTGACCGTCCTGGTCGCGGCCACCGGCGAGCCTCTTGGAACCGAGCAGTTCCCCGCCACCGGTGCGGGCATGTCCCGGGCGGTGGCGTGGGCCGCCCGACGCACCGGCGGCGAGCTGGCCACCTTGTGGGTCATCGAGGGCGCCGCGTCCTACGGCGCCCGCCTGGCCCGCATCGTCACCGACGCCGGCTACCAGGTGGTGGAGGCCGCCCGGATGAGCGCACACGCCCACCACGGCGTCGGCAAGTCCGACCCCCTGGACGCGGCCCGTATCGCCGCCGCCGTCCTGCCCCTGCATGTCGACCAGCTCCGCCGCCCCCGCGCCGACGACGGGATACGTGCCGCACTACGAGTCTTGGTCGCCGCCCGTGACCACATGAGCGCCGAACGCACCGCCACTGTCAACGCGCTGATCGCCCTGGTGCGCGTGGTCGACCTCGGCATCGACGCCCGACGGCCCCTGTCGGGAAGGCAGGTCGACCAGATCGCCCACTGGCGCACCCGCGACGAGCCCATCGAGCTGGTGATCGCTCGCGCCGAGGCCGTGCGCCTGGCCAAGCACGTGACCATGCTCGACGAGGAGATCGCGACCAACACCGCCACGATGCGAGACCTGGTCTCCCAGAGCCGAGCTGCCAGCCTGCTGGACAAGACGGGCATCGGTCCCGTGACCGCCGCGATCGCGCTGACCGCCTGGTCCCACCCCGGCCGGGTCCGATCCGAGGCAGCATTCGCCGCCCTGGCCGGCGTCAACCCCATCCCCGCCTCGTCCGGGAACACCGTGCGTCACCGCCTCAACCGCGGGGGCGACAGGCGCCTGAACCGCGCCCTGCACATGGCCACGATCGTCCGGATGACCCACGACCCCGCCACCCGCGCCTACGTCGACAAGCGCCGCACCGAGGGACGCACGACCAAGGAGATCCGCCGCATCCTCAAGCGCTACCTCGCCCGACAGATCTACCGCACCCTCAACGCCGCGCTCCGCCCCGCTTGACAGACATAGAAGGGTCAACTGGGAAGAGCCGCATAACTCCTTAGGGGAAGTCGTTAACGTTTACACCGAACTGCACGACCGTGTCCGCCTCCCCAATGAGAAACGACGACGTCCCCGGCCTTCCTGCGGGGAGCGTCACCGCGTCGGCGACCCGCGAGTAGCCGCAGCTGCGCCGGCACTACCTCGACGACGTCAGCGACAGGGTGCTTCGTGCCCCCGACACGGCCTGAGACCTACTTGCCTTCACGTGACCCCCGCAGTCGCTGTCCGCGGGGTGTGGGGCGGAAGTCGTTCTTGCTTCGCCCCCGCGGCGTTGTCGTCAGTGGCAGGCTGCTGCCGGGATCCGATGCGTCTTGCCCCCTAGCGCGCATTGCGTCCCGCCGTGGCGGTTTCCCCGGTGAAGCCCGATGCGTGGGGAGTCGGTGGTTCGGCAGGCGGCAGGCGAGACGGGCGCGATCCGGAGCGCGATGAGGGAGATCGTCGAGGAGCCGGGTGCCGAGCTGGTGGCGCGCTACTACTCCGATGAGCGATTCGCGGGCACACTGTTCGACGAGTTCGGCGAGAACCCGGCCGATCGGATGACCGCCGACGACCTGGTGGCGGCTTCGCTGCTCGACGTCCGGTTCGGGCCGGAGGCCGTTCGCGCCCTGCTGGTGGACGGGATCGCTGACTCGCTGCTGGCCCGAATCCCCGGTGATCTTCCGATTTGGGCTGCCGACTACGACGAAGTCCTCAGCGTGAACGCCCCCGCCGGTCGGCTGTGGGCGCACCTCACGGACATCCCCGGAGTCGGGGGTACTCGCGCGAGCAAGTTGCTCGCCCGCAAGCGCCCGGCCTTGTTGCCGATCCTCGACTCGGTGATCCGCGAACGGCTGAGGCTGGGGAACATCGACGCCTGGGGAGCCTTGCGGGACGTGTTGGTCGACGAGGAGATTCGCTCGGCGCTGGATGGCCTAGCTTCGAAACTCGACGGCCCGGCTCCGACCACGCTTCGGCTGCTCGATGTTGCGACCTGGATGCGGTTCTCGGAGTCCGACAACGCCCGCTCGGTGCGGCACGACCTCGGAATGGCGGTGCAGCCTCGCTGAGGGATGCCTCCGGCGCCAATGGGGCCGGGCGTCAGGCCTGGGCCACGAACAGCACGTTCGATCCTGCCGGTTAGCGGAAGAGCGCGAGTGCCCGCGAGCGCTCTTCTACCGGAATCCCCATGCGGGACTGCTGGGGCCGAATGTAGCGACCCGGCCGGCGGCACGCCGTTGATGGAACGGGTCGATGTCGATGCATCGGCCGTCACGGCGACGGGTGTGTCACGGACCGGAGGAGAGGTCACCCCGCTAGCCTGCCAGGATGAACAAGCGGAAGGTTGTCGGTGCGGTGCTCCTGCGGGCCTGGCGCTGTGCTATGCCTTGTGGCCGCTCGACATTGTCCCGGACATCCTAGGCCCTCTTGGTTGGGTTGATGATGGGGCCGTGGTGCTTGGCGTTCTGGGCATCGCCGGGAAATTGATGCTCAGTGCCGGGACGACGGGGAGTTCGACAATACCGACAGCAGGGAGGAAGTAGGGGCCGGAGGCTTTCGAAGAAGGAAATTCTCACGCCGCCGATCGGGAAGACCTCGATGTGCCTGCCGCTACCCGGCCTGCCGGGTTCAGCTGCCCTGCCTCGCGTTGCCCCACATAGACGAGATCGGGCCGTAAGTGAACGGGGCAGCGGCGCGAGCCGCGCCGTGCGGTGTTGGCCTGTTGGCCTGCCGTGCCGCGGCGCGTCGTGAGCACCCCGGCCTGTGGGGTCGGCGACGTCCTGGTCTCCGACCTACCCGGCACTAGCAACGGCGCCACAGACGCGGTCAGCACTCGCTTCGAACACCTGCGCGTCTCGGCCCTCGACTTCCACAACTCAGCAACATAGCCGGATCACTCCTGGAAGCCGGAGGCTTCCAAGCCTCAACTACACATCCGAATCGGATGGGCCACTCTTACGGCACCCCTTACCGTGGCCGCAGGAAGCTACGCCCGACTTCTTACCTCCGCCCGCGGACGGGGCGCTAGCCTCTCCGTGGACCGATGGGACACCGGAGGAGGTACGCAGTGGACGACGCGCAGCACGTCACGCAGGATGCCGCGGAACACTACGCCGTGTACGTGATGGCGAAGACGGCCGAGGATCTGGGCGCTGCCACCACTTCTCACAGCGAAGCACTCTGGGACGGATTCGTCGCGTATCTTGCCCACCGGACTTGGACGCACGATGTGCAGTTCGTAGAGCTCTACCCTGAGTACAAGGCCAACGTGGATCGGCAGGTTCCAAGGTTCGTCGACCGGCTGGCGTCAAAATACCCGCGGAGCAAGTTCCGCTTCGCTATTGACGAGGCGCGGTTTAGAATCATGGGCATCAAAGCGGACTTCACTATTGAGTTCGACACCGAGCAAGATCCGCACTTTGTCAGTCTCAAGAACTATATTGGAAAGAGCGGCATCACTCGCCCGCAGGTCTCAAGTGGAACCTTCCTCTCGTTTGCCGCGGGGTTCGTTTTCGAGCGTCGCGGCGTGGGCACCTACGACGACCCCAGAGTCGCAGGGAGGACCTTCAGCGGAAGCAACAAGGTCGAGCGGGACGGCGTGCTCGCCTACCAGGGCCGAACTGAACTGATCGCACCGCTTCAGGAGCTTGATGACATTCAGCAGCACATCCGCAACGAACTTCTCTCAATGCGGATGTACGACGAAGCGACGGTGAAGGCCGTCATCCAGACGATCGTTCCGCGTGGCCAGGCGGCTATGTTGAACATCTTCGAGACGCTAGGGATGGGCGCGGTGCGCGCGAAGTTCCTCGAGCGAGCAGGCCTGGATGCGACGGAGGATGTCCTCTACTTCGATGCCCACAACTTCGTGGACAGCATCACGAATCCCAAGTTCAGTCGACTTGTGGATTTAGTTAACGACCCCGCGACGGAATTCTCGATCAGCCCAGTAGGCCAGAGCTTGCGGTTTCGATTTTCGGCAAATGGACAATCAATCCTGTCGGTCGACGTTCCTCTGACGATCAACACTAATGGTGCGTGGCATCGCCCAAAGCAGCGCTATGCGGGAACGCAGGAGAAGAACGACAAGGGCCACCGCGTCCAACTCCAGTGGGGCGAGTTGCGCCCCTATAAAAGTCGTGAGCTGGCGACTTCCACGAATACGTATATCAACCTAAAGGCGACAGGGATCTTCGATGGGTGACTAGAACAGAGTTGCCACTGCGGACTCCCGCACTTGCTTGCGAGAGTTGCGCTTTGTGCCCGCGACACGCTTCTTTCGGAGCCTGTCGGTGGACGGCTCACTAAACAGTCGCACCATGAGCTCGTGCTCATCGTCCGTTTGGCCCGGAAGGCATAGTTGCGGCTCAAGGGAGTTTCCCATCACGATCGTCCCGCCGCCGAGACGTCGCTTGCAGAGGTCTACGTTGTCGCGCATGAGGTCGACGCCGTAGATGTCGTGGAGAGCTTCCTTCTCGGGCATACCGTGGTGATAGACCTTGATCCACTTGGCGGCGACAAGGAACTGCCCGTCACCGCAAGCGGGATCAAAGACTGTCTTTCCCGGCGCGAGGAGCTCGAGATCGAAGTACCGGAGCATTTCGAGGACGAGGCGCGTCGGGGTGAAGACCTCCGCTGTTGCACGAACACGCTCGACCGTCCGCTCGACACCGTCCATATAGGAGTGCTCATCTAGCCGCGCGGCGACGAGTTCCCAGAGTTCCTCGGACATACTCGACCTCCTCGTGCGTCAGTGAAAACAGCGCAAACATCTCGTCGTCGGTGAGGCAGGAATCGCTTGGTACCTGTGGAAGGCCGGCAAAGACTCGCTCGTTGCCGAATCCAGACCATTTCGCAGTCTTGTACACGTACTGGAACAGTGCGCTGTTGAGGTTGTGCGCTAAGGCGCGGCCTTCCGCGTCCGTCGCCACGCGCACGTAGTAGACCATGTCCGTGCCGCCCAGGACGCCGGCATCGTAGAAGGGCTTCGTGTACCCGCTTCTCGTCCACATGACCTTGCGGTGATCCGCCCACCCCTGTCGGATAGAAGACCACCACGTCGACTTGTTGGTATGAAACACCGGATATGGGTGATCGGCGTCCTGATTCTCTCTAAGGCTGGGATTGTTGTCGTAGCGGCGGATGTTGTGCGCGGTCACGTAATCCCATTCAACGGGCAGCTTCGGGCCGCCAGCAAACATAACCTTCGAGTGGATCGAGAGCGAAAGTCGTGACAGGTCATTAGGTAGGTATCGAACGCGGTCGTCAAGTTCAACCTTGAAATGCTCGTCGCCGATGCTGACCAAAGTTGGTCGTGCGTCGTTAGGGGACTTCTCGATCCAGTAATCACTGAAAGTTGACGCGATGTCGGGGAAGTGGTGCTCGGTTTCGAGACGCAGTACATGGGTCTGATGTTTGGCCATGAGGTCGAGCACGACGTTGCTCGGGCTGGCGAAGCTTGCAGGCGACACCTGCACGAGGCTGCCGCCTTCTCGCAGCAGTCGGTCGAATACGTTCAGCGTAAAGTCGATCCAGAGCTTGTGGGGCGTCTTCTTGCGATTGATCCTGTCCTGAAAGGGGGGGTTGGTCAAGATCACGTCGAACTTCATCGTGTCCCTCGTCTTCAGCCAGCCGATGCCCAGAGCGTACGCACTACCTCTGACGAAGCCAGGCTTCCTGGGCAGGGCGGGGTGTGCTGCGCCCGGGAGCGTGGCCCTGCAAGGCCGGCCAATGCGGTTCCGGGTACGGCCGGCAGGGCGCTCGGCGGGCTCGTGTGTGTGTTCCCGGCCCGTGACCTGTAGACAAGGGGTGCCCCGGGCGGGATTCGAACCCGCACTGGATCGGGTTTGAGCCGAACGCCTCTGCCGTTGGGCTACCGGGGCCGCGCGCACCCAGGATAGTGGCGACGGCGGGCGCATCCGCGCAGGCCGGGTGGCCACTCCGGCCGTCCGGCGGCCCGCGGCGATTACTCTTGTCCGCGTGAGCACCAACGACGCCGCGGAGCCCGCCGCCCTCGACCTGTCCACTCCCGTGCGCCCCGCGGCCGAGCAGCCCTCGTCGGGCGCCCGTCCCGCGCGCCGCGCGGTGGTCGCCGAGGACGAGGCCCTCATCCGCATGGACGTCGTGGAGACGCTGCGGGAGGCCGGCTTCGAGGTCGTCGGCGAGGCCGGCAACGGCGAGGAGGCCGTGGCCCTGGCCACCGAGCTGAAGCCCGACATCGTCGTGATGGACGTGAAGATGCCCGTCCTCGACGGCATCTCCGCGGCGGAGCAGATCGGCAAGGCTCACCTCGCGCCGGTCGTCATGCTCACCGCGTTCTCGCAGACCGAGCTCGTCGAGCGCGCCCGCGACGCCGGCGCCATGGCCTACGTCGTCAAGCCGTTCAGCCCCGCCGACCTGCTGCCGGCGGTGGAGATCGCGATCTCGCGCTACGCGCAGATCGGTGCGCTCGAGGCCGAGGTGGCGGACCTCACCGAGCGGTTCGAGACCCGCAAGCGCGTGGATCGGGCCAAGGGCCTGCTCATGACGAAGATGGGCCTGACCGAGCCGGAGAGCTTCCGGTGGATCCAGAAGACCTCGATGGATCGTCGCCTGACGATGCGCGAGGTCGCCGATGCCGTGATCGAGCAGGTCGGCGGCTCGGCGGGCTGAGGCACGCCACCCGTCCGGGGGACGGGTGAATCTGGGACTGGTCCGCGAACCGGACAATGGTCCATGATCGGTGAGGCGCACCGCGGGGGCAGGTGAGCTGGAACGCCGGTCCCTGCGAGGAGGTCCCCTTCGTGCGTCCTGGTGTCTGCACCCGCCCCGCAACCTCGGATGACCTCGACGGCCTCGTCACGCTGTGCCTGGAGGCGCGGTCCGAGCTCCAGGTGGGCTCGCAGCTCTGCACGGACGACCCGCAGCGCCTGCGGGACCAGTTGGTCCTGCTGATGACGTCCGCCGGCGGGACGGTGCTCGCCGGCACGGTGGACGACGAGATCGCAGGTCTGCTGCTCGCGCACGTCGTGGGCCCGGGCCCGTTCACCGACGTCGTCGCGCTCAACCTCGAGGCGCTCTACGTCCGCGGCGACGCCCGTCGCCGGGGCCTGGGTCACGCCCTGCTCGTTGCCGCCGCGACGCTGGCCGACGAGGTCGGCGCGACCGAGGTGTACGCCTCACCGCTGCCGGGGGCCCGCGGGATGCACCGGTTCCTCGCCCGGATCGGGTTCGCCCCGGCCGCCGCGCACCGCGTGGTGACGACGAGCGCGCTGCAGCGCCGGTTGTCCCAGGACCCGTCGGCCGTGCTCGGCGCCGTCACGGGCCGGCAGCCGCGCCAGCGCCTGGAGGACCTGATCGCGCGGCGGCGCCAGGCCCGGGCCGCCCAGACCGGCGGAGCGCCGGTGCCGGCCGAGCCGTCGCGTCAGGCCCGCGCGTCGATCAGCATGCAGGTCAGCCGCGCCGTGCAGACCCGCCGCCCGTCGTCGTCGACCACCACGATCTCGTAGCTCGCCAGGTTGCCGCCGAGGTGCACGGCGGTGGCGACGCCGTGCACCCAGCCCTCGCGGGCCGAACGGTGGTGCGTCGCGTTGAGCTCGATGCCGACCGCGACCCGCCCTTCCGGCGCGTGCGCGTTGGCGGCGTAGGACGCCAGCGTCTCGGCCAGCGCGGCCGTGGCCCCGCCGTGCAGCAGCCCGTACGGCTGGGTGTTGCCGGCGACGGGCATCGACCCGGCGGTGCGCTGCGACGTGATCTCCTCGAACGTGATCCCGAGGCGCTCGATGAGGGTGCCGTCCGCGGAGGGGAGGGTGTCGGCCATGGCGGATAGGTTGACACCCGTGACCCCGACGCAGCCAGCCACCGCACCGTCCGAGCGTCCACGACTGCTGCTCGTCGACGGCCACTCGATGGCGTACCGGGCGTTCTTCGCGCTGCCGGTGGAGAACTTCGCCACCTCGTCGGGCGAGCCGACGAACGCGGTCTTCGGGTTCACGTCGATGCTGGCCAACCTGCTGCGCGACGAGCGCCCCACCCACCTCGCCGTCGCGTTCGACCTCGGTCGCGTCACCTTCCGCACGGAGCGGTTCAGCGCCTACAAGGCGACGCGGTCCGAGACGCCGGAGCCGTTCCGCGGGCAGGTGGAGGTCATCCGCCGGCTCCTGGAGACCATGCGGATCCCGGTGCTCACCCAGCCGGGGTTCGAGGCCGACGACGTGCTGGCCACGCTCGTCACACGGGCCCGCGAGGCTGACATGGACGTCTTCGTCGTCACCGGCGACCGGGACGCGTTCCAGCTGGTCGAGAAGCACGTGACGGTGCTGTACCCGGTGCGCGGCGTCTCCGAGATGAGCCGCATGACGCCGGAGGCGGTCGAGGCCAAGTACGGCCTGCCGCCGGAGCGCTATCCCGACCTGGCCGCGCTCGTCGGGGAGACCAGCGACAACCTGCCGGGCGTGCCCGGCGTCGGCCCCAAGACCGCGGCCAAGTGGGTCCTGCAGTACGGCGGGCTGGACGGCGTCCTCGCGGCGGCCGACGAGATCGCGGGCAAGGCGGGGGAGTCGCTGCGCGCCAACCTCGAGCAGGTCCGCCTCAACCGAGAGCTCAACGCGCTCGTCCGGGACCTCGACCTGCCCATCGACACCGACGGGCTGGCGGTCCAGCCGTGGGACCGCCAGGCGCTGCACGAGATCCTCGACGAGCTGGAGTTCCGGACGCTGCGCGACCGGCTGTTCGCGCTGCTCCCGGAGGAGGCGCACGACGAGGTCGCGGCCTCCGCGGGCGCCCTGCAGCTGGAGGACGTCGCCGCCGGCGGCCTCGCCGCGTGGCTGGGCGCGCAGCGGGGACAGCTGCTCGGCATCGACGTGCGCGGCGTCGGGGCGCCGGCGGCCGGTGACGCCTGGGGGATCTCCCTGGCCGGCGAGGGCGGCCGGTCCGTCGTCTACGACCTGGCCGAGATCGCGCCGGCCGACGAGTCGGCGCTCGCGACGTGGCTGGCGGACCCGGCCGCGCCGAAGGCGCTGCACGCGGCCAAGACGACGTGGCATGCGCTGGCGGGCCGCGGGCTGACGCTCGAGGGCGTCGTGTTCGACACGGAGCTGGCCGCCTACCTCTGCCAGCCGGATCGTCGCGCCTACGACCTCGGGGACCTGGCGGTCGGCTACCTGCGCCGGGAGCTGGGCGTCGAGGAGGAGGGGGCGCAGGGCGCCCTCGACCTGGCGCTCGGCGGGGTCGACGAGGACAGGCGCGCCGCGGTGCGCGCGGTCGCGGTGCGTGACCTGGTGGACGTGCTCGGCGGCGAGCTGGCCGACCGCGGGGCGAGCGCCCTGCTCGCGGACGTGGAGCTGCCCCTGCAGCGGGTCCTCGAACGCGTCGAGCGGACCGGGATCGCCGTGGACGACGGCTACCTCGCCACGCTGGAGAAGGAGTTCGACGGCCAGGTGCAGCGCGCCGCGGCCGAGGCGTACGCGGTCATCGGCCGCGAGGTGAACCTCGGCTCGCCGAAGCAGCTGCAGGAGGTGCTCTTCGACCAGCTCGGCATGCCGCGCACCAAGAAGATCAAGACCGGCTACACCACCGACGCCGCGGCGCTGCAGGACCTGTACGTGCGGACCGAGCACCCGTTCCTCGCCCACCTGCTGGCGCACCGCGACGCGATCCGGCTCCGGCAGGTGGTCGAGCTGCTGCGCCGGTCCGTCGCCGTGAGCGACGGCCGGATCCACACCACGTTCCAGCAGACGATCGCCGCCACCGGGCGCCTCTCGTCGACCGAGCCGAACCTGCAGAACATCCCGATCCGCACGGAGGCCGGCCGGCAGATCCGGCGCGCGTTCGTCGTCGGCCCCGGGTACGAGACCCTGCTCACCGCGGACTACTCCCAGATCGAGATGCGCATCATGGCGCACCTGTCGGGTGACGCCGGCCTCATCGAGGCGTTCCGCTCGGGCGAGGACCTGCACTCGTACGTCGCGTCGCTCGTCTTCGAGGTCCCGCCGGACCAGGTCAGCGGCGACCAGCGGTCGAAGATCAAGGCGATGAGCTACGGGCTGGCGTACGGGTTGTCGTCGTTCGGCCTGTCGCAGCAGCTGGCGATCGACGTCTCGGAGGCGTCCCGCCTCATGGAGGCGTACTTCGCGCGGTTCGGCGGCGTCCGGCGCTACCTGAAGAGCGTGGTCGACGAGGCGCGGGCCACTGGGTTCACCGCGACGATCCTGGGCCGGCGCCGCTACCTGCCCGACCTCCTGTCCGACAACCGCAACCGCCGGGACGCCGCCGAGCGGATGGCCCTCAACGCACCCATCCAGGGCAGCGCCGCGGACCTCATCAAGCTGGCGATGATCGGGGTCGACGCCGAGCTGACACGCCGCGGCCTCGCCTCGCGGATGCTGCTCCAGGTGCACGACGAGCTCGTGCTGGAGGTCGCCCCGGGGGAGCGGGACGAGGTGGAGGCGTTGGTGCGCGCCCAGATGGGCGCCGCCGGAGACGCCGTGCCGGGCGGGCCGATGTCCGTGCCGCTGGACGTGTCGGTGGGCACCGGCCCCGACTGGCACGCCGCCGGCCACTGACCGGTCCCACCGGCGCGGATGGTGGTTGCCGCCCGCTGCCCGGGGCGCCGGCACAACGCGGCGTCGCGAGGCGCCGAGTGGCCGCGGTCGCGCCGCGGGGCGACCGGCGCCCCGCCCGAGCCGGCTGCTCAGCCGGGCTTGTGGGTCGCCATGATCAGCGTGCCGGGAAGGACCGCGCCACGCACCGGGCCCCAGCCCGCGTAGATCTCGTCGCGCCCCTCGGGCCACTCGGGCTCGACGAGCCCGTCGATGACGAGCCCGGCGCCCGTGACGTCGGCGACGAGGTCGCCGAGCGTGCGGTGGTACTCGGCGTAGAGCACGGAGCCGTCTGCCGCCGTCTCGACGTACGGCGTGCGGCTGAAGTAGGAGAAGGTCGCGGTGAGCCCGGCCTCGCCTGGGTCGTCGGGGAACGCCCAGCGCACCGGGTGCGTCGTGGCGAACACCCAGCGCCCGCCGGGCCGGAGCACCCGGGCCACCTCGCGGTGCACCCGCAACGGGTCCGGGACGAACGGCAGCACGCCGAAGGCGGTGAACACGACGTCGAAGGACGCGTCGGCGAAGGGCAGCGCGCGGGCATCGGCCTGGACCCGCTGGGTGCGCACCCCGGTGGCGGCGTCGAGGCGCCCGCCGGCGACGAGCATGCCGCCGGAGACGTCGGTCGCCACGACGTCGACCCCGCGCGCCGCCAGCCAGCGGCTGCACTGCGCCGCGCCCGCGCCGACCTCGAGCACCCGGAGACCGGTGAGGTCGCCCAGCAGCCCGGCGTCCTCCTCGCGCAGCCCCTCCGGCCCCCACACGAAGTCCGCGGCGCCGAGCGACGGGCCGTGGTCGGCGAGGTACTCGTCGGCGTGCGCGTCCCACCAGGAGCGCGCGGCGGCGCCGCCTGCCTCGTCGGGCACCTCGGCGTAGGCGGCGGACGCGGCCGGCTCCTGGGCGGGGGTGACGCTCACCGGTCCGCCTCCCGGCCGGAGGTGACGCTCACCGGTCCGCCTCCCGGCCACGCAGCTCGCCGCGCAGTTCGCCACTCAGCTCGCCACTCAGTTCGCCACGCGGTTCGCCGCGGAGGTACCACCAGGCGCCGCCGACAAGCATGAGGGTGCAGATGACCAGGGGAGTGGCCACCGGCCCCACCCACGTCACCGGGATGAGGAAGTAGACGTCGAGGTCGGTGAGCCGCGCCGGCCACCCGGTGAGCACGTGCAGCCACACGTAGTAGGCGATGTCCCACGCCGCGAACGCCACGAGGAAGGCGGCGACCCGGCGCCAGAAGCCGCGCGCGGCGAGGTACGCCACGGCGGCGAGCATGACGATCGTCGCCGCCTCCCGGGCGATCTCGGCCTGCGTCACCACGTCGGTGCCGAGCACCGGCCGGTCGGGGGTGAGGAAGGCGATGAACCCGAGGTCGAGGTAGACGTGCTTGCCGACCACGGAGTAGTCGGCGTGGTAGTCGAGCAGGCGGCGCAGGTAGAACACCACCGCCGCCTCGACGTAGCCGAAGGCGACGCCGAAGACGAGCACCGCGAGGAGGTGGCGGGCGCGGCTCATGGCGGCCATCCTGCCGCGCGAACCGGGCACGCTCCTGTGAGCGGCGCCCCGTGGGCGTCCTTGTGCCCATCTCGTCGGCCCCGGCGCTGGCTAGCCTTGGCGAGGCGTCAGCCCGACGACGTGCAGCCGGCGCCCACCAGCCAGAGAAGGAGAGCGGACGTGCGAGTCGGTGTGCTGACGGGCGGCGGTGACGTCCCGGGGCTGAACGCGGCCATCCGGGCGGTCGTCAAGCGGGGCGAGGGGGCGCACGGCCACTCGATCGTCGGGTTCCGCAACGGCTGGAAGGGCGTCGTCGAGGGCGACGTGCGCCCGCTGGTGCGCGACGAGCTGCGCAACGTGCTCGCCACGGGCGGCACCCTGCTGGGCACGTCGCGGTTCCACCCGCACCGCAACCCCGGAGGCGTCGAGGCGGTCCTCGCCACGCTGGAGCAGGAGCGCATCGAGGCGCTCATCTGCATCGGCGGCGACGGCACGCTGGGCGCCGCCAGCGAGATCGCCGCCGCCGGCGTGCGTGTCATCGGCATCCCGAAGACGATCGACAACGACGTCTGGGGCACCGACCGGTCCATCGGCTTCGACACGGCGGTCACCATCGCCACCGAGGCGATCGACCGGATCCACACCACGGCGGAGAGCCACAACCGCGTGATGATCGTCGAGGTGATGGGCCGTCACGCCGGCTGGATCGCGGTGACGAGCGGCATCGCCGGCGGCGCGGAGATCGTGCTGGCTCCGGAGGAGCCGTTCGACATCGAGCGGATCGAGAAGTTCCTCGTCCACCGCCACCGCGCGCACGCGAGCTTCTCCATCGTCGTCGTCGCCGAGGGCGCGGTGCCGGCGGACGGCACGGCGATGAGCTACCAGACCGAGGTCGGCCAGTTCGGGGAGATCGTCGCCGGCGCCATCGGGGAGCGGCTGAAGTCCGAGATCGCCCAGCGGACCGGGTTCGACACCCGCGTCACCGTGCTGGGTCACGTGCAGCGTGGCGGCATCCCGACGGCGTCGGACCGGATCCTCGCCTCGCGGTTCGGCGTGGCGGCGATCGACGCCCTCAGCGAGGGCCGCAGCGACGTGATGACCGCGCTGCGCGGCGACCGCATCGAGCTCGTGGACATCGCCGACATCGCCGGCAAGGTCCAGTACGTGCCTGAGGACCTGCTGCGGGTGGCCAGGGAGCTGGCCTGACGAAAGGTTTGGCTGGTCCGTCCGCCGCCGGGTAAGGTTGACGGCGGTGCCGCGCGCCCACCTGCCTGCGGTCTGTCGTGACCCCGTCCGTCACCGGCTCGGTCCGTCCTCAGACTGCGGGTGGGAATCCCCCGGATCGCGGCGTCGAGATCACCACACCCCCTGTCCGCACTACTCCCTGTCCGCATCGGAGCCATTCCCTACATGAGCATCTCCACCCCCGCGAAGCCCGCCGCCCAGCAGGTCGCGGTCAACGACATCGGCACGGCCGAGGACCTGATGGCCGCGATCGACGCGACCATCAAGTACTTCAACGACGGCGACATCGTCGAAGGCACCATCGTCAAGGTCGACCGCGACGAGGTCCTCCTCGACATCGGCTACAAGACCGAGGGCGTCATCCCCTCCCGCGAGCTGTCCATCAAGCACGACGTGGACCCCGGTGAGGTCGTCAAGGTCGGCGACGCGGTCGAGGCCCTTGTCCTCCAGAAGGAGGACAAGGAAGGCCGGCTGATCCTGTCCAAGAAGCGGGCCCAGTACGAGCGCGCGTGGGGCACGATCGAGAAGATCAAGGAGGAGGACGGCGTCGTCACCGGCACCGTCATCGAGGTCGTCAAGGGCGGCCTGATCCTCGACATCGGTCTGCGCGGCTTCCTGCCGGCCTCGCTCGTGGAGATGCGGCGCGTGCGGGACCTCGCCCCCTACGTGGGCAAGGAGATCGAGGCGAAGATCATCGAGCTGGACAAGAACCGCAACAACGTGGTCCTGTCCCGCCGCGCGTGGCTCGAGCAGACGCAGTCCGAGGTCCGCTCCACCTTCCTGCAGACCCTCCAGAAGGGCCAGGTCCGCGAGGGCGTCGTCTCGTCGATCGTCAACTTCGGTGCGTTCGTCGACCTGGGTGGCGTGGACGGCCTCGTGCACGTCTCCGAGCTCTCGTGGAAGCACATCGACCACCCGTCGGAGGTCGTCGAGGTCGGCCAGCCGGTCACCGTCGAGGTGCTCGACGTCGACTTCGACCGCGAGCGGGTCTCGCTGTCGCTCAAGGCGACGCAGGAGGACCCGTGGCAGGCGTTCGCCCGGACGCACGCCATCGGCCAGGTCGTCCCCGGCAAGGTCACCAAGCTCGTCCCGTTCGGCGCGTTCGTGCGCGTCGAGGACGGCATCGAGGGCCTGGTCCACATCTCCGAGCTGGCGGTTCGCCACGTGGAGATCCCCGAGCAGGTCGTCCAGGTCGGCGACGACGTCTTCGTCAAGGTCATCGACATCGACCTGGAGCGCCGCCGCATCTCGCTGTCGCTCAAGCAGGCGAACGAGGGCTTCGACCCGGCGTCGGAGGACTTCGACCCGTCGCTCTACGGCATGGCCGCGGAGTACGACGAGCAGGGCAACTACAAGTACCCGGAGGGCTTCGACCCGACGACGAGCGAGTGGCTGCCCGGCTACGAGACGCAGCGCGAGGCCTGGGAGGCGCAGTACGCCGCCGCCCACTCGCGGTGGGAGGCGCACCGCAAGCAGGTGGCCGCTGCCGCCGCCGCGGACGCCGAGGCCGCCGTGAGCGGCGACGCGGCCGTCGCGCCGTCGTCGTACTCCTCGTCGTCCGACGAGGCGACGGGCACGCTCGCCTCGGACGAGGCGCTCGCCGCGCTGCGGGAGAAGCTCACCGGCAACTGACGGGAGCCGCGTCACGACGGGCCGGTCACCTTCGGGTGGCCGGCCCGTCGGCGTCTCCGCGTGCGAGACCCGGCGGGCAGGGCAGGATGGCGCCCATGCAGCGCATCGGGCTGACCGGCGGGATCGCGGCAGGCAAGTCGGTGGTGGCGCGCCGATTCACGGAGCTGGGCGCGGTGGTGATCGACGCCGACGAGCTCGCGCGGCTCGCCGTGCGGCCGGGGACCAGCGGGTACGACGAGGTCGTGGGCGCGTTCGGGCCGCAGGTGGTGGGCTCCGACGGCGCGCTCGACCGGGCCGCGCTCGGGCGGATGGTCTTCGCCGACGAGGCGGCGCGCCGGCGGCTGGAGGCGATCGTCCATCCGCAGGTGCGCCGGCTCGCCGCCGAGCGCGAGGCGGCGGCGGCCGCGGCGGACCCGGCCGCCGTCGTCGTGCACGACATCCCGCTGCTGGTCGAGACGGGTCAGGCCGACTCGTTCGGGGTCGTCGTGGTCGTCGCGGCGCCGGCCGCGCTGCGGGTCGACCGGCTGGTGCGGCTGCGGGGGATGCCACGGCCGGACGCGCAGGCGCGGGTCGCGGCGCAGGCGTCCGACGACGAGCGGGAGGCCGCAGCGGACGTGGTGCTGGACGGCACCGGGACGGACGACGAGCTGCGCGCGCAGGTCGACGCGCTGTGGCAGCGGCTGGCCGAGGAGCGGGCCGAGGAGTCGTAGCGCCCGCGGCACCCCAACGGGTGAATGGCAGCGGATCCGCACAACTTCTCGCTCGTGGATGCCGAAACCAGGTGGACGGGCGCAGCGACGCGCCCGGCCGCCTGCGGGCGGGATCGCACCGGAGGTGGAGATGTCCGTGTCGGCGGTGGGTACGCGCGGCTGGGCCGCCAGGCCATGGCAGTCGAAGGCTTCGGTGTCCGTGCAGTCGTCGCGGCTGACCGCCGCGCGGATGGTGGAGCTCGCCGTCGAGGCGAGCCGGCACGTGCAGGACGACCGTGGCTGGGTGGCGGTGCGCGACCGCGGCGCCATGCGCGTCGACCTGCGGATCCGGGACATGGTGCGCGACGACGGCGCCGAGGTGATGCAGTTCCACGTCGAGATGGCGCTCGGTGCGGGCCGCGTGACGGCCCGCAGCTCCGTCGACAGCTTCCAGGTGAAGGAGTCGGGCCTGGCCGGGCTCGTGTCGGCCGGCAACAAGAAGATCCTCGGCTACTCGGCGTACGAGCGGTACATGGAGGTCTTCGGCGCCCTCGTCTCCGCGGACGACCCCGCCGCCCAGGTGTCGTTCACCAGCGGGAAGTAGCGCGCACACCCGCCGGGAGGTCGTGTCGGTGGCGCGACGTACGGTGGTGGCATGCGCCCCGTCACTGACCTGCAACGCACGGTGGCGCCGTTCGAGGTGGTGAGCGAGTACCGCCCGAGCGGCGACCAGCCCGCGGCGATCGACGACCTCGCGCGCCGGATCCAGGCCGGCGAGAAGGACGTCGTGCTGCTCGGCGCCACCGGCACGGGCAAGTCGGCGACCACGGCGTGGCTCATCGAGCGGCTGCAGCGACCCACCCTGGTCATAGCCCCGAACAAGACGCTGGCGGCGCAGCTGGCGACCGAGTTCCGCGACCTCATGCCGCACAACGCGGTCGAGTACTTCGTGTCGTACTACGACTACTACCAGCCCGAGGCGTACATCCCGCAGACGGACACCTACATCGAGAAGGACTCGTCGATCAACGACGAGGTCGAACGGCTGCGGCACTCGGCGACGAGCTCGCTGCTCACGCGGCGTGACGTCGTCGTCGTGGCGACCGTCAGCTGCATCTACGGCCTGGGCACCCCGCAGGAGTACGTCGACCGCATGGTGACGCTCCGGGTGGGGGACGTGGTGGACCGCGACCAGATGCTGCGCGAGTTCGTGACGATGCAGTACACGCGCAACGACATGGCGTTCACCCGCGGCACGTTCCGGGTGCGCGGCGACACCGTCGAGATCATCCCGGTGTACGAGGAGCTCGCCGTGCGCATCGAGTTCTTCGGCGACGAGATCGAGGCGATCGCCACCCTGCACCCGCTCACCGGTGACGTCGTGCGGTCGGAGGACGAGGTCCACCTCTTCCCGGCGACCCACTACGTCGCGGGGCCGGAGCGGATGGAGCACGCGATCACGGGCATCGAGTCCGAGCTGGAGGCCCGGCTGGCGGAGCTGGAGCGGCAGGGCAAGCTGCTCGAGGCCCAGCGGCTGCGCATGCGCACCACGTACGACGTCGAGATGATGCGCCAGATCGGCTCGTGCGCCGGGATCGAGAACTACTCGCGGCACATCGACGGGCGCGCCGCCGGCACGGCGCCCAACACGTTGCTCGACTACTTCCCGGAGGACTTCCTCCTGGTGATCGACGAGTCGCACGTCACGGTGCCGCAGATCGGGGCGATGTTCGAGGGCGACATGTCGCGCAAGCGCACCCTCGTCGACCACGGGTTCCGCCTGCCGAGCGCCATCGACAACCGGCCGCTGCGCTGGGAGGAGTTCACCGAGCGGATCGGCCAGACCGTCTACCTGTCGGCCACGCCCGGCAAGTACGAGCTGTCGATGTCGGACGGCTTCGTCGAGCAGATCATCCGACCCACCGGGCTGGTCGACCCCGAGGTGATCGTCAAGCCGACCAAGGGCCAGATCGACGACCTCCTCGGCGAGATCCACGACCGCGTCGCGCGCGACGAGCGGGTGCTCGTCACCACGTTGACGAAGAAGATGGCGGAGGACCTGACGGACTACCTGCTGGAGAAGGGTGTCCGCGTCCGCTACCTGCACTCGGAGGTCGACACGCTCCGGCGCGTGGAGCTGCTGCGCGGGCTCCGCCTCGGGGAGTTCGACGTGCTGGTCGGCATCAACCTGCTGCGCGAGGGCCTCGACCTGCCCGAGGTGTCGCTGGTCGCCATCCTCGACGCCGACAAGGAGGGGTTCCTCCGCTCGGGGACGTCGCTCATCCAGACGATCGGGCGCGCGGCCCGCAACGTCTCCGGCCAGGTCCACATGTACGCGGACAAGATCACCCCCGGCATGGCGACGGCGATCGACGAGACGAACCGCCGACGTGAGAAGCAGGTGGCGTACAACACCGCGCACGGCATCGACCCGACGCCGCTGCGGAAGAAGATCAACGACATCACCGACCTCCTCGCGCGGGAGGACGCCGACACCGCCCAGCTCATCGGCGGCGCGGGCCGCCAGGCGAGCCGGGGCAAGGCGCCCGTCCCCGGGTTCGGGTCGCGCGTGCCGCAGGACGACCGGACGCGGCTCGCGGGGGCCGCCGCCGGTGACCTGGCGGACCTCATCCAGGAGCTCACCGACCAGATGCACGCCGCCGCGGCCGAGCTGCAGTTCGAGCTCGCGGCGCGGCTGCGCGACGAGATCTCGGGGCTGAAGCGCGAGCTGCGCGACATGAGGGCGGCCACCGCCTGACCTGCCGGCGGCCCCGCCGCGGCGAGGCTGCCCTACACTGACCCGCGGAGGGGAGTACTCCCCACGGTGTCGTCGTCACCACGGTCGCCA
The DNA here is from genome assembly GCF_001898175.1 of Cellulomonas sp. 73-92. Classification (GTDB taxonomy): domain Bacteria; phylum Actinomycetota; class Actinomycetes; order Actinomycetales; family Cellulomonadaceae; genus Cellulomonas. The sequence continues at coordinate 63,911 of NZ_MKTH01000014.1, forward strand.
GCGTTGCCGGCCCGGTGACACCGGTCGGAGCCCTCGCGGGCCCGGCAGAGAAGACCTCCGGTCATGTCGTCATGCCGACCGGAGGTTCCCGTATGGACGTCCCTGGATGGGTCTGGGCGCTCACCGTCGCCGTCATCCTCGTCATGCTCGCCGTCGACTACGTCGGGCACGTCCGTTCGCCGCACGAGCCGTCGCTGCGCGAGTCCGCGCGCTGGTCGGCGGGGTACGTCGGCGTGGCCCTGGCGTTCGGGCTCGTCGTCTGGCTCGTCTGGGGCGGCGAGCTCGGCGGTCAGTACTTCGCCGGGTACGTCACCGAGAAGAGCCTCTCGGTCGACAACCTGTTCGTCTTCGTCCTGGTGATGAGCAGCTTCCGGGTGCCGCGGCGCTACCAGCAGAAGGTGCTGCTCGTCGGGATCACGGTGGCGCTGGCGCTGCGGACGGGGCTGATCTTCGCCGGCGCCGCGCTCATCGAGAACGTCAGCTGGATCTTCTACCTCTTCGGGGCGTTCCTGCTGTACACGGCGTGGACGCAGGTGCGCGGCGGCAGCACGGGCGAGAGCGAGTACTCCGAGAACGCGGTGCTGCGCCTCACGCGTCGGCTGCTGCGGACCACGGACGACTACGAGGGCGACGCGCTCGTCGTGCGCCGCGACGGCGTCCGGCACGTCACGCCCATGCTCGTCGTCATGCTCGCGATCGGCACCGCCGACGTGCTGTTCGCCCTCGACTCGATCCCGGCGATCTTCGGGCTCACGGAGCAGACGTACCTGGTCTTCACCGCCAACGCGTTCTCGTTGCTCGGGCTGCGGCAGCTGTTCTTCCTCGTCGACGGGCTGCTGGACCGGCTCGTCTACCTGTCCTACGGCCTGGGCGCGATCCTGGGCTTCATCGGGATCAAGCTGGTGCTGCACGCGCTCCACGCCAACGAGCTGCCGTTCGTCAACCACGGGCGGCCGGTCGACGTGCCCGAGATCGGCACGTGGACGTCGCTCGGCTTCATCGTGGTGGTCCTGACCGTCACCACGGTGCTGTCGCTGCATCGGCGGCGCCGCGATGCGGCGGTCGCCGACCGCGCGGCGGCGGGGGAGCAGAGCCGATGACGCTGCCGACGATCTTCGAGGTGGTCTCGCTGGTGGCCGTCGTCGGGGTGCTCGTGGCCGACCTCGCCATCATCGGCCGCCGCCCGCACGTGCCGACCGTGCGCGAGTCCGTCGCGTGGGTCCTGGTCTACATCGGGCTGGCGCTGGGGTTCGCCGGCCTGCTCCTCTGGTTCGGCGGGCCGACCCCCGCGGGGCAGTTCATCGCGGGCTGGCTGACCGAGTACTCGTTGTCGGTCGACAACCTCTTCGTCTTCATGCTGATCATGGGCGCGTTCACCGTGCCGCGGCAGTACCAGCAGCGGGTGCTGATGGTGGGCATCATCGTGGCGCTCGTGCTGCGCGGGGGGTTCATCCTCGTCGGCGCCGCCGTCATCGCCCACGTCAGCTGGGTGTTCTACGTGTTCGGCGCGTTCCTCGCGTACACCGCGGTCACCGTGTGGCGGGAGGGCAGCGCCGAGGACGAGGAGTACCGGGAGAACGTCGTCGTGCGGCTCGCCGAGCGGGTGCTGCCGCTGACCCGCGAGTACCACGACGGGCGGGTGCGGGCCGTCGTCGACGGCCGCCGCCTGTTCACCCCGCTGCTCATCGTCTTCGTCGCCATCGGCACGACGGACGTGCTGTTCGCCTTCGACTCGATCCCAGCGATCTTCGGGCTGACCCACGACCCCTTCATCGTGTTCACGACGAACGTGTTCGCGCTCATGGGCCTGCGCCAGCTCTACTTCCTGCTCGGCGGGCTGCTCCGCAGGCTGACGTTCCTGCCGTACGGCCTGGCGGTCGTCCTCGGGTTCATCGGACTCAAGATGCTGTCCGAGGCGCTGCACACCAACACGCTGCCGTTCGTCAACCGCGGCCGACCCGTCGAGTGGGCGCCGGAGGTGCCGACGTGGGTGTCCCTCGTCGTCATCGCGGCCGTCCTCGGTGCGACGGTCCTCGCCAGCTGGGTCCACGCGCGTCGCGAGTCCGCGCCGGCGCTCCCGGCGGCCGGAGAGCCGTCCGACGAGCGGGAGGTTCGGCGCGGCTGAGGCCACCTTCGAGCGCCGATGTTCCCGCTCGTGGGGTCGCGGGGCGGAGGAGCGGGAGGTTCGGCGCGGCTGAGGCCGCCGGGGGGCGCCGATGTTCCCGCTGGTCGGGTCGCGTGGCGAAGGAGCGGGAGGTTCGGCGCGGCTGAGGCCGGTTCCGGCGGCTCTGGCGGGCTCAGTCCACCCAGGGGCCGAAGACCTGCTCCCAGGCGCGCACCTCGACCGCGGCGAGCACGTCGGCGGCGGCGTACGGGTCCTGCGCGACGAGCGCGTCGAGCTCGCCGCGGGACGCGGCGCGGAAGACGAGCAGCGCCCCCGGGTCCCCGTCGGCGAAGGGGCCGGAGGCGAGCAGGTCGCCCGCGGCGAGCCGCTCGGTGAGCCAGGCGCGGTGCACCGGCCGGGTCGCCGCGAGGTTCGCGGCCTTGTCGTTGTACGTGTAGCGCACGGCGTAGACGGTCACCGGACCATCCTGCCGCCACCGTGCGAGAGTGACGGCATGCCACGGACCCACCGCATGCTGCTGACCGACGACCTGCTGGCGACCATCCGCGAGCGCGCCGCCGGCCACGACCGGGACAACACCTTCCCGGACGACGACCTGGCCGACCTGCGGGCCGCCGGCTACCTCCTGGCGTTCGTGCCGCCGGAGCTGGGTGGCCGCGGCCTGACGCTGGAGGAGGTCGCCCGCGAGCAGGTCCGGCTCGCCGGCGCCGCTCCCGCCACGGCACTGTCGATCAACATGCACCTGGTCGTCACCGGCATGGCGGCGGTGCTGCACGCGCGCGGGGACGAGTCGATGGCCTTCGTCCTGCGCGACGCGGCCGCGGGGGAGGTCTTCGCGTTCGGCAACTCCGAGGCGGGCAACGACCTGGTGATGTTCGGCTCCCGGACCCGCGCGCAGCGCCAGCCGGACGGCGGCTACCGGTACTTCGGCACGAAGATCTTCACGTCGTTGGCGCCCGTGTGGACGCGCCTGGCGACGTTCGGGCTCGACGACGAGCACCCGGACGGGCCGCGGCTGGTGCACGGCGTCGTCACCCGCGAGGGCACGACGACGAAGGACGACTGGGACACCCTCGGCATGCGCGCGAGCCAGTCGCGCACCACCGTCCTGGAGGGCGCCTACGCCCCGGCGGACCGGATCGTGCGGGCGCTGCCGCCGGGGCCCAACGCGGACCCGTTCATCGTGGCGCTCTTCGCGGTGTTCGAGATCCTGCTCGCCGCCGTGTACACGGGGATCGGCCGGCGGGCGCTAGCGCTGGGCGTCGAGGCGACGCGGCGGCGCACCTCGATGAAGTACGACGGCCGCGCCTACAGCCAGGACCCGGACATCCGGTGGAAGGTCGCGGACGCGGCGCTGGCGCAGGACGGCGCGGAGCTCGAGGTGTTCGCGCTGGCGCGCGGCATCGACGAGGCGGAGGACTACGGGTCCCGGCTCTTCGCTCAGCTCGTCGGGCTGAAGGTGCGCGCCACCGAGGCGGCCCGTGTCGTCGTCGACCTCGCGCTGCGCGTGTCCGGCGGGGCCGGCTACTCCACCGGGCAGGAGCTCAACCGGCTCTACCGCGACGTGCTCGCCGGCATCTACCACCCGTCCGACGACGAGTCCGCCCACGCGACCGTGGCGCAGTCGTTGCTGGGACCCCTCGAGGCCTGACCGACACGCAACCGTCACCCTACGTATCCGTAACCTACGGTTCCGTAGGTTAGGCTCGGTCCGTGCCTCCGGCCACCGCTGCCCTGCCCGTCCCGCCCGCCTATCCCACCGGTGTGCCGCGGGAGGTCGTGGTCCCCGACGAGCCGCTCGGCGTCGGCCTCGTCTCCGCCGCGGTGCGCTACCCGAACCGGGTCGCGGTGGACTTCCTCGGCCGCACGACGACGTACCGGCAGCTGTCGGACGAGGTCGCGCGGGCCGCACAGGTGCTCGTCGACCTCGGCGTCCGGGCCGGCGACCGGGTGGCTCTCGTGCTGCCCAACTGCACGGCGCACGTGGTGGCGTTCCACGCCGCCCTGCGGATCGGCGCCGTCGTCGTCGAGCACAACCCGACCTACACGGTCGAGGCCCTGCGGCACCAGCTCGCGGACTGCGGTGCCAACGTGGCGCTCGTCTGGACCAAGGCGGTGCCGGCCGTGCTCGAGGCGCGGACCGATGTGCTGCGGACCGTCGTCGCGGTCGACCTCGCCGCGGACCTGCCGCTGGCGAAACGGCTCGCGCTGCGGCTGCCGGTCGCGCCGGCGAGGGAGAAGCACGAGGCGATGTCCGGCCCCGTGCCGGAGGGTGTGCCGTCCTGGCACCGGCTCGTCGCCCGGACCGGTCCGCTCTCCGACGAGCACCCGTGGCCGGCATCGTCGGACACGGCGCTCATCCAGTACACCGGCGGCACCACCGGGACGCCGAAGGGCGCCGTGCTCACGCACCGGAACCTCTTCGCCAACGTCGTGCAGGCGCGGGCGTGGCTGGGCTCGCGGGACGGCACGGAGGTCTTGGACGCCGTGCTGCCCTTCTTCCACGCGTTCGGCCTGACGGTCTGCCTGGCCTACGGGACGTCGATCGCCGCGACCCTCGTCGTGCTCCCGAGCTTCGACGTGGACATGGTCCTCGCGGCGCAGAAGCGCCGGCCCGCGACGTTCATGCCGGCCGTGCCGCCGATGCTCGACCGGCTGTCCCGGGCGGCCGAGCGGAAGGGCGTGGACCTCACGTCGATCCGCCACGCGATCTCCGGCGCGATGGCGCTGCCGCCCGAGGTGGCCAGGCGGTGGGAGGAGCTCACCGGCGGGCTGGTCATCGAGGGGTACGGCATGACGGAGACGTCGCCCGTCGCGCTCGGCAACCCGTTCAGCGCCGACCGCCGGCCGGGTGCGCTCGGCGTCGTCTGGCCGTCGACGGAGATCCGTGTCGTCGACCAGGAGGATCCGACCCGCGAGCTGCCTGAGGGGGAGCCGGGCGAGCTGCTCATCCGCGGTCCGCAGGTGTTCTCCGGCTACTGGGACAGGCCCGAGGAGACGGCGCACCAGCTGCTGCCGGACGGGTGGCTGCGGACCGGCGACGTCGTGCGGATCGAGCCGAACGGCTTCGTGGTCCTCGTCGACCGGATGAAGGAGATGATCGTCTCCGGCGGCTTCAAGGTGTACCCGTCGCAGGTCGAGGACCAGCTGCGCGGTATGCCGGGGATCGCCGACGTGGCCGTCGTCGGCGAGCCCTCGGGGTCGCACGGGGAGAGCGTGGTGGCCGCGGTGGTGCTCGAGGAGGGCGCCCGCGGCGTCGACCTGGACGCGGTGCGTGCCTGGTGCGGGCAGCGGGTGGCGCGGTACGCGATGCCCCGCCGTCTCGTCGTGCTGCCGGACCTGCCGCGGTCGCAGGTGGGCAAGGTGCTGCGACGGGTCGTGCGCGAGATCGTGCTGGCCGTGCCCACGCCCGCCGCGGGCGCGACGACGACGAGCCTGGGCTGACGGCCCGCCGCGACGGCGGGCGGGGCGCCCTTTCCGGCGCGCCACAGGTCGAACACGTGTGCGAGTGTCAGTCCGGGGACGTAGACTCCCGAACCGTGAACGACCGGCTGGTGGTGCGGGGCGCCCGCGAGCACAACCTGCGGAACATCGACCTCGACCTGCCGCGCGACGAGCTCATCGTCTTCACCGGCCTGTCCGGGTCGGGCAAGTCGTCCCTGGCGTTCGACACGATCTTCGCCGAGGGCCAGCGCCGCTACGTGGAGTCGCTGTCCGCGTACGCGCGCCAGTTCCTCGGCCAGATGGACAAGCCGGACGTCGACTTCATCGAGGGCCTGTCGCCCGCGGTGTCGATCGACCAGAAGTCGACGAACCGGAACCCGAGGTCGACCGTCGGCACCATCACGGAGGTGTACGACTACCTGCGCCTGCTGTTCGCGCGGGCGGGCACCCAGTTCTGCCCGGTGTGCGGCGAGCGCGTCCAGGCGCAGACGCCGCAGCAGATCGTCGACCGGCTGCTCGAGCTGCCCGAGGGCACGCGGTACCAGGTGCTGGCGCCCGTGGTGCGCGGTCGCAAGGGCGAGTACCAGGACCTGTTCGCCGAGCTGCAGGCGAAGGGCTTCGCGCGGGCGCGCGTCGACGGCGAGGTGGTCCAGCTGGCCAGCCCGCCGTCACTGGAGAAGAAGCTCAAGCACGACATCGAGGTGGTGGTCGACCGGCTGGTCGCCCGCGAGGGCGTGCAGCGGCGGCTGACCGACTCGGTCGAGACGGCGCTCGCGCTGGCCGGCGGCCTGCTCGTCGTCGACCTCGTGGACCTGGACGTCGCCGACGAGGGCAAGGAACGGCGCTTCTCGGAGCGGCGCGCGTGCCCGAACGACCACGTGCTGACGCTCGACGAGGTCGAGCCGCGGACGTTCTCGTTCAACGCCCCCTACGGCGCGTGCCCGGAGTGCACCGGCATCGGGTCGCGGCTCGAGGTGGACCCCGAGCTCGTCGTGCCGAACGAGGACCTGTCGCTCGCCCAGGGCGCGGTGGCCCCGTGGGCCCAGACCTCGGCGGAGTACTTCGAGCGCGTCCTGACCGCCCTGGCCGACGACCTGGGCTTCTCGATGGACACGCCGTGGCGGGCGCTGCCGCAGCGGGCCAGGGACGCGGTGCTGCACGGCCAGGACTACGAGGTGCAGGTCCGGTACCGGAACCGGTGGGGCCGCGAGCGGCAGTACTCGACGGGCTTCGAGGGCGTCGTGAGCTTCATCGAGCGGCGCTACGCGGAGACGGACTCCGACTGGAGCAAGGAGCGCTACGAGGCGTTCATGCGCGAGGTGCCGTGCCCCGCCTGCCAAGGGGCGCGGCTCAAGCCGGAGGTGCTCGCGGTCAAGGTCGGCGGCAAGTCGATCTGGGACGTGTGCCAGCAGCCGATCCGCGACGCCCGGGACTTCCTCGACAGTCTCGAGCTAGGGGTGCGGGAGCGGGCGATCGCGGCGCAGGTGCTCAAGGAGATCCAGGCGCGGCTCGGGTTCCTGCTCGACGTCGGCCTCGACTACCTGAGCCTGTCACGGCCCGCGGCGACGCTCTCGGGCGGCGAGGCCCAGCGCATCAGGCTGGCGACGCAGATCGGCTCCGGCCTGGTCGGCGTGCTCTACGTGCTCGACGAGCCCAGCATCGGCCTGCACCAGCGCGACAACCGGCGGCTCATCGACACGCTGACGCGGCTGCGGGACCTCGGCAACACGCTCATCGTCGTCGAGCACGACGAGGACACGATCCGCACGGCCGACTGGATCGTCGACATCGGCCCGGGGGCGGGCGAGCACGGCGGGCGCGTGGTCCACTCCGGGGACCTGGCGGGGCTGCTCGCCAACCAGGAGTCGGTGACGGGGGCGTACCTGTCGGGCCGGCGGTCCATCCCGATGCCGCAGCTGCGCCGACCGGCGGACCCGAAGCGGCAGGTGCGCGTCGTCGGCGCCACCGAGCACAACCTGCGGGGGATCGACGTGTCGTTCCCGGTCGGGGTGTTCACCGCCGTGACGGGCGTGTCCGGCTCGGGCAAGTCGACGCTGGTCAACTCGATCCTCTACACGGTGCTGGCCAACGAGCTCAACGGCGCCCGCCAGGTGCCCGGCCGGCACCGCACGGTCACCGGGCTCGAGCACCTCGACAAGGTGGTGCACGTCGACCAGGGGCCGATCGGACGCACGCCCCGATCCAACCCGGCCACCTACACCGGGGTGTGGGACCACGTCCGACGGCTCTTCGCGGAGACCACCGAGGCGAAGGTGCGCGGGTACACGCCCGGCCGGTTCAGCTTCAACGTCAAGGGCGGCCGGTGTGAGGCGTGCTCCGGTGACGGCACCCTGAAGATCGAGATGAACTTCCTGCCGGACGTGTACGTGCCGTGCGAGGTCTGCCACGGGGCGCGCTACAACCGCGAGACGCTCGAGGTGCACTTCAAGGGCAAGACGGTGGCCGACGTGCTGGCGATGCCGATCGAGGAGGCCGCCGAGTTCTTCTCCGCCGTGCCCGCGATCTCGCGCCACCTCAAGACGCTCGTCGACGTCGGCCTCGGGTACGTGCGCCTCGGCCAGCCAGCGCCGACCCTGTCCGGCGGCGAGGCGCAGCGGGTCAAGCTCTCGTCGGAGCTGCAGCGGCGGTCCACCGGCAAGACGGTCTACGTGCTCGACGAGCCGACGACCGGCCTGCACTTCGAGGACGTGCGCAAGCTGCTCGGGGTGCTGCAGTCGCTCGTCGACAAGGGGAACACCGTCATCGTCATCGAGCACAACCTCGACGTCATCAAGAACGCCGACTGGGTGGTCGACCTCGGTCCCGAGGGGGGCAACGGCGGCGGCCTGGTGGTCGCCGAGGGGACGCCGGAGCACGTCGCGACGGTCGAGGCGAGCCACACGGGTCGGTTCCTGGCGGAGGTGCTCGAGCCGGAGCGACAGCGGGCGAGCGCCTGACGGCCGGAACCGGGGCCGGACCGCGTGAGGGGGCGGCGCGGCCGCCGGCGGGCGCCTGGCCCGGGCCGCGTGGCGGCCGCGGCCGCTGTCGCGCGGGTCGACCGCCTCGGCGGCGGCCGGTCAGGCCTCGTCGGGCGCGGTCGGGACGGCCCGCTCCACGTACGCCACGGGCGTGGGCAGCACGCGCACGGGGAAGTTCACCGACCGCGCGATGAAGCAGTGCTCCTGCGCCTCGTCGTGCAGCCGGGCGAGGACGGTGTCGACGACGGGGGAGCCGTCCGGGAGGGTCGCGCCGGCGGCGACGGCGACGCGCGGGTGGAGCACCACCTCGGTGAACCGCCCCTGCCCGGCGGCCTCGACGCGGATGGTGCCGGAGGCGGTGTCGGCGTAGCCGAGGATCGCGACACCGTCGCGGGCGGCCAGGTGCAGCAGCCAGATCATGTGGCACTGCGCCAGCGAGGAGACGAGGAGGTCCTCGGGCGACCAGCGATGGGGGTCGCCGCGGAAGTGGGGGTCGGACGTCGCCAGGATCACCGGCCGGTCGCCCGCGGACAGCTCGTGGTCACGTCCGTACGCGGTGAAGCTCGTCGTGCCGGACCGGCGGGCGCCGGTCCAGGCGAGGTCGACGGAGTACTGATGCAGCTGCGGCACGGGCCCACGCTACCGGCGGGGCCCGCCGACGGGGAGGCGGCGTGCGGGCTCGTCGTACCCGCGAACTAGGCTCGAGAGCATGGCCGATCCCGCCACCTACCGTCCCGCGCCCGGGGAGATCCCGGACGCGCCGGGCGTGTACCGGTTCCGGGACAAGGACGGCCGCGTCATCTACGTGGGCAAGGCGAAGAGCCTGCGGAATCGCCTCAACAGCTACTTCCAGGACCTGGCCGGGCTGCACCCGCGCACGCAGACGATGGTGACCACCGCGGCGTCGGTGCAGTGGACCGTGGTCCACACGGAGGTCGAGGCGCTGGCGCTCGAGTACTCCTGGATCAAGGAGTTCGACCCTCGGTTCAACATCAAATACCGCGACGACAAGTCGTACCCGTACCTCGCCGTGACCATGGCCGACGAGTTCCCGCGTGTGCAGGTGATGCGCGGCGCCAAGCGCAAGGGCACCCGGTACTTCGGTCCGTACGCGCACGCGTGGGCGATCCGGGAGACGGTCGACCTGCTGCTGCGCGTGTTCCCGGTGCGGACGTGCTCGGCGGGCGTGTTCAAGCGCGCGCACCAGCAGGGGCGTCCCTGCCTGCTCGGCTACATCGAGAAGTGCTCGGCGCCCTGCGTCGGGCGCATCAGCCCGGAGGACCACCAGCGGCTGGCGCAGGACTTCTGCGACTTCATGGCCGGCGACACCGCGCGGTTCACGCGGCGGCTGACGCAGGCGATGAAGGCGGCCGCCGCCGAGCTGGACTTCGAGCGCGCGGCCCGGCTGCGCGACGACGTCGCGTCGCTGGAGCGCGCCACCGAGCGGAACGCCGTGGTGCTGAAGGACGGCACGGACGCGGACATCTTCGCGCTGGCCGGCGACGAGCTGGAGGCCGCCGTCCAGGTGTTCCACGTGCGCGACGGGCGGATCCGCGGGCAGCGCGGCTGGGTCGTCGAGAAGGTCGAGGACGTCGACGACGCGGAGCTGGTGGAGCGGCTGCTCCAGCAGGTCTACGGCTCCGCCGAGGAGGAGGGCGGCGACGGCGCGGCCGTGCCGCGCGAGGTGCTCGTCCCCGTGCTGCCCACCGACGTCGACCAGGTGCAGGCCTGGCTGACCGGCCTGCGGGGCGGCCGGGTCGCGGTGCACGTCCCCCAGCGCGGCGCCAAGCGTGAGCTGGCCGAGACGGTGCGTCAGAACGCCGAGCACGCCCTGGCGCTGCACCGCACGCGCCGCGCGGGCGACCTCACGACCCGCAGCCAGGCGCTGCGGGAGATCCAGGAGGCGCTCGACCTCGCCAGCGCGCCGCTGCGCATCGAGTGCTACGACGTCTCGCACACCCAGGGCACCTACCAGTCGGCGTCGATGGTGGTCTTCGAGGACGGGCTGCCGCGCAAGAGCGAGTACCGCCTGTTCACCATCCGTGGCCCGGAGGGCGACGGGGCGCGCGACGACACCGCGGCGATGCACGAGGTGATCACGCGCCGGTTCCGCCGGTACCTCGCCGAGCGTGACCGCGCCAACGACGTCGAGCTCGGCGACGGTCAGGTGGAGGACGACGACGGCACGCCGCTGCGGTCCGGCCCGGTGGACGAACGGACCGGCAGGCCGGTGCGCTTCGCCTACCCGCCCAGCCTGATCGTGGTGGACGGTGGCCCCCCGCAGGTCGCGGCCGCCGCGGCCGCGATGGCCGAGCTCGGGATCGACGACGTCGCCCTCTGCGGGCTCGCGAAGCGCCTGGAAGAGGTGTGGCTGCCGGGGGAGCAGTACCCCGTGATCCTGCAGCGCAGCTCGGAGGGCCTCTACCTGCTGCAGCGCGTGCGCGACGAGGCGCACCGCTTCGCCATCTCGGCGCACCGGAAGCGCCGGAGCAAGGGCATGACGGTGTCGGTGCTGGACGAGGTCGCGGGGGTCGGCCCCGCGCGGCGGGCCGCGCTGCTGCGGCACTTCGGTTCCGTCAGGCGGCTCCGCGCGGCGAGCGTCGAGGAGATCGCCACGGTGCCCGGCATGGGGGAGCGGACCGCGGCCGCGGTGCTCGCGGCGCTCAACGGGTCGGCTGCCGGACGGGCCGTCGCGCCCGACGAGACCACGCTGCCCGACGACACCACGGGTCCGGGCGCCCACGGCGCGCCGACGCCCGCCGAGGGGGTCGACGAGCGGGCTGGCATGCTGGGCCCATGACGGAGGGCACTGAACCACAGCCGGTGACCGTCCCGGCGGGCATCCCCGCGGTCGAGGCGCACGCCATCGCGCCGGTGCTGGACCAGCCCCAGGTCATCCTCGTCACCGGCATGTCCGGCGCGGGCCGCACCCGCGCGGCCGCCGTCCTCGAGGACCTCGGCTGGTACGTCGTCGACAACCTTCCGGCGCAGATGCTCGTGCACCTCGTCGGCATGCTGACGTCGGGCACGGCGGGCGGGCGCGCGCAGCGCCTCGGCGCGGTGATCGACGTGCGGGGCGCCGAGTTCTTCGGGAACCTCGACGCGGCGATCGACGAGGTCCAGGCCAGCGGCGTGGACCTGCGGGTGCTCTTCCTCGACGCCTCCGACGACGCGCTCGTCCGGCGCTTCGAGCAGGTGCGCCGGCCACACCCGCTGCAGGGCGAGGGTCGCGTGCTCGACGCCATCACCGAGGAGCGCCGGCTGCTCGCGCGTGTGCGGGAGCGGGCCGACGTGGTGCTCGACACGTCGGAGCTCGCGCCGCAGGACCTCGCCCGCAGCGTCCGCTCCCTCGCGCACGGCAGCGGTCCCGACGTGCTGCGGATCTCGGTCGTGTCGTTCGGGTTCAAGTACGGCGTGCCGGTCGACGCGGACCACGTGGTCGACGTGCGCTTCCTCGCCAACCCGTTCTGGATCTCCGAGCTGCGCCACCTCTCGGGCCGGGACGAGCCCGTGCGGCGGTACGTCATGGGGCTGCCGGGCGCGCAGACCTTCGTGGAGCGCTACGTCGCGGCGCTGGAGCCCGTCATCGACGGCTACCTGCACGAGGACAAGCACTACGTGACCATCGCGGTGGGCTGCACGGGCGGCAAGCACCGCTCCGTGGTCATCGCGGACGCCCTGGCCGCGAGGCTGCGGCAGAAGGGCCAGCTCGTCTCGGTCAGCGCGCGCGACCTGGGCAAGGAATGACGCTCGACCAGCTCACGGCGGCCTCGCGCGACGAGGGGCGGGGCCTGGCGGTCGTCGCGCTCGGCGGCGGGCACGGCCTGTCGGCGAGCCTCTCGGCGCTGCGGCTGCTCTCGGACCGGATCACGGCGGTCGTGACGGTGGCCGACGATGGCGGTTCGTCGGGCCGGCTGCGCGAGGAGCTCGGCGTGCTGCCGCCCGGGGACCTGCGGATGGCGCTGGCGGCGCTGTGCGACGACAGCGACTGGGGCCGGCTGTGGCGGGACGTGCTCCAGCACCGCTTCGCCTCGGACGGGGCCCTCGACCGGCACGCCGTCGGCAACCTGCTCATCGTGGCGCTCTGGGAGATCCTCGGGGACCCGATCGCCGGGCTCGACTGGGTGGGCCGGTTGCTCGGGGCGCGCGGGCGGGTGCTCCCGATGGCCGCAGTGCCGCTGCGCATCGAGGCGGACGTCGTCGGGCCCGACGGCCGGACGCGACTGGTCGACGGCCAGAGCCACGTCGCCGTCGCCAAGGGTCGCGTCACCCAGGTGCGGCTCGACCCCCCGAAGCCGCCGGCCTGCCCGGAGGCACTCGAGGCGGTGCGCCAGGCGGACCTCGTCGTGCTCGGCCCCGGCTCCTGGTACACGTCGGTGCTGCCGCACCTGCTCGTCCCCGAGCTCCACGAGGCGCTCGCCACGAGCCCGGCGCGGACGATCGTCACGCTCAACCTCCAGCCGGAGCGGATCGGCGAGACGATCGGGATGCCGGTGACCGACCACCTGGCGGCGCTCGTCGCGCACGCCCCCGACCTGCGCATCGACGCCGTCGTCGTCGACCCCGGCGCGGTGGAGGACCTCGACCTGCTGGCCGAGGAGTGCGCCGGGGTGGGTGCCCGGATGCTCCTGCGCCAGCTGGGGCGGGGCGACGGCACCGCGCAGCACGACCCGCTGCGGCTCGCGGCGGCCTACCGTGACGTCGTCGACGGCTTCTACGGGGACGTGCGGCCCTGACGGCCCCACCCGGGGCCGACGAGCACGACATCAGTGGGCTGCGGGGATGGCAAGATGCCCCCATGGCTCTGACGGCACAGGTCAAGGACGAGCTCGCCCGTCTCAAGGTCGATCGCACGTCCTGCCGCAAGGCCGAGGTGTCCGCGACGCTCCGCTTCGCCGGCGGGCTGCACATCATCTCCGGGCGCATCGTCGTCGAGGCCGAGCTGGACACGGGCGCGGCCGCCCGCCGGCTGCGCCAGGCGATCTCGGAGGTGTACGGCCACGAGAGCGACGTCATCGTCGTCTCCGGCGGCGGCCTGCGCCGGGGCAGCCGTTACGTCGTGCGCGTTGTCAAGGACGGGGAGTCCCTCGCCCGCCAGACCGGTCTGCTCGACAACCGTGGCCGCCCGGTGCGGGGCCTGCCGCCCCAGGTGGTGTCCGCCGGCATCGGCGAGGCCGAGGCCGCCTGGCGCGGGGCGTTCCTCGCGCACGGCTCGCTGACCGAGCCCGGCCGCTCGTCGGCCCTCGAGGTGACGTGCCCCGGCCCCGAGGCGGCCCTCGCGCTCGTCGGTGCGGCCCGCCGCCTCGGCATCTCCGCCAAGGCGCGCGAGGTTCGGGGCATCGACCGCGTGGTGATCCGCGACGGCGACGCGATCAGCGCGATGCTCACCCGCCTCGGCGCCCACGAGACGATGCTCCTCTGGGAGGAGCGGCGGGTGCGCCGCGAGGTGCGCGGGACCGCCAACCGCCTGGCGAACTTCGACGACGCCAACCTGCGCCGCTCGGCACGCGCGGCGGTCGCCGCGGGCGCCCGCGTCGAACGGGCGTTCGAGATTCTCGGCGAGGAGCTGCCCGACCACCTGCGGCAGGCGGGCGAGCTCCGGCTCGCCCACAAGGAGGCGTCGCTGGAGGAGCTGGGCAAGCTCGCGGACCCGCAGCTGACCAAGGACGCGGTCGCCGGCCGCATCCGGCGGCTGCTGGCGACGGCGGACAAACGCGCGGCCGACCTAGGGATCCCGGACACCGAGGCGAGCCTGTCGCCGGACATGCTCGACCTCTGAGGTGGTGCGACCTTCGTCGCAGGCGGCGCCCCGGAGCCGGGGTATAGGGTCCTGTCATCCGATCGTCACAAGGGCGTCACGTGTTCGGCACGTTTGAGGACGGCCGGGCGTGGCTAACGGGTGATCGATGAGGACGCACATCGGCGTGCGAGTGTTCCCACCAGTCATTACGTGTGCGCCGACCCGTTCGGCGCGTGCCGAGGAGGGCAAGTGACCATCAAGGTCGGCATCAACGGCTTCGGCCGTATCGGGCGCAACTTCTACCGGGCGCTCGTCGCGTCCGGTGCGGACATCGAGGTTGTCGGGGTCAACGACCTCACCGACAACAAGACCCTGGCCCACCTGCTCAAGTACGACACGGTGCTCGGCAAGTTCGAGAAGACCGTCGAGTACGACGACGACAACATCATCGTCGACGGCAAGAAGATCCGCGTCCTCGCCGAGCGTGACCCCGCCAACCTGCCGTGGGGCGAGCTGGGCGCCGACATCGTCATCGAGTCGACGGGCTTCTTCACCGACGCGACGAAGGCCAAGGCCCACATCGACGGCGGCGCCAAGAAGGTCATCATCTCCGCTCCGGCGAAGAACGAGGACGCCACGTTCGTCATGGGTGTGAACCACACCGACTACGACCCGGCGGCCCACCACATCATCTCGAACGCGTCGTGCACCACGAACTGCCTGGCCCCGCTGGCCAAGGCGCTCAACGACTCGATCGGCATCGTGCGTGGCCTCATGACCACGATCCACGCGTACACCGGCGACCAGAACCTGCAGGACGGCCCGCACCGCGACCTCCGCCGCGCCCGTGCCGCCGCGCAGAACATCGTCCCGACCTCGACGGGCGCCGCGAAGGCCGTCGCCCTCGTGCTGCCGGAGCTCAAGGGCAAGCTCGACGGCTACGCCCTGCGCGTGCCGGTCATCACGGGCTCGGCCACCGACCTCACGTTCACCGCGCCGAAGGAGACCACGGTCGAGGAGGTCAACGCGGCCGTCAAGGCGGCCGCGGAGGGCGCCCTCAAGGGCCACCTGAAGTACGTGGACGACGAGATCGTCTCGAGCGACATCATCACCGACCCGACGCAGAGCATCTTCGACTCCAAGCTGACGAAGGTGATCGGCGACCAGGTGAAGGTCGTGGCCTGGTACGACAACGAGTGGGGCTACTCCAACTCGCTGGTCGCGCTGACCCAGTACGTGGGCGAGCGGCTCTGACCTTCCCGCGCTAGCACCACCAGCCATGCGTCCGCGTGCGCCCTGGCCTTCCCGCCGCCCGGCGCACGCGGACGCTGCTGCGTGAACCCCCGTCACCCTCCGCGGCCGGCCGGCCGCGACGTCACGACCAGGTAGGACACATGCAGACCATCGACGACCTGGGCGACCTGCGCGGCAAGCGCGTGCTCGTCCGTTCCGACTTCAACGTGCCGCTCAAGGACGGCGTCATCACCGACGACGGCCGCATCCGGGCGGCGCTCCCCACGCTGCAGGCGCTGCTGGGCAAGGGCGCCCGCGTCGTCGTCACGGCGCACCTGGGCCGTCCGACGGGCGAGGGCTTCGAGGCGAAGTACTCGCTGGCGCCCGTCGCCACCCGGCTCGGCGAGCTGCTCGGCCAGCCGGTCGCGCTGGCCGGCGACCTCGTCGGCGACTCCGCGAAGGCGACCGTCGCCGCCCTCGAGGACGGCCAGATCGCGCTGCTCGAGAACGTCCGCTTCGACGCGCGCGAGACGAGCAAGGACGAGGCCGCCCGCGGCGCGCTGGCCGACGAGCTCGCGGCGCTCGCCGACGTCTACGTCTCCGACGGCTTCGGCGTCGTGCACCGCAAGCAGGCGTCCGTCTACGACGTCGCCAAGCGGCTGCCGCACGCGGTCGGCTCCCTGGTCCTCAAGGAGGTCGACTCGCTGCGCAAGGCGACCGAGGACCCGGAGCGCCCGTACGTCGTCGTGCTCGGCGGCGCGAAGGTCTCCGACAAGCTGGGCGTCATCTCCAACCTGCTGACGAAGGCCGACCGGCTCGTCATCGGCGGCGGCATGGCGTTCACGTTCGCCGCGGCCCAGGGTCACTCGGTGGGCACGAGCCTGCTCGAGGCCGACCAGATCGACACGGTCAAGGGCTACCTCGCCCAGGCCGCCGAGGCCGGCGTCGAGATCGTCCTGCCGGTCGACACGGTCGTCGCGCCGGAGTTCAAGGCCGATGCCCCGGCGACCGTCGTCGGCATCGACGCGATCCCGGACGACCAGATGGGCCTCGACGTCGGTCCGGAGACGGCGACGCTCTTCGCCTCGAAGATCGTCGACGCCAAGACGGTCGTCTGGAACGGCCCGGCGGGCGTGTTCGAGTTCGAGGCGTTCTCGGCCGGCACCCGCGCGGTGGCGCAGGCCCTGGTCGACGCCCACGCGGCGGGCGCCTTCACCATCGTCGGCGGCGGTGACTCCGCGGCCGCGATCCGCATCCTCGGCTTCGACGAGGCCGACTTCAGCCACATCTCCACCGGCGGTGGCGCCTCCCTCGAGTTCCTCGAGGGCAAGAGCCTGCCGGGCATCGCGGTCCTGGAGGACTGAGCAACCATGGCAGGTCGCACCCCGCTGATGGCGGGCAACTGGAAGATGAACCTGGACCACCACGAGGCGGTCCACACCGTGCAGAAGCTGGCCTGGCTGCTGCAGGACGCCAAGCACGACTACGCGTCCGTCGAGGTCGCCGTCATCCCGCCGTTCACGGACCTGCGCAGCGTGCAGACCCTGGTCGACGCGGACAAGCTCGGCATCGTCTACGGCGCGCAGGACGTGTCGGCGCACACGTCCGGCGCCTACACGGGCGAGATCTCGCCGCTGTTCCTCACCAAGCTCGGCTGCAGCTACGCGGTCGTCGGCCACAGCGAGCGGCGGCAGTACCACGCCGAGGACGACGCGCTCGTCGCCGCCAAGGTGAAGTCGGCGCTCGAGGCGGGACTCACCCCGATCCTGTGCATCGGCGAGCCGCTGGAGGTCCGCAAGGCCGGCACGCACGTCGCGCACACGCTGGCGCAGCTCGACGGCGCCCTGGTGGGCCTGACGGCCGACCAGGTCAAGCAGATCGTCATCGCCTACGAGCCCGTCTGGGCCATCGGCACCGGCGAGACCGCGACGCCCGAGGACGCCCAGGAGATGTGCGAGGCGATCCGCAACCGCGTCGACGCGCTGTACGACGTCGACACCGCGGACGCCGTGCGCGTGCTGTACGGCGGCTCCGTGAAGTCGTCGAACGTGGCGGCGATCATGGCGAAGGCCGACGTCGACGGGGCACTCGTCGGCGGTGCCAGCCTCGACCCCGAGGAGTTCGCGAAGATCGTGCGCTACCAGGCGCACGCCGTCGCGCTCTGACCTGACGGTTCGGCGGGGTGGGTGATCGCGCCCGCCCCGCCGAACCATGTCCAAAGGCCGTTCACCACCTGGTCGAACGTCGCTTACCCTTGACTGCGTCCGTAACCGCTCAGTGAGGAACAGCTTCCCGTGACCGCCCTCCGCATCGTGCTCCAGGTGCTGCTGGTGCTCAGCAGCCTCCTGCTCGTCCCGCTCGTCCTGCTCCACAAGGGGCGCGGCGGCGGGCTGTCGGACATGTTCGGCGGTGGCATCACGTCGGGTGTGGGCTCCTCGGGCGTCGCCGAGCGCAACCTCAACCGGATCACGGTGACGGTGTCCCTCCTCTGGGTCCTCATCATCACCGGGCTCGGCCTGCTGGAACGCTGGAGCTGAGGCACCATGGCGAGCGGAAGTGCGATCCGGGGGTCCCGCGTCGGTGCCGGCCCCATGGGCGAGGCCGAGCGCGGCGAGGCTGCCCCGCGCGTGTGGATCTCCTACTGGTGCGCGAACGGGCACGAGACGCGGCCCAGCTTCGCGGAGGAGGCGGCGATCGAGGCGCCCGTCACCTGGGACTGCCCGCGCTGCGGCTTCCCGGCCGGGCAGGACAAGGACAACCCGCCCGCGCCGTTCCGCAACGAGCCGTACAAGACGCACCTGGCGTACGTGAAGGAGCGGCGGTCCGACGAGGACGGCGCCGCGATCCTCGACGAGGCCCTCGCGGCGCTGCGGGCTCGCCGCGGCCGCTGAGGTGGGCGTGAGCAGGCCGCTGGGCGCGCTCGTTCTGTCGGTGCTGCCCCGGGCCGGGCTCGGGCGCGGCCCCACGCTCGGCTCCGTGATCACGCCGTTCGTGGTGCTGGTGGTCGTCCTCGCGGTCGTCGTCGTCCGGCGCCGGCGCGGCCGCTGAGTCAGGCGGGGATGCCCCGCGCCGCGGCGACGTCCAGCAGCCAGAGCGTGCGCTCCGTGCCCACGGCGCCCGCCGCGGGGACCTGGTCGACGGGTGCTCGTGACAGGGCCTTCGCGACCGCATCCGCCTTCTCCTCGCCGGCCACGACGAGCCACACCTCACGGGCGGCGCGGATCGCCGGGTAGGTGAGCGAGACCCGCCGCGGCGGCGGCTTGGGGGAGTCGTGCTCGCCGACGACGGTCCGGCCCTCGACGTGCACGGTGGCGTGGCCGGGGAACAGCGACGCGACGTGGCCGTCGGGTCCCATGCCGAGCAGCAGGACGTCGAACTCGGGAACGGCGGGCCGGGCCTGTGCCGGCGTCCCGGAGGGGCCGTGCGGGGACGCGCCGGTGGCCTCGTCGCGCGGGGCCACGCCGCCGCTGGGCGAGGCGTCGTCGACGTCGTCGTCCAGGGGCGAGAACCGGGCGAGCTCGTGCGCGTACGCGACCGCCGCCGCGTCCTCGTCGGGCACCGCGCCCTCGGCGGGCATCGCATGGACGTTCGCGGCGGGGATGGGCAGCCCGTCCAGCAGCGCCTCGCGGGCCTGCCGCTCGTTGCGGTCGGGGGAGTCGGCCGGCACGAAGCGTTCGTCGCCCCACCACACGTGGACGCCGGACCAGTCCACGGCGTCGCGCACCGGCGACGCGGCGACGGCCCGGAGCGTGGCAATGCCGAGGCTGCCGCCGGTGACGACGACGTGCAGCGGGGACCGCACCGACTGCAGGTCGATCAGCCGCACGAGGAGCCGGGCGGCGGTCGCGTCCGCCACGGCGGTCGCGTCCGGGTGCACGACGATCTCCACGTGGCGCGCCGGCGCACCGGCGTGCCGGCCGCGCGAGCCGTCGGGGCTCAGGACGACCGGGAGCTCACCGTGGACGGCCGGCGCTTCCTCGCCTGCTGCCGGCCGTTCCGTCGTCCCGAGGGCACCTGAGGTACCGGCGGCCCGCTCGCCGACGGGCAGAGCGCCGAACGCGGCGGCTTCCTCGGGCGTGGTCACGCCGGGACCTTGGCCAGGCCCTTGGTGACGACCTCGCCGTAGACCTCGTCGGGGTCGAGCCGGCGCAGCTCCTCCACCAGGCACTCCTTGAGCTGGCGGATCGGCAGCGCGATCCGGTGCGAGGGCTGCCCGGGCTGGTGGAGCTCGGCGGTCTTGCCGTCCGGCCGGTCCAGGACGATGTCGCCGGCGGTGCGCGACAGGCGGACCTCCGTGATGGCCGGGGCGCCCGGGATCCGGTCGATCTCGACCGGGCAGCGCAGCGCCCACGCGAGCCAGGCGGCCATGAGGTCGAGCGACGGGTGCGTCGCCTCGCCGCGGACCACGGCCTTGTGCACCGGCTCGAACGGCGGCTGGTCGAGCGTCGCCGCGATGAGGCCCCGCCACAGCGTCGCGCGCGTCCACGCGAGGTCCGTGTCGCCGGCGGTGTACGAGCCGGCGAGCCGGCGCAGCGCCGACGTCGGGCTGCTGCACTGCGTGGTGTCGGTGATGCGGCGCACGCCCATCCGCCCGATGGGGTGCTCGGCCGGGTCGTCGGGCACCTCGAACGGCCACCACACGACGATCGGCGCGTCGGGCAGCAGCAGGGGCGTCACCAGGGTGTCGAGGTGCTGCTGCAGCTCGCCGGCGGGGTAGAGGACGACGACCTCGCTGGCGCCCGCGTCCCCGCCGAGCCGGATCTGCGCGGCGAGGTGGGAGTCGGAGCGCTCGTCGATGGTGGACAGCACGATGATCCGGCAGGGGTGCTCACGGCTGGCCGCGTTGGCCGCGTCGATCGCCTCCTCCGGGTCGTGCTGGCCGACGTCGATGACCAACGTCAGCACGCGGCCCAGGGCGACGACGCCGCCCTCGTCGCGCTCCTCGACCAGGCGCTTGTTGAGGTCCCGCGTCGTGGTGTCGGGCAGGTCGATGATCACGGCTGCCTCCAGGTGCGTCCGTCGCGCGCCATCATCCCGTCGGCCGACGCCGGTCCCCACGAGCCCGCGGGGTAGGGGTCGGGCTTGCCGTGCTTGTGCCAGTAGTCGATGACCGGGTCGAGCACCTTCCAAGACAGCTCGACCTCCTCCTGCTGCGGGAACAGCGGCGGGTCGCCGAGCAGCACGTCGAGGATGAGCCGTTCGTAGGCCTCCGGCGACGTCTCGGTGAACGCGTGGCCGTAGCCGAAGTCCATCGTGACGTCGCGGACCTCCATCGCCGTGCCCGGTACCTTGGCGCCGAACCGCACGGTGACGCCCTCGTCGGGCTGGATCCGGATGACGATCGCGTTCTTGCCGAGCTCGGACGTGTCCGAGGAGTCGAACGGCAGGTGCGGGGCCTTCTTGAAGACGACCGCGATCTCGGTCACCCGCCGGCCGAGGCGCTTGCCCGTGCGCAGGTAGAACGGCACGCCCGCCCAGCGCCGCGTGTCGATGTCGACCCGGATCGCGGCGAACGTCTCGGTGACGGAGCTCGGGTTGAACCCCTCCTCCTCGTGGTAGCCGACGACCTTCTCGCCGCCCTGCCAGCCGCCGAGGTACTGCCCGCGCGCGGTGTGCTTGCCCAGGTCGCGGGGGAGCCGGACCGCCGAGAGCACCTTCGTCTTCTCCGCCCGCAGGTGGTCCGCCTCGAACGAGAGCGGCTCCTCCATCGCGGTGAGCGCCAGGAGCTGCATGAGGTGGTTCTGGATGACGTCGCGCGCCGCGCCGATGCCGTCGTAGTACCCGGCGCGGCCCGCGATGCCGATGTCCTCGGCCATGGTGATCTGCACGTGGTCGACGTAGTTCGAGTTCCAGATCGGCTCGAACAGCTGGTTGGCGAAGCGCAGCGCCAGCAGGTTCTGGACCGTCTCCTTGCCCAGGTAGTGGTCGATCCGGAAGATGTCGTCCGGCCGGAACACCTGCGACACGATGTCGTTCAGCTCGCGCGCGCTGGTCAGGTCGTGGCCGAACGGCTTCTCGATGACCACGCGCCGCCACGTGCCCTCGCGCGGCTTCGACAGGCCCGACCGGGCGAGCTGCTCGCACACGACGGGGAACGACGCCGGCGGCACCGACAGGTAGAACGCGTGGTTGCCGCCCGTGCCGCGGTTGACGTCGAGCTCCTCGACGGTGTCGGCGAGCCGGTCGAAGGCGCCGGCCTCGTCGAACGTCCCGGCGACGAACCGGATGCCCTCCGACAGCTGGCGCCAGGTCGCCTCCCGGAACGGCGTGCGGGCGAACTCCTTGACGGAGTCGTGGACGATCTCCGCGAAGTCCTGCGTCTCCCAGTCCCGGCGGGCGAAGCCCGTGAGGGCGAAGCCGGGGGGCAGCAGGCCGCGGTTCGTCAGGTCGTAGACGGCGGGCATGAGCTTCTTGCGTGCCAGGTCACCCGTGACGCCGAAGATGACGAGCCCGCACGGGCCGGCGATCCGGCGCATGCGCCGGTCGCGCGGGTCGCGCAGGGGGTTCTGCCCGGGCGCGACGTGGGCCGGGCTCACCGAGCCGCCTCGGCGACGGCGGCATCGAGACCGGACCGCACGCTGTCGCGCAGCTCCTGCCACGACGCGACGAACTTGTCGACGCCCTCGGACTCCAAGGTCTCCGTCACCTCGTCGAACGAGATGCCGAGCGCCTCGACGCCGGCGATGGCGGCGGCGGCCTCGTTGGCCCTACCGGTGACGGTGTCCCGGCCGACGTCCCCGTGGTCGTCCACCGCCTCGAGCGTCGCCTCCGGCATGGTGTTGACCACACCGCGCACGACGAGCTCCTCGACGTACTTGGTGTCCGGGTAGGCCTTGTCCTTGACGCCCGTGGAGGCCCAGAGGGGTCGCTGCGGGCGGGCGCCCGCCGCCGCCAGCGCCGCCCAGCGCGGCGTGCCCACGACCGCCTCGTACGCGGCGTAGGCGAGCCGGGCGTTCGCCACGCCGGTCGTGCCGCGCAGCCGCGCCGCCTCGGGCGTGCCGAGCGAGTCGAGCCGGGGGTCCACCGCCGTGTCGACGCGGGAGACGAAGAACGACGCCACGGACCCGATCGGCGCCAGGTCGACCCCGGCGGCCTGCGCCTGCTCCAGGCCGGTGAGGAAGGCGTCCATCACCTGCCGGTACCGCTCGATGGAGAAGATCAGCGTGACGTTGACGCTGATCCCCTCGGCGAGGGCGGCCGTGATGGCCGGCAGTCCCTCGACGGTGGCCGGGATCTTGATGAAGAGGTTCGGGCGCCCGACCTCGGCCCACAGGGCCCGGGCGGAGGCGATCGTGCCCGCCGTGTCGTGGGCGAGGCCCGGCTCGACCTCGATCGACACGCGACCGTCGACCGTGCCCGAGCGGTCGTAGGCCGGGCGCAGCACGTCGCACGCCTCGCGCACGTCGTCCGTGGTGATGCGGAGCACCGCCTCGTCGAGCGAGGCGCCCGCGGCCGCCAGCTCCGCGAGCTGGTCGGCGTAGGCGGCGCCGTGCGAGAGCGCCTTCGCGAAGATCGTCGGGTTCGACGTCACGCCGACGACGCCGCGCTCGGCGAGCTTCGCGAGCCCGCCGGAGCGCGTGCGCTCACGTGAGAGGTCGTCGAGCCATACCGCCACGCCGGCGTCCGCCAGGCGGCGCAGGGGGCTGTCCTGGGAAGTCATGATCCTGCCCCTTCCGTGGAACCCGGCCGGGCGGAGATCCCGCCCGGCCGTGGGGCGCGGCCACCTACGCGGCGCCGCCCCTCGTCTCCGCGAGCGACGAGCGCGCGGCCGCCGCGACGGCGTCGGCCGTGATCCCGTACTCCCGGTACAAGGTCTCGTAATCCGCGGAGGCGCCGAAGTGTTCCAGGCTGACCGCTGTGCCGTGCGCGCCGAGGTACTTGTGCCACGACAGGGCGATGCCGGCCTCGACGCTGACGCGCGCCGGGACGGACGCGGGCAGCACCGACTCGCGGTAGGCCTCGTCCTGCTCGTCGAACCACTCGAGGCAGGGCGCCGAGACGACGCGGGTCGCGATGCCCTCGGCCTCGAGCGCGGTGCGCGCCTCGACCGCGAGCTGGACCTCCGAGCCCGTGCCGATGAGGATCACCTCCGGCCGGCCGCCGCTCGCCTCGAGCAGCACGTAGGCGCCGCGCTCCAGGCCGTCGGCGGGTGCGAAGCCCTCCTCGCCGCGGGGGAACGTCGGCACGTTCTGCCGCGTGAGGATCAGGCCCACCGGGCCGCCCCGGCGCTCGAGCGTCGCCTTCCACGCGGCGGCCGTCTCGTTGGCGTCGGCCGGGCGGACGATCGACAGGTGCGGGATCGCCCGCAGCGCGGCCAGGTGCTCCACCGGCTGGTGCGTGGGGCCGTCCTCGCCGAGGCCGATCGAGTCGTGCGTCCAGACGTAGATCGTCGGGATGTCCATCAGCGAGGCCAGCCGCACCGCGCCGCGCATGTAGTCGGAGAACTGCAGGAAGGTCCCGCCGTACGCCCGGGTCAGGCCGTGCAGCACGATGCCGCTGACGATCGCGCCCATGGCGTGCTCACGGATGCCGAAGTGCAGCGTGCGGCCGTACTCGTCGCCGGCGAACTCGGCGCTCGAGCGGTGGGCCGGCAGGAACGACGGCTCGCCCTTCATCGTCGTGTTGTTCGAGCCGGCAAGGTCGGCCGACCCGCCCCACAGCTCCGGGAGGACCGAGGCCAGGGCGGACAGCACGTTGCCGGAGGCGGCGCGCGTGGCGACGTCCTTGCCGGCGGGGAACGTCGGCAGAGCGTCGGTCCAGCCCTCGGGCAGCTGGTGCGCCACGAGCCGGTCGAGGAGGGCGGCGCGGTCGGCGTGGGCCGAGCGCCACTCGTCGTACCCCCGCTGCCAGGCGGCGCGCTCGGTGGCGGCCCGCGCCGCCAGCCTGCCGCGCGTGTGCTCGATGACGGCGGGCTCGACGTCGAACGAGGCGTCCGGGTCGAAGCCCAGGATCTCCTTGAGCCCGCGCACGGCGTCCGTGCCCAGCTTCGAGCCGTGCGCCGCGTGGGACCCGGTCTTGCCCGGCGTGGGCCAGGCGATCAGGGTGCGCAGCGCGATGAATGTCGGGCGGTGCGTCTCGGCCTTCGCCGTCGCGATCGCCGCGGCCAGCGCGTCGACGTCCTCCCGGTACTCCGAGCCCGCGGTCCAGTCGACCTCGAGGGTCTGCCAGCCGTACGCCCGGTAGCGCGCGAGCGTGTCCTCGCCGAAGGCGATGACGGTGTCGCCCTCGATGGAGATCTTGTTGTCGTCCCAGACGACGATGAGGTTCCCGAGCTCCTGCGTGCCGGCGATCGACGAGGCCTCGCCCGAGATGCCCTCCTCGAGGTCGCCGTCGGAGGCGATGACCACCACGTGGTGGTCGAACGGGCTGGTGCCGGGCGCGGCGTCCGGGTCGAGCAGGCCGCGCTCGCGCCGGGCGGCCATCGCCATGCCGATCGCGGACGAGATGCCCTGGCCGAGCGGGCCGGTGGTGATCTCGATGCCCTTGGTGTGGCCGTACTCGGGGTGGCCGGGGGTCTTGGATCCCCAGGTGCGCAGCGCCTCGAGGTCCGCCAGCTCGAGGCCGAAGCCGCCGAGGTAGAGCTGGATGTACTGCGTCAGGCTGGAGTGCCCGGCGGACAGCACGAAGCGGTCGCGACCCAGCCACGCAGGGTCGGCCGGGTCGTGGCGCAGCACGTCCTGGTAGAGCAGGTACGCGAGCGGGGCGAGGCTGATGGCGGTGCCGGGGTGGCCGTTGCCCACCTTCTCCACCGCGTCAGCCGCGAGAACCCGGGCCGTGTCCACCGCCCGGAAGTCCAGATCGGTCCAGCCGACCGTGGTCGCCAGGGGAGCCTTCGCGTTCACCGCACCTCAATCCTTCCGGGCCGCTGCCCGGGTCGTCTCAGCCGCCGGGCCGGGGGATCCGCGAGCCGGGCGGGGCGCCCCGCGCGGGGGCACCTCACGTCACCTGCATGCCGAGCCTATATCCGGGCCTCGGGCCTCCGCCCGGGCGGCCCATCGGGACCGTCCTGCTCCTCCCACCTGGGACGGAAGTCCCATGTACGATGGCCGGGCCGACGAAGTGTGACCGGTTCTCCGACGACGAACGGACAGGCGTGCGACTCTCCAGCCCGGTGGCCCCAGCGGCCTCGGCTGCGAGCCGCGCCGTCGTGCCGGTGCAGGCGCCGCCGGCCGCGGCCCGTCCTCGGGGCTGGCGCGCCACCGTGGGCGCGTACGTCGCGCTCACGAAGCCGCGCATCATCGAGCTGCTGCTCGTCACGACCGTGCCGACGATGGTGCTGGCCGCGCGCGGCCTGCCGTCCCTCGCCCTCGTGGCCGTGACGCTCGTCGGCGGCGCCCTGGCGGCCGGGTCCGCCAACGTCCTCAACTGCTACCTGGACCGCGACATCGACGCGATGATGCACCGCACGCGCCGCCGGCCGACGGTGACGGGTGCCGTCAGCCCGAGGGCGACCCTCGTCTTCGGCGTCGTGCTGGGGGTCGTGGCCCTGGCGATGCTGTGGTTCGCCGTCAACCCGATCTCGGCGATGTTCGCGGCGGGCGCGATCGCGATCTACGTGGTCGGCTACACGATGCTGCTCAAGCGGCGGACCTCGCAGAACATCGTCTGGGGCGGCGCGGCGGGCTGCATGCCCGTGCTCATCGGGTGGTCGGCTGTCACGGGCGGGGTGTCGTGGTCGGCGCTCCTGCTGTTCGGGGTCGTCTTCTTCTGGACACCGCCGCACTACTGGCCGCTGTCGATGAAGTTCCGTGCCGACTACCAGGCCGCGGGCGTGCCCATGCTGCCGGTGGTGCGCCGGGACGCGCAGGTCGCCGCCCAGATGGTCGGGTACGCGCTGGCGATGGTCGCGTGCTCGCTGCTGCTGGCGCCGGTCGCGGGCATGACCTGGGTCTACGCGGTCGCCGCGGCGGCGCTCGGGCTCTGGTTCCTCGGCTCGTGCCTATCGCTGCTGCGGCAGGCGCGCGACCCCGAGCACCACAAGGTGCGGGCCATGCGGGTGTTCCACCACTCGATCACGTACCTGACCCTGCTGTCCGTGGCGGTCGTCGTCGACGTCTTCCTGCCGCTGTAGCCTCGCGTCCATGCCGGACGACGGCGCCCTCGGGCAGGCGTTGGACGCGTACCTCGCCCACCTCGACGTCGAGCGGGGCCTGTCCGTCAACACCCTGGCGGCGTACCGACGGGACCTGTCGCGGTACGTCGACTTCCTCGTCGCACGAGGCATAGGCACTCCGGCGGCGGTCGTCGAGCGGGACGTCGAGGACTACGTCCTCGCGGTGCGCACCGGCGCCGACGGACGCGCCGCGCTGTCGGCCTCGTCGGCCGCCCGCGGCGTGGTGGCGATCCGCGGCTGGCACCGCTTCTGCGTGCCCGAGGGGCTCGCCGCCCAGGATCCGGCGCGCGAGGTCCATCCGCCGGCCCGGCCGAAGCGGCTGCCCAAGGCGCTGTCGGTCGACGACGTCCGGCGCCTCCTGGAGGACGGCGTGCCGAGCGACGGGCCCGTCCCGCTGCGCGACCGCGCGCTGCTCGAGCTGCTCTACTCCACCGGCGCGCGGATCTCCGAGGCCGTCGGCCTCGACGTCGACGACATCGACCTGACGCCGGGCGAGGGTGCGGTGCGCCTGTTCGGCAAGGGCAGCAAGGAGCGCATCGTCCCCGTCGGCTCGTACGCCGGCCAGGCGGTCGAGGCGTACGTGGTGCGCGCCCGGCCCGCGCTGGCGGCCGCCGGCCGGGGGACCCCGGCGCTGTTCCTCAACGTGCGCGGCGCCCGGCTGTCCCGGCAGTCGGCGTGGGCCGTGCTGCGCTCGGCGGCGGACCGGGCCGGCCTGGCCGCAGCGGCCCACGTGTCGCCGCACACCCTGCGGCACTCGTTCGCGACGCACCTGCTGCAGGGGGGCGCCGACATCCGCGTGGTGCAGGAGCTGCTGGGCCACGCCTCCGTCACGACGACGCAGATCTACACGATGGTGACGCCGGACCTGCTGCGCGAGGTCTACATCGCCAACCATCCGCGCGCGACCTCGTCGCGCACCGGCCAGTCGACCGGGCGCTGAACCCCTGCTCCGGTAGGTTTGCCCGCGTGAGTGCCCAGACCGTCGCGGTCGACGCCGTCGGCCGGCCGTTGCCCGAGTTCCCGGTGCCCGCGCCGCTGGCCTCGCACGGCCCGGCGCGCGTCATCGCCCTCTGCAACCAGAAGGGCGGCGTCGGCAAGACGACGACGGCGATCAACCTGGCGGCGGCCCTCGCCGAGTACGGGCGCCGCGTGCTCGTCGTCGACTTCGACCCGCAGGGTGCGGCCTCGGTGGGGCTCGGGGTGCCGCCCCACGAGCTCGACCGCACCGTCTACAACCTCATCATGGACCGGTCGGTCGACTACACCCAGGTGCTGCGCACCACGGCCGTCCAGGGCCTCGACCTGCTGCCGGCCAACATCGACCTGTCGGCGGCCGAGGTGCAGCTGGTCACCGAGGTCGCGCGCGAGTCGGCCCTCTCCCGGGCGCTGCGACCGGCCCTGGACGAGTACGACGAGATCATCGTCGACTGCCAGCCGTCGCTCGGCCTGCTGACGGTCAACGCGCTGACCGCCGCGCACGGCGTGCTCATCCCGCTGGAGTGCGAGTTCTTCGCGCTGCGCGGCGTCGCGCTGCTCGTCGAGACGATCGAGAAGGTCCGCGACCGCCTCAACCCGCGCCTGCAGGTGGACGGCATCCTCGCCACGATGTACGACTCGCGGACGCTGCACGCCCGCGAGGTCGTCGCGCGCGTGCACGAGGCCTTCGGCGACAAGCTGTTCCAGACCGTCATCGCCCGCACCGTGAAGTTCCCGGACGCCACGGTCGCCGCCGAGCCGATCACCACCTACGCCCCCGCGCACACCGGCGCCGAGGCCTACCGCCAGCTGGCCCGTGAGCTCGTCGCCCGTGGCGACGCCGCCTGAGGCGGACGAGCCGGGTCCCGTCGGCACCACGGGGTTCGACGTCCACCTCGACGTGTTCGAGGGCCCGTTCGACCTCCTGCTCGGCCTCATCGCCAAGCACCGGCTCGACATCACCGAGGTCGCCCTGGCGCGGGTGACCGACGAGTTCATCGCGCACATCCGCGCGGCCGAGGGCGGCTGGGACCTGGGGCAGGCGTCGGAGTTCCTGGTCGTCGCCGCCACCCTCCTCGACCTCAAGGCGGCCCGGCTGCTGCCGGCCGGGGAGGTCGAGGACGACGAGGACCTCGAGCTGCTCGAGGCGCGCGACCTCCTGTTCGCCCGGCTGCTGCAGTACCGCGCGTACAAGCAGGTGGCGCGCGACCTCGGCACGCGGCTGGCCGACGAGGCCAGGCACCGCCCGCGGGCGGTGGCGCTCGAGCCGCAGCTGGCGGCGCTGCTGCCCGAGCTGGTGTGGTCGCTCGGGCCCGACGAGCTCGCCGCGATGGCCGCCCGGGCGCTGGCGCCGCGGCCGGTCCCGATGGTCGACACCAGCCACATCCACGCGCCCGCGGTCAGCGTGCGCGAGCAGGCCGCCGTCATCGTCGAGCGGCTGCGCCGCGGGGGCACACTGACCTTCCGGTCGCTCGTGGGAGACGCCGGTTCGACGCTCGTCGTCGTCGCGCGGTTCCTCGCCGTGCTCGAGCTGTTCCGGGAGGCGGCGATCTCCTTCGAGCAGGCCGCGCCGCTCGCCGAGCTGACCATCCGCTGGACGGGTCCCGAGGACCACGTGATGCGCAGCAGCGACTTCGACGAGGCGCCGGACCTGGCGCCCGACCAGACCGAGGAGACCGTGCCGTGAGCGAGCAGGACGAGCGGCCGCCCGCGGCCGACGAGCTGGCGTTCGACGTCGACGCGCTGCCGGGTGGTGCGCGCGCCACGATCGAGGCGGTCCTCATGGTGGCCGACGAGCCGATCCCGGCCGTGCGGCTGGCGGCCGTCCTCGCCGTGCCGACGTCGCGCGTCGAGGGTCTGCTCGCCGAGCTCGCCGCCGAGTACCGCGGCGCCGGCGGTGGCCCGGTGCGGGGCTTCGAGCTGCGGGAGGCGGGCGGTGGCTGGCGCATCTACTCCGCGCCGGCCTACGCCGAGGTCGTCGGGCGCTTCGTGCTGGACGGCCAGCAGGCCCGCCTGACCCAGGCCGCACTGGAGACGCTCGCCGTGGTCGCGTACCGCCAGCCGGTGACACGTGGCCAGGTGTCGGCGGTCCGCGGCGTCAACGTCGACTCGGTGGTGCGCACCCTGACGAGCCGTGGGCTCGTGGCCGAGGTGGGCACAGATCCGAGCACTGGTGCCGTCCTGTACGGGACCACGGGATACTTCCTGGAGCGGATGGGTCTCACGAGCTTGGACGAGCTGCCCCCGCTGGCGCCCTACCTGCCGGAGTTCGACGCTCTGGAGGGCGTCGAGCAGACCGGAGGAGACGCATGAGTGGACAGGCCGGCCGCGGGAGCGGCCGGGGCGGCCGGGCGCAGCAGCGCGACGTGCACGACCCCGAGGGCATCCGGCTGCAGAAGGTGCTCGCCGCGGCGGGTGTCGCGTCGCGCCGCGCGTCGGAGGAGCTGATCCTCGCGGGCCGCGTGACGGTGGACGGCGTCGTGGTGCGCGAGCTGGGCGTCCGGGTCGACCCGGACAAGCAGGTGATCCACGTCGACGGGGACCGGGTGCAGACGAACCCCGACCTGGTGACGCTGGCGTTCCACAAGCCCGAGGGCGTGCTCTCGACCATGAGCGACCCGGAGGGTCGCGAGACCGTCGCCGACTACATCCAGGAGCGCACCGAGCGGCTGTTCCATGTGGGCCGCCTCGACGTGGACTCCGAGGGCCTGCTGCTGCTGACGAACGACGGCGAGCTGGCCCAGCGGCTGACGCACCCCTCGTACGAGGTGCCGAAGACGTACCTGGTGGACGTCATCGGGCAGGTGCCGGCGAAGCTGGGGCCGCAGCTGCTGAAGGGCGTCGAGCTCGAGGACGGCCTGGTCAAGGTCGACGCCTACAAGATCGTCGACATGATCCCCGGCCAGAGCCTGGTGGAGGTCGTGCTGCACGACGGCCGCAACCGCGTGGTCCGCCGCCTCTTCGAGGAGGTCGGCTTCCCGGTGATCCGGCTGGTGCGGACCAAGATCGGGCCGATCCGCCTCGGCGAGCTGAAGTCGGGCCGGACGCGCGTGCTCAGCCCGGCCGAGGTGGCGTCGCTCCAGCGGGCGGTGGGGTTGTGACGGTCGCGACCAAGGGCCCGGTGCGCGTGGTCGGCACCGGGCTCCTCGGCGCGTCCGTCGGGCTGGCGCTGACGCGCGAGGGCCTCGAGGTGCAGCTGTCCGACCCGTCGCGCACCGCCCTGGCCCTCGCCCGGGACGTCGGCGCCGGGGTACCGGCGCGGCCCGACGACCCCGAGCCGGCGCTCGTCGTCGTGGCGGCGCCCCCGGACGTCACGGCCGACGTGGTGCGCGCGGAGCTGGCCGCCCACCCGCACGCGGTGGTCACCGACGTCGCCTCGGTCAAGGGGTACGTGCTGGAGGAGCTGCGCGCGGCCGGCGTCGACCTCGGCCGCTACGTCGGCTCCCACCCGATGGCGGGGCGCGAGCGGTCCGGGCCCTCGGCCGCGGTGCCGGACCTCTTCCTCGGGCGGCCGTGGGTCATCACCGACTCCGGCTCGTCGGACCCGGACGCGCTGCTGGCGGTCCGCTCGCTCGCCGTCGACCTGGGCGCGGTGCCCGTGAGCATGGAGGCGGCCGAGCACGATGCCGCGGTGGCGGCGGTCTCGCACCTGCCCCAGCTGGCCGCGAGCCTGGTCGCCGCGCGCCTGCGGGCGCTCGACGAGCCGGCCCTCGGCCTGGCCGGGCAGGGGCTGCGGGACATGACGCGCATCGCCGCGAGCGACCCGGCCCTGTGGACCTCGATCCTCGCCGCCAACGCGCTGGCCGTCCGGTCCGTCCTCGTCGCGCTGCGCGACGACCTCGACCGGGTGGTCGACGCCCTGACGAGCGCGGCGCTGGCCACCGGTCCCGAGGACGTCGCCCCCGGCGCGCTGGCGGCGATCGCGGACGCCATCGCGGCGGGCAACGCCGGCCAGGCGCGGATCCCCGGCAAGCACGGCGGCCAGCACAAGGCGTACGCCGTGGTGACCGTCCTCGTGCCCGACCAGCCGGGGGAGCTGGCGCACCTGCTGACCGACGTCGGCGCCGCCGGCGTCAACCTCGAGGACCTGCGGATCGAGCACGCGGCGGGCCGCCCGGCGGGCATGGCGGCGATCTCGGTGCTGCCGGACCGGGAGGCGCACCTCGTCGACGCGCTGACGCAGCGTGGCTGGCGGCTGGTCCAGTGAGCCTGGTCGTCGCGATCGACGGGCCCTCCGGGTCGGGCAAGTCGTCGGTGTCGCGCGCGGTGGCGCGCCGCCTGCACCTGGCGTACCTCGACACCGGTGCGATGTACCGGGCGGCGACGTGGTGGTGCCTGTCGGAGGGCATCGACCTGACGGACGCGGCGACGGTGGCCGACGAGGTGCGGCGGTTGCCGCTGGTCATGGGACTGGACCCGGCGCGGCCCACCGTCCACGTGGCCGGTGTCGACGTGGCCGTTCCCATCCGTGAGACGTGGGTGTCCGAGCAGGTCAGCGCGCTGTCGACGAACCTGTCGGTGCGGGCCGAGCTCGTCGCGCGGCAGCGCGGCCTGGTCGCGGCCGAACGCACGGCCGGCTTCTCGGCCGGTCGGGGCGTGGTGGCCGAGGGACGGGACATCACGACGGTCGTGGCGCCGGACGCCGAGGTCCGGGTGCTGCTGACCGCCAGCGCGTCGGCGCGGCTCGCTCGTCGGGCGCTCGAGGTGCACGGCGCGGCCGACGAGGCGGCGGTCGCGGCGACGAAGGACCAGGTGCTGCGGCGCGACGCCCGCGACGCGACGGTCGTCGAGTTCCAGCGGCCCGCCGACGGCGTCGTGCTCGTCGACTCCTCGGAGCTCGACCTGCAGCAGACGGTCCAGGCCGTCCTCGACGTGGTGGAGCGCCTCACCGGGCGGCGCGCGTGACGGCGGAGCGGCCCGCCGGTTGGGTGCCGTCACCCGCGGGCCCCGCGTGGGCGCGCTGGATCGGCCGGTTCCTCGGCCGGGTGGTGTGGGACGCGCACGTGGTGGGCAAGGAGCGCGTCCCCGCGGTGGGCCCCGTGGTGCTGGCGGCCAACCACGTGACGCTCATCGACGGCCCGATCCTCATCGGCGTCGCGCCGCGGCCGCTGCACATCATCACCAAGCAGGAGCTGTTCCACGGACCGGTGGGGACGGTCCTCACCTGGGCGGGGCAGATCCCGGTGGACCGGGCGAGCGGGCGGGCGGCGCTGCAGTCCGGGCTCGGCGTGCTGCGGCGCGGCGGGGCCATCGGCATCTTCCCGGAGGGCAACCGCGGCCGTGGCACCGTCGAGGGCGTCCGCGCCGGCGCCGCGTGGCTGGGCGTGCACGGCGACGCGGCGATGGTGCCGGTAGCGATCCTCGGCACCCGCCTGACGGGGGAGTCGCTCGGGCACATCCCGGGGCTGCGCCGCCGCCTGTACGTCGAGTTCGGCGACCCGATCCGGCCCCCGGCCGAAGGGCCCGCGCGGGAGCGTATCGGCGCGACGAGCGAGCGGCTGCGCGACGCGATGGTGGCCCTCGTCGACGGCGCGCAGGCCCGCAGCGGCCTCGCCCTGCCGGCCGACGATCCCCGGAACCCCGCGGCGTAGCCCGCGCCACCCAGCGCGCAGCACGCGCCACCCCGTCGCCGGCACCCACCCCGGACAGGCGCCGAGCGCACAGTTCGTGCGCCAGATCGACGGTTCCGTGCACCGGAAGGGTCGATCTCGCCGACGAACGATGCGCTCGAAGCGGGTGGAGCGCGCCGACGAACGATGCGCTCGAACCGGGCGGGGCGCGTGGTCGGGGACAATGGGTGCGTGAGTTCCAGCGAGTTCCCCGGTTCCGCCGCGCCCGACGAGGCCGCCGCGCCGTCCGACGACGTCCTGACGCCGTTCGCCGAGGCGGTCGACGAGGGCGCGCCTGAGGTCGACGACGACGAGGCGTTCGACGTGGCCCCGGTCGAGGTCGACGACGAGACGGCCGCGTCCGACGAGGCGCGCGAGCGCGCCCTGCGCGCCGGCCTGGCCGAGTACGATCTCGACGAGGACGACCTGCTGCTGCTCGACGGCGCGGGCGAGCAGGGCGAGGCCGGCGCCGCCGGCCGCGCGCTGCCGGTGCTGGCGGTCGTCGGACGCCCGAACGTCGGCAAGTCGACCCTGGTCAACCGGATCATCGGCCGCCGCGAGGCGGTGGTCCTCGACACCCCGGGCGTGACGCGCGACCGCGTGCGGTACACGGCCGAGTGGGCGGGGCGCGACTTCGTCGTCGTCGACACCGGCGGCTGGGAGGTCGACGTCGCCGGGATCGACGCCCGGGTCGCCGAGCAGGCGGAGGTGGCGATCGCCCAGGCGGACGCCGTCGTCCTCGTGGTCGACGCGACCGTCGGGACCACCGACACCGACGAGCAGGTGGTGCGGCTGCTGCGCCGCTCCGGCAAGCCCGTCGTGCTCGCCGCCAACAAGGTCGACGGCCCGTCGGCCGAGTCGGAGGCGGCGGCGCTGTGGTCGCTCGGGCTGGGCCAGCCGTGGGGCATCTCCGCCCTGCACGGCCGCGGCACCGGAGACCTGCTCGACGCGATCCTCGAGGCGCTGCCCGAGGAGTCGGCCCACGGCGCGGCGATGCCGGACGGCCCGCGGCGCGTGGCGCTCGTCGGACGCCCGAACGTCGGCAAGTCGTCGCTGCTCAACCAGCTGGCGGGGTCGGAGCGGGTGGTCGTCGACGAGGTCGCCGGCACCACGCGGGACCCCGTCGACGAGCTCGTCGAGCTGCGCGGCACGCCCTACGTGTTCGTGGACACCGCGGGGATCCGCCGGCGGGTGCACCAGACCACCGGCGCCGACTTCTACGCGTCCCTGCGCACGCAGGCGGCGATCGAGAAGGCCGAGGTCGCCGTCGTGCTCGTGGACGCGTCCGACGAGCTCACCGAGCAGGACACCCGCGTGATCCAGCAGGTGGTCGACGCCGGGCGCGCGCTCGTCATCGCCTACAACAAGTGGGACCTGATGGACGACGAGCGGCGCCACTACCTCGAGCGGGAGATCGAGCAGGACCTCGTGCAGGTGCAGTGGGCGCCGCGGGTCAACCTCTCCGCCCGCACGGGCCGCCACACGGACAAGCTCGTCCCGGCCCTGGAGACGGCGCTGACCTCCTGGGACACGCGCATCCCCACCGGCCGGCTGAACGCGTTCCTCGGCGAGCTCGTGGCGGCGCACCCGCACCCGCTGCGCGGCGGCAAGCAGCCGCGGATCCTCTTCGCCACGCAGGCGTCGACGCGCCCGCCGCGGTTCGTCGTGTTCGCCACCGGGTTCCTCGACCCCGGCTATCGGCGCTACATCGAGCGCCGGCTGCGCGAGACCTTCGGGTTCGAGGGGTCCCCGATCGTGGTGTCCGTGCGGGTGCGCGAGAAGCGGAAGCGCTGAGGGGTCAGCCGGCCCGGATCGCGCCCTTGAGCACGGACGGGTCGGGCAGCGACCCGGGCTCGTGGTACCACGCCAGCAGCGCGCGGGCCGCGTCGGTGGAGTCCCACACGTTCCAGAGCAGCACGCCGACGAGCGCCTCGCCTTCGGCGTAGTAGACGACGCCCGTCTCGTCGGGCGACGCCCAGTCCTCGAGCACCGTCAGGCCGGCGTCGAGGCGGCCCACCGCCTCGTAGCCCAGCTCGAAGATGTCCGAGTAGAAGAACGGCGTGTGGTCGTAGGGCTCGAGGGGTCGGCCGGTGAGCAGGGCGGCCATGTTGAACCCCGCGGCGCGGCCCGAGACGGTCGCCTGGTCGACGTGCTCGACGCGGCGCCGCCCGAGGATGGCGTCGGGATAGCTCGCCACGTCGCCCGCGGCGAACACGGCGGGGTCGACGGTGCGCAGGAAGCGGTCGACGACGACGCCGTTGTCGGCCGCCAGCCCGCAGGACAGCGCCAGCTCGACGTTCGGCTCGATCCCCAGGCCCAGGACGACGCCGTCCGCGGCGAGGGACACGGGCGTCTCGCCGATCTGGGCGTGCACGGTCACGGTGCCGACGGAGGAGCGCTCCAGCCACCGGGCGAGCGTCCCGGTGCGGACGTCGACCCCGTGCTCGTCGAACGTCCGGCGGATGCGTGCGCTCAGGCCGCGCGGGTACTGCCGGGCGCCGACCTCGGCGTCGGGCGTGAGGAACGTGACCTTGGCGCCGGCCATCGCCAGGCCGGCGGCGAGCTCGGTGCCGATGAACCCGCCGCCGACGACCACGACGTGGCCCCCGGCGAGGGCGCGGGCGCGGTGGTAGTCGCCGATGGTCCGGTAGTAGACGACCTGCGTCGAGGGGCCGAGGTTCAGCTCGCGCGGGCGCCCGCCGGTGGCCAGCAGGAGGGCGCGGTAGCCGTAGAGGTCGTCGTCCGCCGTGACCGTGCGGGCGGCGCGGTCGATGGCGGTCACGCGCGTGGACAGGTGGAGCTGGGCGTCGGTGGCGCCCGCCGTGCCCAGGAACGGCTCGTGGGTGGAGGGGTCGCGCCAGAGGTCCTTGGACAGGGGAGGCCGCTCGTAGGGCGGGTCGGCCTCCTCGCCGAGGATCGCGATGCTGCCGTCCGGGTCGACCACCCGGATCCCTCGTGCTGCGGCGTCCGCCGCCATGCCGCCGCCGACGATGACGTAGTCGTAGTCGAAGCGCATGCGCCCACCGTACGGGTGTGGACGCGCGACGGCGCGTCGGTGACACGATGCCCCCATGCGCGCGTTGCCCCTGGCGGAGCCGGAGCCGTGCGTGCGCCTGGTGCCGGTCTTCGCCGGCCTGACGGCCGCGCAGCAGGCGGAGGTGGGACGCTTCGCGCGTCCGGTCACCGTGCGCGCGGGGGACGCCGTCGCGCGCGCCGGCGAGCGGTCCTCCCGGCTGTTCGTGCTCCACAGCGGGAGCGTCAAGGTGCGCCGCCTGTCGGCCGCCGGCCACGAGACGATCCTGCGCGTGCTGACTCCCGGGGAGGTCGTCGGCGAGGAGGCCTTCCTCACCGGCGACACGCCGGAGGCGGACACCGTCGCGCTGGCGGACTCGCGGCTGTGCTCGTTCGACCACGCCGACCTGGCGGGGCTGCTCGGGCGGATGCCGGACATCGGGGTGGGGATGCTGCGCGCGCTGGCCGTCAAGCTCACCTCGGCCGAGCGGATGGTGACCGCGCTGACCTCGTCGGACGTCGGGGCCCGCGTCGCGGCGTACCTGCTGGACGCTCCGGTCACCGTCAGCGGCGGCGGCCCCCCGGTGGTCCACCTGCCGATCCCCAAGAACCAGGTCGCTGCGCACCTGGGCACGACGCCGGAGACCCTGAGCCGCCGGCTGGCCGCGCTCGAGCGGGACGGGCTGATCGAGGTCCGTCCCGGGCGTGAGGTCGCGATCCTCGACGCCGCGGGCCTCGGTCGCCGCGCGGAGGCTTGACCCAGGTCAAGGCGCACCGGTCCCGCGCTTCGTACGGTGCCCACGTACCGACGACGAAGGGGACGGACATGAGGATCACCGGACGGCTGCAGGCCCTGGCCAGGCTCGTGGTGCAGCCCGCGAGCGCGCACTGCGACACCGAGGACGGACCGGTCGTCACGGCCGGCCGGCGGGCGCTGCTGACGGGCAACGTCAACCACGCGCTGGCCTGGGTCCCCGAGGCCGACGAGGCCGAGGTGCGCCAGGCGTTCGCCGCGGCGAGCACGACGAGCGGGGACGAGCCGGCCGCCGTCGAGCGGCGGTTCCTCGAGACGCTCGTGCGGCTGCACCGCGCGGGCGAGGGCGCGGGGTTCGCGGGCATCATGCCCAGCGGGACGCCGTGGCCGCCGGCCGTCACCGCGGCGGACCGCGCGCTCGCCGAGGGCGTGCTCGCGCCGCTCGAGCCACTGGTCGAGGCGACCGCGTGGCCGGACGTGCAGCGGCGCTTCGCCGCGGCTCGGGCGCTGCGGGACCACGACGTGGACGACGTCGCCACCGGGCGCCGGTTCGTCGCCGCCTACGTGGGCTACGTGCACCAGGCGCTGCACCACGCCGTGCGCCACGCAGCGCCGGACGCCCTGCACCACACGGTGCAGGTGACGGAGCACGCGGTGCCGGCCGGGGTGCCGACCCCGCGTCGAGGTGAGTGATGCCGCGTTGGTGGCTCACCCGGGTGCGGGGTGGCTCGATGGCGCCGGCCCTGCGTGACGGGCAGCTCGCCCTGACGAGGTCGCTGCGACCTGGCTCCGTGGTGCGGCGCGGCGACCTGGTGGTCGCGGAGGCCGGGCGGCGGGTGGTGAAGCGTGTCGTCGGGCTCCCCGGCGAACGGGTGACGTTCCGGGGCGGAGGCGTCCTGATCGACGGGATCGGCCTCGCCGAGCCGTACGCCACGGCGTCCTTC
The DNA here is from genome assembly GCF_001898175.1 of Cellulomonas sp. 73-92. GTDB lineage: Bacteria > Actinomycetota > Actinomycetes > Actinomycetales > Cellulomonadaceae > Cellulomonas. The sequence goes on from NZ_MKTH01000014.1 coordinate 101,838, forward strand.
TTCCGCGGCGAGCTTGCGGTGCCGCCGGGGCACTACCTGCTCCTCGGCGACCAGCGCGACGCCTCGGACGACGCGCGGACGTGGCCGCGGCCCTACGTCGCCCGTCAGCAGCTCGTCGGGCGGCTGGTGCGACTCCGCCGGGTCGCGGCACGGCGCGCGTGCCTCTGACGAACGGTGGTCCGATGCGTGCGTGAGGCGGACGGCCGCCCTGCCGCACGCCATGCGAGGGACCCGGTCCGGTGGTACGCAGGTGCCACGCGCGCCCGCATCGTCGACCCGCCGCAGGCAGGAATGAGGCACGAACATGAAGGGCTTCAAGGACTTCGTCATGCGGGGCAACCTCGTCGAGATCGCCGTCGCCTTCATCATCGGTGCCGCGTTCGGCGCGGTCGTCACGGGCTTCACCAAGGTCGTGATCGAGCTGCTCGCCAAGGCCGGCGGCGCACCCAACTTCGACCAGTGGCAGCCGGGCGGGCTGGTGTCCGTCGGGCCGTTCCTCACGGCGCTCGTCGCGTTCCTCATCCTCGCGTTCGTCGTCTACTTCTTCGTCGTCAAGCCCTACGAGGCCGCCAAGCGACGCTTCTCCCGCGGCGCGGAGCAGGACGCGGCGCCCGACGAGAACACCGTCCTGCTGCGCGAGATCCGCGACGCCCTGGTCCGGCGCGAGGAGCCTCGCCCGCTCGCCTGACCAGGCCTTTCGCGGCCCCAGTGGCAGGGCCTCGAGGACCGACCTAGCGTCGAACGATGGCTGCTATCGCCTCGGAAGTCCTCGTCCAGCGCCTCGCGGAGTGGGGGGTCGACACCGTCTACGGGATCCCCGGTGACGGCATCAACGGGCTCATGGAGGGGCTGCGTCGGCATGCCGACAAGGCCCGGTTCGTGCTGGTGCACCACGAGGAGGCGGCCGCCTTCATGGCGACCGCGTACGCCAAGGCGACGGGGCGGATCGGGGTCTGCCTGGCCACGTCCGGCCCCGGCGGCATCCACCTCCTCAACGGGCTCTATGACGCGAAGCTGGATCACCAGCCGGTGCTGGCGATCACGGGGATGCAGGAGACGAGCGTCCTCGGCACCGGCTACCAGCAGGAGGTGCAGCTCGACCGCCTCTACGAGGACGTCGCCGAGTACGACCTCATGGTGACCAACCCGGCACAGCTGCCCGGGGTGGTCGACATCGCGATCCGGACGGCGCTGGCGCGCCGCGGGGTGGCCCACCTGACGCTGCCGAACGACATCCAGGTGGCCGACGCGGACGCCGAGCCGTACCCAAGCGTCGCCCCGGCGCGGCCGCCGGCCACCTCGGCCGTGTACGTCGCCCCGCCCGGCCGTCCGCGCGACGACGACCTGGCCCGCGCCGCGGAGCTGCTGAGCGGCGCGAGCAAGCCGGCGATCCTCGCGGGGGCGGGCGCCCGGGGAGCGCGCGACGAGGTCCTGGCGCTCGCCGAGGCGCTGGGCGCACCGGTCGTCAAGACGCTGTCCGGCAAGGCCGTCGTCCCGGACGACTCGGAGTTCGCCGTCGGCGGCATCGGGCTGCTCGGCACCCGGCCCGGGGGCCAGCTCGCCGAGGAGTGCGACGCGCTCCTCATGGCGGGCACGAACTTCCCGTACACCAAGTTCCTGCCGAACCCGGGTCAGGCCCGCGTGGTCCAGGTCGACATCGACCCGAGCCGCGTCGGCACGCGGTTGCCCGCCGACGTGGCGCTCGTCGGCGACGTCAAGGAGACCCTCGGGGCCCTGCTGCCGCTGATCACCCGCCGCACCGACCGGTCGCACCTGGAGTCCTACCAGAAGGCGATGGCGTCGTGGCGGGCGGACATGGACGCGCTGGAGAACCCCGAGCGCTCGCCGATCGCGCCGCAGTACGTCGTCGGCCTGCTCGACGAGCTCGCCTCCGACGACGCCGTCCTCACGTGCGACTCGGGCACGATCGCCACCTGGGCGGCGCGGCACTGGACCATCCGCGGCGGGCGCGAGTTCTTCCTCTCGGGGAACCTGGCGACGATGGCGCCCGGCCTGCCCTACGCGGTGGCGATCCAGGACGCCTTCCCGGGCCGTCAGGTCATCGCGTACGTGGGCGACGGTGGCTTCGCCATGCTCATGGCCGAGTTCCTGACGGCGGCCCAGCACGGGCTGCCGATCACGGTGGTCGTCAACAACAACAACTCCCTGGGCCAGATCCTCTGGGAGCAGATGGTGCTGGGGTACCCGGAGCACGGCGTGCGGTTCTCGGCGCCGGAGGGCGACTTCGCGGCGTGGGCGCGGGCCTGCGGCGGGTACGGCTCGAAGGTGACGCAGCCCGGCGACCTGCGGGCGGCGCTCACGGAGGCGTTGGCGTTCGACGGGCCGTCGCTGGTGGACGTCGCCGTCAACCCCGACGAGCCGCCCCTCCCTGGCAAGGTGAGCTACGAGCAGGCCACCCACTTCGCGCAGGCCTGGTTGCGCGGGCAGCCCCACAAGGTGGCCATCGCGACGACGCTGTTCAAGGACAAGATCTCGAAGCTGGGCGACTGACGTGGCCGTGGCACAGCTGCCGACGCCGGCCCTGCGCGCGCAGCGCCTCGCCCAGGTCGACGTGGCCGAGCTCGAGCGGCGGCTGCGCGAGCGGGTCGACGGCGAGGTCCGGTTCGACGCCGGCTCGCGCGGCACGTACGCGACGGATGCCTCCAACTTCCGGCACGTGCCGCTCGGCGTCGTCGTGCCCCGGACCGTCGACGCCGGAGCCGAGGCCGTCGCGGTGTGCCGCGAGCTGGGGGCGCCCGTCGTCAGCCGCGGCGGCGGCACGTCGCTGGCCGGGCAGTCGTGCAACGTGGCGGTGGTCCTGGACTGGTCGACGTACTGCCACCGCGTCGTGTCCATCGACGCCGAGCGTCGCACCGCGGTCGTCGAGCCCGGCCTGGTGCTCGACGAGCTCAACGCAGCCGCGGAGCCGTACGGGCTCCAGTTCGGCCCGAAGCCGGCGACGCACTCCCACTGCACCCTCGGCGGCATGATCGGCAACAACTCGTGCGGCTCGACGGCGCAGGCTTTCGGCACCACCGCGCAGTCGGTGCGGCGGCTCGAGATCGTCACCTACGACGGCCTGCGGACGTGGGTCGGCCCGACGAGCGCCGACGAGTACGACGAGATCGTCGCCGCGGGGGGCGCGAGGGCCGAGCTCTACCGCGGGCTGCGCGCGATCGCCGACGAGTTCGGCGACGAGGTGCGTCGGCGCTTCCCGGACATCCCGCGCCGCATCTCCGGCTACAACCTCGACGCGCTGCTCCCGGAGGGCGGCTTCGACCTCGCGAAGGCGCTCACCGGGTCCGAGGCGACGTTGGTGACGATCCTGCGCGCCGAGGTGGCGCTGGTGCCGCTCGTGCCGCGCCGTCGCTTCGTCGCGCTCGGGTACTCCTCCCTCGTCGACGCGGCCCGGGCCGTTCCCGCGGTGAACGAGCACCGCCCGCTGATCGTGGAGGGGATGGACAGCCGCCTCGTCCGCTACGAACGCTCCCAGCACGTCGACCCCGCCGTTCTCGACCTGCTGCCCGAGGGCGACGGCTGGCTCGTCGTCGAGCTCGGAGCGGACGACGACGAGACGCTGCGGGCCCGCGTGGCGGACTTCCGGTCCAGCCTCGAAGGGTCCGCGCGCTCGTTCCGGGAGTACGACGAGCGGGAGGCCGAGCACCTCATGTGGGTGCGGGAGGACGCGCTCGGGGCGACCGCCCACCCGCACGACCTGCGCCGGACCTGGCCCGGGTGGGAGGACTCGGCCGTGCCCCCCGACCGGCTGGGCGACTACCTCGAGGACTTCAACCGGCTGCTCGACGAGTTCGGCTTCGGCGAGGCGTCCCGGTACGGCCACTTCGGTCACGGCTGCCTGCACATCAGCATCCCGTTCGACCTCACGACGGCCGACGGTGTGGCTGCCTACCGCGCGTTCCTGGACCGCGCGGCGCACCTGGTCGCCCACTGCGGCGGCTCGCTGTCGGGGGAGCACGGGGACGGGCAGCAGCGCGGCCAGCTGCTGCCGGTCATGTTCGGCGAGCGCGTCGTCGAGGGGTTCCGCCGGCTCAAGGCACTGCTCGACCCGAGCGACGCGATGAACCCCGGCCGCGTCGTCGCGGCCGAGCCGCCCGACGAGGGACTGCGCCTGGGCACCGACTACGCCCCGACGACGCACAAGGACCTGCACTTCCTGTACCCGCACGACGGCGGGAGCTTCGACGCGGCCGTGCTGCGGTGCGTGGGCGTCGGCGAGTGCCGGCGTCACGACAGCGGGGTCATGTGCCCGTCGTACCGGGCGACCGGCGAGGAGGAGCACTCGACGCGGGGCCGGTCCCGGCTGCTGTTCGAGATGCTCAGCGGCCACGAGGACTCGCCGATCCGTGACGGCTGGCGATCCACCGCCGTGCGGGATGCGCTCGACCTGTGCCTGGCGTGCAAGGGCTGCCGCAGCGACTGCCCGGTCAACGTCGACATGGCGACGTACAAGGCGGAGTTCCTGTCTCACCACTACGCGGGCCGGGTCCGTCCCGCGTCGCACTACACCATGGGGTGGCTGCCGGTGTGGATGGCGCTGGCGGCGGTGGCGCCGGCCGTGGTGAACGCCGCGACCCACCTCGGCCCGTTGTCGCGGCTCGGCCAGCGCCTCGGCGGCGTGGACCCCGGCCGGCCGGTGCCGTACGTGGCCGACCACCGCTTCACGGACCTGTACCGTCGCCGCGGCCCCCGGGGGTCCGGCCGGCGTGGCGAGGTCATGCTGTGGCCGGACACGTTCACCAACAACCTCCACCCGCACGTCGGCCAGGCGGCGGTCGAGGTGCTCGAGGACGCCGGGTACCGGGTGGTCGTGCCGCAGCGTGCGGTCTGCTGCGGGCTGACGTGGATCTCGACCGGGCAGCTGGGGATCGCCGAGCGCGTGCTGCGGCGGACCTTGCGCACCCTGGCGCCCCACCTGCGCCGCGGCGGCCTGGTCGTCGGGCTGGAACCGAGCTGCACGGCGGTGCTGCGCACGGACGGCGTGGAGCTGCTCGGCCACGACGCGGACATGCGGCGGCTCAGCGAGCAGACCCGGACGCTCGCCGAGCTGCTCGACGGCACCGAGGGTTGGCAGCCGCCGGCCGTGGACGTGTCCGCCGTGGCGCAGCCCCACTGCCACCAGCACGCGGTGCTCGGCTTCGACGCCGACCGTCGGCTGCTCGAGCGGTCGGGGGTGTCGCTCACCACGGTCGACGGCTGCTGCGGCCTGGCCGGCAACTTCGGCTACGAGAAGGGGCACCTGGACGTCTCGCTCGCGTGCGCCGGGACGGAGCTGCTCCCGGCCCTCGAGGCCGCGCCCGACGACGTGGTGCTCGCGGACGGCTTCAGCTGCCGGACCCAGGTGGAGCAGGCCGCCGGAGGGCGGCGAGCCGTCCACCTTGCGGAGCTCCTGGCGGCCGGCCTGCGGGGGGCGGCCGCGGGGCCCGTCGAGACGATCGGCCCGCGACCAGGGCGGCCGCAGCCGCTGCCGGAGGGCCCGCGCCCACGGCCCTGGGTGGACCGGGCCGCCGCGGCGCGGGGCGCGCGCTGATGCCGGTCCCGATCACGGGTGTCGACGTGGCCGCGTTCCGTGTCCCGACCCCGGAGCCGGAGGCGGACGGGACGGCGACCTGGGGAGCCACGACGCTCGTCGTCGTCCACGTCCGTGCGGCCGACCGCACCGGGCTCGGCTGGAGCTACGCGGACCCGGCCGCCGCGGGCCTCGTCGCGCGGACGCTGGCGCCGGTCGTCGTCGGCCGTGACGTCATGGACGTGCCCGCGCTGAACGAGGCGATGCGCCGCGAGCTGCGCAACGTCGGGCTGCCGGGGATCGGTGCCACCGCGGTCTCGGCGCTGGACATCGGGCTCTGGGACCTCAAGGCCCGGTGCTGCGAGCTCCCGCTGGTGTCCCTGCTGGGCCGCGCGGCACCGGACGTGCCCGTCTACGGCAGCGGCGGCTTCACCAGCGAGACCGGCGGCCGGCTGCGCGAGGACGTCATCGGCTGGGTGGAGCACGACGGCATCCCGCGGGTCAAGATCAAGATCGGCGAGTCGTGGGGCGCGGCGGTCGATCGCGACCTGGCGCGCGCGGCGATCGCCCGGCAGGCCGCCGGCGACGAGGCCGAGCTCTACGTCGACGCGAACGGCGGGTACCGCCCCGGACAGGCGCGGCGGGTGGAGGCCGCGCTGCGTGACCTCGGCGTCTCGTGGTTCGAGGAGCCGGTCTCGTCCGACGACCTGGCGGGCATGGCCGCCGTGCGAGCCGCCTCCCGTGCGGACGTCGCCGCGGGGGAGTACTGCTGGACCCTGCCCTCGGTGGCCCACCTGCTGGACGCCGGGGCGGTGGACTGCCTCCAGGCGGACGTCACGCGGTGCGGCGGCATCACGGTGTGGCGGGAGGCAGCGGCACTGGCGGTCGGGCACGGCCTGCAGATCTCGGCGCACGGCGCGCCCCAGCTGTCGGCGCACGTGGCCGCGTGCGTGCCGAACGCCCGGCACATCGAGTGGTTCGCCGACCACGTGCGCATCGAGTCCCTGCTCTTCGACGGCGTGCTGCGCCCGTCGCACGGGTCGCTGCGGCCCGACCTCGAGCGCCCGGGCCACGGCCTGACCCTGAGAACCGGCGACGCGCAGCGCTACGAGATCTGACCAGCGAACCTGAAGGCGGTACGACCATGCGAGCACAGACCCTGGGACCGACGGACGTGGTGGTCGTCACCGGCGCGAGCGGGGGCGTCGGGCGAGCCACCGCGCGGGCCGTCGCGGAGCGTGGCGCGGCGGTGGCGCTCCTGGCTCGTGGCCGCGAGGGGCTCGAGGGGGCGGCGGCGGACGTGCGCCGTGCGGGCGGCCGACCGCTCGTCGTGCCCGTCGACGTGGCCGACGCGGCCGCCCTCGACGAGGCCGGGCGGCGCGTCGAGGCCGAGCTCGGTCCGGTGACGGTGTGGGTGAACGTCGCGTTCGCCTCGGCCTTCGCGCGGTTCGAGGACGTCAGCGCCGAGGAGTTCCAGCGCGCGACCGAGGTGACGTACCTCGGGTACGTCCACGGCACGGCGACCGCCCTGCGCCTCATGCGGCCGCGGGGCGCCGGCAGGGTGGTCCAGGTCGGCTCGGCGCTCGCCTACCGGGGCATCCCGCTGCAGGCGGCGTACTGCGGCGCCAAGCACGCCATCCAGGGCTTCACCGAGTCGCTCCGGTGCGAGCTGCTCGCCGAGCACAGCGCCATCCACGTGACGATGGTGCAGCTGCCGGCGGTCAACACGCCGCAGTTCTCCTGGACGCTGACGCGGATGCCCCGGCGGCCGCAGCCGGTGCCGCCGATCTACCAGCCGGAGGTCGCCGCCGGCGCCGTGCGCTACGCGGCCGAGCACCCGTGGCGCCGCGAGTGGTGGGTGGGGACGTCCACGATGCTGACGATCGCCGCGAACGCCATCGCGCCGGGGCTCCTCGACCGCTACCTGGCGCGGACGGGTTTCGACTCGCAGCAGACGTCGGAGCCCACGCCGTCGGACGCACCTGCCGACCTGTTCGCCCCGGCCGACCGGCACCAGGACTTCGGCGCGCACGGCCGGTTCGACGATCGCTCGCACGCGATGGATCCGCAGCTGTGGGCGTCGCGACACCATGGTGCCGTCGTGGGTGGGGTGGGTGCGATGGCGGCGGGCGCGTGGCTGCTCGCGCGGCGCCGCTGACGGACGCATGGCGCACCGCCCGACGAGCTCAGCCCGACGGCGTCCCGTGCGCCCGGGCGCCCGCGACGATGAGGTCCGTGGCCCGCCGGATCTGGTCGAACGCCCGCTCGTACGCCGCCTGGCCGTGACCGAACGGGTTCGGGACGTCGTCGTCGGCCCGCGGTGCCGGCGGACCCGAGCCGCTGGCCCAGGCGACCAGGTGGCGGAGCCGCTCGGCGGGTACCCGCTCCGCGTCGCCCGTCGGCGCCGCCCCGACGCTCCGCGCGAACGCCGTGAGCGTGAAGGCACGGCCCGCGATGGCCGGGACCTGGGCGATCACATGGTCGAGGTTGTCGCGCGCGAGGGCGAGGACGAGGTCGGTGTGCGCCAGCATCTCGGGGGTCACCCGCCGGGCCGCGAACGCGGCGACGTCGCAGCCGGCCGCCCCCAGGAGCGATGCCATCTCGGGCGCGATCGGCGCTCCGACGACCGCGGCGGTGCCGGCGCTCGCGACCGTCACGGTCGGCCCCAGCCCGGCCCTCAGGAGGCGCTCGACGGCGGGTGAGCGACTCGCGTTGCCGGTGCAGACCGCGAGAATGTGAAACGCCTGGCTGCGCATCCGGGGTTGCTCTCGACTCGTGCGTCGATGATCGGGAATCCGGGTCCGAGGATATCCCGCGTGCGCCGGCGCCGCCGGATTCCGTGCCGCCGTCGCGCTTTCTCAGGCACCGTCGGAGAATTCCACGGCTACCGTTGTCGGGTGGCATCGACGAGGATGGACACGGCGCAGCTCACGCGGCTGCTGGGCGACTGGTCGGCGCTGAGCCGGCGGCTGGCGGACGCGCTGGCCGACGCGGTGATCGACCTCGTCGACGCCGGTGTGCTGGCCCCGGGCGTCGAGCTGCCGCCCCAGCGCGACCTGTCGACCGCGCTGGGTGTCAGCCGCGGCACGGTGACCATGGCGGCGCAGATCCTCGAGAGCCGTGGCTACCTGGAGGCCCGCCGCGGATCGGGCGCCAGGATCAGGGTCGGCGCGGAGCACGCGTCGCACGTGGGGCAGGGCCGGTTCCTGTCGTTCACCGACACGCCCGCCGACGTCATCGACCTGTCCAGCGGCGCCCTGCCCGCGACCCAGGTGACGCGCGAGGTCCTCGCCACACCGGTCTCGGGGGAGATCGACGCCTACCTCGACACTGACGGCTACTTCCCGGCGGGTCTCCCGTCGCTGCGCCAGGCGATCGCCGACCACCTCTCGGCCGATGGCATGCCGACGAAGCCGACGGAGGTCCTTGTGACGACGGGGGGCCAGCAGGCGCTGGACCTCGCCCTGCGGCTGGCGACGGAGCCCGGAGACCTGATCCTCGTGGAGGAGCCGACGTATCGCGGAGCGCTGGAGACCGCCCAGGCGTGGGACGCGCGCGTCGAGGGCGTGCCGATGGCGCGCGGCGGGATCGACGCCGAGCTGGTGGCGCGGGCGATCCACCGCAAGCCCGTGGCGCTCTACTGCCAGACGAGCATCCACAACCCGACCGGGCAGTCGATGCACCAGGCGGACCGACGAGCGCTGGCCGACACGGTCAACCGCGCCGGCCTGCTGACCATCGAGGACTGCAGCTCGTACGAGATCACGCTGAGCGGCCGGCCGACGCAGAGCCTCGCCGGTCTGGTGGAGCCGGACCTGCTCATCACCGTGGGGACGCTGTCCAAGCTGTTCTGGGGCGGCCTGCGCGTCGGGTGGATCCGCACGGACGAGGCCCGGGTCCGCGCGCTGCTCGAGCTGCGGAAGTCCAGGGACCTCGCCTCCGCGGTGCCCTCCCAGCTGTGGGCGGTGCGGCTGCTCGCGCGGGCCGAGGAGGCCAGGCGGCAGCGCCGCGACGTGCTGACCGAGCGGCTTCGCGCCGCGGAGTCGGTGCTGGCCGAGTACTTCCCCGACTGGACGTGGGAGCCGATCGTCGGCGGCTCGGGGCTGTGGATCGACACCCATCACGACGCGCTGGCCATCTCCGAGGTGGCTCGGCGGGCCAAGGTGAAGCTCGCGGCCGGGCCGAACTTCTCGGTCTACGGCGGCCAGCGCGGCATGCTCCGCCTGCCGGTGTGGCACGAGACGGAGCTGCTCCACCGGGCCCTGCAGGCGGTCTCCGGTGGACTGTCGCCCCGGCGCTGATACGCCGAGGCCTCCGGCGCCGCACGTGCGGTGCGCCGGAGGCCTCGGCCGGGCGGGCCCGTCTAGGACCGGACATCCTTGGGGAAGGTGAGCCACACGTTGAACATGCCGAGCAGCACGCCGAAGGCGCCGAGGACGACCGTCCACACGCCGGCCCAGAGGGCCGTGAGCGAGGCCTGGTCGGTGACGTGCGGGAAGCTCGTCGTGAAGTAGACGGCCAGCACCATCGAGATGCCGTTGAAGAAGGGCAGCGAGCCGGACTGCAGCACCTGCCAGAACTTCATGAGGTAGACGAGCCCCCCGCAGCCCACGCCGAGGACGGCGATCACCGCGATGTCGCCGGCCGTGACGAGCTTCGCCGTGGAGTTCAGCGCGGCGATGATGGCCAGCAGGATCGCCGTGCCGATCGCGGACGTCGCGAAGGCCGGCAGGATCGTCCGCGCCGCGGCGGGCTTCGCCCCGAGCGCGAAATACTCCGCCCAGACGATGAACGAGCACCACACCGCGAGATTCCAGTGGCTGAGCCACAGGGTGAACGGGACGGAGACGGCCACCGTGATGCCGACGGCGATCCACAGCGGGATGGTCTCTTTGATGCGGACAGCGGGGGCCTGGGAAGAAACGGTCTCAGACGACATTGTGTGAGCCTTTCGATCGCAGTTGTGTGCCATTGGTGGCGGCGGGGGCGGGCCGGATCGGGGGGAACCGGCCCGCCTGCCGCGTGGCGCTCGTCGGTCAGCCGCGGACCCAGACGGGCGCCTGACCAGGGGGGAGCTGGGCGTAGTCGGGTGCCGCGCGCAGCGCCGTCTCGGCCCCACCGGGGCAGTAGATCGCCAGGATGCGCAGCTGCTTCCACCCGGTGTTGAAGGTCGAGTGCACGGTTCCCCTCGGGATGACGATGCTGTCGCCCGCGGTGACGGCGAAGCGCCCGGAGTCACCGACCGTCTGGACCCCCTCGCCCTCGAGCACGACGAGCACCTCGTCGGACTCCGGGTGGGTGTGCAGGTCGTGGCCCTTGGTGGGCTCGATGACCACCTCGCCGACGGTGACGGGCACGCCGGCGAACCGGTCGGGCGTCACGCCCCACTTGATCGCGCCCCAGTCGAAGACCTCGGTGGGCAGCTCGCCCGGGGTGGTGTGGACGGCCATGGGATCACCCGACCGTGGTGCGGAAGTGGATGGCCTTGAACTCCTCGGTCTGCTTGCGGATGCCGACCTCGGCGGGGAAGCGCTCGATGGAGGAGGCGCCGTAGAAGCCGACGATGCCCTCGGTGTGGTCGAGGACGTACTGCGCGTCCGGCGGGTTGGCGATCGGGCCACCGTGGCAGAGGCACAGGATGTCCGGGTTGACGCTCTTGGCGGCGTCCGCCAGCTCCTGGACCTTGACCGCGGCCTGCTCCAGCGTCAGGGCCGTCTGGGCGCCGATGGTGCCCGAGGTGGTCAGGCCCATGTGCGGGACGAGGATGTCCGCGCCGGCCCGGGCCAGGTCCTTGGCCTGCTCGACGTCGAACGCGTAGGGCGTGGTCAGCAGGTCCATCTCGTGGGCCATGCGGATCATGTCGACCTCGGGGCCGAAGCCCATGCCGGTCTCCTCGAGGTTGGCGCGGAACACGCCGTCGATCAGCCCGACGGTCGGGAAGTTCTGCACGCCGGCGAACCCGATCTCCTTGACCTGCTTGAGGAAGTAGGGCATCACCCGGAACGGGTCCGTGCCGTTGACGCCGGCGAGCACCGGGGTCCGCTTGACGACCGGCAGCACCTCCATCGCCATGTCCATGACGATGGCGTTCGCGTCGCCGTAGGCCAGCAGCCCGGACAGCGAGCCGCGGCCCGCCATGCGGAAGCGCCCTGAGTTGTAGATGACCAGCAGGTCGATGCCGCCGGCCTCGGCGGACTTCGCCGTGATGCCGGTGCCCGCCCCGCCGCCGACGATCGGCTTGCCCGCCGCCACCTGGGCGCGGAACCGGTCGAGGATCTGCGTGCGTGTCTCAGACATGTCTCTCCTTCGGCTACTGGCCGGCGACGAGCCGGCGCTCGGTGATCAGGGCGTGCAGGGCATCGGCCATCGCGACGGCGAAGGTCGGCTCGTTGATGTCGACGTCGCGCTCCTCGATCGTGACCCGGCTCCCGGCCAGGCCGGCGCGGAGCTCGGCGAACAGCGCGGCGTCCGCCTCGGCGTCCCGGAACGGGGCGCCGTCGACGTCGATGGCGCTGACACCCCGTAGGGGGATGAACAGCTCCGTCGGGCCGGTGGCGGCGGCCAGCTTGCGGGCGATGCGGCGCCCGAGCTCGGCCATCTCCTCGGTCGTCGTGCGCATGAGGGTGACGGTCGGGTTGTGCACGAACAGGTTCCGGCCCGTGAACTGCGGCGGGACCGTGTCCATCGGCCCGAAGTTGACCATGTCCAGCGCGCCGACGCTGACCACCTGCGGCACCCCGAGGCGGCCGGCCATCTCGAGCCGGTCCGGCCCCGCGGAGAGCACCCCGCCGACGAGGTCGTCGCACAGCTCGGTGGTCGTCACGTCGCAGACGCCGGCCAGCAGGCCGGACTCGACGAGCTTCTCCATGGCACGGCCGCCGGTCCCGGTGGCGTGGAACACCAGCACCTCGTAGCCGAGCTCGGTCAGCCGCTCGCGGGCGACGGTGCAGGCCGGCGTGGTGACGCCGAACATCGTCATGCCGACCAGCGGCTTGTGCTCGCCCTCGGGAAGGCCCAGGCGCGCCTCGTAGGCCTTGGCCATCCCCGCGATGCCGGCGGCCGCGTTGCCGAGCACCAGCTGGGAGATGCGGTTGATCCCCGCGACGTCGGTCACCGAGTACATCAGCGTGGCGTCCACCTCGCCGACGTACGGCTTGACGTCCCCGCTGGCCATCGTCGAGACCAGCAGCTTGGGGAAGCCGATGGGCAGCGCCTGCATGGCGGGAGCCGCCACCGAGGATCCGCCCGATCCGCCGATGCTCAGCAGGCCGTGGATCGCCCCCTCGGCCGCGAGTCGCTTGACGACGGCGGCCGCCCCGGCGCCCATCACCGTCATCATCTCGCCGCGGTCGCGGCGCTCCCGCAGCCCCGCGGCGTCCTGGCCGGCCGCGGCGATCACCTCGTCGGAGGTCACGGCGGCCAGCGGGGAGGTGGAGAACGACCCGACGTCGATCGGGAGGACCTCCACACCGTTCTCGATCAGTCGATCCGCGAGCCAGGAGTACTCGACGCCCTTGGTGTCGAGCGTGCCCAGCAGTGCAACCTTCGCCATGGTCACTCCTTTGTGTGGCGTGTCGTGCGCGCCTCACGCTAGGGGTGGGCCCACGGGCGGCACCGGGCCAATCCGACGCAATTGGCCCGCATGCGGGACGCCCGTCGGGACGGGTCGCGGCGCGCGGTCGCGACCGCCTCGGCGGGGCTCCGACGCCTCGTTGCCGGCGCCGGCATTGGACGAGCCGCTGCCGACGACGCTCCCGCCCGGACCCGGACAGAGCACGAGGCCCGCCGGACGACGCCGCCGAGCCTCGGAACTGCTACTTCGTTGTCGGGCTGGCGGGATTTGAACCCACGACCCCTTGACCCCCAGTCAAGTGCGCTACCAAGCTGCGCCACAGCCCGCTGGCCCCGGAGGGCCGTCGAGAATGCTACCGCACGGCTCGGACCGGCCCCGCGTCCGGCGGCGCGCTACAGGTTGACGATGACGAGCACCGTCATGCCGACGCCGAGCAGGGCGGCGAGCGCCAGCGGGACGATCCCCGAGCGATGCCCCGCCCGCAGGGCGCGGCGGGCGAAGACGACCCCTGCGATGCAGGGGAGCAGCGCGATCGCCAGGCCCGGGATCCCGGCGGCGAGGTTCGCCCACAACGGCGTGACGTCGCCCGTGCTGGGGTCGTGGCCGACGAGGACGTAGATGCCCTGCGCGGCGATGAACGAGAAGAAGAAGAACACCGGCACGAGGACGACGCACGCCCAGGACCAGATCAGGGGCGTCGTGGTGCCGTAGCCGGACGAGCCGATCGATCGCGGTGACGCGTCCATGAGGAGCACCCCCTCTGGCCGCACGGTCTCGCGGCGGGCTCGCCCGCGCCAGAGGCGAAGGTCCCCGCGACGGTCAGCGCGGCCGCGGTGGGGCGGTCGTCCCCCGCACGATGAGCTCGGTCGGCACGACGAGGCGGTCCTGCACGGGCCGCTGCTGCGAGCGGAGCTGCTCGAGGAGGATCCGCACCAGCTCGTGCCCGATGGTGTGGAAGTCCTGCTTGACGGTGGTCAGCGGCGGATACGCGTACTCGGACAGCGCGATGCCGTCGAAGCCGACGACGCTGACGTCGTCGGGCACGCGCCGGCCGAGCTCGTGCAGCGCCCGCATCAGCCCGAGCGCCATCTCGTCGTTCGCGCAGTACACGGCGGTGACGGAGTCGTCGGCGGCGACCTGGTGGCCGAGCTCGTAGCCCGAGCGAGCCGTCCAGTCGCCCCGCCACAGCCGCGGCGGGGCGATGCCGGCGCCCTCGAGGCAGCGCTGCCAGCTCGCGACGCGGACGTTGGCGGGCTCGGAGTCCGCCGGCCCGGCGACGTGGTGCACGGTGCGGTGGCCCAGTCCCAGGAGGTGACCGACGGCGTCGAACGTGCCCTGCACCTGGTCGGCGACGACCGCGGGGTAGTGGCCGACGAGCCGGGAGTCGGAGACCACCACGGCCAGGCCGGCGGGCAGGGCGAGCGACTCCGGCGTCGCCTCCTCGGCGCGGATGATGATCAGCCCGTCGATGGCCTGGTGGGTGAGGAGGTGGGCGGCGCTCTCCCACTCGTTGGGGTCGGCGTGGCGCACGCCGACCACGGTCACCGCGTAGTCCTGCGCCTGGGCGGCCTCGATGACGCCCTCGGTGGTCAGCGCCTCGCCGGTGCGCTCGAACCGGTGGGCGAGCAGGCCGATCGTGCCGAAGGCCCCGTTGCGCAGGGCTCGCGCGGCGTGGTTGGGGGAGTAGCCGAGCTGGTCCATGGCGGCGATCACGCGCGCCCGGGTGTCGCCGCTCACGCGCGCCGCCCCGGTGGACACGCGGGACACGGTCTGGGCCGAGACCCCGGCGAGCCGTGCGACGTCCTCGATCGACGGGGCGCGCCGAGGACGACCCGCAGTGGTGGGCATGCGCGCATGCTACGCGCCGACCTGCGGCCTTGATGATGACGTCAACATAGGGGTAGAGGCACGCGCACCGATCGAGAGTCACCGGCGACCGCGCCTCGTTGACAGCGCATCCGCTATACCGCCTATGTTTACGTCAACGCCCATCGTCGACGCGCCTGTCGACGTGGTGGGGGACCGCTCGCGCGAGGCCCCGACGGTGGGGTTCGGCTCGAGATCGAGGCAAGCAGGAGCCATCACGTGACATTCGACATCAGCCGGGTCGCGGACCCGGAGTACTTCGCCGAGAACCGCCTGGCCGCCCATTCCGACCACCGCTGGTTCCGCGACGCCGACGAGGCCGCCTCGGGGGTCAGCGGGTACGAGCAGTCGCTGTCGGGCATGTGGAAGCTCCACTACGCGAAGAACCCCGGCCAGCGGGTCGAGGGCTTCGAGGCGCTCGACCACGACACGTCCGGCTGGGACGACATCCGGGTGCCGGCGCACATCCAGCTCGAGGGCTACGACCGCGCCCAGTACACCAACGTCCAGTACCCGTGGGACGGGCACGAGGCCGTCGAGCCGGGCGAGGTGCCGCAGCGCTACAACCCCGTGGCGAGCTACGTGAGGACGTACACGCCGGACCGGCCGCTGGCGCCGGGGGAGCGGCTGAGCGTGGCGTTCCAGGGCGCCGAGAGCGCCGTCGCGGTGTGGCACAACGGCGTCTACGTCGGGTACGCGGGCGACTCCTTCACGCCGTCGGAGTTCGACCTGACCGACACCCTCGTGGCGGGCGAGAACAAGCTCGCCGCGCAGGTGGTCAAGTGGACCAGCGGCTCGTGGATCGAGGACCAGGACTTCTACCGCTTCTCGGGCCTGTTCCGCGACGTGGTGCTGTACCGGCGTCCCGCGGTCCACGCCGAGGACGTGCGGGTCCGGTCCACGGTGTCCGACGACCTGGCCGAGGCGATCGTCTCGGTCCAGGTCTCGCTCGCAGGGCGCGGGAGCGTGCGGGCTGCGCTCGAGGGGGTCGGGGAGCTGTCCGAGGCGGGCGACGGCGAGCTCGTCGTGCGCGTGGCCGCCCCGCGGCTGTGGAGCGCGGAGGACCCGTTCCGGTACACCCTGACGCTGCAGTTGCGGGACGCCGAGGGCGCGCTCGCCGAGGTCGTCCCTCTGCGCGTCGGCATCCGCCGGTTCGGCATCGAGGACGGGCTGCTGAAGGTCAACGGCCGGCGCGTCGTGTTCAAGGGTGTCAACCGGCACGAGTTCGGCCTCGACGGGCGCGTCATGAGCCGGGAGCAGACGGAGGCGGACGTCCGGCTGATGAAGGCCGCCGGCATCAACGCCGTGCGCACCAGCCACTACCCGAACAACTCCTTCTTCTACGACCTGTGCGACGAGTACGGCCTGTACGTCGTCGACGAGATGAACCTCGAGGCCCACGGCTTGTGGGACGCCGTGAACCGCGGCCGGCTCACGGTCGACCAGGCGGTGCCCGGCGACCGGCCCGAGTGGCTGCCGGCCCTGCTCGACCGGGCCGCGAGCATGGTGCAGCGGGACAAGAACCACGCCTGCGTCGTCATGTGGTCGTGCGGCAACGAGTCGTTCGGCGGGAAGGACATCCTCGCGGTCTCGAACTACTTCCGTGAGGTCGACGACCGACCGGTCCACTACGAGGGCGTGCACTGGGACGACCGCTATCCCGAGACGAGCGACGTCGTCAGCCGCATGTACGCGCCGGCGGCCGAGATCGAGGCGTTCCTCGCCACCCACCGGGACAAGCCGTTCGTCCTCTGCGAGTACGCCCACGCGATGGGCAACTCGTTCGGCGCCGTCGACAGGTACCTCGATCTCGCCTACCGCGAGCCGCTGTTCCAGGGTGGCTTCATCTGGGACTTCGCCGACCAGGCCGTCCGCCTGACCGACCGGTACGGCCGTCCGTACCTCGGCTACGGCGGCGACAGCGGCGAGGCGCCCAGCGACTACGAGTTCTGCGGCAACGGCATCCTCTTCGCCGACCACACGCCGACGCCCAAGCTGCAGGAGGTCAGGTACCTCTACCAGCCGCTCCGCGTCGCCGTCACCGCCGACTCGTTCGTCGTCGAGAACCGCGAGCTGTTCACCGGCACCGAGGCCTACCGCTGCGTCGTCACCCTGCGGCGGGAGGGCCAGGTGCTCGAGGAGGCCACGGTCGCCACCGCGGTCGAGCCTGGTTCGTCGGCCACGTACCCGCTGCCGTTCGCGGCGCCGCGGGCCGCGGGGGAGTACACCGTCGACGTCTCGTTCCGCCTGCCCGAGCCCACGCGGTGGGCCGACGCCGGGCACGAGGTCGCGTGGGGCCAGGGCGTCGTCGTGGTGCCCGCCGCCGCGGCGGCCCCCCGGACGACGAGGGCGCCCGAGCTCGTCGACGGGATCCACAACATCGGGGTGCGGGGCGAGCACTTCGCCGCCCTGTTCTCGCGGCTGCACGGCGGGCTGGTCTCGTACCGCTTCGGCCTCACGCCGGACGGCGGGCACGAGATGCTCCGGGCGGTGCCGCGGCCGAGCTTCTGGCACGCGCCGACGTCGAACGAGAAGGGCTGGAACGGCCCGTTCCACGACGGGCAGTGGCTGCTGGCCAGCCGGTACGCCGACGTCGTCGGCGGCCCCACCGCGCAGCTGCGTGACGGCCGCGCCGAGGTGTCGTACCGCTACGTGCTGCCGACCACGCCGCGCAGCGAGTGCGACCTCGTGTACGCGGTGGACGGGGACGGGCACGTCGACGTGACGCTGACGGCGCGGCCCGGAGACGGTCTGCCGGACATGCCCGAGCTCGGCGTGCTCTTCGAGGCCCCGGCGGACCTGCACCGGCTGCGCTGGTACGGCGAGGGGCCCGACGAGTGCTACGTCGACCGTCGCAACGGGGCGCGCCTCGGGGTGTACTCGAGCGACGTCACCCGCGAGCTGACCCCGTACCTGCGGCCGCAGGAGGCCGGCAGCCGCACCGGCGTGCGGTGGGCGGAGGTCACCGACGAGCGGGGTGCCGGGCTCCGGTTCGACTGCCCCGACGGCATGGAGTTCTCGGCCCTGCCGTGGACGCCGTTCGAGGTCGAGAACGCGGCGCACCACGTCGAGCTGCCGCCGATCCACCGCACGGTGCTCCGCCCCGCGCTCATGCGCCGCGGGGTCGGCGGCGACGACTCGTGGGGCGCGCGGACGCACCCGGAGTACCTGCTGCCCACCGGGACCGAGCTCGTGTTCCGCTTCGGCTTCCAGGGGATGCGGTCGTGACGCCCGCCTGGGAGGCGGGGCACCGCGGTGCCGGGTTCCGGCAGACTCCTCCCCGTGCGCGCGACTGAATCCCGCCACTCGCTGACGAGGGCCGTGGTGGCGCTGCGGGGCAACCCGCGCGCCGCCGTGTACACCGAGCCGATGTGGGGCCTGTCGATGGCCCTGGTCCTGCCGTACGCCTCGGTGTACATGCTGGCCCTCGGGCTCCACGACGAGCAGATCGGCCTGCTCGCGACGATCTCGCTGCTGTCGCAGGTGGTGTTCGGGCTGCTGTCGGGTGTCATCACCGACAAGCTGGGCCGGCGCACCACCACCGCGGTGTTCGACATCGTCGCGTGGGTGGTGCCGTGCGTCGTCTGGGCCGTGGCGCACAACTTCTGGTTCTTCCTCGTGGCGTCCCTGGTCAACGGCACGTGGCAGGTGACCCAGAACTCGTGGGACTGCCTGCTGGTGGAGGACGCGGACCCCCGCCAGATCACGGGGATCTACTCGCTGGTGCGGGTGGCGGCCGACTTCTCGGCCCTCTTCGCCCCGATCGCGGCCCTCCTGGTGTCGCACTACGGGCTGGTGCCGGCGGTCCGGATCCTCTACGTGAACGCGGCCGTGGTGATGGCGATCAAGATCGCGATCCTGTACCGATGGTCGACGGAGACCGCCACCGGCCGGGTGAGGATGGCGCAGACGCGGGGCCGGAGCATGTGGTCGCTGCTCGCCGAGTACCGCGGCGTCCTGCCGATCATCGTGCGGTCGCGGGGGACCATCTTCTCGCTCGGGATCATGGCGATCGTCGCCGCCGTCACCGTCGTCACGCAGACCTTCTGGCAGGTCGTCGTCAGCCAGAAGCTCGGTGTCCCCGACCCGTTGCTGCCGTTCTTCCCGATGGTGCGCTCGGTGCTCACGGTGCTGTTCTTCTTCACCGTGATCCCGCGCCTGACGGGCCGCCGTCACCTCAAGGGCGCGCTGCTCTGGGGGTTCGGCGTGTACCTGGCCGGGCAGGCGCTCCTCGTGGCCATCCCGGGCAGCCCGCCCACCGGCACCACGTACGTCCTGCTCGGCGTGACGCTCGTGCTGGACGGTTTCGGCGCGGGCATCCTCTTCATGCTGTCCGAGTCGCTGGTGGCGCTGCACGTCGACCGCGCGGAGCGGTCGCGCGTGATGGCGGTGCAGCGCACGTGCGTCATGCTCGTGAGCGCGCCGTTCGGGTGGTTCGGCGGCTGGCTGTCGGGGATGGACCGGACGTGGCCCTTCGTCCTGACGTCGCTGCTGCTGCTCGGCGGCGTCCTGGTGACCGCGCTGTTCTTCGTCGCGACGCACGACGAGCCGGACGAGACCCCGGTGCCGGCGCCGCAGACCGCGGAGCCGCACGCCCGGTAGCGCCGGCACCGGCCCGCTGCCCCTGGCGCCGCGGCGATCAGAGGTCGAGCCGGACCACCACCCGGCGTGGGGTGGGACGGCTCACCTCGCGGAACCCTGCCGCGAGGAAGGCGCTCACCGGGCCGACGTTGAGCTCGCCCCAGGTGACCTCCGTGCCGGGCCGCGTGGTCATCGGGTAGCCCTCGATCGCGCGGGCGCCGGCCGCCGCGGCGTGCTCGGCGGCGCCGCGCGCCAGGTCGTAGGTCAGGTGGCGGCCGCGATACCCCAGGCGCACGACGAAGCAGACCGCGGCCCACACGGTCGGGTCGCCCTTGTCCTCGGCGCGGCCCTTCCACGCGACGGGCGAGTTGAGCACCCGCCGGAACCCCGCGCGGGGGCCGACCTCGCACCACCCCACCGGCTCGTCGCCGAGGTACGCGATGACGCCACTGGTCGAGGGGGCGGCGTCGTCGCCCGCGTTCGTCTGCCGGCGGAGGTGGAACGAGCGCTCCTCGAAGGGCATGGGGAACCACGCCGCGTCCGCCCAGACCTGTCGTTGGCACTGGCAGTGGTGCGCGTAGTCGGCGCGTCCGAGGACCGTCTGCAGGTCCTCCCACGACGCCTCGTTCGCGCGCACCACGCGCACCGGCGCCCCGTCCCGCGGCGCGCGCGGCGCTCCCGCCGGCGTCACAGGGAGCCGAACAGGTCGTTCAGCGCCTCGGTCATCGACGGGTGCGTCCAGATGCCGTCGCGCAGGGTGCTCGCGGTGGCGCGCAGGCGCATGGCCAGGGCGACCGTGTTGACGATCTCCTGCGCGTCGTGCGCGAGGATCGCCACCCCGAGCACCTCGTCGGTCTCGGCGTCCACGACGGCCTTCATCAGGCCACGGGCGTCGCCGACGATCTTGGCCCGGGGCACGGTGGCCATGTCCGCCACGTGCCGCACGGCGACACGGACGGCCCGACCGGTGGCGCGGGCCTGGTCCTCGGTCATCCCCACGCGTCCCAGCGGCGGGGTCGTGAACACCGTGTGCGGCACGGCGACCCGGTCGCTCGTCGTGCGGCGCCCCTGGCCGGTGAGCTGGTCGAGGACGATCCGGTAGTCGTCCAGGGACACGTAGGTGTGCTGCGGCCCGCCGTTGACGTCGCCGACCGCGAACACATGCGGTTGGCCCGTGCGCAGGTGCTCGTCGACGACGACGGCCCCGTGCGCGTCCACCGCGATCCCCACCCGATCGAGCCCGAGCCCGGCGGTGACCGGTCGCCGGCCCAGCGCCGCGAGCACCACGTCGCCCATGACCGAGCCGGGGCCGTCAGGGCCGATGAAGGTGACGGTCGCGCCGTCGGCGGTGTCGGCGACCCCGTCGACGGTGACGCCGGCGAGGATCCGCACGCCGACGCCGCTGAGCAGGTCCTCGACCGCGTGCGAGATGTCGGGGTCCTCGGCGCGCAGGAGGCGATCGGACCGCTGCAGGAGGGTCGTCGGCGTGCCGAAGGCGGCGTGCATCGAGGCGAGCTCGACGGCGACGTACCCACCCCCGAGGACGACGAGCGACCGGGGCCGTTCCGCACGCGCGAGCAGGCCGGTGCTCGTCACGACGTGGGCGCTGCCGGCCAGGCCGGGGATCGGCGGGAGCACCGGCTCGGCGCCGGTGTCGATGACGATCGTGTCGGAGGTCACCGTGAGGCGGTCGTCGCCGGCCGTGACCAGGAGGGTGTGCGGGTCGGTGAACTCCGCGCGGCCCGTGAGGACGGTCGCCGTCTCGGGCGTGTCGAGCAGCGCGAAGTTCTTGGCCCGCATCGCCTCGACGAGCGTGGTCGTGAAGGCGAACGCCGCGCGGTAGCCGTCGTCGCGCGCGAGGTGCGGGTCAGGGTGCTCCGAGCGGTAGACCAGCGCCTTGGTCGGCACGCACCCGATGTTGATGCAGGTGCCGCCGTACATCTGCGCCGACTGCTCGATCATCACCACGCGCCGCCCCGCCTTCGCGAGCGCACCGGCGAGCGTCTTGCCGCCCTTGCCGAAGCCGATGACCGCCAGGTCGGCGTGCAGGGCGGGGGGCGTGGGCTGGTCCGGCATGGTGGCTCCCTCGTCGCGGCCGTCCGCACCAACGCTAGGCGGCGGGGTCCGTCCAGGCGAGGGCGGCGCCCACGAAGTCGCCAAAGGAATGGACGGCGTTGCCCACGCCCTCGCGCTCGGCCGGGCTCAGCGGGCGCAGCGGTTCGACGACGACGCGGGTCGGCAGCCCCCGCCCGTCTCGCCGGTAGGCCCACCGCCCGGCCGCCCGGCCGTCGACGAGCACCCAGTGCATCGGCGCCCCACCGCCGCGGGTCAGCAGCACGGCGTCGCCCGTCACCACGTCGCGCGTCCTCAGGTAGGACATCACGAGCTCGTCGTAGGCCTGGACGAGGTCGACGCGGGGCTCGGCCGGCGCGGGCGGCGGGTCCCCGGGCCCCACCCACAAGGTGAGACCGCCGCTGTCGACGCGCTCGAGCTCGCCGGCGACCGACGCGACCGCGGCGCGGGCCTCCGTGAGGGTGAGGCTCGCCCAGCTCGCGAGGTCGTCGATCGTGGCCGGGCCGCGGGTGGTGACGTAGCGGCGGGCGAGCTCGGCGAGCGCCTCCTCGCGTGGTGGGGCGTCGCCCCCGGGCGCCCGCTCGTCGAGCAGCGCGTACGTCTGCTGCCGGTCGGTCACGACGCCGTTGACGACGACCCCTTCGAGCTCGGCGTCCATCACCGCCAGCGTCAGGGCCAGGCCGTCCAGCGCCCACCCCGCCGACGTCAGCGCGGCACCGAGCTCGGGGCGCGTGCGGTGGCGGCCGTCGGCGAGCGCAGTCGCGAGGGCCCTCCGGGTCGCGGCCCGGGTCTCCTCATCGAGCCCCTCCCGGCGGTAGAGCGCGGCGTTGGAGCGCTGCACGCGCGGCGCGGTCGCCCGCAGCAGCCACCGGATGTCCGCCGGGGCCACCGCGTGCCAGGTGGGGCGGAGCACGTGCGTGCGCAGCACGGCGCCCGCGTCCAGCTCGTCCGCCACCGCCTCGCGCGTGACGCCCTCGGCACGCTGGGCGAGCGACCAGGCCGACGGCAGCAGGTCCTGCGCCTGGACCGCGCCGAGCCGCCCGACGACGTCCGCGGCCGAGCGGGTCGCGCCCGGCGTCAGGAGCTGGTTGGCGAGCCGCCAGCGGGCGACCAGTGCGGGGTCCACGCCCGGAGCCTACGGACGACCTCCGACTCCGGCTGCCCGGGCGGCGCCGGTGCGCCAGAGCTACCCTCGTGGCGGAGGACCGCGATGGCGCTGGAACCCACCCTCATCGTCTCGGTCCGGCGGGCGCTCCACCTGCTCGACGCCGTCGGCGAGGCCGGACGCCCGCTGCCGGCCAAGGCGCTCGCCCGCCGGGCCGGGCTGCCCCTGGCCACGACGTACCACCTGCTGCGCACCCTCGTGCACGAGGGCTACCTCACGCGCCTCGACGGAGCGGGCTACGTGCTGGGCGACCACGTCGCCACGCTGCTCGACGGCCCCGCCCAAGCGGCTCGGTGCGCCGTGCGTCGCCGCGAGATCCTCGCCGGGCTGCGCGACGAGCTGTCCGCGGCGTCCTACCTGTCGGTGCTGACGGACGGCGAAATCCGCCTGGTGGACGTCGCCGACGGCCCGGCCACGCCGCGGGTCGACCTCTGGGTCGGCTTCGAGGATGCCGCCCACGCCACCGCGGTGGGCAAGGCCGTGCTGGCGGCGCTGCGCTCGGGCGAGCGCGCCGACTACCTCGCGCGGCACGGTATGGCGGACCTCACGCCGCACACCGTGACGGACGCCCGCGTGCTGCTGCACCAGCTCGAGGCACGGCCGGCGGTCGTGCTGGACCGCGAGGAGTACGCGCTGGGCACCGCGTGCGTCGCGGTGCCGGTCCCGGGCGCGCCGGAGCCCGCCGCCGTGGCGGTGTCCGTGCCCGCGGGGCGGGTGGGGCGGATCGTCGGGCACGCCGACCAGCTGCGGAGCGCCGCCGCCCGGCTGGGCCTGGCGCTGGCCGCACCGGTTGTCACCATCTGAACAACGTCCGCTGTCCCGCCGCGGGCGGCCCGCGCACGCTGGTGACGAGGACTACGACGTCTGGAGGTGCGCGACATGACGACGACGACACCCACCGTCCCGATCGGGACGACGAGCCTCGAGCCCGACGTCCGACGAGGGCTGTACCGGACGATGGTGCTCATCCGGACCTACGAAGAGGCGATCCGGCGCGAGTACTACGCCGACAAGGGGCCGGGCTTCGACATCGGCAAGGGGTTGGTCCCGGGGGAGATGCACCTGTCGGCCGGGCAGGAGCCCGTGGCGGCCGGCATCTGCGCCCACCTGACGGCCGACGACGCCGTGACGGCCACCCACCGTCCCCACCACCTGGCCATCGCGCACGGCGTGGACCTGGACGCGATGACGGCCGAGATCTTCGGCCGCGAGACCGGACTGGGTCACGGCCGCGGCGGGCACATGCACCTGTTCGACCCGGCGACCCACTTCTCGTGCTCGGGCATCATCGCCGAGGGGTACCCGCCGGCACTGGGGCAGGCGTTCGCGTTCGCGCGCCGGGGCAGCGACCGGGTGGCCGTCGCCGTCACGGGTGAGGGCGCGGCCAACCAGGGGGCGTTCCACGAGTCGCTCAACCTCGCCGCGCTCTGGCACCTGCCGGTGGTGTTCGTCGTCGAGGACAACGACTGGGGCATCTCGGTGCCGCGGTCGGCGTCGACGAGCGTGCCGTCCAACGCGGCCCGCGCGGCGGCGTACGGCATCCCGGGCGTCCGCGTCGAGGACAACGCCGTCGAGGGCGTCTGGGCCGCCGCGCAGACCGCGGTCGCGCGGGCGCGGGCGGGCGAGGGTCCCAGCCTCGTCGAGGTCCACACGCTGCGGCTGTGGGGCCACTTCGAGGGCGACGCCCAGGGGTACCGCCCGGACCTCGAGGGCGTCGCCGGACGGGATCCACTGCCCACCTACCGTGCGGCCCTCGAGGCCGACGGCGTGCTCGGCCCCACCGAGGCCGAGACCATCGCCCGCGCGGCGAGCGACCGGGTGGAGGCCGCGATCGCGGCCGCCAAGGCGGCACCGCTGCCGGACCCGGCGCATGCGACCGACTACGTGTTCGCCTGAGGGAGGATCCATGACCACGACGCAGGAGCCTGTGGCGGAGCAGGCGCACGGGACGCACCGGATGACGACCGCCAAGGCCGTCGCCGAGGGCATCGCCACCGAGATGCGCAGGGACCCGTCGGTCGTCTACCTCGGGGAGGACGTCGGCGCGTACGGCGGCATCTTCGGGGCGACCGGCGGGCTGCTCGACGAGTTCGGGCCCAGCCGGATCATCGACACACCGATCTCCGAGACGGCCTTCATCGGGCTGGGCATCGGTGCGGCGGTCGAGGGCATGCGCCCGATCGTCGAGGTGATGTTCACCGACTTCATGGGGGTCTGCCTGGACCAGATCTACAACCACATGGCGAAGATCCACTACGAGTCGGGCGGCAACGTCTCCGTCCCGATGGTGGTGACCATGGCCGCCGGCGGTGGCTACAGCGACGCCGAGCAGCACTCGCAGTGCCTGTGGGGCACCCTGGCGCACCTGCCCGGCATGAAGGTGGTCGTGCCGTCGAACCCCTACGACGCCAAGGGCCTGATGATCTCGGCGATCCGCGACGACGGCCCCGTCGTCTACGTGTTCCACAAGGGCGTCATGGGGCTGGCCTGGATGGCACGCAACGACCGGGCGGTCGGCGACGTGCCCGACGAGGCCTACACCGTGCCGATCGGCAAGGCGGCGGTGTGCCGGGAGGGCAAGGACGTCACCCTCGTGACGATCTCCCGCTCGGTGCACCACGCGCTCGACGTGGCCGAGCGGCTGGCCGACGAGGACGTCTCCGTCGAGGTGATCGACCTGCGCAGCCTGGTTCCCCTCGACCGGCCGGCGATCCTCGCCTCGGTCGCCAAGACGGGCCGGCTCGTCGTCGTCGACGAGGACTACCAGTCCTTCGGCATGTCCGGCGAGGTGGTGGCGACCGTCACCGACGTCGACCCGCACCTGCTGCACGCGCCCGCGCTCAGGGTCGCCAACCCCGACACACC
Source organism: Cellulomonas sp. 73-92 (assembly GCF_001898175.1). GTDB lineage: Bacteria > Actinomycetota > Actinomycetes > Actinomycetales > Cellulomonadaceae > Cellulomonas. Next base: position 127,488 of record NZ_MKTH01000014.1, read on the forward strand.
CGTCGCCTACGCGCGGACGCTGGAGCAGGCCATCCTCCCGATGCCCGACCGGATCGAGGCGGCCGTGCGGCGGGTGCTCGCGACATGACGGACATCGTGTTCCCGGCGCTGTCGACGCAGCGCCCGGACGCCGAGGGGGTGGTGACGCGCTGGTTCGTCGCCGACGGCGAGCGCGTCACCACCGGCCAGCTCGTGGGGGAGGTCCAGGTCGACAAGGTGGACGCCGAGGTCGACGCGCCGGCCGACGGGGTGCTGCGCCAGGTGGTGGCGGTCGACGGCGTCGCGCGTCAGGGAGAGGTGATCGGCCGGGTCGACGTCGCCTGACCCTCCCGGGCCATGGTCCCGGGCACATCCGCCGCTCGAGTGGTCGGATGTTTCCAGGACACCGCGGAACCGGGAGGGGATCGGCGTGATCGTGCTGTGGGACCTGGACGGGACGCTCCTGCTGGACGAGAGCCCGGAGGGCGGCCTGGGCGTGTTCGCCCAGGCGCTGCGGGAGGTGAGCGGCCACGAGCCCGTGTCGATCCCGGACCGTCACGGCAAGGTGGACTGGCAGATCCTCGACGAGATCCGGCAGGGCGCGGGGCTCCCGGTGAGCTTCGCCGGCCCGCTGACACGGCGCTTCAAGGAGCTCTCGCAGGAGTGGTACTCCACGCCGGCGAACGCCTGCACCCCGGTGCCGGGCGTGGCGGACGCGCTCATGGCGGTGCACGACGCGGGCTGGGTCAACGCGCTCATCACCGGCAACTCGAAGGTGCGCACCAGGGTCAAGCTGCAGAGCGCGGGCTTCGACCTCGACATGTTCGACTGGGACCACTCGTTCTTCGGCGAGATCTACCCCGACCGGGCGGCGCTGGCTCGGGCGGCGGCGCGCGCGGTGCACCAGGGCGTGCTCGTCGGCGACACGGGTGGGGACGGCGTGGCGGCCAACGCCGGCGGCTTCGCGTTCGTCGCGGTGACGACCGGTGGCCGGTGGGAACGACGCCGCGTCGTTCGCGAAGTTCGGGCCGGTGCTCGTCGTGGACGACTGGGCCACCCAGCTGGGCGACTTCGTCGCGACCGTGACGGGGCTCGCTCGGTAGCTACAGCACCTTCGAGAGGAAGTCCTGCGTCCGCGCCTCGCGGGGGTTCGAGAGGACCTCGTCGGGCGTGCCGCGCTCGACGACCACGCCGTCGGCCATGAAGACGACCTGGTCGGCGACCTCGCGCGCGAAGCCGATCTCGTGTGTGACGACGATCATCGTCATGCCCGAGGCGGCGAGGTCGCGCATCACCGCGAGCACCTCGCCGACGAGCTCGGGGTCCAGCGCGCTCGTCGGCTCGTCGAACAGCATGAGCTCGGGGTCCATCGCGAGCGCCCTGGCGATCGCGACACGTTGCTGCTGCCCACCCGAGAGCTGCGCCGGGTAGTGGTCCATCCGGTCGCCGAGGCCGACGCGCTCGAGCTGGAACACCGCGCGCTCACGGGCCTCGTCCTTGCTCCGGCGCAGCACCTGGACCTGCGCCTCGATCACGTTGCCGAGGGCGGTCATGTGAGGGAAGAGGTTGAACCGCTGGAACACCATGCCGACGTTGGCGCGCTGCCGGGCGATCTCCTTGGGGTGTAGCCGGAACAGCGTGGGCTTGCCGTTCCGCTCGCCCTCCCGGTAGCCCATGAGGACGCCGTCGACGTGGATGCGGCCGGCGCCGATCTCCTCGAGCTGGTTGATGCAGCGCAGGGCGGTGGACTTGCCGCTGCCGGACGGGCCCAGCACCGTGGCGACGGTGCCCTTGGGCACCGTGAGGTCGATGCCGCGCAGCACGTGCGTGTGGCCGTACCACTTGTGCACGCCCTGCATGTCGACCATGGGGGCGTCCGTGCTCGTCGTGCTCATACGCGTCCGCCGTTCGGCCGGCCCATGCCGCCGGCGATGATGTGCCCTTGGTCGTCGACGCCGCCGTACTCGGGCGTCGTGTGCGCGGCGTTGATCGCCTCCTGGCGCAGTGCGCGCCGGCTCGGCCTCGTCGGCGCCGGCCCGTGCGGCTCGAAGCCTCGGCCGTAGTACCGCTCGAGGTAGTGCTGGCCCACCATGAACACGCTGGTCATCAGCAGGTACCAGAGGCAGGCGACGATGAGCAGCGGCACCGGCTGGAAGGTCCGGTTGCCGATCGCGGTGGTCGCGAACTGCAGCTCGAGGTTGAACGGGACCGCGAGGACGAGCGACGTCGTCTTCAGCATCGAGATCGTCTCGTTGCCGGTCGGCGGCACGATGACGCGCATCGCCTGGGGGAGCACGATCCGGCGGAGGATCGGGCCCTCCTTCATGCCGAGCGCGCGGGCCGCCTCGTGCTGGCCGTGGTCCACGCTCTCGAGGCCGGCGCGGACGATCTCGGAGAGGTAGGCGGCCTCGTTGAGGGCCAGGCCGACGAGCGCGGCGACCGCGGCCGTGAACACCTCTTTGGTCGAGATCGACCAGAACTGCGGGCCGAACGGGATGCCGAGCGACATCTTGGGGAAGATGACGGCGATGAGGCCCCAGAACACCAGCTGGGTGTAGACGGGCGTCCCGCGGAAGAACCAGATGTACCCCCAGGCGACCCACCGCATCACGGGGTTCGCCGAGTCGCGCATCACCGCCAGCAGCACCGCGAGCACGATGGCGATGACCATCGCGGAGATCGTCAGGCCGATGGTCCACGCGACGCCGCGCAGGACGGGCATCGTGAACAGGTACTTCCAGACCGTCGGCCAGGCGAACTTCCGGTTGGTGACGAGCGCGTGCCCCGCCATCGCGGCGAGCACGAGCACGACCAGGGCGGACACCCACCGGCCCGGGTACCGGACGGGGACCGCGTGGATCCGTTCCGGGCCCCGGGCGGTGGGCGTCAGCTGCTGCGACACAGGGGCTCGCTCAGCTCACGGAGGGGTTGAGCGTCGCCGTCTTCACGGCGCCGGCGGTGTTGCCCCAGGCCGCGAGGATCTTGCCGTAGGTGCCGTCGTCGATGAGCTTCTGCACGGCCTTCTGGATCGCCGTGGTCAGCGCCTGGTCGTCCTTGGCGACGACGATGCCCTGCGGCGCGGACTCGAAGACGTCGCCGAGCTGCTCGAGCTGGCCGCCGGTCTGGGCGATCGCGTAGGCGATGATCGGCGAGTCGGCGAACATCACGTCCGCCTTGCCGCCGACGAGGTTTGTCGTCACGTCGCTCTGGGCGGCGTACCGCAGCGGCGTCGGGGCGGGCTTGCCGGCGTCGGTGCAGGCCTTCGTCACCGCGTTGGTGAGCTCGTCGTCCTCGACGGTCCCGGTCTGCACGCCGACCGTCTTGCCGCAGACGTTGTTCGGGGCGCCCGTGGTCTCGATCTTCCCGGGGTTGCCGGCCGGCACCGCGAACGCCTCGCCGGCGTTGAAGTACTCGACCATGTTGACCTGCTTCTCGCGGTCGGCGTTGATCGTGAACGACGAGACGCCGATGTCGTACTTGGTGCCGATGGCCGGGATGATGCCGGTGAAGTCGGCGGACTGGATGTTCGCCTTCAGGCCCAGCACGGCGGCGATCGCCTTGGTGAGGTCGACGTCGTAGCCGATCGGCGTGGTGCCGTCCTCGGCGAGGTACTCGGCGGGCGCGTACGAGGTGTCGCTGCCGACCACGAGCGTGCCGGCGGTCTTGATCTTGTCCGGCAGCAGGGCGGCGATGGAGTCGTCCTTCGCCACGGTGGTGGGGTCGAAGGTGCTGCTGCCGGTGCTCGTCGGCGCCGCGGTGCCCGCCGGCGTCTGGGAGGAGCCGGAACCGGGCTGGCCCGACGAGCAGGCGGTGAGGGACAGGGCGACCGCGGCCGCGGCGACCAGGGCCAGGGGGGTCTTGCGCACGGGATGCCTCCAGGCGGTTCGTCCACCCGGCGCGGGCAGGGGGCCTCGGCCGGCTGGACGCTGAACGTAGACCCCGCATGTTACGGGGCCGTGTCGCCCAGCGTGAATGTTTCCAGTCTATGGAATGGTCTTGCATCGGACGACGATCCCGGGTGCGTGCGCGGACCGGTCCGGCGACGCGGGAGGATCTGCGCATGATCCCCGGCACCCTCGGTACGCCCGGCACGCCGTCCGGCACGCGCGTCCTGCTCCTCGGATCCGGCGAGCTCGGCAAGGAGGTCGCCATCGAGCTGGCGCGGTTCGGCGTCGAGGTCGTCGCGGTGGACCGCTACGCCGGTGCCCCGGCGATGGCGGTCGCGGCCCGCTCGCACGTCGTCGACATGCTCGACGCCGACGCGCTGCGGGCGCTGCTCGAGGCGGAGCGCCCGGACGTCGTCGTGCCCGAGGTCGAGGCGATCGCCACGCACGTGCTCGCCGAGGTCGAGGCCACCGGCACGCGGGTGGTCCCCACCGCCCGTGCCGCGCGGCTGACGATGGATCGCGAGGGGATCCGCCGCCTGGCCGCGGAGGAGCTGGGGCTGCCCACCTCGCCCTACGTGTTCACCGACTCCCTCGACGGCATCCGCGCGGCCGTCGAACAGCTGGGCCTGCCGGTCGTCGTGAAGCCCGTGATGTCGTCGTCGGGCCACGGCCAGTCCCTGGTCCGCACGCCCGACGAGGTCGACGCGGCGTGGGAGGTCGCCCGGACCGGAGGCCGCGCCGCGGGCCACGGCGCCGTCCGTGTCATCGTCGAGGGCTTCGTCAGGTTCGACTCGGAGATCACGCTGCTCACCGTGCGGCACGCCGGGGGAGTGACGTTCTGCGAGCCGGTCGGCCACGTCCAGGTCGACGGCGACTACCGCGAGTCCTGGCAGCCGGCGGCGCTGCCGGCGGGCGTGGCCGAGGAGGCGCGGCGCGTGGCCGGCGCGGTCACCGCGGCGCTGGGCGGCTGGGGCATCTTCGGGGTCGAGCTCTTCGTCGTCGGCGACCGCGTGCTGTTCTCCGAGGTGTCGCCCCGGCCGCACGACACGGGGCTGGTGACGCTCGTCTCGCAGGACCTCTCGGAGTTCGCGCTGCACGCGCGCGCCCTGCTCGGCCTGCCGGCGCCGGACCCGCTGCGACTCGGCGCCGGGACCGACGAGCGGGCCGCCGCGTCGTGCGCGGTCCTGGCGCACGGTGACGGCGTGCCGGTGTTCGAGGGCGTCGACGAGGCGCTGGCGGTGCCGACCGCCCAGCTGCGGCTGTTCGGCAAGCCGTCGGTGCACGGGCATCGCCGGGTGGCCGTCACCCTCGCCCGTGGTGCGACGACGGACGAGGCCCGCGCCCGGGCCCGTGCTGCGGCCGAGGCCCTGCGCGTCCGCCTCGTCTAGCGGTCCCCGCCCTCGTCAGTGGGAGGAACCGGGGGAGGCGCGTCGGCTACCGGCCCAGCACTGCGTCCGCGCGCGCACGGCCGTAGTTCCAGCCGGCGAGACCCGTGGCGGGGGCAAGCATCACGCGGTCGAGGACGTCGCGGCGTATCGGCTCGTCGAGTGCGGCGATGGCGGGGATCGCGTCCGCCGAGAGCTCGGACATGTAGGCGACGTCCAGCCCGCCGGGGATATCGGTGGCCGCGGCGTCGTAGCGGACGACCAGGGCGTCCGGGTTCACGGCGGCGAGCGACAGCATCGCCACGGCGACGACGTGGACGGCCGCGCGCGGCAGCCACCCGCCGCGCCACCGGACGCCTGAGACCATGACGAGCACGACGATGGCGCCCATGGCGACCTCGCCCCACACGGCCAGCAGCCGCAGCCGCGTGAGCCCGTAGGCGTCGACGTAGAGCGACATCCGCGCCAGTGACGACGCGACGATGCCGAGCGTCCCGACGCAGAGGGTGCCGAGCGCGACGCGGGTGCGGAGACGGTCGACACGGGTACCCAGCGGGGCGCGCCGAGCCGCCACCGCGACCACGACGAGCGTCAGTGCGGTGACCGCGACGAGCTGGCCGAACCCTTGGCGCGCGTACTGCGCGTACGTCAGCCCGGTGGCCTGCCGGATGTAGGCGTCCCCGCGCGCCAGCGCGGAGAGCCACACGCCGAGGAAGACGAGGACGAGCACGTCGAGCGCGACCACGGGGACGAGCCACTCGGCCGGCTGCGCCGGCGATGCCGGCGACCCCGCCTCGTCAGCCCACGGCCAGCCGGTGCGGCCGAGATGGATCGCCGCGGCCGCGACGAGGGCGACGAGTCCACCGACGAGGACGCGTGCAGCGGCGTCGTTCACCGCCAGGTGCGGCAGCAGCGACGCGAACATCCGGTCGGCGGAGGCGAAGAGCGCGCCGAAGACGAGGACCAGCAGGATCGCTACCGCCACGGACCGTGCGATGCTCCAGGCCGCGCGCCCGCCGGCGCGGGCCAGCCCCCGCACGCCGTGGCCCGTCCACGGGAGCGCCCGGACCACGCTCCCGACCGCAGCCAGCGGAGCCGTGACGACGCCGGTGGCGGTGCGCCCGCCCGTCAGCGCCACGGCGGCGGCGCCGATGCCCACCACCCAGGAGAGGGCGACGAGCCATGAGGCGTCCCGGATCGCGACCGTGGCGAGGAGGAGCGCGGACCACCCCGCCAGGACCAGGTCGCCAGGACGCCGGCGACGGACGAGCGCTGGGGATGCCACGCCCCAGCCGGCGAGGGCGACGAGCGCGGCACCGAGACCGGGGCGCGACCCGACCAGGAGCAGGCCGCCCGCGATCCCAACCGCGCCGGCCGCCACGAGAACGCCGGGTGCCGCACCGGGCCGCGCCCCGGCCCAGAAGTCGGCCGCCTTTCCGGGACGGCTCTCGGGGCCGGTCGCGGTCGCCGCGGGCAGGAGATAGGGGTCGCCCGGGGCGGCTGGCGTCGTCGTCATGGCTCGACCGTAGGAACCCGCGCCTCACCAGGGCGTCCGCCCACCGGCGGGCGGTGCGTGGCTCGTCGTCCGCCTACGGTCGCAGCCCTCACACGGCGTTCACGGCACCGCCACAGGACGTGCGCGGCAGGTCACGACGGGACGTTCGCCTCGATGTCGGCCAGCCACGCCGACGGGTCGGCGTCCGACGGCATGCGCCAGTCGCCGCGGGGCGACATTGTGCCGCCCGCGCTCACCTTGGGGCCGTTCGGGAGCGCGGAGCGCTTGAACTGGTTGCCGAAGAAGCGGCGGACGAAGACGACGAGCCATCGCTTGATCTCGGCGAGCTCGTAGGCACGGCGCTGGTCGGCGGGGTAGCCGGGCGGCCACGCGCCGGCGCCGGCGTCGCGCCAGGCGTGCCAGGCGAGGAAGGCGACCTTCGAGGGGCGCGTGCCGTGGCGCAGCACGTGGAACAGCGTGAAGTCCTGCAGGGCGTAGGGGCCGACGATCTGCTCCGTGCTCTGCATCGGGGCGTCGGCCGTGGCCGGGACGAGCTCGGGGGAGATCTCCTGGCCGAGGATCCGCGTGAGGACCTCGTTCGTGGCGTCGTCGAACAGCCGCTCGCCGATGACCCAGCGGATGAGGTGCTGGATGAGCGTCTTCGGCACGCCGGCATTGACCCCGTAGTGCGACATCTGGTCGCCGACGCCGTACGTGCACCAGCCGAGCGCGAGCTCGGACAGGTCGCCCGTGCCCAGCACGATGCCGCCGCGCTGGTTGGCCGCGCGGAAGAGGAAGTCCGTGCGCAGCCCGGCCTGCACGTTCTCGAAGGTGACGTCGTACTGCTCCGCGCCCTCGGCGTAGGGGTGACCGAGGTCCGCGAGCAGCTGGCGGGCCATCGGGCGGATGTCGACGGTCTCGTGGGTGGTGCCGAGCGCCGCCATGAGCGCCAGGGCGCTGCCCTTGGTCGTCTCCGAGGTGGCGAACCCGGGAAGCGTGAACGCGAGGATGTCGCTGCGGGGCCGGCCCAGCCGGTCCATCGCGTTGGCCGCCACGATGAGCGCGTGCGTCGAGTCCAGGCCGCCCGAGACGCCGATGACGACCTTCGAGCTGCCGATCGCCTGCAGCCGCTGCGCCAAGCCGCTGACCTGGATGTTGTAGGCCTCGTAGCAGTCGAGGGCGAGCCGCGCCGGGTCGTCGGGCACGAAGGGGAACCGGTCGACGTGCCGGCGCAGCCCGATGTCGCCCGCCGGGGGGTCGAGCTCGAACTCGACGCGCCGGAAGGCTCCGGACGGCTCGAAGCCGAGGGCGCGGCGGTTGTCGTCGAACGTGCCCGTGCGCAGCCGTTCCTGGCGGATCCGGTCGAGGTCGACGTCGGCGACCGTCACGCGGGGCCCGTCGGGGAAGCGGTCGCCCTCGGCGAGCAGGTCGCCGATCTCGTAGACCATCGTCTGGCCGTCCCACGACAGGTCGGTGCTCGACTCGCCCCGGCCCGCGGCCGCGTAGACGTAGGAGGCGAGGCACCGCACGGACGCGGAGCGCACCAGCAGCCGGCGGTCCTCCGCCCGGCCCACCGTGATGGGGCTGCCCGAGAGGTTGGTGAGCACGGTGGCGCCGGCCAGCGCCGCGTGCGCGCTCGGCGGGACCGGCACCCACATGTCCTCGCACACCTCGACGTGCAGCACCAGGCCGCGCCCGTCGGTCGCCTCGAAGAGCAGGTCGGGCCCGATCGGCGCCTCCTGGCCGGCGACGACGACGGTGCCGTCGACGTCGTCGCCCGGTGCGAACCAGCGCCGCTCGTAGAACTCCCGGTACGTCGGCACGTACGACTTCGGCGCCACGCCGAGCACCCGGCCGCGGTGCACGACGAGCGCGACGTTGTAGACCCGGTTGCCGAACGCGAGCGGCGCGCCGACGACGAGGACGGGCAGCAGGTCGGCGGAGGCGGCGACCAACCCCTCGATGGCGTCCTGCACCGCGTCGAGGAGGGCGTCCTGGAGGAACAGGTCGTCGATGGCGTAGCCGGACAGGCACAGCTCGGGGAACACGGCCACGCCGACGCCCTCGTCGTGCGCCGTGCGGGCGGCCGCCAGGACCGCCGCGAGGTTGGCGGCGGGGTTGGCCACCGTGACCGGGACGGTGCAGGCCGCGACGCGGACGAACCCCTGGGCGTAGGCGGAGGCGAAATCCACGCGGCGAGTCTTCCACGGCCGCCCCACGCCGTCGCCGCTGGTCGCACTGGTCCCACCGGGACGGGCGACACGCGGCGGCCGGTCACCCTCCAGAGTGAATGCGTCCGGGACGAAAGGCCCGCTACCTGGACGCTTGTCAACCAAGCCCGCCCGTGACTCCTGTCATCGGGGGCGAATACTGGGGACTTTGGTCCCAAAACTGCGGGCTGGCGTGCAGAATTGCCGACATGAACTTCGACTCCGACCCTCAGATCACGTGGGCATGGACCGTGACCGACGCGGAGATCCGCGTCGCGAAGCGTGACTGGTTGCGGGCTCGGGACAACGACGCCCCCACCGAGGACGTCGAGATGGCGTTCGAGTACTACCGCATGCTCATGAGCGCGCAGGCGCAGCAGATCGCCGAGGAGTTCCGCTCCCGGCACACCGCCTGACGGCGCGGTGAGCGCCGCCGGGCACGCGCCCGCTCAGGCCTCCGGGTCACGAGCGGCGACCGGCTCGGGGCGCACCTGCACGCGGACCAGCGCCCCTGTCTCGACCCGCTCGGCCGCCGCGTGCTGCACCACCAGCTCCGTCCCGTCCTCGGTGCGCACCTGCGTGCGGCGCACCGCCCCCAGGTAGCTCGTCGCCACGACGATCGCTGGGGCACCCTCCGGGCCTAGCTCGAGGTTCTCCGGGCGCACGAAGACGAGGGCCGGGCCGTCGACCCGGTCACCGAGCAGCGGCACCCGCCGGCCCAGCACGGTCGCCGTCCCGGCGGACACCATGGCCGGAACCAACGAGCTGCGGCCGATGAACTCCGCGACGAACGGCGTGGCCGGGCGCATGTAGAGGTCCTCGGGCGTGCCGTGCTGCTCGATCGTCCCGGCGTTCATCACGGCGACCCGGTCGGAGATGGCCAGGGCCTCCTCCTGGTCGTGGGTGACGAACACAGTGGTGATCCCCAGGCGCTGCTGGATGCGGCGGATCTCGTCGCGCAGCTGCACGCGCACCTTGGCGTCGAGGGCCGACAGCGGCTCGTCGAGCAGCAGCACACGGGGCTCGGTGACCAGGGCGCGGGCGAGCGCGACCCGCTGCTGCTGGCCGCCGGAGAGCTGGTGGGGGTAGCGCTGCGCGAGCTCCGCGAGGCCGACGAGCTCGAGCGCCGCCGCGACGCGCTCGGCGGCCTCCGCCGCGGGCACGCGGCGCGTGCGCAGCCCGAACGCCGTGTTGCGGGCCACCGACAGGTGCGGGAAGAGCGAGTACGACTGGAACACCATCCCGATGTCCCGCTTGTTCGTCGGGACGCCGGCCATGTCGCGACCGGCGATGGTGATCCGACCGCCGTCGAGGTGCTCCAGGCCCGCGAGCAGGCGCAGCGCCGTGGACTTGCCGCACCCCGAGGGACCGAGCAGGCAGACGAGCTCGCCCGGTGCCACGTCGAGGTCCAGCCCGTGCAGCACGCGCTGGGCGCCGAACGCCTTGACGACGCCGGCGAACCGGACGCCCGAACCGTCCTCGTGGTCGGGCCGGGCGACCGCGGCCGTGCGGTGCGGGGCGGTGAGGGGCAGCGTCATGGGATCTCCGGGGGTGGCGGGGCCGGTCATCGGCCGGACCGGACGGTGAGCAGGCGACCGACGCGGTCGATCACCAGGAGCAGGACGAAGACGAGGGCGAGCGACAGGAGCGACATGATCACCGCCACGAAGGGGTCGATCTTCGAGACGACGACCAGCGCGGTCTGCATGTTCTGCCGGTTGAGCAGGGACGCGATGGTGAACTCGCCGAGCACGACGGCGACCGAGATGAGGCCCGCGAGCATGAGCCCCCGGCGCACGTTGGGCGCGATGACCCGGAGCAGCACGCGTCCCCAGCTCGCGCCGAGCGAGCGCGCGGCCTCCGCGTGGGTCCGGGTGTCGACGGCATCGAGGTTGGCCTGCAGGGCCCGGTAGGCGAACGGCAGGCACGTGATGCCGTAGGCAAAGGCCAGCGACCAGATGCCCGTGCCGAACGCGTGCCCGATGACGAGGTAGATGGGCGCGAGCCCGACGACGAGCGCGATCGAGGGCAGCGCGATCGGCAGGAGCGCGACCACCTCCATCCAGCGCCGCAGCCGCGGGAACCGCAGGTGCACCAGCACCATGGTCGGCGCGACGAGGAGCATGACGATGGCGATGGTTGCCACCGCCAGGACCAGCGAGTTGCGCAGGCCCTGCCACAGCGGGGCGTACACCTCCGGCCGCGCGGGGTGCAGCATGTCCGCCCAGTGACCCCAGCCGTGGCCGTTGCCCTCGCGGAGCGTGAACTCCGCCATGCCCACGAGGGGCACGGCGAACAGCGCGCCGACGAGGGACAGGACGAGCACCCGGAGCCAGCGTGCGGGTGCGATGGCGCGATTCATCGCTGCCACCTCGCCGCGCGGCGCTGCACCGCCGAGTAGGCCCACATCACCAGGGCCATGACGACGACCATGCCGAGCGCGAGCGCGCCCGCGAGGTTCTGGCGTCCGAGCACGGTCTCGCTGGTCAGCGCCGCGCGGATCTGCAGCGGGACGATCTGCGCGCCCTGGCTCGCTAACGCCGCCGCGGTGGCGTACGACGAGAACGCGTTGGCGAAGAGCAGCAGGAAGCTGGCGAGGAACGACGGCGCGAGCACCGGCACGGCGACGCGGGCCCAGAACGTGCGGGTGGTCCCGCCCAGCGTCAGCGTCGCCTCCGCCCACTGCGGCCGCAGCGCCGTCAGCGCCGGCAGGAACGTGATGACCATCATCGGCACCTGGAAGTAGATGTACGGGAGGTACAGCCCGGGCATGGCGTAGATCCACGCGCCGGACGCGAAGATGTCGATGCCGAACGACTGGCGCAGCCAGACGGTCACCATGCCGCGCAGCCCGATCGTCGCGATGAACGCGAAGGCGAGCATGACGCCGCCGAACTGGGCGATCACGCTGGCGGCCGACTCGAGCAGCCCGCGGGCGAAGCCACCTTCGCGCAGGCCGAGGGCCGCGACGCACACGAGCGCGCCGACGACGGCACCGACGACCGCCGAGGCGGCGGACAGGGTGATCGAGTTGCGGAAGGTGCGCAGCACAACGGGATCGCCGAGCGCCGAGAGGTTGCCCCACGTGAACGCGCCGTGCTTGTCGAAGAGCCCCGTCCCGATGGCCAGGACGGTCGGCAGCGCGAGGAAGAGCAGCACGTAGGCGGCGAAGGGCGTCAGGCCGAGCGGGGCCGCGAGGCGCGAGGCGCGCACGCGCCACGCCGGCACCGGCCGGGCCGGACCACGGGGGTCCGGCCCGGCCGCGCCACGCGTGCGCAGGGGGGACAGGGTGGTCATCGGCTCAGGAGATCGCCGCGGCCCACTCCTGGCCGAGGAGATCGCCCGCCTTCTTGCTCTGGGCGTCGGAGGGCACGAGCGTCGTCGCGGGAGCCGGCGGGAGCTTGCTCCACAGCGCCTCGTCGAGGGTCCCGGCCTTCTGCATCGCGGTCGCCCGCACCGGGCGGGCGCCGCCCTTCAGCCAGAGGTTCTGCGCCTGGTCGCTGTAGAGGAACTCCTCCCACAGCCGGGCGGCCGCCGGGTGCGGGGCGTCCTTGTTGACAGCCTGGTTGTAGTACGCCGCATAGCCGTTGCCGGGGAAGACGACGACCTTCCACGCGGGGTTGTCCTTGACGTGCGTCGCGTTGAGGTAGTCCCAATCGAAGACCACCGGGGTCTCGCCGTCGGCGACCGTGGCCGTGGTGACGTCGATCTTCAGGAGGTTTCCGGCCTTCTGGAGCTTGCCGAAGAAGTCGATGCCGGGCTGGTAGTCGTCGAGCGAGCCGCCGGACTGCACGGCCGCCATGCCCACCGCCGCGAAGGCCGCGCCGGCCTGGGTCGGGTCGCCGTTCATGGCGACGGCACCCTTGTAGGCCGGCTTGAGGAGGTCGGACAGCTGGCCGGGCGCGGGGTACTTCGACGAGTCGTACCCGATGGACATGTACCCCCCGTAGTCGCCGGTGAACAGGCCCGACTGCTCCTTGAGGGAGGAGTCGATGTCGTTCCAGCCGGCCACCTTGTAGGGCGCGAAGTGGTCCGTGCTCTGCAGGGCGACGGTGAGGCCGACGTCGAACACGTCGGGCGCGGTGTCCAGGCCCTTGTTCGTCTTGGCGGCGTCGATCTCCTCGGCGCTCGAGGCGTCGGGCGAGGCCTCGTTGACGGTGATGCCGGGGTACTTCGCCTTGAACGCGTCGATGATCTCGCCGTAGTCGGCCCAGTCGCGGGGGAGGGCGATGACGTTGAGCGCGCCCTCCTTCTTCGCGGCGGCGGCGAGGTTCTCCAGCGAGCCGAAGGCGGTGAGGCTGGTGGCGGTCGCGGCGTTCACCGTGCCACCCGCGGTCGACGAGCCGGCCGGGGCGGTGCCACCCGCGGTGGTCGAGCCGGCGGCGGAGCAGGCGGTGAGGGCGAGAGCCGCGGCCAGGCCGAGGACGACCGGCGCCAAGCGCTTCGTCATGAGGAGCGTTCTCCTTGCGATGGAGGGGGCCGGACGCCCTGAGCAGGGCGAAGACCGGACCGGAACGTTCCAGGACGGTAGGAGTGGCCGGTGAGGGGACGGTGAACGGTGGCGGAACGCCGCGCGCACGCCGTCCGACGACATGGCGCCGGAGGGCGCCACCGCGTCAGGTCCAGGCGGCGGTCGCCAGGTAGCCCAGGCTCGCGGCGGCGACGGTCAGCACCAGGGTGCCGAGCGCGTTGGCCACCGCCCGCCGGCGGTCGCCGGCCTGCGCCAGGCGCACGGTCTCGACCATCGCGGTGGAGAACGTGGTGTAGCCGCCGCAGAAGCCCGTCGCAGCCACGGTGTACCAGGTGACCGGCAGCGCGCCCGTGGCCAGGGCGCCCGCGAGGGCGCCGATCACGAGCGACCCGCTGACGTTGATGGCGATCGTCGCGAGCGGGAGCCGCCCGGCCCACCGGCCGCGGAACCAGCCGTCGACGACGAACCGGCTGGCGGCGCCGAGGCCGCCGACGAGGGCGACGAGCAGCGGGGTCATCGCGACGCCTCGCTCGCGACGGCGGCCGCGGCCTCGTCGTGCGCCCTACGTGCGGTGGTGCGGCGCGCCGCCGAGGCGGCGACGGCGACGCCGGCCACGCACGCCAGCGTGCCGCCGACCACGGTGGCGAGGGCGTACCCCACGGCGATCCCGGCCCGGCCGCCGACGAGCAGCCCGTGCAGCTCGAGCGCGAACGCGGAGTACGTGGTGAACCCGCCGAGCACACCCGTGCCGAGCGTCAGGCGCAGCCAGCGCCGCCGGTGCGTCTCGTGGCCGCGGCTGAGCAGCCACTGCAGCAGGAACCCGAGGAGGAAGGCGCCGACGACGTTCTCGGTGAGCGTCCCCAGGGGCACGCCGTCGCGCGGGGGCAGGGCGTGCGAGAGCCCGTAGCGCGCGACGCTCCCGAGCGCGCCGCCGACGGCGACGCTGGCGACGAGCACGGGATCGGTGTGATGCGGAGCGTGATGCGGGGCGTGATGCGGAGCGTGGTGCGGTGCCGTCATGCGGCCGGTCCCGCGGACGCGGCGCCGTGCGGCGGAGCGGGGACGAGCAGCACCGGGCGCCGCTGCGTGTGCGCCAGCCGGCCCGCGACCGAGCCGCTGACCAGCTGGTTCATCCAGTGCATCAGGCCGGGCCGGTGGGTGCCGACGACGATCATCCGGGCGTCGTGCTCGTCGGCCACCAGGGACAGACCCCGAGCGGCCTCGCCCGTCGTGTAGACGAACCGCCACGGCAGTCCCGTCGGGCCGAGCCGCGCCGCGAGCCGGGCGGCGATGGCGTCGTCGGGCGACTCGTCGTCGCCCTCGTCGTGGTCGGAGTCGACGGGCAGCAGGTCGACCGACCCGTCGGGCTCGCGCTCCGCGACGAGGTGCGCCGGGTCCACCCAGACGCACACCAGGCCGGTGCCCAGCGCGCCGGCGAGCGTGGCCGCCTCGTCGACCACGCGCGGGCTCTGCCCCGGCTCGATGCCGACGATGACGGGACGCGCCGGCGACGGCGCGGACCAGGGGCGGGGGAACGAACGTGTCATGGCAGCCTCCGCGTCGTTGCGCAGCTGATCACGCCGATCATCGGGCAATGGGCACACTCCTGTCGCTGGGAGCAGGAACCATCAGCCGGCCGGCGGTTCCGTCGTCATCGACGCGGGCGGGATCCATCGCCGACGGCGACTCTACGGCACGCCGCGGGCCCGCCACGTGCGCACGGTTGGGCGGGAGGTCCCTCGACCGGCGCGGCCACCTCGGCCAGCCTGGAGGCGGTCGATCGGGACAGGGGAGGGGGCACCGGTGCGCGACGCGGCGTGCGGCTCGGCGGCCCAGGTGACGCGGCGCGCCAGCATGCAGTCGTACCTGACCATCCGCGCGCTGGCGGACCCGGCGTACCGGCCCGACGCCTTCGCGCTGTACGCCTACTTCCGATGGCTGGACGACGAGGTCGACGAGCACCTGGCGACGGCCGCCGAGTGCGCAGCGCTCGTCGCGCGCGAACGCCAGCTGCTCGAGGCCGCCGCCGGGGACACGCCGCTGCCGGGGTTCGGCGCGTGCCGGCAGGAGCGGTTGCTCGTCGGGCTGCTGCGGTGCCCGGACGGCACGCCTCGGGGCGACGCCGCCGGGGCCAGGCTCGCCCTGGCGTCGATGCTCGACGTCATGGCGTTCGACGCGACGCGGCGTGGCCGGTCCGTCACCGCCGCCGAGCTCGACGACTACACGCACACGCTCGCGGTCGCGGTGACGGAGGCGCTGCACCACTGCATCGGGCATGGCACCGGTTCGCCGCACGACGCGTCGCGCTACGTCGCCGTCACCGGCGCGCACGTCGCCCACATGCTCCGCGACCTGCGCCGCGACGTCGTCGACGGCTACGTCAACGTGCCCGCCGAGATCCTGGCCGCCGGGGTGTCGCCGGACGAGCCCGACTCCGCCGCCTTCCGTGCCTGGGTGCGGGAACGGGTGGACCTGGCACGCGGCTGCTTCGGCGCGGGACGCGCCTACCTCGCGCGCCTGGACAGCGCCCGGTGCCGGCTCGCCGGGCACGCGTACATCGCGCGGTTCGAGTGGGTCCTGGACGCGATCGAGCGCGAGGGCTACCGCCTGCGGGAGCGGTACCCGGAACGCAGCAGCCTGCGCGGCGGGCTGGCGATCGGGTCCGCCGCGCTCCGGTCGGCGGCGGCGGCGCGCGACCTGCACCCGGTGGGTGGCCGATGACCGGGCGCGCCGGGACGTCCGTCGTGGTGGTCGGCGCCGGTGTCGGTGGGCTGTCGGCGGCGATCCACCTGGCGCGGCACGGCCTGTCGGTGACGGTCGTCGAGAAGAACGCCGAGCCGGGTGGGCGGGTCGGCTCGTTCTCCCGGGACGGTCACGTGTTCGCGACCGGGCCGACGCTGCTCGTCATGCCGCACCTGTACCGCACCGAGCTGGCGGCGCTCGGGGCCGACTTCGAGCGCGACCTCGAGCCGCGGCGGGTGGACCCGACGTACCACCTGGCGTTCGACGACGGCACGCGCCTCGACCTGACCTCGGACCTGACCACCTTGGCGGCGCAGGTCGAGGCCCTCGAGCGGGGCGCGACGGACGGCCTGCTGCGCTACCTCGCGGAAGGCCGCCGCCACTACGACCTCGCGATGCCCGGCCTCGTCGAGCGTGACTTCCGCTCGGCCCGGGAGTTCGTCACGCCGCGCACCCTGGCCCTGGCGCTGCGGCTGCGGGCGCTCCAGCCGCACTACCGGCACATGGCGGAGTTCTTCGCGTCGCCGAGGCTCCGCGCGGCGTTCAGCTTCCAGGACGTCTACATGGGCCTGAGCCCGTTCCGCGCACCTGCCACGTTCTCGCTCACCCCGTACTCGGAGCTCGCGCACGGGGTCTGGTACCCGCGCGGCGGCATGCGCCGCATCGTCGAGGTTCTGGTCGCCCTCGCCGAGGAGGCCGGCGTCCGGTTCGCGTACGACGAGCCCGTGGTTCGCATCGACCTCGAGGGGGAGCGCGCGAGCGGGCTCGTCCTCTCGGGGGGTCGCGCCCTGCGTGCCGACGCCGTGCTCGCGAACGCGGACCTGCCGTACGTCTACCGCCGGCTGCTGCCGGACCGGCGGGCGTCCTCGGCGCTGGCGCGCCGCCGCTCGTCGGGCTCCGCGATCTCGTTCTTCTGGGGACTCGACGCCACGTTTCCCCAGCTCGCGCCCCACACGCTGTTCCTGGCCGACGACTACCGCGACAACTTCGAGCGCATCGAGCGGAACCTGCCGTTGCCCGCCGCGCCGAGCCTCTACGTGCACGCCCCGGCGCGCCTGGACCCGACGGCGGCGCCCGCCGGGGGCGACACCGTCGTCGCGGTGGTCCCGACCGGCCACCTGACGTACGACGGCGACGACCCGCGCCGCGTGGCGGACCAGGGAGCGCAGTGGGCGACCGCCCGAGACGCCGCGCGCCGCGCCGTCCTCGACCGCTTGGGGCTCCTCGGCATCGCGGACCTCGAGCGTCACATCACGGTCGAGGCGACGGCGACGCCATTGGACTGGCGGGGCCGGTTCAACCTCGAGCGAGGTGCGACCCACGGACTGGCGCACACGCTCACCCAGCTGGCGTACCTGCGGCCCCACAACCGCCACGCCCGGTACCGCAACCTTTACTTCGCCGGGGCGTCCACGCACCCCGGCACCGGCGTGCCCACGGCGCTCGTCTCCGGCAGGCTCGCGGCCGCGCGCCTGGTCGACGACCGGACGGGTGCTGCCTAGCCGTGCCGCCCGCCCGGCGGCCGAGCCCGCCACTGGCATGATCGGCGCGTGCCCGGACTGGTCGTGATCTCCCCGCACCTCGACGACGCCGTGCTCTCCCTCGGCGCCTACGTCGCCGATGTGGTCCGTTCCGGCGAGCCGGTGGAGGTCTGGACCGCCTTCACCCGCGCGCCGGCGGCCGGGGCCGTGCCGCGCGGCCTGCGACGCTTCGCCGACTACCGTGCCCGCATCGCCGAGGACGGCCACGCCCTGGAGCTGCTGGGCGCGGGGGCCCGGCGGCTCGACCTGCCCGAGCGGGTGTGGCGCACGCCGCCCGCCCGCGGGCTCGGGGCGGCCTTCCGGACCCCCGTCGACGCGACGGGCTTCGAGCAGCTCGGACCGCTCGAGCACGCGGTCGCCGAGGCGCTCGCGCGCCCTGGGTCCCGGCTCCTCGCACCGCTCGGCATCGGTCACCACGCCGACCACCTGGAGGTCGCGGTGGCCGCGCTGAACGTGGCGCTGCGACTGGGTGCCACGGATCGGGTCGGCTTCTACGAGGACTTCTACGCGCTGGGCAACGGCGCCCGGCGCCGGCACCCGGTGTCGCGGGACGACGCCGGGCCGCTGTGGCGCCGGGTCCGGGACGCCCCCGGCTGGGCGGGGCCGCTCGAGGGCATCGTGCTCGGCGTGACGCCGCTGGTCGCGTCGGGGCCGTCGCTGAGCACGTACGTGCCGGCATCGTCGGCCCTGGCCTGGCGGCCGACGCCCCATCCGGTCGAGCCTTGGGCGCAGGAGCAGCAGCTGGCGGCCGTCGCGCAGTACCGCAGCCAGACGCCCGCGCTCGGCGGGATGCGCCAGCTGGCGAGGATCGTGCGCCGCGCGCACCGGGTGCGCGGCGGGGACCTCATCTGGTCGGTGCGCCCCTGCTGATCCGGTCACCGAGCACCACCGTGCCCGGGTCCGGCACGTGTCCCGCGCCGCCGCCCCGCGTGCTCGAGGGCCGGCGGTCGTCCGACGCCGCGGACGCCGCTCGGCGGATGACGGTGGCGAGCCGGGCGGACTGGACGCCCTCGCCGAGCTGCTCCGCACGGTGGCGCGCCGCGGTGCCGAGCCGCTCCCGGAGCGCGGGATCGCGCAGGTCGGCGAGGGCCTTGGCGTAGCGCGCGGGGTCCGGCGGGACGACGATCGCGGACACGCCGTCCTCGACGACCCCGTTCACGGTGTCCGACACCAGGAGCGCCAGGCGCTCGTGCGCGGCCTCGTTGAGCACGTAGGCCTGCGTGTCCACCACCGACGGGAAGGCGAACACGTCGGCGCTGGCGTAGATCCCGCCGAGCTGCCGCCGCGGGTACGGCCCGATGACCGTCAACCGGTCCGCGACACCGAGCCGGGTCGCCTCGGTCACGAGCCGCTCGCGGAGCGGTCCCTCGCCGACGAGCGCCAGCTGCGCATCCACCCCGGCGTCCACGGCCATCCGCAACGCGTGGAGCAGGAGCCGGAGGTTCTTCTCCGGGGCGAACCGCCCGACGTACAGCACGCGCAGCGCGCCCTCGCGCCAGACCAGCTCGGCGGGCACGGGCGCGGGCGGCAGGCGGTCGATGCCCGTCGGGAGGACCGTCACGGGGACGTCCGGGCAGACGATGCCGTAGGTCGGCAGGCCCTTCGAGGACAGGAGGACGACCTCGCGGGCACTCGCGTACACGGCCGCGGTGGTGCGCTCCACCAGCCGGCCGGGCAGGCCGACGTCCTCCCGACGACCGAGCGGCGGGCGCCGCAGGAACGCCGCGCGCGCGCGTCGCGAGGTCGCCATGAGCAAGAGCGGCTTCACGCCGCTCGACCCCACGGCCCGGAAGGCGCTGTAGTAGGCCGTCGCCCCGGTCGTGTCGGTGGAGACCACCATCACCAGCGGGATGGAGTAGACGGCCGAGAGGATGATCCCGAGCATCCCGACACGCCCGAGGGTCGAGACCACGATCGCGTCCGGTCGCTCGCGGCGGGCGCGAAGCACCTCGGCCAGGACCGAGTACCGGGCGTGGTGATCGCCGGGGTACCCGACGTCACGGATCGACCGGAACGTCACACCCGCCGGCTCCCGGCGGCGACCGGCCTCCCCGCCGTCGGGTGCGAACGTCCGCGGGTCCAGACCGAGGAGCTCGAGCTCGCGCTGCCACGACTCGACCATGTAGGAGGGGCCGGCAGCGTGCCCGAGCGGCAGGTCGACGAAGATCCACACGCTGAGCACTACCCGTGTCCCCTTCGTCGTCCCGCCGATGTGCGAACAGATCGTCTCAGGTCCGGCGACCCTCGCGGGGCGAAGTCCGCCGCCTGCCGGGCGTGTCGGACGGTTCGGGGCCGCGAGGCGCTCGCTCAGGCGGCGCAGCGCCCGGCTCTTGGTGGTCGGCACGGCTCGACGGGCCTCTTCCGTGTCTACCCCGGATCAGTGCCCGACGGTGCCCACGTAGTGCGCCAGATGGTTGAGCGAGATGACCGGACCGGTGACGAGGACCGCCAGCGCCACGACGAGCGCGGCGCTCGCCATCACCCAGGCGGTCGTCGTGAGGACGGGGGCACCCCGGAACGTCGCGTTCTCGTAGTCGCGCCACGCCCGGACGCCGAGGAAGACGGCTGCTGCCACGCCGACGTACCAGATCGTGTCCGCACCGTGCATCGCGATGCCGATCGCACCGGCGACGAGGAGGACTGCGAGAGCGCCGCCGAAGAGCGTGAAGCCCCGGCGACGCAGCCTGAGCGCGTCGTCGAGCCGGTTGCGCCGGTAGGCGGCGCCCTCGGTCACATGGTCGGCGAGGTTGAGGGACTGCCCGATCCGCACGGTGGGGAGGCTGCCGAACGTCGAGGGCGGTGCCGTGGCGGCAGCAGGGACCGACACCGTCGGGACGGTCGGTCGCGTGTGCTCGGTCCAGGTCGAGCCGTCGAACCATCGATCCAGGCCCGGCGTCGCGTCGTCGTGGTACCAGCCTGCAGCGGGGAGCGTGCCCATGGACCGAGTTTCGCAGCACGATCTTCGTCGCGCCGGACGTTTCGCCACGGATCTGGCCCAGAACGCGTAGCCGTACCTCTTCGCCACGACATGCGGAAGGCCGCCTCGGATCTCTCCGAGACGGCCTTCGACCTGCGGTGATGCTGGTGGGCGATACTGGGATCGAACCAGTGACCTCTTCCGTGTCAGGGAAGCGCGCTCCCGCTGCGCCAATCGCCCGTTCCTGGTGGAGCTCCGAGGTGGAGACGGGATTCGAACCCGTGTATACGGCTTTGCAGGCCGCTGCCTCGCCTCTCGGCCACTCCACCCTGAGACGGCGTTCCTCAACGGCTGAGCCGTGGTGGATAGCCTCCGAGCGGACGACGGGATTCGAACCCGCGACCCTCACCTTGGCAAGGTGATGCTCTACCCCTGAGCCACGTCCGCACGCCATGTCTGCCCTTCCGGGCGTCCCTGGTGCGTCGAAGACTCTAGCCGACGGCGGCGACGTGAGTCCAACCGGCCTGGTCACCAGGCGGTCGTGCGTCACACGGGGCGTCACGGCGGGGGCGGTGGGCGGCGCCGCCGGTAGCCTCGCGCCATGGAAGAGGTCGACTTCGGCATCGCGGGCCAGGTGGCGCTCGTGACGGGCGCGTCGCGGGGGATCGGGCGCGACCTGGTGCTCGCGCTGGCCGCCGCCGGCGCGGTGGTCGGGGCCGCGGCGCGCACGACGAGCGACCTCGACCACCTGGTGGCCGAGGTGGCCGCGGGCGGTGGGACGGCCTTCACCGTCGCCATGGACGTGGCGGACGTCGCGTCCGTGCGACGAGCCGTGGCCGAGGTCGAGGCCGTCCACGGGCGCATCGACATCCTCGTGAACGACGCCGGCCTCGGGTTCAACCACGACGCCCTGGACGTCACCGAGGACGACTGGGACCAGATGATGGCCGTGAACGCGCGCGGCCTCTTCTTCGTCACGCAGGCCGTCGCCGCCGGCATGGTGGCTCGCCGGTACGGGAGGGTCGTGCACATCAGCTCGCAGGCGGGCCTCGTCGGGATCCCGCGCCACGCGGTCTACGCGGCGAGCAAGGGAGCCGTCACCATGCTCACCAAGGTGCTCGCGCTCGAGTGGGCCCCGTTCGGTGTCACCGTCAACGCCGTCGCGCCGACCTTCGTCCGCACGCCGGGGACGGCGGCGCGCCTCGACGACCCGGCGTTCGCCGCCGACGTCGTCTCCCGGATCCCGGTAGGCCACGTGGGCACGACGACCGACGTCGCGGCCGCGGTGCGCTACCTCGCCTCGCCGGCCGCGGGCCTCGTCACGGGGACCGTGCTGGTGGTCGACGGCGGCTGGACCGCGCAGTAGGGGACCGACGACTCGGTCGTCGTCGCTCGTCGTGCCCGGACGCGGAACGTGCCCGGACGTGGAAAAGGCCGGAAACCCCTGAGGGGGCGCCGGCCTCGGGCGACGATCGTGTCAGGCGGTGAGCAGCGTCGCGATGAGCGCGCTGATCTCGCCCTCCATGCGCTCGCTCTCGCCACCCAGCGGCACGAGCGACTCGGTCGCGGCGAGGAAGCGGACGACCGGCTCGGTCGGGGCCGCCAGCAGGGCGCTGCCCTCGATGCCGGACAGCGAGATGAGCAGGTAGTCGGGGTCCTCGTCACGCCACACCTGCACGTCACCGGCGCCCGCCGGCTCGTCGGCCGTGGCGTGGATGCCCTGGTCGAGGAGCTCGCGCCCGATCAGCCAGGTGGAGGTCGACTGCGCGCCCCGGAACACCGCGCGCACGGTGTAGGGATCGCCGGTCCGGAAGCCGAGGTCGGTGGTGACCGGCAGGACGCTCGCGTCGGCGCCGATGAGCTGCATGGCGACGACTTCGAGGACGTCGAACGACGAGCTCGTCACCGGCCCTCCCTCTCTTCACGCGAACTCGGACCATTCATGCTGACAAGTACATCGGCTCCGGAGCGGTCTGACTCGATCCCTTGACCCGTGAAGATTCGGTGGAACAGGCAGTAGCACCCATCCCCACAGGCAGAAGCCTGTCGCCTGTCCGGCTTGTCGTCCAGTGTCCGGTTCGGAGTTCACCCCGGAGTGTGGATACGATCTGTCGTCATCGCGGGCGATTGGCTCAGTGGTAGAGCGCCTCGTTCACACCGAGGAGGTCACTGGTTCGAACCCAGTATCGCCCACCCGACGCGAGGGCCCCCGAGCCGGCACTGCCGGTCGGGGGTCCTCGCGCTGTCGGTGGCGCACCGGCGCGCCCGGGCTCGGCTACGGCGGCGGCGTCTGATCGGCGACGAAGGCCTGCAGCTCGGCGCTGAGCAGCGCCACGAGCGCCTCGTCGTCCGGCACGACGTCGGGGTCGGTGACGACCGTGACCGCCAGCTCGCCGGCGTAGGAGAGAACCGCGAACGACGCTCCGACGTTGCCGGGGTTCACCGCGACCGGCAGCAGCGCGCTCACCTCGTGACCGGCGATGCGCAGCCGGTGCGCGGGGCCGCGCACGTTCGTCTCGAACGTGTGGACCAGGCGCTGGTGCTCGACGAACCACCGGAACCATCCGAGCGCGGCGAGCCGGCGGAACGCGGCGCTCAGGGGCAGCGCCGACCGGCCCCGCGGACGGTCCTTGCGGCGCGCCGTGGCGGCGGCGACGTGCCGCACCTGGGCGGCCCGGTCGAGCGCCACGGGCACGGCGACCGGTAGGACGCCGTTGTCGTTGCCGGCCCGTCGGTCGTCCGTGCGCCGGGCCGTCACGGGGACGGACACGACGAGGCGTCGCGGGTGCTCTCCCCGTGCTGCGAGGAGGTCCGCCAGGGCGCCGACGACCGCCGCCACCATGGCGTCGTTGATGCTGCCCCCGTGGCGGTGCGCGCCCTCGCGGAACGCGGCAAGAGTCACGCGGGCGACGTGCAGACGGCGGGTGGGGCCCGTCGCGCGGTTGAGGGACGTGCGGGCGGCGAGGTGAGGCGGCCCGCCGCCGAGGAGCTCCAGCAGCCCGTGCAGCCAGGCCAGCGCACTGCGTGCGGCCCGCGGCGCCTCGAGGGGACGGGGTGCCGCGGCGTCGTCTGCCGGCTCCGGGTCGGCGAGCGCGGCGAGCACTCCCAGGCCGCCCAGGCCGTCGGCAAGCACGTGGTGCAGCACCACCACCAGCGCCCCTCGGCGTGCGGGCGTGTCGTCCCACCCGGTGAGCCACCGCGCCGACCAGAGCGGACGCGCGCGGTCGAGCGGCGTGCAGACGAGGTCTGCGGCGTCGTCGAGCACGGCCCGCTCGCCGCCGCCGGGCAGCTCGCGGGAGGTGACGTGGCGGCCGGGGTCGGCGGCGTCGTCGATGGTCCAGGACGGACGGCGCTGCGGCCCGACGAGCACCTGCACGAGCCGCGGCACGCCTCGAGCCCGGTCGACGAGGGTGTCGGGGACGCGCGTCGTGCCGTCGTCGGCCCCGTCGACCAGGAGGATGGCCGCGATGTGCATCGGCGCCGGGCCGCAGTCCGACGCCAGCATCGTCAGGTCGGCGACGCCCAGCGGCTCGAGGCCGTGGCCCGGGGCGGCCGCACCGGGTCCCGCGGGTGCCATGCCGGGAGGGTCCACCCGGCCCGGTGCCACCGGACGGGGCGGAGGTCCCGCGGTCCCGAGGGGACCCGCCTGGGCCCGCGCCCCCGCAGGCCGGAATCGGGGCATATAGGACTATTGTCCTAAATCACCCTTCGTGCCCATACTCGCCCCAGCCGGCACGCGGCACACCCGGGACGGGGGGGCACATGGAGGAGGGCCCGGCCGCACGCCCGTCCCGCCGCCCCGCCGCGGTCGCGCGGGTCCTGCTCGCGTCGCTCGTCGCCGCACCGGGGCTCGCGGTCGTGCTGTCGGCGTCGAGCGCGTCGGCGGCGCTCGGGGACGGCGGGGACGGCTATGCCGCACCCACCGTCGTGACCGTCGCCGTGCCCTCGCCGCCCGGCCCGGCGCGGCGCGCGGTCGTCGTCCCGTCGCCCACGCCGAGCCCCGCGCCGACGGCGACCGCGGCCGCCGTGGCGCCGAACGTGGTGGTGCCGCCCGCGCAGGCGGCGGCCGCCCCGCCCCAGGACGCGCCGACCCCGATCACGGCTCCGTCGCAGCGCCCGACGATCCTCCGGAACGTCCTCCCGACCATCCGCGACGTGCTGTCCGACCCGCGGCGGATCGCGGTGGGGGCGGCAACGGCGGCGCTGTGGTTCCTGCTCGTCGCGCTGCCCGGCTCCCTGCTGGACTCGGCGATCGAGAGGCGTTCGCACGGCCGGATGGGCCGCGCCCTCGCCGCGGTCAGCCTCGCCCTCACCGGTGCGATCGAGCGGGTGTCCCGACGCACCCGGTGGAAGCTCGCGGGACCCCTGCTCATCGCGCTGCTGGCGGGGGCCGCGTTCGGCTTCGCCGACCCGCACCTCGCCTGGGACGGCCGTTCCCTGAGCACCATGGCGTCCCTGTTCGTCGCGCTCACGCTCATCACCGTGGTCGCCTCCCAGGTCGGCGCGCTGCTCGCCCGGACGTGGTGGGGCATCGACGCCGAGGTGCGGGCCGAGCCGCTCGGCCTGCTGGCGGCTCTCGCGGGCGTCGCGGTCGGGCGGTTCCTGTCGCTCTCGCCGGGCCTCTTCCTCGGGCTCGTCGTCGGCGTCGACGCCGGGGAACGGGCCGACAGGGTGCACCGGAGCAAGGCCGTGGTGGCGCGCCACGCGGTGGTGTTCACCTTCGCCATCGCCGCCTGGGTGGCGTACTCCTCCTTCTTCGCCCATCGCCCCGAGGAGGGGATCGCCGGCTTCACCTCCGACGTGCTGTCCGCGACGACGATCGAGGGGCTCACCTACCTCGTGACGAGCCTGCTGCCGCTGCCGCTGCTGGCCGGCCGCGAGGTCTTCCTGCACTCGAAGCGGCTGTGGGCGGGGCTGTACGGGCCCTTCGCGCTCGTGTTCGCGGTCCTGGCGCTGCCCTCGATCCTCGGCGAGCAGGAGCGCAGCCCGTCGACGGTGGCACGGCAGGGCGCCGTCATGCTGGCGTTCACCGCCGTCTCGATCGTCGGCTGGCTCCGCTCCCGCAACCGCACACCGGCCCCCGACGAGCTCCAGCGCGTCTGATCACGTTTCTCGACAGGCTTCTCGACAGGCTTCTCGCCACGCTTCTCGCCACCCTTCCGGCCACCGGCGCGGCGCCGGGAGCTGGCAGCGGTGCGGGATCGGTAGCATCGAGCACGCCCGGCCCGGCTGTCCGCCGTGAGCCGCGAGGCGAACCGGTCCCCAAGGAGCTGCGGTCGTGTCCGAGCAGATCACCCTCACCGTCGACGGCGTCGTGACGACCGTGGCGGCGGGCACGACGGGCACCGACCTCTTCTCGGACCGGCGGGACGTCGTCGTCGTGCGCGTGGACGGCGAGCTCCGCGACCTGTCGCGCGAGGTGCCCGACGGCGCGGTCGTCGTGCCCGTGACCCTGGCGGAGCCGGACGGCCTCACGGTGCTGCGGCACTCGGCGGCGCACGTGCTGGCGCAGGCGGTCCAGGAGGTCAACCCGAGCGCGCGCCTGGGCATCGGCCCGCCGATCACCGACGGCTTCTACTACGACTTCGACGTCGAGCACCCGTTCACGCCCGACGACCTGCGCGAGCTCGAGAAGGTCATGGCGCGCATCGTCAAGGAGGGCCAGGCGTTCCGGCGCGTCGACGTCTCCGAGGCGGAGGCCCGCAAGATCGAGAAGGACGAGCCCTACAAGCTCGAGCTCATCGGCCTCAAGGGCGACGCGGGGTCGGAGGACGGCGCCAACGTCGAGGTCGGGCTCGGCGGCCTGACGGTGTACCAGAACGTCCGCCGCGACGGCACCGTCGCGTGGCAGGACCTGTGCCGCGGCCCGCACCTGCCGACCACCCGGCCGATCGCCAACGGGTTCCAGCTGATGCGCTCCGCGGCGGCCTACTGGCGCGGCAGCGAGAAGAACCCGCAGCTGCAGCGGGTCTACGGCACGGCGTGGCCGACGAAGGACGAGCTCAAGGCCTACCTCGAGCGCCTCGCGGAGGCGGAGCGCCGCGACCACCGGCGGCTCGGCGCCGAGCTGGACCTGTTCAGCTTCCCCGATGAGATCGGCTCCGGCCTGGCGGTGTTCCACCCCAAGGGCGGGATCGTGCGGATGGAGATGGAGGAGTACAGCCGCCGTCGGCACGTCGAGGCCGGCTACTCCTTCGTCAACACCCCGCACATCACCAAGGCGAAGCTGTTCCAGACCTCGCGGCACCTCGACTGGTACGCCGACGGCATGTACCCGCCGATGCGCCTGGACACCGAGTACCACGAGGACGGGACGGTCAAGCGCGAGGGGCAGGACTACTACCTCAAGCCGATGAACTGCCCGATGCACAACCTCGTCTTCGCCGCGCGCGGGCGCTCCTACCGCGAGCTGCCGCTGCGGCTGTTCGAGTTCGGCACCGTGTACCGGTACGAGAAGTCCGGTGTCGTGCAGGGCATGACCCGAGCCCGCGGCTTCACCCAGGACGACGCGCACATCTACACCACCCGCGAGCAGATGCGCGACGAGCTGGCCTCGCTGCTGACGTTCGTGCTCGACCTGCTGCGCGACTACGGGCTCAACGAGTTCTACCTCGAGCTGTCGACGCGCGACCCGAAGAAGTCGGTGGGCGACGACGCGAGCTGGGACGAGGCGACGGAGACCCTGCGCGAGGTCGCCACCGCCTCGGGCCTGACCCTCGTCGACGACCCGGGTGGCGCGGCGTTCTACGGGCCGAAGATCTCCGTCCAGGCGAAGGACGCGATCGGCCGCACCTGGCAGCTGTCGACCATCCAGCTCGACTTCTTCGAGCCCGAGCTGTTCGAGCTGGAGTACACGGCGGCCGACGGCACGCGGCAGCGGCCGGTGATGATCCACCGCGCGCTGTTCGGGTCGATCGAGCGGTTCTTCGCGATCCTCGTCGAGCACTACGCCGGCGCGTTCCCGGCCTGGCTGGCGCCCGTGCAGGTCGTCGGCGTCCCCGTCGCGGAGGCCTTCGACGACTACGTCAAGGAGGTCGTCGCGAAGCTGACGGCCCGGGGGATCCGCGCCGAGATCGACCTGTCCGACGACCGGTTCGGCAAGAAGATCCGCAACGCCGCGAAGGACAAGGTCCCGTTCGTGCTCATCGCCGGTGGCGAGGACGTCGCGGCGGGCGCCGTCTCGTTCCGCTTCCGCGACGGCCACCAGGAGAACGGCGTGCCGGTCGACGAGGCCGTCGAGCGGATCGTCGCGGCCGTGCGGGACCGGGTGCAGGTGTGAGCGAGGACCCGGGCCCCGGCCCGGCCCTCGACCGCGCCGGGGAGCTCGCGGGGGAGCCCGACGGGTTCCAGCGGCTCTGGACGCCGCACCGCATGGCCTACATCGGGGGGGAGAACAAGCCGGCCGACGGCGCGCCCGGCTCCGGCTGCCCGTTCTGCCGGGCGGCGACGCTGCCCGACGACGAGGGGCTGGTCGTCGGGCGGGGACCGCTGACGTACGCGCTGCTCAACCTCTACCCGTACAACTCCGGGCACGTGCTCGTCTGCCCGTACCGGCACGTCGCCGACTACACCGACCTGACGCCCGACGAGGTCGCCGAGCTGGGCACGACGACGCGGGTGGCGATGCGCGCGCTGCGCGCGGCGTACGCGCCGCAGGGCTTCAACCTGGGCATCAACCTGGGCGACGTCGCCGGTGCCGGCATCGCGGCACACCTGCACCAGCACGTGGTGCCGCGGTGGCGCGGCGACGCGAACTTCCTGCCGATCGTCGCGCGGACGCGGGCGCTGCCGGAGATCCTGGCCGACACGCGGTCCCGGCTCGCCGCCGCGTGGGCGCGGGCCGCCGCCGACGAGCCCGCGGTGCAGCACGACGAGGGGAGCCCGGCGTGCTGAGCCGGTTGCGTGCGGTCTGGGGCCGCCTCATGGGGCCGCTGGCCGACGGCCTGCTGCGCCTGGGCGTCACGCCCGACCAGGTGACGATCGGCGGCACCGTGGTGTCGGTCGCGCTCGCGCTGTGGCTGTTCCCGACCGGCCACCTGTTCCTCGGCGCGATCCTGCTGGGCGTCTTCACCGTGCTCGACACGATCGACGGCCTCATGGCGCGCCGGTCCGGGCACAGCGGCCCCTGGGGGGCGTTCCTGGACTCGACGCTCGACCGGTTCGCCGACGGCGCGATCTTCGCCGGCCTCGTGCTCTGGTACACCGGCCGGGGTACCGACCGGCTGACGGCGATCCTCGCGCTGGCATGCCTGGTGCTCGGGGCGATCGTGCCCTACGCCCGCGCCCGCGCCGAGGGCCTGGGCATGACGGCCAACGTCGGCATCGCCGAGCGTGGCGACCGGATCCTCGTCTCGCTCGTCGCCGCCGGGCTCGTCGGGCTCGGTGTGACGCGCGTCCTGCTCACGGTGGCGCTGGGCCTGCTGGCGGCGGCGTCGCTCGTCACCGTGGTGCAGCGCATGCTCGTCGTGCGCCGCCAGGTGCGGGAGGCGGCCTCTTGAGGCTCGATGTCGGCCGCGCGTACGCGACGGCCTGGCGCTGGGGTCGGCACGTCCCCGGACCCGTGGTGCGGGCGCTGGCCCGGGCGGCCGCCGATGTGACATGGCTCCGCCACGGCGGCGGGGTGCGCCGGCTGGAGGCGAACCTCGCCCGCGTGCGCCCGGACCTGGACGCGCGGGCGCTGAGGCGGCTGTCGCGGGCCGGGATGCGCTCGTACCTGCGGTACTTCGGCGAGGCGTTCACCCTGGCGGGCGTCGGCTGGGAGCGGATCGCCGCACGCGTCACCGTGGTCAACCGCGCGGGGGTGGAGCGGCACCTCGAGCAGGGCCGCCAGGTCGTGCTGGTCCTCGGCCACCTCGGCAACTGGGACCTCGCCGGCGCGTGGGCCACCCGGGAGCTCGCGCCCGTCACCACGGTCGCCGAGCGGCTCGAGCCCGAGGAGGTCTACCAGGAGTTCCTCCGGTTCCGGGAGGGCATCGGGCTGCGCATCATCCCGGCGAGCGGCGGCGGGGACGTGTTCCGTCAGCTCGTGCGGGCCGCGCGCACCGGCCCCGGGCTCATCCCGCTGCTGGCGGACCGGGACCTGACGGCCAAGGGTGTCGAGGTGGACCTGTTCGGGCACCGAGCCCGGGTCGCCGCCGGCCCGGCAGCCCTCGGCGTCGTCACGGGCGCGCCGGTCTTCGCCACCGCCGTCACGTACGAGCGGCTGCGCGGTGCGCGGCGGCGCGCGGCCGGCACGCCCTGGGGCATCCAGCTCGAGTTCATCGAGGTGCCCGTGCCGCCGGCGGAGCTGCCGGCCCGGGAACGGATCCGCGTGATGACGCAGGAATGGGCGGACATCCTGGGTGACCGGATCCGCCGGCACCCGCAGGACTGGCACATGCTGCAGCGCGTGTTCGTCGAGGACCTGGACCCGGAGCGGTACGCCGCCACGGTGGCCGCGGAGGTGAGCCGGTGAGGGCACTGTCCCGCCAGCGGCACCACCACCTGCGGGTGGGCCTCGTCTGCCCGTACTCGTTCGACATGCCGGGGGGCGTGCAGTTCCACGTTCGCGACCTGGCCGAGTCGCTGCTGGAGCGCGGGCACGAGGTGTCGGTGCTCGCGCCCGCCGCGGACGACACGCCGCTGCCCGACTACGTCGTCGCCGCCGGCCGCGCGGTACCGGTGCACTACAACGGCTCGGTGGCCCGCCTGACGTTCGGGCCCGTCACGGCGGCGCGCGTGCGCAAGTGGCTGACCGCCGGCCAGTTCGACGTGCTCCACCTGCACGAGCCGGTGACGCCGAGCGTCGGCATGCTCGCCATGTGGATCGCCGACGGTCCCATCGTCGGCACGTTCCACTCGTCGATGAACCGGTCGCGTTCGCTCCAGCTGGCATACCCCCTGGTGCGCCAGTCGCTCGAGAAGATCTCGGCGCGCATCGCGGTGTCGGAGGACGCCCGCCGCACGCTCGTCGAGCACCTGGGCGGCGACGCCGTCGTCATCCCCAACGGCGTCTTCGTCGACCGCTTCGCGGGCGCCGAGCCGGACGCGCGCTGGACCGGCACCCTCGAGGCGCCCACCATCGCGTTCCTCGGCCGGCTCGACGAGCCCCGCAAGGGGCTGCCCGTGCTGCTGGGTGCCGTGCCGGCGGTGCTGCAGCGGATCCCCGGCGCCCGGTTCCTCGTCGCGGGCCGCGGCGACTTCGGGGCCGACGAGGCGGCGCAGGCTCTCGGCCCGCTGGCCTCCTCCGTCGAGTTCGTCGGCGGGGTGTCCGACGAGGAGAAGGCGCGCCTGCTCGCGTCGGCGGACGTCTACTGCGCGCCGCAGACCGGCGGCGAGTCGTTCGGCATCGTGCTCGTCGAGGCGATGGCGGCCGGGACTCCCGTGGTGGCCAGCGACCTCGGCGCGTTCTTGCGCGTGCTCGACGAGGGCCAGGCCGGGGTGCTGTTCCGCACCGGCGACAGCGCGGACCTGGCGGCCACCCTGCTGCGCGTGCTGGACGATCCCGGGCTGCGCCGCGACAAGGTGGCCGCCGGCCGGCAGGCCGTACGCCGCTACGACTGGCCCGGCGTCACCGACCAGGTGCTGGCCGTGTACGAGATGGCGGTCGCCGGGCACAACGCGCCCGTCGGCGAGGACCCGTCCTCGCTGCGCGGCTCGCGCGGCCGGCGGGCGGGCAAGGAGAACCGGTGAGCTGGAGCTGGGCCGAGGTCGTCCTCGTCGTCGGCGTGGTCCTCGCGCTGGTGCTGTGGTTCGTGTGGGTGGACGCGAGCCGGCTCGACCGGTTGCACCGCCGCGTCGACGCCTCGCGGAGCGTCCTCGACCAGCAGCTGGTGCGGCGGGCGACCGTCGCCGCCGAGCTCGCGACGAGCGGCGCGCTCGACCCGGCGAGCTCGATCGTCGTCGGCGAGGCCGCGTGGGCCGCCCTCACGGCCGGGGGCGACCCCGGGCCCGCCGGCGCCGCGGGTGAGCTGCGCACCGTGCTCGCCGAGGGCGAGCCGCCACCGTCCCGGGTCACCCTCGACGGACTCGACCGCAGCCAGATCGAGAGCGACCTGACCGCGGCCCTGCGCGAGGTGCTCGACGACCCCCACGAGGTGGCCCTCATGGTCACCGACGAGGCCGGCGGCGCCCTGCTCGACGACCTCTCCGCCGCCTGGTACCGGATGCAGCTGGCACGCCGGTTCCACAACGACGCCGTGGCACTGACGCGCAGCGCCCGGCGCGCCCCGCTGGTGCGCCTGCTCCGGCTGGCGGGCAGCGCCCCCGAGCCGGTGACGTTCGAGCTCGACGACGAGTGGCCCGAAGGCCTCCGTCACGTGCTGCCCCGAGGCTGAGACGTTGCGGGCCGGGCTCGGCCGCCGCGGCTAGCATGGAACGAGCACATCCCCCTCCACTTCCGTCTGCGAGGCACACGTGACCAGCGAGAACGAGACCACGGCCGGCGTCGTCGGCACCGCCCGGGTGAAGCGCGGCATGGCCGAGATGCTCAAGGGCGGCGTGATCATGGACGTCGTCACCGCCGAGCAGGCGAAGATCGCCGAGGACGCGGGCGCCGTCGCCGTCATGGCGCTCGAGCGCGTGCCGGCCGACATCCGGGCCCAGGGCGGCGTCGCCCGCATGAGCGACCCCGACCTCATCGACGGGATCATCGCGGCGGTCTCCATCCCGGTGATGGCCAAGGCGCGCATCGGTCACTTCGTCGAGGCGCAGGTGCTGCAGTCGCTCGGCGTCGACTACATCGACGAGTCCGAGGTGCTGACCCCGGCCGACTACGCCCACCACATCGACAAGTGGGCCTTCACCGTGCCGTTCGTGTGCGGCGCCACCAACCTGGGCGAGGCGCTGCGGCGCATCACCGAGGGCGCCGCGATGATCCGCTCCAAGGGCGAGGCGGGGACGGGCGACGTCTCCAACGCGACCACGCACATGCGGCAGATCCGCGACGAGATCCGCCGGCTGACCTCGCTCCCGGAGGACGAGCTCTTCCTCGCCGCCAAGGAGCTGCAGGCGCCGTACGAGCTGGTGGCAGAGGTCGCGAAGGCCGGCAAGCTGCCCGTGGTGCTCTTCACCGCGGGCGGCATCGCGACGCCCGCGGACGCCGCGATGATGATGCAACTCGGCGCCGAGGGCGTCTTCGTCGGCTCCGGCATCTTCAAGTCGGGCAACCCGGCGCAGCGCGCGGCGGCGATCGTCAAGGCGACGACCTTCTACGACGACCCCGACGTCATCGCCAAGGTGTCGCGCGGGCTCGGCGAGGCGATGGTCGGCATCAACGTCGACGACGTCCCGGTGTCGCACCGGCTCGCCGAGCGCGGCTGGTGAGCGCAGCCTCCCGCTGACATGGCCGAGCTGGGACCCGACTGGGTGCCGGGGCCGGACGGCATCCCGTACCGGCGCGCGGCCCGCGTCATCCTGCTCGACGAGGCGGACCGCGTGCTCCTGGTGCGCGGGCACGACGTGGACCAGCCCGAGCGGTCGTGGTGGTTCACCGTCGGCGGCGGCATCGACGCGGGGGAGACGCCCCGGCAGGCGGCGGTCCGCGAGCTCCGCGAGGAGACGGGCATCGCGCTGGTGGAGGGCGACCTCGTCGGCCCGGTCTGCACGCGGCAGGCGCTGTTCGACTTCTTCGCCCGGCTGTGCAGGCAGGACGAGGAGATCTTCGTCGCACGCGTGGACTCGGCGACGCTGCCCCCGCTCTCGCACGACGACTGGACCGACGTCGAGGCCGACGTGCTCGACGAGCTGCGGTGGTGGCAGGTCGACGCCCTCGAGGCCGTCGGCATCGAGGTGTTCCCCGCGGGGCTGCCGGCCCTCGTGCGCTCGCTGCTGCCCGGCTGGGACGGCGTGACCCGGAACCTGGGGCTGGCGCGCGAGACCTGACGGACGCCCCGAAGCGCGAAACGTACTGACCGGTAACATCCACGGCGTGCCTGTCCCCGCGCCGACGTCACCCGCCCTCCGCGTGCCGCGCAGCGGCATCCGCACGCTCATGGACCTCGCGCTGCGCGACCCCGACGCGCTGCACCTGGAGATCGGCGAGCCGGACCAGGGCGTCGCGGCGCACGTCGTCGAGGCCGCGGCGGCCGCCGGGCGAGCCGGGCGCACGGGCTACACCTCCAGCACGGGCCTGCCCGCGCTGCGGGCCGCCGTGGCGGACCGGGTCACCGCGCGTTCGGGGCGCGCGACGAGCCCCGACGACGTCGTGGTGACGCACGGGGCGATGCACGGGCTGGCCATGACGTTCCAGGCCGTCCTCGGCCCGGGCGACGAGGTGCTCGTGCCGGACCCGGCGTTCCCCAACTGGGCGATGGCCGCGACGGCGGCCGGCGCCACCGTGCGCACGTACCCGACCCGGCCGGAGCACGGCTACGTGCCGGTGGCCGCGGAGGTGGCGGCCGCGATCACGCCGCGCACGCGCGCGCTGCTCGTCTGCTCCCCGGACAACCCGACCGGGGCGGTGTACCCCGCGGCGGTGCTCGCCCAGCTCGTCGAGATCGCCCGCCGCCACGACCTGTGGCTCCTGTCCGACGAGTGCTACGAGGCCATCACGTTCGGCGTCCCGTTCGTCTCGCCCGCCGCGTTCGACACCGACGGTCGCGTCGTCGTCGTCGGCAGCGTCTCCAAGACGTACGGCATGACCGGGTGGCGCATCGGCTGGGTGGCCACCGGCTCGCACGAGCTGCTCGAGGTCCTGGGCCACCTCTCGGAGGCGCTCGTCGCGTGCCCGTCGACGGTGGGACAGGTGGGTGCGCTGGCCGCGCTGACCGGGCCGCAGGACGGCGTCGACGTCGCCGTGGCGTCCTACCGCGAACGGCGGGACGCCGCGACCGACCTGCTGGCGGCCCGCGGCCTCGGGTTCACCCGGCCGGAGGGTGCGTTCTACCTGCTCGTGGACGTGGAGGACGACGACACCGACGGCTTCGCCCAGCGCCTCCTGGCGAGCCGCCACGTCGCGGTCGCCCCCGGGGCGACGTTCGGCCTGCAGGCCGCCGGCCGCGTCCGGGTCAGCCTGGCGGCCGCGCGTCCCGTCCTGCTCGAGGGCCTGGCCCGGCTGGCCGACGAGGTCGTCGCCGCCCGTGCGGGGCGCGCGGAGGCCTTCGCCGGCTGAGCGGGTCGGCGGCTCGTCAGGTGACGGTCGAGCGCCGGGCGAACCGCGCGTCGAGGTGCTCGCCCGCGGCCAGCACGTCGGCGTAGGCCTCTGCGGCGGTCAGCATGTCGGCGTGCGTCAGGTAGGGCGCCGCGACGCCCAGCCGGACGATGTCGGGGGCGCGGAAGTCCCCGACGACACCGCGCGCGACCAGCGCCTGGACGATCCCGTACGCGTGCTGGTCGCGCACGCAGACCTGCGACCCGCGCCGGTCGTCCGCCGCCGGCGACACCACGTCCAGGCCCGGCACGAGCAGCTCCAGGCAGCGGCGCAGGAAGCCCGTCAGCGAGGACGAGCGGGCGCGCACGGCGACGACGTCCACACCGTCGAACGCGGTGAGCGCGGCCTCGAGGGTGAGCAGCGACAGCATCGGCGCGGTGCCCGTCCGGGCGCGGGCGACGCCGTCCGCCGGCTCGTACGTGCCGGCCATGTCGAACGGCCGGGCGTGGCCCTGCCACCCGGGGATCGGGTTGACGAACACCGACTGGTGCCGGGAGGCCACGTACAGGTAGGCGGGCGAGCCCGGTCCACCGTTGAGGTACTTGTAGCTGCAGCCGACCGCGAGGTCCACGCCGGCCTCGTCGAGCCCGACCGGGATCGCGCCGGCCGAGTGGCACAGGTCGGCGATCGCGAGCGCCCCGGCGCGATGGGCCGCCGCGACGAGGCCGGCCAGGTCCCAGAGCCGGCCGGTGCGGTAGTCGACGTGCGAGAACGCCACCGCGGCGACCGGATCACCATCGGCGCTCAGCCGGTCGAGGAGCGCCGGCATCTGGTCCGGGTCCGCGAGCTCGACCCGCCAGCCCGCCTCGGCTGCCACGCCGTGCGCCACGTAGAGGTCGGTGGGGAACGAGCCGGGGTCGGTCACGAGGACGCGCGCGTCCGGGCGCAGCGACGCCGCCCCGCGCAGCGCCTGGTAGAGCCGCACCGTGGTGGTGTCGCCGACGACGACCTGCCCGGGGGCGGCGCCGATCAGCCGCCCCACGGCGTCCCCGACCCGGGTCGGGGCCTCCCACCAGCCGGCGGCGTTCCACGACGTGATCAGGCCGCGGCCCCACTCGTCGTGCACGACCCGCTCGAGCGCCGCGGGCACCGCGACCGGCAGCGCGCCGAGCGAGTTGCCGTCGAGGTAGACGACGCCGGGCGGCAGGAGGAACCGCTCGCGCAGGTCGGTCGAGGCGTGGGCTTCGTCCAGCCGGAGGGCTGCGGACCGGAGGGTTCGGCGGGCGCCCTGCCCGAGGTGAGGGGCCATCGCCGGAGCGTATCGGCACGGTCGTCGGGCAGGCCCCGATCGCCCGGGAGGGCGGGGCCCTTCCGCGCCCCGCCTAGACTCCTCGGCCATGACCCCCACCGTCCCGACCGTCGGCGTGCTCGCGCTCCAGGGCGACGTGCGTGAGCACCTCGCCGCGCTCCGGGCGGTCGGCGCCGAGGCGGTCGGGGTGCGCCGTGCGCGTGAGCTGGAGGCGGTCGACGCACTCGTCATCCCCGGCGGCGAGTCGACGACGATCGACAAGCTGCTGCGCGCGTTCGACCTGGTCGAGCCGGTGCGGGAGCGCCTCCGCGCGGGGATGCCCGCCTACGGTTCCTGCGCGGGGATGATCCTGCTCGCGGACCGCCTCATCGGCGCGATCGAGGGGCAGCAGACCCTCGGCGGGATCGACATGACCGTGCGCCGCAACGCGTTCGGCCGCCAGGTCGACTCGTTCGAGACGGACCTCGACATCGCCGGCATCGCGGGCACGGTGCACGCCGTCTTCATCCGCGCGCCGTGGGTCGAGCAGGTGGGCGACGCCGCCGAGGTGCTCGCCCGCGTGGAAGGTGGGCCGGCCGCCGGTAGGATCGTGGCGGTGCGTCAGGGGCCGTTGCTCGTCACGTCCTTCCATCCGGAGGTGACCGGCGACACGCGGGTGCACCGTCTGTTCGTCGACATCGTGCGCGAGAGCCGGTAGCAGCGCCGCGCAGGACGAGCACCACAACGCGGATCCAGGACCGAGGAGCAGCGAGGCATGTCGGGTCACTCCAAGTGGGCCACCACGAAGCACAAGAAGGCGGCCATCGACGCCAAGCGCGGCAAGCTGTTCGCCAAGCTGATCAAGAACATCGAGGTGGCCGCCCGCACGGGTGGAGGTGACCCCGCCGGCAACCCGACGCTGTTCGACGCCATCCAGAAGGCGAAGAAGACCTCGGTCCCCAACGAGAACATCGACCGCGCCGTCAAGCGCGGCTCCGGCCAGGAGGCCGGCGGCGCCGACTACCAGACGATCATGTACGAGGGCTACGGCTCCGGCGGGATCGCCGTGCTGGTCGAGTGCCTGACGGACAACCGCAACCGTGCGGCCTCGGACGTGCGGGTGGCCTTCACCCGCAACGGCGGCTCGATGGCCGACCCCGGATCCGTCTCGTACCTCTTCTCCCGCAAGGGCGTCATCGTCGTGCCCAAGGAGGGCACGAGCGAGGACGCCGTGATGGAGGCGGTGCTCGACGCGGGTGGCGAGGAGGTCACCGACGAGGGCGAGTCCTTCGAGGTGCTCACCGAGGCCACCGACCTGGTGCCGGTCCGCAAGGCCCTGCAGGAGGCCGGGATCGAGTACGACTCGGCCGACGTCGTCTTCTACCCCGCGACGCAGATCGAGGTCGACCTCGACGGCGCGCGCAAGATCCTGCGCCTCATCGACGCCCTCGAGGACTCGGACGACGTGCAGAACGTCTTCACGAACTTCGACGCGTCCGACGAGGTCATGGCGCAGCTCGACGAGGAGGAGTAGCCACTCCTCAGGTGGAGCCGATTGACGTCCGGTGGAGCCGATCGACCGCGACACGCCGTCGCACGAGGTCGAACGGCTCCACTCTTCTCCAGAGGTCGTGAGACTGGCGGCATGCGCGTCCTTGGGGTCGATCCCGGCCTGACCAGGTGCGGGCTGGGCGTCGTCGACGCGCTGCCGGGCCATCGGCTGCAGGCCGTGTGGTTCGGTGTCGCGCGTTCGGACGCCGACGCCGACGTCGACCAGCGGCTGCTGGCGATCGAGCGCCGCCTGGAGGAGGCGCTCGAGGAGCACGCGCCGGACACCGTCGCCATCGAGCGGGTGTTCGCGCAGCACAACGTCAGCACCGTCATGGGCACGGCTCAGGTCGCCGGGCTCGCGCTGGTCGCGGCCGCGCGGCGGCGCATCCCGGTCGCCGTGCACACGCCGTCGGAGGTGAAGGCCGCCGTTACCGGGAACGGCCGCGCCGACAAGGCGCAGGTGCAGGCGATGGTGGCGCGCCTGCTCGGGCTGGAAGAACGGCCGAAGCCCGCCGATGCCGCCGACGCCCTCGCGCTGGCGATCTGCCACCTCTGGCGCCCGCAAGGCGCGATCAGCGCGCCGCAACGCCCGCCCGGCGCGCTGACGCCCGCCCAGCGCGCATGGGCGGCCGCGGAGCAGGCGGCCCGCCGGCGCACCTGACCCCAACCTTCATTTTCCTGACGTTTCGGTTGCGATTCGCGACGAGAACTTCAGGAAAATGGAGGTTGGGGTGGTGGAGTGTCGGGGTGCACGGGTGTCGTACACGTGTGCGAACATGCCCGCATGGCATTCGGGAGGGCATCGTGATCGCGTCGGTCACCGGGACGGTGCAGGCGGTGCGGCTGGACGCGGCAGTCGTCGAGGTCGGCGGGGTCGGCATGCTCGTCCAGGCGACGCCCGCCACGCTGGCCGGGCTCCGCGTGGGGCAGCGCGCCACGTTGCACACGTCGCTCGTCGTGCGGGAGGACTCCCTGACGCTCTTCGGCTTCGCCGAGGCCGACGAGCGCGAGGTCTTCGAGATCGTCCAGACCGTCTCCGGCGTCGGCCCGCGCCTCGCCCTGGCGATGCTCGCGGTGCACAGCCCCGACGGGCTGCGCCGCGCGGTGGCCGACGAGGACTACGGCGCCCTCCAGCGCGTCCCGGGCATCGGGCGCAAGGGCGCGCAGCGCATCGTGCTCGAGCTGGGTGACCGGCTCGGTGCGCCGGCCCCGGCGGCAGGGGGGCGCGCCCCGGTCGCGGCGGTGGGCGACCACCGGGACCAGGTCGTGGAGGCGCTGGTCGGGCTCGGCTGGCAGGCGAGGACCGCCCAGGAGGCCGTCACGACCGTCCTGGAGGGCAGCACGGAGCCCGTGGGCGCCGGCGAGGTCGCCGGCCTGCTGCGCGCGGCGCTGCGGACGCTGGGCGGTGCCCGTGGCTGAGCTCGAGGACGACGAGGCGGTCGTCACCGAGCGGTTCGGTGCCGAGAGCCTGGTCCGGCCGTCCGCCGACGACCTCGAGCGCGCCGCGGAGGCCGCGCTGCGGCCGCGCCGTCTCGCCGAGTTCGTCGGCCAGCGCGTGGTGCGCGAGCAGCTCTCGCTGGTCCTGCAGGCCGCCGCCCGGCGCAACCGGCCGCCGGACCACGTGCTGCTGTCCGGCCCGCCGGGTCTGGGCAAGACGACCCTCGCGATGATCATCGCGGCCGAGCTCGGCACGTCCCTGCGCGTCACCAGCGGGCCGGCGATCCAGCACGCCGGCGACCTGGCGGCGGTGCTGTCCTCGCTCGAGGAGGGCGAGGTGCTGTTCCTCGACGAGATCCACCGGCTGGCTCGGCCGGCCGAGGAGCTGCTCTACGTGGCGATGGAGGACTTCCGGGTCGACGTCGTCGTCGGCAAGGGCGCGGGGGCGAGCGCGATCCCGCTGACGCTGCCGCCGTTCACGGTCGTCGGCGCGACCACGCGGGCCGGCCTGCTGCCGGCCCCGCTGCGCGACCGGTTCGGCTTCACCGGCCACCTGGACTTCTACGCGTCCGACGAGCTCGAGCGGGTGCTCGTCCGCTCCGCCGGTCTCCTGGGGGTGGAGCTGGAGGCCGCCGCCGCCGCCGAGATCGCCTCGCGGTCGCGCGGCACGCCCCGGATCGCGAACCGCCTGCTGCGCCGCGTGCGCGACTGGGCTGAGGTCAAGGGCGACGGCCGGCTGGACCTCGGCGCCGCACGCCGCGCGCTCGAGGTGTTCGAGGTCGACGCCCGCGGCCTCGACCGCCTCGACCGTGCCGTGCTGGAGGCGCTGTGCACGCGGTTCGGTGGCGGGCCCGTCGGCCTGACCACGTTGGCGGTGGCCGTGGGGGAGGAGCCCGAGACCGTCGAGACGGTCGCGGAGCCGTTCCTCGTGCGCGAGGGCCTCGTCGGGCGCACCCCGCGCGGCCGGGTGGCGCTCCCCGCGGCCTGGACCCACCTGGGCCTGGTGGCCCCGGCGCCGCAGGACACGCTCTTCGGGTGAACGCCACGCGGCGTCTCACGCGGGGTCTCACGCGGTGTCCCACGCGGTGTCCCACACAGGGGAACCGAGCAGGGACCTCGGGCGTTGGAGCGACCGGTCCGTACGCCTAGACTGCGTCGGGCACATCGACACGTCAGGAGACGGCACCTCGCCATGGGCAGCAACACCATCATCTGGGCAATCCTCATCGTGCTGCTCGGCGCCATGTGGTTCATGTCCCGGCGCTCCCGCCAGCAGCAGCAGAAGGCGCAGGAGTTCCGGAACAACCTCAAGCCCGGCGACGAGGTCATGACGCACTCCGGGATGCTCGGCACCGTCGTCGAGGTCGAGGGCGACAACATCACCCTCGAGTCCGGCCCGGGCAGCCGCAGCCGCTGGATCCGCGCGGCCATCGCCAAGCTCATCGAGCCGACCACCGAGGTCGCCGACGTCGACGACGAGGCGGACGACCAGGCGGACGACGACTACTACGAGGGTGATGACGTCGAGGTGCCGGACGACATCTCGTCCCTCGACCCGTCGCACGGCACCGCGTCCGGTGACGAGGACGACGAGACCGGCAAGGAAGCGAAGTAACCGCGCGGCCCGGGCACCGCGCCCGGGCCCTCCATCCCACCGGTGACGACGTCGCCGGTGCGTGCACGAGAGAGAACTGATCTTGGCTGCTCCGACAACCCGGCGCCGTCCGGTGCGCACGCTCGTCACCTTGGGCGTCGTCATCGTGGTGATGGCAGCCGCGATCGCCGCGGGGATCACGTGGTCCAAGGCGACCCTGGCCCCCAAGCTCGCGCTCGACCTCGAGGGCGGCACCGAGATCATCCTCACCCCGGTCCCCGAGGCGCAGACCTCCGGCCAGGTGACCTCGACGACGATCACCCAGGCGATCAACGTCATCCGGCAGCGCATCGACGCGTCCGGTGTGGCCGAGGCCCAGATCAGCAGCCAGGGCAGCGGCTCGACGGCGAAGATCGTCGTCTCCCTGCCGGGCACGCCCGACCCGGAGACGGTCAAGCTCGTCACCACGTCGGCCCAGATGGAGTTCCGTCCGGTCCTCAAGCAGAGCTACAGCACCACCCCGACGCCGACCCCGACGCCGACGTCGACCGACACCTCGGGGGCGACGCCGGCGCCCACCGCCTCCGGTGCGGCCGCCGCGGCGAGCGCTACCTCGACGGCCACCGCGGCCGCGAGCAGCGCGGCGAGCGCGGCCCCGACGCCGACGCCCAGCCCGAGCGCCTCGGCCGCCGCCGGTGCCGGCCCGAGCAGCCCGAGCGACGTCGCCTACTACGTGACGCCCGACGTCCAGAAGCAGTTCGACGCCCTCGACTGCAGCAACCAGAAGAACCTGACGGGCGGCGTCAACGGGCCCGCGAACGCGGCCTTCGTCACCTGCTCGCAGGACGGGCTGTCGAAGTACATCCTGGGCCCGGTCGAGGTCGAGGGGCGCCACATCGCCGGCGCGAACTCGGGCCTCAACATCCTCCCGAACGGCACCACCGGCACCACGTGGGTGGTCAACCTCAAGTTCGACGGCCAGGGCACCACGCAGTTCGCGGCCACCACGACGCGGCTGTACAGCTACCACAAGAACAACCAGTCGCCGCTGGACCAGTTCGCCGTCGTCCTGGACGGGCTCGTCGTGTCCGCACCGGCGGTCCAGGACGTCATCCCCAACGGCCAGGCCGTCATCTCCGGCTCGTTCACCCGCACGTCCGCCGCGACGCTGGCCAACCAGCTGTCGTTCGGCTCGCTTCCGGTGAGCTTCCAGGTGGAGAGCCAGCAGCAGATCTCCGCGACGCTCGGCTCCGAGCAGCTCCAGAAGGGGCTCCTGGCGGGCCTGATCGGCCTGATCCTCGTCGTCGTCTACTCGCTGATCCAGTACCGGGTGCTGGGTCTGCTGACGGTGTCGTCGCTGGTCCTGGCCGCGATCATGACGTACCTCGTGATCACGTTGCTGTCGTGGCTGCAGGGCTACCGGCTGTCGCTGCCCGGTGTCGCCGGCCTGATCGTGGCCATCGGCATCACCGCGGACTCGTTCATCGTCTACTTCGAGCGGATCAGGGACGAGCTGCGCGACGGACGGCCGCTGACGGCGGCGGTCGAGCACGGCTGGGCCCGTGCGCGGCGCACCATCCTGGCGTCCGACGCGGTCAACTTCATGGCAGCCGCGGCGCTGTACCTGCTGGCGATCGGCAGCGTCCGAGGCTTCGCGTTCACGCTCGGGCTGACCACGATCATCGACCTGATCATCGTGTTCTTCTTCACGCACCCGATGATGGAGATCATCTCCAAGCTGCGGTTCTTCGGCGAGGGCCATCGGCTCTCCGGCCTGGACCCGCGCCGCCTCGGCGTGGAGGGCGTGCGGTACATGGGCCGTGGCCGGGTCGTCGTGACCCCCAAGGGCAAGGCCGGCGCCGAGGAGGAGGCCACCCCGAAGGCGTGGCCGACGAAGCAGCCCGCGGTCGTCGGCGCACCCGGTATGACCATCGCCGAGCGGCGCGCCGCGGCACGACGCTCGGGCGCCACCGCGCCGCCGCCACCTGACACCTCGTCCGCGCACGACGAGCGCACGACGACCGAAGGGGACGAGCACTGATGGCCGTCGGATTCGCCCAGTGGGGCAACGACCTCTACACGGGCAAGCGGTCGTACGACATCGTCGGTCGCCGTCGCTGGTGGTTCACCGTCTCCGGCGTCCTGGTGCTCGCGGCGATCGTCCTGCTCTTCGCGCCCGGCCTGAACCCCGGCATCGAGTTCCGGGGCGGCTCGGAGTTCGTCGTCACCGGCGCGGCCAACCGCGACCAGCAGAAGGCCGTCGACGTCGTCGCCGCGATCGACAGCCAGGAGGTGGCCCTCGTCACCAACATGGGCACCGACTCGCTGCGGGTGCAGACGCGTCAGCTGGCCAACACCGAGGTCGAGCAGGTGCGGGAAGGGTTGGCGAAGGCGTACGGCGTCTCCGTCAACAACGTCACCAGCACGTTCATCGGCCCGACCTGGGGCGCGGACGTCTCGAAGAAGGCCGTCACCGGCCTCGTCGTCTTCCTCGTGCTCGTCGCGGTCGTCATGACGCTGTACTTCCGGAACTGGCGGATGGCCGTGTCGGCGATCGTCGCCCTCTTCCACGACATCCTCATCACGGCGGGGGTGTACGCGGCCGTCGGCTGGGAGGTCACGCCCGCGACCGTCATCGGGTTCCTGACGATCCTCGGGTACTCGATCTACGACACGGTCGTCGTGTTCGACAAGGTGCGTGAGAACACCGACGGGGTGATCCACCAGAGCCGGTACACGTACTCCGAGAAGGCGAACCTCGCCGTCAACCAGACGCTCGTCCGGTCGATCAACACCTCGGTCGTCGCGCTCCTCCCGGTGGCCGGCATCCTCTTCATCGGCGCGTTCGTCCTCGGCGCCGGCACCCTGCGGGACATCGCCCTGGCGCTGTTCGTCGGCATGCTCGTCGGTGCGTACTCGTCGATCTTCCTGGCCACGCCGCTGGAGGTCGTGCTGCGCGAGCGCGAGCCGGAGATGGTCGCCCTCCGCAAGCGCGTGCTGGCCGGCCGGACGGGCGGTGCAGTCGTCGACGGTGAGCCGGTCCCGGCCGGTGCGGCCGCCACGACGTTCGTCGGCCCGCTGCACCCGGGCGCCCACCAGGGTGTGGCCGCGCAGCCGAAGCGTCGCCGCAAGTGAACGTCCCGGATCGCGCCGCGGTCACCGCTCGCGTCACCGAGCTGCTGCGCGAGGTCCCCGACTACCCCGAGCCCGGCGTCCTCTTCCGGGACATCACCACGGTGCTGGCCGACGGGCCGGCGTTCGCGGACCTCGTCGCGGTCCTGGCGGCGGACGCCCCCGGGCCGGTCGACCTGGTGGCGGGCATGGAGTCGCGCGGCTTCCTGCTCGCGGCGCCGATCGCCGTCGCCCTCGGCGCGGGC
The DNA here is from genome assembly GCF_001898175.1 of Cellulomonas sp. 73-92. Classification (GTDB taxonomy): domain Bacteria; phylum Actinomycetota; class Actinomycetes; order Actinomycetales; family Cellulomonadaceae; genus Cellulomonas. The sequence goes on from NZ_MKTH01000014.1 coordinate 171,430, forward strand.
GTGGTGCTCGTCCGCAAGGCGGGCAAGCTGCCCGGGCCGACGATCGCGGAGACGTACGACCTCGAGTACGGCACGGCGACGCTCGAGGTGCAGCCGTTCACGGTGCCCGAGGGTTCGCGTGTCCTGGTGGTCGACGACGTCCTGGCGACCGGAGGCACGGCGGCCGCGACGCTCAAGCTGTTCGAGGACTGCGGGGCCCACGTCGTCGGCATCGCCGTGCTGGCGGAGCTGGTGGGCCTGCACGGGCGCGACCGCGTGCCGGGTGTCCCGGTCGACACGCTGCTGACGTTGCCCTGACCTGCCGGTCGTAGACTCCCAGGACAGGGCCGACCAGGACCGACGTCCGCAGGGGAGCCGGGACGGTGCGGCGATCGTGCGGCGCGGGTGCGGAATGGCGCGGCCCGCCGGGGCGTTCCCAGTCGGTGCCCGGGATGGTGTCCGGGCCCGCGGACCGCGAGAGGGGTGACGACGATGACCGACCAGTCCGTCAGCCCGCGCGTCGAGACCCCGACGGAGGCCACGTCGGCCGCGCGCGTGCGTGCTCGCCTGGCGCGGTTCGGCGGCCGCTCGTCGGCCGCGTTCCCGGCGCTCGAGCCGGTGATGCAGGCCGCGCGCGAGCACTTCCCGAAGGCCGACCTGTCGGTGCTCGAGCAGGCGTACGTCGTGGCCGAGCGCGCGCACCGGGGGCAGCTGCGCAAGAGCGGCGATCCCTACATCACGCACCCGGTCGCGGTGGCGACGATCCTCGCCGAGCTCGGGATGTCGGCCTCGGTGCTGGCGGCGGCGCTGCTGCACGACACCGTCGAGGACACCGCCTACTCCCTGGACCAGCTGCGCCACGACTTCGGCCCCGAGGTCGCGATGCTGGTCGACGGCGTGACCAAGCTGGACAAGGTCCAGTACGGCGACGCGGCGCAGGCGGAGACCGTGCGCAAGATGGTCGTCGCGATGTCGCACGACATCCGCGTCCTCGTCATCAAGCTGGCCGACCGGCTCCACAACGCCCGGACGTGGAAGTTCGTCTCGTCGGAGTCGGCCGAGCGCAAGGCCCGCGAGACGCTGGAGATCTACGCGCCGCTGGCCCACCGGCTCGGCATGAACACCATCAAGTGGGAGCTGGAGGACCTCAGCTTCGCGACGCTCTACCCGAAGGTGTACGACGAGATCGTCCACCTGGTGGCGGAGCGCGCGCCGGCGCGCGAGGAGTACCTGTCCACGGTCCGCGAGCAGGTCGGCGCCGACCTGCGTGCCGCGAAGATCAAGGCGACGGTCACCGGTCGGCCGAAGCACTACTACTCGATCTACCAGAAGATGATCGTGCGCGGCCGCGACTTCGCCGATATCTACGACCTGGTCGGCGTACGGGTGCTGGTCGACACCGTCCGTGACTGCTACGCGGCGCTCGGCGCGCTGCACGCGCGATGGAACCCGGTCCCGGGCCGGTTCAAGGACTACATCGCGATGCCGAAGTTCAACCTCTACCAGTCGCTGCACACGACCGTGATCGGGCCTGGCGGCAAGCCCGTCGAGATCCAGATCCGGACGCACGAGATGCACCGGCGGGCCGAGTACGGCGTTGCGGCGCACTGGAAGTACAAGGAGAACGCGAAGGGCGGCAGCACCCAGCCGGCGGTCACCGACAGCCAGGGCAACGACATGAGCTGGCTGCGCCAGCTCGTCGACTGGCAGAAGGAGACGGCGGACCCGAGCGAGTTCCTCGACTCGCTGCGGTTCGAGATCGCCGGCTCCGAGGTCTACGTGTTCACGCCGAAGGGCGACGTCATCGCGCTGCCCCAGGGGTCCACGCCCGTCGACTTCGCCTATGCGGTGCACACCGAGGTGGGCCACCGCACCATGGGTGCGCGCGTCAACGGCCGCCTGGTGCCGCTCGACTCGGCGCTGGAGAACGGCGACGTCGTCGACGTGTTCACGTCGAAGTCGGAGACGGCCGGGCCGAGCCGGGACTGGCTGGGCTTCGTCAAGAGCCCCCGCGCCCGCAACAAGATCCGGCAGTGGTTCACCAAGGAGCGCCGCGAGGAGGCCGTCGAGCGCGGCAAGGACGCGCTGGCCAAGGCGATGCGCAAGCAGCACCTGCCGCTGCAGCGCCTGCTGTCGCACGAGGCCCTCGTCGCTCTCGCCGCCGAGATGCGGTACGCCGACGTGACCGCGCTGTACAGCGCGATCGGCGAGAACCAGGTCGCCGCCACGACGGTGGTGCAGCGGCTCGTCGCGTCGCTCGGCGGGGTGCCGGCGGCCGAGGAGGACCTCGCCGAGGCGACGCGCCCCGGACCCGCCGCGCGCACCGTGCGCCAGGGCGACCCCGGTGTCGTCGTCAAGGGCGTCGGGGACGTCTGGGTCAAGCTGGCCAAGTGCTGCACGCCGGTGCCCGGCGACGGCATCGTCGGGTTCATCACCCGGGGCGCCGGCGTCAGCGTGCACCGTCTCGACTGCACCAACCTCCAGGGGCTCAAGGCGAGCCAGCCCGAGCGGCTGGTCGAGGTCGAGTGGAGCCACACCGGGTCGCAGCTCTTCCTCGTGCAGATCCAGGTCGAGGCCCTGGACAGGTCCCGCCTGCTGTCCGACGTGACCCGCGTCCTCTCGGACCACCACGTCAACATCCTGTCGGCGACGGTCTCGACCAACCGGGACCGGGTGGCGCTCTCACGCTTCGTCTTCGAGATGGCCGAGCCGTCCCACCTGGCGTCGGTCCTCGCCGCGGTGCGTCGGGTGGAGGGCGTCTACGACGTCTACCGGATCACCGGCGCCAAGACCCCCGACCAGCCGGTCATCCGCGCCTGAGCTCGGCGCGGTCCAGCGCCGGGGGAAGCACGGCCTGCAGCTCCGCCAGGAGGGTGCGGGCACGCTGGACGCCCCGCCCGCCCCGCAGCTCGCGCATCGCCGCCAGGGCGGCGTGCGGGTCGAACCCAAGGGGGAGCAGCCCGACCAGGAGGCGCACGACGTCGCCGGGCGCGGCGAAGCGCGCGACGTCCACGCCGGTGCGCTGCACCGTCGTCACACGCCCTGGACCGAGGTCGAGCACGTCCTCGTCCGGCAGCGGCCCTTCCGCGGCGCGGCGCAAGGGGTGCGGGTCGGGGCGGCGCACGCCCGGCGGGACGACGACGTCCACCTTCGTCGGGCGCGGGCCACCCGCGTGCACCCACGCGGCGGCGGCGCGCCCGACGACGCCGCGCTGCGGCACCAGGTCCGACAACGCCGCCAGCCGCAGTCCGGCCGTCACCTCCTGCCCGGCGCGGACCGCGACGCCGTCCCAGATCGGTACGCGAGCCCGATCCAGCAGCATCCCGGTCCACTCGGCCGCGGACAGCTCGTCACGCCGCACCAGCGGGTCCACCTCGAGGGTGGTCGCCCGGTACCGGAGCAGCGCGTTCGACACGTGGGGCAGCATGGCGTGCCGGGCCGCACGCGCGCGCCGCGGCCTGTGGACGAGGCCGCACCACGCCGGAAGACGCCCGCCGGCCGGGTGCCCCACGGCTGTACCTCCGCCCAGGGCGGCGCTCCCGCGTCGCCTGCCGTCAGCCCCGCCGACCGGCGATCAGCCACAGCGCGGCGAGGCGGTCGGAGCGACCGTCAGCCGCGGGCGTCCCGGGCCGCGCGCTCGACCTGCTCGAGCCAGGAGCGTCGAGCGTCGAGCGCGGCCTTGACCTCGGCGGCCTTGCGACGGTCGCCCGTCGCCTCGGCCTTGGCCAGGTCCGCCTCGAGGCCGGCGATCGCCTGCTCGAGCTGTGCGCCCATGCCCTCGGCCCGCGCGCGGGTCTCCGGGTTGCTGCGGCGCCACTGGTGCTCGTCGGCGTCGCGCACGGCCTGCTCGACCGCTCGCAGCCGACCCTCGATGCGCTGCAGGTCGCCGCGCGGCACCTTGCCCGCAGCGTCCCACCGGTCCTGGATCGACCGGAGCGCCGCCTTCGCGGCGGCCAGGTCGCGGACCGGCAGCAGCGTCTCGGCCTCGGCCGCGAGCCGCTCCTTGACCACGAGGTTCGCCGCGTACTCCTCGTCGGTCGCGGCCGCCGCGGCGTCGCGGGACGCGAAGAACGCGTCCTGCGCCGCGCGGAAGCGCGCCCAGAGCGCGTCGTCGACGGGGCGGCTGGCGCGGCCCGCGGCCTTCCACTCGGCCATGAGGTCGCGGTACGCGCCGGCGGTCGCCGCCCAGTCGGTGCTGGTGGCGAGCTTCTCGGCCTGCAGGACCAGCGCCTCCTTGACGTTCTTGGCCGAGGCGTTCCGACTCTCGAGCTCGGCGAAGAAGTGCCGGCGCTCACGGTCGAACGTGGTGCGGGCGTGGCTGAACCGCTTCCACAGCGCTTCCTCGGTGGGGCGGTCGAGCCGCGGCCCGTTGCGCTGGGCGTCCTTCCACTGGTCGAGGAGCGCCCGCAGCTGCTCGCCGGCGGGCCGCCACTGGATGCGGCTCGGGTCGGTGGCGGCGATCGCCTCGGCCTGCTCCACGATCGCGGTGCGCGACTCCTGCGCGGCCTGGCGCGCGGCGGCGCGCTCGGCCTCCGCCGCGGCCCGGCGCTCCGCGGCGACGGCCCGGAGCCCGTCGAGGCGGGCGCGGAGCCCGACGAGGTCGCCCACGGCCGCCGGCGCGACGAGCTCCTCCGTGAGCTTCCCGATGGTCGAGTCGATCTCCTTGACCGACAGGTCGGTCGCCGCCAGACGGGCCTCGAACAGGACCACCTTCGCCTGCAGGTCGATGAAGCGACGCACGTAGAGCGCCATCGCGTCGTCGGCGCTGGCGCCGGGCACCTGGCCGACCTCGCGCTCCTCGTCGCCGTCCTGGACGAGCACGGTGCCGTCCTCGGTGACGCGGCCGAACGCCGACGCGGCGGCGACCTCGGCGGGGTCCAACGGTGCTGCCGGGGCCGGGAGTGTCGGTGCCGCCGGCACCACCGGGACCTGACCCGTGACGGGCGCGGCGGGCGCGCCGGCCGGGGGGACCGGGCGAGGGCGGATCAGCGCCGGTGTCGGGCGTGGCCCCGGTGCGGGCTGCTCGGCGGCGACCGAGGTGGCGGGCTCGTCGAGCACCGCCTCCTGAGCGACGGGCTCCTCGGCCGCGGCGTCCTGTACAACGAGCTCGTCGGCCACGACCTCGTCGGGCACAGCCACGACCTCGTCGGCCGCAGCCACGACCTCGGCGGCGCTGACCTCGGCCTCGACCGTGGCCTCGACCGTGGCCTCCACCTCGGCTTCCACCTCGGCCCCCGCCTCGGCCTCCGCCACGGCCTCCGCCTCGACGTCGGCCGGGGCCAGTTCGGCCGTCGCGTCGAGCTCCTGCTCGATCGCGACCGGCTCGTCGAACGCGGGCTCGATCTCGATGGGCTCGTCCATCCCCGGCTCGATCTCGATCAGGTCGTCGACCGGGGTCACCTCGGCGACCGTCTCGGGGGCGTCCACCTCGTCGGGCGTGACCGCAGCGGGCTCGGGCGCGTCGGGCTGGGCCGGCGTGGCTGGGTTCTCCGTCACTGGGTCTTCACTCCCTCGATGATGACGTCGTGGACGGGCGCGGTGAACTGTCCGCTCACCTCGACCGTCCCTTCGTCGGCGATGGCCTGCAGCACGTCCAGGCCTGACGTGATCGTGCCGAAGACGGTGTAGCCGCCGGCGCTGTCCGACTCGATGGTCGTGTCGCCGTACACCATGAAGAACTGGCTGCCCATCGAGCTCGCCTGCCCGGAGACCCGCGCCATGGCGAGCGTGCCCTTGGGGTACATGTTGTCGGCCGGCGCGTTCTCGATGGGACCCCAGCTGTAGCCGGGGCCGCCCGTGCCGCTGGCGGTCGGGTCGCCGCACTGCAGCACCTTGATCGAGGTGTCCAGCCGGTGGCACTTCGTCTGGTCGAAGTAGCCCTCCTGGGCCAGCGTGACGAAGTTCGCCACCGCCTGCGGGGCCTTGTCGCCGTAGAGCGTGGCGACGATGGTGCCGCGGTTCGTGGTGATCGTCGTGGTCCAGGTGCGGTTCTGCGCGAGCGACTTGTCGGGGACCTTCCCACCGTTGCCGATGCGTGGCGACAGGTCGAGCGCGGCACCGGTCGCCGAGGCGGTGGCGGACGGGGAGCTCGTCGGCGAGGCGGCCGGTGACTTGTCGGAGACGGCGACCGCGATGGCGATGGCCGCGACCACGACGATGACACCGCCGATGGCGCCACCGATGATGTTCCGGCGGCGGCGGGCCGCCCTGGCCTTCGCCTGGCGCTCCTGCCACTTCTCGATCCGGCGCCGTTCGTACTCCCGCTCGCGCTTGCTGGACACACCCTCTCCTCGTCGGGCGCGCGCGCGAGGTCGGCGACCTGCGGGTGCGCACGCCCGGCACAGTCTAGGCAGCGCGGGTGGGTCGGCCACCACTGTGCCCGGGACTCGTCGGCGAGCCAGCCGCCGCCGTCGCTGGCGACTACCGTGCGGCACGTGGAGATCGTCGAGATCACGTCCCGCGTGCTCGGCGCACGCTGCACCATCGCCGCGGCCGGCGGCGTCGCCGTCGTCGTCGACGCGGGTGCCGGCGTCGGCGCCGAGGTGCTCCGGGTGGCCGACGAGCGGGGGCTGCGGATCGTCGCGGTGCTGGCCACCCACGGCCACGCGGACCACACCTGGGACGCCGGCCCGCTCACCGCGCGGCTCGGCGTGCCGCTGCTCATCCATGCCGCGGACGCCTACCGCCTCGACGACCCGTTCGGCACGCTCGGCGTGCTCGGGGACGCACCGCCCGGCGGCGAGGGCGCGCTGGCCCAGGTGCTCCGGCTTGCCGGCCTCGACCCGGCGGCGTACGCGCCGCCGGCTCAGGTGGTCACCTTCGGCGGCACCCCGGGCCCGGACGGCCGCTCGGCCGACGAGGTCCTCGACCTCGACGGCGTGACCGTCGTGGCTCGGCACGCCCCCGGGCACACCGAGGGGTCGACGATCTTCCTGCTGGACGGCCCGGTCGCACTGACCGGGGACGTCGTCTTCGCCGGCACCATCGGCCGCACCGACCTGCCCGGCGGCGACGACCTCGTCATGTCGCGGACGCTGCGCGAGGTGGTGGAGCACCTGCCGCACGACGCGCGCCTGCTGCCGGGCCACGGGCCGGCGACCCTCCTGTCGAAGGAGCTGCGGCACAACCCGTACCTCGGCTGACGGCCGCCAGGGCGCTCCGGCCCGGCCAGTAGGATCGTCGGGCGCCTTGGCGCCCACGACGACGACGAACGAAGGACCTTCCGTGCTGCGCACCCATACCGCCGGCTCGCTGCGCGCCGAGCACATCGGCACCACCGTCACCCTCACCGGGTGGGTGGATCGGCGGCGCGACCACGGGGGCGTGGCCTTCGTCGACCTGCGGGACGCCTCGGGCATCGCCCAGGTCGTCGTCCACGACGAGGCGGTGGCCCACGCGCTGCGCAGCGAGTTCGTGCTGCAGGTGACCGGCGAGGTGACCCGCCGGCCCGAGGGCAACGAGAACCCGCACCTGCCCACCGGCGAGATCGAGGTCATCGCCAAGGACGTCGTGACCCTCAACGAGGCCGCGCCGCTGCCGTTCCAGGTGTCGTCGGCGGTCGACGAGACGCCGGGCGAGGAGGTCCGGCTGCGCTACCGGTACCTCGACCTGCGCCGCCCCGCGCCCGCGCACGCGCTGCGGCTGCGCGCCAAGGTGAGCCAGGCCGCCCGCCGCGTGCTCGACGACCACGGGTTCGTCGAGATCGAGACGCCGACCCTCACGCACTCGACGCCGGAGGGCGCCCGCGACTTCCTGGTGCCGGCGCGCCTGTCGCCTGGCTCCTGGTACGCGCTGCCGCAGTCGCCGCAGCTGTTCAAGCAGCTCCTCATGGTCGCCGGCATGGAGCGCTACTACCAGATCGCCCGCTGCTACCGCGACGAGGATTTCCGCGCCGACCGGCAGCCGGAGTTCACGCAGCTCGACGTCGAGATGAGCTTCGTCGAGCAGGACGACGTCATCGCGGTCGCCGAGGACGTGCTGGTGGCCCTCTGGGACCTCGTCGGGCACCGGATCGAGACGCCAATCCGCCGCATGACCTTCGCGGACGCGATGGCGCGGTACGGCTCGGACAAGCCGGACCTGCGGTTCGGTCTGGAGCTGACCGACCTGACCGAGTACTTCCAGGACACCCCGTTCCGCGTGTTCCAGGCGCCGTACGTCGGCGCCGTGGTGCAGCCCGGCGGCGCCTCGACACCGCGACGCGGCTTCGACGCCTGGCAGGAGTGGGCGAAGCAGCGCGGCGCCAAGGGGCTCGCGTACGTGACGATCGGCGACGACGGCGAGCTCGCCGGACCGGTCGCCAAGAACATCTCGGACGACGAGCGGGCGCGCCTGGCGGCGACGGTCGGTGCGCAGCCCGGCGATGCCGTCTTCTTCGCCGCCGGGAAGGCGTCGGAGGCGCGCGCGCTGCTCGGCGCGGCCCGGCTGGAGATCGGCCGCCGCGGCGGGCTGATCGACGACGACCAATGGTCGTTCGTGTGGATCGTCGACGCGCCGCTGTTCAAGCCGACCGGCGAGGACGACGACGTCGCGCTCGGCACCAGCGCCTGGACCGCCGTGCACCACGCCTTCACGTCGCCGACGCCGGAGTGGATCGACCGGTTCGAGCACGACCCGGGCAACGCGCTGGCGTACGCCTACGACATCGTCTGCAACGGCAACGAGATCGGCGGCGGCTCCATCCGTATCCACCGCCGCGACGTGCAGGAGCGCGTGTTCGGCGTCATGGGCATCGGCCCGGCCGAGGCGCAGGAGAAGTTCGGCTTCCTGCTCGACGCCTTCCAGTTCGGCGCGCCGCCGCACGGCGGGATCGCGTTCGGCTGGGACCGGATCGTGGCGCTGCTGACCAAGGCCGAGTCGATCCGCGACGTCATCGCGTTCCCGAAGTCAGGCGCCGGGTACGACCCGCTGACGGGCGCGCCGGCGCCGATCACGGCGGCGCAGCGCCGCGAGGCCGGGGTGGACTACAAGCCCAAGCCGGCGGCGGGGGAGTGACGGCAGCGCTCGAGGCGCTCCCGCCGCGGTGGCGGGCCGATCGGGTGGTCCTCAGCGAACGCCGCCTGCTGGACCGGGCGCGCGTGCTCGGGGACGACGACGGCATCGTCGTGCTCGTCGACGGTGACGCCGGGCTGTCGGTCGTCGGCCACGGCCCGGACGGCCGCGCGGCCGGGATCGTGTCCGACCTCGTCGCCGCGGGCGAGCTGCGCGCACCGCTGCGGTGGATGTCCCTGCCGCGCGCGACCGACCTGCCGGCCGACGTGTGCGCGGCGTTGCGCGTCGACCCGCTGCCGGGCTGGGACTGGATGTCCACGACGACGATCGGCGACGTGCCCGGCACCGAGCGCGTCGAGCGCCTCGACCTGGCGGCCGACCTGCCGGCGATCCTCGACTGCCTGCGCGAGTCGAACCCCACCAGTGAGTCCGACCCGACGAACCCGCACGAGGCCGGCTGGTGGGGCGTCCGCTCGGGCGGCCGGCTCCTTGGCGTCATCGGTGCCGGCCGCCGCGGTGCGGCCGCCGAGGACGGCTTCTCGTGGCACCTGCACGGCCTGGGCGTGCGGCCCGAGGGACGGCGGGGTGGCCTCGGCACGGCGCTCCTCGTCGCGGCCACGGCCGAGGGGCTCGCGGCCGGCGCCGAGTGGGTGTCCCTCGGCGTGTGGGCGGCGAACGAGCCGGCCCTGCGCATCTACCGCCGCCTCGGCTTCCGCACCGACCACCAGGGCCGCTCGTACCGTCCGCGCTAGCCGCCCGTCCCTCGCCCGCCGAGCGCCCATCCCGCGCGCGCCGGGCGCCCATCCCGCGCGCGCCGGGCGCCCATCCCTTGCCCGCCGAGCGCCCACTTCGTCGCCGAGACCGGCCCTTCCGACGTCCGCAACGCACGGTCTCGGCGAGAAGCTGGGCGCTCGCTGCCGGAGGGGTGCCCCCACCCGCGCGCCGTGGCTGCTCGTCCGGCGGGTCGGCGGTCAGTGGATGATCGCCGACCGCTCGTAGAGCCGCTTGAGCGGCGCCGGCGCCCACCAGTTCCACCGGCCCAGCACCGTCATCGTCGCCGGCACCAGCAGGCACCGGACGAGGGAGGCGTCGACGAAGACCGCCACCGCCAGCGCGAACCCGACCTCCTTGATGATCAGGAGCCGGCCGGCGACGAACCCGGCGAAGACCACGATGATGATCGCCGCGGCCGACGTGATCACCCGGCCGGAGCGCTGCAGGCCGAGCCGGACCGCCTCGTCGGTCGGGTGCCCGGCGTCGTGCAGCTCCTTCACGCGGGACAGCAGGAACACCTCGTAGTCCATCGCCAGGCCGAACGCGAACGCGAGCACCAGGGCGACCACGTAGGACTCGATGCCCCCGACGGGGATGAAGTCGAGCAGCCCCGACAGGTGTGCGTCCTGGAAGCCCCAGACGAGCACGCCCATGGCCGCCGCCAGCGACAGCGCGTTGGTGAGCAGGGCCTTGATCGGGATCAGCACCGACCCGGTCATGAAGAAGAGCAGCACGAGCGTGGCGAGCGAGACGATCCCGACCACCCACCACACGCGCTCGGTCAGCGCCGCCATGAAGTCGACGGAGTGTGCCGCCTGCCCGGTGACCCAGGTCGGGAAGCCTGGGTCGAGCGCGCGGACCTCGGTGACGACGGATCGTGCGACCTTCCCACCGGCGTCGGTCGAGTCGGGTCGCACGCCGATGACGACGTAGGAGCCGGCGGCACGGGGCGGGTCGACGGTGGCGACGTCGTGCAGCGCGCCGAGCTGCGTCGCCCAGGCCTTGGCGGAGGTGAGCGAGGTCTCCGCGACGACGGTGACGGCGGCGGCCTGGGCGGCGGGGTAGTTCGCCGCGATCGCGTCGATGAACGCGCGCTGGCTGCTCCCGGCCGGCAGCAGCTCGGCGCCGGAGTTGCGCAGCTCCATGTGCCGCACGGGCAGGGCGATGACGCCGAGGACGAGGATGCAGCCGCCGATGACCCACCACGGCCGCCGCTGCACCCGCGCGGTGAGCCGCGAGAAGAACCCCTCCGTGGAGTCCACGTCCGACGTCCGGGCCATGACCCGGCGCAGGCCGGGCACGCGGAGCAGCGGGCTGGGCCGGGACAGCCGCCGCCCGGTCCAGACGAGGAGCGCGGGCACCAGGGTCAGGGCGGTGGCCAGGGCGACCACGACGATCGCGACGGCCGCGGCGCCGATGGACCGCAGGATCGGCGGGCTGAACACGAGCAGGCCCGCGATCGAGATGGCCACGGTGACGGCCGAGAAGGTGACCGTGCGGCCGGCGGTCGCCAGCGTCCGTTCGATCGCCGTCGCGACGGCGCCGTCGCCGCGGCGCCGCCGGGTGGCCGCGCCGCCGTCCCGGTCGACGAGCCGGTGGATCTCCTCCCGGAACCGCGAGACGACGAGCAGCCCGTAGTCGATGGACAGGCCGATGCCGAGGGCCGTGATGACGTCGAGCGTCGAGGCGTCGACGTCCATGAGGTACGTCATGCCGAGCACCGCCGCCAGGCCGACCCCGATCGACGCCAGGGCGCCAGCCATCGGCATGCCGGCCGCCAGGAAGCCGCCGAAGACGAAGATCATCGCGACCAGCGCGATCGGCAGGGCGACCGCCTCACCGGTGCGCAGGTCCCGCTCCACCTGCCCGTGGATGTCGGAGACGATGAGCGACGTCCCGCCCACGATCCCGGTGGCACCCGGCGCTGCCTCCGTCAGCCGCGCCGGCGCCGCCTGGAGGAGGGAGTGCACGGCGTCCAGAGCGGTCTGCTGGGGGCCGTCGGCGAGGTTCGGGTCCAGCCCGACGACGACGAGGAACCCGTGCCCGTCGCGCGCGACCAGCGGCGCCGCCGCCGGGTTCGTCGGGCCACCGGGCAGGGCGAGCGGGTCGACGACCGACACGACGCCGGGCACGGCGGCGAGGTCACGGCGGATCGGGGGCATCGCGGCCGCGACCCCGGCCGAGACCGGGTCCACGCCCGTCAGCACCAGCGTCAGCGACGCACCGCTCTGGTCGATGCGTCCGAGCAGGTCGTCGGCGGCCTTGCTCTGCGACCCGGGCACGTCCGGAGCGCCCGACGTCACCCTGTCGAACACCGACTGGCCGCCGTGGATCCCCAGCCCGGCCACCCCGTAGCCCACCACGGCGAGCAGGAGCCAGACGAGGACGGTGAGCCGGGGGTGGCGGCCGATCACCCGGCCGAGTCGCGCGAACACGCCGATCATCGTTGCAGTCTCCGCGTCCTCGCCGCGCACCCACTTCGTCACTTTCCTGAACGATCGGTTGTGATCCGCTGCGGATCGGTCAGGAAAATGACGAGTCGGGGGTGGGCGGGGCGTGGGGGTGGCGGTGCGTAGGGTGGCGGCCGTGGATCTGTTCGACGCGGTGACGTCCACCGCCGCCGGCCTGCCGGAGGTCGGCCCGGGCGCGCCGCTCGCCGTGCGGATGCGTCCGCGCACGCTCGCGGAGGTCGCCGGGCAGGACCACCTGCTCGAGCCGGGGTCTCCGCTGCGGCGGCTCGTCGAGCCGGCGGACGCCGCGGCGGCACGCACGGCGCCGGCGTCGATCGTGCTCTGGGGGCCGCCGGGCACGGGCAAGACGACGCTGGCGTACCTCGCCGCCGCGACCTCCGGCCGCCGGTTCGTCGAGATGTCGGCCGTCACGGCCGGCGTCAAGGAGGTCCGTGAGGTCATCGAGGACGCGCGTCGTCGGCTGGCCACCGGCGGCGCCGAGACGGTGCTGTTCATCGACGAGGTCCACCGCTTCACCAAGGCGCAGCAGGACGCGCTCCTGCCCAGCGTCGAGAACCGCTGGGTGACGCTCGTCGCGGCCACGACGGAGAACCCGTCGTTCTCCGTCAACTCGCCGCTCCTGTCGCGGTCGCTGCTGCTCACGCTGCGCCCGCTCTCGACCGAGGACGTGCGCGGCCTGGTCCGGCGCGCGGTCGCCGACGAGCGCGGCCTCGCGGGGACGGTCGTGCTGGACGACGACGCCGAGGAGCACCTGCTGCGCCTCGCCGGCGGTGATGCGCGCAAGGCGCTGACCATCCTCGAGGCCGCCGCCGGAGCCGCGCTGCTCGAGCCCCAGGACGGGACCGTACGGGTCGACCTCGCCACGATGGAGAAGGCCGTGGACGTCGCGGCGGTCCGCTACGACCGGGACGGCGACCAGCACTACGACGTCATCAGCGCGTTCATCAAGTCGATGCGTGGTTCGGACGTCGACGCTGCCCTCCACTACCTCGCGCGCATGCTCGCCGCGGGGGAGGACCCGCGGTTCGTCGCGCGGCGCATCGTCATCGCCGCCGCCGAGGACGTCGGGATGGCCGATCCGAGCGCCCTGCAGACGGCGGTCGCGGCGGCGCAGGCCGTCCAGCTCATCGGCATGCCCGAGGCCCGCATCGTGCTGGCGGAGGCCGTGGTGCACCTGGCGACCGCGCCGAAGTCCAACGCGTCCTACCTCGGCATCAACCGGGCGCTGGAGGACGTGCGCGCCGGGCGGCTCGGCTCGGTGCCCGCCCACCTGCGCGACGCGCACTACGCGGGCGCGGCGCGGCTGGGGCACGGCAAGGGCTACGTCTACGCGCACGACGAGCCGCACGCGGTCGCCGCCCAGCAGTACCTGCCCGACGAGCTCGTCGGCACCCGGTACTACGAGCCGAGCGACCGTGGCTACGAGCGGCAGGTGGCCGAGCGGCTGGAGCGGATCCGCCAGCTCCTCGACCCTCCGGGCTGACTCCGGTGCCGCCTGGACCGTCCGGAGCGGTCCAGGCCTCACCGGAGTCGGGCCGGCCCGGGACGGGCCGGATCCCTGGGCTCACGTCGGTGAGCGGCGGACCGCTGGGAGCGGTCCGGGCTGCACCGGAGTCCGCACGGCGGTCGGGCGTCCGGTAGAGTGTCGGGGTTCGCCGTGCGCTCGTCGTGCGCGAACCACCTGGGGTCTTAGCCGGTCCCGCCTCGCGCGGGCACCACATGGTCGGCCCCACGCCCACCGGGCAAACCCGCCCGATCGTGGGTGTGACGTCAACAACGACAGGAACGATTCAGCTGTGACGAACGTGACCCGCTCGCGCCGCCAGGTCCGCCTGAGCCGCGCGCTCGGCCTGGCCCTCACGCCCAAGGCCGTCAAGCACTTCGAGAAGCGCCCCTACCCGCCCGGGGAGCACGGCCGTGCCCGCCGCCGCACCGAGTCGGACTACGCGGTCCGCCTCCGCGAGAAGCAGCGGCTCCGCGCCCAGTACGCGCTGCGCGAGAAGCAGCTGCAGAAGGCGTACGAGAACGCCCGCAAGGCTCCGGGCCTGACCGGTGAGGCGCTCGTCGAGGACCTCGAGACCCGGCTGGACGCGCTCGTCCTGCGCGCCGGCTTCGCCCGCACCATCCTCCAGGCCCGCCAGGTGGTCACCCACCGGCACGTGCTGCTCGACGGCAAGATCGTCGACCGCCCGAGCCAGCGGGTGAAGGAGGGCCAGACCCTCATGATCAAGCCGAAGAGCCAGCCGACGGTGCCGTTCCAGATCGCGGCCGCCGGTGCCCACCGCGACGTGCTCCCGGCCGTTCCGGGCTACCTCGACGTGCAGCTCGAGAAGCTGACCGCCGTGCTGGTCCGCCGCCCGAAGCGCTCCGAGGTCCCGGTGACCTGCGAGGTCCAGCTGGTCGTCGAGTACTACGCCCGCTGACCCAGACCGCTCGACGACGACGCCCCGCGCTGCCACGGCACGCGGGGCGTCGCCGCATCCGCCCGGGTCACGGGGGTCGGGTCGATAAGGTGTGCCAGGTGGCACGGGCGCACCGCGTCCGGTGACGAAGGGAGCGGCATGGTGGCTGAGGTCGCGCGTTTGCTCGCAGCGATCGCCGGGTTGCTGGCGGCCCTCGGGTTCGCCGTGCTCGTCGGCATCCTCGCCGTGCCGCTGGTCAAGCTGGGCCGCACCTTCGACTCGGCGACCCGTGCGCTCACCGAGATGACCGACCACACGCTGCCGGTCATCGACGAGGCCGCCAAGGCCGTGGCCTCCGGCAACGTGCAGCTGGAGAAGGTCGACAAGGTCACCACCGCAGCCGCCGACGTCTCGCAGAACGTCTCCGCGCTGACCGCCCTGTTCGCCGCGACGGTGGGCGGGCCCATGATCAAGGCGGCGGCGTTCACCCATGGCGTGCGGCGCGCCCTGTCGGTCTTCGGCTCGAGGTCCAAGGCATGAGGCGGCTGTTCTGGATCGGCGTCGGCGTCGGGCTGACGGTCGTCGTGGTGCGGTACGGCCGCCGGCTGTACGCGCAGTACGTGCCGGCGGACGCCGCGGCGGCGATCGACACCGCCGCGAAGGTGCGCCGCACCGCCCGCGGGGTGCTCGGCGAGTTCACCGCCGGCGTGGCCGAGCGCGAGGCCGAGCTGCGGACCGCGCTCCTCGGGGACGACGCGGACCTCGACGAGATCAAGAGCAAGGGCCGAGCTGCCTGGGCCGAGCTGCGCGGATCGCGCGGCCCGGCCGCCCAGTCCCGTCGCGTGCCGCCCGCCTGGGCCTCCGACCAGCTCGAGGACCCGGACGACGACGACGGGTACGCCTTCTTCTGAGCGGACCGGTTCCGCGGAACGTTCGCGCGTCTGCGACGCTTGACCTAGAGGAGCCGCGCCCCCGCTCGGGCGCGCCGAGAACGACGAAGGACACCATGCGTACCGCCGAGATCCGCCAGCGCTGGCTCGACTACTTCGAGTCCAAGGACCACGCCATCGTGCCGTCGGTGCCGCTCATCTCGCCCGACCCCTCGATCCTCTTCACGATCGCGGGCATGGTGCCGTTCATCCCGTACATCCTCGGCACCCAGGAGCCGCCGTGGCCGCGCGTGGCCTCGGTGCAGAAGTGCATCCGCACCAACGACATCGAGAACGTCGGCAAGACCACCCGCCACGGCACGTTCTTCCAGATGAACGGCAACTTCTCGTTCGGCGACTATTTCAAGGAAGGCGCCATCGAGTTCGCGTGGGACCTGCTGACGTCCGCGCACGGCGACGGCGGCTACGGGTTTGACGGCGACAAGCTGTGGGTGACGATCTGGGACCAGGACGACGTCTCGCTCGACGCCCTGCAGAAGGTGGGCATCGACCGCCGGCACATCGTCCAGCTGCCCCGGGAGAAGATCTTCTGGGACACCGGCCAGCCCGGCCCGGCGGGCCCCTGCGCCGAGTTCCACATCGACCGCGGCCCGGAGTTCGGCCCGGAGGCGGTCGGCGGGACCGTCGACCCCGGCGGCGACCGGTACCTGGAGGTCTGGAACCTCGTCTTCGACCAGTTCGTGCGCGGCGAGGGTCAGGGCAAGGACTACCCGCTCCTCGGCGAGCTCGACAAGAAGGCCATCGACACCGGTGCCGGCCTCGAGCGGATCGCGTTCGTGCTCCAGGGCAAGCGCAACATGTACGAGATCGACGAGGTCTTTCCCGTCATCCAACGCGCCCAGGAGATCACCGGCCACACCTACGGCACGGACGAGACCGAGGACGTGCGGATGCGCGTCGTCGCCGACCACGTCCGCAGCGCCCTCATGCTCATCGGCGACGGCGTGACGCCCTCCAACGAGGGTCGTGGCTACGTGCTGCGCCGCCTGCTGCGCCGCACCATCCGGTCGATGCGCCTGCTGGGCGTCCACGAGCCGGTCATGCCCGAGCTGCTGCCCGTCAGCCGCGACGCCATGAGCCCGAGCTACCCGAACGTCGCGACCGACTTCGCCCGCATCTCGCAGATCGCGTACGGCGAGGAGGAGGCCTTCCTGCGGACCCTGGAGTCCGGGACGACGATCCTCGACACCGCGGTCGCCTCGGCCCGCCGCTCGACCCCGCAGGGGAGCACGCCGGTGCTGTCCGGCGAGCAGGCGTTCGCGCTGCACGACACCTACGGCTTCCCGATCGACCTGACCCTGGAGATGGCGGCGGAGCAGGGCGTCGACGTCGACGAGCAGGCGTTCCGCTCGCTCATGGCGGAGCAGAGGTCCCGGGCCCGCGCCGACGCGCTGGCGAAGAAGACCGGCCACGCGAACACCCAGGTCTACAACGAGGTCCACCAGCGGCTGCTCGGCGACACCGGCCACGCGGTGCGGTTCGTCGGCTACACCGACACGATCGCCCGCGGCAACGTCGTCGGCCTGCTCGTGGACGGCCAGCCGGCGCCGGCCGCCACCGCCCCGGCCAACGTCGAGGTCATCCTCGACATCACGCCGTTCTACGCCGAGGCGGGCGGTCAGCTCGCCGACCAGGGCGTCATCCTGTTCGACGGCGGCGCCCGCATGGAGGTCGACGACGTCCAGGCGCCGATCAAGGGCCTCAACGTCCACCGCGGCCGCCTGGTCGACGGCACGGTGACGTTCGGCGAGCCGGGCACGGCGTCCATCGACACGGACCGCCGCCGCGCGATCGCCCGCGCCCACACGGCCACCCACATGGTCCACAAGGCCCTACGCGAGGAGCTCGGGTCCACCGCGACGCAGGCGGGGTCGGAGAACGCGCCGAGCCGCCTGCGCTTCGACTTCCGCTCCGGCTCGGCCGTCCCGTCGGGGTCGCTCGCGACGATCGAGGGCCGCGTCAACGAGCGCCTCCAGGACAACCTCGAGGTGACCGACCGGACGATGCCGATCGACGAGGCGCGCGCCCTGGGCGCGATGGCCCTGTTCGGCGAGAAGTACGGGAATATCGTCCGCGTCGTGTCCATCGGTGGCGACTGGTCGCTCGAGCTCTGCGCGGGCACCCACGTCAAGCAGTCGGGCGAGCTCGGTCTGGTCACGCTGCTGGGGGAGGCGTCCATCGGTTCGGGCGTGCGCCGCGTGGACGCGCTCGTCGGCGACGGGGCCTACAGCCAGCACGCCAGGGAGCGGGCGCTCGTCGGGCAGCTGTCCGGCCTGCTGGGTGCGCGGCCCGACGAGCTGGCCGACCGGGTCTCGAACCTGCTCACCAGGCTCAAGGACTCCGAGAAGGAGCTCGCCGGCCTGCACCAGGGCCGCCTCCTGGCCCAGGCGAGCACCCTCGCCGGCGCGCCCGTCATCGTCGGCACCACGCGCGTCGTGGCGAGCGACGCCGGCGAGATCGCGTCGGCCGACGACCTGCGCACGCTGGTGCTCGACGTCCGCACACGGCTCGGGGACTCCGCGCCGTCCGTGGTCGCCGTCGCGGGGACGAGCAAGGGCCGCCCGGTCGTCGTCGTCGCGACGAACGCCCCCGCGCGGGAGGCGGGACTGCGGGCCGGCGCCCTCGTCCGCGTGGCGTCGCAGGTGCTCGGCGGCGGCGGCGGCGGCAAGGACGACGTGGCGCAGGGCGGTGGGCAGGACGCGACCCAGGTCCGGGCGGCGCTGGAGGCGATCGTCGCAGCGGTCCCGGCGTGAGCGTGGCGGACCTCGACCTCGTCGTGCGCGGACCCCGGATCGGGGTGGACGTCGGGACGGTGCGCGTCGGCCTGGCGGCCAGCGACCCGGACGGTCTCATCGCGACGCCCGTGGCGACCCTGCCGCGCGGGGGTGGAGACCTCGAGACGATCGTGGGCGAGGTGCGTGAGCGCGGTGCACGGACCGTGTACGTCGGCCTGCCCCGCCACCTGTCGGGCGCCGAAGGCGCTTCCGCAGGCGGCGCGCGCGCGTACGCTGTCACCTTGGCGCAGCGGGTCGCACCAGTCCAGGTGCGTCTCGTCGACGAGCGGATGAGCACGGTGTCCGCCCATCGTGCGCTGCGGGCGTCGGGGAGACCCGGACGCAAGCACCGCTCGGTCGTCGACCAGGCGGCAGCGGTGGTGATTCTGCAGGACGCGTTGGACGCGGAGCGCGCCACGGGACGGCATCCCGGCGAGCTGGTCGGAGCCGACCCGCTCGAAGGCGCGCATGGGGGGCACGCGGACCGGCCAGACGACTCGGGAGTGACGGACTGGTGAGCGACAGCCGCATCGACTGGTGGCCCCCCATGGACGGCGCACCGCCGTCGCCCGACGCCCTCGGCGGTGGCGGCAGCCCCGTGCCGCAGCAGGAACCACCCCGGCGCAGCCGTGCCCGCGACCGGCAGCACGCCGCCCGGCTGAAGTCGCAGCACCGGCGCAGCCGGGTCGTCGCGATCGTCGTCTGCCTGCTGCTGGCGGCCGGGGCGATCTACGTCGGCTGGTCGGTCTTCGGGAACCACGGGGGTGGCGGCGCCGACGCGGCCGTGCAGGACTATCCAGGCCCGGGCGCGTACCCGCCGGCGACCGTGGTGATCAACTCGGGCGACACGGGTGCGGCGATGGCGGTGACCCTGAAGGACGCCGGTGTGGTGGCGACGGAGAAGGCCTTCCGTGACGCGTTCGCCGCGAACCCCGACGCCTCGAAGATCCAGCCCGGCACCTACAGCCTGCTCAAGGAGCAGCGGGCCGCCGACGCCGTGACGGCGCTGCTCAACCCGGCGAACCGCGTCTCGATGAAGGTGACGATCCCGGAGGGATACACGGTCAAGCAGATCGTCCAGCGCGTCAACGAGGTCACGCTGATCCCGGTCGACGACCTGAACGCCGCGCTGAAGGACCCTGCGGCGATCGGCCTGCCCGCCGAGGCGGGCGGCAACGCCGAGGGCTGGCTGTTCCCGAGCACGTACCAGATCGAGCCGAAGGCCACCGCCGCGAGCGTGCTCAAGCAGATGAGCGCGCAGACGGTCAAGGTGCTGACCGCCAAGGGCGTCCCGCAGGACCAGTGGAAGACCGTCCTGACCAAGGCGTCGCTCGTCGAGCGCGAGGCCGGCCGTCCGGAGGACCAGGCCCCGATGGCCCGTGTCATCGAGAACCGGCTCGCTCAGGACATGGCGTTGCAGATCGACGCGACGACGTCCTACGGGCTCGGCCAGACCACGGCGCCGACGACCGCGCAGAACAACGACGCCTCCAACCCCTACAGCACCTACGCGCACACGGGGCTGCCCCCGACGCCGATCGCCTCACCGGGCGAGAGCGCGATCGACGCGGTGCTCAACCCCGCGGACGGCAAATGGATGTTCTGGCAGCTGGTCGACCCCTCGACCAAGGAGACGAAGTTCGAGGAGACGTTCGCCCAGCACACCGCGGACGTCGCTCAGCTGGCCCAGTGGCTGCGGGACCACCCCTCGGCGACGGCCACTCCCTGACCGTGACGACGTGGTGGTGACGTCGCGGCGCGCCGCGGTGCTGGGGCACCCGATCGCGCACTCGCTGTCCCCGGTGCTCCACCGGGCGGCGTACCGGGCGCTCGGCCTCGACCGGTGGCGCTACACCGCCGAGGACGTCACGGCGGAGGACCTCGTCCGCTTCCTCGCCGGCCTGGACGCCGGCTGGGCGGGCCTGTCCCTGACGATGCCGCTCAAGCAGGCGGTGCTGCCGCTGCTCGACCACGTCCAGCCGCTGGCCGAGGTCGTCGGCGCGGTCAACACGGTGCTCGTGCAGCCGGAGCGCGGCGGCTACTCGCTCGTCGGCGCGAACACCGACGTGCACGGCATCGCGGCGGCGCTCCGGGAGGGCCTCGCGGGCCGCGTCCCGGTCACCGCGGCGGTGCTCGGCGGGGGAGCGACGGCCGCCTCCTCGCTGGCGGCGCTGGCCGAGCTGGGCGTTACCGACGCCCTCGTCTACGTGCGCTCGCTCGGCCGCTCGGGCGCGCTCGTCCGCGCCGCGCACCGGATGGGCGTCGCGCCGCAGTTCCGGGGCTACGAACGGGCGCACGACGAGCTTGCCGGCGCCGACGTCGTCATCGCCACCCTCCCGCCCCACGGGGCCGACGAGCTCGCCGCCACCCTCCCGGGGACGCTGCGGGGAGTGCTGCTCGACGTCGCGTACGAGCCTCGTCCCACCGCACTCGGTGCTGCGTGGGCGGCGGCCGGTGGGACGGTCGTCGGCGGCGAACGGATGCTCCTGCACCAGGCGGCCGAGCAGGTGCGGCTCATGACCGGCCGGCCGGCCCCGCTCGAGCAGATGGCCGGCGCGCTCGACGCTGCCCTGGCCGCCCGGTAGCGATCCCTCCCACGGGTGACGGGTTTCACCCGGTCGGATCACCCGACACCACCCTTCCGCGGCGCGCGAGCGCACGCATAGAGTCCCCTCGCACGCCCGGTTTCGCCCGTTTGGTGTCGTCGGACGACTGCGGGCGAGGCACGGCGCCGGGGCTCAGGTCCCGGCGTTCGTCTGCCGATGTAGGAGGCGGCGCCAGGTGCGGGTGCCGGAACAGGGAGGACGTCCGTGAAGCAGCTCGGCGAGATCCTGCTGGACGAGGGTCTGGTCACGGAAGCGCAGCTGCTCGCCGCGATGGACGAGCAGGGCACGCGCAACTCCTCCCTCGGGCGCACGCTCGTGGAGCTCGGGTACCTGAGCGAGGGCCAGCTGGTGCAGGCGCTGGCCGAGCAGGTCGGCATGCAGTACGTCGACCTCGACGACTACCCGGTCGACCGGCAGGCGATCTCGCTGGTGCCGGCAGCCGTCTGCCGCCGCTACACGGTGCTCCCGATCGCGATCCACGACGGGCAGCTGACGCTGGCGACCGCCGACCCGGGCAACGTCGTCGCGATCGACGACGTCCGCACCGTCGTGGGGATGCCGGTGCGTCCCGCCATCGCGACGTACGACAACGTGCTGCGCGCGATCGACCGGTTCTGCCGTGCCGAGGACGAGATGGAGAACCTCTCCACCGCGTACGAGGACGTCACCGCCGAGCCGGAGAACGACCTGGCGCGGATGGGCGACGTCGTCGACGACGACGCGCCGATCGTCCGCTACGTCAACCTGCTGGTCACCCAGGCGATCACCGACCGCGCCTCCGACATCCACATCGAGCCGACCGAGAAGGACCTGCGGGTCCGCTACCGCATCGACGGCGTGCTGCACGAGGTCCAGCGCTCGCCCAAGAACATCCAGGGCGGCGTGATCAGCCGCGTCAAGATCATGAGCGAGATCGACATCGCCGAGAAGCGCAAGCCGCAGGACGGGCGCATGTCGGTGGTCCACAGCGGGCGCAAGATCGACCTCCGCGTCGCGACGCTGCCGACGGTGTGGGGCGAGAAGATCGTCATGCGCATCCTCGACAACTCGACGGCGAGCCTCGACCTGCGCGACCTGTCCTTCCTCGACCGCAACTACGAGACGTACCACGCGTCGTACAGCAAGCCCTACGGGATGATCCTGGTGACGGGGCCGACCGGGTCGGGGAAGTCGACGACGCTGTACGCGACCCTCAACGCGGTGTCCCGGCCCGAGATCAACGTCATCACGGTCGAGGACCCGGTCGAGTACCGGCTGCCGAACATCAACCAGGTCCAGGTCAACCCCAAGGCGGGACTCACCTTCGCCGGTGCCCTGCGGTCGATCCTGCGCAGCGACCCCGACGTCGTCCTCCTCGGTGAGATCCGCGACCACGAGACGGCGCAGATCGCGATCGAGGCCGCCCTCACCGGTCACCTGGTGCTCTCGACCCTGCACACGAACGACGCCCCGAGCGCCATCACGCGCCTCATCGAGATGGGTATCGAGCCGTTCCTCGTCGGCTCGGCGCTCGACTGCGTGGTGGCGCAGCGACTCGCGCGTCGCCTGTGCGAGAAGTGCAAGGCCGAGTACCGGCCGACGCCCGAGGACCTGCTCTCGGCCCGCTTCCCGTGGCAGCCGGGGGAGCCGATGCCGGAGCTCTTCAGGCCCGTCGGCTGCGTCTCCTGCTCGCGCACCGGGTACCACGGCCGGATGGCGCTCCACGAGGTGATGCCCGTGACGGAGGAGATCGAGCGGCACGCCGTCTCCCATTCGTCGAGCGCCGAGATCGCCGCGACCGCGCTGAAGCAGGGCATGGTCGCCCTGCGGGACGACGGCTGGGAGAAGGTCAGGCTCGGCCAGACGTCGATCGAGGAGATCCTGCGGGTCGTGGCGTGATCCGGACGTTCGGCTCAAGTCGGACCGATCGGAACCCGATGCCACATCAGGCATCAGGCCCGGTCAGCAGGGCGAGAGCCCGACAGCACGTGGAGGCGACCAAGTGAGCGAGCCCTATCCTCGGACGCCGGCGGTCCCGCCGCAGCACTCCTACCTGCCGACCGACGCGCAGCGTCAGCCGGGTGGCACCTACCCGGCCTCGGGCTTCACGTTCTCGCCCGTGCCGTCACAGAGCGCCCCGGTCCCGCCGGCGGCGCCGGTCGCCGCGGCCGGCAGCTACTACCCCCAGGTCCCGACGAGCTCGGGCGGCCTGCCGACCGCACCGGTCGCGCCCCCGGCGGCCCCGGTGCCATCGCCCCCCACGGTGCCGGCCACATCGGCGACCTTGGGCTCCGTTCCCAGCACCGACTTGCCGCGACCTGTCGGCCAGCCGGTCTCGACCGCAGGGCGTCCCGTGCGGGTCGGCCAGGTCGAGCTCCACGGCGACGAGCTGCCGATCGACGAGATCCTCCAGGAGATGGTGCGGCTCAACGCGTCGGACGTGCACCTGACCGCCGGCGCCCCGCCGATGGTCAGGGTCTCCGGTGCGCTGCACGCCCTCGAGGGGTACACCATCGTCCTGCCCGAGCCGTTGCGCCGATCGCTCTACGCGATCCTCACCCAGCGCCAGCGGGAGCACTTCGAGGAGGAGCTGGAGCTCGACTTCTCCTACGCAGTCCGAGGACTGGCCCGGTTCCGCGTCAACATCTACCAGCAGCGCGAGTCGATCGGCGCCGCGTTCCGGGTGATCCCGTACGAGATCAAGTCCCTGGAATCCCTCGGGCTGCCGCCCGTGATCAGCACCTTCGCCGGGCTGCCGCGCGGGCTCGTCCTGGTGACGGGCCCGACGGGCTCCGGCAAGTCGACGACGCTCGCGTCGATCATCGACCTCGCCAACCGCACGCGCGAGGACCACATCATGACGGTCGAGGACCCGATCGAGTTCCTCCACCGCCACAAGAAGTGCGTCGTCAACCAGCGCGAGGTGGGCCAGGACACCCACTCGTTCGCGAACGCCCTCAAGCACGTGCTGCGGCAGGACCCGGACATCATCCTGGTCGGCGAGATGCGCGACCTCGAGACCATCTCCGTCGCGCTGACCGCGGCCGAGACCGGTCACCTCGTCTTCGCCACGCTGCACACGCAGGACGCCGCGCAGACCGTCGACCGCATCATCGACGTGTTCCCGTCGCACCAGCAGGCGCAGGTGCGCACGCAGCTGGCCGGCACCCTGCAGGCCGTGGTCTGCCAGACGCTGTGCAAGCGGTCGGACGCGCCCGGGCGTGTGGTGGCCACCGAGGTGCTGGTGGCCACGCCCGCGATCCGGAACCTCGTGCGCGACGGCAAGACCTACCAGATCTACTCGGCGATGCAGGCGGGGGCGCAGCAGGGGATGCACACGCTCGACCAGCACCTGGCCGACCTCGTGCGCAACGGGCGGATCAGCTACGAGGTCGGCCTCGAGAAGTGCCACCACGTCGAGGACTACAACCGGCTGACCGGCCGCTTCTCCGGCCAGACGCAGGGCCAGGCCGGCCTCATGGAGCCGACGCTCGGGCAGGTGCTGTGATGGCCGGCGCCACGGGGACCAAGACCTTCGAGTACGCGGTCCGGGACAAGTCCGGCAAGATCGTCAAGGGCCGCGTCGAGGCGAACAACCAGGCGGCCGTCGCCGGCCGGCTGCGCGAGATGGGCCTGGCGGCCGTCTCCATCAACGAGGTGAGCAACACCGGCCTCAGCCGGGACATCTCGATCCCCGGGTTCGGCGGCGACAAGGTCAAGATCAAGGACCTGGCCATCGCCTCCCGGCAGCTCGCGACGATGATCAACTCGGGCCTCTCGCTCATCCGGGCGCTGGCGATCCTCGCCGACCAGACCGAGTCCAAGGGGCTCGCGAAGGTGCTCGCCCAGGTCCGGAACGACGTGGAGACCGGGCAGTCCTTCTCGCAGTCGCTCGGCAAGCACCCGCTGGTCTTCCCGCCGCTCATGGTGAACATGGTCCGGGCGGGCGAGGTCGGCGGCTTCCTCGACGAGGTGCTGCTGTCGGTGGCGACGAACTTCGAGAAGGAGGTCAAGCTCCGCGGCAAGATCAAGTCCGCGATGACCTACCCGACGATCATCTTCATCTTCGCGATGCTCGCCATGATCGGGATGCTCCTGTTCATCGTCCCGATCTTCGCGAACATGTTCTCGCAGCTCGGTGGCAAGCTTCCGCCGCTGACGCAGTTCCTGGTGTTCCTCTCGAGCGCGCTCAAGATCGGGATCGGCCCGCTGGTCGTGGCGATCATCGTCTTCGCGATCTGGTGGGGCCGGCACAAGAACGACGCCGCGGTGCGGGAGAAGGTCGACCCGTTCAAGCTGAAGGTGCCCGTTTTCGGGCCTTTGTGGAAGAAGATCGCGGTCTCCCGTTTCACCCGAAACTTCGGGACCATGATCAAGTCGGGCGTCCCGATCCTCCAGGCGCTCGACATCGTCGGGGAGACGAGCGGCAACATCGTCGTCGAGCACGCCGCCAAGTCCGTGCAGGACTCGGTGCGCCGGGGCGAGTCGCTGGCCGGGCCGCTGTCGCAGCACCCGGTGTTCCCACCGATGGTGGTGCAGATGATGGCCGTCGGCGAGGACACCGGCGCCCTCGACACCATGCTGAGCAAGGTGGCGGACTTCTACGACGACGAGGTCGAGTCCACCACCGAGCAGCTCACCAGCCTCATCGAGCCGATCATGATCGTCATCGTCGGCGGCATCATCGGCTTCATCGTCATCGGCCTGTACATGCCGATCTTCAGCATCTTCAACGTCATCCAGTGAGGCCCTTCGGCGCCCCTTCGGCCGTCCGGGTGAATGTCGACGAAACGGACCCAACGGACTCAAGTGCCCGGCCCCCGGCGACGATACCCGGAATGCACGTCAGCACCACCAGCAAGACCTGAGCCGGCCACCGCGGCCGGATGCAGCAGGAAAAGACCCTCCCGACTCAACGGAGACTGGACATGATCGCTCGCATCCACAAGTCGATGCAGGAGAAGGACGAGGGCTTCACCCTCATCGAGCTCCTCGTCGTCATGATCATCATCGGCATCCTCGCGGCCATCGCGATCCCGATCTTCCTCAACCAGCGCAAGAAGGCGAACGACACCGCCGGCACGTCGGACGTCTCGACGCTCGGCAAGGAGGTCGCCACCTACTACGTGGACGCCACCGCGGTGCTCCCTGACGCGACCGGCGTCGCGATCGTCTCCAACCGCTACCAGGTGAACAGCGTCGACGTCGGCGCCGAGTCCAAGAACGTCACCGGCGTGGTGCTCAAGACCACCGACACCAGCTCGGTGCAGGCGGCCTCGACCTCGTGGTGCGTGCAGGTCAACTACACCGGCGGAACGCGTTCGATCGTCAAGTACTCGGCTCAGAACGGCCTCGTGGCCGACGGGACCGGTTGCTGAGGTAGGACGGACAGTCTCGCTGAGGGGGGTAGCCACACCGTGGCCGCCCCCCTCAGCGATGGCACCGAGCAGGGGAGGGACACCGTGACGAGAGACAGGCGCCCGTCAGACCCGGGCGGCCCAGCGACGGGGGCAGACGGCTTCGCGCTCATCGAGCTGCTCGTGGTCATGATCATCGTCGCCGTCCTGGCGGCGATCGCCATCCCGATCTTCCTCTCCCAGCGCCAGAAGGCCGCGGAGACCGCCGCCAAGAGCGACGTCGCGAACGTCGGCCGCGAGGTCGTCTCCTACTACGTCGACGGCTCGCTCCCGCTGGTGGCATCGAGCGCCGGGGAGGTCTGGACGCTGACTGACACCGCCTCCGGGGGCTCGTACACCCAGACCGGTCGCCTGTCGCGCGGGGACAGCCTGACGGGCAGCGCTCAGAGCGCCACGGACTTCTGCTTGACCGTGGCCCCGACCATGCCCGGCGCCCGGACGGAGACCTGGAGCTTCAGCGTCAGCGGTCTCGTCGCCGGCGCGACCTGCTAGAAAGCCCGACTCGATGACCGACCCGCGGCAGTGAGAGGAGCCAACGTGACGATGCGGATTCGTCGGGCGCTGGCACGGCGCGCCAGCGGTGACGCGGGCTTCACGCTGATCGAGGTCATCGTCGCGATGGTGATCACGGTCATGGTGATGACCGCCCTGGTGTACGGCGTGGTCGGGACCCTCAAGACCGTCGAGCAGGCCAAGCAGCGGCAAGCCGCCACCGCGCTGGCAACCCAGGAGCTCGAGCGCCTGCGCGCGTTGCCCTACGACACGGTGACGCTGGCCGCCGCCAGCTCGTCGCTCAAGACGCCGAACCCGTACGCCGCCACCGTCAGCGGGGTGAGCACGTTCACACCGCCCGCCGGACTGCTGACGACCGGTTCGGAGTCGCTCGTCGTCAACACCGTGTCGGGCCAGTGGGCCGACGTGTCGGTCGACCAGGTGACCTACCGCGTCTACGACTACGTCACGACCCCCGCACTGACGGGTGGGAACCAGACCTACAACCTCACCGCGGTCGTCCACTGGTCGAGCTCCGTCTGGCCCGGCGGCCGGACGTCGCTGGAGCGGTCCACGACGTTCTCGCCGGCCGGCTGCCTCTCGACCGCCAACAGCCCCTTCGCCGCTCCCTGCCAGGCGTACGTCACCGCCCGCGCCGGCGAGGCCCTCAGCGGTGTGACGATCAGCGACATCAACGACTCGACGCAGCCGATCCTGGGCACCGACACGGACCAGCTGCTGCTCAACTTCTCGACGGCCTCGGCGACGTTCCAGGTGGAGCAGACCGCCACCGGGGGAGCGAACGCGGTCACGACGTCCGCCCAGAGCAAGGGCGGCGCCTCCCCGGCGACCAGCGGGGGTGTGACGGCCAAGGCCGTGGTCGACTCCGACCCGTCGTCGACCCCGAACCAGTCGGTCAGCGTGGTCACCCCGGCGCAGTCGTCGTCCTCGGTGTCCATCACGGGCTCGGGCGGCACGCTCGCCGTCACTCCGTCGACGAGCGACTCGGGCGGCGCGTCGGCCGCCATCGCGGCCGACGGCTCGACGTGCGTCGGTTCGACCGGCACCGCCCTGACGACGGGACCGTCCGGCCAGCTGCGGCCCTGCGCGTCGTCGAACCTGCGCGCGAGCGGCAGCCCGGCGACCGTGCAGTACATCTCGCCGCTGCTGAGCGCCAACCTGACCCTGGCCTCGTTCTCCGCGCAGGTGCAGCCGTCCCGGGCCGTCGCCGCCGTCCTCGGCACGTCCAACACCGGCGCGTGCGACGGGTCCGGGACACCGGTCGACTGCGTCCACGCGTCGACCACCCGATCGCTGGGCACGGCCACCTTCGCCGCCGGCGGCTTCGTGTCCGCGCCGTCGGGATTCACCGGCGGGCTGTGGTCCGTGTCGAACCTCGCCGAGTCCGCCCGGGCCGAGGAGGGCGTGGGCAGCAAGGCGCCGATCTTCACCCGGACGGGCACGTTGAAGGTCTGGAACGGCACCGGTTACACGTCGGTGGACCTCTCCGGCTACGCCGGAGTGGCCGGCGGCCTGGTGCCGCCCACGCAGACATGGACGATCCCCACGACGTCGGTGCAGTACAGCCCCGCCATCACGCTCGTCTACCACGACTCGACCGTCACGGTGCAGCGCCCGGCGATCTCACGGACGCCCACGGCACGGACCGGCAACCCTGCGACCGACTGCAAGGCGGCGGCGTGCGTGACCACGATCGACGGCTCGGCATCTGTGGTGGCGAGCGTGCAGGTGGACGTGCTCGTGAACGGCTCGCTCCTCACGTCGTTCGCGGTCGTCACCGATCTGGGCGGGCTGACCGCGAACGTCTCGTACAAGGCGGCCGCGGCATGATGCGCCGCTGGCTGCGACGCCGGCTCGCGCGGCGTCCGGACGACGGCCTCTCGCTCGCCGAGATGCTGGTCGCGATGATGGTGTTCGCGATGGCGATGGCGATGATCACCGGAGCGCTGATCGCCACGCTGCACGTCACCAAGGGCGCCCAGTCGGCGTCCGACGCCGAGTTCGAGGCACGCCAAGCCCTGGCCATCATCGACCGGCAGGTGCGCTCGGGGAACGTGCTGTTCAGCCCGGCCGACGAGGTGACCTACCTGTCGTCGTGCCACGACCTGGGCGGCAACAGCGGCGACTGCATGCGGATCTACACGCAGTCGAACGGCGACGAGAAGTGCGTCCAGTGGCAGCTGGTACCCGACCCGTCGGCGGTCGGCACGTACCAGCTCCAGATGCGGTCGTGGACGAGCGACTGGCAGTCCTCGGGGAAGGTCACGGCCTGGGCCGTGAACGCGCGAGGGCTCCTGCTGTCGGGATCGCCTTTCACCCTCGACGTCGGCAATGCCGGCCTCTACGGTGAACGACTGCTGAAGGTGCACCTGGTCTCGAAGAACGTGGCCAACGGGCACAACGTGACGATCGACGCCTCGATCTCGGGGCGGAACACGACGTACGGCTACTCCGGCAGCCAGTGCCTGCCGGTTCCTCCAGGGTGAGAGGCACGGAGATGGGTTCTCTCAGGAGACGGCTGGGTCTGGTCACGGGGACGCGCGACTCCGGGATCGCGATCGTCGCGGCGATGGCGGTGGTGATGCTCGCCGCCGTCCTCGTCGTCGTCGCCGTGTCCGTGGCGATGTCGGCCGCCGGCCAGACCGGGCAGGACCGACAGCGCTCGTCCGGTGTCGCCACGGCCGAGGCCCAGGTCGACACCGTGACGGCACAGATCCAGTCGGCGGCGCCTGCTGCCCTCGTGTCCATCTGCGGGGCGAACTCGAGCTCGACGCGGGTCGGGGCCGACACGTTCGCCCTGACCACGACGGTGACCTTCTACAACGCGGCCGGTCAGGAGATCGCCGGCCCCGACGTCGCCTGCAGCGGCATCGCGACGACGCCCGCGACGACGGCGAGGATCGTCGTCAACGCCGTCTCCAGCAAGCTGGCTGGGCAGCTGCCCGCGCAGCGGACGGTCGTCTCGGAGCTCAAGCTGACGCCGTCGTACGCCATCGGCCTGGACAAGGCGATCTTCTCGAACTCCAGCCTGACGATGTCGAACAAGACGGTGCTGAAGTCGGGATCCGGCAAGCCGGACGCCGACATCTACACCAACTCCGACTTCCAGTGCCAGAACAACGAGGAGTTCCACGGCTCGATCTACGCCCAGGGCTCCATCACCATGACCAACACGTGCACGGTGTACGTCGACGCGTGGGCGAGGAACAACGTCTCGTTCACCAACCCGGGCGTGTCCGTCGCCGGCCGCGTGCTGTCGTCAAGGGGGAACGTCTCCCTGGACAAGGCGTCCGTCGGGCAGCAGGCCCGCGCGAAGGGGACCGTCACGGGCAACACCTGCTCCACCGCGGGCAAGTGCTTCCCCGGCTCGACGCTCGACGACCCGCCGACCGTGAGCTTCCCGCAGTTCATCTGGGACTCGACCGCCCAGAGCCAGTGGGTGGCCGCCGGCTACACCAACATCGTCGTCCTGCCGCAGAGCGGCTACCAGTGCGGCAACTACGGGGGTTCCGGCCCGCTCAACGGCAAGGTCGACGGCGGCGGCAAGTGGCTGTACGACCACGCCGCCACACTGCCGGCGAACACGGTGCTCATCGTCAACTGCCCGAGCGACAAGGTGACGCTCCAAGGGATCGACATCTCCCTGAACAAGAACCTGCTCATCCTGTCGCGCGCCGGGATCTCGTTCTCGAACAAGACGACCATCAGCTCGGTCACCGGCACCGGGACGCCGAGCAACCCCAACCTGCTGTACTTCGTCCAGCCCTACGCCGCCACCACCCCGGCCTCGTGGACCTACAGCTGCCAGGGCGACGGCATCAGCCTGGACAACCAGGTGACCGTGGACAACACGGTCAACACCCTCTTCTACTCGCCGTGCCCCATCCGCAAGGCCAACCTCTCCGCGATCGTCGGGCAGGTGTACGGCGGCTCGACGGTCTCGGTGGACAACCAGCTCGACATGACCTACTACCCGCTGCCGGTCTGGGGCGGGATCGCGGCAACGAGCAACACCGTGAAGTCCTACTCCGTCGACGTCATGTACAAGCGCGAAGGGGCCTGACCGGCCGGTGGAGATGCTCCTCGCCGACGGCGGCCGGGCGTTCGTCGTCCCGGCCGCCGCTCTTGTCGGCCTGCTGATCGGCTCGTTCCTCAACGTCGTCGTGTGGCGCGTGCCGCGCGGCGAGTCGATCGTCTCGCCGCCGAGCGCGTGCCCGCGCTGCGGACACCCGATCCGTGCCTACGACAACGTGCCCGTCGTCTCCTGGCTCGTGCTGCGGGGGCGATGCCGCGACTGCGGCGCCCCGATCTCCCGACGCTATCCCCTCGTCGAGGGCGCCACCGGCGTGCTGTTCGCCCTGGCAGCGGCCTGGACCGGGGCGTCCTGGGTGCTGCCGGCTCTGCTGTACCTGGTCGCGATCGGGATCGCCCTGGCGCTGGTCGACCTCGACGTCCACCGGCTGCCCGACGCGATCGTCCTGCCGTCGTACCCCGTCGCGGCCGCGCTCCTCACGCTGGCGTCGTGGAACCCTGGCGGCGCGTCCCACTGGGGCTCGCTGCTGCGTGCCGTCATCGGGTCGGTCGTGCTGCTCGCGGCGTACCTCCTCATGGCGCTCATCTACCCGGCTGGGATGGGCTTCGGTGACGTGAAGCTCGCCGGCGTGCTGGGTCTGTACCTCGGCTGGTTCGGCTGGTGGCCGGTCGCCGTCGGCTTCTTCGCCCCGTTCTTCCTCGGCGGCCTCTTCGCGCTCGGGCTCGTCGCGGCCCGCCGCGCCGGCCGCAAGAGCGGCGTGCCGTTCGGTCCGTGGATGATCCTCGGCACGTGGGTGGGGATCGCCGCGGGAGAGCTGATCGGCCACTGGTACCTCGGCCTCCTGTGAGGCGGGCGAAGGCCCCGTCAGCGGGCCCCTGCACCCCCGGAACTGCTCAAGTCGATCCTTTCGGACACCGATAGGTCGGAAGGACATCCCATCGGAGGAAAGGATCCGGCGTGGCCAGCTCACGCGTGATCGGGCTCGACATCGGGTCCTCGGCGGTGCGCGCCGCCGAGCTCGAGTTCGGCGGCGGCGCCCGGTCGGGCAAGTCCGCCCCCACCCTCGTCCGGGTCGGTGAGGTCGCGCTGCCCCTGGGTGCCGTCCGCGACGGCGAGGTGGTCCAGCCGACCACCGTCTCGCAGGCCCTGAGGCAGCTCTGGTCGCGCGCCAAGTTCGAGTCCAAGGACGTCATCATCGGCGTCGGCAACCAGCGGGTGCTCGTCCGCGACCTCGACCTGCCGGCGATGCCACTGGCACAGCTGAAGTCGTCCCTGCCGTTCCAGGTGGGGGACATGCTGCCGATGTCCGCCGACGAGGCGCTCCTCGACTACTACCCGATCGGCGAGGTCGACGGGCCCCAAGGTCGGATGGTGCGCGGCATGCTCGTCGCGGCGCAGCGTGACACGGTGACGTCCAACGTCCTGGCGGTCGAAGGCGCCGGGCTGCGCCCCGTCATGGTGGACCTCAACGGGTTCGCTCTCCTGCGTGCGCTGGCGCGCGGGGAGTTCGCGGAGCCGACGACGGCGTTCGTCGACGTCGGTGCGACGATCACCACGGTCGTCATCGCCGCCGGCGGCGTACCGCGGCTCGTCCGGTCGCTGCCGAGCGGCGGCCAGCACGTGACGGCTGCCGTGGCCAGCGCCCTCAACGTCGCCGTGCCGGAGGCGGAGAACCTCAAGCGCGAGATCGGCGTCGGGTTCAGCGTCCCGCCGGATCGCCAGCCAGCGGCAGAGGCGATCGGGGCCGTCGTCCGCACACTCGTCGAGAGCGTGCGCAACACCTTCGTCTACTACCAGAGCAACTCTCCTGGCGCGACGATCGACGTGCTGGTCCTCACCGGCGGTGGTGCCCATCTGCCGGGGCTCGGCCAGTACATGTCGAGCGCGACGCGCCTGCCGGCGACCCTCGGCAACCCGATCGCCACGTTGCGGCAGGGCAAGTCCGCCGCGCGCGACGTCCCACCGGGCCGGGAGTCGTTGCTTGCACTCTCGATCGGGCTCGCGTACGGGGTGGCAGCATGACCACGGTGTCGGAGCGGCCGCGCACGCGCGGCGCATCGGGATTCGTCCAGGGGCAGCCGCAGGTCAACCTCCTGCCGCCCGAGGTCCGCGCCGCACGCGGTCTCAAGACCCTCAAGCGCCTGCTCGTCATGGCGCTGGTGCTCGTCGTGCTCCTCTGCGCAGCGTCCTGGGTGTTCGCGCGGAACGACAAGAGCAACGCCGCGGACGGGTTGACGAAGGCGCAGGACAAGACGACGCAGCTCAAGGCCGAGGAGAAGAAGTACGCGGAGGTGCCGCAGGTGCTCGGTCTGCTCGACAGCACCACGAAGGCGCGCGCGCTGGGGATGTCGACGGAAGTTCTGTGGTCGCCGTACTACCAGGCGATCGCCGCGGTGCTGCCCACGGGCGTCAGCTTCGACTCGCTGCAGGTCACCGAGGCGTCGCCGACGACGGCCGCACCGGCCGCCTCGTCTCCGCTCCAGGCGGCGTCCGTCGGGCAGATCCAGTTCACGGCCCGGTCGAAGACGCTGCCGGACACGGCAGCGTGGATCGACGCGCTGGACGCCATCCCGGGCCTCGGCGACGCGTGGCTGACCACCGCCGCGGTCCAGGGTGACACCCCCGCCGATTCCTTCTACAACATCGCCGTCACGGTGCAGGTGCGGCAGTCCGCCTTCGCCCACCGCTTCGACAAGAGCAGCACGGGGGGTAAGGGCTGATGGCCGCCAAGAAGGGAACCTGGATCGGCGGGACGCTCTTCGCCGCTGCCGTCATCGGGGCCGCCACCTGGTTCGGTGCCGTTCATCCGACGCTGTCGGACGCGGCGGCTCTTCGAGCCCAGACCGATGATGTGAACCGCAGCAACCAGACCCTCCAGACGAAGGTCACGCAGCTCGCCGCGGACTTCCAGAAGCTGCCGCAGTACAAGCAGCAGCTCGAGGCACTGAGGATCCAGGTTCCGACGACCGCGCAGCTCTCCGACTACGTGCGCCAGGTGCAGCAGATCGCCACCGCCCACACGGTGGTGGTGACGAGCTTCGCCCCGAGCACCCCGCAAGCGGTCGTGGTGACGCGAGCCGCGGCCCCTGCAGCCACGCCCACGCCCAGCCCGACCGCCAGCGCGTCTCCCAGCGCGTCCGCTACCGCCGACCCGGCCACCCCGGCCAGCACCGCGGCCTCGGCGGCGGCCGCCTCGGGCGTGCCCGCGGGCATGGCGGCCATCCCCGTGTCGATCACGGTGGTCGGCACCTACGACAACACCCTCGCCTTCCTCAACGACCTCCAGACCGGGATCCCGCGCGTCATGCTGGTCTCGGGCTTCACCGGCACCTCGCAGAAGGACGCCGCCGCCTCGGGCGGCAAGCCGGCGACGCACGTGGGAGACCAGGAGCTGGTCGTGACCGGGTTCCTCTACGTGCTGCCGGACCCGACGGCAGCAACACCCGCCCCGAGCCCGACCGCGCCGGTGCTGCCGGCTCCGGCGCCCGGCAAGAACCCGCTGGTCCCGGTCGCCGGGAAGTAGCTCAAGGAACGACGAGGCGGGCGGTCCCACTCCGGGGCCGTCCGCCTCGTCGTCCCACGCGCCATGGCAGGATGCCGCCATGCTGCGCTGGCTGACCTCCGGGGAGTCCCACGGCCCTGCCCTGGTGGGCGTCGTCGAGGGGGTCCCGGCGGGTGTCGCGATCACGACGGCCGACGTCGCGGCGGCGCTGGCTCGTCGTCGGCTGGGCTATGGCCGCGGGGCGCGCCAGGCCTTCGAGCAGGACGAGGTGCGACTGCTGGGCGGCGTCCGGCACGGGCTCACGCAGGGAGGCCCGGTCGCGATCGAGATCGCCAACAGCGAGTGGCCCAAGTGGGTCGACGTCATGGCCGCCGACCCCGTGGACGACCCCGAGCTGCTCAACCGCGCGCGCAACGCACCCCTGACCCGACCGCGGCCCGGGCATGCGGACCTCGTCGGGATGCGGAAGTTCGGCTTCGACGACGCGCGGCCCGTCCTCGAGCGGGCGTCGGCGCGGGAGACGGCCACCCGCGTCGCCCTCGGCACGGTCGCCGCCGCGCTCCTCGAGCAGGCGGCCGGGATCCGGCTCGTCTCCCACGTCGTGCGCATCGGGTCCGTCGCGGCCGCCGCCGAGGCGGCGTCGCCCACCGCCGACGACGTCGCGGCGCTCGACGCCGACCCCGTGCGCTGCTTCGACGCGGCGGCCTCGGCGGCGATGGTCGAGGAGATCGACGGTGCCCGGAAGGACGGCGACACCCTCGGGGGTGTCGTCGAGGTGCTGGCCTACGGCGTCCCGTCCGGCCTCGGCACCTACGTCGCCGACGACCGCAAGCTCGATGCCCGCCTGGCGGCGGCGGTCATGTCGATCCAGGCGATCAAGGGCGTCGAGATCGGGGACGGGTTCACCACCGCGACGCGCCGGGGATCAGCGGCCCACGACGAGATCGAGCGCGGCTCGGACGGCGCCCTGCACCGGCGCACGAACCGCGCCGGCGGCCTCGAGGGCGGCATGTCCAACGGCGAGGTGATCCGGGTGCGCGCCGCGATGAAGCCGATCTCGACGGTGCCGCGGGCGCTCGACACGGTGGACGTCGCCACGGGGGAGAGCGCCAAGGCGCAGCACCAGCGATCGGACGTCTGCGCGGTGCCGCCGGCCGCCGTCGTCGCCGAGGCGATGGTGGCGCTCGTGCTGGCGGATGCGCTCCTCGAGAAGACCGGCGGTGACTCCCTCGCCGAGGTGCGCCGCAACCTGGCGGCCTACCAGTCGGCGATCCCCGACCTGCTGCGCTGATCCGGGTCGGCCACCCGACCGCGGCGGTCGATCAGCCGCACGCGGTGACCTCGTAAACGGCGACAGGGCCGGCGCGGTCGACGAATCTCACGCCGGTGGCCGGAGCCTTCGCAAGCTGTGCGTCCAGAGGGAGCGACTTCCAGGGCTGCCATGGCGAAGGGTCGATATAGAGGTAGCGGATGCCGAGGGCTGCGAGGTCGGCGCACAGCTGCGGGTCCGAGCCGAGGCCACGCAGTCGTGTCACCGCGTCCCTCAGCTCCGGCGTGGGGAGCGTTCCCCAGTCCCTGGGGACCGTCGGGTAGCCGCTCAGTGCATACAGGTAGCTGCCGCCCGAGAACGGCCCGCTCAAGACCGCTCCGCCCGACAGCTCGTGCGGCAGGCGCGCGAGTAGCGCCAGCTCCGGGCCGTTGGTGATCGGTGGCCCCGTCAGGCCACCGTCGTAGGACTTCACGACGAGCCGCGAGAGGTCGAGTGATCCCGGGATCGCCACGGTCAGGAGGACGAGCACGGGAGCCATCACGCGCATCAGCCAGCGCACCTTCGGGCGCGATCGTGCGGCCAGCAGGCGGAAGCTCGCGTGCGAGCCGTAGACGGCCAAGGGGAGCGCGCCGGCGACGATGACCGGGGCGTAGCGACGGGACTCGTCGTACCAGGGCGCGTCCAGCCATGACAGCAGCGGGAGGGACGACGAGGCGGCCAGGAAGAAGCCCGCCATCACGAGCGCGCCGATGGCCATCGGACGTCCCCGACGACGCCACACCGCCGCCGCCCCGACGACGCTCAGGATGAAGACCAGTGCGCCCGAACCATCCGTGAGGAGGGTGGGATCCAGCGTGACGAGGCCGCTGACGGCGCTGACCACCGGGAGGGCGCCCTCGTCGTGGGTCGTCAGGATGCCGTGGACCTCTGGATTGCGCAGCAGGACGGTCGAACCGACACCTATCGCGATGATGGCCACCCCAGCCGCCGCCATGACGAGCCTCCGCCGACTGCGCGCCGCCCAGAGCGACCGCACGCCCCGGACCGCTGCCGGTGCCCACCAACCCGCCGCAAGCAGTCCGAGAGCCAGCGCTGCGTTGGGATGGACAAGGGTGAGGCCCGCCAGGGCGAGCAGCCCCGGTAGCGCGCGGCCGCTCGCGCTCGCCTGGATGCTCTTGCGAGCCACGAGGAGCGCGAGCACGCCCGGGACGAGGGCGGTGCCGACCGAGTTGGGGACCATGCCCTCCGGCGTGAGCGTCAGCGTGAGCGGAAGTGCGACCCCGGGACCGGACACGAGCGCGGCCCAGGGCAGGATCGCCGGCCTGTTCGGGAAGGCGGCGCGGGTCAGAGCCACGACGCCGCACGTCCACGTGATGATCGACGGCAGCAACCAGGCCCACGTGAACGTCGCGGCGACGCCCCCGCTCGGCGCCGCAAGAGCGGCGACAGCGTGCCATCCGGACGGATAGACCGAGCGAGCCACCCCGTCGAGCTGGTCTGCGCCCGTGAGTGTGAACGCCGACGCCTGACCGGACTCGAGGACGCCGCGGAGCCACGTCATGTGGACGCCCGCGTCGTTGGCCACCAGGAGACGCCGCGGATCGCCCATGCCATGGGCCACCACGACCAGCTGGAGACCGGCGGCCACCGCCACCGCTGCCAGCAGCGGCCTGCGGTCCCAGGACAACCGGGGCAGGGCCGGGGCCGTGCGAGTGGCATGTACCCGGACCAAGAGCGCGACGACGGCGGCCAGCGCGGTGCCCCCGAGGGCCACGGGCGCCCCCCACCTCAGGCCAAGGAGACGCGCGATCTCGGCCGTGGTGCCGCAGATGCCGACGGTGATCGCCGGGGCGACGGCGGCGACGTCGACCGCGTGGAGCCGCACGCCGCCCACCCGCAGCACCAGGACCCCGGGCAGCCAGAAGGCGAGGACCACCGCCAGCGGCGCAACGACCCACTCCATCACGGCGCTTACGGAACCATCCGCGGCCGATCGACCGCACTTGACGCGCCGATTGCCGCACGCCTGCCGCGTGCCGGCGGATGCCGGCGGCGTCGGTCGACGCCCGCCCGCACCGGCGCCGGGTTCTCGTGCACTGAACGTCGTACGGTCAACCCGTCGAGCTCCCGTGCCGATAGACACAGCGCCACCACGTGATCTCAGGGGGACTGCCGTCGTGCCGATCGCCACCGACGCTGCGCCGGGCAGACCGCTCGAGACCTGGGTCGCGCGGGAGACCGCGCACCTCGCGACGGCTCGTCCGCTGCTGTACCGCGCCCTGTGGTGGATCTGGAGGCACCCCGCGGCCGCGCTGCTGCCTTTGGCGGTCGTCGTCGGCGGGATCGCCGGCTTCATGCGGCAGGACGGGGACCAGGTCCGATTTCGTGCCGCGGGAGCGGCGATGTTCGGGCACGGGGTGCTCGACACCTTCGGGAACAGCTGGATCCAGGTCGGACCCGTGTACCTCGCCGCCCTCGGGGCGTGGGAGCGGGTAGGCACCCTCGTGGGACTACCCGAAGGCGCGATCGGGACGTCGTCCGCGGCGCTGCAGAGCCTGCTGATCGGCGCGCTGGCGTTGACGGTCGCAGGACGTGCCGCTGCGCTTGGCTTCGCGCCCGTCCGGCGGACGCAGTGGATCGTCGGCACGGTCGTCGTCCTCGGCGGGCTCCTCAACCAGGCGATGTTCGCGGACCACCCCGAGGAGCTGCTGCTCGGTCTCTTGGTGGCCTTGGCCGCCGTCGAGGTCGGACGGGGGCGCCGAGGCCTCGCCGCCGTGCTCCTCGGGCTGGGCGCCGGGGTCAAGACCTGGACCCCGATCTGCGCCGGGGTCCTCTTTCACGGGCGTCGCGCGCGGGCGACGGCCGGCGCCCTCGGCGCTCTCGCCGTCATCCTCGCCCTGATGTACGGCCCCTTCGTGCTCTGGGGGAGCGTGGCGACGTTCGACCTCTCCTGGATCCTGCCGACAGGCAGCTGGTACCAGTCGCTCGCTCCGTCCGCAGTGACCATCGGGTGGGGCTTTCGCCTCCTGCAGGCCGCGGTGGCGGGCGGTGCCGGGGCGCTGCTCGCGCTTCGGCGTCACGGTTCCGTCCTGGCGCCGGCGGTCGTGTCGCTCGCTGCGAGGCTGCTCGTCGACCCGATCCGGCTGTCGTACTACTGGACCGCGCTCGGCGCCGTTCTGGTGGTCTGGCTCTGGACCACGCCGACGCCCCTCGTGCGGCGCGTGCGTGTCGTGGCGACCCTCGCTCTGCCCGTGCTGACCCTGCAGCCCGTGCTGCCCACCGGGGCCTGGTGGAACGCCGGGACCGTGGTCTGCGTGGCTGTGCTCGTCGTGTGCGTGCTCGCCGAACGGCAGCCCCGAATCTCCGGGCCGAAGCCCGGCGGCCCGGCAACCGCCTCCGCGCCGGTCGTTCGCGACGAGATGCGCGTGCCATGACCATCTCCACGGCACCCGGCGAGACCGGGCGGTTGGTCCGCTGGACGCATCGTGAGCTCGACGCGCTGGCCGTCTCGAGGCCACGCGTCGAGGCGCTCCTGCGGCAGGTGTGGCAGCGGCCAGGTGCCGTGACGCTGTCTCTCGCCGCCGTCACGGCCGCAGGCTTCGCGGCCGTCGTCCCCGGGGGCGATGCCGGCCTGTTCCGCGAGGCGGGCACGGGGATGATGGGCCACGGCTTCCTTCAGGTGTTCTCCGACGGGACCCTCCAGATCGGGCCCCTGTACCTCGCGACCGTCGGTGCACTGGCCTGGGTGCTGAACCTCGGCGGCTCGCCGTTGCTCACACGCACCGTGCTCGCCGCCGCTCAGGCGGCCCTGCTCCTGTGGTGCGCGCTGGCGCTCGTCCGTCGGTGCGCCCGCCGGGAGGGGCTTCCTGAGGTGGGCCCGCAGTGGGCGGTCGGGCTGATGCTGGCGATCGGTGGGTTCGTCGCCGAGGCGATCGGCAACGGTCACCCCGAGGAGATCCTGGTGGGCCTGCTCCTGGCCCACGCCGCGCTGTGGGTCACGGAGGGCCGTCCGGCGCTGGCCGGGCTCGCGCTCGGCCTCGGTGGCGGCCTCAAGCAGTGGGCGGCGTTCGGGGGCGGGGTCGTCCTCCTCCGCCGGCGCTGGCGCGACGTCCTCGTAGCGGCGGGCGTGGCCCTGCTCGTCGTCGCTGCCCTCTACGGTCCGTTCCTCCTGTGGGGAACCGTGCACACGTACGACTTCCGCTGGGGGATCGACCAGCGCTCCCTCCTCGGCCGCGTCGGCGCCTCGTGGGGGTTGTCGGACTGGGGCCTCCGCATCCTTCAGGGCGGTCTGGCCGGCCTGGCCGGTTGCGTCGCGGCCTGGCGGAGGCCTCGCTCGCCGCTGACCCCCGTGGCGGTCGCCGTCGCCGTGCGCCTGCTGCTCGACCCTCTGCGCCTCACCTACTACTCGGGCCCCCTCGTCGCGGTGCTCGCCACCTGGGCGTGGACGAGTCGGCACCCGGTCGTCGTCCGCTGGCGGGCCCCGCTGACCCTGCTGTCGCCGATCATGGTCCTCGCCCCGTACCTGCTACCGCCCGATGCCACCTGGGCGGCGGGCTCGGTGCTTCTCGTCGCCGCTCTGGCGTCACTGGCAGGCGCCGGCTATCCGCGGCGCGCACGGCGGAGCCTCCTCCGACCGGCGGTGGGCGCGGACTCGTAAGGCGGACGCACGGCGCCCTCCGACGGTCAACGGCGCCGTGCCGTCCACGGCCCCAACTACGCTGACCCGGTGACCACCCCTGTGCCCGCGGACGGGCCTCGCATCGTCCTCGTCGGGCCGCCGGGATCCGGGAAGACGACCGTGGCCCACGCCCTCGCCGAGCGCTGGCAGCTCGCGGTCCGCGACACCGACTCCGACGTGGAGGCCGTCGCCGGCAAGCCGATCTCGGACATCTTCATCGACGACGGCGAGCCCGCGTTCCGCACGCTGGAACGGGCCGCTGTGGCCCGGGCGCTCGTCGAGCACGACGGCGTCCTCGCCCTGGGCGGTGGCGCGGTGCTCGACCCGCTGACCCAGGAGGCGCTGGCCGCGTACCGCGCACGCGGCGGCGTGGTGGTGTTCCTCGACGTGTCGCTCGCGCACGCGGCGCCGCGGGTCGGGCTCAACCAGTCGCGCCCGCTCCTGCTGGGCAACCCCCGCGCCCGATGGCAGGCGCTCATGAGCGAGCGCCGGCCGGTCTACGAGGCCGTCGCCAACCTGGTCGTCGTGACGGACGACCTGCTGCCCGGTGCCGTCGCGGAACGGATCGAGGCTGAGCTCTCCGCTCGTCGGGCCGCGGCGACGCTCACGCCGCCGAACCCGGGATCGTCCCGAACGGGCGAGCAGGCGGAGGACGGCGCGAGCCATGGCTGAGCCGCGGACCATCCGTGTCGGCGGCGACCAGCCGTACGACGTCGTCGTCGGCCACCACCTGCTCGGCACCATCCCGGCGATGCTCGGCGCCGCGGTCCAGCGCGTGCTCGTCGTGCACCCGGCCGCCCTGGCCACGTCCGCGGACACCGTGCTCGAGGACCTCCGCGCGCACGGGTACGAGGCCTTCGGGGCCGAGGTGCCGGACGCCGAGGACGCCAAGACGGCTGAGGTGGCGGCGTTCTGCTGGGGCGTGCTGGGCCAGGCCGGCTTCACGCGGTCGGACGCGGTCGTCGGGCTCGGGGGCGGCGCGACGACCGACCTTGCCGGCTTCGTAGCGGCGACCTGGTTGCGCGGGGTCCAGGTGATCCAGGTGCCGACGACGCTGCTCGCGATGGTCGACGCCGCGGTCGGTGGGAAGACCGCGATCAACACCGCGGAGGGGAAGAACCTCGTCGGTGCCTTCCACTCCCCGGCCGGAGTGGTGTGCGACCTGGCGGCCCTCGAGTCCATGGAGCGGTTCGACTTCGTCGCCGGGCTGGCCGAGGTGGTCAAGGCAGGGTTCGTCGAGGACCCGGTGATCCTCGACCTCGTCGAGGCGAACGTGCCGGTGCTCACCGATCCGGTCGCGGCCTCGTCGTCCGACGTGCTGCTGGAGCTCGTCGAGCGGGCCGTCGCCTGGAAGGCGCGCGTCGTGGCCGCGGACCTGCGCGAGGCGGGGCCCCGGGAGTTCCTCAACTACGGGCACACGTTCGGGCACGCGGTGGAACGGGTCGAGCGGTACCGGTGGCGGCACGGGGCGGCGGTCTCGGTGGGCATGGTGTACGTCGCCGAGCTGGCGCGGCTGGCGGGGCGGCTGTCCGACGAGGTCGTGGACCGGCACCGCACGGTGCTCTCCGCGCTCGGCCTGCCCGTCAGCTACCGCGGCGACCGGTGGGAGCAGCTGCTGACCGCGATGCAGCGGGACAAGAAGACCCGCGGCTCGCTGCTGCGGTTCGTCGTGCTCGAGGGGCTGGGCAAGCCGGCCCGGCTGGAAGGGCCGGATCCAGCCCTTCTGGCGGCCGCCTACGCCGAGGTCGCGGCGGAGCCGCGGACGGGCTCCGCGTCGCGCATCGACCTGTAGCCGGGCCTCAGCCGCACGGGGACGTCGTCAGGCCACCACTGTCGGAGTACCACGCCGTCGGCGCCTTCCCGGCGGGCGCTCCGGCGAGGCAGTAGCCGGAGGCGACGGGGATCAGCTGCACGGTGACCTCGGCGGACGGGCGGAACCCGAGGTCGCCGAGCGACGCCAGGTCGGTCGGGTACGTGCCCGTCTGCGCCCGGAACACCTGGATCGCGTCCGCGGCGGCCATCAGCTGGGAGCTGACCCGGGCGGTCGTCACGGCGTCGAGCTCGCGCTGCGTGGAACGCGCGACGAGGCGGCCGCCGACGACGACCGCGACGAACACCAGGCCGCCGACGACGATCGCGGCGACGACGACCCAGACCATCGTCCCATCGGGACGTCGGCGGGGAACGCCCGCGGGTGCGGGCGGGCTGGGCAGCGCGGGCACCGCCCCCGGCCCCGGTTCGACGACGCCCCACCCCGGCACGAGGGGGTCCGACGGCTGGCGCTGCACGGGCATCGGGGGCACGTCCGCCTCCGGCTGCCACTGGGCGGCCCCCCACGAGCCGGGCTCCTCGGCCTGCGACATCTCACCCCCCGGGACGGATCGATCCACCGATGGAGGTATCGGCGCGCGGCAGCCTCGACTCGATCGATCCGGCCGGACTCGCTCGTCGTCCCCTAGCCTTGCGGCGTGACACGCGTCCTCGTCCTCAACGGACCCAACCTCGGCCGGCTCGGCGTGCGCGAGCCG
This sequence comes from Cellulomonas sp. 73-92, assembly GCF_001898175.1. GTDB lineage: Bacteria > Actinomycetota > Actinomycetes > Actinomycetales > Cellulomonadaceae > Cellulomonas. The sequence goes on from NZ_MKTH01000014.1 coordinate 214,297, forward strand.
GAGGTCTACGGCTCGGCGACGCTGGCCGACCTGACGGCGGCGGCCGCCGGCTGGGGTGCGGAGCTCGGCCTCGAGGTGGAGGTCCGGCAGACCGACGACGAGGCCGAGCTCGTCGGCTGGTTGCACGAGGCGGTCGACACGCGCTCGCACGTCGTGCTCAACCCCGCCGCGTTCACCCACTACTCGTACGCGCTGCGGGATGCGGCCGCCCAGGTCACGGAGGGTGGGCTGGTGCTCGTCGAGGTGCACCTGTCCAACCCGCTCGCGCGCGAGGCGTTCCGGCACGTCTCGGTGATCGGGCCCGTCGCGACCGGCACGGTCGCCGGCTTCGGCTTCCAGTCCTACGAGCTGGCGCTGCGAGCCGTCGCCGCCCGCTCGTAGCGGGACAGGCGGCGGCGCCGCGGTTCGCCGACTCCGGTGCACTCCGGACCGTGATCCACGGTCCCAGGCCCATCGGAGTCGGGGCGCCGAAGGGCGCACCCCGACGTCGGGCGCCGAGGCCCCTGGGAGTCGGGGTGCCGAGGGGGCCCAGTTCTCCGACTCCGGTGCGCTCCGGACCGCGATCCACGGTCCCCGGCCCACCGGGGTCTGGTGTGTCGAGGCACCTCTCCGGGGTTGGTGCGTGGAGGTACCTCTCCGGGGTCGGAAGCACCGAGGCGCCCACAGCCACGGACGGAGCGGGCGCGGGACCCAGCCGCACGGCGTTGAGGGGGCGGGCGGCCGGGTGTGCGTGAGCCTGGCGCCATGCATGGGTCGTCGTGGGTGCCACCCCTCGCCGGTCGCCAGGCGGGCGCGTTCACCCGGCGACAGGCCCTCGACGCCGGCATGACGAAGTCCGAGGTCGCCTGGCGGGTGCACTCGGGTGTCTGGGTCCCCGTGGCGGGCGTCGCGCTGCGGCACTGCGCGCGGGTTCCCGACGAGGTCATGGAGGCGCATGCCGCCCTTCTGACCTGGCCGGACGCCGTCATGGTGCTCGGCAGCGCGGCGCGGCTGCACCGGATTCCCGTCCGGAGCGACGGGCGCATCCATGTCGTCGTCGCGCCCGGTCGGCGACCCCGCGGGCCCCTCGTCCCGCATCGGTTCCCGCTGGAGGACTCCGACACGACGCACGTCCTCGGGATCCCCGTGACGACCGCGCGGCGCACGGCGCTCGACCTCCTGGGGAGACTCCCGGAGACGGCCCGTCTCGAGCTCCTCGCCTGGGTCTCGTCGCGACGCATCCTCACCGCCGGTGACCTGACGTCGTGGGTCCATGAGCACCGCCGGCGGTGGGGCAACCGCGCCCGGGTCGCGGCGGCGGAGCGGCTCGGGTCGGGCGCCGTCAACCCGGCAGAGGAGCGCCTGCACGCGATCCTGCGGCGCGGCGGCGTCGTCGGCTGGCTCGGCGGCGCCTCCCTGCTGGAGCATCTCGGCATCCCCGCCCAGGCGGATGTCTACTTCCCGTCGACACGCCTCGTGATCGAGGTGGACGGGCGTGCGGCGCACGGCCCGGATCGCTTCCAGGCGGACCTCGCGCGTCAGAACATGCTGGTGGCCACCGGGTGCACGGTCCTGCGTTACACGTGGCTGGACCTCGTGGCGCGCCCCGAAGACGTGCTTGCCGAGATTCGCCGCACGCTGGCCGCGCTGCAAGCGCGACTCCGGTGAGCCCGGGACCGCTCAGCACGGTCCCCGCTGCACCGGAGTGGCACACAGTTCAAGCACTCAGCCTTGATTTTGGGAAATCAAGGCATCAGACTTAAGTCATGTGGGTCATCACGGCCGATCAGCGGGGGAGCAGGGTGGTCGGCGAACGCGTGGCCGAGCTCCTCGCCGGGCTGCCCGACGTGGCGGGCATCGTCCGCCCCGCCGAGCGGACGGTCGGCGACGAGGTCCAGGCGGTTCTCGACGACGCGCGCGGTGTGGTCGACCTGACGCTGCACCTGCTGCGCGACGGCGGGTGGAGCGTCGGCATCGGCGCCGGCGCCGTCGACGAGCCTCTGCCCACGTCATCCCGGGAGGCATCGGGGGAGGCCTTCGTCCTGGCACGCGAGGCCGTGGACTCGGCGAAGAGCCGGCACCGATCCGTCCCGGTGGCGGTCCGGGGGGCTGACGCCGACGCCGCCGCCGACGCCGAGGCCGTCCTCACGCTCGTCGGGGCCGTGGCCGCCCGGCGCAGCCCGGCGGGATGGGAGGTCGTGGACCTGGCCGTGGCCGGCGAAGCGCAGTCCGCCATCGCGCGCCGGCTCGGCGTCAGCGTCCAGGCCGTGAGCCAGCGGCTGCGGACCGCGCTCTGGGCCGAGGAGGTGGCCGCGCGTCCGGCGGCCGCCCGGCTCCTCGTCGCGGCGGCGGGCTGACCGGCAGAGCACGTCCCGCGGCGCGTCCGTTGACGGTCGCGGCGGCCCCCGGCACCCTCGCGAGGGTGAACCCGTGGCTCGGCGCCCTCGTCGTCGTCCTGACCCTCGCCCTCTCCACGGGCGGAGGCTGGCTGACCACCCGGCTCGTCCTGCACCTCGCGTCGCGCTCGTCCGACGCCGGGAGGGCGACGAGCCCGGCGAACGCCCTCGCGTCCCGTGGCGGGACGCACCCGGGTTCCGTCGGCGGCGGCTCTGTCGATGCGGCCGTGCCACGGGCCCCCGGCGCGGTCACGGCCACGACGAGCCCGACCGCCGCGCCGCCCGGGGGTGGCCGCGCGACGAGCCCCACCGCGCCGCCCGACACCACCAGCCCTGCCCGGGCGGGCGAACGTGGCGCGGGCGCCTCGACCGAGGCCGACGGCGAACCGGCCGACACGACGGAGCCCGCCGCGACTCCGGCGTCGGACGGCCCCGAGGGACCCCGCGCTCTGGCGGTGCTGCGCGGTGGGACGTGGATCGGCCTGCTGGAGCGCCTCGCCACCACCGGTGCACTGCTGCTGGGCGAGCCGACGGCGGTCGCGGTCGTGGTGGCGGTCAAGGGTCTCGGCAGGTACCCGGAGCTGCGCGAGTACCCGGCGGCGTCCGAGCGGTTCGTGGTCGGCAGCCTCGCGTCGCTGACCTGGGCCGCCGGGGTCGGCTTCGTCGGACGCTGGCTCCTGACCCGCTGAACGGTGATCGCGCCGGCCCGAGGAGCCGGCGCTCCCCAGGCGGCCGAGCGGTCGGGCAGCGTCGATCGGCCGAGCGAATCCAGGTTGCGCCCCGCACAGCCATGCCGTTGTGTCGACCCATGCCCGAGCGATGGACCAAGGCGACCGTGTACCCCGACATGTGGGTCGACCCGGCGGAGGACCCGCGCGAGGCGCTGCGGACGCCCGCCGGCGAGCTCGCCACCCACCGGACCTACCTGCGGCAGTACCGCATGACGCTGGTGATGAAGTGTGACGGGCTCGACGCCGACCAGATGGCTCGCCGCTCGGTGCCGCCGTCCACGCTGTCGCTGCTCGGGCTCGTCCGGCACCTGGCGTACGTCGAGCGCACCTGGTTCCGTCGGGTGCTCCAGGGCCAGGTGGACGTCCCGGCGCTCTACGTCACCCCGGACAACCGCGACCAGGACTTCGACGGCGCGGTCCCGGACCCGGGCGTCGTGGCGGAGGCGTGGGCGACGTGGCAGGCGGAGGTCGACGACGCGGACACCTGGCTCGACACGCTCACCGACGCGGACATGGGTCGCACCGTCGACAACCGTGGCGAGCCCGTGACCGTCCGCGACGTGCTGGAGCACCTCGTCGAGGAGTACGCACGCCACCTCGGCCACGCCGACCTGCTGCGGGAGTGCATCGACGGGCGGGTCGGCCAGTAGCGCGCACGGTAGGATGTCCGACGGCCTGCGGGCCGCGGCGGCCGGACGACGAGCCCACAACGGCGGACGACGACGCAGCGGCGACCGCTTCGAGCACCCCTCCTCGACAGGAAGACGACTAGTGGCGACCACGAACGACCTCAAGAACGGCCTCGTGCTGCGCATCGACGGCCAGCTGTGGACCGTCGTGCAGTTCCAGCACGTCAAGCCCGGCAAGGGCCCGGCGTTCGTCCGGACCACGCTGAAGAACGTGCTGAGCGGCAAGGTCGTCGACCGCACCTTCAACGCCGGCGTCAAGGTCGAGACGGCGAACGTCGACAAGCGCGAGATGCAGTACCTGTACAAGGACGGCGACAACTTCGTCTTCATGGACATCGTCACGTACGACCAGGAGCACATCTCGCAGGACGTCGTCGGTGACGCCGCGCACTTCCTCCTGGAGAACCAGAACGCGATCATCGCGACGAACGACGGCGTGCCGCTGTACATCGAGCTGCCGACCTCCGTGGTCCTCGAGATCACCTACACCGAGCCGGGCCTGCAGGGCGACCGCTCGTCGGCCGGCACCAAGCCCGCCACGCTCGAGACCGGCTACGAGATCCAGGTGCCGCTGTTCCTCGAGACGGGCACCAAGGTCAAGGTCGACACCCGCGACGGCAGCTACCTGGGCCGCGTGAACGACTAGGTGGCCGCCCGCACCAAGGCCCGCAAGCGGGCCCTCGACGTGCTGTTCGAGGCCGACCAGCGCGGCCTCGACCCGTTGACCGTCCTCGCCCGCCGGATCGCCGAGCCCGGCACGCAGGCGCCGGTGCCGCAGTACTCCGTCGACCTCGTCGAGGGGGTCGTCGCTCACCTGGAGCGCATCGACGAGGTGCTCGCAACGCACTCGCACGGCTGGACGGTGGCGCGCATGCCGGCCGTCGACCGCTCGCTGCTGCGCGTGGGGGCGTGGGAGATCCTCTACAACGACGAGGTGCCGGACGCCGTCGCGGTGGCGGAGGCCGTCGCGCTGGCGGAGGAGCTCTCCACGGACGAGAGCCCGTCGTTCGTCAACGGCCTCCTGGCGAGGATTGTCGAGCTGAAGCCGACGCTGCTCGCCTGAGCCGCCGACCTCGGTGCGCTCCGGACCGTGGATCGCGGTCCACGCCTCACCGGAGTCGGTGCGCGGGGGAGCGGAGACGGTAGGGTGTGCACGGCTCCCGCGGCCCCCGGGGAGTCGGCAGACACCTTTAAGGCCCGTCCCGAGAGGCGGGGAAGGAGTCGTGGACCATGGGTCCTGACATGCGCGCACCCGGCGGAGAGGCCGCGGAGGTGCTCGGCCCGGCGGACATCGGCCGGGCCCTCGTCCGCATCGCCCACGAGATCCTCGAGCGCAACAGGGGCGCCGACGGGCTCGTCGTGCTCGGCATCCCGACGAGGGGACTGCCGCTGGCGAACCGGCTCGCCGCGAACCTCGCGGCGGTCGAGCCCGGGGTCGAGGCGGAGCAGATCACCGGCAGCCTCGACGTGACGATGTACCGCGACGACCTCGCGCACCACCCGACGAGGACGATCGGCGCGACGCACGTGCCGCCGGACGGGATCGACGGCAAGGTCGTCGTCCTCGTCGACGACGTGCTCTACTCCGGCCGGACGATCCGGGCCGCGCTCGACGCCCTGAACGACCTCGGCCGACCGCGCGCGGTCCAGCTGGCCGTGCTCGTCGACCGGGGGCACCGCGAGCTGCCGATCCGGGCCGACTTCGTCGGCAAGAACCTGCCGACGGCGAGCACGGAGCGCGTGCGCGTGCTGCTGGCCGAGACCGACGGGCGCGACGGCGTGCTCATCGAGGGACCGACGGGGGCGGGGCGATGAGGCACCTGCTGTCCGCCAAGGACCTGTCGCACGACGAGGCCGTCCTCGTCCTGGACACCGCGGCCCAGATGGCCGCGACCCAGGCGCGGGAGATCAAGAAGCTGCCGACCCTGCGCGGCCGCACCGTGGTGAACCTCTTCTTCGAGGACTCCACCCGCACGCGCATCTCCTTCGAGACAGCCGCCAAGCGCCTGTCCGCCGACGTGCTGAACTTCTCGGCCAAGGGCTCGAGCGTGTCCAAGGGCGAGAGCCTCAAGGACACCGCGCAGACGCTGCAGGCGATGGGCGCCGACGCGGTCGTCGTCCGGCACCAGTCCTCGGGGGCGCCGCACCGGCTGGCCCACGCCGGCTGGATCGACTGCCCGGTGATCAACGCCGGCGACGGCACGCACCAGCACCCGACGCAGTCGCTGCTCGACGCCTTCACCATCCGCCGACACCTCGCGGGCGGCGCGGGCGACCTCGCCGGGCTGCACGTGACGATCGTCGGCGACGTGCTGCACAGCCGGGTGGCCAGGTCGAACGTCGAGCTGCTGACCACCCTCGGCGCGCGCGTGACGCTCGTCGCGCCACCCACCCTCCTGCCGGTCGGTGTCGAGTCGTGGCCGGCGACCACCTCCTACCACCTGGACGACGCGGTCGCCGATCGGCCGGATGCGGTGATGATGCTGCGTGTGCAGCGCGAGCGGATGTCGAGCGCGGGCGGCGGGTTCTTCCCGAGCGGCCTGGAGTACTCGCGCCTGTACGGCCTCGACCAGCGGCGACTGGACGCGCTGCCCGACCACACGATCGTCATGCACCCGGGCCCGATGAACCGCGGCCTGGAGATCTCTGCGGCCGCCGCCGACTCGCCGCGCTCGGTCGTCGTGGAGCAGGTGGCCAACGGCGTCGCGGTCCGGATGGCGGTCCTCTACCTGCTGCTGGCCGGGGCTCAGGCCACCGCGCCGGCCGACGACGAGACGAGGGTCCTGGCATGAGCGTCCGCTACCTCCTGAGGAACGTCGCGCCGCTGGGCGGCGACCGCACGGACGTCCTCGTCGCCGACGGCCTCGTCGCGGCGATCGGCGCGGGGCTGCCCGCCGACGACGAGACCACGGTGATCGACGGCACCGGCCTCGTGCTGCTGCCGGGCCTGGTCGACCTGCACACCCACCTGCGCGAGCCGGGCCGCGAGGACGCCGAGACCGTCGAGACCGGCACCCGGGCCGCCGCGCTCGGCGGCTACACCGCCGTGCACGCGATGGCGAACACATCCCCGGTGGCCGACACGGCCGGAGTCGTCGAGCAGGTGTGGCGGCTCGGGCGCGACGCGGGTTGGGTGGACGTCTACCCGGTGGGCGCCGTCACCGTGGGCCTGGGTGGCGAACGGCTCGCCGAGCTGGGCGCGATGGCGGCCAGCGCCGCCCGGGTGCGGGTGTTCTCCGACGACGGCCGGTGCGTGGCCGACCCGGTGGTGATGCGGCGGGCGCTCGAGTACGTCAAGGCGTTCGACGGCGTCGTCGCCCAGCACGCCCAGGAGCCGCGGCTGACCGAGAACGCGCAGATGCACGAGGGGGTCGTCTCCGCCGAGCTGGGCCTGGCCGGCTGGCCGGCCGTCGCGGAGGAGGCCATCGTCGCGCGCGACGTGCTGCTCGCCGAGCACGTCGGCTCGCGCCTGCACGTGCTGCACGTGTCCACCGCCGGCAGCGTCGAGATCGTCCGGTGGGCCAAGGCCCGCGGGATCGCCGTCACGGCCGAGGTGACGCCGCACCACCTGTTCCTCACGGACGAGTCCGCCCGCGGCTACGACCCCGTGTACAAGGTGAACCCGCCGCTGCGGACGGCGGACGACGTCGAGGCGGTTCGCGCCGCCCTGGCCGACGGCACCATCGACACCGTCGGCACCGACCACGCCCCGCACCCGGCCGAGGACAAGGACTGCGAGTGGGCCGCGGCGGCGTTCGGCATGACCGGGCTCGAGACGGCGCTGTCCGTGGTGCAGGCGACGATGGTCGACGCCGGCCGCATGACCTGGGCGGACGTCGCGCGGGTGATGTCCGTCACCCCGGCCCGCATCGGGCGCGTCGACGACGCCCACGGCCGGCCGATCGCGGTCGGGGAGCCTGCCAACCTCGTCCTGGTCGACCCGGGCGCCCGGCGCGTCGTCGACCCGCGGGCGCAGGCGACCAAGAGCGTCAACTCGCCGTACCGGGGGACCGAGCTGCCGGGGGCCGTCGTCGCGACATTCCTGCGCGGGCGGCCGACCGTCCTGGACGGCGCACTGGTGGAGGGGAAGGTGCTGGCCTGATGTCGACGTGGGCCTCGATCGCGCTCTGGGTCGTCCTGCTGCTGGTGGCCTTCTGGGCCATGTGGCGCGGCTGGCTGCGCCGGGCGCGCGTCTCGGAAGCCGCCGTGCCGGCGATCCCGGCGGTGCCCGACGAGCTCGGCGCCACCCGGCTCGGCCCCCTGGAGGCGACCTACGTCTCGTCGACCACGGCCGGCGACTGGCTCGACCGGGTGGCCGCGCACGACCTCGGCAACCCGGGCGCGGCACAGGTGGAGGTCCACGACTCCGGCGTGCTGCTGCGCCGCCGCGGGGCCACCGACCTGTTCGTCCCGGCCGCGCGGCTGCGCGGCGTGGGCACGGCGCCAGGGATGGCCGGCAAGTTCATGGGGGGCGACGGGCTCGTCGTGCTCACGTGGGACGCGGGCGCCGACCGGCTGCTGGACACCGGGGTGCTCGTCCGTCACCGCGACGAGCGGCCCGCGCTCGTCGCCGCCGTCCAGGCACTCATCCCGGGGGAGGCGGCATGAACCGCGCGGTGCTCGTGCTCGAGGACGGCCGCACGTTCACCGGCGACGCCTACGGCGCGATCGGCCGGACGCTCGGCGAGATCGTCTTCAACACCGGCATGACCGGCTACCAGGAGACGCTGACCGACCCGAGCTACCACCGGCAGATCGTCGTCATGACGGCGCCGCACATCGGGAACACGGGCGTCAACGACGAGGACCCCGAGTCCACGCGGATCTGGGTCGCCGGCTACGTGGTCCGTGACCCCGCCCGGCGTGCCTCCAGCTGGCGCGCGCGCCGCACGCTGGACGACGACCTGGTGGCGCAGGGCGTCGTCGGGATCTCGGGGATCGACACGCGGGCCCTGACCCGGCACCTGCGCGAGCGGGGCGCCATGCGGGCGGGCATCTTCTCGGGCCCTGCCCTCACCGACGAGCGCGGCGACCCCCGTCCGCTCGACGAGCTCCTCGACGAGGTGCTGGCGTCCGCGCCGATGGCGGGCGCCGACCTCGCCGGTGAGGTGTCCACGGGTGCCGAGTACGTGATCCCCGCGCTCGGGCCGGATGGTGCCGAGCTGGCGCAGCCCGTGGCCCGGGTCGCCGCCGTCGACCTGGGCATCAAGTCCATGACGCCGCACCGGATGGCGGAGCGCGGCGTCGAGGTGCACGTGCTGCCGGCGACGGCGACGATCGACGACGTCCTCGCGACCACCCCCGACGGGGTGTTCTTCTCCAACGGCCCGGGCGACCCCGGTGCGGCGACGCACGAGGTCGACCTGCTCCGCGAGGTGCTCGACCGGCGCATCCCGTTCTTCGGCATCTGCTACGGCAACCAGATCTTCGGCCGTGCGCTCGGGTTCGGGACCTACAAGCTCGTCTTCGGCCACCGCGGCGTGAACCAGCCCGTCATGGACCGGACCACGGGCAAGGTGGAGATCACGGCCCACAACCACGGGTTCGCCGTGGACGCCCCGACCGAGGGCGAGGTCACCGCGCCGTTCGACGAGGGCCGGTACGGCCGCGTGCGGGTCAGCCACGTGGACCTCAACGACGACGTCGTGGAGGGGCTGGAGGCCCTGGACCTGCCGGCGTTCTCGGTGCAGTACCACCCCGAGGCGGCCGCCGGCCCGCACGACGCCGCCTATCTGTTCGACCGGTTCCTCGGCCTCATGACGAACGACACGAAGGGCGCCGCCTGATGCCCAAGCGCGACGACATCCGCTCGGTCCTCGTCATCGGCTCCGGGCCGATCGTCATCGGCCAGGCCTGCGAGTTCGACTACTCCGGGACCCAGGCCTGCCGCGTGCTGCGCGCCGAGGGCCTGCGGGTGATCCTCGTCAACTCCAACCCGGCGACGATCATGACCGACCCGGAGTTCGCCGACGCGACGTACCTCGAGCCGATCACCACCGACGTCATCGCCTCGATCATCGAGAAGGAGCGGCCCGACGCGCTCCTGCCGACGCTGGGCGGGCAGACCGCGCTCAACGCCGCGATCGCCCTCGCGGAGGCAGGCGTCCTCGAGAAGTACGGGGTCGAGCTCATCGGCGCCTCCATCGCGGCGATCCGCAAGGGCGAGGACCGCGAGGAGTTCAAGCAGGTCGTCGCCCGGTGCGGGGCCGAGAGCGCGGCGTCCCGGATCGTCCACACGATGGCGGAGGCCTTCGCGGCCGTCGACGAGCTGGGCGGCCTGCCGGTTGTCGTCCGCCCGAGCTTCACCATGGGCGGCCTGGGCAGCGGCATCGCGTACGACGAGGCGGACCTGCGCCGCATCGTCGGCCAGGGGCTGCACGACTCGCCCGTCACCGAGGTCCTCCTCGAGGAGTCGATCCTCGGCTGGAAGGAGTACGAGCTCGAGCTGATGCGCGACCAGCACGACAACGTCGTCGTCGTGTGCTCCATCGAGAACGTCGACCCGGTCGGGGTCCACACCGGCGACTCGGTGACCGTCGCCCCCGCGCTGACGCTCACCGACCGCGAGTACCAGCACATGCGGGACATCGCCATCGCGGTGATCCGCGAGGTGGGCGTCGACACCGGCGGCTGCAACATCCAGTTCGCGGTGCAGCCCGACACCGGGCGGATCGTCGTCATCGAGATGAACCCGCGTGTGTCGCGCTCGTCGGCCCTCGCGTCCAAGGCGACCGGGTTCCCCATCGCCAAGATCGCCGCCAAGCTGGCCATCGGCTACACGCTCGACGAGATCCCGAACGACATCACGGGGTCCACCCCGGCGAGCTTCGAGCCGACGCTCGACTACGTCGTCGTCAAGGTGCCGCGGTTCGCGTTCGAGAAGTTCCCGGCGGCCGACCCGACGCTGACCACGACCATGAAGTCCGTCGGCGAGGCGATGGCGCTCGGACGCAGCTTCACCGAGGCGCTCGGCAAGGCGATGCGCTCGATCGACAAGAAGGGCTCGACGTTCCACTGGGACGGCGAGCCCGCCACCGGCACCGAGCTCGTCACGCTCGTCGACTCCCTGGCGACGCCGACCGACCACCGGTTCGTCGACGTCCAGCAGGCGCTGCGGGCGGGCGTCTCGCTCGAGACGATCTTCGCCACGACGAAGATCGACCCCTGGTTCCTCGACCAGATCGCCCTCGTCAACGAGGTGGCGGCCGACGTCGCGGCCGCACCGGCCCTGACCCGCGACGTCCTCGTGCGCGCCAAGCGCCACGGGCTGTCGGACGCCCAGGTGGCCTCGCTGCGCGGCACGAGCGAGGACTCGGTCCGCAACACGCGGTGGGCCCTCGGCGTCCGGCCGGTCTACAAGACCGTCGACACCTGCGCGGCGGAGTTCGCGGCCCGCACGCCGTACCACTACTCGGCGTACGACGAGGAGACGGAGGTGCAGCCGCGCGAGCGGCCCGCCGTGCTCATCCTCGGCTCGGGGCCGAACCGCATCGGCCAGGGCATCGAGTTCGACTACTCGTGCGTGCACGCCGCGCTCGCGCTCAAGGGCGAGTTCGAGACCGTCATGGTCAACTGCAACCCGGAGACCGTCTCGACCGACTACGACACCTCCGACCGCCTGTACTTCGAGCCCCTGACCTTCGAGGACGTCATCGAGGTCTACGAGGCGGAGAAGGCGGTCGGCCCGGTGGCGGGCCTCATCGTCACGCTCGGCGGCCAGACGCCGCTGTCGCTGGCCCAGCGCCTCGCCGACGCGGGCCTGCCGATCCTCGGCACGTCCCCCGAGGCGATCGACGCCGCGGAGGACCGCGGGGAGTTCGGGAAGGTGCTGGCCGCCGCCGGGCTCCCGGCGCCGGCGTTCGGCACGGCGACCACGCTCGAGGGCGCCCGTGAGGTCGCCCGGGGGATCGGGTTCCCCGTGCTCGTCCGGCCGTCGTACGTGCTGGGCGGGCGCGGCATGGAGATCGTGTACGACGAGCCGCAGCTGACCGAGTACGTCCGGCGGGCGCTGGAGGACGCGGCCGTCGGCGGCCGGGCCGGCACGATGGCGCCGCTGCTCATCGACCGGTTCCTCGACGACGCGATCGAGATCGACGTCGACGCGCTGTTCGACGGCGAGGAGCTGTACCTCGGGGGCGTCATGGAGCACATCGAGGAGGCGGGCATCCACTCCGGCGACTCGGCGTGCGTGCTGCCACCCGTGACGCTGTCGGCCGCCGAGCTGGAGCGCATCTACCGGTCCACGGAGGCGATCGCCCGGGGCGTCGGCGTGCACGGGCTGCTGAACATCCAGTTCGCCCTGGTCAGCGACGTGCTGTACGTGCTGGAGGCGAACCCGCGTGCATCGCGCACCGCTCCGTTCGTCTCGAAGGCGACGGGCGTGCCCCTCGCGAAGGCCGCGGCGCTCGTCATGGTCGGCCGCTCGATCGCGGACCTGCGCGCGGCGGGGATCCTGCCCGCCGACGACGCCCGGCTGCTCGACCTGGACCAGCCGATCGCCGTGAAGGAGGCCGTGCTGCCGTTCCGGCGGTTCCGCACGCGCGACGGGCACGTGGTCGACACCGTGCTCGGCCCGGAGATGCGCTCGACCGGCGAGGTGATGGGCTTCGACGTCGACTTCCCCACGGCGTTCGCCAAGTCGCAGACCGCGTCGTTCGGCGGACTGCCGACGAGCGGCCGCGTGTTCGTGTCGGTGGCCGACCGGGACAAGCGCTCGATCGTCCTGCCCGTCAAGCGGCTCCTGGAGCTCGGCTTCGAGGTGCTGGCGACGGAGGGCACCTCGGTGGTGCTCCACCGGTCGGGCATCGCCTCGACCGTGGTGCGCAAGGAGTCGCAGGGGCCGGGCCCGAACGGCGAGCCGACCATCGTCGACCTCATCTCCGCGGGCGAGGTCGACATGGTCGTCAACACTCCCTCTGGGCAGGGCGCGCGCGCCGACGGGTACCACATCCGCGCCGCGACGGTCGCGGCCGACAAGGCGATCGTCACGACGGTGCAGCAGCTGCACGCCGCCGTGCAGGCCATCGAGGCGGTCCTCGACGGGCCTTTCCGGGTGCGGAGCCTGCAGGAGCACGACGCCGACGGCCGGGCCCGGCGCGCGGCGCGCGGCGTGGCGGCGACCACGTGAGCCGGGAGACGTTCGGCGCCCGGCTCGCCGCGGCGATGGACGCGCTCGGACCGCTGTGCGTCGGGGTCGACCCGCACCCGTCGCTCCTGGCCGCCTGGGGGCTGCCCGACGACACCGCGGGCCTGCGCTCGTTCGCGCTGACCACCCTCGAGGCGGTCGCGGGCGTCGTGCCGGCGGTCAAGCCGCAGGCCGCGTTCTTCGAGCGCCACGGCTCGCGCGGGGTAGCCGTCCTGGAGGAGGTCGTCGCGGCCGGCCGTGACCTGGGGCTGCTGGTCGTGGTCGACGCCAAGCGCGGCGACATCGGCTCGACCATGGCCGCGTACGCCGACGCGTACCTGCGGGACGGCTCGCCGCTCGCCGGCGACGCCCTGACCGTGTCGCCGTACCTCGGCTTCGGATCGCTCGGTCCCGCGGTGGCGGCCGCCGAGGAGAGCGGTCGCGGCCTGTTCGTCCTCGCCCTCACCTCGAACCCGGAGGGCGCGTCGGTGCAGCACGCGCGGTCCGACGACGGCATGCCGGTGGCGGTCGGCATGGCGCACGCCGCCGCCGCGCTCAACGCGGCCGAGCGGGCGCGGAGCGGTGCGCGGCTCGGCTCGGTCGGGCTCGTGGTGGGTGCGACCGTCGGCGACGCCGCCGCGCGGCTCGGCCTCGACCTGGCCGCGGTGGGCGGCCCGCTGCTCGCGCCCGGGGTCGGTGCCCAGGGCGCGGGACCGGCCGAGCTGGCGCGAGTGTTCGGGGACGCGCGCGGCGCCGTGCTCGCCTCGTCGTCGCGCGGCGTGCTGGCCGCCGGCCCGGACCCGGTGGCGCTCCGGGGAGCCGCGGCGCGGGCGCGCGACGAGGCGGCCGCCGCGTTGCGCTGACCGTCCCGGCGGGCGGGTCGATCGAGGCGACCCGGCCGACGGGATCGAAACGTTCCGGCAGGTCGGATCGGCCGACACCCCTCGCGCCACGTTGCCGACTGACCTGCGGCTCGCTAGGTTCGATCCCGATCCCGACCGGGAATCCGGCCCCAGCCAGAGAAGGTGACGCGCGTGGCTCTTCCCCCGCTGACTCCAGAACAGCGCGCAGCAGCGCTCGAGAAGGCCGCCGCCGCCCGGCAGGCCCGTGCCGAGGTCAAGAACCGCCTCAAGTACTCCCAGGGCGCCCTGTCCGACGTCATCGAGCAGGGTCAGAAGGACGAGACGATCGGCAAGCTCAAGGTCGTGTCGCTGCTCGAGTCGCTCCCGGGCGTCGGCAAGGTCAAGGCCCGGGCGATCATGGCCGACATCGGCATCTCCGAGACGCGCCGCGTGCGTGGCCTCGGCCCGCACCAGGTCAAGGCGCTCGTCGACCGCTTCGGCTGATCGGGAGGCGTCTGCGGGCGGTGCCGGCAGACCACCGGCACCCTCCGCACGACCTCAGGAGCACGCATGGCTTCGCCCGCCCGGCTGACGGTCCTCGCCGGGCCCTCCGCCGTCGGCAAGGACACGGTCGCCGCCGACGTCCGCGCTCGTTTTCCCCAGGTGTGGCTGTCCGTGTCGGCCACCACCCGGCCGCCCCGGCCCGGCGAGCTCCAGGGCGTGAACTACCACTTCGTCGCCGACGATGAGTTCGACCGGATGGTCGCGGACGGCGAGCTGCTGGAGTGGGCCGTCGTCCACGGCGTCTACCGCTACGGGACGCCGCGCAAGCCGGTGATCGACCACCTGGCGACCGGCGACCCGGCTCTGCTCGTCATCGACCTGCAGGGCGCGCGGCAGGTGCGCGCGAGCATGCCGGAGGCGCGGTTCGTCTTCCTGGCACCACCCTCGTGGGACGAGCTCGTGCGGCGCCTCGTCGGGCGTGGCACCGAGGGTGAGGCGGAGCGCGAGCGGCGGCTGGCGAGCGCCCGGGTCGAGCTGGCGGCGGAGGCCGAGTTCGACCACGTGATCGTCAACGACGACGTGCACCGGGCGACCGAGGAGCTCGTCGCCGTCATGGGCCTCGACGGGCCGCCGGTCCGTGACGGGGCCGCAGGCTAGACTGGTCGGCAGCCCGCGGGAGCACGTCCCCGCAGCCCCCGAACCCCCAGACCCTCCGGGAGAGGCCACCGTGTCCGGAACCGTCGCCCAGCCCACCGGCATCACCGACCCGCCGATCGACGACCTGCTCGAGAAGGCCGACTCCAAGTACGCCCTCGTGCTGTTCAGCGCGAAGCGGGCGCGCCAGATCAACGCCTACTACGCCCAGCTCAACGAGGGCCTCCTGGAGTACGTCGGGCCGCTCGTCGAGACGCGCCCGCAGGAGAAGCCGCTCTCGATCGCGATGCGCGAGATCGACCGCGGGCTGCTGACGATCGTCCCCGTCGAGGACTGACCTTCCGCCGGTGCGGATCGTCCTGGGCGTCGCCGGTGGCATCGCCGCCTACAAGGCGGCCGTCCTGCTGCGCCTGCTCACGGAGGCCGGCCACAGCGTGCGCGTCGTGCCGACGCGGGCCGCGCTGGAGTTCGTCGGGCGCGCCACGTGGGAGGCACTCTCCGGCCAGCCGGCCACCCCGGAGGTGTTCGACGACGTCACGGGTGTGACGCACGTCGCCCTCGGGAACGAGGCCGATCTCGTGGTCGTCGCCCCCGCCACCGCCGACCTGCTCGCGCGGGCCGCCGCCGGCCTCGCCGACGACCTGCTGACGACCACGCTGCTGGTCGCGCGCTGCCCGGTGCTCGTCGCCCCGGCGATGCACACGCAGATGTGGGAGCACCCGGCGACCGTGGCCAACGTCGCCACGCTGCGCGCCCGCGGCGTGCACGTCCTCGAGCCCGCGGTGGGGCGGCTGACGGGCGCGGACTCCGGTGCCGGCCGGCTGCCCGAGCCCGAGGAGATAGCCGCCGCCGCGTTCACCCTGCTCGCCCCAGGGACGCGGGACCTGGCGGGCCGGCACGTCGTCGTCTCGGCCGGGGGCACCCGCGAGCCGCTCGACCCGGTGCGCTTCCTGGGCAACCGCTCGTCGGGCCGGCAGGGCATCGCGCTGGCCGCCGCCGCGGCCCGGCGCGGCGCCGTCGTGACGCTCGTCGCCGCCAACGTGGCGCTCCCCGTCGGGCCCGGCGTCGAGGTGGTACGCGTCGAGACGGCCGAGCAGCTGCGGGACGCCGTGCGGGCGGCCGCCAAGGACGCCGACGCCGTGGTCATGGCGGCGGCCGTCGCCGACTTCCGCCCCGCCGCCACGGCGGCGGCGAAGATCAAGAAGCAGCCCGGGGGCGTCGCGCCGAGCCTCGAGCTGGTCGAGACGCCGGACATCCTCGCCGAGCTGGCCGCCCGGCGGCTGCGGTCCGGGCAGGTGGTGGTGGGCTTCGCCGCCGAGACGGGCGACGCCGACGGGGACGTCCTGGCGCACGGGCGCGCCAAGGCGCTCCGCAAGGGCGCCGACCTCCTCGTCGTCAACGCGGTCGGCGAGGGGCGTGGCTTCGGCACCGCCGACAACGACGTGGTGATCCTCGACGCCGCCGGTGACGAGGTCGCCCGGGCGGCGGGCAGCAAGGACGAGGTCGCCCACGCCGTGTGGGACGCCGTGCTTCCGCTGCTGGCGGCGGCGCGCTGACTTCCTGCCGGCCTCCCCATGGGCCGAGCACGGACGCGGCCGGCGCGGGCCAGCGGTTAGGCTTCCGGCTCGTGATGTCGTCGAACGCGCGCCTGTTCACCTCCGAGTCCGTCACCGAGGGCCACCCGGACAAGGTCTGCGACCAGATCTCCGACGCGATCCTCGACGCGATGCTGGAGCAGGACCCTTCGGCCCGCGTCGCCGTCGAGACGATGGTGACCACCGGCCTGGTCCACGTGGCGGGCGAGGTGACGACGGAGGCCTACGTCGAGATCCCGGCCGTGGTCCGCGAGGTCGTCAACTCCATCGGGTACACCTCGTCGGACATCGGCTTCGACGGCGACTCCTGCGGGGTCTCCGTGTCGATCGGGCAGCAGTCGCCCGACATCGCGCAGGGCGTCGACAAGGCGATCGAGATCCGCCAGGATGCCGGCGACCTCGACCCCCTGGACCACCAGGGCGCCGGCGACCAGGGCCTGATGTTCGGCTACGCCTGCGACGACACGCCGACGCTGATGCCGCTGCCGATCTGGGTGGCGCACCGGCTGGCCGAGCGGCTGGCGCAGGTGCGCAAGGAGGGGATCGTCGCGGGCCTGCGCCCGGACGGGAAGACCCAGGTGACGATCCGCTACGAGGGGGACCGGGCGGTCGGCCTCGAGACCGTCGTCGTCTCCACGCAGCACGAGCCGTGGTTGCAGCTGGAGACCCAGCTGGCGCCGGAGATCGCGGAGCACGTCGTCGCACCCGTGCTGGCGCAGCTCGAGCTCGACACCGAGGGGCACCAGCTCCTCGTCAACCCCACCGGCCAGTTCGTCGTCGGCGGCCCCAAGGGCGATGCCGGGCTGACCGGCCGCAAGATCATCGTCGACACCTACGGCGGGTTCGCCCGCCACGGCGGTGGCGCCTTCTCCGGCAAGGACCCGTCGAAGGTCGACCGCTCCGCCGCGTACGCGATGCGGTGGGTGGCGAAGAACGTCGTCGCCGCGGGGCTGGCGTCGCGCTGCGAGGTGCAGGTCGCCTACGCGATCGGCCGCGCGCACCCCGTCGGCCTGTACGTCGAGACGTTCGGCACCGGCACGGTGCCGGTGGACCGCCTGACAGCCGCGATCCGGGACGTGTTCGACCTGCGCCCCGCGGCGCTGATCCGCGACCTCGACCTGCTGCGGCCCGTGTACCGCAAGACCGCCGCCTACGGGCACTTCGGCCGCGAGCTGCCGCAGTTCACGTGGGAGCGCACCGACCGCGTCGGCGACCTGCAGGCCGCGCTGTCCTGAGGACGACGCCCGCGCCGCATGGGCGCGGGATGGTGGGATGGGGCCCGTGGAGGTCACCCAGCCGACGCTCGCCGGCATGCCGCGCGTTCGCGCGCCGCGCCCGGTGAAGGAGCGCGCGGTCGCCGCGACGCTCCCGGTGGCCCGGGTGTGCGTCGACGTCCAGCCCGCGCACCTCGACCGGCTCTTCGACTACCTGGTGCCCGCGGACCTCGACGACGCGGCACGGCCCGGCGTGCGCGTCAAGGTGCGCTTCGGCGGCCAGGACGCGGACGGCTACCTGCTCTCGCGGCACGAGTCGACCGAGCACGACGGCCGGCTGGCGCCGCTGCGCCGCGTCGTCACCGGGGAACCGGTGCTGACGCCCGAGGTGGCACGCCTGGCCAGGGTGGTCGCCGACCGCTACGCGGGGACGCTGGCGGACGTGCTGCGGCTGGCGGTGCCGCCGCGGCACGCGCGCGTCGAGGCCGAGCCGCACGACGAGGCGGTGGCACCCCCTCCCGCCTCCGTCGCGACGGCGTGGGCGCCGTACCGGGGTGGCCCCGCCCTCCTGCAGCACCTCCTGGCGGGCGGCCGCCCACGGGCCGTCTGGACGGCCCTGCCGGGGCCGGCGGGGGAGCGCTGGCCGGACGCGATCGCCCAGGCCGTCGCCGCGTGCGTGCTGGGCGGGCGGGGCGCGCTCGTCGTCGCGCCCGACGCCCGCGACGTCGACCGCGTCCTGCGGGCGCTCACCCGTGTCGGCCTGGGCGCCGGATCGCCCGGCGGAGCGGTGCGGCTGACGGCCGACGAGGGGCCTGCGGCGCGCTACCGGGCTTTCCTCGCCGCACGACGAGGCGCCGCACGGGTCGTCGTGGGCACCCGCGCCTCGGTGTTCGCGCCGGTGGCCGATCTCGGGCTCGTCGTGCTCTGGGAGGACGGCGACCCGCTGCACGCCGAACCGCGCTCGCCCTACCCGCACGCGCGGGAGGTGCTGGCGCTGCGCGCCGACCTGGCGGGGTGCGCCGCGCTCATCGGCGGGTTCGGGCGCACCGTCGAGGCGCAGCGGCTCCTCGAGACGGGGTGGGCACGCGAGGTGGCGGCCGACCGCGCGGTGGTGCGCGAGCGCACCGCCCGCGTGCGCGCCCTGACGTCGACCGAGCTCGCCAAGGAGGGCCCCGCGGCCGCGGCGCGGCTGCCGGCGCCGGTCTTCGCGGCGATGCGGTCCGCCCTCGAGTCCGGGCCGGTGCTGGTGCAGGTGCCGCGCGCCGGGTACGTCCCCGTGACGGCCTGCGCCCGCTGCCACGCGCCCGCCCGGTGCGCCGTGTGCACGGGGCCGCTCGGCGTCGATGCGGCCGGCGCGGTGCCGTCGTGCCGGTGGTGCGGCCGGCTGGCGACCGACTGGGCGTGCCGGGAGTGCGGCGGCCGCGCGATGCGGTCGGTGCGCGTCGGGTCGGGGCGCACCGCCGAGGAGGTCGGGCGGGCGTTCCCGGGTGTCCCCGTCCGCACCAGCGGCGCACGCACCAGCGGTGGCGTGCTCGACACGGTGCCCGACCGGCCGGCGGTCGTGGTGGCGACGCCGGGGGCGGAGCCGGTCACCGACGGCGGCTATGCCGCGGCGGTGCTCCTCGACGCCGCCGTCGCCACGGCCGGTGAGGGGCTGGCGGTCGAGCCCGACGCGCTGCGGCGCTGGCTGGCCGCCGCGGCCCTGGTGCGCCCCGCGGCGGCCGGGGGCCAGGTGCTGCTCGTCGGCGACGGCGCCGCGCGACCCACCCAGGCGCTCGTCCGCTGGGACCCCGCCGGGCTGGCCGAGCGCGAGCTCGCCGAGCGCGCGACCCTTCGGCTGCCGCCGGCCGTCGCCATGGCGGCGGTCACCGGGCCCCGGCAGGCGGTGGACCTCGTGGTCGGCCGCGTGGCCGCGCCCGGCCTGGTCGTGCTCGGCCCGGTCCCGGCGCCGGGCGCCGCCGCGGCCCTCGATCCCGACGTCCGGACGCTGCTCCGCGTCGCGCCGGACGCCGCGTCCGCGCTGGCGCGGTCCCTGGCCCAGTCGCTCGCGGTCCGCAGCGCCCGGCGCGAGGGCGGTGCCCTGCGCGCACAGGTCGACCCACCGGAGGTGCTGTGAGGCTCGACGCCCTGCTGCTGGACCTGGGCAACGTGCTGGTGCGGTGGGAGTGGCGGGCCGCCTTTGCCGGCCTGCTCACCGACGAGGAGGCCGCCCGGTTCCACGCCGAGGCGGACTTCGGCGAGCTCAACCGGCGCCTCGACGCCGGCCTGGGGTGGGACGACGCGGTCGCGGAGCTGTCCGCCCGGGACCCCTGGCTCGGCCGGATGCTGGCCGTCTACCGGGAGCGCTACCCGTTGACGCTGCCGGGCCCGGTGCCGGGGATGGCCGACCTGGTCGCGGAGCTGCGTGGGCTCGGCCTGCGCCTGGTCGGGCTGACGAACTGGTCGGCCGAGATGTGGCCGCTCGCGATCCCGACGGCCCCCGTCATCGGCACGCTCGACGGCGTCGTCGTCTCCGGGGTGGAGGGCGTGGGCAAGCCGGACCCACGGATCTTCCGGCTGGCGTCGCAGCGGTACGCGCTCCGGCCGGACCGGACGCTGTTCGTCGACGACAGCCCTCCCAACGTCGAGGCCGCCGCGGCCCTCGGCTTCCAGGCGGTGACGTTCACGGGGGCCGACGACCTGCGCCGCGACCTGCTCGCCCGCGGCGTGCCCGTCGTCGCGCCCTAGGATCGCCGACGTGCGTGTGCTGTTCGCCGGGACCCCTGCCGCCGCCGTGCCGTCGCTGCGAGCCCTGGCGGCCTCGGCGCACGAGGTGGTCGCCGTCCTCACGCGGCCCGACGCGCCGGCGGGCCGCGGTCGCGCCCTGCTGCCCAGCGCCGTCCGCACCGTGGCCGACGAGCTCGGCATCGAGGTGCTGACGCCTCCCCGGCTGCGCGACGAGGCGTTCCGGGAGCGCCTCGCGGCGCTCGACGTCGAGGCGGCGGCGGTCGTCGCCTACGGTGCCCTCGTGCCGCCCGACCTGCTGGCCGCCGTGCCGCACGGCTGGGTGAACCTGCACTTCTCGCTGCTGCCCGCGTGGCGCGGCGCCGCGCCGGTGCAGCACGCCGTCATCGCCGGCGACGAGGTGACGGGCGCGACGACCTTCCTACTGGAGCAGGGCCTCGACACCGGTCCGGTGTACGGGCTGCTGACCGAGACGATCCGGCCGCGGGACACCGCGGGCGACCTGCTGGGCCGGCTCGCCGAGGCCGGCGCCGGGCTGCTCGTGCGCACCTTGGACGGCATCGAGGACGGCACGCTCGTCGCGGTGCCGCAGGAGCGGCACGGCGTCAGCCTCGCGCCGAAGCTGACGCCCGACGACGCCCGGGTGCGCTGGACCCACCCGGCCGTGGCCGTCGACCGGCGCATCCGCGGCTGCACGCCGGAGCCGGGGGCGTGGACCACGCTGCCGGACGGCGCGCGCCTGGGCCTGGGACCGGTGACGCTCACCGACCAGGTGCTCGCGCCGGGTCTGGTCGTCGCCGGCAAGCACGACGTCGTCGTCGGGACCGCGACGCAGGCGGTGCGCCTCGGCGAGGTGACGCCGACCGGGAAGCGGACCATGCCCGCGGCCGACTGGGCCCGCGGGGCCCGGCTCGCGGCGGGCACCGTGCTGGGGCAGGCGTCATGACCGACGAACGGCGCGACGAGCGGGGCCGCCAGCGCGGCGCGGCCCGCGCCGAGGGTCAGGGTCACCGCTCGGCCGCCGCGCCGTCGCAGCGCGCCCGCCGAGGCGATCCTGCCCGCACCGCGGCGTTCGACGTGCTGTGCCAGGTCGCGGACTCCGACGCCTACGCGAACCTCGTCCTGCCGCCGCTGCTGCGGGACCGACGCATCGCCGGCCGCGACGCGGCCTTCGCCACCGAGCTCGCCTACGGCACGCTGCGGATGCGCGGGCGGTACGACGCGGTGCTCGCGCTCGTCGTCGACCGCGGGCTGGAGAACGTCGACCCGCCGGTGCTGGACCTGCTGCGCCTCGGCGCCCATCAGCTTCTCGGCATGCGCGTGCCGCCGCACGCCGCCGTGTCGGAGACGGTCGCGCTCGCGCGGGCGCGCACCGGCGCCGGCTCCGCGCAGTTCGTCAACGCGATCCTCCGGCAGGTCGCCGAGCAGCCGGTCGAGGCGTGGCTGGGCAGACTCGCTGACGGGGCGCCCGACGAGGACGGCCGCCTGGCGGCCGTGTGGAGCCACCCCGGCTGGATCGTGCGCGCCCTGCGCGAGGCGCTCGTTGGGAACGGCCGGGCGGCCGGCGAGATCGACGCGCTGCTCGCCGCGGACGACCAGGCGCCGCACGTGACGCTCGTCGCGCGGCCCGGCCTGGCCACGCTCGACGAGCTGGCGTCGCAGGCGCGCGACGCGACGCCCGGGACCCTGGCGCCGACGGCGCTCAGCCTGGCCGGCGGCGACCCGGCGGCGCTGGCCGCCGTGCGCGAGGGACGGGCCGGCGTGCAGGACGAGGGCAGCCAGCTCGTCGCCCTCGCCCTGGCGCACGCGCCGCTCGACGGCCCCGACGAGCGTTGGCTCGACCTGGCCGCCGGCCCCGGTGGCAAGGCCGCGCTCCTGGCGGCCGAGGCCGGCCGGCGTGGCGCACGCCTCGTCGCCAACGAGCTCCAGCCCCACCGCGCGCGGCTCGTGCGGGACTCCCTGCGGGCAGCGCCGCCCGGGTCGGTCGAGGAGGTCCGGACCGGCGACGGCCGCCTCGTCGGCACCGCCGAGCCCGGCTCGTACGACCGGGTGCTGCTCGACGCACCCTGCACCGGGCTCGGCGCCCTGCGCCGCCGTCCCGAGGCACGCTGGCGCCGGACGCCGGCGGACTTGGCGCCGCTGACGCAGCTGCAGCGCGAGCTGCTGGCCTCCGCGCTGGCCGCCGTGCGGCCCGGCGGCCTGGTCGCCTACGTCACGTGCTCGCCCCATCTGGCCGAGACCCGGCTCGTGGTGACCGACGCCCTGCGGGCGGCCGCCCGGGCGGGGACGCCGGCGACGCTCGTCGACGCCCGCCCGGCCGTGGCGGGCCTGGCCCCGGGCGACGCGCCGGACCTCGGGGACGGCCCCCACGTGCAGCTCTGGCCGCACGTGCACGGCACCGACGCGATGCACCTGTCGCTGCTGCGCCGCGACGCCTCCTAGGCTGGCCGCGTGGCGGTCCGCATCAACCCCAGCATCCTCTCGGCCGACTTCGCGAACCTCGAGCGTGACCTGGCGGCGATCGCGACGGCCGACTACGCCCACGTCGACGTCATGGACCAGCACTTCGTGCCGAACCTGACGATCGGCCTGCCGGTCGTGGCCCGGCTCGCGCAGGTGTCGCCGGTGCCCCTCGACGTGCACCTCATGGTCGACGACGCGGACCGGTGGGCGCCGGAGTACGCCGCCGCGGGCGCCGCGTCCGTCACCTTCCACGCCGAGGCGACGCAGGCGCCCGTGCGGCTGGCGCGCGAGCTGCGGTCGCACGGCGTGCGTGCCGGCGTCGCGGTGCGCCCGGCCACGCCCGTCGAGCCGCTCCTCGACCTGCTCGACGAGTTCGACATGATCCTCGTCATGACGGTGGAGCCCGGGTTCGGCGGGCAGCCGTTCATCGACGGCACCCTGCCGAAGCTGCGCCGCGCCCGGCAGGCGATCCGCGCGGCGAACGCCGCCACGTGGATCCAGGTCGACGGCGGCGTGAGCCGCGAGACGATCGGCCGCATCGCGGCCGCGGGAGCGGACACGTTCGTCGCCGGCTCCGCGGTCTACGCCGCGCCCGACGTCGCGGCCGAGATCGCCGCGCTGCGCGCCCTCGCCCTGCCGACGGTCTCGGCCTGAGCGCGCGCCGGGCGCGTCGTTCGCCGCCGGGCGCATCGTTCGGCGCCGACCTCCATGGTTCCGGCGCCCGCAACCCCTGCGCTCGCTCACGAACCATGCGCTGGGCGGGGTGACGAACCGACCGTGGCGGTGTGGTAGAACAGACGGCGCAAGCACACGTGCTCCGGGGTCGGTGAAAGTCCGAGCCGGCGGTGACAGTCCGCGACCCGCGAGGTTCCGCAAGGGACCGGACGGTGGACCTGGTGGAACTCCGGGACCGACGGTGAAAGTCCGGATGGGAGGAGTCGTGGCGGTGCGCGGACGTCCGCGCACCGCGACTGCAGGGCACCGTCCCTGCCGTCCCACCCCGGTGCCGATCGACGGCGCGGAGGTGGGGACATGGCGACCAGCACGCAGCACCGCGGGTCCGTTCTGCCCGCCGGCGCCAGCGGCGCCGAGCTGACCACGCTGCGCCGGGCCTTCGAGCTGGCGCGCCGTGGCCCGGCGCACGGGCCGAACCCGCGCGTCGGGGCGGTCCTGCTCGGACGGGACGGCGCGACGATCGGGGAGGGCTGGCACCGCGGCGCCGGCACGCCGCACGCCGAGGTCGCCGCCCTGGCCGACGCCGCCGCCCACGGCCACGACACGCGCGGCGCCACCGCGGTGGTCACCCTGGAGCCGTGCGACCACACCGGCCGGACCGGACCGTGCAGCGTCGCGCTCCTGGAGGCGGGAGTCTCCCGGGTCGTCGCCTCGGTGCAGGACCCGAACCCGGTCGCCGCCGGCGGGGCCGACCGCCTGCGCAGGGGCGGCGTCGAGGTCGTCATGGGCGTCCTCGAGGAGGAGGGCCGCACCGTGCTCGGGCCGTGGTTCCACGCCGTGCGGCACGGGCGACCGTTCGTCACGCTCAAGCTGGCGGTCAGCCTCGACGGTCGCGTCGCCGCGGCCGACGGCACCAGCCGCTGGATCACCTCCGACGTCGCCCGCCGCCACGGCCACGAGCTGCGCTCCCAGGTGGACGCCATCGTCGTCGGCACCGGCACCGCGCTGGCCGACGACCCGGAGCTGACCGCCCGCACCGCGGACGGCGCGCTCGTCGAGCACCAGCCGCTGCGCGTCGTCGTCGGCCTGCGCGACCTGCCCGCGGGCGCCCGGCTGCACGGCCCCGGCGGCCCGCTGGTCCAGCTCCGCACCCACGAGCCCGCCGACGTGCTCGAGGCCCTCGCCGGCCGCGAGGTCCGCCACGCGCTCGTCGAGGGCGGGCCGACCCTCGCCGCCGCCTTCCTGCGGGCCGGCCTGGTCGACGAGGTGCACGCCTACCTCGCGCCCGTGCTGCTCGGCGCCGGCCGGCTCGCCGTCGGCGACCTCGGCGTCACCACCATCGACGAGGCGCTGCGCCTCGACCCCGTCCACGTGCAACCGCTGGGGCCCGACGTGCTCGTCGTCGCGACGCCCCGCCCGAGGGAGGCCTGATGTTCACCGGCATCGTCGAGGAGGTCGGCGCCGTCGTCGACCTCGACCTGCGCCACGGCGAGGGCGACGCGCGGCTCGTCGTGCGCGGCCCGCTCGTCGTGCAGGACGCCCGCATCGGCGACTCGATCGCGGTCTCGGGGGTCTGCCTGACGGTGACCGACCTGCCGGGCGACGGCAGCTTCGCCGCCGACGTCATGCCCGAGACCCTCCACCGGTCGACCCTGGGCGGCCTGGCCGCCGGCGACCCCGTCAACCTGGAGCGCGCGCTGCCGGTCGGCGGCCGCTACGGCGGCCACGTCGTCCAGGGGCACGTGGACGGCATCGGCGAGGTCCGCGAGCGCGTCGCGGGCCCCCGCTGGGAGGACCTGACGATCGCGCTGCACCCGGACCTCGCACGCTACGTCGCGGAGAAGGGCTCGATCGCGATCTCCGGCGTCTCGCTGACGGTCACCTGGGTCTCCGACGCCGCGTTCGGCGTCTCCCTCATCCCGACGACCCTCGCCGCCACGACGCTCGGCGACGCCGGGCCCGGCACCACCGTCAACCTGGAGGTCGACGTGCTCGCCAAGTACACGGAACGGCTGCTCGCCACGGGCGGGGTGCTGCGATGAGCGAGATCACGCTCGGGACCGTCGAGCAGGCGCTCGACGCGCTGCGGGCCGGCAAGCCGGTGCTCGTCGCCGACTCCCCGGACCGGGAGAACGAGGCGGACGTCATCTTCGCGGCGCAGCACGCGACGGCGCGGTGGGTGGCGTGGACCATCCGGCACTCGTCCGGGTACCTGTGCGCGCCGATGCCCGCCGCCCGCGCCGACGCCCTGGACCTGCCGCTCATGGTGCCGCAGAGCCAGGACCCGCGCCGGACCGCGTACACCGTGACCGTCGACGCCGCCGCCGGCGTCACCACGGGCATCTCGGCCGCGGACCGCACGCGGACGCTGCGCGTGCTCGCCGACCCCGCCTCGGGGCGCGGCGACCTCATCCGGCCGGGCCACGTGCTGCCGCTGCGCGCCGTCCCCGGCGGCGTGCTGCACCGCGGCGGGCACACGGAGGCCGCGGTCGACCTGTGCCGGCTCGCCGGGCTCGAGCCGGTGGCGGGCATCGCCGAGCTCATCAACGACGACGGCACGATGGCCCGCCTCCCGGAGGCCTGCGCGCTGGCCCGCGAGGATGGCCTCGTCGTGCTGACCATCGAGGAGATCGCCGAGTGGCGCCTGGCGCACGGCGACCTCGTGCCGGAGGCGCCCGGGGACGGCCCGCTGCAGCCCCGGGTCCAGCACACCTCCTCGGCGCAGCTGCCGACCCGCTACGGCGACTTCCGCGTGCGCGGCTACCGCGACCTGCGCACGGGCGACGAGCACATCGCGCTCGTCCCGGTGGCGGGCCTGGCGGAACGGCCGACGGTCCGGGTCCACTCCGAGTGCCTCACGGGCGACGCCTTCGGCTCCGAGCGCTGCGACTGCGGGCCCCAGCTGCAGGAGGCGATGCGGCTGGCCGCGACGAGCGGTGGCGCCGTCGTCTACCTGCGTGGCCACGAGGGCCGTGGCATCGGCCTGCTCGCCAAGATCGCCGCCTACGCGCTGCAGGACGAGGGCCGCGACACCGTCGAGGCGAACATCGACCTGGGCTGGCCGGCGGACCGGCGGGAGTACGGCGCGGCGGCGGCGATCCTCGAGGACCTCGGCATCACGCACGTGACGCTCCTCACCAACAACCCGGCCAAGGTGGCCGGGCTGCGGGCGCACGGCATCGACGTCGCGGAGGTGCGCGGCCTGGAGGTCGGGCGCACGCCGCACAACGCGGCGTACCTGGAGACCAAGGCCCGCCAGATGGGCCACCTGCTGAAGAACCTGGGGGAGACGGCGTGAGCGGGGTCGGCGCACCGAGCATGAACCTGGACGGGACGGGCCTGCGGGTCGTCGTCGTCGCGGCCTCGTGGCACCAGGTGGTGATGGACGGCCTGGTGGCCGGCGCGCAGCGGGCGCTGGCCGACGCCCACGCCGAGGTGACGCTGGTCCGCGTCCCCGGCTCGTTCGAGCTGCCCGTGGGCGCGCTGCACGCGGCGCGCTCGGGTGCGGACGCGGTCGTGGCGCTCGGCGTCGTCATCCGTGGCGGCACGCCGCACTTCGACTACGTGTGCCAGGCGGCCACGGAAGGCCTGACCCGCGTCGCGCTCGACACGGGCGTGCCGGTCGGCTTCGGCCTGCTGACGTGCGACGACGAGGCGCAGGCGCTCGACCGCGCCGGGCTGCCCGGTTCGCACGAGGACAAGGGCTACGAGGCCGCCCAGGCCGCCGTGGCGACCCTGCTGGCGCTCCGCCCGCTGGACGCGCCGTCGCCGGCCGGGGCCCGACGTCTAGGCTCCCGGTCGTGAGCCACGACGTGAACCCCGACGTGAAGACCTTCGAGGGCCTGTTCGCGGAGCTGGAGCGCAAGGCGGTCGAGCGCCCCGCCGGGTCGCGCACCGTTGACGAGCTCGACGCCGGCGTCCACGCCATCGGCAAGAAGGTCGTCGAGGAGGCCGCCGAGGTGTGGATGGCGGCCGAGCACGAGGGCGACGAGCGCACGGCGGAGGAGATCAGCCAGTTGCTCTACCACCTGCAGGTGCTCATGATCGCGCGCGGCCTGTCGCTGCAGGACGTGTACCGCTACCTCTGAGTCGAGGACCCAGTGCTGAGGATCGCCGTCCCCAACAAGGGCTCCCTGTCCGAGCCCGCCGTCGACCTGCTGCGCGAGGCGGGCTACCGCCAGCGGCGCGACCCGCGGGAGCTGGTGCTCCCGGACCCCGACAACGACGCCGAGTTCTTCTTCCTGCGGCCGCGCGACGTCGCGGTCTACGTGGGCCAGGGCACCGTCGACGTCGGCATCACGGGCCGCGACCTGCTCATCGACTCGGGCTCGTCGGCCACCGAGCACCTGCCGCTGGGGTTCGCGCGCTCGACGTTCCGGTTCGCCTCCGCCGCCGGGCGCCTGCACGACGTGCTGGAGGTCGCCGGCCTGCGCGTGGCGACGAGCTACCCCGTCCTCGTCGAGCGCTACCTGGTGGAGCGGGGCGTGGCGGCGAGCGCGATCGTGCGGCTCGACGGGGCGGTCGAGTCGGCCATCCGGCTGGGGGTCGCCGACGTCATCGCCGACGTCGTCGAGACCGGCTCGACCCTGCGCGCCGCCGGCCTCGAGGTGTTCGGCGACCCGATCCTGCGGTCCGAGGCCGTGCTGGTCCGCCGCGCCGACGCCGACGCCCCGGCCGGGCTGGACGTGCTGACGCGCCGCATCCAGGGCGTCATCACGGCCCACGAGTACGTGCTGATGGACTACGACGTGCCGATCTCGGCCGTGGATCGCGCGGTCCGCATCACGCCCGGCCTGGAGTCCCCGACGGTCTCGCCGCTGCACGACAAGCAGTGGTGCGCCGTGCGGGCGATGGTCCCGCGGGCGCAGACCAACCGGGTGATGGACGAGCTCTACGAGGCCGGCGCGCGGGCGATCATCGTCACCTCCATCCACGCCTGCCGCCTGTGACCCCACCGCCGGGGGCCGACGACCGGCCGTTCCGGCCGCGGTTCGCCCGCGTGGTGAACCTCGTCATCGGCGGGGCGGTGCTCGTCCTGACCGCGCTGCTCGTCGGCGCTCTCACCGACGTGCCGTGGGGCGACCGGGTCGGCATCGGCCTCGTCGGGCTCGCAGTGGCCTGGTTCTGCTGGCGGGAGGCCGCGGTCGTCGCGCGGCCCGACGAGGCCGGGCTGACGGTGCGCAACCT
The DNA here is from genome assembly GCF_001898175.1 of Cellulomonas sp. 73-92. Classification (GTDB taxonomy): domain Bacteria; phylum Actinomycetota; class Actinomycetes; order Actinomycetales; family Cellulomonadaceae; genus Cellulomonas. Next base: position 243,074 of record NZ_MKTH01000014.1, read on the forward strand.
CGTCGTGCGCCGGCGCCTGGCCTGGGCGCAGATCGTCGACGTGCGGTTCGGCGAGGGACGGCCGTGGGTGCAGCTGGACCTGGCGGATGGCGACACCCTCGCGGTCATGGCGATCCAGCGGGCCGACGGCGCCGCCGCCCGGCAGGAGGCACGTCGCCTGGCGACCCTCGTCGCACGCCACACCGCCACCGGCCACGACGACTAGGGCGTGCGGACCCCTACGCTGGGCGCGATGGCCCCCTCGATCGATCCCGCCGAGCGCCTGCTCGACCTCGTCATCGCCCTGGTCAACACCTCGGGCCGCATGACGAAGCAGCAGGTGCGCTCGTCCGTGGCCGGATACCAGGACGCGGTGTCCGACGAGGCCTTCGAACGAATGTTCGAGCGTGACAAGGACACGCTGCGCGAGCTCGGCGTGCCGGTGCTGACGGTCACCGATGCCCGCCACGGCGACGACGTCGGCTACCGGATCGACGTCGACGCCTACGCGCTGCCTCCCGTCCAGCTGACCCCAGCGGAGCTGGGCGTGCTGTCGGTGGCGGTCCAGGTGTGGCAGGACGCGACGCTGCGCGCCGACACGACGCGGGCGCTGACGAAGCTGCGCGCCGTGGGGGAGGGGCCGTCCGCGACCGACCTGCTCGCCGGCCTGGCACCGCGGGTGCGCGCCGACGGCTCCGCGTTCGGGCCGCTCGTCGAGGCCGTCCAGGAGCGGCGCGCGGTGCGGTTCACCTACCGGGCGGCCTCGTCGGGCGAGGTCCGTGAGCGCACCGTGGAACCGTGGCGGCTGCTCGCGCGCCGGGGCGGCTGGGTGCTCGTCGGCCTGGACCGCGACCGTGGCGCGTCGCGGTCCTTCCGGCTGGGCCGCATCCAGGGCCGGGTTCGGCCGGTGGGCGCTCCGGGGGCCTTCGAGCCGCCCACGGACGCGCAGCTGGCGGACGCCCTCGCGGCCTGGACGCAGGGCCCCGAGCGCACCGCCGCCCTGGCCGTGCTGCCGGACCGAGCCGCCGCCCTGCGTGCCAGGGCGGTGGACGACGAGGCCTTCGACCCCGACGCGGTGCCGGGTGCGCGCGAGGTGCTCGCCGACCGCGACCTGGTGCACGTCCGGTACCGCTCCACGTGGGAGCTGGCCGAGGAGGTCGTCGGCTACGGCTCCGCCGTCGTCGTGCTGGCGCCCGCCGGCGTGCGCGACGCCGCGCTCGACCTCCTGCGCACCGCCTCCAGGCTCGACATCCCTGCGGAGGTGCCCCGTGCCTGAGCGCGCCCCGGACCGGCTGCTGCGGATGCTCGGCATGGTCGCCTACCTCGACGCGCACGACGACGTGGCCGTCGACGACCTCGCCGCGCAGTTCGGGGTCACGCCGGACCAGGCAATCGCCGACATCGACACCCTCTGGGTGACCGGGACGCCCGGCTACCTGCCGTACGACCTCATCGACTTCGACGCCACCGCGTACGAGCGCGGCGTCGTCACCCTCGTCGAGGCCCGCGGCCTGACCCGCCCGCTGCGGCTCGGCGGCCGCGAGGCGGTCGCGCTGGTCGCCGCGCTGCGGTCGATGGCCTCGTCCCTGGGACCGGCACTGGACGACGAGCGCGCCGCCGCGCTGCGCTCGGCCCTGGAGAAGGTGACGGCCGCGGCCGGCGACGCCGCCGCCGCGGTCGACGTGCAGCTGCCCGCCGCCGCCACGCCCCAGGTGGCGGCCGCGATCGGCGACGCCCTCGCGCGCGGCCGCCGGCTGCGCATCCGGTACGTCGACGCCGGCGACCGCACGAGCGAGCGCGAGGTCGACCCGGTGCGGCTCGTCACCGACGACGAGCGCCGCTACCTGCTCGCCTGGTGCCGCGCCTCCCAGGGCGAGCGGCTGTTCCGGGTGGACCGCGTGGTCGCCGCCGAGGTGCTCGACGCCCCGGCCGAGGAGCACCCGCTGCCGGAGCGCGCCGAGGTGTTCACCCCGGACGGCGGGGAGCCCGTCACCCTGCACCTGGCCAGCCAGGGGCGCTGGATCGTCGAGACGACGCCGGCCGAGGCGGTGCGCGACCTGCCGGACGGCTCCTTCGAGGTCGACCTGCGGGTGGTCCAGCCGGCCTGGCTGCGGCACCTGCTGCTGCAGGCCGCCCACACGGTCATCGACGTCCGGCCCGCCCAGGTGGCGCACGACGCCGCCGCCTTCGCCCGCCGCGCGCTGGCCGCCTACGCGCCGCTGCTCCCGCCCGGAGAGGGGGGCTGAGGCCGTGCCGTGGGTGATCGTCTGGCCGGTGCTCGTCGCCGCCGCGCTCGTCGGCGGGTTCCTCCTGGGTCGCGACCTGTGGCGGCGGGGCAAGGCCCTGGCACGTGCGGCGGCACGGGCGGCCGAGGCCTCGGCGCGGATCACGCAGGACGCCGACACGCTGGCCGACGAGGCGGCGGCGCGCCACCCGGTCCCGCCCGTGGCCCTGCTCCGCGACCGGGCGGAGCTGCGCGCGGACCTCGAGTCGGCGCGCCAGGCGCGGGACCGGGTGCTCGACGAGCGGCACGCACGCCTGCGGCGGGTCATGGCCCGCTGGCCGGAGCATTGGTGCTGAGGGCTTCGTCCGGCCTGGCCATAGACTCGAGACACCCGAGCGAAGGCGGAGTGCGTGATGTTCAGAGACCTGGGCGCGCCGGAGATCATCCTGATCCTCGTCGTCGTCGTGCTCGTCTTCGGGGCGAGCCGGCTCCCCGGCGTCGCGAAGGCCCTCGGCCAGTCGCTGAAGATCTTCAGGAACGAGGTCAAGGGCCTGTCCGACGACTCCAAGCCCGCCGACAAGGACACCCCGAAGGACGAGCCGGGCGACGGCTCCGCTCCCAAGGCCTGAGCCCGTGGCGGGCCACCACCCGCCGGCCCCGGATGCCGCGCGGATGCCCCTGGTCGCTCACCTGCGGGAGCTCCGCAAGCGGCTCTTCCGCATCGCCATCGGCCTCGTCGTCGGCATGGTGGCCGGCTGGCTGGTCTACACGCCGGTGTTCGAGGCGCTCATCAAGCCGCTGCACGCCGCCGCCGCGGCGCGCGGTGACCTGGTCGCCATCAACTTCAGCGGGCTCGCGGCGTCGCTCGACATGCAGGTGCAGGTCTCGATCTTCCTCGCGGTGCTGCTGACCAGCCCGTGGTGGATCTACCAGGTGTGGGCCTTCGTGACGCCCGGGCTGACGCGGCGTGAGCGACGCTACGTGGTGGGCTTCCTCGGCACGGCCGTGCCGCTGTTCGCCGTCGGCGCGTGGTTCGCGTGGTGGATGCTGCCGCACGCGGTGGCGATCCTCACGTCGTTCACGCCCGCCGGGGCGATGAACCTCATCGACGCCCCGACCTACCTGTCGTTCGTCATGCGGCTGGTGCTCGCCTTCGGCGTCGCCTTCCTGCTGCCGGTGATCATGGTGGCGCTCGACCTGGTCGGGGTGGCGCGCTCCCGGGTGTGGATCCGCAGCTGGCGCTGGGCGGTGGTCGTCATCTTCGTGTTCGCCGCCGTGGCGACGCCGACGCCCGACGCCATCACGATGCTCTTTGTGGCGATCCCCATGTGCGGGCTCTACTTCGGCGCGCTGTGGATCTGCGTCGTCCACGATCGCCGCGTCGAGCGGCGCCGCGCCGAGGAGGTCGCCGCGTGAGCGCCGTCGGGGTGATCGTCAACGGCGCCGCCGGCGCGCGCGACGTGCTGGCCACCGGGAGGCGGGTCCACGAGCTGCTGCAGGCCGCCGGGCACACCGTCGTGGACTACTCCGCGCCGACGCTGGCGCAGGCGACCGACCGGGCGCGCGCCGTGGCCACGGCGGGGCTCGCCGGGCTCGTCGTCGTCGGCGGCGACGGCGCGGTGCACCTCGGGGTCAACGTCGTCGCCGGCACGCACCTGCCGCTGGGGATCGTGCCGGCGGGCACCGGCAACGACATCGCCCGCGCGCTGCGCGTCCCGAGCCACGTCGACCGCGCCGTGGCGGACATCGTCGCCGCGCTGGCGACCCGTCCGCGGTCGCTGGACGCCGTGCGCGTCGGACGACCCGACGCCGCCGCCTACGAGTGGTTCCTCGGGGTGCTCTCGTGCGGCATCGACGCGGCGGTCAACGCCACGGCGAACGCCTACCGCTGGCCGTCCGGCCACCTCAAGTACCTGCGCGGGGTGGCCGCCGAGCTGCCGCGCTTCCGTCCCTACGGGTACCGCGTCCGGATGGACGACGACGTCTGGGAGTCCGCCGGCTCGCTCGTCGCGATCGCGAACATCCCCTGGTTCGGGGGTGGGCTGAAGATCGCGCCCGACGCCGATCCCGAGGACGGGCTGCTCGACGTCGTCGTGGCCGGGCCGTTGACCAGGCACGGCATCCTGGCGATCTTCCCCAAGGTCTACTCGGGGGCGCACGTCGGGCATCCGGCCGTCCAGGTCTTCCGCAGCCGCGCGGTGACGATCGAGCCGGTCGCGGCGCTCGGGGCGCACCCGCCCGTCGCGTTCGCCGACGGGGAGCGGATCGGCCCGCTGCCGCTGCGCCTCGAGGTGGTCCCCGGCGCGCTCGACGTGCTGCACTGACGCCCTGCCTAGGGTGGGACCGTGGCCCGTCCCTCCCCGCGCCGTCGACCGCTGCCCGACGAGCCGACGCCCGCGGAGCGGTACGCCGCGTTCCGCCGCGGCACGGCGGGCCCCGGCACGCAGCTCGCCCGGTTCGCGGGCACCCTCGGCTTCCAGCTCGACCCGTTCCAGGTCGACGCCTGCGAGGCGGTCGAGCGCGGCCAGGGCGTCCTCGTCGCGGCGCCCACCGGCGCCGGCAAGACGGTGGTCGGTGAGTTCGCCGTCCACCTGGCCCTGGCGACCGGCCGGAAGGCCTTCTACACGACGCCCATCAAGGCCCTCTCGAACCAGAAGTACGGCGACCTCGTGCGCCGCTACGGCCCCGAGCGCGTCGGCCTGCTGACCGGCGACGTCACGGTCAACGGGGAGGCCGACGTCGTCGTCATGACGACCGAGGTGCTGCGCAACATGCTGTACGCCGGCTCGGCGACGCTGGCCGGCCTCGGGTTCGTCGTCATGGACGAGGTCCACTACCTGGCCGACCGGTTCCGCGGCCCGGTGTGGGAGGAGGTGATCATCCACCTGCCGGCCTCCGTCCAGCTGGTCTCGCTGTCCGCGACGGTGAGCAACGCCGAGGAGTTCGGCGAGTGGCTGACCACCGTGCGCGGCGACACGGCGGTGGTGGTCGACGAGGTCCGGCCGGTGCCACTCGGCCAGCACGTGCTGGCCGACGGCGAGCTGCTCGACCTGTACGCCGGCACGGTCGACCCGACCGCCCCGGGGATCGACCCGCCGCTCAACCCGCTCCTCGCGCGGCGACGGCACCGCGTCGAGCCGGCCGGTCACGGGCCGGGGGACCGGGGGTTCCGGGGTCCGGGCGGGCGGCGTCCGTCCGGCCCGCACCGGCCGGGCAGGCCGACACCCCGGTTCGCCGTGGTCGACCTGCTGGCCGACGAGGGGCTGCTGCCCGCGATCGTCTTCATCTTCTCCCGCGCCGGGTGCGACGCCGCGGTGCAGCAGTGCCTGGCCGCCGGCGTGCGCCTGACCACGCCCGCGGAGTCGGCCGAGATCCGGCGCGTCGCCGAGGAGAGGATCGCTCCCGTCCCGCCCGAGGACCTCGACGTCCTCGGCTACTGGGGGTTCGTCGACGCCCTGCAACGCGGCCTGGCCGCGCACCACGCGGGCCTCCTCCCGCTGTTCAAGGAGACGGTGGAGGAGCTGTTCAGCCGCGGCCTGGTCAAGGTCGTCTTCGCCACGGAGACGCTCGCCCTGGGCATCAACATGCCGGCGCGCTCGGTCGTGCTGGAGCGGCTCGTCAAGTGGGACGGCAGCCAGCACGTCGACATCACGCCGGGGGAGTACACGCAGCTCACGGGCCGCGCCGGGCGGCGCGGCATCGACACGGAGGGCCACGCGGTCGTCGTCGACCACCCGGCGCTCGACCCGCACCACCTGGTCGGGCTCGCCTCCCGCCGGCTGTACCCGCTGCGCTCGAGCTTCCGGCCCACCTACAACATGGCCGTCAACCTCGTCGAGCAGCTGGGCCGGGAATCGGCTCGCGAGGTGCTCGAGACCTCGTTCGCCCAGTTCCAGGCCGACCGCGGCGTCGTCGGCCTGGCCCGCCAGGCCCAGTCGCAGGCCGAGGCGCTGGCCGGGTACGCCCAGTCGATGACGTGCGAGCGCGGCGACTTCGCGGAGTACTTCCGGCTCCGCCGTGAGATCGGCGACCTCGAGAAGGCCGACGCGCGCGGCCGGGCGAGCGACCGGCGCGCGGAGGCGGTCCGCTCGCTGGAGAAGCTCGCACCTGGCGACGTCGTCCGCGTGCCCACCGGCCGGCGCAGCGGCTACGCCGTCGTCGTCGACGCGGGCCAGCCAGGTGGCTTCGACGGGCCGAGGCCCGCCGTGCTGGGGGCCGACCGTACGGTCCGGCGGCTGACGGCCGCCGACGTCGGCGCGGGCGTCACGACCGTGGCGCACGTGCGCCTGGCCCGCGGCTTCAACGCCCGGGTCCCGGCCGACCGTCGCGACCTGGCCGCCCGGTTGCGCGCCGCTGTCGACGCCCTGGCGCCCGACGAGCGCGGCGAGCGGCGCCGCCGGTCGGCGACCACCGCTACCCACGACGACGAGATCGCCGCGCTGCGGCGCAGGATGCGCGCCCACCCCTGCCACGCGTGCCCGGACCGGGAGGAGCACGCCCGGTGGGCCGAGCGGTGGTGGCGCCTGGAGAACGAGCACGACGCCCTGGTGCAGCGCATCGCGGGACGGACGGGCTCGATCGCCGTCGTCTTCGACCGGATCTGCGACGTCCTGGTCCGGCTCGGGTACGCCAGACGTTCCGGTGACGGCCTGCAGGTCACTGCGGACGGTCACTGGCTGCGCCGCCTGTACGCCGAGAACGACCTGCTGCTGGCCGAGTGCCTGCGCCGCGGCGTCTGGGACGAGCTCGACGCCGCCCAGCTGGCCGCCGCGGTCTCCGTGCTCGTCTACCGCTCGCGGGCCGACGGCTCCGAGCCCCGCATCCCCGGCGGACCCGGCGGACGGCTGGGGCGCGCGCTGGAGGCGACGGCACGCACCTGGGGCGAGCTCGACGACCTCGAGAAGACCAACGAGCTGGCGACCGTCCAGCCCCTCGACGCCGGCATCGCCGAGGCGATCCACCGGTGGGCGTCGGGGCGGGGGCTCGACACCGTCCTGCGCGGCGGGGAGCTCGCCGCGGGGGACTTCGTCCGGTGGTGCAAGCAGGTGATCGACGTGCTGGACCAGGTGGCGCAGGCGGCGCCCCGGCCCGCGCTGCGGGCGACGGCGGCCCGAGCGGTCGAGGCCCTGCGCCGCGGGGTGGTGGCGTACTCGTCGGTCTAGCGGCCGAGCAGGGCCTACCGGCGGCGCCGCGCGCGACGGCCGGTGCCCTAGTGTGCAGCCGTGACCAGCACCCTGTACCGCAACGGCGTGGTCCACACGCCCGCCGACCCGTTCGCCGAGGCGATCCTCGTCGACGACGGCACGGTGGCCTGGGTCGGCTCCGAGGACTCGGCGTCCGGCTTCGCCGCCCGGGCCGACGTGGTGGTCGACCTCGACGGCGCCCTGGTCACGCCGGCCTTCGTCGACGCGCACGTGCACGTCCTGGAGACGGCGCTCGCCCTCGACGGCCTCGATCTCTCGGCCGCCGGCGGGGTGCACAGCCTGGCCGACGCGCTCGACGCGATCCACCGCGCGGCCGAGGCGCGAGCCGCCGGCGATGCGCCTCTGCTCGGCTTCGGCTGGGATGAGCACGCGTGGCCCGAGGGCCGCCGCCCCTCGCTGGCGGAGCTCGACGCCGCCGCCGGCGGCGCCCCGGCCTACCTCGCCCGGGTCGACGTCCACTCCGCCCTGGTGACGGGCACGTTCGCGGAGCGGGCGGGGCTGCGGCGCCTCACCGGCTGGCACGACGACGGCTGGGTGACCGGAGACGCTCACCACGTCGCGCGCGACGAGGCCCTCCGCCTCGCGCCCGATCGGCGCACCGCCCTGTACCGCTCCGCCCTCGCCCACGCGGCCGCACGGGGCATCGTGTCCGTCCACGAGATGTCGGCGCCGTTCGTCGACACCCGGGCGGGCCTGATCGAGCTGCTCGAGACGACGGCCACGGCGCAGTCGGGGCTGCCGCTCGTCGTGGGCTACCGGGCCGAGAGGTGCGTGACGGTCGACGACGCCCACGCACTGCTCGCGGCGATCCCCGGGCTGACCGGCATCGGCGGGGACCTCAACGTCGACGGCTCCCTCGGGTCCCGCACCGCGGCCCTGCGGGCGCCCTACGCCGACGCCGCCGGGGAGTCCGGCGTGCTGTACCTGACGGCGGAGCAGATCGCGAACCACGTCGCCGCCGTGACCCGTGCCGGCGTGCACGCCGGGTTCCACGTCATCGGCGACCGGGCGATGGACGAGCTGCTCCTCGGCCTCAAGGCTGCCGCGGACGTGGAGGGCATGGCGCGCGTGGCGGGCGCCGGCCACCGCGTCGAGCACGCCGAGATGATCGACGCCATGACGCTGGCCCAGCTCGTGCTCCTCGGCGCCCGGGTCAGCGCCCAGCCGGCCTTCGACGCGACCTGGGGCGGCCCGGACCAGCTCTACGCCGCCCGGCTCGGCGCCGGCCGGGCGGTCCTCCTCAACCCGCTGGCCGACCTCACCGCCGCCGGCGTGCCGCTCGCCTTCGGGAGCGACGCTCCGGTCACGCCCGTCGACCCGTGGGCGGGCGTCCGCGCGGCCGTGCGCCACACGGCCGCCGACCAGCGGATCTCGGGGCGGGCGGCGTTCCGCGCCGCGACGCGCGGCGGCTGGCGGCTGGCCGGCCTCGACGGCTCCGGGGCCGGGGAGCTGCGCATCGGCGCACCGGCCCACCTCGCGGTGTGGCGGGCGCCCGTGCTGACGGTCGAGCCGGGTCAGGGGCGCCTGTCGACGTGGAGCCCCGAGGCGCGGGCCGGCACGCCACTGCTGCCCGACCTCGCGCCCGACGCGGAGCCGCCGGTGTGCCTGCGCACGGTGCGTGACGGCGTGACGATCTTCGACGCGCTGGACTGACCCGGAACGGGCCCGAGTCGGGGCCCGATCCGGCCGGCGGGCGCGACACGCCGGGCGACACGCCGACGATCCCGGCTCAGCCGAGCCACAGGTTCCGGCCTCTGACCTGCGCAGATACGAGCAGGGCCCCGGTCCCGGCCGCTTGTTGCCGCGCCGCCGGACGGGTACGTTCTGACACGGCGCGTCGACCCGGTCACGTCCGCGACCGAGACAGGGGAGCGGACCGAGACACCCAGGGGGCGAGCCCGACCGGGCCCGTGTGTCCAACAGAGAACAGCCGCACCAGCGGCCGGTACGAAGGGCATACGGGCCGGTCGGTCGGGCATGAGCGCACATGCCGCTGCCGTACGCTTTCGCGGTGCCGCGCCCCGAACCGAACCGCCTGATCACGCTCGTCCTGGCGGTCACCGGGGGAGTGGCGACGCGGTTCGCGTTCCCGGATGCGGGCTGGTGGCCGCTCGCCTACGTCGGCACCGCCCTGCTGTTCCTCGCGCTGCGCCGCGACCGCGCGCGGTGGAACGCCCTCGTCGGGCTGGTCTGGGGCGTGGCGTTCTTCGCGCCCCTCATCACATGGGCGGACTCGGCGGTCGGCTGGATCCCGTGGCTCGCGCTGAGCGTGGTCGAGGCCGGCTTCGTCGCCCTGTTCGCCGCCGCCTGGACGTGGGCCCGGCGCGGCGAGGCCGTGTGGCGCAGCGCCGCGCTCCAGGTCGTCGTCTTCGCCGTCCTCTGGGTCGGCACGGAGGAGCTGCGCCAGGTGTGGCCGTTCGGCGGCTTCCCCTGGGGCCGGCTGGCGTTCTCCCAGGCCGACGCGCCAATGGCGGCCCTCATGTCGATCGCGGGCACGCCGCTGGTGTCGGCGGCGGTCGCCGGCGTCGGCGCGATGCTCGCCCGTTCGGTGCTCGCCGTGCGGCGCGGCACCATCGTCGGCACGTTCGGGTGGCTCGCGGGCGGCGTCGCGCTGCTCGCCGTCGGGCTCGTCGTGCCCCTGCCCACGCAGGCCCAGGACGGGGAGCTGAAGGTCGGTGCGGTCCAGGGGAACGTGCCCGGCCAGGGGGTCGACGCCTTCGGGAACGTGCCGCGCCAGGTGCTCGACAACCACGCCCAGGGCACGAAGGACCTGCTCAAGCAGGTGGCGCCCGGTGCGCTCGACCTCGTCCTGTGGCCGGAGAACGGCACCGACATCGACCCGCAGGTCGACCAGCAGGCGGCCGCGACGATCGACGACGCCGCCCGAGCCGTCGGCGCGCCGATGCTCGTCGGCACCGTGCAGTACCCGGACAGCGGTGGCCGGTACAACACCTCGGTGCTGTGGGAGTCCGGCAAGGGCGTCGTCGCCAGCTACACCAAGCAGCGGCCGGCGGCCTTCGGCGAGTACATCCCGATGCGCGGCTTCGTCCGGCTCTTCTCGTCGGACGTCGACAAGGTGACGCGTGACATGCTGCCCGGGCACAAGCCCGGCTACGTGCCGCTCGCCTCGCCGCGGCTCGGCCGCACCGTCGGGATCGGCGACGTCATCTGCTTCGAGGTCGCCTACGACGACCTGGTGCGCACCGCCGTGACGAGCGGCGGGGAGGTGCTCGTCGTCCAGACCAACAACGCGAGCTTCGGGTACACCGCGGAGTCCACGCAGCAGCTGGCGATGAGCCGGCTGCGCGCCATCGAGCACGGCCGCGCCACGGTCCAGATCTCGACCGTCGGCGTCAGCGCCGTCATCGCGCCCAACGGCGCCGTGCTGCAGCACACCGCGCTTTTCACCCCGGCGCAGATGGTCGCTACGCTGCCTCTGCGCGAGTCGTGGACCCTGTCGGACCGGCTGGGGCGGTGGCCCGCGTGGATCATCGACGCACTCGCGGTGTCCGTGGTCGTCACCGGCGCCGCCGGCGCGGCCCGCGTCCGCCGCTCCGACCGGAACGAGATTGCCGCATGAGCTCCGCCGCCCGACGAGTCCTCGTCGTCGTGCCCACCTACAACGAGCGCGAGAGCCTCCCGGGGGCGCTGGAGCGCCTTGCCGAGCACGTGCCCGACGCGGACGTCCTCGTCGTCGACGACGGCTCGCCGGACGGCACCGCGGACCTCGCCGAGAAGCTGTCCGAGGCAGACGTGCCCGCTCGCGGCCGGACCGCGATCCACGTGCTGCGCCGCACCAAGAAGGAGGGCCTCGGCCCGGCGTACCTCGCCGGCTTCGCCTGGGCGCTCGAGCGGGACTACGACGTCATCGTCGAGATGGACGCGGACGGCTCGCACCGCGCCCAGGACCTGCCGCGGCTGCTGGCCCGGTCCGACGAGGCCGGCCTGGTCATCGGCTCGCGCTGGGTCAAGGGCGGCACCGTCGTCAACTGGCCGCTGAACCGCGAGATCCTCTCCCGGGGCGCCAACCTCTACATCCGGATCGCGATCGGCACGTCCATCAAGGACGCGACCGCGGGGTTCCGGGCCTACCGCGCCGACCTGCTGCGTGTGATGCCCCTCGGCGACGTCTCGTCGCAGGGCTACGGGTTCCAGGTGGACATGACGTTGCGGGCCCGCAAGGCGGGCGCGCGCATCGTCGAGGTGCCCATCACGTTCGTCGAGCGTGAGCACGGCGTCTCGAAGATGAGCGGCGGCATCATCGGCGAGGCGCTCGTGTCCGTCGCCCGGTGGGGCGCAGCAGAACGCGCCCGCCAGGTGGCGGGCGCGTTCCGTCGGGTGTTGCCGAAGGCCTGAGCCTCAGGCGCTGCGGCGCAGCTTGCCCGCGCGCAGCAGGTCGAGCCGCTCGTCGAGCAGCTCCTCGAGCTCGCCGATCGTGCGGCGCTCGAGCAGCATGTCCCAGTGCGTGCGCGGCGGCTTGCCCGCCTTCGCCTCGGGCTTCGACGCGTCACGGAGGATCGCCTCGGCGCCGCAGCGGCACTCCCAGACCACCGGGACGTCGGCCTCGACCGAGAACGGCAGGATGATCGTGTGCCCGTTGGGGCAGTCGTAGTACGCCTGGAGCCGAGGGGCGAAGTCGACGCCGTCCTCGGTCTCCATGCTGTGGGACCCGATGCGCATGCCACGCAGGGATCGATTCGCCATGGGGGAGCCTCCGTGCCGTTCCGGGCGTTGGGACCTAAGACCTTCCGCACCCCTCAACGGGGCAGGGCCCCGCAGTGTTCCGTGCGCGCGGTGAATGTCTCGTGAAGTCAGCCGGCGAGGAGCTCGCGCAGCGCCTCGACGACGAGCGCGTGGTCCTCGAACCCCTTGAGGCCCGAGACGGCCGCGACGCCGACGATCCCGACGCCGGCGACCCGGATCGGGAAGGCCCCGCCGTGCGCCGCGAACTCCTGCAGGGGGAGCTGGGTCGCGGCCTCGAAAGTCGTCCCACGACCTTCGTGCCGCAGCCCGACGAGGTACGACGAGGCGCCGAACCGGCGCACCACGCGGCCCTTGCGCTCGAGCCACGAGTCGTTGTCCGGCGCGCTGCCGGGCCGGGCCGCGTGGAACACCTCCTGGTCGCCGAGCCGGATGTCGATGGCGATGCCGAGGCCGCGCTCGACGGCCTTGGCGTAGAGCAGCGTGCCGAGGCGCCAGGCCTCGTCGTACGAGAACGCGGGAAGGACGAGGTCCCGTTCCTCCTGCTCGACGCGGGCGATGGTGGCGGTCAGGTCATCGGTCACGGGCCGATCCTGCCACCGCTCGGGCCGGACGCGGTCCCGGCAGGATCGGAGAAGCGACGCGTCACCGGCCGCGGCTAGCCTGGCGCGCATGCCCGCCGCCGACAGCCACGACCGGATCCGCGTCCACGGCGCCCGCGAGAACAACCTGCGCGACGTCTCGATCGAGATCCCCAAGCGCCGCCTCACCGTGTTCACCGGCGTCTCCGGCTCGGGCAAGAGCTCGTTGGTGTTCGACACCATCGCGGCCGAGTCGCAGCGGCTCATCAACGAGACCTACAGCGCCTTCGTCCAGGGCTTCATGCCGAGCCTCGCCCGCCCCGACGTCGACGTCCTCGACGGGCTGACTACGGCGATCATCGTCGACCAGCAGCGGCTGGGTGGGGACGTCCGCTCGACCGTCGGCACCGCGACCGACGCCAACGCGCTGCTCCGCATCCTCTTCAGCCGGCTGGGGCAGCCGCACGTGGGCCCGCCGAACGCCTTCTCGTTCAACATCGCCTCCGTCCGCGGCGGAGGGTCGATCACGGTCGAGCGCGGTGCGGCGAGGACCGAGTCGCGCTCGTTCACGCGGCTCGGCGGCATGTGCCCGCGCTGCGAGGGCCGCGGCACCGTCACCGACATCGACCTGGCCCAGCTGGTCGACGAGTCGAGGTCGCTGGCCGACGGCGCGCTCACCGTCCCGGGCTACACGACCGGCGGCTGGAACTACCGGCTGTACGCCGAGTCGGGGTTCGTCGACCCGACGGTGCCGATCCGCGACTACACGCCGCAGCAACGGCAGGACCTCCTGTTCCACGAGCCGACGCGGATGAAGATCGCCGGCATCAACATGACGTACGAGGGCCTGGTGCTGCGCGTCCGGCAGTCCTACCTGTCGAAGGACGTCGACTCCCTGCAGCCGCACATCCGGGCGTTCGTCGACCGGGTGGCGACCTTCTCCGCGTGCCCCGACTGCGGCGGCACGCGGCTGAGCGAGTCGGCGCGGTCGTCGCTGATCCGGGGGAAGAGCATCGCCGACGTCTGCGCGATGCAGGTCAGCGACCTGGCCACCTGGCTGCGGGAGGTCGACGAGCCCGGCGTCGCGCCGCTCCTGGCGGGGTTGCAGCAGATCCTCGACTCGTTCGTCGACGTCGGCCTGGGCTACCTCTCGCTGGACAGGGCCTCCGGGACGCTGTCGGGCGGCGAGGCGCAGCGCGTCAAGATGGTCGGCCACCTGGGCTCGTCGCTGACGGACGTCACCTACGTGTTCGACGAGCCGACGGCCGGCCTCCACCCGCACGACGTGCGCCGCATGAACGACCTGCTGCTGCGGCTGCGCGACAAGGGGAACACCGTGCTCGTGGTCGAGCACGAGCCGGAGACCATCGCCGTCGCCGACCACGTGGTCGACCTCGGTCCGGGGGCCGGCGCGGCCGGGGGCACCATCTGCTTCGAGGGCAGCGTGGCGGGCCTGCGCGCCAGCGGCACGACGACCGGGCGCCACCTGGACGACCGCGCGGCCCTGCGGCCGACGGTCCGCCGGGCCAGGGGAGTGCTGCCCGTCCGCGGCGCCTCGGCGCACAACCTGCGCGACGTCGACGTCGACATCCCGCTCGGCGTGCTCGTGGTCGTCACCGGAGTCGCGGGGTCCGGCAAGAGCTCGCTCGTGCACGGCTCCCTCCCGTCCGCCGCGGGCGTCGTCTCGGTCGACCAGGGCGCCATCAAGGGCTCGCGGCGCAGCAATCCCGCCACCTACACGGGCCTGCTCGACCCGATCCGCACCGCGTTCGCCAAGGCCAACGGCGTGAAGCCCGCGCTCTTCAGCGCCAACTCCGAGGGCGCGTGCCCGGCGTGCAACGGCGCGGGCGTCATCTACACCGAGCTCGCCGTCATGGCCACCGTCGCCACCACGTGCGACGAGTGCGAGGGCAAGCGGTACCAGGCCGAGGTGCTGCAGTACCGCCTGGGCGGCCGGGACATCGCCGAGGTGCTCGCGATGCCGGTGTCCGAGGCGGAGGCATTCTTCGCCACCGGCGACGCCCGCGTGCCGGCGGCGCACACGATCCTCACGCGCCTCTCCGACGTCGGCCTGGGCTACCTGACGATCGGCCAGCCGCTGACCACCCTCTCCGGCGGCGAGCGGCAGCGGCTGAAGCTGGCGACGCACCTGGGGGAGAAGGGCGGCACCTACGTCCTCGACGAGCCCACGACGGGACTCCACCTGGCGGACGTCGACCAGCTCCTCGGCCTCCTGGACCGGCTCGTCGACGCGGGCAAGTCGGTGATCGTCGTCGAGCACAACCTCGCGGTCATGGCCCACGCCGACTGGATCATCGACCTCGGCCCTGGCGCCGGCCACGACGGCGGGCGGGTCGTCTTCGAGGGCACGCCCGCGGACCTCGTCGCCGCCCGATCCACCCTGACGGGGGAGCACCTCGCGGCCTACGTCTCCTGAGCGCGGCCGCGCGGCGTGCAGGTGTCAGGCGGGGGCCTCCGGGCCGCGGAGTCGGCCCATGATGTCGCGCAGGCGCAGGTACTGCTGCCATGAGCTCGGCAGCATCGACGCCGCCCAGGCGAAGTCGAAGACGTAGAGGACCACCGCGAGGACGACCCTATGGTCCAGGCCGCCGCGGACGGCGCTGACGATCGCGAAGACCTGCAGCGCCGCCGTCAGGCTGAGCGAGACCGCGACGTTGACGCTGTCGACGTCCGAGAGCCTGATGTTCCACCGGTTGAGAAGTCCGATGTGGCTCGTCGCGAGCGCCAGGTCCCGGCGTCGCAGCACGTCGACCTGCCGCTCGTACTCGTCGTTGTACTCCCGGTTGAACCGCAGGGTGCGCCCCGTCGACGCGGCGTACACCACGACGGTGACGGCGGCCATGACCAGGGCCGCGGCGAAGACCGGGAGGCTGAGTCGCGCCAGGAACACCAAGGTCCCGAGGAAGGCGATGAGCCCGGCGACGAGGTCCGGCACCGAGTACTCAAGGAAGTCGACGACCTCTCGCAGCAGGTTCAGCCGCGCCGTGCTCGCAGACAGCCCAGCGTCCTGGGCGAGCGCCGCGGACCCGACACGTTCGTAGATCCGCGAGTACAGCCGCACGTCGTGCACGCGACGCGTCGTCCCGATCAGCATGGTCGACAGCCCGATCGCGGCGAGCACGACCAGCCAGCGC
This sequence comes from Cellulomonas sp. 73-92, assembly GCF_001898175.1. GTDB lineage: Bacteria > Actinomycetota > Actinomycetes > Actinomycetales > Cellulomonadaceae > Cellulomonas. The sequence continues at coordinate 258,918 of NZ_MKTH01000014.1, forward strand.
GAGGAGCCCGCGAGGAAGCCGTCAAGCGCACGCCCGATGACGAAGGGCAGGGCGACCTCGCCCGCGGTGACCGCCGCCACCATGAGGACGGAGAGCGCGATCCGTCCCCGATCGCGCGAGAGCACCGCTCCCACGGGGTCGGGCTAGGGGAGCGGCGCCACGGTGGCAGCCTCTGCCGCCACCTCCTGCACGGACCGGGACAGCAGGCAGAACTCGTTGCCCTCCGGGTCGGACAGCACGACCCACGACACGTCCGGGCCCTGGCCGACGTCGGTGCGCCGGGCACCGAGCGCCAGGAGCCGCGCGAGCTCGTGCGCCGTCGTCGTGCCGTCGGCGCGCAGGTCCAGGTGCAGCCGGTTCTTCCCGGCCTTCGGCTCCGGCACGGCGACGATGTCGATCGTCGGCCACGAGGCGTCCGACGGGGCGATGCTGACGATCTCCGGCTCGGCGTCGAGGATGCGCCAGCCGAGGACGTCGCACCAGAACTGTGCGACGACGTCCGGCCGGTGGGCGTCGATGACGATCGTGGCGATGCGGCTTGTCATGGGGCCCATCCTGCCCAGGTGTCGACGGCGCCGCCTGGCGCCGGCCGGTGGCGCGACGGTGGCGGTGTCGAACGGATGGGACGTGGCCTCGGCCGGTTAGTGTCCGGGCATGAGCCGAGGGAGCATCCGCGCAGTCCACGTCGCGACGTTCACCGTCGCGGCCTTCGCTGTGGTGTTCCAGCTCGTGCTCGTCGTCCAGGGTCACTCGCCGCTCGTTCCCGAGCTGAGACCGAGCACCGCTGAGGCCGTGCGGCGCTTCTTCTCCTTCTTCACCATCCAGTCGAACCTGCTCGTGGCCGCCACGACACTTCCTCTCGTGGCGGGACGCGGCGCACAGGGCCGCGTGTGGGCAGTCGCACGCCTCGACGCCGTCGTCGGGATCACCGTGACGGGAGTCGTCCACCTGGTGCTCCTGCGCCCGATCCTGCACCTGGCGGGGGTCGACTGGTGGGCGGACCTGCTGCTGCACGCCGTCGTGCCGGTGCTGGCGGTGGCAAGCTGGCTCGTCGTCGGGCCGCGCGGCCGCGCGCGTCCCCGGGACGTGTGGCCCGCCCTGGCGTGGCCGGTGCTCTGGCTCGTCGCGACCCTCGCACTCGGTCCGGCGGTGCGCTGGTATCCCTATCCCTTCCTCGACGTCGCCACGCACGGGCTGGCGCAGGTGCTGCTGGTGTGCCTGGTCGTGGCTGTGCTCTTCGTCGGCCTCGCGCGCGGCGCCGTCGCGCTCGACCGCCGACTCCCGCAGCGGGCCGCGGCCGAGAGCTAGCAGCCCTCGTCCTGGCGGGTCGAGACGAGTCCGCTGATCGCATCGAGCCCGTCGTGATCAACCGCCGATAATGCCGATTATGTCATTTCGACCGTGACACGAGCGGGTGGACCGCTCCCCTCCGGCTCAAGGCCCCGGGGCCGCGCGCCGATCATGGCCGCATGCCCGACATCGATCCCCAGGTGCGCGACCGCAACGCGAACTACGGCGCCGCGCCGGCGAGTGCGCAGCCCGAGGTCCGTCCGGAGCGGGGCCGCTCCGGACGAGGTGCGGAGATCGCGGTGCGCGCCCTGTGGCTGGCACTCGGCTTCGCGCTCGGCGTCTCCGCCGGCCTGCTGTGGGCCGGGTCCGTCATGGCGGGCGGCTGACGCACCCACCCGGTCCGCGCCGACCCTCAGGCGCCGACCGCCAGCAGCAGCTCGTACCGCTCCTCGACGAGCGCCGTGTCGCGCGGGAGGTGCTGGCGCACCCCGGTGCGCCGGAACCCGGCACGCACGTACAGGTCCCCCGCCGCCGTGTTGCCGTCGAGCACCCACAGCGACATCGTCCGTGCCCCGTCGAGGCACGCCTGGTCCCGCGCTGCGTCGACCAGCGCCCAGCCGATGCCGCGCCGACGCGCCTCCGGCGCGACCCACAGCGACACCAGGTGCCGGTCGTCCACCGGTGAGCCGGGCTCCTGGATGAGGCTGACCATCCCCCGCGGCACGCCGGCGTCGTCGAGCGCGAGCCACGTCGGGGTCGCCCGCAGCCGCATCCGCCAGTGCGCCTCCGTGAATCGCTCCTCGCGCCCGGCGGTCGAGCCGAAGCTGTCCGGTGCGTCGTGCAGCGCGCGCAGCCTGACCTCACGGACGGCGCGCCACGCATCCTCGCCGACACGGACAATCCTCACCGTCACAGCATGCCGCACCCGCAGCGTGTTCGCGTCGACCGAACCGCCCGGTGTTGGTGCAGGTCAACCGCTACATGGCCGCGCCGGTAGGACCAACGGCCGCCCCTCCCCTCCCCCGTCGGGGAATTCCGCGACGGTGGGACGCGGCTTTCCGCGAGGCCGTGGGGCCACTACGGTGCAGGGGTGCTCGTGCTCGGTGTGTGCAGCCTCAAGGGCGGTGTGGGCAAGACCTCGGTGACCTTGGGACTCGCCTCCGCGGCGCTCGAGCGGGGTGTGCGCACCCTCGTCGTCGACCTCGACCCCCAGGGCGACAGCACCATGGCGCTCGGCGTCGAGCGCCCCGACGGCGACGTCTCCTACGTGCTCGACGAGCCCAGCGGCGACACCGTCAAGGCCGCCACGGCGGTCGCCGGGTGGGCGGACGACGGCCTCGACGTGCTCGTCGGCTCGGAGCGCACCGTGCTGCACGACCGCCTCGACGACAGCGACCTCGACCGCCTGGGCTCGGCCCTCGCATGGCTGAGCGACTACGGGCTCGTCATCGTCGACTGCCCGCCGTCGCTCGGCGGCCTCACCCGCACCGGCCTGGCGGCCTGCGACCGCGCCGTCGTCGTCACCGAGCCCGGGCTGTTCTCCGTCATGGCCGTCGGGCGCGCGCTGCGGACGGTCGACGAGCTGCGCCGCGGCCCGGCGCCGGCGCTCCAGCCCCTCGGCATCGTCGTCAACCGGGTCCGCGCCCGCTCCATCGAGCAGGCCTACCGGCTCGAGGAGCTCCAGTCGCTCTACGGACCCCTGCTGCTGACGCCCCCCATCCCGGAGCGCGCCGCGCTGCAGCAGTCGCAGGGGGCCGCGCGCCCCATCCACAGCTGGCCCGGCCCGGCCGCCGACGAGCTGGCGGGCGCCTTCGACCTGCTGCTGGACCGCGCGCTGCGCGCGCCCAAGACGCGCTGACCGCCTCGGCGGCGGCGGCGAGCCTCAGCCGGCGGTGCGCGCCTGGCGGCGGGCGGCGAGCTCGTCCACTCCCGTGAACGCCGGCACCTCGTCCTCCGCCCGCTCCTGCGGCATCTGGGCGAGCGTGCCCTCGACCTCGCGCCACACACGACCGACCGCGATGCCAAAGACGCCCTGGCCCCCCTGGACCAGGTCGATCACCTCGTCGGCGGACATGCACTCGTACACCGACGCGCCGTCCGACATCAGCGTGATCTTCGAGAGGTCCTCGACGCCGCGCTCGCGCAGGTGCGTCACGGCGGCGCGGATCTGCTGCAGCGACACACCCGTGTCCAGCAGCCGCTTGACGACCTTGAGCACGAGGATGTCGCGGAAGCTGTACAGCCGCTGCGTGCCCGACCCGGTGGCGGGTCGCACGGACGGCTCGACCAGCCCGGTGCGAGCCCAGTAGTCGAGCTGCCGGTACGTGATGCCGGCGGCGTGGCAGGCGGTGGTGCCGCGGTAGCCGGCCGCGGTGTCGTCGAGGTCGACCAGGTCGTCGTCGAAGAGCAGGCCCTGTGCCCCCTCCGGCAGGACGGGCGCCTGGTCGGCGGTGTCCTTGGTGGTCACGGGGCCCTCCTGCGGTCCTCGGTGGGGTTCGTCGGCAACGGTAGGCCGCCGCCCGGGCGGGTGCAACGACGCTGCCTGGCGTGTCGCGCTCGGCGAGTCTCAGGTTCCACCTGAAGGTGAACCTGGAGTGGCGCCGGGCGTCTCCCCGGGGTCCTCGCCCGTCTCGAAGTCCTCCGCCGAGACCCGGTCCAGGAACTCGCGGAACTCCTCGATGTCCTCCTCCGCGGTGACGGTGCGGACCTCGACGCCAGCGACCGCCAGCACCTGCTCGGCACACAGCACGGGGCACTCGAACCGGAGCGCCAGGGCGATCGCGTCGCTGGCGCGCGAGTCCACCCGGCGCCCCGTGCCGAGGACCAGCGCGGCGTGGAACACGCCGTCGAGCAGCTGCGTGATCTCGACGCGCCGGACCGTGGTCCCGGCGGCCAGCAGAGCGTCCTTGAGGAGGTCGTGGGTCATGGGGCGGGGCGGCACGATGCCGGCCTGTGCCGTGGCGATCGCGCTCGCCTCCGCCTGGCCGATGAGGATCGGGACGAGCAGGCCGGACTCCGGGTCGAGGAGCAGCACCACGGTCTCGTCGTCACCGACGTGGGTGCGTACCCCGACGACCTCGACCTGGACCAGCCCGGTGCCGTCCGCCACGACTCCACCGTACGACGTGGCCGCCCATCCGCCACAGCGGCGAGCGGGCCGCGCGTCAGCCCTCGAGATCGGCGATCGCCGCGCGCACCAGGGCCGTGTGCATCTGGGTGCAGAGCTCGCCGAGCTCCGCCGCCAGGGTCGTGGCGCGCGCGCGGGCGGACGGGCTGCGCTGGCCCCGGACGGGTGCGACGACCTGCTCGACGAGGTCGATCTGGCGGTCCGCGGCGCTGCGGAACGCGCGCAGGTGCCGCGCGTCCAGGCCGTGCTCCGCCAGGCGGGCCGCGGCGCGCACGACGTCCCGGGCGTACAGGTCGAAGGCGCCGCGGCCGTTGGAGTGCAGCACGCCGTTCGCCACGAGGTCGGCCACGAGGTCGACCGGCACACCGGCCTCCTCCGCCAGCGCCTGGGTCGTCCAGCGTCGCGTCCCGGTGGCCGGGACGCCGTCGGTCGTCGCGAGGCGGGCCCGCGGCTGCTCGTCCTCCTCCCCCGCGTCCAGGGCGGCGAGCTGCTCGCCGATCACCTTGAGGGGCAGGTACCGGTCGCGCTGGCAGCGCAGCACGTAGCGCAGCCGCTCGACGTCGGCCGGCGAGTACTGCCGGTAGCCGGCCGGCGTGCGCAGCGGCGTGACGAGCCCCTGCTCCTCCCAGAACCGCAGCTTCGACGTCGTCACCGCGGGGAACTCGATCTGCAGGGCCGCCAGCACGTCGGAGATGCGCATGGTGGCGCGCCGCGAGATGCCGCGCGGCCACGGCTCGGCGGTCGGGCGCTCCTCGCGCGCGCGAGGGCGGGTGTCGGTCGGTTCCGGCGCCCAGCCCTGCGGGGCGGCGCCGCCGGTGGCAGCACGGCTCACGCCGGTGCGCCCTCGCGATGCGGGCTCGGGTGGAACGTCATCCGGAACTTGCCGATCTGCACCTCGTCACCGGAGTGCAGCACGGCCTGGTCGATCCGCTGCCGGTTGACGTACGTCCCGTTGAGCGAGCCGACGTCCCTCACCCAGAACACCGTGCCCTCGCGGACGAACTCCGCGTGCTTGCGCGACACCGTCACGTCGTCGAGGAAGATGTCCGCCGCGGTGCTGCGACCGGCCGTCGTCCGCTCGGCGTCGAGGAGGAACCGCGCCCCCGCGCTCGGACCACGCTGCATGACGAGCAGTGCGCTCGTCGGCGGCAGGGCATGGACCGCGGCGACCTCGTCGGCGCTGAGGCCGAGCGCCGGCTCGACCTCGGGAAGCCCGGTCCCCGGGAAGGAGATGGTCGTCTCGGGCCCACGGTTCGGGTCCGGCGTCGGCTCGACCCGCGGCCGGTCGTCGCTCATCGAACCCCTCCCGTCACTCTCGTCCCACGTCACGGACCCCAGGGCCGGACCCCAGACACCCTATGCGGCCCCGGGCCTTGGGCGCAGCATCCGAGCGCGCTTTCGTCCGCCCGCCCGCCGGGACGTGGCCGGGAGGTCGTCAGGACGTCGTCAGGACGTGGTCAGGACGTGGTCAGGACGTGGGCACGGGTGCGGGCGTCGCGTACTTCGGCTCGGGCAGGTCGCGCAGCGCGGTGATCTCGACGTCCTGCACCTTCGTCACGTCGCCCGTCCCGCCGTCGTTGCGCACGTAGGCCAGGGCGCCGCCCGGGATCTCGAGCGCGGTCTGGATCGTGTCGGGATCGCCGATGACCAGCCACACGTACGGCGCCTTGAGCGTCTCGCCGTCGAGCTGGATCGCACCCGGCGCGCCGGTGAAGGCGCTGCTCGCCGTCACGCGTCGGTCGCCCACCTGGATCGCCTCGGCGCCCGCGTTCCGCAGCTCCTCGAGCATGTTGAGCATCGTCACGGGGCGGATCGACCCGTTCGGGTCCTGCAGCGAGACCCGCACGCCGGGGCCGACCGCCGGCAGCCGCCCCGAGAGGATGCCCTGCATGGCGGCGTTGCGCCGCGCGGCGTCGAGGGCGGCCTGGCGCGAGGTCGACCCGGACTCCAGCTGGTCCCGCTCGGCCTGCAGGTCCGTCGCCTCTCGCGAGAGCTGGTCGGCCCGGGCGCTCGTCTCGTCGAGGAGCCGCACCAGCTCGTCCGTCCGCAGGTCGGACAGGCTGGAGTCGCCCGCCTGGCGCATCTGCACGACGACGGCGAACCCGAGGACCGCGCACAGCACGCCGGCGAGGAGCTGGGCCCGGGTGGCGCGGGGGTGCAGCGCGGAGGCGAGCGCCGACCACCCGGTGAGCCGGGCCCGCGGCGTCGCGGCCTCGTCGCGCGCCGGGGCGCCGGCGTCGTCGGGCGTCCCTCCCGGCTGCGCCACCACCGGGTCCCGCCGCTCGTCGTCCGCCATGGTCACGCCCGGAACAGGTGCCGGCGGATCGAGGCCGCGTTGGAGAAGATCCGGATGCCGAGGACGACGACGACCGCCGTGGAGAGCTGCGTCCCGACGCCGAGCTGGTCGCCCAGGAACACGATGAACGCGGCGACGACGACGTTGGACAAGAAGGACGTGAGGAACACGCGGTCGTTGAAGATGCCGTCGAGCAGGGCCCGCAGGCCGCCGAACAGGGCGTCCAGCGCGGCGACGACTGCGATCGGCAGGTAGGGCTGCAGCTCCACCGGCACGGTCGGCTGCACCAGCAGGCCGACGACCACGCCGATGGCCAGCCCGAGGATCGCGATCACGGGACCTCCTTGTTGTCCGGCCCAGACTCTGGCACACGGGCGGTCGGCGTCGCATCAGCCAGACCCGCGGCGACGAGCGCGGCGTCCGGCACCGACGCCGAGCGCAGGCTCGTCCCGCCCGAGCCGGGCATGGACAGCGTGCGCTGCGACGAGATGCTCACGCCGATGCCGTAGGTGGCCTTGAGGGTGGCGATGTGCTGGCCCGCCGACGAGAGGGCGAGCCTGGTCTGCAGGTCCGCCGCGTTCCCGATGGCGTCCACCGTGTAGGGCCCGACGAGGGGCACCAGGTCGACCAGCACCGCGCTGCCCGCGCTGCGGATCGCCGTCGTGCCCGCGATCCGCTGGCCGTTGATCGAGATCGCCTCGGCGCCGGCCGCCCACAGGGCGTTGACCAGCACCTGCAGGTCCACGTCCTGCACCCGCAGGTCGAGGTTCTCGGGGTCGGCGGCGGCCGCCTGCGCGTCGGCGAGCACGACGCGCAGCCCCGGCCCGGTCACCGGCGCGACGCCGGCGGCGATCGACCAGCCCTGCGTGGTGGCGCGCAGCGCCGGGTTCTGCGCGCTCAGGGCCGCCTGCTGCAGCTGGGACACCTGCGCCGCGAGCTGCGCGTTCGAGGCCGTCAGCTGCTGCACCTGGTCCTTGCGCTCGCGCACCTGCGACTCGAGCAGCTGGCGCGCCTGCCGGTCGTCCGCCGTGGGCTGGCGGAGCGCGACGGCCGCGGCCGCGACGCCGACGCCGAGCACCGCCGCGACCACGACGACGCCGACCCACGCCACCCCCGCCCGGGCGCGCGGCCGAACCCCCGCGGCGCTCCGGCGGGCGGCCGCCTCGGCGTAGCCAGGGTCGAGCGGGCGGCGCTGCAGCTCGGTGAGCAGCGTCATCGACTCGTCGACCGGGCGCGGTGCCACCCCGGCGGGGGCGTGGCGCTGGGCCATCACGCGCCCCGCGCCGCCAGGACACGGCGGGCCTGGCCCGCGTACAGCGCCCCTGAGAACCAGTAGAGGCCGACGCCCCAGAGGGCGAACGCCCAGCCCAGGACGGTCGCCGCGGCCGCGAGCGGCCCGTGGAAGTGGCCCAGCAGCAGCAGCGGGAAGGCGTAGAGCAGCGCGAACGTACCGGCCTTGCCGGCCAGGTGGACCGGCAGGGGTCGGCGACCGGCGCGCGCGAGGACGAGCTGCACCGCCCCGAGGAGGACGTCGCGGAGCACGAGCACGATCACCAGCCACCACGGCACGACCCCGCGCCACGCGAGCGTCACGATCGTCACGAGGATGAACAGCCGGTCCGCCGCCGGGTCCAGCAGCTGGCCCAGCCGGCTGACCTGGTTCCACCGGCGGGCGACGACGCCGTCGAGCCAGTCGCTCGCCCCGGAGACCGCCAGCACCACCAGCGCCCACCCGTCACGGTGCTGCACCAGGAGGACCGCGAACACGGGCACGAGCAGCAGCCGCACGAGCGAGATGAGGTTCGGGACCGTGAGCACGCGCGTGCTCGCCCCCGCCTGCTCCGACACCCGCCGCCTCCCGCCCTCGTGACCCGCGCCCATGCTAGGGCGCCCGGACCCGTCGATCCGGTGACCCGTGCGAGGCTGGACGCATGGCGACGCTCAACGACCCCGACACCATCCGCAGGCTCGTCACCACCCGCGCCCGGTGGGCGGTCGTCGGGCTCTCGGGGAACGAGGCGCGCCCCGCGTACGGCGTCGCCGCGACGCTCCAGCAGCTCGGCCACGACATCGTCGCCGTCCACCCGCGCGTCGAGCCCGTGCACGGCGCCCCCGCCTACGCGACCGTCTCCGACGTGCCCGGGCACATCGACGTCGTCGACCTCTTCGTCAACGCCGACCGGGCCGGCGCCGTGGTCGACGAGGCCATCGCCGTCGGCGCCTCCGCGGTGTGGCTGCAGCTCGGCGTCGTCGACCACGCGGCCGCCGCCCGCGCGCTCGAGGCGGGCCTCGACGTCGTCATGGACCGGTGCCCCGCGATCGAGGCCGGTCGGCTCGGCCTGCTCCGGTAGCTCCCTACCACACGTGGGATGACCTGGGGTAGACTCCCCCGGTCGCAGTCCCCTGTGGGTCGAGGTCCTCGGGCCTGGAGTTCGTCAGGTCGTGGCCGCCGTCGGCGGCCGATGTGTCGGGGTTGTGCGACCGGCTGGGCGACTCCTTCGCCCGGGTGCGCTCCCCTCTCACCGAACGGTTCCCATGACCACCCTGCTGGACCCTGCCCTGCCCACGTCCTCGTTCGACGACCTCCCGCTGCCCGAGCCGGTGCGCCGCGCCGTCGCGGACCTCGGCTTCGCCGAGCCCACCACCATCCAGGCGGACGCGATCCCGGCGCTGCTCGCCGGGCGCGACCTCGTCGGCGTCGCGCAGACCGGCACCGGCAAGACGGCCGCCTTCGGCCTGCCGCTGCTCGCGCACATCGACCCCACGGTCGCGGCCGTGCAGGCCATCGTCCTGACGCCGACCCGGGAGCTCGCCCTGCAGGTGTCCGAGGCGCTGACCTCGTTCGCCCGGCACCTGGACGGCGTGTCCGTCGTCCCCGTCTACGGTGGCGCCCCCTACCTGCCCCAGCAGCGGGCGCTCGCCCGCGGCGCCCAGGTCGTCGTCGGCACGCCCGGGCGCGTCATCGACCACCTCGAGCGCCGCACGCTGGTCCTCGACCGGGTGGGCATGCTGGTGCTCGACGAGGCCGACGAGATGCTCCAGATGGGCTTCGCCGAGGACGTCGACAAGGTCCTCGAGTCCATCCCCGCCGGCCGCCAGGTGGCGCTGTTCTCCGCGACGATGCCGCCCGGCATCCGCCGCGTCGCCGACCAGCACCTCGTCGACCCGGTCCGCGTCTCGGTCTCGCGGCCCACGGCGACCGTCGACACCGTGCGCCAGACGTACGCCGTCGTGCCGCAGCGCCACAAGACCGGCGCGCTCGTCCGCGTGCTGGCGACGAGCGACGCCGACGGCGCCATCGTCTTCGTCCGCACCCGTCAGGACGCCGAGCGCGTCGGCAGCGAGCTCGTCGCGCGCGGCCTGCAGGCGGCCTACCTGTCCGGCGACGTCGCGCAGGGCGAGCGCGAGAAGATCGTCGACCGGCTGCGCAGCGGCGCGCTGCGCGTGCTCGTCGCCACCGACGTCGCGGCCCGCGGCCTCGACGTCGAGCGCATCGGGCTCGTCGTCAACCTCGACCTGCCGCGCGGCGCCGAGCCGTACGTGCACCGCATCGGCCGCACCGGGCGCGCCGGACGCAGCGGCGAGGCGATCACGTTCATCACCCCCGCGGAGCAGTCGAAGCTGACGCAGATCGAACGCACCACGCGGCAGCCGATCGAGCGCGTCGACGTGCCCACGCCCGCGCAGGTGTCGGCTCACCGAGTCACCGCGCTGCTGGCGCGCGCCGACGAGCGCGCGGCCGCCGGGCGGCTCGAGGTCGAGCGCACCGCGGTCGCCGAGTACCTCGGCGCCCACCCCGGCGTGGACGTCGCCGAGCTGCTCGCCGTGGTGACCGCCCTCGCCATCGGGGACGAGGGCCCGGCCGCGCGGCCCGAGCAGGGCGACGACCTCGACGACGCGCTCGCACGGATCGGTGAGGCGCCGGAACGGGCGCACCGGAGCGACTCCCCCGCCCGTCGGCGTCCCGAGGCATCCGGTCCCCGTTACCGCGTCTCGGTCGGCCACCGCGACGGCGTGCAGCCCGGCGGGCTCGTCGGCGCGCTCACGGGCGAGGGCGGTCTGACGGGCAAGGACATCGGCAAGATCGACATCTTCGGCAGCTTCTCGCTCGTCGACATCCCCGGCGGGCTCACACCCGAGGCGTTCGAGCGCCTGTCGCGCACGCGCGTCGCGGGCCGCCCGCTGCACATCCGGCTCGACACCGGACCCCGCGCGCCGCGCGAGGGTGTGGCCCGCCCGCCGCGCGAGGCCGGCCCTCACCGTCCGCACGACGCGGACCGGCCCCGCCACCTCCGCTCGCCCCGCCCGTAGCGGGCCGCGCCGCGGCGCCCTCCCTCAGTCGCGCGCCGCGGCCCCCGCGAACGCCTGCGCCGCCGCGACGAACGCATCGACGTCCGCCTCCGCGGTGTCCCAGGCGCACATGAGACGCACCTCGCCGCCATCCGCCCAGTCGTAGAAGTGCCAGCGCTCGCGCAGGTGGGCGGCCAGGTCGGCGGGCAACCGGACGAACACGGCGTTCGCCTGCGTCGCCTGCGTCACCGCAACCCCGGGCAGGGGCTCCAGGCCCGCGCGCAGCCGCGCGGCCATCGCGTTGGCCTGCCTCGCGTTCCGCAGCCACAGGTCGCCCTCGTAGAGGGCCAGCATCTGCGCCGAGGTGAACCGCATCTTCGAGGCCAGCTGCAGGTCGACCTTGCGCAGGAACTTCAGGCCCTCGGCCGCCGTGGGCTCCAGCACGACGACGGCCTCGCCGAAGACGGTCCCCACCTTGGTGCCACCGAGCGACAGCACGTCGACGCCGGCCTCGCCGGTCAGGGCCGCGAGCGGGACGCCCAGCGACGCGGCCGCGTTGGCCAGCCGCGTTCCGTCCATGTGCACCCGGAGCCCGATGCGGTGGGCGGCGTCGACCACCGCGCGCAGCTCGTCGACCGTGTACGCCGTGCCGAGCTCGGTCGACTGCGTGATCGACACGACCCCGGGCTCGGCCCGGTGCTCGTCGTGGGTGCCGACGCCGTAGCGCTCGACGAGCTCCGGCGTCAGCTTGCCGTCGGGCGTCGGCACGGCGACGAGCTTGAGGCCGCCGACGCGCTCCGGCGCACCGTTCTCGTCGGTGTTGATGTGCGCGGTCTCGGCGCAGAGCACCGCGCCCCAGCGCGGCAGCATCGACTGCAGAGCCACGACGTTCGCGCCGGTGCCGTTGAGCACCGGGAACACCTGCGCCGGCCGGCCGAGCCGGTCGGACAGCACGTCCTGCAGCCGCGCGGTGTACGGGTCCGCGCCGTACGCGGTGACGTGCCCCCCGTTCGCCTCGACGAGCGCGGCGAGCACCTCGGGGTGCGCGCCGGCGTAGTTGTCCGAGCCGAAGTCGATGCGTGCCGGGTCGTGGAGGAGGGTCACGACGACAGTCTTCCGCAGCGGGCGGCGTGCTCCGGACGGCGGCCGCCACCGCGGGTGCGATCCCGCGGCGGCACGACGAAGATCGAGGCGTACGCCACGGGCACCCCGGGAGGACGCGTGAGGCAGCAGGTCGACGCCGACGACGGACGCCACGAGACGCTCACCGAGAAGATGGACCGCAACTGGACCGAGCTGGTCCAGGAGCTGCGGGTCACCCAGACGGGTTCCCAGATCCTCGTCGGCTTCCTCTTGACGGTGCCCTTCCAGCAGCGGTTCACCACGCTCGACGCCTACCAGCGGACCCTGTACCTCGTGCTGGTGGCCCTGGCCGTGCTGGCCACGGCGCTCATCGTCACGCCGGTCAGCCTGCACCGGCTGCTGTTCCGGCACCGCCTCAAGCGGGAGCTGGTCGCCGCGGCCGACGGCTTCGCGCGCGCGGGGCTCGTCACGCTCGCGCTGGCGATGGTCGGCGTGGCCGCGCTGCTGTTCGACGTCGTCGTGTCGCGGGCCGCGGGGCTCGTCGCGCTCGGCGTGGTCGCCCTCGTCATCGTGGCGTGCTGGTGGGTGACCCCGCACCTCGTCGAACGCCGTGCCCGCGCCGCAGGCGTACCGCCACCCGGCGCCGGCCCGCACCGCCCGGAGGTGCCGCCGACGGCCTGACCGCGGACCCGTTCTCCGCACCACGACCAGGACCGGAGATCATGGACGACGACGATGAAGGAGAGGACATGACCGATCTTCCGAAGTTCACCATCCCCACGCTGACGCCCGACGAGGGCGCGCAGACCGCAGCCGTGCTCCAGGAGCGGCTGCACTCGCTCAACGACCTGCACCTGACCCTCAAGCACGTGCACTGGAACGTGGTCGGCCCGAGCTTCATCGCCGTGCACGAGATGCTCGACCCGCAGGTCGACGCCGTGCGCCTCATGGTCGACGCCCTCGCGGAGCGGATCGCCACGCTCGGCGTCTCCCCCGTCGGCACCCCGGGCGCGCTCGTCGCGAGCCGCACCTGGGACGACTACCCGATCGGCCGCGGCACCACCACCGACCACCTCGCCGAGCTCGACAAGGTGTACGCCGGGGTCATCGCCTCCCACCGATCGGCCGCGGCCGCCACGGAGAAGCTCGACGTCGTGACGAACGACCTGCTCATCGGCCAGCTGCACGACCTCGAGAAGTTCCACTGGTTCGTGCGGGCCCACCTGGAGAGCGCAGCCGGAGCCCTGGGCACCGCATGACGGACGTCGACGCCGACGCGGACCTGCGGACCGCCAGGCCGCAGGCCCGCGCCGACACCTCCAACCCCCTGGGTGCGGCGACGGCGCACCTGCACTACGCCGCCCGGCTCGAGGACGCCCTCGACAAGCGGGTCGCCGGCGCGCTGCGCGGCAGGGGCTGGACGGTGCGTGTCGAGCCCTACCCGGGCTACGGCACGCCCCGCTGGATCCGCGTGCTCGCCCGGACGGTGCTCGCCGCGCCGGAGGTGCCCGACGAGGAGCTGCCGGGCACCGGCGCGGCGCAGGCCGGTGGCGACTGGCACGGGCCGGAGGCCCCGGCCGTCCGCCCGTGGCGCGGCTTCCTCGTCGCCCCCGTGGCGGGTGCGCACGTCGAGGTCCGCGTCGGCTCGACCGTGCACCGCCTCGTCACGGACCGCGGCGGCTATCTCGACCAGGTCGTCGCGACGGACCTCGCCCCCGGGTGGCACGTCATCGAGCTCCGGTCGCAGGACGGCTCGACGGCCCTGGCCCCGGTGCAGGTGGTGGACCCCGCGGTGCGGACGGGCATCGTCAGCGACGTCGACGACACGGTCGTCATCACCCGCCTCCCCCGGCCGATGATCGCGGCGTGGAACGCGTTCGTGCGGCACGAGAACGCGCGCGAGGCCGTCCCCGGCATGCCCGAGCTCTTCGCGCGCCTGCTCGCGGACTCACCGAGCCTTCCGGTGCTGTACCTCTCGACCGGCGCCTGGAACGCCGCGCCGGCCGTCGGGCGGTTCCTGCACCGGCACCGCTACCCGCCGGGCACCCTCCTGATGACGGACTGGGGCCCGACGAACACCGGCTGGTTCCGTTCCGGGCGTCGCCACAAGGTCGCCCAGCTGCACCGGCTGTTCACCGAGTTCCCCGACATCCGCTGGGTGCTGGTCGGCGACGACGGCCAGCACGACCCGGAGATCTACGCGGGCGCCGCCCGGCGCTTCCCGTCGCACGTGCGGGCGATCCTCCTGCGCCAGCTGACGTTCGCCGAGCACGTGCTGTCCACCGGCACGCCCGGTCCCACGGTCGGCGGCGTGCAGGCAGAGCGCGCGGCCGCCGCCGAGCACGTGCTGGTGCTGCAGGGGCCGGACGGTCACGCGCTGGTGCGCCAGGTCGAGACCGCCGACCTGCACCTGCGCTGACGTCGTCGCGCTACAGGCGCGCCTCGTCGTCCCACTCGTCGGCCGCCGAGTCCTCGTCGTCGGGCTCGAGCTCCGCCTGGCGCAGGGAACGCGGCGCCCGGCCCACGTCACCCCCGGAGCGCGCGTCGGCGGCCTGGAGCTCGGCCTCCGACGGCACGGGGTCGGCGAGGTGCTCGGCCGCCGGGTCGGAGTGCAGGTCGCGCGTGCGATCCGTCATGACACGGTTGTACCCGGTCGGCGCCGCGCCCGCACCTGCCCTGGTGACGGCGCTGCGGGTACCGTGACGACATGCCCCAGGCCCCGTCGTCCCTCCCGGTCGTGCCGGTGGTGCCGGTCAGCGCGGCGATGCGCCGTGCCAAGGTCCGCGCCGCCACCGAGCACACCACGGTCGGCCTGGCGCAGCCGGGCCCCGGCGGCACGGTGACCATCGCGTGCGCGTGCGGCATGACGCTGACCAACGGCCCCACGTGGTCGCTCGACGAGCACATCCGGCTGCACCGCGCCGAGGCGCGCTTCCTGGCGCTCGCGCAGGCCGCTCCCCCGGGGATCCCGCGGCTGGTCGACTGGCCGTCGAGCCCCACCGCCTGAGGAGTGGTGACGGTGGAGCTGTGGCCGGGGCAGGCCTACCCGCTGGGGGCCACGTACGACGGCGCGGGCACCAACTTCGCGCTGTTCTCGGAGGTCGCCGAGCGCGTCGTGCTCTGCCTCATCGACGACGACGGCACCGAGACCCGGGTCGACCTCACCGAGGTGGACGCCTTCGTCTGGCACGGCTACCTGCCCGGCATCGCCCCCGGCCAGCGCTACGGCTACCGGGTCCACGGCCCGTTCGACCCCGCCCGCGGCCACCGCTGCGACCCCAGCAAGCTGCTCCTCGACCCCTACGCCAAGGCGATCGACGGCCAGGTCGACGGGCACGAGTCGCTGTACTCCTACCGGTTCGCCGACCCCACGGCCCGCAACGTGCTCGACTCCGCGGCCCACACGATGGTCGGCGTGGTGACCAACCCGTTCTTCGACTGGGGCCACGACCGCCCGCCGAGGCACGAGTACGCGGACTCGGTGATCTACGAGGCGCACGTCAAGGGGCTCACCAAGCGGCACCCGAAGGTGCCGGGCGAGCTGCGCGGCACCTATGCCGCGCTCGCCCACCCCGTGGTCATCGACCACCTGAGCACCCTGGGCGTCACCGCCGTCGAACTCATGCCCGTCCACCAGTTCGTCCAGGACCCGGCGCTGCGCGCCCGCGGCCTGGCGAACTACTGGGGCTACAACACGATCGGCTTCTTCGCCCCGCACAACGGCTACGCCGCCTACACCCGCGCCGGCCAGCAGGTGCAGGAGTTCAAGGCGATGGTCAAGGCGCTGCACGCCGCCAACATCGAGGTGATCCTCGACGTCGTCTACAACCACACCGCCGAGGGCAACCATCTCGGCCCCACGCTGAGCTTCCGCGGGATCGACAACGCCAACTACTACCGCCTGGTGGACGACGACCAGGCGCACTACTTCGACACGACCGGCACCGGCAACTCGCTGCTCATGCGGTCGCCGCACGTGCTGCAGCTCATCATGGACTCGCTGCGGTACTGGGCCAGCGAGATGCACGTCGACGGCTTCCGCTTCGACCTCGCGGCGACCCTCGCCCGGCAGTTCCACGAGGTCGACCGCCTGTCGGCGTTCTTCGACATCGTCCAGCAGGACCCGGTGGTCTCCCAGGTCAAGCTCATCGCCGAGCCGTGGGACCTCGGCGACGGCGGGTACCAGGTGGGCGGGTTCCCGCCGCTGTGGACCGAGTGGAACGGCAAGTTCCGCGACACGGTGCGGGACTTCTGGCGCTCCGAGCCCTCGACGCTCGGCGAGTTCGCCAGCCGGATCACGGGCTCCTCCGACCTCTACGAGCACACCGGGCGCCGGCCGCTGGCCTCCATCAACTTCGTCGTCGCGCACGACGGCTTCACGCTGGCCGACCTCGTCTCGTACAACGACAAGCACAACGAGGCCAACGGCGAGGACAACCGCGACGGCGAGAGCTTCAACCGCTCGTGGAACTGCGGCGTGGAGGGCCCGACCACCGACCCGGCCGTGCTCGCGCTGCGCGCCCGCCAGCGGCGCAACTTCCTCACCACGCTGCTGCTGAGCGAGGGCGTGCCGATGCTCGCCCACGGCGACGAGATCGGCCGCAGCCAGCAGGGCAACAACAACGCGTACTGCCAGGACAACCCGCTCGCGTGGCTGGACTGGGAGCTGGACGACGAGCGGGCGCGCCTGCTCGAGTTCACGCGGCACCTCGTGCGCCTGCGCCGCATGCACCCGGTGTTCCGGCGCCGCCGGTTCTTCGCCGGCCGGCCGGACCATGGCGGCGAGTCCGAGCTGCTGGACATCGCGTGGTTCACGCCCGCGGGCGGCCACATGGACGACTCGGCGTGGGCGAACGACGAGGCACGCGCCGTCATGGTGTTCCTCAACGGGTCCGCGATCGTCGAGTCGGACGTGCGGGGCGACCCCATCGTCGACGACTCGTTCCTGCTGCTGTTCAACGGGCACTACGAGGAGACGGTGTTCCAGCTCCCGCCGCGCGACTTCGGGGCGCGCTGGACCGCGGAGCTGGACACGGACGGCCAGGTCCCGCCTGGCCGCGCGCTGCGCGCCAGGGCGAAGGTCACCCTCGCGCCTCGCTCCTGCGTCCTGCTCACCCGGCCGCCCGAGCCCGCACCGCAGCCCGCCCCTCAGCCCGCGGCGGCGTCCACGAGCGCGCCGAGCCTCGACAGCGCGCGGTAGTACTTCTTGCGGTAGCCGCCGGCAAGCATGTCGTCGCCGAACAGGCCGCGCTCCCCCGCGCCGCCGAGCAGCACGGGCACGTCGCGGTCGTACAGCCGGTCGACGAGCACGACGAGCCGCAGCGCGATGTCCTGGTCGGGCACCGGCTCCACCCCGGTGAGCGCGACGAGCCGCACCCCGTCGAGCAGGGCGCCGTACCGGCTCGGGTGCACGTGGGCCAGGTGGTCGAGCAGGTCGCCGAAGTCGTCGAGCGTGGCCCCGGCCCGCCCTGCCACCGCGGCCCGCACGTCGTCGTCCGCCAGGCCGGGCCGGTCGGTCACCGCGTGCCGGTGCCGGTAGTCCGGGCCGTCGATGCGCACCACCTCGAACCTGGCGGCCATCGCCTGGATCTCCCGGAGGAAGTCCTCGGCCGCGAACCGGCCCTGGCCGAGCGACTCCGGCAGCGTGTTGGACGTCGCGGCGAGCGCGACACCGCGGTCCGCCAGCTCGCGGACCAGGCGGGTCATGAGCATGGTGTCGCCGGGGTCGTCCAGCTCGAACTCGTCGATGCAGACCACCGCGTGGCGGGACAGCGCCTCGACGGTCGCACCGAAGCCGAGCGCGCCCACGAGCTGCGTGAACTCGACGAACGTGCCGTACGCGGCGCGCTCGGTGCCCACCGCGCCCGCCAGGGACGCCAGCAGGTGCGTCTTGCCGACGCCGAAGCCGCCGTCGAGGTAGACCGCCGGACGGGCGGCCATCCGGCGCCGGAAGCGCGGCATCGCCGGCGGGCGCACGATGGCGTCGGCGGCCTGCCGCAGCCGGTCGAGCGCGGCCGCCTGGGACGGGTGCGCCGGGTCGGGGCGGTAGGTGTCGAAGCTCTCGCGCGCGAAGTGCCGCGGCGGCACCAGGTCGGCGAGCAGCCGCTGCGTGCTCGGCGCGGGTCGCCGCCCGACGAGCGTCCCGGGCACGCCGACCGGGTCGGTCATCGGCTCGGCCTGGGTCACGGTGGCCCACTGTACGTCGGGCGCGCGGCCGGGTCGGGCGGGCCGTAGCGTGAGCGCCGTGACCGACGCCGCCGCCCTCGAGGTCCTGGTGCCGGGCCCGCCCGGCACCGTGCTCGCCGCCGACGACGACGAGGCGCTGCTCGCCCTGTTCGACGACCCGCCGGTGCGCCCGGCGACCGGTGCACACGTGCGCGGCATCATGGTCGCCTCGCTCGACGGCGCCGCGACCGGGCCGGACGGCCGTTCCGGGTCCCTCGGCGACGCCGCGGACCACCGCGTCTTCGGCGCCCTGCGGGCGCTCGCCGACGTCGTGCTCGTCGGCGCGGGCACGGTGCGGGCCGAGGGGTACGCCGACGTGCAGGTGCCGGAGCGGCTGCGGGCGGTGCGCGCCCGGCGGGAGCGGGCCGAGCGCGTCGAGCTGGCGGTCGTCACGGGCAGCGGCATCCTGCCCGACGAGGTCCTCGACGGCGACGCGCTCGTCGTCACCGCCTCGGGCGCCCAGGGGCTGGCGGCGCTGCGGGACCGGGTGGGCGGCGACCGCCTCGTCCTCGCCGACCCGGTGGGACCGGAGCGTGACGACGCCGACGGACCGCCGCGGGTGGACGCCGCGGCGGCGGTGCGCGCCCTCGCCGAGCGCGGGCTCAGGCGGATCCATGCGGAGGGCGGTCCCGGGCTGCTGGCGGAGCTGCTCGCCGCCGACGCGGTCGACGAGCTCTGCCTCACGCTCGCGCCCCTGCTCGTCGGCGGCCTCGCCCGGCGCCCGCTCGTCGGCGGCATGCCGACCTGGCCCGGCCGGACCGGCGCCCTGCTCACCGAGCCGACCCGGCTGGAGCTGCTCCACCTCCTCCGCGCGGGCGACACCCTGCTCGGGCGGTGGCGGGTCCCCTAGGCTCCAGCCATGGCCGACACGATCGTGGTCCTCGTCGAGGACGCCCTCTCCGCCGACGACGTCACCCACGTCCTCGCCCTCCACCCCGACGAGGACCTCGCGTACCGCGTGCTGGTGCCGGCCGACACCGAGCGTCCGCTGCTGCCGTGGGTGCTCGACTCCCTCAGCCTCGGCGGCCTGCGCACGGCCTGGGAGCGGGCCACCGGCCACGAGCCGACCGCGCCGCAGGCGAAGGCGACCGCCGAGCAGCAGCTCGAGCGGACGCTCACGGAGTTGCAGGCGGCCGGACGGAAGGCGACGGGGGCGGTGGTCGAGGACGACCCGCTGCCCGCGCTGCGCGCCGCGGTGGCCGACGAGGGCGCCCGCGAGGTCGTCGTGGCGACCTACCCGCACCTCGTCGAGGACACGTTCCACCGCGACTGGGCGTCCCGCGCCCGCGACGTGCTCCAGGTCCCGGTGCTCCACCTCTACCTCGGGACCAGCGAGCTGGGCTGACCCCGCGGCGCCGGGGCGACGCAGGGCGGGCCGTACGATGCCTGGCGACCCTGCCAGGCGCACCGGAGGACTGCCGCACATGCTCTACGGGAACGACGACTTCGTCCCGGTCATCCTCGGCACCGGCCTGGGCGCCTACGCCACCGCCCGCGCGCTGCACGAGGCGTTCGGCGTCCGGTCGCTGGCGCTCGGGCGCGCGCCGCTGCGCGAGACCGCCCACTCGGCGATCGTCGACGTGCGCACCTCCCCGTCGTTCGGCGACCCCGAGGCCGTGGTCGCGGCGCTGCGCGACCTCGCCGCCGAGCTCCCCGGCCGCACCCGCGTCCTGTTCGCCACGGTGGAGTACTACACGAACGTCGTCATCGACCACCGCGACCGGCTCGAGCCCGACTACGTGATCCCCCTGGTCGACGAGGCGATCAAGCGGCGCATCATCGACAAGACCGACTTCTACCGCACGTGCGCCGAGCTGGGTGTGCCGCACCCGGAGACCGTCGTCGTGGGCCCCGGCGGCCAGGACCCGACCCTCGGCGACGCCCTCCCGTTCGGCTACCCGGTGATCCTCAAGCCGTCGGACACCGACACGTACCCGCGCATCGCCTTCGAGGGCAAGCAGAAGGTCTACCGGGTCCCCGACGCCCAGCGGCTGCGCGAGCTCGTCGCGCGGATCCACGGCGCCGGCTACACGGGCGACCTCATCGTCCAGGAGCTGCTGGCGGGCGACGAGTCCGTGATGCGGGTGGCGAACACCTACTCCGACCGGAGCGGGACCATGCGGATCGCCTCCGTGGGCCAGGTCGCGCTCACCGAGTGGAACCCGGAGCTCGTCGGGAACAACAACGCGATCTTCTCCGTGGCCGACGACGCCCTGGTCGCCTCGCTCCGCCGGCTCCTCGACGGGATCGGCTACGTGGGCGCGGCGAACGTCGACCTCATGCGCGACGCCCACGGTGTCGACAAGCTGCTCGAGGTGAACCTGCGCACGGGGGCGACGGCGTACTACGCGACGGCGGCCGGCGCGAACATCCCGCGCCGCACCGTCGAGGAGCACGTCTACGGGCGGGCGCTCGACGAGACCGTCACCACCGACGAACGCCTCTGGCTCAACGCCCCGTACCCGGTGGTGCTGGGCTTCGTCCCCGGAGCCCTGCGCGCGCGGGTGCGCTCCGTCGGCCGGCGCGGGCGGGTCCACACGCTGCGCTACCGCGCCGACCGGTCGCTGCGCCGGCGCATCGAGGTCGCGCGTCTCGACCTGCGGCGCTCGCTCGACTACGTCAGGTTCGCGGCGCTCCGGCCACTACCCTGAGCACGACCTCGGCCGCCCGCCGCGCCTCCGCGACGTCGCCCCCGGTCGGCAGGTTCACCACGCGCTCCACGAGGTCCTCCGACGTCGCCAGGGCCGGGTCGCCCGGCCGGTAGCCGTAGCGCTGCGGGTCCTCGACCCCGGGGAACAGAGCCGGCCGGTACCAGCTGCCCGCGTAGATCCCCGCGGCGTCCAGGGCGTGCAGCACGCGCCGGGCGGTCGGCCCGTCCGGCGCGAAGAACGGCCAGCGCACGAGCGGGTCACCCGGCCTGGCGCCCGCCGGGACCTGGACGGCGTCGCCGAGCAGCCGCTGGTACTCGGCCACCAGCGCCCCCCGCCCTTGCTCCACCTCGTCGAGCCGCGGCAGCGCGGCGGCCATCGTCTGCGCCATCCACGGCGACGGGCGCATCGCCCGGTACGGCAGCCGGCCGCGCCCCTCCGCCGGCGCGACGGCGGGCTCGAACGCGCGCAGCGCCGTCAACGCCCGCCGCGCGGGCCCGGAGACGGCGCCGGGCAGCCTGTTGAGCACGCCGACCTCGGCGCGGTACGCCCGCGCGAGCAGGTCCAGCCTCGCGCCGACCACCGGCAGGCCCGCCAGCTCGTCGGCCATCCGCCCGCGCAGCCCGGCATCGGCCGCCGGGTTGAGCCACACCGCGCCGCCGAAGTGGGTCGGCAGCACCTTCTCGACGCCGAAGGAGTGGATCGAGACGTCGGCCACCGGGCCCGACGCGTCGCGCGCCAGGCGCCCCACGCAGTGCGCCGAGTCCTCCACGACGAGGGCGCCGACACCCCGGGCCGCGGCCGCCACGCGCGCCGCCCGCTCGTCGTCCACGATCCCGAAGGTGTGCTGGACGACGACGGCCCGGGCCGCGTCGGTCAGCACCAGCCGGTCCGGGTCGATCGAGACGGTGTCGGGCGACACGTCCGCGTGCCGCGGCGTCAGCCCCGCCGCGAGGATCGGGT
This sequence comes from Cellulomonas sp. 73-92, assembly GCF_001898175.1. Classification (GTDB taxonomy): domain Bacteria; phylum Actinomycetota; class Actinomycetes; order Actinomycetales; family Cellulomonadaceae; genus Cellulomonas. The sequence continues at coordinate 280,840 of NZ_MKTH01000014.1, forward strand.
CCACCGCGGTCGAGCACGTGAAGATCTGGGTGACGACCTCCCCCGGACCACGGCCCTCGCGCACCGCGCGGAACACGACCGCCATGCCGTACCGCGCCTTGAAGACGAGGAACCAGTCGCCCGGGTCGGTGCCGGTGCGGGCGGCGAGTGCCTGCGTGACGGCGCGGGTGGCGGGGTCGGCAGCCATCAGCGGGCACCCCGCAGCCGCTTGAGCAGGGGCGCGAGCGCCGACTCGAGCTCCTGCACCCGGAGCACCTTCATGACGACGACGTAGACGGCGACCATGGTCGCGCCGACGGCGGCGCAGACGAGCACGGCGTGGCCCCAGCGCAGCGACGCCGCCGGCACGCCCGACGTCATCGCGGCCAGCACCGCCCACCCGACGCCGGCGGCGATCGCGGCCGAGAGGCCGGCCTTGAGGTGCAGCGCCAGCACGCGCCGCCCGTCGATGCCCGAGAGCTTCCGGCGCATCCCGCGCACGCGGGCGAGGACCGAGATCCACGTGGAGATGGTGGTCGCGGCGGCGGCGGCGACGGTCCACCACGGCGCGGCGAGCCACAGCGTGCCGAGCCACATCACGAGAAGCAGCGACGCGGTCGCCAGCACCTGGATGACGAAGATGCCGCGCCCGTCGCCGAAGGCGTAGTACATCCGCTTGGCGATGACGGTCGCGCCCATGGCGACCAGGCCCGGGGCCATCGCCTGGAGCACCGGTGCGCTGACGTCGAGGTCGTGCGGCGTGATCGAGGGCAGCAGCGCCTTGAGGAGCGGTGCGGCGAGCACGACGAGGACCGCGACCGAGATGACGGAGAACACGCCGGCCAGCCGCAGCGCGGTCGACATGTCCGCGCGCACCCGGTCCAGGTTGCCCATGGTCGCCGCGGCGCTCATGCGCGGGAAGAGCGCGGTGACGATCGAGACGACGACGAGCGAGTGCGGCAGGAGGTAGATGGTCAGCGCGTTGGTGAGCGCCGCGTTCCCGGCCGCCAGCCCGGTGGCCGTCATCACGGCGCCCGCGGCGGAGGTGACGTTCTTGAGGTAGGCGACGCCGACCTGCTCGAGCGCCACGGCGCCGAGGGTCCACCCGACGACCTTGCCGGCGGTGCGCAGCCCCAGGCCGTGCAGCCCGAGCCGGAACCGCCAGTGGAACCCGCCGCGGCGCAGCGCGACGACGAGCAGCAGGCCCTGCACGACGATCCCGAGCGTCGCCGTCCCCGCCAGCAGCACCGTCTGCCCGGCGGTCCAGGCCTCCAGGCTCGGACCGTTGTCCCCCGCCCTGCCCCAGATCGCGACGAAGGCGCCGAAGCCCGCGATCGAGATGACGTTGTTCGCCACGGGCGCCCAGCCGATGGCGCCGAACTGCCCGCGCGCGCTCAGCGCGTCGCCGAGCACGCCGAACAGGCCGTAGAAGAACATCTGCGGCACGCACCAGTACCCGAAGGCGATGGCCAGCGCGATCTGCGCCGGGTCCCAGCCGCCGGCGAGCGTGAACAGCCGGATCAGCACCGGCGTCGCCGCCACCAGCACCACCGTGAAGGCGGCGAGGATCACCGTCGTCAGGGTGAGGAGCTTGTCGAGCCGCTCCTTCGCGTCGTCCGCCGCGATCGCCGCGATGATCTGCGGCATCAGCACCGCCTGGATCGCGCCCGCCGACAGCAGCGCGAACAGCTGGTTGGGCAACGTGTTGGCGACGTCGAAGGCGTTCGCGACCGGGCCGATGAGGCCGACCGCGGCGACGAGCAGCATCGTGCGCACCAGGCCGGTCCCGCGGGACGCGAACGTCCCCGCGGTCATGGCCAGGGAGCCGCGCCGGAGCCGGTCGTCGCTGAGCCGGTCCTCCGCCACGGGGCTGCCGTCCGTCACGAGGCCTCCGCCTTGTCGCGGCGCAGGCCCCGCAGGGCCCGCAGCGTGCGCTTCGCGAGCGGCAGGGCGCGGTTCCACACGTCGTACATCGGCGAGAAGGGCACGTCGAGCGTGCCGACCATCGCGTCCTCGTGCTTGGCCAGGCTGCGCTTGAAGTCGCTGATGCCGTCGTTGAGCAGGCCGTTGAAGTCGAACCGCGCCAGCCCGTCCTGCTGGGCGATCTCGACCGACCGCCAGTACACCGGGGTGGTGGCGCGCATCTTGCGCCCGGCGGCGTTGCCGCCGCCGTACAGCTGGAAGGAGGTGCGTGTCGAGTTGATGCACCACGAGAAGCACACCGGCGCGCCGGCCTCGTCGTACGCCGCGACCAGCACCGACCGCGGCCCGAGCTCGTGGTGCACCGACAGGTAGTACTCGTCCGAGTGGAGCGCGAAGTCGGCGCGGCGCGCGGTCTCGCGGTACACGCCGAGCACCGCGCGCACGTCGTCGTCGGTCTCGACGCGCCGGATGTCCATGCCGTCGCGCGCCGCCTTGCGGATGTCGTGGCGCGGGGAACGGTCCATGTCGGCGAGCAGATCGTCGGGCGTCCTGGTCAGGTCCAGCACCACGGTGGACGAGACGAGCACCGTGGCGGTCCCCTGCCGCGCACCGGGGACGGCCGCGCTGCCGGCGGGCCAGTCGGGTTCCAGCGAGACGCCGAGGCCGCCGACGTGCTCTCGGCACCACGCGACGACGGCCGCGGTGACGGCCGCCCGCCGCTCGTCGAGCTCGGGTCCCTCGGGTCCCGCGTCGCCGACGACGACCGGCCCGCGCGGCACGTAGGACAGCCGCCCGAACGGAGCGGGGAGCCGCCTGACGAGCACCTGCGCGAGCCCGACGAGCGAGCCGCCGTCGCTCACGCGGAGCCGGTAGGGCGTCCACGCCCCGGCCGCCTTGACCTGACCCCAGCCCCACAGCTGCAGCGGATGGCCACCCTGGGCCAGGACGTCGGCGTCCCACGCGTCGCGGGACGTGACGAGGTCGGCCGTCGGAGCGGTCGGCGCCACGTCAGACCTCGCTCTCCTGACGGTTGCCCGACCAGTCGGTGTGGAACGTGCCCGCCTTGTCGGTGCGCTGGTAGGTGTGCGCACCGAAGTAGTCGCGCTGCGCCTGGGTCAGGGCGGCCGGGAGCCGGTCGGCACGCACGGCGTCGTAGTAGGCCAGCGACGAGGCGAACGCCGGCGCGGGGACGCCGTGGCTGGCGGCCGCGGCAACGATCCGCCGCCAGGCGGCCAGCCCGTCGCCGACGACGCCGGTGAAGTACGGGTCCGCGAGCAGCAGCGGCAGCTGCGGGTCGCGCGCGTACGCCTCGGTGATCCGGTCGAGGAACTTGGCGCGGATGATGCAGCCGCCTCGCCAGATCCGCGCCATCGCGCCCCGGTCGATGCCCCAGCCGTACTGCGCCGACGCCGCGGCGATCTGGTCGAAGCCCTGCGAGTAGGCGACGACCTTCGACGCGTAGAGCGCGGCCCGCACGTCATCGACGAAGCCGGCCTCGTCGGACACGGCCCAGGGCTCGGCGTGCGCGGGCAGCACGCCGTGCGCCGCGTCGCGCTGCGCGACGCCTCCCGACAGGCCGCGGGCGAACGTCGCCTCGGCGATGCCGGTGACCGGCACGCCGAGGTCGAGGGCGTTCTGCACGGTCCAGCGGCCGGTGCCCTTCTGCTCGGCCCGGTCGGCCACGACGTCGACGAACGCCTTGCCCGTCGCGGCATCGGTGTGCGCCAGCACGTCGGCGGTGATCTCGATGAGGTAGGACTCCAGGTCGCCAGCGTTCCACGAGGCGAACACCTCGGCCAGGCGGGCCGCGGACCAGCCGAGGCCCTGGCGCAGCAGGTCGTACGCCTCGCCGATCAGCTGCATGTCGGCGTACTCGATGCCGTTGTGCACCATCTTGACGAAGTGGCCGGCCCCATCCGGGCCCACGTGCGTGCAGCACGGCACCCCGTCGACGTGCGCCGAGATCGACTCGAGGATCGGGCCGAGCGTCGCGTAGGCCTCGACGGTGCCGCCGGGCATGATCGACGGACCGTTGAGGGCGCCCTCCTCGCCGCCCGACACCCCGGTGCCCACGAAGTGGAACCCCTGCGCGCGCAGCGCCGCCTCACGGCGCACGGTGTCCGGGAAGTGCGCGTTGCCGGCGTCGACCACGATGTCGCCGGGCTCCAGGAGCCCGGTCAACTCGTCGATCACCGCGTCCGTCGCCGCGCCCGCGTTCACCATGACGACCACCGTCCGCGGCCGCGCCAGGCTCGCGACGAAGTCGGCCATCGACGACGACGGCACGAACGTGCCCTCGTGCCCGAACTCGGCCATCAGCGCGTCGGTGCGCGCCTGCGACCGGTTGTGCACCGCCACGACATAGCCGTGGCGCGCCAGGTTCCGGGCGAGGTTCCGGCCCATCGTCCCCAGACCCGTCACACCGATCTGTGCCAGGGCGTCCGCCATCCGAGGGCTCCTTCGTGTCGTCCGGGGCGCGTCGAGCCGCCTCCTGCGACCCCGCCCGCCGTCAGCGCGGGTGCGCCCTGGCCAGCCTAGTGCCGGGACGGGCGGCGCCCCGGCGCGCCGGATGCCGACGCGCGCGGCGCACGCCTACCCTCGCCTCGTGCCTGTCCCCGAGGACGTGCCCGAGCAGTTCATCCGGGCCCTGCGCTCCCTGCGCGCGGTGACCGTCCGTCCCGAGATCGTGCTCGACGAGGTCTCCGGACCCGCGCGGATCGCCCCGTACTCCGCCGCGCTGACGGCCGAGGTCCGCAGCGCGCGCCGGTCGCTGGCCGCCGACGAGCTGGCGTCCGGCCGCTTCGTCGTGCTCCACGACCCCGCCGGCCAGGAGGCGTGGGACGGGACCTTCCGGCTCGTGACGCTGGTCCGCACCGCCGTGGAGCCCGAGGTCGGCACCGACCCGCTGCTCGCGGAGGTCGCGTGGAGCTGGGTGACCGACGCGCTGGCCGCCGTGGGGCCAGGCGCCCACGCCCCGGCGGGCACGGTGACGCGGGTGCTGTCGCACAGCTTCGGGTCGATCGAGCGGGCCGACGAGACGAGCGAGCTCGAGATCCGGGCCTCCTGGACCGCGGACGACGAGAACCTCGGCCCCCACCTGCTCGCCTGGACGGGTCTGCTCTGCACGGCGGCCGGCCTGGAGCCCCTGCCGGACGGCGTGACGCCGCTGCCGCCGCGCCGTTGATCATCCGCTAGGCGGTATCAAGGCTGGCCGGGGTCGTGCCGATGAGCCGGTGTGACCATCGACCCGGCGCGCCACGACCTTGTCGGCGTCCGCCCGGTCGTACCACGTCAGGCCCCCGCCGAGGTCCGCCAGCCCATGTGCATCGTGGTCGCCGAGATCGGCGACGGCGAGGGCGACAACCTCGTGCGTGCGCTCCACCGCCGGGGGCTGCCGCGCGTCGTCGTGCTCGCGCGCCGTGCCCACGACGCGGAGATCCTGTCCCTCCTCGCCGGCGGCGTCCGGGGTGCCGTGGTCGGCGAGACCGACGCGATGCCGGCGTTGCTGCCGCCCGCGCGGGAGCCCGTCGCCCAGCGCCCCGAGGTGTCCGAGCGCGAGATTGAGGTGCTCCGCCGGGTCGCCGACGGCCACTCGAACCGGCAGATCGGGGCCGAGCTGGGCCTCTCGGCCCTCACCGTGAAGAGCCACCTGGCGCGCATCTCGCGCAAGCTCGGCACCGGCGACCGGGCGCAGCTCGTCGCCATCGCGATCCGCGCCGGCCTGCTCGACTGATCCCGCCCGGCGCGGGTGCGCGGGACGAGGTCCCGCCTCGCCTACGGTGAAGGTTGTGAGTTCCCAGGGCACCGGCGCGCGACCCGACGACCACGCGGGTCGCGGGTCGTCGGCGGGCGCGCCCCGGGACGAGGCGGACGACCCGGTCGTGCCCGACGAGGACGCCCCCCGCGAGGAGACGGCCGACGAGGCCGACGCCGCCGAACGGGTCGTCGTCCCCCTGCTCGAGCCGGCCGACGGCGTGCCGGACGTCATCGACACCCCCGCCGCCCTCGCCGCGGCGATCGCCGCCTTCGAGGCGGGCACGGGCCCGGTGGCGGTCGACGCCGAGCGTGCCTCCGGCTACCGGTACGGCCAGCGCACCTACCTGGTGCAGCTGCGCCGTGAGGGCGCGGGGACCGCACTCATCGACCCCGTGGCCCTGCCCGACCTCTCGGGCCTCTCCCGGGCGCTCGTCGGCGTCGAGTGGGTGCTGCACGCCGCCTCGCAGGACCTGCCGGGGCTCGCCGAGCAGGGCATGCACCCCTCTCGCGTGTTCGACACCGAGCTCGCCGCCCGGCTCCTCGGCATGGAGCGGGTGGGGCTCGCGGCGGTCGTCGCCGACACGCTCGGGCTCGGGCTCGCCAAGGAGCACTCGGCCGTCGACTGGTCCACCCGGCCGCTGCCGCGCGACTGGCTGCGGTACGCCGCGCTCGACGTCGAGCTGCTGGTGCCGGTGCGGGAGGTGCTGGCCGACCGGCTCGCCGAGGCCGGCAAGGCCGTCTGGGCCGCCGAGGAGTTCGAGGCCGAGCGCACCGCTCCGCCGGCCCCGGTCCGCGCCGAGCCCTGGCGGCGGGTGTCGGGGCTGCACGCGATCCACGACGCCCGGCGGCTTGCGGTGGTCAGGTCCCTCTGGGAGACCCGGGACCACAACGCGCGCCAGCGCGACATCGCGCCGGGCCGCGTGCTGCCGGACCGCGCGATCGTCGCGGCCGCCGAGGCGCTCCCCCGGTCCGTCCCGCAGCTCGTGGGCCTGCCCGCGTTCTCCGGCAAGGGCACGCGCCGCCGCGCCGCGCTGTGGCAGGCCGCGATCGACCGGGCCCTCGCGCTGCCGGACGCCGAGCTGCCGTCGGTGCGCGGACCTCGCACGGACGCCCCGCCCCCGATCCGTGCCTGGTCGGACCGCGACCCCCGTGCCGCCGCGCGGTTGACGGCGGCGCGCGCCGTCATGGTCGCGACCTCCGAGGCCTGGCAGACACCCGTCGAGAACCTCCTCCAGCCCGACCTGCTGCGCCGGCTGTGCTGGAGCCCGCCGCCCACGCTGGACGTCGACTCGGTCGCCGCCGCGCTGACTGCCGGCGGCGCCCGTCACTGGCAGGTCGGGCTGCTCGGCGAGCCGCTCACCCAGGCGCTGCGGGCCGCGACCGCGTGACGTAGCCTGCGGGAACGGCCGGCCGGGGGCCCCCGGCCGCACCGGACGACGACGTCTGGAGAGCCATGTCGCAGACCGCCTCCCACCGTCCCGAGCGCGTTGCCCGCGCGTCCCTGCGCGACGTCGCGCTGCCCGGCGGCGGCACCCTCGTGCTGGTCACCGTGGACAACGGCCTGGACGCGCCGACCACCCTCGGCCCGCAGGGGCTCGCCGAGGTCGCGTCCGCGTTCGCGACGGTCCGGCAACGGGCGCACGGCGGGCACGTGGCGGCGGTCGCGGTCACCGGCCGGCCGGGCATGTTCGTCGCGGGCGCCGACCTGGGCTACGTCGCGTCCGTGCACGCGCGCGCGGACGCCCTCGAGCTGGCCCGCGCCGGCCACGCCGCCTACGGGATGCTGGCGGACCTCGGCGTGCCGACGTTCGCCTTCCTCGGCGGCGCCGCGCTCGGTGGCGGGCTCGAGCTCGCGCTGGCCTGCCGGTACCGCACCGTCGCGGCCGACGTCACGGCCCTCGGGCTGCCGGAGACGTCGCTCGGCCTGGTGCCAGGCTGGGGCGGGGTCTACCGGCTGCCCCGGCTCGTCGGCATCGAGGCGGCGATCGACGTCGTCCTCGCCCGGCCGGCCGCGCACCGGAACCTCGCCGCGGCGGAGGCGGCGCGGATCGGGCTCGTCGACGCGGTGCTGCCGCCCGAGGGCTTCGTCGAGGCGTCGATCGCGTGGGCCGGCAGCGTGCTGGCGGGCGAGGTCTCCGTGGCGCGGCGACCGCTGGACGACGACGCCACCTGGTCGGGCGCCGTGGCCCGGGCCCGGCGGCGGCTGGAGGCGACCATCCATGCCTCCCGGCCGGCGCCCTACCGCGCGCTGGACCTGCTGGACGCGCTCCGGCCCGCCGCCACCGGCCCGGCCGTCGCCGTGGCCGGCGCGCCGACGGTGGAGGACCTCGTCGAGCCGGTGACGGCGGCCGCCGCCGAGGACGAGGCCCTCGCGGACCTGGCGACGACCGACGAGATGCGCAGCGCCGCCTACGCGTTCGGCCTCGTGACGGGCGCCAAGCGACCCGCCGGCGCGCCCGATGCCGCCCTGGCGAGGCCGGTCGGCAGGGTCGGTGTCGTCGGCGCCGGCCTCATGGCCACCCAGATCGCGCAGCTCGTCGCGCGCCGGCTCCGTGTCCCGGTGGTGCTCCGCGACGTGGACGACGAGCGGGTGACCGCCGGGCTCGCGGCGCTGCGGGCGTCGGTGCAGCGGCAGGTCGAGGGCGGGCGGCTCGCCGCCGCGGAAGGCGACCGCATCGTCGCCTCCGTGTCGGGATCGACGGACGTCGGGGTCTTCTCGGGGTGCGACCTGGTGATCGAGGCCGTCACCGAGGTCCTCGACGTCAAGCGGCAGGTGTTCGCCGAGCTGGAGGGTGTCGTCGGCCCCGGCACCGTGCTCGCGACGAACACCTCGGCGCTGTCGGTGACCGAGATGGCGGACGGCCTCGCCCACCCCGAACGCGTCGTCGGCCTGCACTTCTTCAACCCGGTCGCCGCGATGCCCCTCGTGGAGGTCGTGCGGGCGGAGCGGACGGACGACGCCGCGCTCGCGACGGCCTTCGACGTCGTGGCCCGGCTCGGCAAGAACGCGGTCGGCGTGCGCGACCGCCCGGGATTCGTCGTCAACCGCCTCCTGGTGCTGCTGCTCGGCGTCGTCCTGGGCGCGGTCGAGGAGGGCACGCCGGTGGAGGTCGCCGACCGCGCGCTCGACCCGCTGGGCCTGCCGATGCCACCGTTCGAGCTCCTCGACCTGGTGGGACCGGCGGTCGGCCTCCATGTGCTCACCTCGCTGCGCGCCGACCTGGGCGACCGGTTCCCGGCCTCGCCCGGGCTCGCCCGGCTGGTCGCCGACCGCACGCCGTTGGTGCTGCCCGCCGCCGAACCGGGGCTGCCACGGCGCGCCGACCCGGCGATCCAGGCGGCGTTCGGCGCCGCCGGCCGGGCGCACGACGAGGCGGGCGTCCGGGACGCGGTCCTGGCCGCCCTGGCCACCGAGATCGGCCTCATGCTCGACGAGGGCGTCGTCCCCGAGCCGCAGCAGATCGACCGCTGCATGATCCTGGGCGCGGGCTGGCCGTGGCACCTCGGCGGGATCAGCCCGTACCTCGACCGCTCCAGGTGGAGCGAGCGCGTCCTCGGCCACCGCCTCCTGCCGGACGGCACCGCGAACGTTCCGAAGCCCTGACGCGGTGGGGGCCGACGAGACGGCACCGATCTGCCCGCCGCGCCCGCGAGCTCAGGCCGCGGCCGTGACCGGAGTGCCGCGACGGGTGAGGAAGAGCCAGCCGCCTCCGGGTGAGGGGCGGATCTCGACGTGCAGCCGGTGGATCAGGTCGTGGTGGTACCAGCACAGCAAGATGCCGGCGTTGATGTCGGTCTCGCCGTGGTCGCGGACCCACTGGTCGATGTGGTGGATCTCCCCGAGCGCCGGTGGTGCGGTGCAGCCGGGGTAGCGGCAGTGCCCGTCGCGGGCGATCACCGCCTTGCGGCGCGGACCGGCGTAGGTGCGCTCGGCGCGGCCGACGTTGATGACCTGCGAGTCCGGCCCGAACACGATCCGTGACACCTCGCTGTCGCAGGCCAGCCGGGCCAGCACGCCGGCCGGGATCGGCCCGGCCCCGAGAACCTCGGCGACCGCGAAGCGTTCGACGTCGGCGACCGGCGCCAGGCGGAACAGGCAGCCACGCTCGGCCGCTGCTCGGAAGGCGGTGTCGAACGGGACCTCGACCAACGCGTCACCATCGGGGTTGCGGCTACCTGCTTGGTCACCGCTCGCGTCGTGGCCGTCATCCTCGCTGAGCCCCCGGCCGGCCCCGTCACCGCTGGCGTCGTGGCCCTGATCCGCCAGCCGCCCACGGTGCGCCCGCACCACAGCGGCGTCGGACGTGTGTGGGCCCTCGAGGACGCGGCGGAGAGTGTCGAAGTCGACGACGACAGACAGGTGGGGGCGCACGGCGGCGCCGGTGCCGACCAAGCCGTGGTCCAGCACCAGCCGTGAGAGGTCGACCAGCGCTTGGGCGCGCCGCTGCTGGGTGGTGCGCGCGTCACCGGCCGCCGGAGCGGTCATCACAGCGTCGAGCGCGCAACCGAGAGTTGCGCCGTGCTCGGTGGTCAGAAACCCGGCCAGGTGGAAGCCGCCGAGGGTCGGGGACAACGCGACGAACTCCCGGTCGCACGCGTCCTGGTAGCCGCGCTCGTCGCAGGCCGGATCCGCGGCCGCCGCCCAGCGGCGGGCCAACCGGCGGAAGCCGTCCGCACCGCTCTCCCGCGCGTGGCCGACGAGGAACTCCTCGCCGCAGTCCTCGGCCGGCGCAGCCAACGCCGCACACCGGGCCTCGCTGGTCGCGGCGACGATCGCCATGGTCTGCACCTGCTCGACGCTGACGTCACCGGCCAGGCCCGCCGCCAACGTGGCGGGCAGGTGGTCGCGCAACGCGCGCCCGGTGGCCACCACGGAGCGAGCCTTCACGTACGGCATCCCGGTCGCTGCCGCCAGCCAGTGCCCGAACGAGCGCGCACCGTCCAGCGCCCACAAGCCCTCGTCGTCCACCGCGGTGGACAGCCGGGCACCGGCCACCTGAAGACGGCCGGACTGGGCGAACACCGCCAGCAGCAGCTCGCGAGCCTCCTCCTGCGACAGCCCGACGGACTCCGCCGGTGACCCCTGCACCGCCCCGACCACGGCATCGACAACGCTCGCCAACGCGGCCACGAGCGGATGCACGCAACGCTCCACGACCGCCCCCCGACGTCGCCACAGACCCACAGTTATGGGGTCTGACCTGCATCGATGGTATCGGAGGCCACTGACAACCGATAGGCATTGTCGAACATCTGTGCGGATGTTCACCGTTGGCGAAGCCGTCCTGACTCCTCGCCAGGACGATCCTGTCCAGCTCCGAGTATCCCGTTGCCGCCCCAGGGCTCTGGATACTCCGTGAGGACCGACCGTGTCGGCCTCTGATCACGACGACCCCCCAGGAGGCGTTCATGACGATGCACGGAGGCGACCACGTGGCGGCGCTCGACGCCGCCGCCGAGCACGCCAGGGACTGGCTCGCGAGCGTCGGCGAGCGTGCGGTGCCGCCGCGCTCCGACATCGACGCCGTCCTCGCCGCGCTGGCCGGGCCGCTGCCGGAGCACGGGACGGCCCCGCGGGACGTGGTCGACGAGCTCGCGGCCGCCGTGGAGCCCGGCCTCATGGCGATCGGCTCGGGGCGCTTCTTCGGCTGGGTGATGGGCGGCACGCTCCCGGCCTCGCTCGGCGCCGACGTGCTCGTCAGCGCCTGGGACCAGAACGCCGGCATGCGGACCCCGACCCCCGGCGTGGTCGCGGTCGAGGAGACCGCCGCGCGGTGGCTGCTCGAGGCCCTCGGCCTTCCGGCGACGGCCGAGGTCGGCTTCCCCACCGGCGGGACCACCGCCAACCTCGTCGGGCTCGCCGCGGGCCGTCACGCCGTGCTCGCCCGCGCCGGATGGGACGTCAACGAGCGCGGCCTGATCGGCGCTCCCCCGCTGCACGTGCTCGCCGGCGAGGAGCGCCACGACTCCGTCGACCTGGCCCTGCGCTACCTCGGCCTCGGGCTGCCGCGCACGGTCGCTGTCGACGACCAGGGCAGGCTGCGCGCCGACGCGCTCGCCGCCGCGCTCGACGCGGTGCCGGACGGCGAGCCGGTCCTCGTCGTGCTGCAGGCGGGCAACCTGCACTCGGGCGCGTTCGACCCGTTCGGCCCGGCCATCGCCGCCGCCCACGCGCACCGGGCGTGGGTGCACGTCGACGGTGCGTTCGGGCTGTGGGCGGCGGCCAGCCCGGAGCTCGCGCACCTGGCGGACGGCATGTCCGGAGCCGACTCGTGGGCGACCGACGCCCACAAGACCCTCAACGTGCCGTACGACTGCGGCATCGCGATCGTCCGGGACCCGCTGGCGGTCCGGGCGGCGTTCGGCGCCCACGCGGCGGCGTACCTCTTCGACGCCCCCGGCGCCGCCAACCCCTACGAGAAGGTCCCCGAGATGTCCCGGCGGGCGCGAGGCGTGCCCGTGTGGGCCGCCTTGCGGCAGCTGGGCCGTGCCGGTGTGGCCGGCCTCGTCGACGGCCTGGCGGCGAACGCCCGCGCGATCGCCGCCGGCCTGGCGACGATCGACGGGGTCGAGGTGCTCAACGACGTCGTCTACACGCAGGTCGTGCTCGCCCTGGGCGACGACGACCGCACCCGCGCCGTCGGCGCCGCGATCCTCGCCGACGGCGACACCTGGATCTCCGGCTCCGTCTGGCACGGACGCGCGGTGCTGCGCGTCTCGGTGAGCAACTGGTCCACGGACGCCGACGACGTCGCCCGCACGCTGGCCGCCGTGCGCCGAGCCGTCGAGGCCACGCCGTGACGCGCGGTAGCACCCGGTCAGGCGTCGGCCCCCGGATGGAGTGCCATCCGGGGGCCGACTGGGTGCTGCCGCCGCGGGAACGCTCACCAACCGCGGTGACGTACGGCCGGGCGCCGGGCGCGCCCGACCGTCCGTGCTGATCAGGCCGACTCGTGGAACGTGCGGCTCAGGACGTCGAGCTGCTGCTCCTTGCTCAGCTTGACGAAGTTCACGGCGTAGCCGGAGACGCGGACCGTGAGGTTCGGGTACTTCTCCGGGTGGTCGATCGCGTCCTGCAGCGTCTCGCGGCTGAGCACGTTGATGTTCGCGTGGTACAGGCCCTCGCTCATGCCGGCGTCGAGGATGCCGACGAGGTTGGCGACCTGCTCGTCCTTCGTCCGGCCGAGGCCGGACGGCGTGATCGTGTTCGTCAGCGAGATGCCGTCGAGCGCGTCGTCGTAGTCGAGCTTCCCGACCGAGAGCATCGAGGCGACCATGCCGTGCGTGTCCATGCCGTTCTCCGGGTTGGCGCCCGGCGCGAACGGCGTGCCGGCCTTGTGCCCCGACGGGAACGCCCCGGTCGCCTTGCCGTAGACCACGTTGGACGTGATGGTGAGCACCGACTGCGTGGGCACCGCGTCGCGGTACATCGGCAGGTGGCGGATCTTGTCCATCACGGTCCTCACGACGAGGGCCGCGAGCTCGTCGGCCCGGTCGTCGTCGTTCCCGTACACCGGGAAGTCGCCCTCGGTGATGTAGTCCACCACCAGGCCGGTCTCGTCGCGCACCGGGTAGACCTTGGCGTACTTGATGGCCGCGAGGCTGTCCGCGACGATCGACAGGCCGGCGATGCCGCAGCCCATGGTCCGCACGATCTCGTCGTCGTGCAGCGCCATCTCGACGGCCTCGTAGGCGTACTTGTCGTGGCTGTAGTGGATGATGTTCAGCGCCTCGACGTAGGTCGCGGTGACCCACGAGAGCATCTCGTCGTACTTCGCCCAGACCTCGTCGAAGTCCAGCGCCTCGGAGCCCTTGACGCCCTCGTGGCCGCGCACGATGAGCTTGCCGGACACCTCGTCGCGGCCACCGTTGATCGCGTACAGCAGCGACTTGGCGGCGTTGACGCGCGCCCCGAAGAACTGCATCTGCTTGCCGATGGTCATCGGCGACACGCAGCAGGCGATCGCGGCGTCGTCGCCCCAGTGGCAACGGATCTGCTGGTCGGACTCGTACTGGATCGCCGACGTCTCGATGGAGATCGCGGCGCAGAACTCCTTGTAGCCCGCCGGGAGGTTCTCGTCCCAGAAGATCGTGATGTTCGGCTCGGGCGCCGGGCCGAGGTTGCGCAGCGTCTGCAGCAGCCGGAACGAGGTCTTCGTGACGAGTGGCCGGCCGTCCTCGCCGAAGCCCGCGTCGCTCCACGTGGCCCAGTAGGGGTCGCCGGAGAAGATCTGGTCGTAGTCGATGGTCCGCAGGAACCGCACGATCCGGAGCTTGAGGACCAGCGCGTCGATGATCTCCTGCGCCAGCTCCTCGGTGAGGGTCCCGGCGGCGAGGTCACGCTCGGCGTAGACGTCGAAGAAGGCCGAGAGGCGGCCGATGCTCATGGCCGCGCCGTCCTGGCTCTTCACCGACGCCAGGTAGCCGAAGTAGGTCCACTGGACGGCCTCCTGGAAGGTCCGCGCCGGTCGGCCCAGGTCGAAGCCGTAGCTCTCGCCGAGCCGCTTGAGCTTCTTGAGCGCCTTGACCTGCTCCGAGTGCTCCTCGCGGTAGCGGGCCCAGTGCTCGCTGAACGGCTGGTCGGCGACCGAGTCCTTGTCCGCGTTCTTCGCGGCGATGAGGGCGTCGACGCCGTAGAGCGCCACGCGCCGGTAGTCGCCGATGATGCGGCCGCGGCCGTAGGCGTCCGGCAGGCCGGTGATGATGTGCGAGCTGCGCGCGGCGCGGATGCGCGGCGTGTACATGTCGAAGACGGCCTCGTTGTGGGTCTTGCGGTACTGCGTGAAGATCCGCTTGACCTCGGGGTCGACCTCCTTGCCGGCCTCGTGGAGCGCGGTCTCGACCATGCGCCAGCCGCCGTTGGGCATCATCGCCCGCTTGAGCGGCGTGTCGGTCTGGATGCCGACGACGACGTCGTCGTCCGCGCTGATGTAGCCGGCGGGGAACGCGTCGATGTCGGCCGGGGTGTGCGTGTCGACGTCGTAGACGCGTCGCTCCCGCTCGACCGACAGGTACTCACGCTCGAGGGTGTCCCACGTGCGCAGCGTCTTCGCGGTGGGCCCCGCGAGGAACGCCGCGTCCCCGAGGTACGGCGTGTAGTTGCGCTGGATGAAGTCCCGGACGTCGATCGTCGCGGTCCAAGGGCCTTCGGTGAACCCGTCCCAGGCCGTCTCGTCTGTCGCGGCGGCGGGGATCTCGGTGATCGTCATGACGCTCCTCCTTGGGGACGTCATTCAGCCTAGGATTCAGACATGGGATGACTTGAGACAAAGGTCCCATGTGTAGCGAACCACCAGGTCACGTGCATGTGATCCGTGTCACAAGGGTGCGCGCACGGCGCCACAGGGCGCGACGACGACCCGGCTGTGGGCCGGTACGGGCGACCCCCGAGGGTCAGTGGACCTCGACGCCCCGGGCGCGGAACTGCCCGCGGACGCGCTCGACCAGCTCGGGCGTCGGCGGCCGGGTGTCCGCCAGCTCGTACCGCATGCCGAGGGCGTCCCACTTGTCGCGGCCCATCTGGTGGAAGGGCAGCACCTCGACGCGCGCCACGGTCGCCAGCGTGGCGACGTAGTCCGCCACCACCTCGACGTTGTCCCACGCGTCCGTGAGGTCGGGGACGAGGACGTACCGGATCCACATCGCCACGCCGTGGTCGGACAGCCGGCGCCCGAAGTCGAGCGTCGGCTGCAGCTCGCGCCCGGTGACCCGCGTGTACGTGTCCGGGATCCCGGACTTGACGTCGAGCAGCACCAGGTCGAGGTCGTCGAGCATCGCGTCCGTCGCGGCCGCCCCGAGGAAGCCCGACGTGTCGATGGTCGTGTGGACGCCCATCTCCTTCGCGCCGCGCAGGATGCGCCCGATGAAGGCCGGCTGCATCAGCGGCTCGCCGCCCGACAGCGTGAGGCCACCGCCGGTGGCCCGGAACACGCCGCGGTACCGCGACACCTTCTTCAGCAGCTCCTCGGCCGTGATGTCCGTGCCGCGCCGCATCTCGAGCGTGTCGGGGTTGTGGCAGTACAGGCAGCGCAGCGGGCAGCCGGCGAGGAACACCGTCAGGCGCGTGCCCGGCCCGTCGACGGCCGTGACCAGCTCCCACGAGTGGAGCGAGCCGAGCTGGCCGGTGCGCACCTGCGCCAGCCGCTCGGGCCGGTCGAAGTCGGCGTTCAGCAGGCCCTGGGTGCCCTGACCGGCGGTGCGGTGGGTCGAGCCGCCGACGAGGGGCGTCGAGAGGTCGACGACGGGCGCCCCGTCGTGGCTGCTGCTCATGATCGCTACACCGTCACATGGAACGTGCGGCTCAGCACGTCGAGCTGCTGCTCGCGCGAGAGCCGGACGAAGTTCACCGCGTAGCCCGACACCCGGATGGTGAGGTTGGGGTACCTGTCGGGGTTGTCCATCGCGTCGAGCAGGGTGCCCTTGTCGAGGACGTTGAGGTTGAGGTGGTAGCCGCTGGACAGCATGTAGGCGTCCAGCAGGCCGACGAGGTTGGCCACGCGCTCCTCGCGGGTGCGGCCGAGGCCGTCCGGCGTCACCGACGTCGTCAACGAGACGCCGTCCTGCGCGTCCGAGTACGGCAGCTTGGCCACCGAGAGCGCCGAGGCCAGCATGCCGTGGGTGTCGCGGCCGTTCATCGGGTTGGCGCCCGGGGCGAAGGGCTCCCCGGCCCGGCGGCCGTCGGGCGTCGAGCCGGTGACCCGCCCGTAGGAGACGTTCGACGTCACGGTGAGCACGTTCTGCGTGTGCAGGGCGTTGCGGTAGGTGGGCAGCCGGCGGATCTTCGTCATGAACGCGTGCAGCAGGCTCGCCGCGATCTCGTCGACCCGGTCGTCGTCGTTCCCGAAGCTCGGGAAGGCGCCCTCGACCGCGAACTCCGTCACCAGGCCGTCCGTGGTGCGCAGCGCGTGCACGGTGGCGTACTTGATCGCCGACAGCGAGTCGGCCACCACCGAGAGCCCGGCGACGCCGCACGAGAGCGTGCGCAGCACGGTGCGGTCGTGCAGCGCCATCGCCAGCCGCTCGTACGAGTACTTGTCGTGCATGAAGTGCACGCAGTTGAGCGCGTCGACGTAGGTCTCGGCGAGCCAGTCGAGCGTGCGGTCGAGCTTGGCCAGCACGTCGTCGTAGTCGAGCACCTCGCCCTCGACCGGGGCCGACAGCGGCGCCACCTGGCGACCGGTCACCTCGTCGCGCCCGCCGTTGATGGCGTAGAGCAGCGCCTTGGCCAGGTTCACCCGGCCGCCGACGAACTGCACCTGCTTGCCGATCCGCAGCGGCGAGACGGCGCACGCGATCGCGGCGTCGTCGCCCCACGCGGAACGGATGAGCTCGTCCGACTCGTACTGCACCGCCGAGGTGTCGAGCGAGACCTCCGCGCAGTAGTCCTTGAACCCCTGCGGCAGCCGGTCGCTCCACAGCACCGTGAGGTTCGGCTCGGGCGCCGGCCCCAGGTCGTTCAGGGTCGCGAGGAACCGGAACGAGCTCTTGGTGACGAGCGGGCGGCCGTCCTCCCCCGTCCCGCCGAGCGTCTCGGTGACCCACGTGGGCTCGCCGGCGCACAGCTCGTCGTACTCGGCGGTGCGCAGGAACCGGACGAGGCGCAGCTTGATGACGAGGTCGTCGACGAGCTCCTGCGCCTCCTCCTCCGTGATCCGACCGGTCACGAGGTCGCGCTGCAGGTAGACGTCGAGGAACGTCGAGGTGCGCCCCAGCGACATCGCGGCGCCGTTCTGCTCCTTGATGGCCGCGAGGTACGCGAAGTACAGCCACTGGACCGCCTCGCGAGCCGTCGTGGCCGGCCGCGAGATGTCGTAGCCGTACGAGAAGGCCATGGCCGCGAGGTCGGCCAGCGCCCGGATCTGCTCCGCCAGCTCCTCCCGGTCGCGGATGACGTCTTCGGTCGACCGCTCCATGTCGAGCGCCGCCTTCTCCAGCCGCTTCGCGGCGAGCAGCGCGTCGACCCCGTACAGCGGCACGCGCCGGTAGTCACCGACGATCTGGCCCCGGCCGAAGTCGTCCGGCAGGCCGGTGACGATCTGGGCGCTGCGCGCCGCCCGCACGTTCGGCGGGTACACGTCGAGCACGCCGTCGGCGAAGGTCTTGCGGTAGGTGGTGAACACCTCGTCGAGCAGGGCCGGCGCCTCGTACCCGTGCTCCTCGAGCGCCTGGCGCACGGCCGCCCAGCCGCCGTTCGGCATGATGGCGCGCTTCAGCGGCTCGTCGGTCTGCAGCCCGACGACGAGCTCGCGGTCCTTCTCGACGTAGCCGGGGGCATGCGACGTGATCCGGGACGGGGTCCGCACGTCGACGCGGTAGTCGCCCACGCGCTCGGCCGCCATGAGGCCCTCGACGGTCGCCCACAGCGCGCGCGTGCGCGCGGTCGGGCCGGCAAGGAAGCTCGCGTCGCCCGCGTAGGGCGTGTAGTTGCGCTGCAGGAAGTCACGCACGTCGATGTCGTCGACCCACGGCCCGCCGACGAAGCTCAGCCAGGCACCGGGGAGCGAGTCGACCGCATCGCGCGAGCGGGTGTCGCTGGGCATCGGGTCCCCCTCGGGTAGACGTCGCCGGGCGTCGACGCTGGTCACGACGGTATCCCGAAAATACATGGGATGTCTCGGGACCATCGTCCCCGGGCGGCGGCGCCCGAGCCCGCTGACCTCGGTGGTTGCCGGGCCGCCGTGGCCGCTAGCGCAGCTCGTCGAGCGCGGCCAACGTGTCGGCCGCGATGTCGTGCGGCCGCAGCCGCAGCACGTCGACGATCTCCTCGCGCGTGGCGTGCGGGAGGAACTGCCGTGGCACCCCGAACGCGCGGACCGGCGTGCCGATGCCCTGCTCACGGGCGCGCTGGCCGAGCATCGCGCCCGCTCCCCCGTCGACCAGCCCGTCCTCGATGCACACCGTGTGGTCGTGCTCGCCGACGAGCTTGACGAGTGACGTCGGCACCGGCAGCACCCAGCGCGGGTCGACGACCGTGACCGCCAGCCCGTGGGCCGCGAGCAACCGCCCGGTCTCGAGCGCGGTCGTGGCCATCGGGCCGACGCCGACGACGAGCACGCGCCGGGCGTCCGGCGTGGCGCCCTCGTGCCGGGCGAGCACGTCGACCCCGTCCCGGTCCTCGAGCGCCGCCAGCGGCTCGGGCACCGGTCCCTTCGGGTAGCGGATGACCGTCGGGGCGTCGTCGACGTCGACCGCGGCGCGCAGCGCCGCGCGCAGGGTGTCCTCGTCGCGCGGCGCCGCCAGGCGCAGCCCCGGCACGGCGGCGAGCATCGCCATGTCCCACATGCCGTTGTGGCTGGGCCCGTCGTCACCCGTGATGCCGGCGCGGTCGAGCACGAACGTCACGCCCGCGCGGTGGAGGGCGACGTCCATGAGCATCTGGTCGAACGCCCGGTTGAGGAACGTCGCGTAGACCGCGACCACGGGGTGCAGCCCCCCGAAGGCCATCCCGGCGGCGGAAGCGGCGGCGTGCTGCTCCGCGATGCCCACGTCGAACACGCGGCCCGGGAACTCGGCCGCGAACGGCGCGAGGCCCACCGGCTGGAGCATCGCGGCGGTGATGGCCACGACGTCCGGGCGGCGCCGCGCGATGCGCACGATCTCGTCGGCGAACACGCCCGTCCAGCCGAACCGCGACGGCGCCACCGGCAGCCCGGTCTCGGGGTGGATCTGGCCCACCGCGTGGAACCGGTCGGTGACGTCCTGCTCGGCGGGCGTGTAGCCGCGCCCCTTCTCGGTGATGACGTGCACGATCACCGGGCCGCCGTAGGCCTTGGCGTGCCGCAGCGCCTGCTCGACCGCCCGTTCGTCGTGCCCGTCGACCGGGCCGACGTACTTCAGCCCGAGGTCCTCGAAGAGGCCCTGCGGCGCGACGATGTCCTTGACGCCCTTCTTGAGCCCGTGCAGCGCCTCGTACGCGAGCCGGCCCGGCGCGCCCGAGCGCCGGAGGGTCGACTTGCCCCACGAGAGCACCGACTCGTACGAGCGCGCGGTGCGGAGCGCGTCGAGGTGGCGCGCCAGCCCGCCGATCGTCGGCGCGTAGGACCGGCCGTTGTCGTTGACGACGACCACCAGCCGGCGGTCCTGGCCGGCAGCGATGTTGTTGAGCGCCTCCCACGCCATGCCGCCGGTGAGGGCGCCGTCGCCGACCACCGCGACCACGTGCCGCTGCGGCTGGCCGCGCACCTCGTTGGCCTTGGCGATGCCGTCGGCCCAGCTCAGGGCCGCGGACGCGTGGGAGTTCTCGACGACGTCGTGCTCCGACTCGGCGCGGCTCGGGTAGCCGGACAGCCCTCCGGAGCGACGCAGCCGCGAGAAGTCGGAGCGCCCGGTGAGGAGCTTGTGCACGTACGCCTGGTGGCCGGTGTCGAAGACGATGGTGTCCCGCGGCGAGTCGAACACGCGGTGCAGGGCGATGGTCAGCTCGACGACCCCGAGGTTCGGACCGAGGTGGCCGCCCGTGCGGGAGACCTGCTCGACGAGGAAGCGCCGGATCTCGGCGGCCAGCGCCTCGACCTGCCGCGGCGTGAGGCGGCGCACGTCGGCCGGCGAACGGATGCCCTCCAGCAGGCCCACACCCACCTCCGTGCCTCCGGCGACGCTGCCCGCCGGTCCCGCGGGCGCTGGGCGCGGCACGCCCGGCCGTCCACTGTAAGACGTCAGCGCCGCTCCGGCGTACCGGAGAGCTCCACGCGGACCGGCGCGTCGGTGCCGACGTGGGCCGACCCGTCGCGGTCCAGCCGGACGTCGAGCCGCCGCCCGGCCAGGCGCAGGCCGCGCACGACGAGCGGGCGCGGCGTCGTCGCGGCGGGCGAGACGCGCAGCACGCCGCCGGGCACGTCGGGCGCCAGCCCGAGCGCCGACGTCAGCACCGTCACCACCGCCGCGGCCGACCACGCCTGCGGGCGGCACGCGGCCGGGTAGGGCACCGTGCGCGGCACGTCCTCGACCGAGTCGCCGCTCCACAGCTCCGGCAGGCGCCAGCCGAGGTCGACGGACGCCGCCAGCAGGCCGTCGGCGAGGGTCGCCGCCGCCTCGTCGTGCCCGGTGCGCGCCAGGCCGGCCACCGCGATCGCGGTGTCGTGCGGCCACACCGACCCGCCGTGGTAGCGCAGCGGCCAGTAGCCCGCCGACGACGAGCTCATGGTGCGCAGCCCGCGGCCCGACGAGAGGTCGGGGCTCACCAGCCGGGCCGCGACGACGTCCTCCTCCTCCCGGCTGAGCAGGCCGGTGCCGAGCAGGTGGCCCATGTTGCTCGTCACCGAGTCGACGAGCCGCTTGTCGCCGTCCAGCGCGATGCCCGGGTAGTCGCCGTCGGGCTCGTGCACCCAGAACTGTCGGCGGAAGCGCTCGGCGAGGCGCGCCGCCCACTCGCGCCAGCGGTCGGCGCCGGGCCGGCCGAAGGCCTCCAGCAGCGCAGCGCCGCCGATCGCCGCCTCGTGCGCGTACCCCTGCACCTCGGACAGCGCGATGGTGCCCTGCGCGAGCCGACCGTCCCGCCACTGCACCGAGTCGCCCGAGTCCTTCCAGCCCTGGTTGGCCAGGCCGTGCCCGGACTCGTCGACGTACTCCAGGAAGCCGTCGCCGTCGGCGTCCCCCGAGTCGGCCATCCAGGCGAGGGCCGCCTCGGCGGCGGGCAGCAGGGCCTCGACGTCGGCGGCGTCCATGCCCCACCGCCACGCGTCGTGCAGCAGGCACACCCACAGCGGGGTGGCGTCGATGGTGCCGTAGTACAGGGGCGGCAGCGTCACGCCGCCGCCGATCGCGAACGTCTGTCGTCGCAGCTCGTGGAGGATCTTGCCCGGCTGCTCGGCGGTCGCGGTGTCCCGCACCCGGCCCTGACGGGCGGCGAGGGTGCGCAGCGTGCCGCGGGCGAGGTCGGTGCCCAGCGGCAGCAGCATCCGGGCGGCCCACAGCGAGTCGCGGCCGAACAGCGTGAAGAACCACGGCGCCCCCGCCGCCAGGAACACCTCGTCGGGGGCGAACGTCGCGGACATCCGCAGCGCGGCGAGGTCGCCGAGCCCGCGCAGCAGCATCTGCGGCAGGCGCTTGTCGACCGCGGCCACCTCGGGCACGGACCACTCCACGTCGGGGCTGGCCGGCGCCGTGACGACCGGCGCGTGCTGCACGGCGCGCAGGTACCAGGCGGCCTCGGCCGGTTCGCCGGTGCGCGCCTCCAGGTCCCACTCGAGCAGCGCGTGGCTGGAGTCCTCCCCGGCGATCACCCGTGCGCCCGGCGCCCTGACGACGACGTCGACGGAGCCCGCGGTCCACCGCACGCCGTCCGGCTCGATCGCCACCGGGGGCGCCGATGTCGGCAGGCCGCGCTTGATCTGCTCGAGCGCCCCTTCGTCGGACCGGATCCGCACCGCCAGGCGCCCGACGACGGGCTCCGCGGTCGAGCACGAGAGCCGCAGCACCTCGTCGATCCCCTCGGGGTGTGCGGTGCGGATGCGGTCGAGCCGCGCCGTCGGGTCGGCCCCGGGCCCGTCGATCCCCCGGACCGCGGCGACGACGTGGACCTCCTGCCGGCCGGACGGCGCGGCCTGGATCGCCTCCGGCTCGGCGCCGCTCACCGTGAGCACGGCCTGCGACAGGACGCGCACGTCGCCGTGGTAGAAGCCCTCGGCACCGGCCCCGCGCACCTGTCCGTCGCGTGCCGACCACGCCTGCGACGGGGCCTGCACGGCCGCGAGGAGCACGTGGAGGAAGGGCTGCAGGTCCATCGTCGCTCCCTTGCGGGCGCCGGCGGACGGCGCCACCGACGTCCAACGTAGGCCGCGCCTCCCCATCCCGCCCGTCGGTCACGATCCGGTCACGGTCGCCGAGCGGACCCGCGGGAGGCGACTTAGCGTCATGAAAGCGGACGTCGCGCAGGGGCGGTGTCCGGACGTCGAAGGAGCGGCACATGCGCGCACATCTCATGGCGCGTCGCCTCGGTGGCCTCACCGCTGGCATCGCCGGCCTGATGGCTCTGGCAGCTTGCGGATCCGGGTTCTCCGGTGGTGGCACGTCCCCGACCGGCACGGCCGGCGGCACGGGTGGGGGGTCCGGCTCGTTGACCGTCCTCATCGGGTCCAGCGGCGACGCGGAGACCCAGGCCGTCACCCAGGCGGTCTCGTCCTGGTCCGCGACCTCGGGCACACCGGCGACGGTGCGTCCTGCCTCGAACCTCAACCAGGAGCTGGCACAAGGCTTCGCCTCCGGGCAGCCGCCGGACGTGTTCTACGTCAGCGCGGACTCGTTCCAGGGCTACGCCGCCAACGGCTCCCTGCTCGCGTACGGGGACAAGCTCGGCGCGGTGTCGGACTTCTACCCCTCGCTCGTGCAGCAGTTCACGTACAAGGGCAAGCTCTACTGCGCGCCGAAGGACTTCTCGACGCTCGCCCTCGTCATCAACACCGACGACTGGACCGCGGCGGGCCTGACCGACGCGGACATCCCCACCACGTGGGACCAGCTGGCGGCCGACGCCAAGAAGCTCACCGGCAACGGCCGGGTGGGGCTGGCCTTCAACGGTGAGTACGCCCGCATCGGGGTGTTCCTCGCGCAGGCCGGCGGCACCATGGTCAGCGCCGACGGCAAGACCGCCACCGTCGACAGCAGCGCCAACGTCGCGGCGCTGACCTACGTCCAGACGCACCTCAAGGACGGCACGTTCGCGTACGCGTCCACCGTCGGGGCGGGCTGGGGCGGCGAGGCGTTCGGGACCGGGAAGGCCGCGATGACCATCGAGGGCAACTGGATCACCGGCGCCATGACGTCGAACTACCCGAACGTCAAGTACAAAGTGGTCCCGCTGCCCGCGGGCCCGGGCGGCAAGGGCACGCTCCAGTTCACCAACTGCTGGGGCATCGCGGCCGACTCGAAGAACCAGGACAAGGCCATCGACCTCGTCAAGTACCTCACCGCGACCGACCGCCAGGTCGGCTTCGCCAAGGCGTTCGGCGTCATGCCGTCCGTGCAGTCCGCCGCAGCGGCCTACAAGTCGCAGTTCCCGGAGCTGACGGCGTTCATCGACTCGGCGTCGTTCGCGCAGAACACGGTCACGGCGAACGGTGCCGCGGCCGTCATCACCGACTTCAACTCCAAGCTCGAGGGCTTGGCCACGGGCGACCCGAAGGCGATCCTCTCGTCCGTCCAGACGAACCTGCAGGCCGTCCTCAACCAGAACCAGTAGGCGACGCGGGGTGACCGGGCACGTTCCGCCCGGCCACCCCGCGGCCGTCGCCTCGGGACGTGGGAGGCAAGGATGACTGCCGTCGCGGCCGGCCCGGTCCGGCGGAGGAAGTACCGCTCGGTCACGCGGCGCAACGGCGCCGGCTGGGTCTTCATCGCCCCGGCGGTCGTGCTGCTGGTCGTCTTCCTCGTGGTGCCCGTGCTCATGGCGCTGTGGGTGAGCTTCTCCGACTGGAGGGGCCGAGGCAGCCCCCTGGCCGCGGGCGTCAGCTTCGTCGGCTTCAAGAACTACTCGACGCTGCTCCTCGGCGGCGGCCTGACGACCGCGGACCTGGGGACGTCGCTGCGCAACAACTTCTACTACGTGCTCTTCGTCGTGCCCGTCCAGACGGTGCTCTCCCTGGTGCTCGCGTTCCTGGTCAACCGCAGGATGCTGCGCGGCAAGGGCTTCTTCCGCACGGCGTACTACTTCCCCTCGGTCACCAGCTCGGTCGCGATCACCGTGCTGTGGCTGT
Organism: Cellulomonas sp. 73-92; assembly: GCF_001898175.1. Taxonomy (GTDB): domain Bacteria; phylum Actinomycetota; class Actinomycetes; order Actinomycetales; family Cellulomonadaceae; genus Cellulomonas. The sequence goes on from NZ_MKTH01000014.1 coordinate 305,187, forward strand.
TCCTGTTCACGTCGACGGGCGCGATCAACGGCGTCCTCGGGTGGGTCGGCTGGCACGGACCGAACTGGTTCAGCGAGCCGAGCGGCCTCATCCACCTGCTGCTCGGCAAGCTCGGCGTGCAGCAGCCGCCCGGCCCGCTGGCGAACCACGGGTTCGTCGGCATCTCGTGGTGGGAGTGGCTGGCCGGCCCGTCGGTCGCCATGACGGCCTTCATCCTCATGGCGGTCTTCACCACGTCCGGCACCTTCATGCTGCTGTTCCTCGCCGCGCTGCAGTCCATCCCGGCGGACGTCGACGAGGCGGCGATGATGGACGGCGCGACCGCGTTCCAGCGCTTCCGCCGCATCACGGTGCCGATGCTGCGCCCGACGATCTTCACGGTCGTGACGCTCGGGCTCATCGGGTGCTGGCAGGTGTTCGACCAGATCTACACCGGGACCCAGGGCGGCCCCGGGAAGACGACCCTCACCCCGGCCTTCCTCTCCTACCAGAGCGCCTTCAACGAGCAGAAGTGGGGCTCGGGCGCCGCGGTGGCGTTCATCCTCTTCGTCATCATCGTGGTGTTCACCGTGCTGCAGCGCCTGGTGCTGCGGGAGCGGGACACCGTCCCGCGCCGCAAGCGGTTCGTGCGCGGGGAGGGGGGCACGCGATGAGCGCCACCACGACCGCGTCGCCGACGACGACCACGCCGCGGCGGACCGTCACGGAGCGGCGCCGGCCGCACCGGGCCGGCACCATCGCCGTCTACGTGGTGCTCGTCGTCATCGCCGTCGCGTACATCTACCCGTTCCTCATCCAGGTCGTGACGAGCTTCAAGACCGACGCCGAGGCGCAGCAGAACGCGCTGTCCCTGTTCCCCAGGACCTGGACCACCGCCGCCTACCAGAAGCTCTTCGGCAGCTCCGACTTCCCGCTCTGGTTCCGCAACTCGCTCATCGTCACCGTCTGCGTCACGGCCGGCCGCGTCTTCGTCGACTCGCTCGCGGGGTACGCCCTGTCGCGGCTGCGGTTCTTCGGCCGCAGCGTCGCCTTCGCCGCGCTGGTCGCGGTGATGGCCGTGCCCGGCGTCGTGCTGCTCATCCCGAAGTTCCTGGTCATCAACCAGCTCGGGATCTACAACTCGTTCGTCGGGCTCATCGTGCCGCTCATCGCGGACGCCGCCGGCATCTTCATCATGAAGAACTTCTTCGAGTCGATCCCCGCCTCGGTCGAGGAGGCGGCACGCATCGACGGCGCCGGGACGTTCCGGTTGTGGTGGTCGATCGTCCTGCCCATGGCGACGCCGGCGCTCATCACCATCACGATCCTGGCGTTCCAGGGCTCGTGGAACGAGCTGTCCCACTTCATCGTCGCGTCGAGCGACGCGCGCCTGTTCACCCTGACCAAGGGCGTCGCGCAGCTGGCCTCGGGCGGCCTGGGCTCGGGCACGCAGTACCCGCTGAAGCTCGCCGCGGCCGCGATCATGACGATCCCCGTCGCCGTGCTCTTCTTCGTCTTCCAGCGCCGCATCATGGGCACCGGCGCGGGCGCGGTGAAGGAGTAGGGCTCAGCCCGGGGCGGCGGTCCGGGCGAGCCGGCGCCACCGCCGGCGCAGCCCGACGAAGGCCCAGACGAGCCCGACGAGCAGCAGCACGACGAGGACCGGCACGAACACCGCGACGAGGCTGAGGCCGACCGAGGCGCCGTCCTCCGCCGTCGACACCAGCGGCGCCCCGGCGCCGGCGGTCGCCACGTTGACCACGGGCCGCGCGGTGGCCTTGCCGGCGTGGACGAGCCCGGCGACGGCGACGCCGGCCAGCACGGTCACCCACGGGTGCGCCTGGATCCAGCTCGACGACTCGACGTCCTTCGCCACGCTCGTCGCCGCGAAGACCACGCCGCCGCTCGCCGGCCGGATGAAGGTCTGCACGGCGTCGTTGACGGAGTCGACCGCCGGGATCTTGTCGAGCACCATCTCGGCGAGCAGCAGCGCCACGCCGATGCCGATCGCCCACCAGCTCGACATCCACTCGTAGCCGGACGGCAGGGTGACCACGGTGGTGAACCGGTCGAGGAGCGCGACGACCAGGAACGGGATGTACGCGTTGAGCCCGGCCGCGGCGGACAGCCCGATCCCGGTGAGGGCGGCCAACATGGCTCGACGGTAGCGCGAAGGTGCCGGTTACGATGGCGCGAAAGGGGGTTGCCATGCGCTTCCTGCCCGGCCACCAGGCCACCCACGACCTCACCTACGGGGACGTCTTCCTCGTCCCCTCCCGTTCCGAGGTCTCCAGCCGGTTCGACGTCGACCTCGCGACCACCGACGGGACGGGCACCACCATCCCCGTGGTGGTCGCCAACATGACCGCCGTCGCCGGCCGCCGGATGGCGGAGACGGTGGCGCGCCGCGGCGGCATGGCCGTGCTGCCGCAGGACACCCCGTCCGACGTCGTCGCGGACGTCGTCGCCAAGGTCAAGCGGTGCCACAGCGTCGTCGAGACCGCCGTGACGGTGACACCGCACGACACGGTCGGCGAGACGCTGGCGCTCATCGGCAAGCGGTCGCACGGCGCGGCCGTCGCGGTCGCGGACGGGCGCCCGGTCGGCGTGGTCACCGAGGCGGACTGCCAGGGCGTCGACCGGTACACCCAGGTCGCCGAGGTGATGGCGTCCGACCCGACGACGATCGACCTCGCGGTGCTGGAGCAGGGCGGCGCGTCCGGCCTGCGGACGGCCTTCGATCGCCTGCACGCCGCCCGTCGCCGCTTCGCGCCGGTGGTGGACGCGTCCGGGCGGCTCGTCGGCGTCCTCACGCAGGTGGGCGCGCTGCGCTCGTCGATCTACGCCCCGGCGCTCGACGACCGGGGACGGTTGCGCGTCGCCGCGGCGATCGGCATCAACGGCGACCCGAAGCGCAAGGCGGCCGAGCTGCTCGAGGCCGAGGTCGACGTGCTCGTCGTCGACACGGCGCACGGCCACCAGCGGAAGATGCTCGAGGCCCTGGCCGCGGTGCGCTCGCTCGCGCCGGGCGTGCCCGTCGTCGCCGGGAACGTCGTCACCGCCGAGGGCGTGCGTGACCTGGTCGACGCCGGGGCCGACGTCATCAAGGTGGGCGTCGGCCCGGGCGCGATGTGCACCACGCGCATGATGACCTCCGTCGGACGTCCCCAGTTCTCCGCGGTGCTCGAGTGCGCCACCGAGGCCCGTCGGCTCGGCCGCCACGTCTGGGCCGACGGCGGGGTGCGGTACCCCCGGGACGTCGCGCTCGCGCTGGCGGCCGGCGCCTCCCAGGTGATGATCGGCTCCTGGTTCGCCGGGACCCACGAGTCGCCCGGCGACCTGCACGCGGACCCCGACGGCCGGCTCTACAAGGAGAGCTTCGGCATGGCCTCGGCGCGGGCGGTGGCGGCCCGCACCCGGGGCGGTTCCGCGTTCGACCGCGCGCGCAAGGGTCTCTACGAGGAGGGCATCAGCTCCTCGCGGATGTACCTCGACCCGCAGCGGCCGGGCGTCGAGGACCTGCTCGACCAGATCACGTCGGGCGTGCGCTCGGCGGCGACGTACGTCGGCGCCGCGACCCTCGGCGAGTTCTACGAGCGGGCCGTCGTCGGGCTCCAGTCCGCCGCCGGGTTCGACGAGGGCCGGCCGCTGCCGGACGGCTGGTGACCGGCGCGGCGGAGGCGACGGGCGAGCCGAAGCCCGTCCTCGTCCTCACGCACGCGCCGCACGAGGGACCCGGTCTCATCGGGGGGCTCCTCGGCACGCCCTACCGCGTCCGGACGGTGCTCGACGACCCGGAGGCCCGGCTGCCCGCGGCCGACGACCTCGCCGGGCTCGTCGTCATGGGCGGCCCGATGGATGCCGACGACGTCGCCGGCCACCCCGGCCTGGCCGCCGAGACCCGGCTGATCGCCGACGCCGCGGCCGCCGGCGTGCCGGTGCTCGGGGTCTGCCTCGGGATGCAGCTGCTCGGGCTGGCCCTGGGCGCGCCCCTGTTCCGCCGCGCCGGCCAGGAGGTCGGGTTCGGACCGGTGCACCTGGTGGCGGACGACCCGGTGCTGAGCGCCCTCGGCCCGGCGGGCTCGTCGCCGACGGTGCTGCACTGGCACTCCGACGCCGCCGAGCTGCCGGACGGCGCCACGCTGCTTGCGTCGACCGCGGCGACGCCGGTGCAGGCGTTCCGGTGGGGGTCCGCGCTCGGCCTCCAGTTCCACGTCGAGCTGACCGAGAGCCACCTCCAGCTGTGGCTCTCGACGCCCGACATGGTGTCGGGGCTGTCCGACGACGAGGTGGGGCGGATCCGCAGCGACGGCGCGGCGCTGCTGCCCGGCGTGGCCGCGGCCGGTGCGGCGCTGGCCGGCCGGTTCGCCGCGCAGGTCGCGCAGCGCGCGCACGACGAGGCCACCACGGCGGCGCGGTGACGGCCGCCCCGTCCGACGCGGACGCCCGCGCCGAGCTCGTCGCGCTCGTGCGGCGCGGCATCGAGTGGCGGGTCGACGCCGGCCGGGTGCTCGACGCTCCCGCCACCGCTCGTCACGCGGCCGTCCTGGTGCTGTTCGGCCGCCTCGACGGCGTCCCCGCCCGCGCGGGCGGCCCGGTGCCGGCGGACCTCGACGTGCTGCTCCAGCGGCGCGCGGCCACCCTCGGCCACCACCCCGGGCAGGTGTCCTTCCCCGGCGGCGGGCTGGAGCCCGGTGAGACGGCGGAGCAGGCCGCGGTGCGCGAGGCGGTCGAGGAGACGGGGCTGGACCCGGCCGGCGTCGAGGTCCTCGGCACGCTCGCGGATCTCGCGCTGCCGGTCAGCAACCACCGCGTGACGCCGGTGCCGGCCTGGTGGGCGCGCCCCTCGGCGGTGGCCGCGGTCGACCACGCCGAGACCGTCGACGTCTTCCGCGTCCCGGTCGCCGACCTCCTGGACCCGGCCAACCGGGCGGTCGTCGTCCACCGGCGGGCCGGCGCCACCGTGCGCACGCCCGCCTTCGAGGTGGCCGGCATCCTCGTCTGGGGCTTCACGGCGATGGTGCTCGACGGCCTCTTCGACGCGGTCGGCTGGACCCGCCCCTGGTCGCACGAGCGCGTCGTCGTGCCGTGACCCACCCGCTGCACGAGATCGCCGTCGACGAGGCCCTGGTCCGCGCGCTGCTGGCCGGGCAGCACCCGGACCTCGCCGGCCTGCCCCTGGTGCGCGCCGCGCAGGGCTGGGACAACGTCACGTTCCGGCTCGGCGACGACCTCGCGGTCCGGCTGCCCGCCCGCGCGGTCGCCGCTCCCCTGGTGGAGCACGAGCAGCGCTGGCTGCCCGTGCTGGCACCCCTGCTGCCCGTGGCGGTGCCGGTCCCGGTGCGGCTCGGTCGCCCCGGTCGTGGCTTCCCGTGGCCGTGGAGCGTCGTCGCCTGGATCGAGGGCACACCGGCCGACGAGCTGACGGCCGCCGAGCGTGACGTCTGGGCCGCGGAGCTGGCCGGCGCCCTGGCGGCGCTGCACCGGCCGGCACCCGCCGAGGCACCCGCCAACCCCTTCCGGGGCGTCCCGCTCGCCACGCGCGACGACGTCGTCTCCGCGCGGCTGGCGGCCCACCCGGCCCACGACGTGCTTCTCGACACCTGGCGGCAGGGGCTGGCGGCGCCGGCGTGGGACGGCCCGGCGGTGTGGCTGCACGGCGACCCACACCCGGCGAACCTCCTGGCAGCCGACGACGGCCTCGCGGGGATCCTCGACTTCGGCGACGTCGCCGCGGGCGACCCGGCGTCGGACCTCGGTGCCGCGTGGGCGACGTTCACCGCCACCGGCCGCGCCCGGTTCTGGGCGGCGTACGCCGCGGCGTCCTCGCTCTCGCCTGACCGGCTGGCCGCGCTCCATGTCCGGGCGCGCGCCTGGGCCGCCGCGCTGGTGCCGCCCTACACGGCGCACCCGGACGAGCACCCGGGCCTCGCGGCGGCGGGCGCCCACGCGCTCCGCGAGCTCGCGTCCGACCTCCGCTGAGGCGGCGCCGGCCGGCCGCCCGCGGTCACTGCCGGGCGCGGCCCCGGCGCGTGGCCCACATCGCCAGGACGGCGAAGACGGCGACCCACGCCACCCAGTTGAGGACCAGCGTCCACATCGGGTCGACGTGCGTGCTGGTCACCGAGTGCCCCTGCATCTGCGGCCAGCGCGCCAGCCCCGCGTACCCGTACATCGGCGTCCACCGGGCGATCTGCTGCACGGTGCCGGAGAGCGGGACGAAGAGGTTGCCGAAGAACGCCCACACCACGAGCGAGGCCGAGGCGACGCCGATGGCGCTCTCGGAGTGGAACAGCTGCGCGATGACCAGGCCGTACAGCGCGAAGATCGACGACCCCAGCCACGTGACGAGGAAGGTCGCCAGCCACACCCAGGGCTCCGTGACCCGCGCACCGGTGGCGGCGCCGACCACGGTGACCGCCAGCGCCCCGACCGCCGACACCACCAGCGCCACGACCACCTTGGTCGCGACGAACCCCGGCGGCCGCAGGGGCGTCAGGGCGAGCTGTCGCCCCCACCCCTGGAGCAGCTCCATCGCGGCGGAGGCGGCGATGGACGTCGCAGCGATCGACGCCCCGTACGCCGCCATCGCGGTCATGACGTAGAACCGGGTGTCGCCCCTCCCGACGGCGTCGGCGCTCGCGCCGAACGCGGTGCCGAAGAGGACGTACATCACCACCGGGAGGGCGATGACGAACGAGATGTACATCCCGTCGCGCAGCTGCCGTACCAGGTCGATCCGCAGGTAGGTCGCGTTCACTCCCCGTCCCCCTCCCCCGTCAGTGCGAGGAACGCCGACTCGAGCGTCGGGGCGGCGATCTCCAGGTCGTGCCCGCCGAGCTCGGTGAGCAGGATGCGGGCGACGTCGTCGGACGAGGTCCCGTTGACCGTGACGCGCTCACCCTCGCGGTGCACCTCGCGCACTCCCGGCACCGCCCGCAGCCGGTCGAGCACACCGTCGGCCGCACCGGGCACCGTGGCGAGGACCGTGCGGTCGCCGACGAGGCCCCGCAGCTGGGCCGTCGGCCCGTCCGCCAGGATCCGGCCGTGGTCGATGAGCACCGTCCGCGGCGCGAACGCCTGGGCTTCCTCGAGGTAGTGCGTCGCGAACAGCACGGTCCGGCCGTCGCGCGTCTCCTCGTGCATGGTCTCCCAGAAGGAGCGCCGCGCGCCGACGTCCATCCCCGCCGTCGGCTCGTCGAGCACGAGCACCTGCGGGTCGGGCAGCAGCGCCAGCGCGAACCGCAGCCGCTGCTGCTCGCCGCCGGAGCAGGCGCGCACCTTGCGCCGCGCCAGGTCCGTGACGCCGGCCCGTTCCATGACGACGGCCATCCGGCCCTGCGCGCCGTGCAGCGCCGCGATCGCCAGCACGGTCTCGCCGACGGTGAGGTCGCGCAGCAGCCCGCCCGACTGGAGCACCGCGGAGACGCGCCCGCCGCGGGCCGCGGTCTCCGGGGTGCCCCCGAGGACCTCGACGGTCCCCTCGGTCGGGGCGATGAGCCCGAGCACCATGTCGAGCGTCGTCGTCTTGCCGGCGCCGTTCGGGCCGAGGACCGCGACGATCTCCCCCGCCTCGACGGTGAGGTCGATCCCGTCGACGGCGACCACGGGCGCGGCCGCGGACGAGTACACCTTGCGGACGCCGCGCAGCGACAACGCGGGAGGGGACGGGGTCACGGTGCCAACCCTGGTCCCCCTGGCCCACGCCGTCCAGATCAGAGGCCCGCTGACCAGCGCGTGCCGGCTGCGCTCAGGCCCGGGGGTCCAGCACGGAGGCGAGGAACAGCGGCCAGCCGGTCTCACCGTCGCCGACGACGAACAGGTAGGGCCGGTCGACGAGGAGCTCGACCGGCGGTGGCGCGGGAGCGCCGGCGGCCGCCACCCCGAGCTCGGTGACCGCGGCCGCCCGCGTGCCCTCTTCGTCGACCGTGAGCACCGCCTGCTGCCATGCCTGGCCGAGGTACAGCGCCGGGTGGGGCTGCTCGAGCATACCGTCGAGGCCCGCGGTGCTCGGATCGAGCAGCCGGCCCAGACCCATCGCGGTGATCGAGCGGAGGAGGTCGACCTTCGTCGTCATGTCGAGCTTCGGCAGCGCGACGAACGCGTCCTGCGCCGCCGCGGTGCCGAGCGCCGCGACGAGGGCGGCCACCGTGGCCGGGTCGGCCCTGGCAGGATCGGCCGCCGCCGACGAGCCGGGGGGCGGCAGGATCACGTCGGCGTGAAGGTCCGCGGTGTACGGCAGCCGGAGCGCGCGCCAGCCGTCGCGCTGGATGTAGGCGAAGCTGCCGGTCTGGTGCATGGTGGCGACCGTGACCTGCGCGCCCGACGGCAGGGTGAACGGCCCGTCGTCGGTGCCTGCGGCGTCGAACGGCTGCTGCCAGCGGGCGGCGAGCGCGACCGCGTTCTGGAGCACCAGCGCCAGCATCGGGTCCGGGACGACGGCCGACCTCTTCACCAGCCCGCCCGTGTTCTCGTTCACCCAGGCGTCGAGGTCCTTTTCTTCCCGGCCGCCGAGCTCAGGTCCGTCACCAGCACGCCCGCGCCGTACCCGCGGACGAGCCGAGCGAGGTAGGACTCGGTGATCCGCCATCCGTCGTCCACCACCACCTGGTTGGCGACGTGCACCACCGGCTTGGCGGGCAGCTCCTTCGCCTGCACCGCCGCCGGGTCGCCCTCGTACCGCGCGAGGGCCGCCGTCAGGGCGTTCACCGCGTCGGTGCGTTCCTGGCCCGGGGCGCCGAGGACCTCGTCGAGCCTCGCGGCGCTCGCACCGTCGGCCCCTTCGGCGAGCATCGCCAACGCCACGAGGAGGCTCGCGGGAGACACGACCGCACCGCCCGGCGAGTCGGCCGGGTCGCTGGCGGCCAGCGCCGCGAAGCCGGCGCGCCACGTCGCGGCGACGACGGGATCGACCGCCGTCGCCGTGCCCGGCGCCACCGCGTCGCGCACCCCGGACCCCGTCTGCAGCCCGTGCGCCGTGCGATCGCCGCCGGGCGGGATCGTCGTCACCGCTGCCCCCCGACCGGCGCACGCCCCGAGCGCGAGCACGCACGCGACCAGACCCGCCACCGCTCGACCTCGTCCCATGCCGGGATCATGTCGGCGGCGGGCACGGCCTTGCGCTCGCCCACGTTGCGGTTCGGCCTCAGACGCCGGCGACCTGCCGCAGCACGTACTGCAGGATGCCGCCGTTGCGGTAGTAGTCCGCCTCGCCGGGGGTGTCGATGCGCACCACGGCGTCGAACGCGACCACGGAGCCGTCGTCCTTCGTCGCTCGCACCGCGACCGTCCGAGGGGTCGTCCCGCCGTTCAGCTCCGCGACGCCGGTGATCTCGAAGGTCTCGGTGCCGTCGAGGCCCAGCGCGTCGGCGGTGCGCCCCTCCGGGAACTGCAGCGGCAGCACGCCCATCCCGATGAGGTTCGACCGGTGGATGCGCTCGAAGCTCTCCGCGATGACGGCCTTGACGCCCAGCAGGCTGGTGCCCTTCGCCGCCCAGTCGCGCGACGAGCCCGAGCCGTACTCCTTGCCGCCGAGCACGACGAGCGGCACGCCGGCCGCCTGGTACGCGACCGAGGCGTCGTAGATCGTCGCCTGCTCGCCGGTGAGGAAGTTCACGGTCATGCCGCCCTCGACGCCCGGCACCAGCTGGTTGCGCAGCCGGATGTTGGCGAACGTCCCGCGGATCATCACCTCGTGGTTGCCGCGCCGCGAGCCGTACGAGTTGAAGTCCTTGCGCTCCACGCCGTGCGCCTGCAGGTACTGCGCCGCCGGGCTGCCGGGCTTGATGGACCCCGCCGGGCTGATGTGGTCGGTGGTGACGGAGTCGCCGAGCTTGGCCAGCACGCGCGCCCCGACGATGTCGGTCACCGGCTCCGGGGCGGCGCCCATGCCCTCGAAGTACGGGGGCTTGCGCACGTAGGTGGACTCGGCGTCCCAGCCGAAGGTGTCGCCCTCCGGCGTCGATCGACGAGTCGATCGTCGCCTGCACCTCCTCCGGGCTCGGCCAGATGTCGCGCAGGAACACCGGCGAGCCGTCCTCGGTGCGGCCGAGCGGCTGCGTCTCGAAGTCGAAGTCCATCGTCCCGGCGAGCGCGTACGCGATGACCAGCGGCGGGCTGGCCAGGTAGTTCATCTTGACGTCGGGGTTGATGCGGCCCTCGAAGTTGCGGTTGCCGGACAGCACCGAGACCACCGCGAGGTCGTGCTCGTTGACGACGGCCGAGACCTTCTCGTCGAGCGGGCCGGAGTTGCCGATGCACGTGCCGCAGCCGTAGCCGACGAGGTGGAAGCCGAGCTTCTCCAGGTACGGCCACAGGCCGGCCTTCTCGTAGTAGTTCGTCACCACCTGCGAGCCGGGGGCCATGGAGGTCTTCACCCACGGCTTGGCGGTCAGGCCCTTCTCCACCGCCTTGCGCGCCAGCAGGCCGGCGGCGAGCATCACCGACGGGTTCGACGTGTTGGTGCAGCTCGTCACCGACGCGATCGCCACCGCGCCGTGGAAGAGCTCGAACTCCTTGCCGTTCGAATCGACGACGTGGTGCCGCGCGTGGCCGTCGGCGCTGTACGCCGGGGCGTCCGACGCGGGGAACGACTCCTCGTCGGCCTCGTCGACCCCCGCCAGCTCGGGGACGTACGCGGGCAGGTCCCGCTCGAACTGCTGCTTGGCGCGGGACAGCTCGATCCGGTCCTGCGGGCGCTTCGGCCCGGCGATCGACGGCACCACCGTGGACAGGTCGAGCTCGAGGTACTCGGAGAACACCGGCTCGCGCGACGGGTCGTGCCACAGTCCCTGCTCCTTGGCGTACGCCTCGACGAGCGCCACCTGCGCGTCGGAGCGCCCGGTGAGGCGCAGGTAGTCCAGCGTCACCTCGTCGATCGGGAAGATCGCCGCGGTCGAGCCGAACTCGGGGCTCATGTTGCCGATCGTCGCCCGGTTGGCCAGCGGCACCGCGGCCACGCCCTCGCCGTAGAACTCGACGAACTTGCCGACGACGCCGTGCGACCGCAGCGTCTGGGTGATCGTCAGCACGACGTCGGTCGCCGTGACGCCGGCGGGGATCTCCCCGGTCAGCCTGAAGCCCACCACGCGCGGGATGAGCATCGACACGGGCTGGCCCAGCATGGCCGCCTCGGCCTCGATGCCGCCCACGCCCCAGCCGAGCACGCCCAGCCCGTTGACCATCGTCGTGTGGGAGTCGGTGCCCACGCACGTGTCGGGGTAGGCCTGCACCACGCCGTCGACGTCGCGGGTCATCACCACGCGCGCGAGGTACTCGATGTTGACCTGGTGCACGATGCCCGTCCCCGGCGGCACCACCTTGAAGTCGTCGAACGCGGTCTGGCCCCAGCGGAGGAACTGGTAGCGCTCGTGGTTCCGCTGGTACTCCAGCTCGACGTTGCGCTCGAAGGCGTCCGGCCGGCCGGCGACGTCGATCTGGACCGAGTGGTCGATGACGAGCTCGGCGGGCGCCAGCGGGTTGATCCGCGTCGGGTCGCCGCCCAGGTCGGCGATCGCCTCGCGCATGGTCGCGAGGTCGACGACGCACGGCACGCCGGTGAAGTCCTGCATGATGACGCGCCCGGGCGTGAACTGGATCTCGGTGTCCGGCTCGGCGTCCGGGTCCCAGCCGGCCAGCGCGCGCACGTGGTCGGCGGTGATGTTGGCACCGTCCTCGGTGCGCAGCAGGTTCTCCGCCAGCACCTTGAGGCTGAACGGCAACCGCTCCAGGCCCGGCACCGTGGCCAGCCGGAACACCTCGTACGACGTCCCGCCGACCTGGAGTGTTCCCTTGGCACCGAACGTGTCCACGCTGTTCACTGCGGCTCCTTCTCCGGGTCGTTCCGGGGGGATTATCTCGACATCAAGATATCACCGGGCCTCCCCCTGCGCGGCCGCTCGCGCGTGCGACGGGCCGGCGTCTCGTCAGGCGGTCGTGCCGCTCGCCTTCTCGAGCTCGTCGGACGCCTTGCGCTCGGCCTCGACCGCCCGCTCGTAGGCGCGGTGGTCGTACTCGGGCGTGCCCTGCTTGGCCAGCTCCTCGGTCACCTGCCGCTTCGCTCGCACCAGCCGCTCGGCCAGCTCGTCGTGGGTCGATCCCATCGCCGGTCCTCCCCTCCCGTGGATCCGTGGTCCTGCACGTCCCACGGTAGGCGCCCAGGCCTGCGGCGGCCCGACGAACACGGTCACCGGGTGAGGACCGCCACCGCCTCCACGTGGTGCGTCATCGGGAAGAGGTCGTAGCCCGTCACCGCATCGAGCGTGTAGCCCGCCGCCACGAAGAGCGCGGCGTCGCGCGCGAGCGCGGCCGGGTCGCACGCGACGTAGACCACGCGCCGCGGCGCGAGCGCGGCCACCGCATCGACCACACGCCGGCCGGCGCCCGTGCGCGGCGGGTCGAGGACCACGACGTCGGTTGCCCCGACGCCCGACGCGAGCACACCGCCCACCTCCCCCGCGCGGAGCGTGACCTGCGGGCGGTCGTGCAGCAGCCGGCGGGCGTCCCGGACCGCCCGGTCGTCGCCCTCCACCGCCACGACCCCGCCGCCCTCGCCGACGGCGTCCGCCAGCGGCAGCGTGAAGAGACCGGCACCCGAGTACAGGTCCAGGACGCGGGCTCCGGCCAGGTCGCCGGCTGCGTCCAGGACCGCGCCCACGAGGACCGCCGGTGCCTCGCGGTGCACCTGCCAGAAGCCCGCCGCCGAGACCCGGTACGTCCACCGGCCCGCGGCCGTCGTCACCTGCTCCTGCACGGTGGTGCGCGCGTTGGGCCGCGGGTCCGGCCGCCCGCGCGACAGGTCGAACGGGGCGCCGTCGACGAGCACGACGCCGGCCTGCGCGCCCGCCGGCACGACGGCCTCGATCCGCGCGCCCGCCGGCCAGCGCCGGTCGAACAGCCCGAGCCCCGCGACGGCCTCCGACGCCAGCGGCATGTCGGCCAGCGGCAGCACGTCGTGCGAGCGGTGGCGGTACATGCCCGCGCGACCCGCGCCGTCCACGACCAGGTCGATCCGCGTGCGCCAGGCCAGACCGCCGCGCTCGTCGTCGCCCGGGGCCGCCAGCACCGGCACCGCGCGCTCGTCGTGCGCCAGCCGGCGCAGCTGCTCCTCGAGGACCGCCCGCTTCCAGGCGCGCTGCGCCGGCAGGGCCACGTGGGCCAGCTCGCCGCCGCCGACGCCGCCCGGGCCCGCAGCCGGCCACACCGACGGCACCCGGTCGGGCGAGGCGTCGAGGACGTCGACCGCGTCGGCCCGCCAGAACGACCTGCCCTCCCCGGACTCCGTCAGGCGCGCGCGCACCCGTTCGCCCGGCAGCGCGTGCCGGACGAACACCACCCGCCCGTCCAGCCGCGCGACGCAGTGCCCGCCGTGCGCGACCGGCCCGACGACGAGGTCGACGAGGTCCACGTCCTGGTCAGTAGGCACGCGGGATCGTCCCCGGGGCGTACTCCTCGAGGCCGGTCTGGCCCGCGGTGGACGACAGCTGCCACGGCACCGAGGCCACCACGACCCCCGGGGTGAACAGGAGGCGGGCCTTGAGGCGCAGCGCGCTCTGGTTGTGCAGCAGCTGTTCCCACCAGTGCCCGACGACGTACTCGGGGATGTAGACGACCACCAGGTCCCGCGGGCTGTCGCGATGGATGGAGCGGACGTACGAGATGACCGGCCGGGTGATCTCGCGGAACGGCGAGTCGAGCACCTTGAGCGGCACCGGGATGTCGAGGGAGTCCCACTGCTCCCGCAGCGCGGTGACCTCGTCGGCGTCGACGCCGACGGTGATCGCCTCGATCTCCTGGGGGCGGAAGGCTCGCGCATAGGCCAGCGCGCGCATCGTCGGCCGGTGCAGGTGGGACACGAGGACGATGGCGTGCACCCGGCTGGGCAGCGCCCTCGCCTCGGCGAGGTCGTCGCCCAGCGCCAGCTCCTTGCGCACCCGCGTGTAGTGCCGGTTGATCGCCTTCATGATGACGAACACGCACGCCATGGCGAGGATCGCGATGTAGGCGCCGCGGACGAACTTCGTGATGAGCACGACGACGAGCACGACGCCCGTCAGGAAGAACCCGAAGCCGTTGATGACGCGCGACCGGCGCATCTGGGCACGGCGGGCCTCGTCCTGCTCGGTGGCCAGGACGCGCGTCCAGTGCCTGGTCATGCCGAGCTGGCTGAGCGTGAAGCTCACGAACACCCCGACGATGTACAGCTGGATCAGGTGCGTCACCTGCGCGTGGAAGGCCCAGATGAGGACGATCGCACCCGCGGCCAGCGTGATGATCCCGTTGGAGAAGGCCAGCCGGTCGCCGCGCGTGTGCAGCTGGCGCGGCAGGAACCCGTCGCGGGCGAGCACCGAGCCGAGGACGGGGAACCCGTTGAACGCGGTGTTCGCGGCCAGGACGAGGATCAGGCCGGTGACGACCGCGATCACGACGTACATGACGCCGCGCCCACCGAAGACCGCCGCGGACAGCTGGCTGATCACCGGGTGCTGGACGTAGGAGCTGCCGACCGGCGTGCCACCCGAGAGCAGCTGGTCGGCGGGGTCGTCGGCCAGCTGCAGGTGGGTCGCCCTGGAGAGCAGGAGGATCGACAGCATCATCGTGATCGCGATGCCGCCGAGCAGCGCGAGGGTGGTGGCGGCATTCTTCGACTTCGGCTTCTGGAACGAGGGCACGCCGTTGCTGATGGCTTCGACCCCGGTGAGCGCCGCGGAGCCCGACGCGAAGGCCCGCAGGACGAGGAAGCCGCCGGCCACGCCGGTGAGCCCGGCGTCGTACCCCGCCTCGGGGATCAGGTGGAACCCCGCGCTCTCGGCGAGCGGGAGGGTCCCGGCGACGTAGCGGATGGCGCCGACGACGGCCAGGGCGCCGATCGACGCCATGAAGAGATAGGTAGGGATCGCGAAGGCGGTCCCGGACTCCCTGACACCGCGAAGGTTGATCAGTGTGAGGAGCACGACGACGACGATCGCGAACTCGGTCTCGTGGCCTCGCAGGATCGGCAGCGCGGTCGCCGCGTACTGGGCACCGGAGGACACGGACACGGCCACCGTCAGGACGTAGTCGACCAGCAGCGCCGAGGCCACGGTGACGCCGGCGGTCGGACCGAGGTTCTCGGTCGCGACCTCGTAGTCGCCACCGCCCGAGGGGTAGGCGTGGACGTTCTGCCGGTACGACGCGACGACGGTGATCATGACGACCGCCACCGCGACCCCCACCCACGGCGACACCACCAACGCGGAGGCGCCCACGAGCGAGAGCGTCAGCAGCACCTCGTCCGGCGCGTAGGCGACGGACGAGAGCGCGTCGGAGGCGAACACCGGCAAGGCGATGCGCTTGGGCAGGAGCGTGTGCCCGAGCCGCTCGCTGCGGACCGGGCGGCCGAGGAGCAGCCGCTTCGTGGCATCGGAGATGTCGGGCACGGTGCCCGATGCTATGCCGAAGCCCGTCCCGGGACACGAGGGACGGCCCCGTGCCCCGCGTCGGTATAGCGTTCCGCCTCGTGCACTTCGTCATCATGGGCTGCGGCCGGGTGGGCGCGACGCTGGCCATGTCGCTGCAGAGCCGCGGGCACTCCGTCGCGGTGATCGACCAGAACGCCGACGCGTTCCGGCGGCTCGACGCCTCGTTCGAGGGCAAGAAGGTCACCGGCCTCGGCTTCGACCGGGACACGCTGGCGCAGGCCGGCATCGAGGACGCGTTCGCGTTCGCGGCCGTCGCCGACGGCGACAACTCGAACATCGTGGCCGCCCGCGTGGTGCGCGAGACCTACGGCGTGCAGAACGTCGTCGCTCGCATCTACGACCCGCACCGCGCCGAGATCTACCAGCGCATGGGCATCCCCACCGTCGCCACGGTGAGGTGGACCACCGACCAGGTGCTGCGCCGCCTGCTGCCGATGGGCGCGACCGACGAGTTCCGCGACGCGTCCGGGCAGATCAGCCTGGCCGAGGTCGACGTCCACGCCGACTGGGTGGGCCACCCGCTGCGGCACCTGGAGCGTGCCTCCGGCGCCCGCGTCGCTTTCCTCACGCGCTACGGCGACGGCGTCCTGCCCGACGACCAGACGGTGCTGCAGGAGAGCGACGTCGTGCACGTCCTCGTCCGCGCCGCCGCCCTCCCCGAGGTCGAACGGATCCTCACCCACGCCCCGGAGGTGACCGAATGAGGGTCATCATCGCCGGAGCCGGCTCCGTCGGCCGCTCCATCGCCCGCGAGCTGCTCGCCCACGAGCACGAGGTGACGCTCATCGACCGTCAGCCGACGGCCATGCGCGTCGCCCAGGTCCCCGAGGCCGAGTGGTTGCTGGCCGACGCCTGCGAGCTGCCGACCCTGCGCGAGGTGCGGGCCGAGCAGTGCGACGTCATGGTCGCCGCGACCGGCGACGACAAGGCGAACCTCGTCATCGCGTTCCTGGCCAAGACCGAGTTCGGCGTCCCCCGCACGGTCGCGCGCGTCAACAACCCGAAGAACGAGTGGATGTTCGACGAGGCCTGGGGCGTGGACGTCTCGGTCTCCACGCCGCGCATCATGACGGCGATGGTCGAGGAGGCCGTCGCCGTCGGCGACATCGTCAAGATCTTCACGTTCCACCAGTCGCGGGCCGACATCCTCGAGCTCACCCTGCCCCCGGCGTCTCCGCTGGCCGGCGTGCTCGTCGGGCAGGTGGTCTGGCCTCAGGACACCGTGCTGGCGTGCATCGTGCGCGACACGCGACCCATCGCACCGAGCCCCGACGACACGCTCGAGGCCGGCGACGAGCTGCTCTTCGTCACGGGGCGGGACGTGTCGGAGGAGACGCTGGAGAAGCTGCTGACCGACGGACCAGGCGCCAGCTGAGCCACAGCACGAGCGCCGTCAGCGGCAGCCCCATGACGAGCTTGGCCGTGCCGAGCCACGCCACCTGCGCGCTGCGGTAGAGCGGCACCTGGACGACGAGCCGCAGCGCGAACATCGCCACCCACGGCCAGGTCGCCAGCGCGTACCGGCGTGCCAGCGCGCGGTCGGAGCGCCAGGCCACCACGCGGCCCCACGACCCGCCCGTGAGCGGCCCGCGGTTGTCGAACAGCCCGACGACGAGCCCGACGAGCGGGAACCCGGCGACGATCGTGGCCAGCGTCCCGAGGCCGTAGGCGACGTTCACCCACAGGCCGTAGAGGAAGTAGTCCTCGGCCCGCCCGGTGCGCCACGCCCAGACGACGCCAACCACCACACCGAGCACGCCGGAGAACGCCTGGGTCACGGGCGTGCGCTGCACCACGCGGACGACGACGGCCAGCAGCGCCGCGCCGAGCGACGCGACGAGCGCGGGCACCATGCGCTGGCCGGCCACCAGGTACACGACGACGAAGAGCACACCCGGCGCAACGGACTCGGCGGCGCCCCGCCAGCCGCCGATCGCGTCCGTCGCGGAGAACTCGTCCCCGGTCAGCGCGCGCAGCCCGCGGCCGCCGGCCGCGCCCTCGGACGTCCGCTCGTCGGGCGCCGGCCTCGGCTCACTCACCGGGACGGGGGGCCAGCTCGTAGCGCGGGTTGAACACGGTGCGGCGTCCGTCGACCTCGCACACGAGCCCTTCGGCGCGCAGGCGCCGACCGGGCTCGACGCCGTGGATCTCCCGCCGGCCCAGCCAGACCAGGTCGAGCGACCCGCTGCCGTCGTACAGCTCGGCCTCGAGGGCCGGCACGCCCTCGCGGGGGCGGAGCGTCACCGAGCGGAGCACGCCCGAGACCGTCGCGCGAGCGCGGGAGCTCAGGTCCGCGACGGGCGTGCAGCCGACCGATCGGGCGGATTGCTCACGCTCCTCGACGGCCTCGATCTCCGCGCGGGAGGCCAGCGCCTGGTGCAACCGTTGCTTGAAGCCCATGTCAGCGGATCTCCGTGATCTCGGGACCGCGCGTCAGCGGGTCGAAGTCGGGTTCCGGGCGGGGCTCGTCGGAGACCGGGGCGAGCCCCGTCGCCGCGCCCGGCAGCTGCAGCGCCAGCAGGTCGCGGGGCGGGCGCGCCTCGGTGCCACGCACGACCACCGTCTGCGCGAACACCTGCTCGAGCCGCTCGGCGGCGGCCGGGTCGACCGCGGCCTTGCCCGTGATGACGCCCCGCAGGAACCAGCGCGGGCCGTCGGCGCCGACGAACCGCGCCGGGCGGTGCCCGGTGCGACCCTCGGGCGTGCGGACGGGCATGCGTGCGAGCAGCTCGCGCCCGAACGGGCCCGGCAGGTCGTCGACGGTGCCGCCCTGCTGGGTGATCGACTGGGCGATCTCGGCACGGATCTCGTCCCAGATCCCCTCGGTGCGCGGGGCGGCGAACGCCTGGACCTGGAGCACGGACTCGTCGAGGGACACGGAGACGCCCGTGACCACGCCGGTGCTCTGGTCGACCTCCATCCGGAACTCCATGCCCTGGAGGCCCGGGACGCGCACGGCACCGAGGTCGACGCGTGCCAGGTCGGGCACGTCGTCGTCGACGTCCCACGGCCCGCCGGTGCGCGCGGCCGCCGGCTCGTCGTCCGACGTGAGCTCGGAGCCGTCGGTGACCGGTGCGGTCTCGTCGGGCGCCACGTCGTCGGTGGTGGCGTTCTTGGCGCCACGCCGGAACAAGGCCACGGTGCTTCTCTCCTCCTGGCGTGCTGGGCACGCGTCGTGATGCGTCAGTTCCCAGTGTCGCTCGTCGGCGCGGCTGGTGCGGACCAGCCGCCGCTGGACCCGAACCCGCCGTCGCCCCGGTGCGAGCCCGGAAGGCGCTGCGCCTCGACGAACCGCGCGCGCTCGACGCGCTGCACGACGAGCTGGGCGATGCGGTCGCCCCGCCGCAGCACGACCGGCTCGGCGGGATCGGTGTTGAGCAGGGTCACGGCGATCTCGCCGCGGTAGCCGGCGTCCACGGTGCCGGGGGCGTTGACGATGGTCAGGCCGTGCCGGGCCGCCAGGCCGGAGCGGGGGTGCACGAACGCCGCGTACCCGTCCGGCAGGGCGATCGCGATGCCGGTCGGGACCGTCACGCGCGCCCGCGGCGCGAGGGTGACGTCGATGCGGGTGACGAGGTCGGCACCCGCGTCGCCCGGGTGCGCGTAGGCCGGGAGCGGGAGCTCCGGGTCGAGGCGTTGGATGAGAACCTCGATGCTCGGCTCGGTCACGGTGGCCGACCCTACCTGCTGGCGCGCCGAATCACGCCGATCGGCGACGATGCGATGCTTGCGCCCGTGACCGCCCCCTTCCACGAACGGCTGTGGCCCGGCCCGGCCGGGTGGCTCGTCGCCGCCGGGCTCGGCGCGCTGGTCGGGCTCGTCCTCTTCCCCGTGAGCATCGCCCTGGCGTGGGGGGTGGGTGCCGTGGCCGTCGTGCTGGGGCTCGTCGCCGCCGCTGCCCTGACGCCGCAGGTCGCGATCGCGGGCGGCGAGCTGCGCGCCGGCTCCGCGCACATCCCGGTGGACCTGCTCGGCGAGGCCACGCCGCTGTCCGGGGACGCGCTGCGCTCGGCCCTCGGCCCCGAGCTCGACGCGCGCGCCTTCGTCTGCCTGCGCGGCTGGGTGCACTCGGCCGTCCGCGTCGAGCTCTGCGACCCGCAGGACCCGACGCCGTACTGGATCGTCTCGACGCGCCGTCCCGGCGAGCTGGTCGCGGCGCTCGCCGAGGTCCGTCAGGCCTGAGAGCCGCGCATGACAACGGCCGGCTCCCGGAAGGGAACCGGCCGCGCTGGGGGTGCGTGGCGTCAGGCCGCGCACTCCGTGCAGACGGGCTGCCCGTCGCGCTCGTACGCCAGCTGGCTGCGGTGGTGCACCAGGAAGCAGCGCGAGCACGTGAACTCGTCGGCCTGCCGCGGCAGGACCCGCACCGACAGCTCCTCGCCGGACAGGTCGGCGCCCGGCAGCTCGAAGCCTTCGGCAGCCTCGGTCTCGTCCTCGTCAACAACACCCGAGTTCTTGTCCGAGCGGCGTGCCTGGAGCTCCTGGAGGGAGTCCTCGGTGAGGTCCTCCTCGAGCTTGCGCGGTGCGTCGTAATCGGTCGCCATGTGGGCTCGCATTCGTTGCTCGACGTCTGTTACGTGTCTCTCGTACGGGTGCTCAAGCGCCACGGGGGGTGTTTTGTTCCCACCTCCGGCGCACTGCGCGGAGGGATTGTGCACCATGTCGGCGAGCGGCGCGAACGGCGACCCGCGGGGCGCGCCGTCAGGCGTCCGAGTCGGCGCCCAGCTCCTCCAGCAACGGCGTCAGGCGGGCGACGACGGCGGGCGGCCCGGCGACGGTCATCTCGTCGCTCGCGGGCTCGCCGCGCAGCCCGACGACGACCCCGCCGGACTCCGTGACCACCAGCGAGGCGCCCGCCAGGTCCCACGGCTGCAGCCCCCGCTCGTAGTGCGCGTCGAGCGATCCCGCGGCCACCGAGCACAGGTCGACGGCCGCCGACCCCAGCCGCCGGATGTCGCGCACCCGCGGCAGCAGCGCCGCGACGACGCGACCCTGGACCGCCCGCCGCTGCGCGAGGTAGCCGAAGCCGGTGCCGAGCAGGCAGCCCGCCAGGTCGTCGGGCCCGGCGCCCATGGTCAGGCGCACGCCGTCGAGCCACGCGCCCGCGCCGCGCGCGGCGGTGTAGGTCAGCCCGAGGGTCGGGGCGTGCACGCACGAGGCGAGCACGGTCCACGTGCGGGGGTCCGGCGCCACGCCGGCCGGGCCGGTCACCGCCGCGACGGACACCGCGTACGACGGCTGCCCGTAGAGGTAGTTGACCGTGCCGTCGATCGGGTCGACCACCCAGGTGACGCCGCTGCCGCCCGGCTGCCAGCCGCGCTCCTCCCCCAGCACGCCGTCGTCCGGACGCAGCTCGGCCAGCCGCCGGCGCAGCAGCTCCTCGGACGCGTAGTCCATCGCCGTCACGACGTCCTGCGGGCTCGACTTCGTCGCGGCGACCGTCACGCGGTCGGGCCGCCCGTCCGACACCAGCGCTCCCGCCTCGCGGGCCACCCGCTCGGCGACACCCATCAGCTCCGTCACGTCCACGTCCACCGCCGTCACGTGGCCCATCCTCCCCCAGGGTCCGCCACACCGGGGCGAGGTGCACCGCCCGTGCCCGATCGGGTGAGAACCTGGACACCGCGAAGGGAGGCAGCATGGGCGAGGTCGAGCTTGTGGGCCTGCACGACGACGGCGAGCACCTGATCCTGGCCACCTCCGACGGCCAACAGTTCCGGCTGCGGATCGACGAGCCGTTGCGCGCCGCCGTGCGCCGCGACCGTCCCCAGCTCGAGCAGCTGCGCGCCGAGCGGGCCAGCGTCATGGCGCCGCGCGAGATCCAGGCCCGGATCCGCGCCGGCGCCACCGCCCAGGAGGTCGCCGACTCGGCCGGCCTGCCGATCGCGGCCGTGCGGCGCTACGAGGGCCCGGTCATCGCCGAGCGCGAGTACATCGCCGAGCTCGCCCGCGACACGCCGGTGCGCCACGAGACGGGCGCCCCGACGCTCGGCGACCTGGTGACCGACCGGCTCGCGGCGCGTGGCGTCGACGTCGCCAGCCTCTCGTGGGACGCGGCACGCGAGGGATCGCTGCCCTGGACGGTCCTGGCGCGCTTCGAGGTGGCCGACGAGGCCCGCGAGGCGCAGTGGGCGTTCGACGTCTCCGCCCGCGTGCTGACGGCGTCCGACGACGAGGCGCGCTGGCTCTCCGAGACCGAGCTCGACGAGCCCGTGGCGCGCCGCCATCTCGCCGCGGTGCGGGACGTCGTGTTCGACGTCACCGTCGGCGCCCACGCCGACCCGGACCCGGAGCCGGCGCCCGCCGACCGCACCGCGGTGATGCTCGACGCCCTCTCGGCGCGTCGCGGCCACCGGCAGCCGGTCGAGGTCGAGGACGACGGGGAGGCCTTCGAGGGGTTCGGCCCCCAGCACGCGTTCGACTTCGGCTTCGACGCCGCACCGCCGGGAGCCCACCCGGTGGACGTCGAGCCCGAGGCCGAGGCGAGGGTCTACCCGCGCCCGGTGGCGGTGGTGCCCCGCGAGGAGGCCCTGCCGGCGCCCGAGCCGCTTCCGATGCCCCCCGCCGACGCCGAGCCGGTCGCGGCCCACGCCGACGAGCGTCCCCGTTCGCGCCGCGGGCGCGCCAAGGTGCCGAGCTGGGACGAGATCGTCTTCGGCGCCAGGCCGGAGTAGCGGCTCAGGCCGTCCCGGCCAGCTCGTCCCGCCAGTCGTTCACCTCGCCGATCAGGCGCGCGAGGACCTGGTCCAGCTCCCCTCCGAACGCCGTCGCGCTCGCGGCGGCCTGCCGCTCGCCGGAACGGGCCTGCGTCAGGATGCGACCCGCCAGCCGGTGGAACTGCGCGTGCAGGTCGAGCACGGGCGCGTAGTGGACCGAGCCGCGGGCGTCCGCGCGGATCTCGCCGTGCAGCCAGGTGCCGAAGGCGCAGCGGTCGTCGGCGGACACCACCGCCGGCTCGTGCGGGGACCGCCCGGTGGCCACCGCCTCCATGAGGCGCACCTTCCACGCGCCGTGGGCCCCGATCGCCGCCGTCAGGCGGTCCGCGGTGCCCGTGCCGGGGACCGTCCGGACACCGCTGCCGAAGTACGCCTGCAGGCCGCCGTCGAGCCCCGCGGCCTCCTCCTGGAGGTGGCCGTTGAGCCGCCGCACGCGGGCGGCCTCGCCGCGGGCGGCGCCGACGGCGCCGGACAGCGAGGACAGCCGGCGCGACACGTCGCTCACCGCGCCGGCGCCCTCGGCGACGTCGCGGGCGATCTGGGCGGTGACCGTGGTCTGCTCCTCGACGGAGGCGGCGACGGTGCTGGTCATCTGGCCGATCTCCTCGACGAGCAGCGCCGTCTCGGAGATCCCCGTGGTCACCGCCGCCGTGCCGTCGAGCAGCGCCCGGACCCGCTCGTCGATCTTGGTGGTCGCCTCCGCCGTCTCGTTGGACAGCTCCTTGACCTCGCGGGCGACGACGGCGAACCCCTTGCCCGCCTCCCCCGCACGCGCCGCCTCGATCGTCGCGTTGAGCGCCAGCAGGTTCGTCTGGCGGGCGACCTGGGCGATGAGGTTGGAGACGTCGGCGATGTCGTGCGCCAGCACCTCGAGGGCCGCCATGCTGCGGCTCGCCTGCTCGGCGTTCGTCACCGCGCCCTGCACCGCGTGCGCGGCCTGCGCCGTCCGGGCCGAGACCTCGCGCAGCGACGTGGAGAGTTCCTCGGCCGCGCTGGCCAGGGAGCCGATCGTCGTGCTCACCTGCTCGGAGGCCGCGGCGACGGCCTGCGCCTCGGCGTCGGCGGTGGTGCACCGCGCATCGAGCGCGGCGGCGGCGCCGACCAGCCCGACCACGGTCGCCGAGACGCTGACCGCGGTGGCGCCGACCTCGTCCAGCAGCCTGGTCGCGGACGCGGCCTCGGCGTTCCGGCCGTCCTGCTGGGCAGACCTGCTCCGGTGAGTGAGCACCCCTGCGTCACAACCTCTCGTCGTCTCGGAAGCGCACGACGAGCGCGCGGTGCCAGGCCCGGGCCCAGGACCGCGCTGCGTCCCGTCACAGCGGTCCCCATCGACCGATGACGAGCCGTCTGATGGGACCTTCAGCCCTGATCGGCCACGGCGGCGTCGAGGGTCTGCGGCTCCAGCGCCTGGGCGCGCGCGACCGCCTGCGTCATGTGCCGCATGTGGTGGCGCCGGCACAGCACCTCGTACGCGATCTTCGCGCCGGCCACCGTGTCGCCCACGACCACCTGCTCGCCCTCGACCACCATGACGCCGTCGACGGTGCGCGCCTGGTGGGTCGCCGCCGCGCCGCACCAGCACAGCGACTTCACCTGGAGCACCTCGACGCGGTCGGCGAGCTCGACGAGCCGGGCCGAGCCGGGGAACAGCCGCGCACGGAAGTCCGTGGTGATGCCGAACGCGTAGACGTCGACGCCGAGCTCGTCCGCCACGCGGGCCAGCTGCTCCACCTGCAGGGCCGTGTAGAACTGCGCCTCGTCGGCCACGACGTAGTCGACGGGCTCACCGTGCAGGCGGCGGTCGATCACCTCGGCCCAGAAGTCGGTCTCGTCGTCCACCTCGAGGGCGGGCTGCTCGAGCCCGAGGCGCGACGAGATCACCGCGCGGCCCGCGCGGTCCTGCCGCGTGAACAGCAGGCCGTCGCGGCCCCGTGCCGCGTGGTTGTGCGCCGTCTGCAGGGCCAGGGTCGACTTCCCGCTGTCCATGGTCCCGGAGAAGAACACCAGCTCGGACACCGTCAGATCCTCACGTCAGCGTGACCAGCCACGGCACCATCATCTCGGTCGGGGTGAGCGACCCGTGGACCCCCACGAGCGCGATCGCCTCAGGCGTCTGGGTGCGCGAGTCGACGATCGTCGCGCGGCCCCGCATCGCGACGACGAGGTCGCCCACCACCGGGGACATCTCCTCGCGCACCGGCCCGAACCAGCCGTCGACCACCGCCTGCTCACGCGTGACGACGAGGGCCGCGTCGCCCAGGTGCGCGCGCCACCGGTCCCGCACCGCGTCGGCGTCGGCGCCCGGCGTCAGGTGGACGTGGAGCGCGCGCGGCTCCCCCGCCACCAGCTCGACGTCCCGTGACAGCACCGGGTCGGTCGAGGCGTCCCAGCGCTGGGACGCGTCGTGGTCGACCATGCCGTGGTCGGCGGTGACGGCGAGCACCGTGCCCCGCGGCAGCCGCCGCGCGAGCGCGCCCAGGCTGCCGTCGACCGCCGCCAGCACGTCGCCCCACTGCCAGGACTCCCAGCCGAACCGGTGGCCCGTCTTGTCGGCCTCGCCCCAGTAGAGGTAGGCGACGCCGGGGCGGCGGAGCGCGTCGACCACGGCGTTGACGCGGTCGTCGGCCGAGTCGGCGCCCCGGTACGCCGGCCCGCGCAGGGCGGCACGCGTCAGGCCCGAGCCGGCGAACCGGGTGGGGCCGACGCTCGTCACCGGGACCCCGGCGGCGATCATCTGCTCGGGGACGCTCGGCGCGGGCTGCCAGGCCACCGGGTCGGGCAGGTCGCTCCAGGACACCATCGTGCCCAGGCGGCCCGTGCCGGGGTTGCGCACGGTGTAGCCCAGCATGCCGGTCTGCCCGGGACGCAGGCCCGTGCCGAAGCTGCCCATCGCGGTGGCGGTCGTCGAGGGGAAGGTGGTCGTCAGGGGCGTCGAGGCGCCCAGCAAGCCGCGCAGGAAGGGCGCGTGCCCCGCACGCTCCGCGAGGTTGGCGTGCCCGAGGCCGTCGACGAGGACCACGCAGGCGCGCGAGGCGGTCGGCAACCCCAGGCTGCGGCGGGCCTCGGCGGCCCCCGTCACGTCACCGCCCACGACGCCGGCGATCCCGGGCAGCACGTCGCCGACCCACGGCCCGGGGGCGCCGGGGCGCACCAGCCCGTCGACGAACCCGCTCATCGAGCGGCGGTCGCGGCCGACAGCTGACGCGCGAACGCCACCGCGGCGCGCACGGCCTGCGCACCCTCGGCCGCCGCGCTGACCCGCACGACGACGTCGTCGGGCGACAGCGTCCCGGTCATGCCGTGGTCCGCCTCGCACTGCGGGTCGTCGCAGCCGGCCGGCTCGAGGTCGATGCGGCTCACCGAGCCCCAGCCGAGCGCGAGCGTCACCTCGACCCGGGCGTCGCCGGCGTGGTGGCGCTGCGGGTCGGAGACGACGTGGGTGAGGGCGACCGAGCGCACCTCGCGCAGCGGCACCGCCTCCGTGGTCGCGGCCGCCGAGGCCGAGGGGTGCTCCCGGTCCGCGGGGTGGTCGTCGACGTGCGCGACGACCAGGCGCGTCGGCGTCAGCACCAGCACGGTGACGTGACGGCGCACCTCGGAGGCGTCGAACGTCGTCTCCGGCTGCACGAGGTGGGCAACCACCGGCTCGTCGGCCAGCGCGACGTCCAGGACGTCCGCGACGAGCTCCGGGTAGTAGCCGGCACGGTCGAGGTCGCGGTGCAGTTCGGCGATCAGCGGCACCCGCCCATCCTCCCATCCCGGGCGCGCCCGGGGCTGCGGCACGTCACGTCCGCGAGAGGCGGCGGGTGGCGTCCGTGCGGTCGGCCGGCGCCAGCGTCGCGTGCGCCCCGAGCACCGCCACGCCGCCGGGCGCCGCCACGACGGGGTTCAGCTCGAGCGACCGCAGCTCCGGCAGGCCGTCCGCGAGCAGGGCGACCCGGCCGACGAGGTCCTCCAGCGCCGCCACGTCCGCGGCCGGCAGGCCCCGGTACCCGAGCAGCCGGACCGCCGCCCTCGGCTCGCGGACGAGCGCCGCCACGTCGGCATCGGTCAGCGGGGGGACGCCGTACGCGACGTCGTCGAGCAGGTCGGTCGCGTCGCCGCCGACGCCGAACGAGACGACGGGGCCGAACAGCGGGTCCTCGCTCGAGCGCAGGACGCAGGCGACGCCCTTCGCCGCCATCGCCTGGACCTCGAGCGGGGCCGGCGCCGGCCCGGGGTCGTAGCCGGCCGCCGCGGCCAGCACCTGCTCGGCGGCGACCCGCAGGCCGGCTTCGTCGGCCACGTCGAGCCGCACGCCGCCGAGGTCCGCCCGGTGGCGCAGCGCGGGTGCGGTGGTCTTGAGCGCGACCGGGTACCCGAGCGTGGCGGCGGCGGCCGCGGCCTCGTCGGCGTCGCGCGCGGCCAGTGACGGCAGCACCCGGATCCCGACAGTGGCCAGGAGCGCGGCGGTCGCGCCTGCGTCGAGCACGGTCGGCTCCCCGGGCGTCAGGTGCTCCTCCGCCAGGTGCGTCGCGGCGCGCAGGTCGACGCCGGCCAGGTGCAAGGGGCGGCCCCGGTCGGCGGCGCGCCACGAGGCGTAGCCGACAGTCAGCCCGAGCGCGAGGACCGCGTCCGCCGGGGTCGAGTAGGCCGGGACCGTGCGGTCGACGCCGGCCTCGTCCGGCGCGGTGAGGTGCGGCGTCAGCCCGTGCAGGCCGGTCATCACCGCCACGGTGGGGCGGTGCGAGCTCGCCGCGGCGGCGGCCAGTGCGTGCGCCATCTCGCGGTTCGTGCCGCCCAGCACCGGCATGCCGATCGCGATGACCGCGTCGACGTCGGGGTCCTCGTAGACGGCGGCGACGGCCTGGTGCAGCCGCTCGGCCGACGCGTCCTCGGCGACGACCTCGGCGCCGTCGGCCTCCAGGCCCTGGGCGCGCAGCAGGGCCGCGACGAGCGCGCCGACCGACTGCGAGGAGGAGAGGATCCCCACCCGGCGGCCCGTCGGGAGCGGCTGGCTCGTCACCAGCTGGAGCACGTCGACGAGCTGGTGCGCGTTCTCCACGCGCACCACGCCGGACTGCCGCAGCATCTCGGCGAACGCCCTGCCGGGGGCGCGGGTCGCGCGCACCGCGTGCCCCGGGGGCACCACGGCACCCGTGCCGCCGCCCGCGGTCATCACCACGACCGGCTTGCGGGCCGCCAGCCGACGGGCCACGCGGGAGAACTTGCGGGGGTTGCCGATCGACTCCAGGTGCAGGCCCACGGCGGCCGTCCGCTCGTCGTCCGCCCAGAACTGCATGAGGTCGTTGCCCGAGACGTCCGCTCGGTGCCCGGCGGACAGGAACTGGGACAGCCCGAGCCCGCGGCGCTCCAGCGCCGACAGCAGGGGGACCGAGAACGGCGCCGACTGGCAGAAGAGCCCGACCGGCCCCGGGCCGGGCAGGTGCCCCGCGAGCGAGAGGTCCAGCACGCGGTCCGGTCCGGTCGCCACCACGCCGTACGACGAGGGTCCGACCAGGCGCATGCCCGCGCCGTGCGCCGCCCGCAGCAGCCGGCGCTGCCGCTCCAGGCCCTCCGGACCCTCCTCCGCGAACCCGCCCGACAGGACGACGACCGTGCGGACGTCGAGCGCGGCGAGCGCGCCCACCCACGCGACGACGTCGTCGGCCTCGCCGGCCAGCGCGGCGACCTCCACCGGGCCGGGCACGTCGCCCAGCGCCGGCCACGCCACGGCGCCGGGCACCGGCTCCCCCACCCCGATGACGTGCAGCTCGACGCGCCCCGCCTCGGCCTCGGTCGCCAGCGACCGGCACACCCGGTCCGCGATGGCGGCGTTCAGCGGACGGCCGCCCGCGCCGGGGCCGACGACGAGCACGCTGCGCGCCTCGAACAGCGCCCGCATCGACCGTGCCTCCGCCGTGTGCTCGCGGTCGGCCATCACCGCGACCGAGCGATCGGTCGGGTCGATGTCGAACGACACCGTCACCACGCCCTCCTCGGTGCGCTGCCGCACCTCGTAGCCGGCGTCGCGGAACACCGCCAGCATCCGGCCGTTGGAGGGCAGGACCTCGGCGACGAACCGCCGCAGGCCGCGCTCCCGCGCGGCGGCCGCGAGGTGCTCGAGCAGCACGGACCCGAGGCCCCGGCCCTGGTGGGCGTCCGCGATGTTGAAGGCCACCTCGGCCGTCTCCGGGTCGATCCGGTCGTACCGCGCGACGCCGATGATCTTCTCGTCCGCCCCTTCGACGGCCACGAGCGCGACCCGGTCGCGGTGGTCGACGGCGACGAGGCGCTCCAGGTCGCGCGGCGGCAGGCGCAGCAGCGGGTGGAAGAACCGGAAGTAGGTCGAGCGTTCCGACTGCCCCATGTGGAACGCCTGGAGGGCGTCCGCGTCGGACGGTCGCAGGGGGCGCACGCGCGTGGTGGTGCCGTCGTGCAGCACGACGTCGGCCTCCCACGACGCCGGGTAGTCGGGGACGGTGGCGGCGCTGCCCCCGGTGGGCTCGACCATGCCGACAGGCTAGAGCGACTTGCGTCCGGCCACGCGGTCGCGGGAGCGGCAACATGTGCGGACGCGAGCGCGCCGGAGCGGGAGGCGCGCCGCCGGAGGCGAGAATGGGCCGGTCACGTCGCCCCACCTTTGGAGTCCCGCCCGCATGGCGCGCCGCCCCACCCCGTCCCTGCCGCCCGACGACCTCGTCGAGAAGATCGTCGACATCGACGTCACGTCGGAGATGGAAGGGTCGTACCTCGAGTACGCCTACTCGGTCATCTACGCGCGCGCCCTCCCGGACGCCCGCGACGGGCTGAAGCCGGTGCAGCGCCGGATCCTGTTCCAGATGGGCGAGATGGGGCTGCGCCCGGACCGCTCCTACGTCAAGAGCGCCCGCGTGGTGGGCGACGTCATGGGCAAGCTGCACCCGCACGGCGACTCGGCGATCTACGACGCCATGGTTCGGCTGGCGCAGCCCTTCAGCCTGCGGCTGCCGCTCGTCGACGGGCACGGCAACTTCGGCTCGCTCGACGCCGGGCCGGCCGCCTCCCGCTACACCGAGGCGCGCCTGGCGCCCGCCGCGATGGCGATGACGCAGGGCGTCGACGAGGACGTCGTCGACCTGGTGCCGAACTACGACAACAAGCTCATGCAGCCCTCGGTGCTGCCCGCGGCGATCCCGAACCTCCTGGTCAACGGCGCGGCCGGCATCGCCGTCGGCATGGCGACCAACATGGCGCCGCACAACCTCGTCGAGGTCGTGTCGGCCGCGCGCCACCTCGTCATGCACCCGGACGCGACGCTCGACGACCTGCAGCGCTTCGTCCCGGGGCCGGACCTGCCCGGCGGCGGCAAGATCGTCGGGCTCGAGGGCGTGCGCGAGGCGTACCGCACCGGTCGCGGGCAGTTCCGCACGCGGGCGACCGCGCGGATCGAGAACGTCACGGCCAAGCGCAAGGGCATCGTCATCACCGAGCTGCCGTTCGGCGTCGGGCCCGAGAAGGTCATCGAGAAGATCTCCGAGGGCGTCAAGGCCAAGAAGATCTCCGGGATCTCCGACGCCGTGGACCTCACCGACGGCACGCACGGGCTGCGGATCATCGTCGAGGTGAAGTCGGGCTTCGACCCCGAGGCCGTGCTGGAACAGCTGTACCGGACGACGCCGCTCGAGGACTCGTTCGCCATCAACAACGTCGCGCTCGTCGACGGCCAGCCGCGCACCCTCGGGCTGCGCGAGCTGCTGCAGGTGTGGGTGGAGCACCGGCTCACCGTGGTGCGGCGCCGGTCGGCGTTCCGCCTCGCGCGGCGCCGGGAGCGGCTGCACCTGGTCGAGGGCCTGCTCGTCGCGATCCTCGACATCGACGAGGTGATCCAGGTCATCCGCTCGTCGGACGACGCCGAGGGCGCCCGCGCCCGCCTGATGCAGGTGTTCGACCTGTCGCAGCTGCAGGCCGAGTACATCCTCGAGCTGCGGCTGCGGCGCCTGACGAGGTTCTCGAAGCTCGAGCTCGAGCGGGAGCAGGCCGAGCTGCTCGCCGAGATCGCCGCCCTCGAGGCGCTGCTGGCCGACGACCACCTGCTGCGGACCACGGTGTCCGAGGAGATGGCCCAGGTGGCGGCCGCCTACGGCACGCCGCGCCGCACGATCCTGCTGGAGTCCGCCGGCGGGGTGGCCACGGCCGCCGCCGCCCCCTCGACCCGCTCCGCGGCGGTGGCGCCGCTGGAGATCGCGGACACGCCGTGCCACGTGCTGCTGTCCGCCACCGGGCTGCTGGCCCGGACGGCGTCCGACGAGCCCGTGGTGCGGCAGGGCGCGCGGCACCGTCATGACGCGCTCACGTCCGTCGTGACGACCAGTGCCCGGGCCGACGTGGGCGTGGTGACCTCCCGCGGGCGCGTGCTGCGCCTGTCGGTGCTCGACCTGCCGGGGCTGCCGCCCACCGAGGGCGCGCCGTCGCTGTCGGGCGGCGTGCCGGTGGGCGAGGTGGTCCAGCTCGACCGTGGCGAGAAGGTCGTGGCGCTCGCCTCGCTGGACCCGGCGGCTCCCCCGCTGGCGCTGGGCACGGCGCAGGGCACCGTCAAGCGCGTGATCCCGGGCGACGTGCCCGGCAACCGGGACGCCTGGGAGGTCGTCGCGCTCAAGGAGGGCGACGAGGTGGTCGGCGCCGCGGCGGCGGCCGACGACGACGAGCTGGTCCTCGTCGCCTCGGACGCCTCGCTGCTGCACTTCCCAGCCTCGGCCGTGCGGCCGCAGGGCCGGCCCGCCGGCGGGATGGCCGGCATCAAGCTCGACGCCGGCGTGTCGGTGGTCGCCTTCGCCGTCGTCGCCGCCGGGTCGGTGGACGCGCTCGTCGTGACCGTCGCGGGCTCGTCGTCCGCGCTGCCGGGCACCCAGGCCGGGACTGCGAAGGTGACGCCGCTGGCGGCCTACCCCGGCAAGGGGCGTGCCACGGGCGGCGTGCGTGCGCACCGGTTCCTCAAGGGCGAGGACGCGTTGATCCTCGCCTGGGTGGGGCCGGCGCCGGCGCGCGCGATCGGCTCCGGCGGGCAGGCGGTCGCCCTGCCGGAGGTCGACCAGCGCCGCGACATGTCCGGTGCTGCGCTCCCCGCTCCGGTGCACGCCGTCGGCTGACGGCGCGCCCGGGCGTGCCGCCCGGGCCACGTACCGTGGTGCCCATGGCCACGTTGGAGCTGCCGCGCTCGGTGATCCTCGCCCTGTGGCTGCAGGCCGGCGGCAGCCGGCGGGCCGCGTCGGTCGTCGTCGGGGACGACGAGCCGCACGAGGTCGCCGGCGGCCGGTACGCGGATCTCGACGACCTGATCGACGACATCGGCGAGCGGACCTGGGACGTCGCCGCGGTGCTGCCCGCCCCGGGCGACCCGCTCGTCGGGCCGCCGGACGCGCCCGCCGCCGGCGAGTGCGTGCTGGTGCACAGCAACGACGACGGCTGGGACCTCGCGATCGTCCCGGAGGTCCACCGGTTCGGCTCACGGCTGGAGCCCGGCGCCAGCGTGGTCTGGCGCACGCACGAGGTCGACGACTGGCGGACGACGTTCCAGGCGGCGGTCGGGTCGCTCGACGACACCGAGCGCGGGCTGCGTGAGGGCCTGATGCTCGCGACGCAGGCGCTGGTCCAGCTCGACGTCGCGCAGTGGCGTCCCGACGCCGCGGACCGGATCACGGCGGTGCGCGACGGATCGCTGCCGGGCGACCGCCTGACCGACGAGTTCAAGGCGTGGCCACAGCGGGTCCGCGTGATGCAGCAGGCGGCGCGGCTGCGGGCCATCGTCGAGCTGGCCACGGAGGACGAGGGCGGCGCCGTGAACCTGTGGCAGTCAGACCAGCGGTCGACGGCCCTGCGAGAGGTCGACCGGCTGGCCCGCCGGGCGATGAGCGCCGCGTCGGCATGGCTCGGGGGCGACGCCGTCCGCGCGCACGGAACCGTGGTGCGCCGGCAGCGCGAGGAGGACCGCCACCGCGACGAGCGGCCGTAGGCTCCCCCGACGGTGCCGCGAAGATCACTCGATCGGGTCGCGTTGCGGTAGCCCATTCGGGTGACACATCTGGCCTCTGACCAGGCGCTTTGTCAGTGGCGCCTGGTGAAGTTGTGGCATGCGGGAGGTGCTGGTCGGGTCGGGGTGGGACGCCACGGGCGTCCCGCTTCCCACCGGTGCGCCGGTGCCGGTGCCGCCGGCGGTCGCCGCCGCCGACGGGACCGTCGTCACCGCGTTCATGACGCATCTCGGCGAGCTGGTCGTCGACGAGTGGTGCGACCCGCTGCTGGCCGAGGTGGCCCAGGTGGCGTTCGACACGCGGACCGCGACCGCCGCTCAGGCGCAGGCCGACGCCCGGCTCGTCGCCTGCTACCTCTGGGGGGCCGGAGAGCTGGCGCGCCGCTCGGCGGGCACCGAGCGCGAGAAGCGCGAGTGGGGCGCGCGGGGCATGCTGGCCGAGCTGGCGGCCGCGCTGCACCTGCCCGAGACCACCCTGGCCCGCCGCCTCGCCCGCCTGACTCGTCTGGCGGCACTCCCGCGGCTGCTGGCCGCGCACGAGCGTGGCGCTGTGTCCGCCTGGCACGTGGACGTCGTCCTGGACGTGTTCCGCGGCGTGGACGACCGGGGTGTGCTGGAGCGGGCCGACGAGTTCCTGGCCGTGCGGGCGGAGCGAATGACGGCACCTCAGCTGCGGGCCACCGCGCGCGGCTGGCGTGCGCGCAACGTGCCGCGCACGGACGAGCAGCGACGCCTGAACCTGGAGGCGCGTCGCGTCGACATCAGCCCTGCCGATGACGACATGTGCTGGCTGACCGCCCTCGTCCCGGCGCCACAGGCCCTGGCGATCGACGCCCGGCTCGACGCGATCGCCGCGGCGGTCGAGGGCACCGACGAGCGCTCCCGCGAGGAGATCCGCGCCGACGCCCTCGTCGACCTGCTGCTCGTCCCCGGCGGCATGCCCTTCCCGACCGGCGCATGCAGCGCGGACGCGGACGCGCCGATCGACGCGGAGCCCTACGACCCGGACGGCGCCATGGTCGAGTCGACAGACGAGCGCAGCGTGGCCGCGGCTCGTGCCGCCGCCGCGGCGCCGGCCGATCATCGGTCCGGCGACGCGTTCGGGTCGGCCAACCAGGTCCCCGGCGAACCCGTGGACGATGACGAACCCATCGATCGTGCCATCCCCGTGGACGCCGGAACCTGCGGGCTTCCCGCCTGGCTGGCCGGGGTGCGTGCCGACGTCGTCCTCACGGTGCCCGTGCTGTCGCTGCTGGACCGGTCCGACGAGCCGGCCGAGCTCGAAGGGTTCGGCCCGATCGACATCGAGACTGCCCGCATGCTCGCGGCGAACGCACCGTCGTTCCTGCGCGTGCTGACCCATCCGGAGACCGGCGCCGTGCTGTCGGTGGGCCGGGACAGGTACCGCCTCCCGGAGGACCTGCGTCGCGCGGTGCAGCTCCGCGACGTCACCTGCCGCTTCCCCGGTTGCCGGCGCCCCGCGCGCCGCTGCGACGTCGACCACGTCACCGCATGGGCCGACGGCGGAGCCACTGCCGCCTGCAACCTCGAGTGCCTCTGCGAGAAGCACCATCGGCTGAAACATGCGATGGGCTGGACCCCGACCCTCGAGCCGGACGGGGCGGTGCGCTGGCGCTCACCGCTGGGCCTGACGTACTGGACCGCCCCCGGCGACGCCTGGCCACCGCGACCGGCTCCGCCTCCCCGGCCGCCAGCGGACGCGGTTGCCGTCGGGGTCGACGGCGGACGTCCCGATGACCCCCCGTTCTAGCGAAACCGATACGTCATCGACAGGAGCGCGACTCTGGCCGTGGGCTGCTCTGGCCGAAGCGTGCGCTCCTCGCCTCAGCGGAAGCCCGTTGGCCCGCCCAGAGAGGCTCGGCCTAGCGACCGCGGGCGACCTGTCGCTGGAGCTGGGCGATCTGCTTCCAGCGCGCCCGCTCGGCCGCGGCCGCGCCCCGATCGGCGCGGATCGCCTGGTATCGCGCCTCGCGCTCGAGCTTGCGCCAGCTCGCGTACCGCCGCTCCGGCAGCTCGCCGGAGTCCAGCGCCGCACGGACCGCGCAGCCCGGTTCTGCGGTGTGGCTGCAGTCCGCGAAGCGGCACGACAGGGCGAGCTCGGCGATGTCGGCGAACGCCTGGCCGAGGGCGTCGTCGTCGGCGACGAGGCCGACGGACCGCACCCCGGGCGTGTCGATGAGCAGCGCGCCACCGGGGAGGCGGATCAGCTCCCGGTGGGTCGTGGTGTGGCGGCCGCGGCCGTCGTGGCGCCGCTCGCCGGTGGCCGCGACCTCCGACCCCGCCAGCGCGTTGGCGAGCGTGGACTTGCCGGCGCCGGACGGGCCGACCATGACGAACGTCACGCCGGCCGCCAGGAGCGCACGGACCGCGTCGAGGCCCAGGTCGTCCGGCACGCTCACCGTGTGCACGTCGACGCCGAGGGCGACGGCCGCGACGTCGACGGCGAGCACGGCCGGATCGGGCACGAGGTCGGCCTTCGTCAGCACCACGACGGGCGTCGCTCCCGAGGACCACGCCAGCGTCAGGAGCCGCTCGATCCGGCCCAGGTCCGGCTCGGGATCGAGGTGCTCGACGACGAGCACCACGTCGACGTTCGCGGCCAGCACCTGCGTCTGGGACGTCCGGCCGGCGCTGTCGCGCACCAGGACGCTGCGGCGGGTCAGGACCCGCCCGATCGCGTCGCCCGCGAGCTCGACGAGGTCGCCGACGGTCGGGACCACGCGCCCCTCGTCGCTCGGCGCCAGGCCGTCGCGGCCGAGCGGCACGCGAGTCGGTTCGTCGTCCAGGCCGGCGACGAGGCCGGCCTCGGGCACGACGAGGACCGCGCCCTTGTCGGCGCGGACCACCCGCCACGTCTGGATGCCCTGCACGGCGCCGACGGTAGGCCGTGCGCGCGGCCACGACGAGTGATTTCGGGCCGCGGCCGGCAGGCGGCCAGGTGAACCGCTAAAGCAGCGAGCGGTAGACCTCGATGGTCCGGTCGCCGACGGCGGCCCACGAGAAGTGGTCCTCGACGCGCCGGCGTGCCGCGACGCCCCACGACGCGGCGAGCCCGGGGTCGGACACGACCTCGGTCAGGGCGGCCGCCAGGTCGTGCACGAACTCCTCCGGGTGCACCGGTGTGCCGGTGCCGTCGGTGAGCTGCTCGATCGGGACGAGCCGGCCGGTGACGCCGTCGTCGACGACCTCGGGGATGCCACCGGTGGCGGTCCCGACGACCGGCAGCCCGACCGCCATCGCCTCGAGGTTGACGATCCCCAGCGGCTCGTAGATCGAGGGGCAGACGAACAGCGTGGACGACGCCAGCACGGCGACGAGCTCGTCGCGCGGCAGCATCTTGTCTATCCACACGACGCCACTGCGCTTCGCCCGCAGCCCGTCGACCAGCCCCGTCACCTCGGCCAGCAGCTCCGGCGTGTCGGGTGCGCCCGCGCACAGCACGAGCTGCACCTCGTCGGGCAGCAGCTCGGCGGCGCGCAGCAGGTAGGGCAGGCCCTTCTGCCGGGTGATGCGCCCGACGAAGACCACGGCGGGCCGGGACGGGTCGACGCCGAGGGCGCGGGCCTTGGCCTCGGTCTCCGCCGCGTCCGCGGGGCGCTGCCAGCCGTCGAGGTCGATCCCGTTGTGCACCACGTGCACCTTGGCGGGGTCCACCTGCGGGTACACCCGCAGGATGTCGTCGCGCATCCCGCCCGACACGGCGATGACCCCGGCGGCGCCCTCGTAGGCGGTGCGCTCCGCCCACGACGACACGCGATAGCCGCCGCCCAGCTGCTCGGCCTTCCACGGCCGCAGCGGCTCGAGGCTGTGCGCGGTCAGGACGTGCGGGACGTCGTTGAGGAGGCCGGCGAGGTGACCCGCCAGGTTCGCGTACCAGGTGTGCGAGTGCACGAGGTCGGTCCCGTCGACGCCGGCCACGATCGACAGGTCGACGCCCAACGTGCGCAGGGCGGCGTTGGCGCCGGCGAGCTCGTCGGGCTCGTCGTACCCGTGGACGCCGGGCTCGCCGGCCCGTGGCCCGTCGAAGCAGTGGACCTGGACGTCGACCGAGCGGCGCAGCACGCTCGCCAGCTCCGCGACGTGCACCCCGGCACCGCCGTAGACGTACGGCGGGTACTCGCGGGTGATGAGGTCGACGCGCACCCTTGCTCCTCGGCTCGCAGGATCGGCCGCCGCGGCGACCTGGCGACACGGTAGCGCGCGCCCGCTCGTCGTCGCCCTTCCGTACGCCTAAGGTCCAGGTATGGCTGCGCCGCGGGTCCTCGCCATCGTCCTCGCCGGCGGCGAGGGCAAGCGCCTCATGCCGTTGACGGCACACCGCGCCAAACCAGCGGTGCCGTTCGGCGGCATCTACCGCCTCATCGACTTCGCGCTGTCGAACGTCATCAACTCGCACTACCTGCACGTCATCGTGCTGACCCAGTACAAGTCGCACAGCCTCGACCGGCACGTGTCCCGGACGTGGCGCATGTCGCCGCTGCTCGGCAACTATGTCGCCGCCGTCCCCGCGCAGCAGCGTGTCGGCAAGCACTGGTACCTCGGCAGCGCGGACGCGATCTACCAGTGCCTCAACATCATCGACGACGAGCGGCCGGACATCGTCGTCGTCGTCGGCGCGGACCACGTGTACCGGATGGACTTCTCGCAGATGGTCGACGCGCACGTCTCGTCGGGCGCCGAGATGACCGTCGCGGGCATCCGCCAGCCGATCTCCCTGGCCGACCAGTTCGGCGTCATCGAGACCGACGCGGCCGACCCGAGCCGCATCGCGGCGTTCCGCGAGAAGCCGAGCGACCCGGTCGGCCTCGCGGACTCCCCCGGCGAGGTCCTCGCCTCGATGGGCAACTACGTGTTCGACGCGGAAGCCCTGGTCAAGGCCGTCACCCGGGACGCCGAGGACGTCAACAGCCGCCACGACATGGGCGGCGACATCGTGCCGGCGTTCGTCGACGCGGGCACCGCCGGTGTCTACGACTTCATCCGCAACGACGTGCCGGGCTCGACGCCACGTGACCGCGACTACTGGCGGGACGTCGGCACGCTCGACGCCTACTACGAGGCGAACATCGACCTCATCGCCATCGAGCCGGTGTTCAACCTCTACAACGAGGAGTGGCCGCTGTTCGCCGGCACCATGAGCCTGCCGCCGGCGAAGTTCGTCCACGCCGGGCCCGGGCGCCTGGGGCACGCGGCCGACTCGATCGTCTCCCCGGGCGTCGTCATCTCCGGCGCGACGGTCTCCCGCTCGGTGCTGTCGCCGGGCGTGCGGATGCACTCGTGGTCGCAGGTGACCGATTCCGTGCTCATGGACGGCGTCATCGTCAACCGGCACGCGCAGGTGCACCGCGCGATCCTCGACAAGAACGTCATCGTCCCCGAGCGGGGCCGGGTCGGGATCGACCGCGAGCACGACCTGGCGCGCGGCTTCACCGTGACGGAGAGCGGGATCACGGTCGTGCCGAAGGGCACCGTGCTCGCGGACTAGCTACTCGATCGGGTGGACGAAGAGGCCGGAGAGGAGCTTCGGCTCGAACCAGGTCGACTTCGGCGGCATCACCTGGCCGCCGTCGGCGACGTCCATCACCTCGACGGGCGAGGTCGGGTGCATCGCGAAGGCGACGGCGAACTCGCCGGAGTCGACGAGCCGCTCGAGCTCCGCCGTGCCACGGATGCCGCCGACGAAGGCGATCCGCGTGTCGGTCCGCGGGTCGACGATGCCCAGCAGCGGCGCGAGCACCCGGTCCTGGAGCACGGAGACGTCGAGCCGCGCGATCGGGTCGGCCTCGTCGACCACGCCCGGCCGGGCGGTCGCGGTCCACCACGCGCCGCCGAGGTAGACGCCGACCTGGTGCCGCTCGAGCGCCGGGGCGGCCGCGGCAGGCGTCACGACGAAGTCCGCGCCCAGTGCCTCGACGAACGCGGCAGCGGTGAGCCCGCACAGGTCCCGCACCACGCGGTTGTAGGCGAGGATCGTCAGCTCGTCGGAGGGGAAGACGACGGCC
The DNA here is from genome assembly GCF_001898175.1 of Cellulomonas sp. 73-92. Taxonomy (GTDB): domain Bacteria; phylum Actinomycetota; class Actinomycetes; order Actinomycetales; family Cellulomonadaceae; genus Cellulomonas. The sequence goes on from NZ_MKTH01000014.1 coordinate 343,351, forward strand.
GGGAACTCGGCCGCCCCGGGTCGCGGGTCCTTCGCGGCCAGGCGCGCCGCCGCGGCGCTGCGGTGGTGGCCGTCGGCGACGTACAGGACCGGCGTCTCGGCGAACGCCGCCTCCAGCGCCTCCACGTCGGCGGCCTCGGCGACCGTCCACATCGTGTGGCGCACGCCGTCGCGCTCCAGGACGTAGTCCGGCTCGCCGGCGGTGACGCCGGCCAGCACCTCCGCCACCCGCGACGCGCCGGGCGCGGCCGGCCGGTACATGAGGAACACCGGCTCGTCGTGCGCGCCGAGCGCCTCGATGTGCTCGGTGCGGTCGTTCTCCTTGTCGGGACGGGTGTGCTCGTGGACGGCGATGACGCTCGCGCGGTAGTCGGCGGCCGTGACGGCGGCGACCACGCCGGTCTGGGACGCGCTCCCCATCTCCTGCCGGTAGACGAGCAGCCCCGGCGCGGCGTCGCGGACGAGCGTGCCGCGCCGCTCGAACGCCTCCAGCACCTCCCGCCCGAACCGGTGCACCTCGGCGGCGCCCGCGCCGGCCGGCAGCCCGATCTCCGGGCGCGAGACCCGCAGGAAGCTGTCAGGGTTCCCCTCGGCGATCGCGGTGGCCTCCGCGGTGTCGACCACGTCGTACGGCGGTGCGGCGACCGCCGCCACCAGGTCACGGGGTGGGCGGAGGGCGACGAACGCGCGAACGGTGGCCACGGGGCCACGATCCCACAGCGGTGCGCAAGCAGCCGGGTTGCCCGAACTCCGGGCGCCCGGCGCTCCGGACGGCCGCCGCCCGCCCAGGCTCAGGCGGGGACGTGCAGCCGCACCAGCCGGGCGGAGCCCCGCACCAGGTCCGCCCACGCGCCGGTGATCGTCGACACCGACCACGCGGCCGTCGGCACGCCGAGCTGGACGCGGGCGTAGGTGGCCTCGTCGGACCCCAGGCCTGCCAACGCCGTGGCGGTCTGTGACATCGCGGGCTCGTGACCCACGACGAGCACGACACGCGCAGCCTCGTCGGCCGTCCGCAGCGCGGCCAGGACCTGGTCGACGCCGGCGTCGTACAGGTCGTCGGCGAACCGCACCTCGGGCTCCGCGTGCAGCGTCGCGTGGGCGAGCTGCCAGGTCTGACGCGTCCGGACCGACGGTGAGCACAGCACGAGGTCCGGCACCAGCCCCGCGGCGACCATGGCGGTGCCGACCTCCGCCGACTGCCGACGGCCCCGCGTGGTGAGGGGACGCTGCACGTCGGGCACGTCGAGGCCGTGCTCGGCCTTCGCGTGGCGCAGGAGCACCAGCCGGTGGGTCACCGGCTCAGGCTGCCACTACTGGCCCATGGCGTGCACGCCGCCGTCGACGTGCACGATCTCCCCCGTGGTCGCCGGGAACCAGTCCGACAGGAGCGCGACGACGGCACGCGCGGCGGGCTCCGCCGTCGTCAGGTCCCAGCCGAGGGGGGCGCGGTCCGACCAGCCGGCCTCCATCGTCTCGAAGCCGGGGATCGACTTGGCGGCCGTCGTGCGGATCGGCCCCGCCGAGACGAGGTTGACCCGCACGCCGTGGGGGCCGAGGTCCCGGGCCAGGTAGCGGGCGGTCGACTCGAACGCCGCCTTGGCGACGCCCATCCAGTCGTAGACCGGCCACGCGTACCGCGCGTCGAACGTCAGGCCGACGAGCCCGGAGCCCTGCGTCAGCAACGGCAGCGTGGCCGTGGCCAGGGACTTCAGCGAGTAGGCGGACACGTGCAGCGCCGTCGCGACGTCGGGCCACTCGCCCGCGAGGAAGTTCCCGCCCATGACCGACTGCGGTGCGAAGCCGATGGAGTGCACCACGCCGTCGAGGTGGTCGGCGTGCTCGCGCACGCGCTCGGGCAGCGCCGCGAGGTCCTCGTCGTTCGTCACGTCGAGCTGGACCACGGGCGCCGGCGCGGGCAGCCGGCGGGCGATGACCTCGGTGAGCCGGAGCTGCTTGCCGAAGCTCGTCAGGACGACGTTCGCGCCCTCCTCCTGCGCGAGCCGCGCGGCGTGGAACGCGATCGACGCGTCGGTGAGCACACCGGTGATGAGCAGGGTCTTGCCCTCGAGCAGAGCCATGGGGGTCCTTCCGTGTCCGTCGGCGTGGGGCGCAGCGGCCCGGGTCAGTGGCCCATCCCGAGGCCGCCGTCCACCGGGACGACCGCCCCGGAGATGTAGCCGGCACCGGGCGAGGCGAGGAACTCGACGGCCGCGGCGACCTCGTCGGCGGTCGCGAACCGACCGGCGGGGATCGCCTTGAGGTAGGAGTCACGCAGGTCGTCGGGCAGCGCGCGCGTCATGTCGGTGTCGACGAAGCCTGGCGCCACCACGTTGGCGGTGATCCCCCGGCCGCCCAGCTCACGCGTGATCGACCGCGCCATGCCGACGAGCCCGGCCTTCGACGCGGCGTAGTTCACCTGGCCGGTCTGCCCGTACAGGCCGACGACCGAGGAGATGAGCACGATGCGACCGCGGCGCAGCCGGATCATCGACTTCGAGGCGCGGCGCACCACCCGGAACGAGCCGACGAGGTTGACGTCGAGGACCTCCTCGAAGTCCTCGTCGGACATCCGCATGAGCAGGCCGTCGCGCGTGATCCCGGCGTTGGCGACGAGCACCTCGACGGGGCCGTGCGCCGCCTCGACGGCGGCGAACCCGGCGTCGACCGCCGCGGTGTCACGCACGTCGGCGACGACACCCAGCACCCCGTCCGGCAGCTCGCCGGAGCGGTAGAACGTCGCGACCCGGTCACCCGCCGCCACGAAGCGCTCGGCGATGGCACGGCCGATGCCGCGGGCCGCGCCGGTGACCAGGACGCTGCGGGGTTCGGGAGCAGGCACGGGCTCGACGGTAGCCCACGGTCCCCACCCTCCCGGCGTGGGGCCCCGCACACGATGCCCCCGGCCGGTTGTGGACAGTCCACAAGACCTACGATCGAGGCATGGGCATCGGGCGGCGCACCAGGCGCGGGAAGCCGCAGGTGCAGGCCATCACCTCGGCCCCGGCGTCGCTGGCCGACGACCAGGCCCGCCGCCAGCGGCGATACCTGATCCAGATGGGCGCCCGCGTGGTGTGCTTCATCGGTGCGATCCTCGCCTGGCCCCACGTGCCGATGATCGTCGGCATCCTGCTGGTCGCCGCCGCCGCGGTGCTTCCCTACATCGCCGTCCTCGGTGCGAACGCCGGACGCGAACGGCAGGAGTACGACCCCGAACCCCTGACACGCGAGCTGCCGCCGGCGCCGTCGCACGACGCGCTCGGCCCCTCCGGAGGCCCCCGATGACGCAGAACCCCGCCCCCGACGCCGTCGGAGAGCTCGTCTGCAGCGCGCGGAAGTGCCGCGCCGAGGCGGTCTGGGGCGTGCTCTGGAACAACCCGAAGATCCACACGCCCGAGCGCCGCAAGGTGTGGCTGGCCTGCGGGGCGCACCGCGAGTACCTCGAGGACTACCTCCGGGTCCGCGGCTTCCTGCGCGACGTGGTGCCGGTGGCCCAGCTGGAGCGGGCGGAGGCGTGAGCGCCTCGTCCGCCGCTGTGCGCCGGGCCGCCGTGCTGGTGCTCGTGGCGCTGGCGGTCGCGACGACGTGCACGCTGCTCGGTCGCTGGCAGTGGAACAAGCACGTCACGCGCGACGCGCTCATCGCGACGGTCGAGGCGAACTGGGCCGCCCCACCCGTGCCGCTGGCGTCGCTCGTGGGCGCGCCGGGCGACGAGCCGACCGCGTCCGGCGAGTGGCGCTCGGTCAGCCTCACCGGCCACTACCTCAGCGGCTCGGCGGTCCTGCTGCGCAACCGCCCGGTCAACGGCCAGCCCGCCTACCACGTGCTGGTGCCGTTCCAGGCCGACGGCGGCGGCGTCCTCGTCGTCGACCGCGGCTGGGTTCCCGTCGGCAACGACGCGCAGCGCGGCACGGACGTTCCCACCCCACCGGCCGGCACCGTCGACCTCGTCGCGCGCCTGCGGCTGCCCGAGCCGCCCTCGTCCCGCTCCGCTCCCCCCGGCCAGGTGCAGAACTTCTCGCCCACCCAGGTGCTCGCGGCCGGCAGCGTTCCCCCCGGCACGCCGGCCTACCGCTGGTACGCCGGCCTCGTCTCGGAGACCCCCGCGCCCGCCACGCCGCTGCAGACCCTCGCGACGCCGTCGACCGATCCCGGCCCGTACCTCTCGTACGCGGTGCAGTGGTGGGTGTTCGCCCTCGGCGCCCTGGCGGCCTTCGGCTGGATGGCGCGCCGCGAGATCGTCGACGACCTCGCCGCCGGCGCCCCGGTCGCCGTCCGCGCGGCCCGTGCGGGAGCCGACGACGACGAGTCAGCGCTCGCGCCCGTCGCGGCTGCCACCAGCGTGCCCGAGAGGCCGGCGGCGTCCACCCCGCGCGCCGCTCCCCAGGCCTCCCAGCGCCGCAAGGGTCGCGACGAGCTCGCCGAGGACGCCCTCCTCGACGCGCAGCGTCCCGGCAGCCCGCCCGCATGACCGGTTCCCTGCGACTGGCCGAGCTCTCCGAGGAGGACGCGCGGGCCATCGCGGCCTGGCGGTACCCCGCGCCGTACGTCTGCTACGACTCACCCACCTGGGAGCAGATGGAGCGGGAGGGCTGGGCGATCTGCGACGGCGCGATCCGTCGGACCCAGTTCGGGTCCCTGCGCGCCGACGACGACCCCACGCCGGCCGGAGCGAGGCCCGTCGGCGTGCGGACGGCGTGCCGGTGACGCTCCAGGTCCGCCGGTTCAACGCCCGCGCGATCGCGGCCTACCGGCGGGCGGGCTTCCACATGGTCGGCGACCCGCCGGTCGAGGGCGATCCCCAGGAGCGCCTCACGATGGTGCTCACCGACTGAGCCTGCGAGGCCTTCCGGCAGCGGAGGGCAACTGGGCGGCGACATTGTTGACACGCGGTTGCCCCGACGACGGAGAAGCTGCCGCCGAACGCAGAGGCCGTTGCCTCGCGGAGTCAGGCGAGGGCGACGAGGTCCAGGTAGTCGGCGCCGAAGTAGTCCTCGTCGCCGTCCGGCAGCAGCAGCACGCGGTCCGGGTCGAGGGCCGCCACGGCGCCTTCGTCGTGCGAGACCAGCACCACCGCGCCGGTGAACGAGCGCAGCGCGCCGAGGATCTGCTCGCGCGAGGCCGGGTCGAGGTTGTTCGTCGGCTCGTCGAGCAGCAGCACGTTCGCCGCCGACACGACGAGCACCGCCAGGGCCAGCCTCGTCTTCTCGCCGCCGGAGAGGACCGACGCCGGCTTGTCGGCGTCCTCGCCGGAGAACAGGAACGAGCCGAGCACCGAGCGGACCTGGGTGTCGGTGAGGTCGGGGGCGGCGGTACGCAGGTTCTCGACGACGGTCCGGGTCATGTCCAGCGTCTCGTGCTCCTGGGCGTAGTACCCGAGGCGGAGCCCGTGACCGGCGTTGACGGTGCCCGTGTCAGGCGGCTCGATCCCCGCGAGGATGCGCAGCAGCGTCGTCTTGCCCGCGCCGTTGAGCCCGAGCACGACGACCTTCGAGCCCCGGTCGATCGCCAGCGACACGTCCGTGAACACCTCGAGCGAGCCGTACGACTTCGACAGCTCGGTGGCGGTGAGCGGCGTGCGGCCGCACGGCGCGGGGTCCGGGAACCGCAGGTGCGCGACCTTGTCGGCGGCGCGCACGTCCTCCAGCCCGTGCAGCAGGGCCTCCGCGCGGCGGGCCATGTTCTGCGCCGCGACGGCCTTGGTCGCCTTGGCGCGCATCTTGTCGGCCTGCGCCATGAGCGCGGCGGCCTTCTTCTCGGCGTTGGCGCGCTCCCGGCGCCGGCGCTTCTCGTCGGTCTCGCGCTGCAGCAGGTAGGCGCTCCAGCCGAGGTTGTACTGGTCGATGACGGCGCGGTTGGCGTCCAGGTGGAACACCTTGTTGACCACGGCTTCGAGCAGCCCGACGTCGTGGCTGATGACGATCAGCCCACCCGAGTACACCTTGAGGTAGTCCCGCAGCCACGCGATCGAGTCGGCGTCGAGGTGGTTGGTGGGCTCGTCCAGCAGCAGCGTCTGCGCGCCCGAGAAGAGGATGCGCGCCAGCTCCACCCGCCGGCGCTGGCCGCCGGAGAGCGTGCGCAGGGGCTGCGACAGGACCCGGTCGTCGAGCGCCAGGTTGGCGGTGATCCGGTGGGCCTCGCTCTCGGCGGCGTACCCCCCGGCGGCGGTGAAGCGCGCCTCGAGGCGGCCGTAGCGCTCCATGGCGGCCTCGCGCGTCTCGTCGTCGGCCGACGCCATCGCGCCCTCGGTGTCGCGCATGGCACGGACCACCTCGTCGAGCCCGCGCGCGGACAGCACCCGGTCGAGGGCGAGCGTGTCGAGGTCGCCGGTGCGCGGGTCCTGCGGCAGGTACCCGATGTCGCCCGAGCGCGAGATGAGGCCCGCGCTCGGCTGCGTCTCGCCGGCGAGGGTCTTGGTGAGGGTCGTCTTGCCCGCGCCGTTGCGCCCGACGAGCCCGATGCGGTCGCCGGCGGCGACGCGGAAGCTCGTCTGCTCGAGGAGCAGGCGAGCGCCGACGCGTAGCTCCACGCCCTGGGCGGTGATCACTGGTGGGTTCCTCCGACGACGCCTCACGGGGCTTGGCCCCGGGCACAAACGCCGGTCAGTCTACGGCCCGTTAGCGTGGCCGGACCGGGTGCCGTGTGGACGGCTGCGCGTGCCCGCCCGTCACTGAACCGCTCGGGAGGCGCCGTGTCCAACCGTTTCGTGCGCGACGAGGCCGCCGGCGCCACCGTCGTCGACCCGGCGCAGTCCCCGCCGGCCACGCCGCCGACGACCCGCGGCCGCGCCACGGACCTGGCGCTCGTCGCCGTGATGGCGGGGCTCGTGGCGGTGTGCGCCGTGGCGCCGCCGGTGCCGACGGGCGTCGGCGTGCCCATCACGCTGCAGACGTTCGGGGTGCTGCTCGCCGGGCTCGTGCTGGGCGCGCGGCGCGGCGCCGCGGCGGTCGGGCTGTACGTCCTGGTGGGGCTCGCGGGCGTGCCGGTGCTCGCCGGCGGCACCGGCGGTCCGGGCGTCCTCGCCGGACCGACGGTCGGCTACCTTCTCGGGTTCGTGCCGGCGGCGGCCGTCGCCGGCGCGCTGGCCGGCCTGGCGCGGCGCGTGGCGCCACGGTGGCGCTTCGGCGTGCTGGCGGGCGCGGCACTGATCGCCGGGCTGCTCGTCGTGCACCCGCTGGGGATCGCCGGGCTCGTCGTGCGCGCCGGGCTGCCCGTGCCCGCGGCCCTCGCGGCCGACCTGGTGTTCGTCCCCGGGGACACCGTCAAGGCGCTGGTCGCCGCGGCCGTGGCGGTCGGCGTGCTGCGCGCGTTCCCGGCGCTGCTGCGCGAGCGGTGATCGAGCTCGACGCCGCGGAGGTCACCGCCTGGGCGCCGCCGCCCGGGGGTGGGCGGGACCGGGTGGTGCGCCTGCTCGGCCCGGTGACGGTGAGCCTGGCGGAGCGGCGCGTGGCGGTCGTCGGGGCGAACGGCTCCGGCAAGTCGACGCTGGCGCGCCTCGCAGGCGGCCTCGTGCGGCCCTCGTCGGGCGCCGTGCGCGTGGGCGGCCTGGACACCGCCCGGGAGGCGACGGCCGTGCGGCGCCACGTCGGGTTCCTCTTCACCGACCCGGACGCCCAGCTGCTCATGCCGACGCCGCTCGAGGACGTGGTGCTGTCCCTGCGCCGCACGACGCCGCCCGCGGCGCGCCGGGCCGCGGCGCTGGAGTGGCTGGACCGGTTCGGGCTGGCCGACCGCGCGCACGTGCCGGTGCACGTCCTCTCCGGGGGGCAGAAGCAGCTGCTGGCGCTCGCGTCGGTGCTGGCCGTCGAGCCGTCGGTGCTGATCTGCGACGAGCCGACGACGCTCCTCGACCTGCGCTGGCGCACGGTGGTCGACGAGGTGCTCGCCGGGCTGCCGCAGCAGGTCCTGGTCGTGACGCACGACCTGGAGGCCGCGGCCCGGGCGGAGCGGGTGCTCGTCGTCGATGCGGGCGAGGTGGTCGCCGACGGCCCCCCGGCGGACGCGATCGGCACCTACCGGGAGCTGATGCGTGCCCGCGCGGTGGTCCCGTGACACGGCCCGCGGCGACGGCCGGCAAGCTCGCCGTGCTCGCGGCGTTCTCGCTCGCGGTGGTGCTCGTCCCCGGCATCGTGGCCGGCGGCGCCGGCGCCACGGTCGCCGTGGCAGCGGCCCTCGTGACCGGCGTGCCACGGCGCACCTGGCGTGATGCGGTCGTCTTCGCCGTCCTCGTCGGCGCGGGCCGGGCGTGGTCCGGTGTGCCGTCGGCCGGGGTCGCCGCCGCGCTGGACGTCCTCGCGCTCGTGCTCGCCGGCGCCGTGCTCGTCGCCCGCACCCCGCCCGACGAGCTGCTCGACCTGCTGCCCGCACGCCTCGGCCTCGCGGCTGTGCTCATGCTCCGGTCGATCCCGGCGCTCGCCGCCACGGTGGCGGCGACCCGCGAGGCCGCCCGTGCCCGGGGGTGCGAGCGCGACCCTCGGACGTGGCTCACGCCCGCGGCCATCCGGGCCGTCGCGCGCGCCCACGCCACGGGAGAGGCCCTGGTGGCGCGCGGGCTCGGGGGCGCGTGACCCGGGAGCAGACGAGCCCCGGATCACGTGACGACCCGGGGCTCGCGTGGGGAGGGTAGCGCGATCAGATGTTGAAGCCGATGGCCCGCATCTGCTCGCGGCCCTCCGCCGTGATGCGCTCCGGGCCCCACGGCGGCATCCAGACCCAGTTGATCCGGAACGCGTCGACGATCCCGTCGAGCGCCATCGCGGACTGGTCCTCGATGACGTCCGTCAGCGGGCAGGCCGCCGAGGTCAGCGTCATGTCGATGGTGGCCGTGCTGCCCTCGACCGAGACGCCGTAGACGAGGCCCAGGTCGACGACGTTGATGCCGAGCTCGGGGTCGACGACGTCGCGCAGGGCCTCCTCGACGTCGGCCGCCGTGGCGTGCGAAGGGGACTGCGTGGTGGGTTCGGTGCTCATGGTCATTCCTCCCGGGCGCCGGACAGGATCAGGGCGTCGGACAGGGCGGCCCATCCGAGCAGCGCGCACTTGATGCGCGCCGGGAACTTCGAGGAGCCGGTGAACGCGACCGCGTCGCCGAGGAGGTCCTCGGCGGCCTCGTCGTCCAGGCCGGCCCCGCGCGAGCTCATGAGCTCGTGGAACGTCGCCGACAGCCGGTCGACCGTGGCCAGGTCCTGACCGATGACGAGGTCGTGCAGCACGGAGGCCGAGGCCTGCGAGATCGAGCAGCCCTGGCCCTCCCAGCGCACGTCGTCGACGACGGCCACGCCACCGGCCCGCGAGACGTCCACGCGCAGCGTGATCTCGTCGCCGCAGGTCGGGTTGACCTGGTGCGAGATGCCGCAGCCCGGGTGGGGGGCGACGGCCACCGCCGTGGCGCCCTCGTCGCCCTCGGGCAGCCCCCGCCCGTGCGGGAACTTCGCGTGATCGAGGATCACCTGCTGGTACATCTGGTCCAGAGCGCTCACCGGTCTCCCTCCAGACCGAAGAACGCCCGGACCCCGCTCAGGGCTTCCCGGAAGGCCTCGACCTCGTCGTCCGTCGTGTAGACGCCCGCGCTGGCGCGCGAGGTCGCCGCGATGCCGAACCGGCGGTGCACCGGCTGGGCGCAGTGGTGGCCGACGCGCACCGCCACGCCCTTGTCGTCGAGCACGGCCCCGACGTCGTGCGCGTGCACGCCGTCGACGACGAAGGACACCGTCGCCAGGCGGTCCCGCGCGTCGTGCGGGCCGATGAGCCGCACGCCGGGCACCGAGGCGACGGCCTCCAGCAGCCGGCCGGCGACGTGGTGCTCGTGCGCCGCGACGTTCGCCATGCCGAGCTCGGCGAGGTAGTCGGCGGCGACGCCGAGGGCGACGGCCTGCGCCACCATCTGCGTGCCGGCCTCGAACCGCTGCGGCGGCGGCAGGAAGGTCGTCTCGGTCATCGTGACGATCTCGACCATGGACCCGCCGGTGAGGAACGGGGGCAGCGCCTCGAGCAGCTCGCGCCGCCCGTAGAGCGCCCCGACCCCGGTGGGCCCGTACATCTTGTGGCCGGAGAACGCGGCGAAGTCGACGCCGAGCGCGTGCAGGTCCACCGGCAGGTGCGGCACGGACTGGCACGCGTCGAGCACGACGAGCGCGCCGACCTCGTGGGCGCGCGCGACGAGCGGCTCGACCGGCGTGACGGCGCCCGTGACGTTCGACGCGTGCGTGAAGGCCAGCACCCTCGTCCGCTCGGTGACGACGGTGTCGAGCTCGTCGAGCCGGATCCGTCCCTCGTCGTCCAGACCCAGCCAGCGCAGCGTGGCGCCCGTGCGGAACGCCAGCTCCTGCCACGGCACGAGGTTGGCGTGGTGCTCGGCCTCCGTGACCACGATCTCGTCGCCCGGGCCGAGCGCGAACCGGCGCGCCGCCGCTCCCCCGCGGCCCGCGCTGGCGTTGCCCATCGCGTAGGCGACGAGGTTGATCCCCTCGGTCGCGTTCTTCGCCCAGACCAGCTCGTCCGCGTCGACGCCGACGAACCGCGCGACCTTGCCCCGTGCATCCTCGAAGGCCTCGGTCGCCTCCTCGGCCAGCTGGTGCGCGCCGCGGTGCACGGCGGCGTTGCGCTGGACGTAGAAGTCCTGCTCGGCGTCGATCACCACCTCGGGCTTCTGCGCGGTCGCGCCGGAGTCGAGGTAGACCAGCGGGCGGCCGTCACGCAGCGTGCGGGCCAGCAGCGGGAAGTCCGCGCGCACCGCCGCGAGCTCGGCGCTCGTCAGCCCGTCCGTGGTCACCGACATGGTCCGTGCCTCCGCTCAGGCCTGCGCCGCGGCGAGGAACCGGTCGTAGCCCTCGTCCTCGAGCCGGTCCGCGAGCTCGGGGCCGCCCTCCTCGGCGACGTGGCCGTCGACGAAGACGTGGACGAAGTCCGGCGTGATGTAGCGCAGGATCCGCGTGTAGTGCGTGATGAGCAGCACGCCGACGTCGGTGGTCGACTTCACGCGGTTGACGCCCTCGGACACGATGCGCAGCGCGTCGACGTCGAGGCCGGAGTCGGTCTCGTCGAGGATCGCGAACTTGGGCTTGAGGAGCTCCATCTGCAGGATCTCGTGGCGCTTCTTCTCACCGCCGGAGAAGCCCTCGTTGACGCTCCGCTCCTGGAACTCGGGGTCCATCCGCAGCGCGTCCATCGCCCCGCGGATCTCCTTGACCCAGCCGCGCAGCGGCGGCGCCTGGCCGTCGATGGCCGTCTTGGCGGTGCGCAGGAAGTTCGACACCGACACGCCCGGCACCTCGACCGGGTACTGCATGGCCAGGAACAGGCCGGCACGGGCCCGCTCGTCGACCTTCATCGCCAGCACGTCGACGCCGTCCAGCGTCACCGTGCCGCCGGTCACCTTGTACTTCGGGTGGCCTGCCAGGGAGTAGGCGAGCGTCGACTTGCCGGAGCCGTTGGGGCCCATGATCGCGTGCGTCTCGCCGCTGCCGATCGTCAGGTCGACGCCGTTGAGGATGGGCTTGAGGCCCTCCTTCGTCTCGACGCTGACGCGCAGGTCGCGGATCTCCAGGGTGGACATGTCTCTCCTTGCGAGGGGTCTCAGAGCGGGGCGTCGACGTCGACGAGCACCTGCTCGCCGTCGACCGTCAGGGGGTAGACCGGCACGGGGCGGACGGCCGGCGGGGACAGGGGCTTGCCGGTGCGCAGGTCGAACCGCGAGCCGTGGAGCCAGCACTCGACGGTGCAGCCCTCGATCTCGCCGTCCGACAGCGAGACCTGGCCGTGCGAGCAGATGTCGCTGATCGCGTGCAGCTCGCCGTCCTCGTCGCGCACCACCGCGACCTCGACGAGCCCGCCGTCCGCGGCGTAGAGCTCGACCCGGAGGGCGGCGGCGACCGCCACGTCGTCGGCGAGGCAGGCGACCTGTGCGCTCATGCGATCGCCACCGGGATCGACGCGCCCTCCCGGAACTCGGACATCGACTTCGACAGCTCGGCCTCGATGAGCCCCAGCAGGCGAGCCTCGATCTCGGGCACGCCGATCGCGTGCACCAGGTCGACGAAGAAGCCCCGCACGACGAGCCGGCGCGCCTCGATCTCGGGGATCCCACGGGAGCTGAGGTAGAACAGCTGCTCGTCGTCGAACCGGCCGGTGGCCGACGCGTGGCCCGCGCCCTCGATGAGACCCGTCTCGATCTCCAGGTTGGGGACCGAGTCGGCCCGCGCCCCGTCGGTGAGGACGAGGTTGCGGTTCTGCTCGTACGTGTTGGTGCCCTCGGCGATCGCCCGGATGAGCACGTCGCCGACCCACACGGTGTGCGCGCCCTGGCCCTGCAGCGCCCCCTTGTAGGTGACGCGGGAGCGGCAGCGCGGCGCGTTGTGGTCGATGAAGAGCTGGTGCTCGAGGTGCTGGCCCGCGTCGGCGAAGTACAAGCCGTGCAGGTCGACGCTGGCGCCCTCGTCGGCGAACGTCGCCGCCGTGTTGAGCCGCACCACGTCGCCGCCGAGCGTGACGACCGTGCCGCGCAGGCGCGCGTCGCGACCCAGGCGGGCCACGACCTCCCCGACGTGGACCGTGCCCGCGTCCCACAGCTGGAGCAGGACGAGGTTGAGGCCGGCGTTGTCGCCGACGCTCACCGAGACCAGCTCGGAGTACGTGGCCACGCCGTCGTGCTCGATGACGACGACAGCCTCGGAGTCGGCGCCGACCTCGATGAGCACGTGGCCGCGCGCGTCCTCGCCGGCGCCGGTGAGACGGATCGTCAGCGGCTCGTCGAGCACCGTGCTCGGGGCGATGGTCAGGGCCATCGCGCCGCCGGCGCGCTTGAGCGCCACGGCCGAGGCTCGGTCGCCGGGCGCCTGCACCGTGCGCCTGATGGCGTCGTCGGGCGTGACCTCGCTGATCGTCACGCCCGCCGGCAGGTTCGGGATGCCCCACGCCAGGTGGCCGTCCGCCGGCTCGTCGGCCAGCACGCGGGCGAGCCTGTCCACGGGAGTGAACCGCCACTCCTCCTCGCGGCCGATCGGCAGCGGGAAGTCGTCGGCCACGAACGAGCGCGGGCGCGAGGCCCGCGAGCTCTCCGGCGACGGGCCGACGCCGTGGCTGTGCGCCTGGTCGGCGATCGCACGGGAGTGGTCGGTGGACAGGCTGCCCTTCGACAGCTCGCCAGTCTCGGTCGTCATCAGCCGACGGCACCTTCCATCTGGAGCTCGATGAGGCGGTTGAGCTCGAGCGCGTACTCCATCGGCAGCTCGCGCGCGATGGGCTCGATGAACCCGCGCACGATCATCGCCATGGCCTCCTGCTCGGCCAGCCCGCGGGACATGAGGTAGAACAGCTGGTCCTCGGACACGCGCGAGACCGTCGCCTCGTGACCCATGGTGACGTCGTCCTCGCGGACGTCGACGTACGGGTACGTGTCGGAGCGGGAGATCTGGTCGACCAGCAGCGCGTCGCAGAGCACCGACGACCGGGAGTTCGACGAGCCCTCGAGCACCTGGACCAGGCCGCGGTAGGAGCAGCGGCCACCGCCGCGCGCCACCGACTTGCTGATGATGTGGCTCGACGTGTTCGGCGCGCAGTGGACCATCTTGGAGCCGGTGTCCTGGTGCTGGCCCTCGCCCGCGAACGCGATCGACAGCGTCTCGCCGCTCGCGTGCTCGCCCATGAGGTAGACGGCCGGGTACTTCATCGTCACCTTGGAGCCGATGTTGCCGTCGACCCACTCCATGGTGCCGCCCTCGGCGACGGTCGCGCGCTTGGTGACGAGGTTGTAGACGTTCGTCGACCAGTTCTGGATCGTCGTGTACCGGACGCGGGCGTTCTTCTTGACGATGATCTCGACGACCGCCGAGTGCAGCGAGTCGCTCTGGTAGACGGGCGCAGTGCACCCCTCGACGTAGTGGACGTACGAACCCTCGTCGGCGATGATCAGCGTCCGCTCGAACTGGCCCATGTTCTCGGTGTTGATCCGGAAGTAGGCCTGCAGCGGGATGTCGACGTGGACCCCCGGCGGCACGTACACGAAGGACCCGCCGGACCACACGGACGTGTTGAGCGAGGCGAACTTGTTGTCCCCGGGCGGGATCACCGAGCCGAAGTACTGCTCGAAGATCTCCGGGTACTGCTTGAGGCCGGAGTCGGTGTCGAGGAAGACGACGCCCTGCCGCTCCAGCTCCTCCTGGATCTGGTGGTAGACGACCTCGGACTCGTACTGCGCGGTGACGCCGGCGACGAGCCGCTGCTTCTCCGCCTCGGGGATGCCGAGCCGGTCGTACGTCTTCTTGATGTCGTCCGGGAGGTCCTCCCAGCTGGCCGCCTGCTTCTCCGTCGACCGCACGAAGTACTTGATGTTGTCGAAGTCGATGCCCGAGAGGTCAGCCCCCCACCAGGGCATCGGCTTCTTGTCGAAGAGCCGCAACGCCTTGAGCCGGGTCTTGAGCATCCACTCGGGCTCGCTCTTCAGGGCGGAGATGTTGCGCACGACCTCCTCGGACAGGCCGCGGCGCGCGCTGACGCCGGCGGCGTCCGCGTCGTGCCAGCCGTAGGCATAGGTCCCGATGGAGGCGATCGCCTCGTCCTGGGTGAGCGGCTCGGCGGGTGCACTCATGCCGGCACTCCTTCCGTGGTGGGGGTCTTGACGGTGGAGATCGGGGGAACGGCGGTCGGCACGTTGGTGGTGCAGACGTGACCGCCCGTCGTGAGCGTCGCCAGCCGCTGCACGTGGACGCCGAGCACACGGGCGAACGCCCGGGTCTCGGCCTCGCACAGCTGCGGGTAGGCGGCGGCGACGTCCTGCACCGGGCAGTGGCCCTGGCACACCTGGACGAGCGGCAGGCCCGGCACCGGCCGGACGGAGGCGGCGAAGCCCTCGGCGTCCAGCGCCTCGGCCAGGGCGTCGGCACGCCGGGCCATGTCGTCGCCGGCGGCGGCGACCGCCGGTGCGACCGCCCGCTCGAGGACGCTGATGCGCTCGTCGGCGAACCGCTGGAGGGCGTCGGGGCCCGCGGTTTGCGCCAGGAACGCCAGCGCCTGGTTCGCGACCTCGGCGTACCGGTGGCTCAGCGTGGCCTGCCCGCTCTTGGCGACGACGAAGCGGCGTGCGGGCCGGCCGCGCCGAGCCGGGCCCGTGCGGTGCGCGGCGAGCTCGGTGATGCGCCCCTCCTGCTCGAGGCAGGCGAGGTGCCGACGCACGCCGGCTGCCGTCAGCCGCAGGTCGCGCGCGAGCTGCGCGGCGGTGACAGGGCCGTCGGTCGCGATGAGCTCGAGCACCCGGCGGCGCGTGCCGGCGTCGGGGTCGGCGGGCGAGTCGGCGTGGGCGACGGGAGCGAGCTCGCTCATGGGCCACCTCCGTCGTCACTCGTCGCACCGCGGGGCGGGGATCCTCACGCCGCGATATTGGCAACATCCTTGTTGTCAATATTCATCCTGGCAAGGAAGGCTTGCCTTCCCCGTCCGCGATGCGGGCGGCCCGTCCCACCGGCGTCAACCCTTGGCGTCGCCGTAGGAGTCGGCGATCCCCACGGTCAGGGGGAACTCGACCGGGAAGTCGCCGAACAGCAGTCGCCCGGCCGCCGCGGCGGCGGCCCTGACCTGGTCGGCCACCGCCGGGGCGAGGTGCGCCGGCGCGTGCACGACGAGCTCGTCGTGCAGGAAGTAGACGAGGTGCGGGCGCCGCGCGAACGGCTCGGGCGCGAGCCCGGTGCCGCCCGTCTCCCCCATCGCCCACAGCCGCCGGCGCATCTCCGCGATCCACGCCAGCGCCCACTCCGCCGCGGTGCCCTGCACGACGAAGTTGCGGGTGAACCGACCCCAGCCACGGGAGATGGACCGGGCACGCGACTCCTCGCGCGCCCCCGCCTCGTCCGACAGGGCCTCGGCCTGCGACTCGAGCCAGGCCTCCCCCGGCGGCGGCGAGCCACGCCCGAGGAGGGTCGCCACGACCTCACCGCGTTCACCCGCCCGCGCCGCCGCCTCGACGTAGCCCAGCGCGTCGGGGTACGCGCGGGCGAGCCGCGGCAGCACGGCGGCGCTGGGCCCGGTGGTGCCGCCGTAGAGGGCGCCGAGCATGCCCACCTTCGCCAGGGCGCGTTCGGGGACCACGCCCGCGGCCACCATGGCGCCGTAGAGGTCGTGGCCACGCCCGGCGGCCGCGAGCCGCTCGTCACGCGCCAGGCCGGCCAGCACGCGCGGCTCGAGCTGCGCCGCGTCGGCGACGACGAGCTTCCACCCCGGGTCCGCCCGAACCGCCCGGCGCAGCTGCTTCGGCAGCTGCAGCGCCCCGCCGCCGCTGCTGCCCCAGCGCCCGGTCACCACGCCGCCGACCACGTACTCGGGCCGGAAGCGGCCGCCCCCGACCCACGCGTCGAGCCAGCCCCAGCCGTTGGCCGAGTGGAGCCGCGAGAGCCTCTTGTACTCGATGAGCGGCGCGATCGCGGGGTGGTCGAGGTGCTCGAGCTCCCACGCCCGGGTGGAGGTCACCGGCAGGCCGACGCGGCGCAGCGCGCGCAGCACGTCGGGCAGGGAGTCGGGGTTGAGCGTCGGGGCGTCGAGCTCGGCGCGCACGGTGGCGGCGAGCTCCTCCAGCCGCGCGGGCCGTTCACCGGCGCGCGGTCGCCGGCCGAGCAGCCCGCTGAGCACCTCGTCGTGCGCCGCGGGGTCCCACGGCACGCCCGCGTGGCGCATCTCCGCCGCCGCGAGCGCGCCCGCCGACTCCGCCGCCAGCAGCAGCCGCAGCCGCGCCGCGGCCGGCGCGGCGGCCACGGCCTCGTCCTGCGCCGCGAGCTCGGCCAGGCACGCGGCCTCGTCGGGACCCGTCGCCGGTTCGCCCACCGTGAAGAGGGCGTCCTCGCCCGGGGCCTCCGCGGCGGGCACCGGCTCGTCGAACGCCCCCGGGGACGCCGTGGCCAGGCGCGACGCCGCCGCCCCGGGCGCCAGGCGCAGCACGCGGTGCGCCAGCCGCAGGTCGAGGCACCGCTCGACGCGCACCCCGTCGGCGAGCAGCCCCGGGTACCACGCCGACGTGTCGGCCCACACCCACCGCGGCGCCGCCTCGCGCCCCACCACGCCGCGCGGCGCCCGGTCGTCCACCCGCCGCACCCGCACGGTCCGCTCGCCGCCGCCTCGTCCCACCGCGGCCACGCCGAGGGTCCGCCCGGACTCGGCGCCCCCACCGAGGCCCCGTCCCGACGCGGCGCCCTCGCCGAGGGCTCCGCCGGATCCGGCGCCCGCCCCGGCGGCCCGCGACACGAGCAGCAGCACGCCCCCAGCCTGCCGCACCCCGCCCACACACCCGGCCGACGCCCGGCCGGTGTCCGGCCGGGCGTCGGCGGCCGCCCCCCGTGCATCCCACACCCGCGCCGAGCGCCCCGTTCGTCACCGAGACCGTGCGTTCCGACGTCCGGAACACCCGGTCTCGGCGAGGAGGTGGGCGCTCGGCAGGTCCCGGGCCCACGAGGGCGCGTCCGGCCGCCACCGCCGGCGGGATAGAGTCGCGGCCGTGCGGCACTCTCCCGCCGTCGAGGTGAACGGACTGGTCAAGCGCTACGGCGCCAGCGTCGCCGTCGACGGGCTCGACCTCGTGGCCGCCTCGGGCCAGGTCACGGCGGTGCTCGGCCCCAACGGCGCGGGCAAGACGACCACGGTGGAGATCTGCGAAGGGCTCCGCCGCGCCGACGGCGGCGAGGTGCGCGTGCTCGGGCACGACCCGGTGCGCGACGCCACCGCCCTCCGGCCGCTCGTCGGCGTCATGCTGCAGGACGGCGGCCTGCCAAACACGCAGCGCGCCGGCGACGTGCTCCGGCACGTCTCACGCATGTACGCCGAGCCGGCCGACACGGGCGAGCTGACCGAGCGCCTCGGCCTCGCGTCGTTCGCCCGCACCTCCGTCCGGCGGCTGTCCGGCGGCCAGCGGCAGCGCCTCGCGCTCGCCGTCGCCCTCGTCGGGCGGCCGCGGCTGGTGTTCCTCGACGAGCCGTCGGCGGGCCTCGACCCGCAGGCGCGACGGGCGGTGTGGGACCTCATCGGGGAGCTGTCCGACGACGGCGTGTCCGTGGTCCTCACGACGCACTTCATGGCCGAGGCGGAGGCGTTGGCCGACCGCGTGGTGATCGTCGACCACGGGCGCGCGATCGCCGCCGGCACCGTGGCCGAGCTCGTCGACTCCGGCGGGACGACGACCCTGCGCGTGGAGGCGGCCCAGCCGCTCGACGCCGCGGCGATGGCCCTGGCCCTCGGGCCCGGGTTCACCGTGCAGTCCGCCGGGCGCACCGCCTGCTCGGTGTCGGGCCCGGTGGACCCCGGTGCGGTGGCCGCGCTGGCGCGGGGTCTCGCCGACGCCGGCAAGCAGCTCACCCGGCTCGAGCTGGGCCGCCGCACGCTCGAGGACGTCTTCCTCGACCTCACCGGCCGGAGCCTGCGATGAGCGAGACGACCGTCCCCGGGGCGCCCCGGGCGGCCTCGGTGGCCCGGCGCGTCGCGGCGCAGGGCACGTTCGAGATGCGCGCGGTGCTCCGCAACGGCGAGCAGGTCATGGTGACCGTGCTCCTGCCGCTGATCCTGCTCGTCGGGCTGGCGCGGGCGACGTTCGTCTCCCTCGACACGAGCGGCACCACCCGGATCGACCTCGTCACGCCGGGCGTCCTCGCGTTCGCCCTCATGAGCTCGGCCTTCACCTCGCCCGCCATCAGCACCGCGTTCGACCGTCGCTACGGCGTGCTGCGCCTCCTGGCGACGACGCCCCTCGGCCCGGGCGGCCTGCTCGCCGGCAAGCTCGTCGGGGTCCTCGCGGTCCAGGTGGTCCAGGTCGTCGTCCTCGGCGGCGCCGGCCTGTGGCTCGGCTGGCGGCCCGACGCCGCGGGCATCCCCGCCGCGATCGCGGCGTGGCTGCTGGGGACCGCCGCGTGGGGCGCGGCGGCGCTGCTCGCCGCCGGGCGCGTCCGCGCGGAGGCCGTCATCGCGCTGGCCAACCTCGTGCTCGTCCTGCTCGCCTTCGGCGGGGTGGTGCTGCCGGCGTCCGTGCTGCCGGGCGGCCTGGAGCACGTCGCGGGCTGGCTGCCGTCCGGGGCACTCGGCGAGGCGCTGCGCGCGGCCCTGCTGCACGGCACCTGGGCGGCCGGTCCGCTCGTCGCGCTCGTCGCCTGGGCGGCCGCGCTGTCAGCCGCCGCTGCGCGCTGGTTCCGCTGGTCCGCGGCCTGACAGCCGGACGGGAGCCCGTGACAGCGTCGTGACAGGCCCGCGGGACGGTGGCCGGCGCACGCTGGCCGCATGAATGCCCCAGCGATCGAGGCCCGCGGCCTCGTCAAGGTCTTCGGCGCGAACCGCGCCGTCGACGGCGTCGACCTCGACGTCGCCACCGGTGCGATCTACGGCGTGCTCGGCCCCAACGGCGCCGGCAAGACCACCACCATCAAGATGCTCGCCACGCTCCTGTCCCCCGACGCCGGGTCCGCCCGCGTGCTCGGCCACGACGTCGTGCGCGAGGCCCACACCGTCCGCAGCCTCGTCGGCCTCACCGGCCAGTACGCGTCCGTCGACGAGGACCTCTCCGCGCGGGAGAACCTCGTGCTCTTCGGCCGCCTGCTCGGCCTGGGGATCCGCGGGGCGAAGACGAAGGCCGACGCGCTGCTCGACGAGTTCTCGCTCGTCGACGCCGCCACCCGCCCGCTGAAGAAGTTCTCGGGCGGCATGCGACGTCGCCTCGACCTGGCGGCCAGCCTCATCGCCCAGCCGCCGCTGATCTTCCTCGACGAGCCGACCACCGGGCTCGACCCCCGCACCCGGCTGCAGATGTGGGACACCATCCGCCGGCTGGTCGCGGAGGGCAGCACCGTGCTGCTCACCACCCAGTACCTCGACGAGGCCGACCAGCTCGCCGACCGGATCGCGGTCATCGACCGCGGCCGCGTCGTCGCCGAGGGGACGGCCGACGACCTCAAGCGGTCGGTCGGCACGCAGTCCCTGCACCTGACGGTCGCGTCGCACGGCCCGCACGACGGCGGCACCGGGCCGGTCGCCGCCACGCGCCGGGCCATCCGGGAGATCACGGGCCAGGAGCCGGTGCTCACCCCCGTGAGCGACGGCGCCCGCCTGACGGCGCCGCTCGACTCGGCCGCCGCCGTCTCCGAGCTGCTGGTCCGGCTGCGCACCTCCGGCGTCGAGGTGCGCGAGCTGTCGATGTCCAGGCCGACGCTCGACGAGGTGTTCCTCGCGCTCACCGGCCACGGCGCGCAGGACGCCGAGACGCCCGTCCTCGAGGAGGTCCACGCATGACCACCGCCACCCTCACCCGCCCGGCACCCGCCGCCGCACCGGCCACCGGCCTGGGCGCCGCCGTCTCCCAGTCGATCGCGATGGCCTGGCGGGGCCTGGTCAAGGTGTCCCGCACGCCCGAGCAGTACGCCGACGTCCTCATCCAGCCGATCCTCTTCACGCTGATGTTCGGCTACCTGTTCGGCGGCGCCGTGGCGGGCAGCGTCAAGGGCTACCTGCCGCAGCTGGTCCCCGGCGTCCTCGTCATGGCGCTCATCACGGCCTCGACCGTCACCGGCGTCCAGCTGCGCGAGGACATGGACAAGGGCGTGTTCGACCGGTTCCGCTCGCTGCCGATCGCCCGGGTCGCACCGCTCGCGGGCGGCCTGCTCGCCGACACGGTCCGCTACGTCATCGCCACGGTGCTGACGATGGTGATGGGCGTGATCATGGGCTGGCGGCCGAACGCCGTCGGCGCGGTCGCCTCCGGCCTGCTCGTCATCTTCTGCGCCTGGGCGATGTCGTGGATCTTCGCGTTCTTCGGCGTCAGCGCCCGGTCCGCGTCGGCCGTGCAGGGCGTCAGCTTCCTCATCCTGTTCCCGCTGACGTTCCTGTCGAACTCGTTCGTCCCCGTCAGCACGCTGCCCGGCTGGCTCCAGGGATTCGTGCAGGTCAACCCCATGTCGCACGTCGTCACCGCGGTGCGCGAGCTGACCGCCGGCGGCACGGGTGGCGCCGACGTCGGCTGGGCCCTCCTCGGAGCGGTCGTCGTCATCGCCGTGTTCGCGCCGTTGGCGGTCCGCGGCTACATGCGCAAGGTCTGAGCGCTCAGCCGCGCCCGCCCTCCCCGGCGACCTCGTCGAGGAGGGCGAGCGCGTGCTCGGTCACCGCGTCGTGCGTCATGGCGGCGACGCGGGCGCGGCCCTCGTCGAGCGCCCCGGCGCCCAGCAGGGACGCGGCGGTCGCGAGCAGCGGCGCCCGGCGCAGGGCGGGGACGTCCTGCCGCGACCCGATGGCCTCCGCGAGCGCGAACAGGTCGGCCACCCCCGGGGCTCGGTCGCCGGTGGCGGCGCGGAACGTCCCGGCCGCGAGGCACGCCGTGCCGAGCACGGGCCGGTCGAGGAACTGCGACATTCGGTCCCGGTACAGCGCGACGGCCCGCCGGCCGAGGCGGGCGAGCGCGTCGCGGGCCTCGTCCAGGTGGTCCAGGCCGACGAGCCGGACCACCTGGGCGGAGCCGAGCATCACCGCCCACGGCGTGCCCGGCCCCTGGACGTCCCCGAACGCGCGCATGACGTCGGCGTAGCGCCCCACCGCGGCCTCGGCGTCACCGCGCAGCAGCGCCACCTCGCCCCGGCCCGCGCCCGCGACGGCGGCCATCTCCGCCCCGCCACGCTCGTCGGGCCACTCGCCCGGCACCTCGAGCCGGTCGCACAGCGCCTCGGCCGCCTCGACGTCGCCCGCCTCCAGGGCGACGCTGAGCTCGATCCAGTCGAGCTGCCGCAGCGCGCTGGTCGCGCCCAGCGTGGCGAACCCGGGCCGCACGCGGTCGGTCCACGCCAGCGCGGTCGCGAAGTCGCCCAGCTCGCTGGCCGTCGTCGCGACGAACATGGCCGCGAACGCCGGGCACGCGACGTCGCCGATCCCCACCGACCGCGCGTAGGCCTCCTCGGCGTCGCGCAGCGCCTGCTCGAGCTGCCCGTCGTTCTCGGCCCCCTGGCCGGCGCAGATGCAGGCCGCGAAGGCCACGAGCGGGTCCGGGTCGCGCTGCAGGTCCTGGACCTCCCGGACCATCGCGCCCCAGTCCGGCAGCAGCACCAGCGACAGCAGCGCGCGCGTCCGCCGGCCGAGGCGCGGGCGCCGCAGCAGCAGCCGGAGCCGTGCCATCGTGCGGGCGCGGCTCGCCCCGACGTCGCCGGCCGAGGTGCCGCCGGTCACCAGCGCACCCAGGGTGAAGGTCAGCGCCACCGCGGTGACGTCGGCGTCCTCGTCGGGCACGGGCCAGCCGCGCAGCGAGCCCAGCACGGTCGCGGCGAGCCCCGCCGCCCGCTCCTCTGAGCCGCGCAGCGCCCAGCTCGCCGCCAGCCCGACGAACGTGTGCACCACGACCTCGGGCCGGCGGGCGTGCGCACCCTCGGGTGGCGTCTCGGCCGCGGTGCGGAAGGCGTAGAGGAGGTTCTCCTGGTCGCGCACCAGCTCAGCGATCGCCCCCACCTGACCGGGGCCGAGCAGCACGGCGACGTCCCGCCGCGCCAGCTCCGCCGCCCAGTCGAGCAGCGCGTCCCGCACGGCGTCCTGCTCGCCGGCCGCGGCGAGCCGCAGCAGGCCGAACTCCCGCACCGTCTCCAGCATCCGGTAGCGCGCCACGCCACCGTCGTCGGTGACGGCCAGCAGCGACTGCGTCACCAGGCCGTCGACGTCGTCCAGCACGTCGAGCGGCGAGGCGGTGCCGAGCCCCCCGATCGCCGCGGCGGCGTCCACGCCGAACCCGTCCGGCAGGATCGCCACGCGCCGCCACAGCGCCTGCTGCGTCGCCGTCAGCAGGTTCCAGCTCCACTCGATGACCGCCTCGAGCGTCCGGTGCCGGTCCGGCGCCGCGGCGTCCCCGGAGCGCAGCAGCGCGAACCGCTCGTCGAGGTGCTGCTCGATCTCCTCGACCGAGAGCGTGCGCACGCGCGCGGCCGCCAGCTCGATCGCCAGCGGCAGGCCGTCGAGGCGGTCGCACAGGCGCACGACGACGTCGTCGGGCAGCCGCACGTCCGGCCGGGCGGCGCGCGCCCGCTGGCGGAAGAGCTCGACCGCGGGACCCGTCGGGGCGCCCGTGCCGTCGGCGGCGAGCGGCGCCAGCGGGAACGTCTGCTCGGCGGTGAGGCGCAGGGGCGCGCGGCTGGTGGCGAGGATCCGCAGCTCGGGGACGGCCCCCAGCAGCTCGTGCGCCCAGCGGGCCGCGCCGGCGACCACGTGCTCGCAGTTGTCGAGCACGACGAGCGAGGTCGTGCCCCTCAGGCGCGCCAGCACCTGGTCGTGGACGTCACCCGCCAGCAGCCGGTCGCCGAGCCGGGCGGTCGCGCCGGCCGCCAGCCCGAGCGTGTCCGCCAGGGCCAGCACCACGTCGTCGTCGGACCGCACGCCCGCGAGCTCGACGACGACGACCAGCGGCGTGGCGGTCATGGCGCGCCGCGCCACCTCCTGGGCGAGACGGGTCTTGCCCAGCCCGCCGGCGCCGAGGACCGTGACGAGCCGCGACGTGCGCAGCGCCGACTCGACGTCGGCGACGTCGACGTCGCGGCCGACGAGCGGGTTGGGCGCCGCCCGCAGGCCGAGGGCCACGTGGCGCACCCTGCCCGGGGTGGTGTCCGACGAGGCGTCGGCCGCTCCGCCACCGCCCCGCCGCAGCGGCGCGCCGACGGGGACCTGGTCCTCGGCCGCCGCGAGGAGCCGGTCGTGCAGCGCGACGAGGTCGGGGGCCGGGTCGGTGCCGAGCTCGGCGACGAGCGCGTGCCGCAGCCGGCCGTACACCCGCACCGCCTCGGCGCCCCTGCCCTGCGCGGCCAGCGCCGTCATGAGCGAACGGGCGGCGTCCTCGTCGAGCGGGTCGGCCGCCAGCGCGTCCGACGCCAGCACGGCGACCGTGGCGTCGTCACCTGCCGCCTCGGCGGCCTCGCGGCGCAGCAGGGCCAGGTCCTCGTGCAGCCGCGCCGCCGTCGCGCGCAGCTCGACCCCCACCGCCCCGAGGTCTAGCCCCGGCTCGCCGCGCCACAGGCCCAGCGCGGACGTCGCCAGCCGGCCCGCCTCCTCCGCGCGCCCGGCGCCGAGGGCCGCGCGGCCGAGGGCCAGGGCACCGCGCGCGAGCGACAGGTCGCTCGCGCAACCGAGTGCGTAGCCGGTCGGCACGGACCGCACCGCGTCAGGCGCGGTGGCCTGCCGCAGCCGCGAGACGAGGTTGTGCAGCGCCGCCCGCGGGTCGGCCGGCGCCTCGTCGGGCCAGAGCCGGTCGACGAGGCCGGGGACCGGCACCGGGGCGCCGTCGGCCAGCGCGAGGGTCGCGACGAGCGCCGCCGCGCGGACGCCCCGGGGTGACTGCGGCACGCCGTCGGGCCCGGCGACCAGCACCGGCCCGAGCACGCGCACCGGCGGCGTCGGGGACGCGTCGGGGGCTGGCACGTTTCGACACCCTAGCCGCCGCCCCTCGCCCCGGCACGGCTCGGCCGTACTGAGGTAGCCCTACCCTGGTGCTCGTGACCAGCGCACCGGTGCCCGCACACCCCGTCCCCGACCGGTCCGGCTCCTTCCTCGACCGGCTCCGCCCCGTCTGGCGTGACCGTGCCGTGATGGCGAACCTCGTCGCCCAGATCCTCATCGTCGTCACCGGCGGCCTGGTGCGGCTGACGGCGTCGGGGCTCGGCTGCTCGTCGTGGCCCAGCTGCACGCCGGGTCACTTCACGCCGACGTCGCACCCGGCCACGAGCTACCACGCCTACATCGAGTTCGGGAACCGGACGATCACCGGCCTGCTCGTCGTCGTCTCCGTCGCGGTCGTGATCCTGGCCGGCCTCGACCGCAGCCGCTCCGCCGGCTACCGGGCCCTGGCGTGGCTGCCGTTCGCCGGCGTGCTGGTGCAGGCCGTCATCGGCGGCATGGCCGTGAGGTACGAGCTGCCGCCGGCCCTCGTCGGCAGCCACATGCTCATCTCGATGGGCCTCGTCGCCGCCTCGGCGTGGCTGTGGGTGCGCAGCCGGGAGGGCGATGCCGCCTCACGATGGCTGGTGACGACCGCCACGCGCACCCTCGCCGCGGCGCTGTGCGCCATGGGCGCGGTGGTCGTCGTTCTCGGCGTCGTGACGACCGGGGCGGGACCGCACTCCGGCGACGACCAGGTCGGCTACCGCTTCGCGATCGACCCCCTGACGATGGCCCGCATCCACGCGGCGTCCGTCTGGGTCTTCGTCGCCGTGCTGGCCCTGACGATCTACCAGCTGCAGCTGCGTGCGCGCCAGGCCGGTCCGGCCCCGCGATCGGGCACGGCCGAGCCGACGCAGGAGGGGCTCGGCGTCGCGCCGGCGGCGCCCGACCCCTCCGTGCTGCGCGCCGGCTACCGCGTGCTGGGCGTGACTCTCGGCCAGGCGGTCATCGGGTACGTCCAGGTCGCCACCCACCTGCCGATCGCGCTGGTCAACCTGCACATGCTGGGGGCCGCCGCACTCGTCGTCGCCCTGACGCTGTTCGTCGGCCGGCTACGGGCCCGCGGCCTGGCACCCGCGCCCGAGGTGGCCCCTGACGCGCTCCGGGCCGCAGGCACCGCACCGGCCTGAACGCCCCTGCGCGGTCCCGCGGGAAACCGTCGAAGAATCGTGCCGGAATGCCATTGATTAATGGCGATAAATGTGCTATGAATAGCCTTCGGTGGTGTAGACATCTGCGGTGACCACCTCGCCGCTCGCTCCCCCTTTCCCCATGACCGCGCTCCTGTCGGCCGCGGCGCGCGCCGCGCACCTCGTCGTCGACGACACGCCGCACCTGCTCGCGGACACCCTCGCCGCCCGCCTCCTCGGCCCCGACGGTGACGCGCCGATCGGCTACCACCGCGCCGACCCGTCGCACCCGGTGCTGCGCGCGGCGCGCGTGGAGTCCACGGTCCGCGCCCGGTTCGCGGAGGACCTGCTCGCCGCCTCCGGGGCGCGCCAGTACGTCCTCGTCGGCGCGGGCCTCGACACCTTCGCCTACCGCAGCCGGGGCGTCGCCGTGCTCGAGGTGGACCTGCCCGACGTTCAGGAGCGCAAGCGCGAGGCCGTGTCCCGCGCGGGCCTCGCCGGCCCGGTGACGTTCGTGCCGGCCGACCTCGCGGTGACGCCGCTCGACGAGGCGCTCCGGGCGGCCGGCGCCGACACCCGCGCGCCCGTCGTCGTCGCCGCCCTCGGCCTGACGATGTACCTGACGCGGGACGAGCTCGCCGGCCTGCTGGCGTCCGTCGCCCGCTGGCCCGGGGGCGCGCACCTCGTCGCGGACCACCTGCTGCCGCCCGACGACGACGAGCGCCGCGGCTACGACGACGCCGTCGGGTCGGCGGTCGCGCAGGGCGGGGAGGCCTGGCGCACCAAGCTCGGCGCGGGGCAGGCCGCGGAGCTCGCCCGCGCCGCGGGGTTCACCACGGTGCGCACGACGAACCAGCGTGACGCCCTGCCGCCCGAGCTGTGGATCCGTACGGACGGCCTGCGCCCCGGCGGGGTGTCGGGACTCCTCCACGCCGCGACCCGCGGCCTCTGATCACCCCGCGCGGCCGGCGCCTCAGTCGACCGGCGTCAGCGTCGCCCACGCCCGCGCCCTTGCGGCAGCGGCCGCCAGCACGCCGACCACCGTCGTCGGGCACTCCAGCGAGCCGTCGAGCACGCCCGCCACGGCCTCGTCGAGCGGTACCCAGACCGGCACCATGCCGGCCTCCTCGTCCTGGCGCTCGTACCGCGAGCCGTCCGGCACCGGCGTGAGGTCGCGCGCCAGGAACACCGTGATGTGCTCGTCGGAGGCGCCTGCGGACGTGAAGAACGAGGTCAGGCGCCACCACCGGGCCGCGGCGAGGTCGGCCTCCTCGGCCAGCTCGCGCCGGGCGGCCAGGACCTCGGGCTCGCCCGGCACGTCGAGCAGGCCCGCCGGCGGCTCCCAGAGCTCCCGGCGCACCGGGTGGCGGTACTGCGACAGCAGCAGCACCCGGTCCTCGTCGTCCAGCGCGATCACCGCGACGGCCCCGGGGTGCGTGGTGTACTCGCGCACCACCGGGGCCTGCCCGCCGAGGTCGACCCGGTCGGCGACGACGTCGAACACCTTGCCGTGGTGGATCAGCGTGCGCTGCGTCACCGGCCGGCTCGCCGGCTCGTCGTGCGGAACCGGCATCAGGCGGTGCGGCGCTCGAGCGCGGCCGCGACGAGCCCGCGGAACAGGGGGTGCGACCGCGTCGGCCGGGACTTGAACTCCGGGTGCGCCTGGGTCGCGACGAAGTACGGGTGCGTCTCGCGCGGCAGCTCGACGAACTCGACGAGCGAGGTGTCCGGCGAGACGCCGGAGATCACGAGGCCCGCCTCCTCGAGCTTGTCGCGGTAGGCGTTGTTCACCTCGTACCGGTGCCGGTGCCGCTCGGAGACCTTGTCGCTGCCGTACAGCTCCCGGACGATCGAGCCCGGCGCCAGGACGGCGTCGTAGGCGCCCAGGCGCATCGTGCCCCCCATGTCGCCCTCGCCGCCGACGATCGCCAGCTGCTCGGCCATGGTCGCGATGACGGCGTGCGGCGTGTCCGGGTCGAACTCGGACGACGACGCCCCCTCGAGGCCCAGCACGTGCCGGGAGAACTCGATGACCATGCACTGCAGGCCCAGGCACAGGCCGAGCGTCGGGACCTTGTTCTCGCGGGCCCAGCGCAGCGCGCCGACCTTGCCCTCGATGCCGCGCACGCCGAACCCGCCGGGGATGACGACGCCGTCGACCCCGCCGAGGGCCTCCTGCGCCCCGGCCAGCGTCTGGCAGTCGTCGCTGGTCACCCAGCGGATCTTCACCTTGGCGTCGTTGTGGAAGCCGCCGGCGCGCAACGCCTCGGTCACCGACAGGTAGGCGTCGGGCAGGTCGATGTACTTGCCGACGAGGGCGATCTCCACCTCGTGGCTCGGCTCGTGGACCCGGCGCAGCAGCGCGTCCCAGCCGCTCCAGTCGACGTCGCGGAAGGGCAGCGCCAGGCGCTGCACCAGGTACGCGTCGAGCCCCTCGTGGTGCAGCACGCGGGGGATGTCGTAGATGCTCGGGGCGTCGGGGCAGCTGACGACCGCCTCGACGTCGACGTCGCAGAACAGCGCGATCTTGCGCTTGACGTTGTCCGGCACGTCGCGGTCGGCCCGCAGCACGATGGCGTCCGGCTGGATGCCGATGCTGCGCAACGCGGCGACCGAGTGCTGCGTCGGCTTCGTCTTCTGCTCCCCCGACGGGCCGATGAACGGCACGAGCGAGACGTGGAGGAAGAACACGTTGGCGCGGCCGAGGTCCTGGCGCACCTGGCGGGCGGCCTCGAGGAAGGGCAGCGACTCGATGTCGCCGACGGTGCCGCCGATCTCGGTGATGATGACGTCGACGTCGTCGCCCGCCTGCGAGCGCATCCGTGCCTTGATCTCGTCGGTGATGTGCGGGATCACCTGCACGGTGTCGCCCAGGTACTCCCCGCGCCGCTCGCGCGCGATGACCGACGAGTACACCTTGCCCGTGGTGACGTTGGCGGAGCCGAGGAAGTTGACGTCGAGGAACCGCTCGTAGTGGCCGACGTCGAGGTCCGTCTCGGCACCGTCGTCGGTGACGAACACCTCGCCGTGCTGGAACGGGTTCATCGTCCCGGGGTCGACGTTGAGGTAGGGGTCGAGCTTCTGCATCTGGACCCGGAGGCCACGGGAGCGGAGCAACCGGCCGAGGCTCGAAGCCGTCAGGCCCTTGCCGAGCGAGGAGACGACGCCCCCCGTGACGAAGATGTGCCGGGTCAACTCGGACCGCCCGGAGAGTCTGTGCGCTCGATCCATCACGGGCTTCCACCCTAACAGAGCGACCGCGTCCGCCCGGACGGCGTCCACCCCGGGCGAGTCGCGCTAGCCCCGCGGGGGCGCGGCCGCGACGGTGCGCGGCGGCAGCGCGGCCAGGCCCGTGCCCGTGCCGTAGTGGCCGGCGGTGCCGCCGACGCGCTGCGCCAGCGCGAGCGGGACGCCGACCTGGCCCACGACGCCGCTGGCCCCCGAGACGGTCGACAGGCCGCCGGCGCCGGACGAGGCGAGCACGCCCGCCACCACCGGTCCGGGGCCGCCGTCGGCCTCTGCCAGCACAGCGCCCCGCGATCCGGCCTGCGCGGCGGTCAGGAGCGTCACCGCGGCGTTCGCGACCCCGCCGCCGGTCGGTGCGGGTGTCGACCCGGTGGACGACGAGCCGGGCGCCAGCAGCACGACGAGGTCGGCCGGCGTCGTCACCGGGGCCGCGAGGCGCACCAGGGGCGTGTCACCGGTCGACAGCAGCTGCAGCAGGGTCGACGCGTTCTCGCTCGGCGCGTCGGGCTTGGCCGCGTCCGCACCGGCGAGGCCCTCGACGAGCGCCTGGGCCAGCTCGTCGTCGGGCGTCGCGTTGGCGGCGGGTGCCGGGGCCAGGTAGCCGGTCAGGTAGCCGACGAGGCTCTGCCGGAACGACCGCACCGCAGGATCGGTCCACGCCGGGGTGAGGGTGACGTGCGAGACGACCTGGGCCCCCGCCTGCGCCAGCCGCGTGTCGACGGCCTTGGCCATGCCGTCGTCGACCGTGCCGAGCGCCACGACGGCGACGCGGTAGCCCGGCAGGGTGCCGCCGAGCAGCCCGGCCCCGGCCGCGTCGAGCGCGGCGTCGGCGGCGCGCTGGTCGGCCGTGGCGGCGTCGCGCTCCTTGGTCAGCTGCGCGTTCTGGGCCGTCAGCGCGGCGTTGCGGCCGGAGACGGTGTCCCCGATCGCGTCGCGCAGCGGGCCGGCGCCGAGCGCGATGCCGCACGCCAGCGCGAGGAACACCGCGACGAGCGAGACCAGGTGGTAGCGGAAGTCGACCATCATCAGCTGCCTTCGAACAGGCCCCGCACCCAGCCGGCGAGGTCCGCCAGCCGGGCACCGAGCGCCGCGTACAGGTCCTGACCGGCGGGTGTCACGGCGAGCGCGACGCCGAGCGCCACCAGCGCGGCGACGACGAGCAGCAGCACCTGCCAGGTGGAGATCCGGTGCCGGTAGAGCCGGGCGACGGCACCGGCGTCGACCAGGGTGGCGCCGACCCGGAGCCGGGTGAGCACCGTGCCCGCCATCGCCTCGCGCCCGGAGTCGACGAGGTCCAGCAGCCCGACGCGCGTGCCGACGCCGACGACGAGCTCGGCCCCCCGCGCCTCCGCGAGCAGCAGCGCGGCGTCCGCCGCCGAGCCGCCCGCGGGATAGCTGACGAACGCCAGGTCGAGCCGGCGCAGCCGCGCGACCCCGGGCGTCTCCCCCGTCCGCGGCACGCGCACGACGAGCTCCGCGCCGCCCGTCAGCGCACGCTCCGAGACCTGGTCCAGGGCGCCCAGCACGATGTCGGGACGCAGCCCCGCCGCGAGCAGCAGGTCGGCGCCGCCGTCCACGCCGAGGAGCACCGGACGGTGCTCCCGGACGAAGGGCCGCACGGCCGCGAGGTCGTCGACCGCCTTCGGCCCCGGCACGACGACGAGCACCGGGCGCCCCTCGATGCGGGTGCGCAGCTGCGGCACGCCCTCGCCCTCGAGCAGCAGCGCCTGCTCGTCGCGCAGGTACGCCATGCCGTTGGCGGCGAACGCCTGGAGCTGGGTGGCCAGGCCTCCGCGGGCGGCGGCCATCGCCTCGGCGACCGACTCCCGCGTCTGCAGGTCACCCTCGGCCAGGAGCGTCTGGCCGTCGTAGACGGCGCCGTCGGCGACACGCAGCACGTGCCCGTCCGGGACGGACAGGACGTCGGGGCCGAGGTCGTCGACCAGCGGGACGCCGGCGTCGACGAGCACCTGCGGCCCGAGGTTGGGGTACCGGCCGGAGATCGAACGGGCGGCGTTGAGCACCGCCGCCGGGCCGGCGGCGACGAGCGCCTCGGCCGACGAGCGGTCGAGGTCCAGGTGGTCGATCACGGCGATGTCACCCGGGCGCAGCCGCGCCGCCACGGCGACGGCATCGGCGGCGACCCGCGCAGGCCCGAGCACGCCCGCGCCGGTCTGACGCCGCCGTGCGCGGCGGCTCGTCGTGCCGCCCGTCATCGCCCCGCCCCGGACATCGCGAGCAGCTCCGCCGCGTGCGCCTGGGCGGCCGACGAGTCCTCCTGCCCCGCGAGCATGCGCGCGAGCTCGCGGACCCGGTCCGGCCCGGTCACCTCGGTGAGGTTGGTCGCCGTGACGAGCCCGTCGTCGGCCGACTTCGACACCACCAGGTGCGTGTCCGCGAAGGCCGCCACCTGCGCCAGGTGCGTCACCACGAGCACCTGGCCGCCGCGCGCCAGCTCCGCGAGCCGCCGGCCCACCTCGATCGCCGAGCGTCCGCCGACCCCCGCGTCGACCTCGTCGAACACGAAGGTCCCCGGGGCGTCGCCGGCACCGCCGGCCGTCGCCAGGGCGACCTCGAGCGCCAGCATCACCCGGGAGAGCTCGCCGCCCGAGGCGCCCTTGCCGAGCGGGCGGGCCGGTGCCCCCGCGTGCGGCACCAGCAGCATCTCGACGCGGTCCGCGCCCGTGGCGCTCGGCGCGTCCGCGGGCTCGACGACCACCTCGAGCCGCGCGCCGGCCATCGCCAGGCCCGCCAGCTCGGACGTCACCACGGCGGCCAGCCGGCCGGCGGCCTCGGCCCGGGCGGCCGTCAGCGTCGCCTGCAGCGCCGCGAGCTCGTCGTCCAGCGCGGCGACGCGCGTGCGCAGCTCGGCGGCGCGGTCCTGCCCGCCGTCGAGCTCCAGCAGGCGCAGCCCGGCCTCCTCCGCCCACGCGAGCACCTGCGCCACGTCACCGCCGTGCGTCCTCGTCAGGGTGGCGAGCTCCGCACGGCGCTGCTCCACCGCGTCGAGCCGCAGTGGGTCCGCCGCGAGGTCCTGGAGGTAGCCCGCGAGGTCGGCGGCCACGTCGGCCAGGAGGTAGCCCGCCTCCGCCACGCGCCGGCCGAGCTCGGCGAGCGCCGGGTCGTTGGCACCGGCGTGCTCGAGCTGGCGGCGGGCGGCGTCCAGGAGCACGGCCGCGGCGGGCGCCTCCTCGGCGTCGTCGTCGCCGACGAGGGCGGCGTGCGCGCCCGCGGCGGCCGCCCGCAGGTCCTCGGCGTGCGAGAGCCGCAACGACTCCTCGGCGAGCGCAGCGTCCTCGCCGGGCTGCGGCGCGATCCGCTCCACCTCCGCCAGCCCGACCCGCAGCAGCTCGGCCTCGCGGGCCCGGTCGGCGGCACGCGCGACGAGCTCGGCCAGGTCCGCCGCGGCCTGCGCCCGCGCCGCCCACGCGTCGCGGTGCCGCGCCAGCACGCCGAGGTGCTCCGGCCCGGCGAAGGCGTCGAGGGCCTCGCGCTGGCGCGCGGGCGTGCGCAGCCGCATCTGGTCGGCCTGCCCGTGGACGGTGACCAGGTCGTCGGCCAGCTCGGCCAGGACGGCCTGCGGCACCGACCGCCCCCCGAGGTGGGCGCGCGAGCGGCCCGGCCCGTCGGGGGTCTCCGCCGTGACGGTGCGCAGCACCAGCAGCGTGCCGTCGTCGTCCAGCTCCCCGCCCGCGTCGCGGACGAGGTCGTGCGCGTGGTCGCGCTCGCCCAGCCGCACGCGACCCTCGACCACGGCGGCGGCGGCGCCGGTGCGGACAGTGCCGGGGTCGGCCTTCGCGCCCAGCAGCAGGCCCAGCGCGGTCAGCACCATGGTCTTGCCGGCGCCGGTCTCGCCGGTCAGCACGGTCAGCCCGGGACGCAGCCGCACGTGGGCGCGCTCGATCACCCCGAGGTCGTCGATCCGCAGCTCCTCGATCACGACGGACCGCCCGGCACGTACCGCGCGCCGCCGCGCCACCCCTCGACCGAGAGCCCGAACTTGCTGACGAGGCGCGTCGTGAACGGCGAGGGGCTGAGCCGGGCCAGCCGCACCGGGAGCGTCGAGCGCTGCACCTCGACGCGCGAGCCCGCCGGCATCGCGATCCGCCGCCGGCCGTCGCAGACGAGCATCGCATCGCTGGCCGACCGCGCCAGCACCTCGACGGCCACGGTGCTGCTGCGCCCGACGACGAGCGGCCGAGCGAACAGCGCATGGGCCGCCAGCGGCACGACGATGAGGCCGTCCACGTCCGGCCACACGACGGGCCCGCCGCCCGAGAAGGCGTGCGCGGTGGAGCCGGTCGGCGTGGCCAGCACCAGGCCGTCCGTGCCGAACGTCGACAGGGGCCGGCCGTCGACCTCGACGATCACCTCGATCATCGTCGCGGCGTCGGTCTTCTCCATCGTCGCCTCGTTGAGCGCCCAGTTCTGCGAGCGCATGCCGTCGGGCGCCAGCACCCGGACCTCGAGCGTGCTGCGCTCCTCGACCTCGTACTCGCCGGTCGTCAGGCGCTGCACGGCGGCGGGCACGTTGTCCGGCTCGATCTCCGCGAGGAAGCCGATGTGTCCCAGGTTGACGCCCAGCATCGGCACGCCGCGTTCCCGGGTGAGCTCGGCGGCCCGGAGGATCGTGCCGTCGCCGCCGAGGACGATCGCCATCTCGAAGTCGGGCAGGTTGCCGGCCGTCGAGTCGTCGGTGGCGATGATCGGCTCGACGCCGGCGGCGGCGAGCTCGCGCAGCACCAGGTCGCGCGCCTCGACCGCCTCCGGTCGGGTGCGGTGGGCGACCACGAGAGCCCGGCGTGTCACTGTGTGCCTCCCAGCACCTCGTCGATGCGCGCCTGCTCCAGGCGTGCGCCGCCGGCCTTGGTCAGCCAGCAGAAGAACTCCACGTTCCCGTCCTGCCCGGGCAGCGGGCTGACGACGAGGTCGACGGCGGTCAGCCCGGCCTCGTCGGCCGCCGCGAGGACCCCGAGGACGGCGGCGCGCCGGGCGGCCGCGTCGCGCACCACGCCACCCGAGCCGAGCCGGTCCCGGCCGACCTCGAACTGCGGCTTGACGAGCACGACGAGGTCCGCGTCCGGCGCCGCGACGGCCACCAGCGGAGCCAGCACCAGGCGCAGCGAGATGAAGGACAGGTCGGCCACGACGAGCGTCGGGGCGGGGACGACGTCCCCGGCCGCCAGCTCCCGCACGTTGACGCCCTCCCGCGGCTCGACCCGGGGGTCGGCGGCCAGCTCCGGGCGCAGCTGTCCGTGCCCGACGTCGACCGCGACCACGTGGTGCGCGCCGCGGCGCAGCAGCACGTCGGTGAAGCCGCCGGTGCTCGCGCCCGCGTCGAGGCAGTCGCAGCCCTCGGCGGTCAGCCCCGCGGCCTGCCAGGCGTCGAGCGCGCCGGCGAGCTTGTGCCCGGCGCGGGAGGCGTAGCCGGGGTCCGCAGGGTCGTCGCGGACGACGAGCACGCGGCCGTCGTCGACCGCCGTGGCGGGCCGCACCGCGCGAGCCCCGTCGACCTGGACGCGCCCGGCCGCGATGAGCTCGCCCGCCTGGCGTCGCGACCTGGCGAGGCCGCGCCGGACGAGCTCGGCGTCGAGCCGTGCCGTCACGCTCGTCTCATCCCTCCGCGTCGGCCAGGCGGCCCTGGAGCGCGTCGTGCACGGCCTCGAGCACGTGCAGGTGCTCGCGCACAGGCGCGCCGTCGAGGTCGGTCAGGCGTGCCAACGCCTCGTCGACCGTCGCGTCGCCGGTGCTGACCGGCACGTCCTTGCTCACTGCGACCTCCTTGCACCACAGCCGCCTCCGTGCGGCCGTGACCACGCTACCGGTTGTCGTGGCGAGCCCTCGGACGCCACCCACAGCGCCGCGCGATCGGTCCTCGCCCGTCGCCCGCAAGCCGTCGGCCGCTGGGCCACCGGTCGCCCGCGAACGTCGGGCGGCGGTGCGGCCGAACCCTGATCCGCGCTCGGCGACGCCCCTCACGCGCGGACTCGTCGGGCACCCCGGGGAGACCGTCCGTCAGCCGACCGGGAAGTCCGGCACGTGGGCCGGGTCGACCGGCGTGCCCGCGTCCGCGGCGGTCCAGGCGGCCGCGCACGCCGCCCGCACGAGGTCCATGACGTCGTCACCACGGTCGTCCAGCTCGAGGGCGCCGTCACGGACGCGGGCCGCGGCCTGGCGGCAGCTCCACCAGCCGTCAGCCGCCGCCTGCGGCGCGGGGTGCGGCTCGAGCAGCGAACGCAGGTCCGCGCCGACGAAGGTCGGCCGGAAGGTCGCGGCGGCGAGCACGTCGTCGCGGGCCGAGCTGACCCCCGTCAGCACGTGCAGCCCGGCGAAGCCGCCCGCACGGGCCCCGGCGAGGTCCGTGTCCAGGCGGTCGCCGACGACGAGCGGGTTCGCGCCGCCGACGCGGGCGGCGGCGAGCCGGTACATCGTCGGCTCGGGCTTGCCGGCGCTGTCGGGCACGACGCCCGTCGCCGCCCGCACCGCCATGACGAGCGCGCCGTTGCCGGGCGCGAAGCCGCGGGCCTGCGGCAGCGACTTGTCGAGGTTGGAGGCGACGTGCCAGGCGCCGCGCTCGACGGCGTACGCCGCCTCCGCCAGCTGCGCCCACCCGACCTGCGGCCCGAAGCCCTGGGCGACCGCCGCGGGCTCGTCGTCCGCCGAGCCGACGACGACGAACCCCTTCTCGCGCACCGCGTCGCGCAGCGCGTCCGTGCCCACGACCAGCACCTTCGCGCCCGGCTGCAGCCGGGTGGCGAGGAGGCTCGCCGCCGACTGCGACGCGGTCATCACGTCGTCCGGCCCGGCCGGGATGCCGAGGCTCGTCAGCTGGTCGGCGACGACCGACGGTGGGCGGGACGCGTTGTTGGTGACGAACTGGATGCGCATGCCGCGCCCGCGCGCGGCGACGAGGCTGTCCGACGCCCACGGGATGGGCTCGTGAGCGAGGTACGTGACGCCGTCGAGGTCGACGAGGGCGCAGTCGTAGGCCTCGGCGAGCGGGCGGTCGGATCCGAGCAGGCCGGCGGTCATCGCGTCACGCCCTCCTCGTCGGGGCGCCCGTCCGGCTCGAGCTCGTCGTCCTCATCGGACTCGTCCCCGTCGTCGAGCTCGTCCTCCTCATCGGACTCGTCCTCGTCGTCGAGCTCGTCCTCGTCGTCGGATGCGCTCTCGTCCGACCGCTCGCCGTCCTCGCTGTCCTCGCCATCCTCGTCGGGCTCGTCGAGCAGGTCGAAGACGACGATCTCGTCGGCCTCCTCCTCGACATCGCCGGCGGCGGCGTCGAGCTCGTCCTGCGTGAAGCGGGACAGCTCGAGCTCCGCGTCCTCGACGCGCCCGAGCGCGGCCAGGGCCGTCGCCCGCGCCTGCGCCACGCGCGCCGCGAGCACGCCTCGCGCGTCGTGCACCACGGCGCCGTCGAGCACCGCGACCGCCGCCTCCGGCTCCCCGAGGTCGAGGCGGGCGCCGGAGATCACCATCGCGAGCTCCACCTGGCTCTCCGCGCTGAGCAGCGCGGCCTCGGGGTCGTTGCCGACGACGATCGCGCGCTCCGGACGGCCGAGCCCACGCTCGGCGTCGGCGATGACCGGCAGGTGCTCCGGCGAACCGTTGAGCCGCCGGACGGTGCGCAGCTCGCGCAGCGCCTCCGCGTACCGGCCCGACCGATAGGCCGCGAGGCCCGCCGCCTCATGGGCGACGTCGACGCGACCCGCGCGCCGCACGGCCGCCTGGGCGTGCAGGTAGGCCAGCTCCGGATCCGTGTCGATGAGACGCGCGACCATGACCAGGTGCTTGCCGGCCCGCTCCGCCTGCTCCTTGCTCAGCGTGCGCAGGCGCCCGCGGACCTCGCGGTCGAGCTGGCTGAACTCCACGTCGTCCGGGACGAACGGGTCGGCCGGCCGGTCGGCGCGCGGTGCGCGCTCGGGCCGCTCACGCACCGGGCCGCCCCCGCGGGGCGCCCAGGGCCGATCACCGCTCCGCGGGTCCGAGGACGGCCGCCCTGGGGCGCGGTCGCCACGACCGTCGCCGCGCCCGAAGGCGCGCTCGTCGTCACGCCCGGCGCCGCCGCGCGGACCGTAGCCGCCCGCGCGGGGAGCGCGCTCGTCCCGGCCATCGGCCGGCCGGCGTCCGTACCCACCCGGCTGCTGCTGACCACGCTCGGCCTCGCCACGTCCGTACCCCTCACCACGCGGCCCGCCCGCCGCCTGGCCACGTCCGTACCCCTCACCACGCGGCCCGCCCGCCGCCTGGCCACGTCCGTTACCCTCGCCACGCGGCCCGCGGGTGGCCTCGCCACGTCCGTACCCCTCGCCACGCGGCCCGCGGGTGGCCTCGCCACGTCCGTACCCCTCGCCACGTGTACCGCCCGCCGCCTGGCCACGTCCGTAACCCTCGCCACGCGCGCCGCGCGCGTCGCTTCCATACCCGGCGGATCGGGGGGCACGCTCGTCGCGCCCGGCGCCGGCCGGGCGCTCGCCACCGCCCCGCGGGCCGTAGCCACCCGTCCGGGCACCACGTTCCCGGGAGTCCGCGCTGCCGCCATCGGCCCAGCTGCGTCGCTCGTCCGGCCGGGCGTCGCGGGGGCGCCCCTCGTCGCGCCGGGGGCGGTACCCGCTGCCCGAACCCGCCTCGACAGCGGCATCCCATCCAGGACGGCGCTCGGAACGGTTCCGGTCACCACTCCCGCCGGGGGCGTCGTCGCGCCGGGACCCCCGGCCGTCGTCACCCCACGGCCGAGGCCGCGCCTGTCCGGCCCCCGCCGACCGCTCGTCCCATGCGCGCCTCGGACGGTCCGGCGCGCCGCTCTGACGATCAGCCCCCGGCCGCCCGCCGGCCACGCCCCCGGCCGGCCGACCGGCCGCCCAGGACCCGCCGCGGGGTCGGTCCGGACGCTGCCCGTAGCCGCCCCGCGCCGCGCCAGGGGCGCCGTTGCGCTCGTCCGCGCGGTCAGCGCCGCCGTCCCGACCCCAGCGGCGAGCCTGCTCCGAGCCACCTCGGGCCGCCCCGGCGCCGCCACGGCGGTCATCCGACCCGCCCTGCGGACGCCCCGCGCCGCGGCTCCCGGCCACTCCGCGCGGGGCAGCGCCGCGGCCGGCGCCCCACCCGGCACCCTGGCCCGAACGCTCACTGCGGCCGCCGGAGGTACTCGACGACCATCCGCTCCCGGACGCGCGCCCCGAACCACCGCCCTGGCCGCCCGAACGGGGGCCGCCCGGACGAAAGCCACCCGAGTGCGCGCCCGACGAACCCGACGACGACCCTCCCGCCGGCCCCCCGGACCGACCGCCCCCACTGGCACCCGGCCGGCCCTGCCGAGGGCCACCGGGCGTACGCCCCTGGGACCCGCGATCGTCGCTGTTCATCTGTCGCTCTCCTCGCGCTCTGCGGCTTCCATCATCCCAGACGGAACCCACGCCGACCGCCCGAGCGTTCACCGGTACCGCGGGTACTTCGGCCGGCGCGTACGGTATCGGTCCTGGAATGCAGAAATGCCCCCCGACTGGGTCGGGGGGCATTTCTGAATGGGTGT
>NZ_MKTH01000015.1 GCF_001898175.1 Cellulomonas sp. 73-92
TGCGGTGCAGCAGCACGAGGCGCGCCTGCACGACGCCGTGGTCCGGGATCGTCCACGTCAGCCGCGCGGTCGCACTGCGGCCCACGCGCGGCACGACGAGCTCCGCCTGGACGGCCTCGCCGATCGGCACCAGGGGCGCCAGCACGACCGTGAGCCGCGCCGAGGCCACGGCGGGATCACCGAAGCCCATCGCCTCGTCTGGAGTCTCCCGTCCGTGCAGCGCGGCCACCTCCTCCGGGCCGACGAAGACGTCGACCGCGTTCGGCCCCGGTCGCAGGACGTTCGCGAACCCGGCGGCCGGCACGGCGTCGACCGGTGTCTCGGGGTCGCGTACGTAGGCCTGCAGCAGTCGCGGCACGTCAGCGGCGGCTGCGGCGATCTGGGCGTCGAGCCGCCGGCGCACCCTCGCCGCACCGACCGCACGGGAGTCGACCAGGGCCGGCTCGGCCGGTTCGGCCGCGAAGACGGCCAGGTCGTCGAGGCGATCGGCCATTGCGACCGCGGCGGCCGGGTCGAACGCGTCCGCTGCGGGCGGTTCGGCACCGACAGGCGGCTCGGCGAGATCTGCGCCGAGCGGCGGTTCGACGGCCGCAGGCGGTTCGACGCCGACCGGCGGCGGTGGGACCGGCATCGGCGGCGCCACCACGGGCGGCGGGACGATCGCCCCGGCCTCCGGGGAGGGCCGCGCCGCGCGCGCGAACACGCGCAGGTCGTGGCGCGCCTGACGCGCCCGCGCGCCCAGCACGACGGGCAGCTCCGCCTCGTCGAGCGCCGCCGGCTCTGCCTCGATCCGGATGCCGCGCCCGAACGCCGCGGTCAGCGCGACGTCGATCGGCCGTCCTCGTGCGAGACCGGCGACCACGGCGCTGAGCTGCGCGGCGACGTCGCTCGGCGCCGGCGTCTCGGGGATCACCGCGGTGAGCACGGCCGCGGTGGCCAGACGCAGGGCGGCGAGCGCCGCCTCCCGCGCCGTCGGGTCGCCCTCGGTCTCCTCGATGCAGACCACGGCATTCGCGACGGGGCGGTTCGCGGTGGCGAAGGCCGCGGCATCCGCCGGCGTCGCCCGCAGCACGAGGACGTCGACCGCGCCCGGCTCGGAGCGCACGTCGCTCATGTCCAGGAGAGCTCCCCCGACGAGCGCCGCCCGTAGATCGTCGTCGGCGACGCCGACGCGCGTCGGCCACGACCAGGAGCGCCGGTGCAGCGCATCCGCGGCACGCTGGGTCGGACGGACGACGGAGGCGACGGCCGGGCACGCCGCCAGTCCTCCCGCGTCGACCGGATCGGCGACGAGCAGGCGCACGACCTGCCCGTCCGGGGCGTCCCACGAGACGAGCAGGCGGGTGATCAGGTCGTCCGTGATCGGTCCCTGCGGGGCTGCGGGCGACGGCGGCGTCCACACGGCGGGACCCACCGACCGCGCACCCGCCTCGAGCGCGGCGGCGGCTGCGGCATCCAGCCCCGCAGCGACGAGCGCGGCCGCCGCGCGCCGATCCGCCGCGGTGCTCATGCCGGCTCCCGCTCGGCGGGCTCTGCCGGCGCGGCCGATGCCGGTGCCGGCGGCGCAGGTCGGGCCGGCGCGCCCTCGACAGCCGCGACCGGCTCCGCGGGGGCGAGCTGGTCGTCCCAGTGATACGTCGCGGGCAGCCGCACGGAGTACCCGCCGGCATCGATCCGCTGCCGCACGCTCGCGTGCAGGACGGCGCCGTCGGGGATGGGACGACGGCGCGGGATGAGGAGCGACCAGATCCAGGAGTTCCGGTGGGCCTTGCCCGCCGGATTCCCCTTCGCGAACGCGTTCGCCGCCCGCCGCGGGTTGATCTCGAGGCCCTCGGCGACAGCGCCCTCCATGATCCACCGCAGCGTGATCGTCGACAGGCCCTCGTCGTCGGGATATGTGCCGCCGACGTCCGAGTGCACGCCTGCGAACCACACCTCTTCGAGGCTCGCCGGGTTCTCCGTCTCGACGAGGTACTCGCGGAAGGGCCGGCGCCGCTCGTCGATCGACACGGCGTGCCGGATGCGCTGCGCGTTCG
>NZ_MKTH01000016.1 GCF_001898175.1 Cellulomonas sp. 73-92
TCATCGGCCCGAAGGGCAAGATGATCAACCAGATCCAGGAGGAGACCGGCGCCGACATCTCCATCGAGGACGACGGCACCGTC
Source organism: Cellulomonas sp. 73-92 (assembly GCF_001898175.1). Lineage (GTDB taxonomy): Bacteria > Actinomycetota > Actinomycetes > Actinomycetales > Cellulomonadaceae > Cellulomonas. The sequence goes on from NZ_MKTH01000016.1 coordinate 84, forward strand.
TACATCGGCGCGACCGACGGCCCGTCGGCCGAGGCGGCGCGGGCCGCGATCAACGCGATCGCCAACCCGCACATGCCGGAGATCGGCGAGCGCTTCGTCGGCACGGTCGTCAAGACCACGACGTTCGGCGCGTTCGTCTCGCTGTCGCCGGGCAAGGACGGCCTGCTGCACATCTCGCAGATCCGCAAGCTCGTCGGCGGCCGGCGCGTGGAGAACGTCGAGGACGTCCTCGCCGTGGGCCAGAAGGTCCAGGTCGAGATCGGCGAGATCGACCCGCGCGGCAAGCTGTCCCTGCACGCGGTGGTTGACGAGGAGCAGAAGGCCACCGAGCCGGAGGGTGCCGCCGAGGCGGCCACCGAGCCGGCCGACGCCTGACCGTGCCGCTGGACCTTCCGCTCGTCCGCTCCGGGCAACCCGGGGCTGAGCGGTCCGCCGGGCAGAACGGCGACGCCGTCGTGCGTCGGTCCGTCCTGCCCGGCGGGGTCCGCGTCCTGACGGAGCGGATGCCCGGGCTGCGCTCGGCGACCGTCGGGGCGTGGGTGGGCGTCGGCTCGCGGGACGAGACCGACGGCCACTTCGGCTCGACCCACTTCCTCGAGCACCTGCTGTTCAAGGGCACGGCGAAGCGCTCGGCGATGGACATCGCCGAGGCCTTCGACGCCGTGGGCGGTGAGGCCAACGCCGCCACCGGCAAGGAGGACACGTGCTACTACGCGCGGATCCTCGACGCCGACGTGCCGATGGCCGTCGACGTCATCGCCGACATGGTGACCTCGGCGCGGCTGGACGGCGGTGAGCTCGAGACCGAGCGCGGCGTCATCCTCGAAGAGCTGGCGATGAACGACGACGACCCGAGCGACGTCGTGCACGACGAGTTCGCGGCCGCCGTCCTCGGCACGCACCCGCTCGGCCGGCCGATCGGCGGCACGCCCGCCACGATCCGCGCCGTCCCGCGCGACGCGGTGTGGGAGCACTACCGCTGGCACTACCGGCCGGCCACGCTCGTCGTCACCGCCGCCGGGGGCATCGATCACGACGCCCTCGTCGCGCAGGTCGGCGAGGCCCTGGCGGCGGGCGGCTGGGCGCTGTCCGACAACGCCGCGCCGCAGGCCCGCCGCGCCGGCGCCCAGCGCGCCCTGCCCGTCGGCACCGCCGGCATCCCGGCGGCCGGGGTCGAGCGCAGCGTGCGGCGCCCCACGGAGCAGGCGAACGTCATCGTCGGCGGTGTCGCGCTGACGGCGACCGACCCGCGACGGTTCGCGCTGTCCGTGCTCAACGCGGTGCTGGGCGGTGGGATGAGCTCCCGGCTGTTCCAGGAGATCCGCGAGAAGCGGGGCCTGGCGTACTCGACGTACTCGTTCTCGTCCGGTCACGCCGACGCCGGCATCTTCGGGCTCTACGCCGGCTGCACGCCGGCCCGGGTCGACGAGGTGACCGGCCTCATGGTGGCCGAGCTCGAGAAGCTGGCCGACGGCGGCGTGGGTCCCGCAGAGCTCGCCCGCTGCATCGGGCAGCTGTGCGGCTCCCTCGTCCTCGGCCTGGAGGACACCGGCTCCCGCATGACCCGGCTGGGGCGCGCGGAGCTGGTCCACGGCGAGCTGCTCTCGCTCGACGAGACCCTCGAGCGGGTCCGCTCGGTCACCGCCGTGCAGGTGCAGGAGCTGGCCGCGGAGCTGGCGGCCGCGCCGCGGTCCGTGGTGCGCGTCGGGCCGTTCGGCGACTGATCGGGGACCAGGCGACACCGCCCTGACGGGGCCGCCGCTCAGCCGCCGGACGGGTGGGCGACGTCGATCGGCCTGGCGGGAGCCAGGGCGGGAGCGAGGACTCCGCCGGACCAGAGTGCCGCCGGCCGCCACGACGCGATCGCCGCGCAGGCGACGGTGATGCCTGCCGGGACCCCCAGCCAGACGGGGACGAGAACCTGCGCCGCCATCCAGGACAGGAGCGGCGGGACGACCGTCATCGCCGTGACAACCGCCGCGAGCACGCCCCCCACGATCCCGGTGCCCGACAGGAGGCCCACGGCCACCAGGGCGAGGACGAGGGGCGCGGCGACGTCATGGAGCAGCTCACCCCCGTGGGTGCCCGCCAGCGGATCGACCACCTCACCCGTGGCGTGCCGCGCGACCATTGCACCGGCCGTCGCGCCCAGCGCCGGCAGGCCGACGACGACGAGTGCCGCCAGGGCGCCCACGCGTGAGACGGGTGCGACCGGGTGCGACGACGCGTCGTCGGGCCGGCGGCCGGCGTGGGCGCCGAGCACCGCGGCGGCCACGACGAGGGCGGCCAGCAGCAGCGGGAACCCCCACGCCGGGTGCAGGACCACCAGGTGAAGCGCCGTCGGGTTGTCCCACATGTCCTGGATGCTGTACGGCGTCGCGGGTCCCGGCCACAGGTCCGACCACGACGCGGCGCCGACGCCGAGCAGGGGCAGCGCGGTCCGCAGCCCGACGGCGACGAGCCCGGCCGTCGCCGGCAGCCACACGGTGCGCAGCTGCGCGCGGGCGCGCGTCGCGCACCAGCAGACGGCCACCCAGACAACGACGTCACGGCTCCACTGCCAGCCGGTCTGCGCGACCTGGCTCCACACGAACGGCACGTCGATCGGAGTTCCGTCCAGCCAGGTGTGGGCGGCGTACTCACGCTGCACCACCCGGGTGCAGGCCGCTTCGACGGCGGTGGCGCCCAGGAAGGCGACGACGGTGAGCGCAAGGACGTCTCGGACGGCGATCACCAGCGATCGCGATGCTGCCCCCATGCCCGGTCATCGTCGTCCGGGCGCTCCTGCTTGAGCCCAGGGCGCGCCGGTAGGGTGGCTGACCGTGGCTGATGACCTGCGGGTGGCCGTGCTCGGCGCGGCCGGGCGGATGGGGTCGACCGTGCGCGCGGCCGTCGAAGCGGCGCCCGGCCTCGAGCTCGTCGCGACCGTCGACGCGGACGGCGACCTGTCGCGCGTGAGCGACGCCGGGGCACAGGTCGCGGTGGACTTCACGGTGCCGGCCGTCACGGAGCAGAACGTCCACGCGCTCGTCGACCGCGGGGTGCACGTCGTCGTCGGCACCACCGGGTGGACCGACGAGGCGTACGCGCGCGTGCGTGACCACCTGGTGCGGGCAGCCGGGATCGGCGTCGTCATCGCGCCCAACTTCGCCCTGGGCGCCGTGCTGGCGCAGGCGTTCGCGGCGCAGGCCGCGCGGTTCTTCGAGACCGCGGAGGTCATCGAGCTGCACCACCCCGACAAGGTCGACGCCCCGTCGGGGACCTCCCGCTCGGCGGCGCGGGCGATCGCGGCCGCCCGGGTCGCGGGCGGGCTCGGCGCGATGCCCGACGCGACGACGACGTCCCTCGAGGGTGCCCGCGGTGCGCAGGTGGACGGTGTCCACGTCCACGCGGTCCGGCTGCGAGGGCTCGTCGCGCACCAGGAGGTGCTGCTCGGCAACCCGGGGGAGCTGCTGACGATCCGGCACGACTCGTTCGACCGCGTCAGCTTCATGTCCGGCGTGCTCATGGCGGTCCGGGCGGTTCCCGGCCTGCCGGGGCTCACGGTCGGCCTGGAGCAGCTGCTGGGCCTGGGGCGCCCGTGAGCGAGCCGGTCCCCGCCCCCGCACGGCGCCGGTACGCGGGCCTCGTCGGCGCCGTGCTCATCACGGTGCTGCTGGCGCTGTACGTCGGGCTCGTCGTCGTGCGCGCCGTGCAGCTGATCGGCACCGGCAACGGGATCGGTGTGGGCCTCGGGGTCGCGCTGCTCGTCCTGCCGCTCTTCGTCATCGGGCTGGTGGCGCGTGAGTGGTGGCTGGCGGTGGACGTCCGCTCGATGGCCGACGTGCTCGCCACCTTGGGCGAGCTGCCGATCGACGACCTGCCGCGGTCGCCGGGCGGGCGCATCGACCGGGAGGTGGCACGCGAACGGTTCGCCGCCGCGCGCGAGGCCGTGGAGGCCGCGCCCGCGGACTGGCGCGCCTGGTACCACCTGGCGTTCGCCTACGACGCGGCGGGCGACCGGAAGGCGGCGCGCGGGGCGCTGCGCACAGCCAGCAGGCTCCACCGCGGCAAGGGTGCGCCGCCCGCCTAGCTAGCCCGGTGCGGCCCGCCTAGCCCCGGTATCGGCCGGCCTGGTCGACGACGAAGTCCACGACGACGTCGGGGTAGCCGTCGACGAACGCCGTGCTCCCCGGCCGGGACAGCCGATGACCGCCGCCGGGCAGCACCGCGACGTGGAGCCACGCGGGGTCGACCGCGTCCCGCAGCGCCGCGACGCTCGCGTCGACCGGCACCACCTCGTCGTCCGCGCCGAGCACGGCGAGCAGCGGTACGCGCACGGTGCGCAGCGCGGGCACCGGGTCGAACCTCGCCAGGCGCAGCAGGAGGTCCCAGACCGGCCGCGGCGGCAGCTCGTCGCCGAACGTGCGGCTGACCAGGGCGACGTCGTCGGCACGCGCGGGGTCGCCCGCCCAGGCGAGCAGCTCGTCGTAGCCGGCGCCGCGCTCGGCCAGCGCGTACATGCCGTCGGTCGCGGCGTCGATGCGGGCGGCGTCGTCGGCCGGCACGCCGAGCCTCCCGAGCGCGCGGTGCGTCGCGTAGCGCTCCTGGGCGCCCATCGGCACGGCCGGGCCGGAGCTGGCGACCCCGAAGGCGACGTCGGTGGGGGCGGCCCGCCGCAGGGCCTCGAGCACCACCCAGCCGCCCTGGCTGTGACCGAACACGCCAGCCGGGACGTCTGCCACGGCGGCGCGCGCCGCCGCCACGCCGGCCAGCAGGTCGTCGGCCTGCTCGCCGATGCCGGCCTCGAGCCAGGAGCCGCCGGAGCCACCGACCCCGCGCTTGTCGAACGAGGCCACCGCGACCCCGCGGGCGAGGAGCGCCGCGCGGATCGGCGGGAAGTACACGTCGTTGTCGCGGTCGGAGGGGCCCGAGCCGGGGTGCATCACGAGGAGGGCCGAGGCGGGGGACTCGGGCAGCCACAGGCTGCCCGCCAGGTCGAGGCCGTGGGATCGGGCGACGAGCTCGGTGGTCATGGGCCGATCCTGCCGGGTCTAGATCAGGGCGGCCCAGCGGTGCTCCCGCAGCACCGTCTGCTCGCCGTCCGGCCCAGGTCCCGACGCCAGCTCCCGCGCCGCGCCGTCGGGCGACAGGCCGGCGCCCGCCAGGAACCGGACGCGCGCCTCGTCGCCATCGGCGACCCAGGTGATCACCTGGTCGGCGCCGTCGGACCGCAGCGTGTCGACCGCCGCGGCGAGGAGCCGCGAGCCGTGCCCCGCGCGCTGCTCGGCGGGCGCCACCTCGAGCGCGAGCAGGATGCCGCCCGGCGCCTGATCGGTGGCGTTCGGTGGCGCGGGCACGGGCGCGACCGAGACGAATCCGACGAGCCGCGGACCGGCCATGGCGACGAGGACGTGGAACGTGCGCGACGGGGGGGTGGTGATCGCCGCCCGCCACCGGTCGACGACCGCGGCCTCGTCGAGCATCGTCAGGGCGCCGGCGCCGAGCGAGTCGGTGTAGGCGGCGCGCCACGCGCCGAGCTGGACCGCGGCGATCGCTCGTTCGTCCCCCGGCACGGCGGGGCGGACGGAGACATCGGCGGTGGGGTGGGGGTCGAACGGCACCGGGTGAGCCTAGGCCGTCACGGCAGCCCGGCCCACCGCAGGAGGGCGGTGACGACGGCGGCGACGAGGACCACGACGACGAACGGCGCCTTGGCGACCAGCGCGACCGCCGCCGCCCCGAGACCCGCCAGGCGGGAGTCGAGCACGACGTGCCCGCCCCTGGTCGCCGCCTGTACGGCGACGAGCGCGGAGAGCAGCGCCACGGTCACCAGCGCCGCGACCCGCGCGACCTGCGGCTTGGCCAGCCAGTGGCGCGGGAGCAGGTGGCCGACGAGCTTGATGGCGAACGTCGCCACGCCCGCGGCGACCACGGCCAGCCACAGCACCGCGCCCTTCACGACCCCGGCTCCTCAACTCGTCGCACGGACGCCCCCTCGCTCTGGTGGGACGCGACCGCGTCCGTCACGGCTGCGGCGGGCCGGGATCGCCACAGGACGCCCACGAGCACGGCGACCGCCGCCGCCAGCAGCACCGGGACGCCGGAGGGCAGCACCGGGGTGGTGGACAGCGCCACGACGACGGCGGCGCCCGCCACCGCCTGAGCGGTGCGGTTGGACAGGCGCGGCCAGACGAGGGCGAGGAACGCCGCGGCCGCCGCCGCGTCGAGGCCGTAGCGCCGGGGGTCGCCGGCCGAGTCGCCCACCAGCGCGCCGACCAGGGTGAACGCGTTCCACAGCAGGAAGACGCCGGCGCCGGTCCACCAGAAGCCCGCCCGGGCGGCCGCCGGGTCGCGCTGCGCCGTGCCGACGGCGGTCGACTCGTCGATCGTCAGCTGTGCGGCGAGCAGCCGCCGCGGCCCGGTGACCTCGATGAGCGGGGCGACCTGCGGCCCGTACAGCGCGTTGCGCAGCCCGACGAGCGCCGCCGTCGCGATCGCCGCACCCGGCGAGCCGCCGGAGCCGGCCACGCCGATGAACGCGAACTGCGAGCCGCCGGAGAACATCACCAGGGACAGCGCCATCGTCTGCCACACGTCCAGGCCGGCGACCACGGACAGCGCCCCGAACGAGACCCCGTACAGGCCCGTGGCGAGCGCCACCGAGACCGCCTGGCGGACGGCCGACGACACGGCGGGGGCCACCGCTCGTCGTCGCACCGGCACAGCCTGGCACGGCGGTGCCGGTGGGCGGCCGGCCGGCCCACGGATCAGACCGCGACGTACACCGTGTCGAGGTACTCGGCGAGGCCCTCGTCGCCGCCCTCACGCCCCAGCCCGGAGCTCTTGACCCCGCCGAACGGGGCGGTGGCGTCCGAGACCATGCCGCGGTTGACGCCGAGCATCCCGGTGTCGACCGCCTCGGCCAGCCGGAGCGCCCGCGCCAGGTCGCCGGTGTAGGCGTAGGCGACGAGGCCGAAGGGGGTCGCGTTGGCCATGGCGATGGCCTCCGCCTCGGAGCCGAACGTCACCACCGGCGCCACGGGCCCGAAGATCTCCTCGGTGACCACGGGCATGTCCGGCGTCACGCGGTCGAGCACCGTTGGCGCGTAGAACCAGCCGGGGCGCCGTGGCCGCTCACCGCCGATGCGGACCCGGGCACCCGCGCCGGTCGCGGAGGCGACGAGCTCGTCGACCCGCTCGACGGCGGCCCGCTCGATGAGCGGACCGACGGTGACGCCCGGCTCGGTGCCGTGGCCGACGACGAGCGACGCGAACGCCTCGGTCAGCCGCTCGGTGAACTCGGCGGCGACCTTCGCGTGGACCAGGAAGCGGTTGGCGGCGACGCAGGTCTGGCCGGAGTTGCGCATCTTCGCGGCGATCGCCCCGGTGACGGCCGCGTCGAGGTCCGCGTCCTCGAAGACGAGGAAGGGCGCGTTCCCGCCGAGCTCCATCGAGGTGCGCAGCACGTTCTGCGCCGCGCCGGCCAGCAGCGTGCGGCCGACCTCGGTGGACCCGGTGAAGCTCAGCTTGCGCAGCCGCGGGTCGGCGAGCAGCGGCTCGCTGATGGCACGCGCCGACGACGAGGGCACGACGTTGAGCACGCCGCCGGGCAGGTCCCGGCGCTCCAGCTCCTCACGGACGATCTCGGCGACGAGGGCCGTCGTCAGGGGCGCGAGCCGGGCGGGCTTGACGACGGCGGTGCAGCCCGCGGCGAGGGCCGGGGCGACCTTGCGGGCGATCATCGCGATCGGGAAGTTCCACGGGGTGATGAGCAGCGCGGGCCCGACGGGGCGGCGCAGCACCACCTGGTGGTGCGTGCCGGCCGGCGCGCGCCGGGCGAGGCCGTCGAAGCGCAGCGCCTCCCCGGAGAACCACCGGAAGTAGTCGGCCGCGTACGAGACCTCGGCGCGGGCCTCGGGCAGGGGTTTGCCGCCCTCGGCCGTGACGAGGGCGGCGATGTCCTCGGCGTGCGCGGTGACGGCGTCGTAGACGGCGCGCAGCAGCTCCGACCGCGCGTAGGGCGGGGTCGTGCGGTATCTCGCGAAGGCCTCGTCGGCCGCCGTCAACGCCGCCACCGCGTCGTCGCTCGTCGCGTCGGCGACGTCGAAGAGCACCTCGGTGGTGCCGGGGTCGTGCACCGGGAACGTCGCCCCGCCGGAGGCGGGGCGCCAGCCGCCGCCGACGAGCAGCCCCGTGGGGACGTGCGCGGCGACCGTGGGCGGCAGCGATGACGTCATGGGGCCAGTGTGGCCCGCATCCGGCGGGCCGCACGCAGAGCGCGACGCACCCGGGAGGTGGGCGCCCGGCGCCCGGCCGCCGTGCCTAGCATGTCGCCCGTGACCGGTATCCCCACCCCGTACGAGGACCTGCTGCGCCTGGTGCTCGAGACCGGGACGCCGAAGGCGGACCGTACCGGCACGGGCACGCGGAGCGTGTTCGGCCACCAGATGCGCTTCGACCTGTCGGCAGGCTTCCCCCTGGTGACGACCAAGCGCGTGCACCTGAAGTCGGTGGTGTACGAGCTGCTGTGGTTCCTGCGGGGCGAGTCCAACGTCGGCTGGCTGCGCGAGCACGGGGTGAGCATCTGGGACGAGTGGGCGGACGCCGACGGCGAGCTCGGGCCGGTGTACGGCGTGCAGTGGCGCAGCTGGCCCGCGCCGGACGGCCGGCACATCGACCAGATCGCGCAGGTGATCGAGAACCTCAGGCGCGACCCCGACTCACGCCGCCACATCGTCTCGGCCTGGAACGTGGCGGACATCCCGTCGATGGCGCTGGCGCCCTGCCACGCCTTCTTCCAGTTCTACGTCGCCGGCGGGCGCCTCTCCTGCCAGCTCTACCAGCGCAGCGCCGACCTCTTCCTCGGCGTGCCGTTCAACATCGCCTCGTACGCCCTGCTCACGCACATGGTCGCGCAGCAGACCGGGTACGACGTCGGTGACTTCGTGTGGACCGGCGGTGACTGCCACATCTACGACAACCACGTCGACCAGGTGCGCGAGCAGCTGAGCCGGGCGCCGTACCCGGCCCCCCGGCTGGTGCTGCACCCCGCGCCGTCGATCGGCGACTACACGTACGAGGACGTCGAGATCGTCGGCTACCAGCACCACCCGGCCATCAAGGCGCCGGTGGCGGTGTGACGCTCGGCCTCGTCTGGGCGCAGACGCCGACGGGCGTCATCGGGCGGGACGGCGCGCTGCCCTGGCGCCTGCCGGAGGACCTGGCGCACTTCCGCGAGGTCACCGACGGACACCCGGTGGTCATGGGCCGCGCCACGTGGCTCTCCCTGCCGGACCGGTTCCGGCCGCTGCCCGGCCGGCTGAACGTCGTCCTCTCCCGCGACCCGGCGTTCGTGGCGTCCGGCGCACGCGTCGCCGCGTCGCTGGAGGCGGCCCTGGCGGTCGCGCACGACGAGGCGGCATCGGCGGCGGGCGAGGTCTGGGTCATGGGTGGCGCCGCCGTCTACGCGGCGGCCCTGCCGCTGGCGGACGTGCTCGAGGTCACCGAGGTGGACCTCGACGTGCCGGGCGACGCCTTCGCCCCGGACGTCGACCCCGACGGGTGGCGGACGGTCACCGGACCGTGGCTGACCTCCGGGACGGGCCTGCGCTACCGGTTCGTGCGCCGCACCCGACGCTGACGAGGCGCGGACCACCAGGTGGAGCCGTTCGTTCGGGCGGTAGCGTGACCCCCATGCCGCCCGCCAGCACCGCCGCGCGGCCCTTCGGGTCCGTGCTCACCGCCATGGTCACTCCGATGACGCCCGACGGCGCCGTCGACCTCGACGTGGCGGTGACGCTGGCGAAGCACCTCGTCGACGCGGGCAACGACGGCCTGGTGCTCAACGGCACCACGGGGGAGGCGCCGACCACGCACGCCCCGGAGAAGGCCGAGCTCGTCGCCGCCGTCGTCGAAGCGGTGGGGGACCGCGCCTTCGTCGTCGCCGGCGCCGGCTCGAACGACACCGCGCACGCCGTCCGGATGGCCGAGCAGGCCGCCGAGGCGGGCGCCCATGGCCTGCTCGTCGTGAGCCCGTACTACTCGCGGCCCTCGCAGGCGGGGCTGGCCACCCACATCGAGACGGTCGCGGGCTCGACCGACCTGCCGGTGCTGGTCTACGACATCCCCGGCCGGGCCGGCGTCCGCATCGCGCCCGCCACGTTCGCGCGGCTCGCCGAGCACCGGCGCATCGTGGGCGTCAAGGACGCCGCCGGCGACGTCTACGGCTCGGCGAAGGTGATGCGCGACACACACCTGGCGTACTACGCCGGCGACGACGGCCTGTTCCTCGCGCTGCTCGCGTGCGGCGGCGTCGGCATCATCTCGGTCGCCGGCCACGTGGTCACGCCCCTGCTGGCGCGGGTCGCCGAGAGCTGGTTCGCCGGCGACACGGCCGGCGCGCTGGCGGCGTTCCGCACGGCGGCGCCCGCGATCGACGCGCTCAACGGCGCCGGCCAGCAGGCCCCGACCGCGAAGGCGGCCCTCGAGATGCTCGGGCTCATCCCGAGCCGCGCCACGCGCCTGCCGATCACCCCGCTGCCCGACGACGAGCTGCCCGCGCTGCGCGCCGGGCTGGCGGCCGCGGGCGTCATCGACCTCGTCGCCGGCTGACCCGGCGTCACCACCCCACCGCTCGCCCTGGAGACCCGTGAGCCACCCGCACCCCGAGCTGACCCTGCCCCCACCCCTGGCCCCCGGCGCCCTGCGCGTCGTCGCGCTCGGCGGTCTCGGCGAGGTCGGCCGGAACATGTCCGTCCTGGAGTACGACGGCCGCCTGCTCGTCCTGGACTGCGGCGTCCTGTTCCCTGAGGACAACCAGCCCGGCGTCGACCTGATCCTCCCGGACTTCGACTACATCCACGACCGGCTGGCCGACGTCGAGGCGATCGTCCTCACGCACGGCCACGAGGACCACATCGGCGCGGTGCCCTACCTGCTGCGGCTGCGCCCCGACATCCCGCTCATCGGCTCGCAGCTGACCCTGGCGTTCGTCGAGGCCAAGCTCAAGGAGCACCGCATCACGCCGTTCACGTTCGCGGTGAAGGAGGGGCAGCGGGAGCGGTTCGGCGTGTTCGACTGCGAGTTCGTCGCCGTCAACCACTCGATCCCCGACGCCCTCGCCGTCGCGGTCCGGACCCCCGCCGGGACCGTGCTCGACACGGGCGACTTCAAGATGGACCAGCTGCCGCTCGACGGGCGCATCACGGACCTGCGGGCCTTCGCCCGGCTCGGCGAGGAGGGCGTCGACCTCTTCATGGTCGACTCGACCAACGCCGAGGTGCCGGGCTTCGTCGCCGGTGAGCGCGAGATCGGCCCCGTGCTGGACCGGGTGTTCGCCGAGTCGGCGAAGCGGATCGTCGTGGCGTCGTTCGCCTCGCACGTCCACCGCGTGCAGCAGGTGCTCGACGCCGCCGAGCTCCACGAGCGGAAGGTCGCCTTCGTCGGACGCTCGATGGTGCGGAACATGGCGATCGCCGCGGAGCTGGGGTACCTGCGGGTCCCCGAGGGCGTGCTGGTCGACCAGAAGGAGGCCGGCACGCTGCCCGACGACGAGGTGGTGCTCATGTGCACCGGCTCGCAGGGCGAGCCGATGGCGGCCCTCTCGCGCATCGCGAACAACGACCACAAGATCAAGGTCGGCCCCGGGGACACCGTCATCCTCGCGTCGTCGCTCATCCCGGGGAACGAGAACGCCGTGTTCCGCGTCATCAACGGCCTGACCAGGCTCGGGGCGCGCGTGGTGCACTCCGGCAACGCGAAGGTGCACGTCAGTGGCCACGCGTCGGCCGGCGAGCTGGTCTACGTCTACAACGTGCTGCGGCCGCGCAACGTCATGCCGGTGCACGGCGAGGTGCGTCACCTCGTCGCCAACGGCGCGCTCGCCGTGCGGACCGGCGTGCCGCCGGAGCGGGTGATGCTCGCCGAGGACGGCGTCGTGGTCGACCTCGTCGACGGCAAGGCCTCGATCGTCGGCGCCGTGCCGTGCGGCTACGTGTACGTCGACGGCTCGAGCGTCGGTGGGGTGACCGAGGCGGAGCTCAAGGACCGCCGCATCCTCGGCGACGAGGGGTTCGTGTCGATCTTCGCCGTCGTCTCGTCGGCCGACGGCAAGGTGCTGGCCGGGCCCCAGATCCACGCCCGCGGCGTCGCCGAGGAGGACGAGGTCTTCGACGAGGTGATGCCCGAGCTGACGAGCGCCCTCGAGGCGGCGGTGGCCGGCGGCACCACGGACACCCACCAGCTGCAGCAGGTGGTGCGTCGGGTCGTCGGCCGCTGGGTGGCGTCGCGGCTGGGCCGCCGGCCGATGATCATCCCGGTGGTCGTCGAGGCCTGACGGCCGCCGGCCCGGTGACCGGGCCGACGGGACGCGTCAGCGGACGGTGCTGGCGTGGCGCTGCCGCGCGAGGTGCAGCGTGCCGAGCACGCGGCCGACGGCACGCTCGTCGTGGTGCCGCGGCGCGGTCTGCTGCGCGCGTCGGCGCTGCAGGTCGATGCGGCGCTGGAGCTCGGCGGCGCGGTGCCGCGCGAGGGTCTCGGCGGTGGTGAAGTCGGTGAACATCTGGCTACCCCCTGGTGCCCGCTTCTCGATGACACCGAGGACACTGCTCGTAAGGCCCTCCTCAGCCATCGGGCAGATGCCCTAGCCGGGGCCTCATTTCGGGAGCGGCACGGCCTCCTCGTGCGGCCGGGGCACCTCAGGCGCGCCGCCGGGCATCGACCGCGGGGTCGCCGTGGTCGACAGCATGATCGGCACCACCTCGTCGGCCGGCAGCGGGTGGCTGTAGCGGAAGCCCTGCGCCAGCGCCACGCCCGCGCACCGCAGCGTCATCTCGTCGAGCGGCAGCTCGACGCCCTCGCCGACGATCTCGAGCCCGAACCGCTGCGACAGGCGCACGACGAGCGAGAGCACCTCGGTGTCCACGGGCTCGCGGGCGCCGGCGCCCACCACCAGGCTCCGGTCCAGCTTGATCGTCTCGATGGGCAGCCGGTCGAGCACCCGCAGCGTGTCGAGCGACGCGCCGAGGTCGTCCAGGGCGATCCGGACGCCGGCGGCCGCGATCTCGTGGAGGCTGCCGAGCGCCCGCGTCAGGTCCGGCACCCCGGCCCGCTCGGACAGCTCCAGCCGCACGCAGCCGCGTGGCAGGCCGCTGGCGTCGATCGTGGTGAGCACCGACTGCACCAGGTCGGGGTGGGCGAGCGAGTCCGCCGCGAGGTTGACGTGCACCGCCGTGGGCGCGGCGTCGCCCAGCTCGTCGCGCCACGCCACCATGTCGCGGCACGAGCGCTCGAGCACCCAGCGGTCCAGGTCGAGGGTCATCCCCGCGCGCGCCGCGTCGTCCAGCGCGGTCGCCGGTCCGTCGAGGCCGCCGTCGGCGTTGCGGTGCCGCAGCAGTGCCTCGACCGCGACGATCCCGCCGCCCCGCAGGTCGACGATCGGCTGGTAGACCACCTCGAGGTGCCGGCCCTCGGCCCAGGCGCGCGGCCGCGGCGCCTCCGCGCCGGCCAGGCACGCCTGGTTGCCGCCCGCCTCCTTCGCGACGTACATCGCCTGGTCGGCGGCGTGCAGCACCGCGTCCGACGACGTGTCCGCCGTCAGCGCCACCGCGAGGCCGACGCTGGCCGTGGAGTGGGCGGCGCTCGGCAGGCGCGGGTCCTCCGCGGCGACGGCCGCGCACAGGTCCTCGCCCAGCTCGAGAGCCAGCCGCTCGGCGTCGGCGACGTCGTAGGCCGGCAGGCAGCGGACCACCGCGAACTCGTCGCCGCCGAGCCTGCCGAGCAGGTCGGTGGCGCGCAGCCGGCTGCCGATGCGACGCACGACGGAGCGCAGCAGCGCGTCGCCCCAGCTGTGGCCGAGCGCGTCGTTGACGGCCTTGAGCCGGTCGAGGTCGAGGTAGGCCACGACAACGGCGCCGACGCTCGTGCCGATGTCCAGCAGCCGCGCGGCCAGCAGCCCGACGAAGTGGCTGCGGGACGCGCCGCCCGTCAGCCCGTCCGTGGCGGCCTGCTGCACGGCCAGGTCCGCGAGCGCCTGCATCAGCCGCAGCGGCCGGATGATGCCGAGCGGCGCGCGCTGCTCGTCCACGACGACGAGGTCGTGGTCGCCGTCCTGGTCCGTGCCGAGCAGGGCGACGGCCTGGGGGAGCGTGGCCGAGGCCGGCAGGGCCGCGAGCTTCCAGGAGGCGAGGTCGCCGATGGGCCGGCTGTCCCACTGGAGGCGGCCGTACCCGCGATGGCCGGCCATCGTCGCGAGGAACCGCGACCGGCTGACGAGGCCGGGGTCGCCGCCCGGCTGCGGGGAGGTGACGACGATCGAGGTGGACGTCCAGCGGTTCCGGAACGAACGCTCGACCTCGCCGCACGTCGTCGTGGGCGCGACGACCTTCACCGTCTCGACCAACCCGCGCAGCGCAGGGCCCACCCCTGAACGTTCGTCGCTCACGCCAGCGTGTCGGCAGGCGCGCCGCCATCCTGAGGAGATGCACCCCGGGTGGGGGTGCCAGCGCCCACGTGGGGCCGCTCCCCGACACGCGCCGCGCTCACCGGGCAGCGGCACGCCCCCCGGCTACCGTGAGGACCATGGCCACGCGTACGTCCTCCCCAGGCGCCGCGCGGACCCAGGCACGCGCCGGCTCGGGCTCCCGTCCGCCGGCGTCGCGACCCCGGTCCGCCCCGCCGCCGCGCCGTCCCGCCCTGCCGGTGCGGATGGTCAGGGGGGCGTGGATGGGCGTGGCGCACCTCGTCGGCGGCACCGCCCGGCGGGTCGGGCGGGGGGCGCGCGACCTCGACCCGGCGCACCGCCGGGACGGGCTGGCCTTCTTCCTCCTCGCGCTCGCGGTCGTCGTCGCGGCCCGGGAGTGGTTCGGGCTGTCCGGCACGGCAGGCTCCGTCGTCCACGACGCCACCGCGGGGCTCGTCGGGCGCGTCGGCGTCGTCGTGCCGCTCGTGCTGCTCTGGGCGTCGGTCCGCCTCATGCGCCACCCGGAGGACTCCGCCGCGTCGTCGCGCATCGGGATCGGTGTGTCGGCCCTGGCCGTCGCCGTGTGCGCCATCTGGGAGGTCGGCGCGGGCGTGCCCGCGACGGACGCCTGGGACCGGCTCCGCGCGTCGGGCGGGCTCGTCGGCTACGTCGTCGGGACCCCGCTGGCGCACGCCCTGACACCCGTCGTCGCGGTGCTGCTGCTCGTGCTGCTCGCGGTGTTCGGGCTGCTCGTCGTCACCGCGACGCCCGTCAACCAGATCGTCCCGAAGCTGCGGGCCGGGTGGGACAAGGTGTCCGGCCACCGCGCGGCCGAGGACGACGAGGACGGGCCGCTCGTCATCAACGCCGGCCACACGGCACTCCCGGAGCCGCCCGCCCAGCAGGCGCGGCGCGGGCTGCTGGGCCGGCTGCGGCACCGGGGCGACCAGCCCGAGGGTGTCGACGACGGGCTCGACGGCTACGACGGCGACGAGGCGTTCGAGCGGGCCCACCAGGTCACGCCCGCGTTCGGCGAGCCAGGGCCGGACGCGGCCGAGGCGCTCGCCGTGGCGCGCTCGGCGGAGACCGTGCCGACCACCGTCGTGTCCGGCTCGCACCGGATCGAGGCGCCGCCGACGCGCCGCGTCCCGGCCGGCGAGCAGCCCA
Organism: Cellulomonas sp. 73-92; assembly: GCF_001898175.1. GTDB lineage: Bacteria > Actinomycetota > Actinomycetes > Actinomycetales > Cellulomonadaceae > Cellulomonas. The sequence continues at coordinate 15,691 of NZ_MKTH01000016.1, forward strand.
TGCTGGGCGGTGACGTGCTCTACCTGCTGCCCGACGAGGAGATGCTCGCCAAGGGGGCGCCGCACAAGGTCCGCTCGGCCGCGAACGACCGCGTCGTCGAGTCGCTGACCAGCGTCCTCGAGCAGTTCGAGATCGACGCCCAGGTGACCGGCTTCACGCGCGGCCCGACGGTCACGCGGTACGAGGTCGAGCTCGGTCAGGCCGTCAAGGTCGAGCGCGTCACGGCCCTCTCGCGCAACATCGCCTATGCCGTGGCCAGCGCGGACGTGCGGATCTTGTCTCCCATCCCTGGCAAGTCGGCCATCGGCATCGAGATCCCCAACACCGACCGCGAGACGGTCGCCCTGGGCGACGTGCTGCGGTCGGCCGCCGCCAAGCGCAGCGAGCACCCGCTCGTCGTCGGCGTCGGCAAGGACGTCGAGGGCGGCTACGTCGTGGCGAACCTCGCGAAGATGCCCCACCTGCTGGTCGCCGGCGCCACCGGCTCCGGCAAGTCGAGCTTCGTCAACTCGATGATCGTGTCGGTGCTCATGCGCTCGACGCCCGACGAGGTGCGGATGATCCTCGTCGACCCCAAGCGCGTGGAGCTGACGGTCTACGAGGGGATCCCGCACCTCATCACGCCGATCATCACCAGCCCCAAGAAGGCCGCCGAGGCCCTCGAGTGGGTGGTGCGCGAGATGGACGCGCGGTACGACGACCTGTCGATGTTCGGCTTCAAGCACGTCGACGACTTCAACGCCGCGGTGCGCGCCGGCAAGGTCAAGCCCCTGCCGGGCTCCGAGCGCAAGATCGCGCCGTACCCGTACCTGCTGGTCGTCGTCGACGAGCTGGCGGACCTCATGATGGTCGCCCCGCGGGACGTCGAGGCGTCGATCCAGCGCATCACGCAGCTGGCGCGCGCGGCGGGCATCCACCTGGTGCTGGCGACGCAGCGGCCGTCGGTCGACGTGGTGACGGGCGTCATCAAGGCGAACATCCCGTCGCGGCTGGCGTTCGCCACGTCGTCCCTGACGGACTCGCGCGTCGTGCTCGACCAGCCGGGTGCGGAGAAGCTCATCGGGCAGGGCGACGCGCTGTTCCTGCCGATGGGTGCCGCCAAGCCGATGCGCACCCAGGGCGCCTGGGTCACCGAGACGGAGATCCACGCGGTCGTGGCGCACGTCAAGGGCCAGCTGAAGCCGGTCTACCGGCCGGACGTCACCGTCGCGCCCGCCAAGAAGCAGGTGGACGACGACATCGGCGACGACCTCGACCTGCTGCTGCAGGCGGCCGAGCTGGTCATCACCACCCAGTTCGGCTCGACGTCGATGCTGCAGCGCAAGCTGCGGGTCGGGTTCGCCAAGGCGGGCCGGCTCATGGACCTGCTGGAGTCGCGCGAGATCGTCGGGCCCTCCGAGGGGTCCAAGGCCCGCGAGGTGCTCGTCAAGCCCGACGACCTGGCCGGGACGCTGGCCCTGCTGCGCGGCGAGCCGCCGCTGGACGACGACGTGGCCGAGGACTGGCACGACGACGCGGACGAGGACTGGAACGACCGCTGAGGCGGTGCGTCAGCCGGTCGGCGTGACGCGGGGGACGACGACCGGCGGCTGCCCGGTCGGCGTCAGCGGCGTGGTCCGCTCGGGTGCGACCGTTCCGGCCGCCGCCGCGACACGCGCGGTGCGCGCTGCGACCTCCGCGGCGGACAGCGTCGCGGTCCCGTTGGGGATGTCCGGCATCGCGTAGACCTTGTGGCCGCCGAGCCGGTCGACGGTGATCGGCGTCCACTCCATGCCCGTGACGTGCGCCGGGCCGGCCTTGCGGCCCTGCGCGGGGAAGGCCCCCTGGCTCGTGACGTGCACCGTCAGCAGGATCCCCGAGTCGGTGCGCGCGATCCCCACCGTGCTCTGGTCCTGGTTGGAGATGTAGTTGCCCAGCCCGTAGGCCACCCACATGCCCTGGCCGCCAGGCCCGCCGGCGAGCTTGGCGATCGGCTGCGGCACGTGCACGTGGTGCCCGATGACCAGGTCGATGACGCCGGAGTCCGCCAGCTGCTGGTCGACCTCCTGCTGCTGCGCGTTCGGCGCGGTCTGGTACTCGTTGCCGGCGTGCACGGTGGCGATGACGAGGTCGGCCCCGGCGGCCCGGGCGGCCGTGGCCTGCGCCACGATCCGCGCCACGTCGATGCGGTCCACCGACCACGGCTTGTCGGCGTCGACCGGCATGCCGTTGGTGGCGTAGGTCGAGGCGATGTCGGCGACCGTGATCGTCTGCCCGCCGCGCTGCAGGCGGTACAGCTGGGGCGACTGCTCCTCCGCGGCGCTGCGCGCCGTGCCCGAGTGCCCGAGCCCGGCCGCGTCGAGGGCGTCGAGCGTGGCCTTGATGCCGGCGAAGCCGCGGTCCACCGAGTGGTTCGACGCGGTGGAGCAGCCGTCCCAGCCCTGCGCCTTGATCGCCGGGATGATCTGCGGCGGAGCCGCGAAGACCGGGTACCCGCTCGGCGCGGTGCCCGGCGGGGCGACCGGGACCTCGAGGTGGCACAGCGCGAGGTCTGCGCCCTGGATCCAGGGGTCGAGCGGCGCCAGCTCGGCGGAGTAGTCGTAGCCGCCGCCAGTGGTCCGCGCGTCGGCGTTGACCGGACCGTGCATGAGGAAGTCGCCGGCCGCCACGATGGTGAAGCTCGCGTCCGGGTCGGCCGTCGGCGTGGGGCTGGGCGTGACCGGAGCCGGCGGCGTGGTCGTCGCCGTCGGGAGAGGCACCCCGTTCCCGGCGAGCGCGGGCCCGCCTCCGTCGAGCGCCCGGTGCGCGGCGTACCCGGCGCCGCCGGCCGCCCCGAGGGCGACGACGGTCGCGACGACCACCGACAGCACCGGCCGCGGCCGGGAACGCGCGTGCCTCACGCCCGGAGGATAGTGGCGACCCGCCGCCGATTCCTCGGACCATCGGCGGAGCGTCCGTCGGCCCGGACCCCGCGGCGGCCTGCCGGGGGCCGCACGCGCTCGCCGTGCCCCTAGGCTGGCGGCGTGGTCGACGCAGCCCCCTCCGCCTGGAACCCGGCGAACGTCCTGACGGTGCTGCGCATCGTGCTGGTGCCGGTGTTCGTCGTGGCGCTGCTGTGGGACCACGGCCAGGGCGTGGCGCTGCGGCTCGTCGCGCTCGCGCTGTTCCTCGTCGCGGCGGCGACCGACCGGTTCGACGGCTGGCTCGCGCGCCGCAACAACCTCGTCACCGACCTCGGCAAGCTCCTCGACCCGATCGCGGACAAGCTGCTCATGGGCGCCGCGCTGGTCTGCCTGTCGATCCTGGACGACCTGCCGTGGTGGGTGACGATCGTCATCCTCGTCCGCGAGCTCGGCATCACCGTCATGCGGTTCTTCCTGCTGCGCTACCTGGTGCTGCCCGCCTCGAAGGGCGGCAAGCTCAAGACGGTGCTGCAGACCGCCGCGATCGGCGTGTTCCTGCTGCCGCTGGGCCACCTGCCGGGGTGGGTCCGGGCCGTGGCGTGGGTGCTCATGGTCGTCGCGGTGCTGCTCACCGTCGTCACCGGCCTGGACTACGTGCGCACCGCGGTGCGCGTGTGGCGCGAGGCCGCGGCGCTGCGGGCCAAGGCCGGCGACCTCGGGCCGGCGGCCGGTGCCGGCGATGCGCCGTCCGGTCTCACGGGCGGGGCGGCGCCGGGTCCCGCCGACGAGGCGGCGCCCGGTGACCCCGCCCGGCCGGCGGGCGTCTGAGGTGACGGTCCCGGCGGCCGACGCCGCGACGAGCGTCGCGGCCCGCCTGCTGGCGGCGCTGGAGCACCGCGGCTGGACGCTCGCCGTGGCGGAGTCCCTCACCGGCGGCGCGGTCTGCGCCCGGCTCGTCGACGTACCGGGTGCCTCACGCGTGCTGCGCGGCGGCGTCGTCGCCTACGCGACCGACCTCAAGGCGGCGCTGCTGGGGGTGGACGACCAGCTGCTCGCGGTGCGTGGCGCGGTCGACCCGGACGTCGCCGCGGCCATGGCGGCCGGAGTGCGGGAACGGCTGGGGGCGGACCTCGGGCTGGCGACGACGGGAGTGGCGGGACCCGACCCGCAGGACGGCCGGGCGCCGGGCACGGTGCACGTCGCCGTCGCCACCTCTGCCGGGACCCGCGTCGCCTCGTGGCGCATCGCCGGCGACCGCGTCGCGGTGCGGGCCGCGACCGTCCAGGGGGTGCTCGAGCTGGCGCTCGCCGCGGTGGGGGAACAGGAAGCCACCCCGCCACGTTGAACCCGCCGTGATGGTCAACCGGCCGATGGGACGCCGCGACGGGGCACGTGTCACAGGCGCACGGTACGGTGGACATCGTCCGGTGGAGGCGCGAGCCGCCGTCGCGACGAGTGGACGGACGGGTGTGCCGGGCATGGTCCCGGCTCGTGACACGAAGGGGGGAGCCCACATGGTGGTCCTACGACACCACATCGGTGATGTGCTGCGCGACGCTCGGCAGCGTCAGGGGCGGACCCTCCGCGAGGTGTCGTCCGCGGCCCGCGTGTCGCTCGGGTACCTCTCCGAGGTCGAGCGCGGGCAGAAGGAAGCGTCGAGCGAGCTCCTCTGGAGCATCTGCGACGCGCTCGACGTGCCGATGTCGCTGGTGCTGCGTGAGGCGGCCGACCGGATCGCCGTCGCCGAGGGCCTGCTGATCCCGGACACCGTGCCGGCGGACCTCGCGTTCGACGGCTGGGGTCGTCGCCCGGAGCTCGCTCCCGTCGGCTGACGGTCAGCCGCGCGGCGCCGGCTGGCAGCGCGGGCACCAGAAGACGGGTCGCTGCATGGGTGGCCGGCGCGCCTGGCCGCGCGCGATCAGGCCGCCGCAGCGCGGGCACCGCAGGCCTTCCCTGGCGTGCACGCGTCCCGGCGGCGTGCGCAGCCGGATCGCCTCGGACATGAGCCGGCGGGCGGTGCGCAGCAGCCTCGCCGGGTCCGTCACCTGATCGGCCGGGGTCCACGGCCAGATGCGCTCGGCGAAGAGCGACTCCGCCATGAAGATCGTCCCGATCCCCGCCACGACGTGCTGGTCCAGGAGCACCTCCGCGACCGGCGTCGCCCCTCGGGCCGCCCAGCGCTGCCGTGCCTCGTCGATCCCGGGCCCCGGCGCCAGCAGCGGCATGCCGCCGGGAGCGTCGATGCCGAGCGCGCCGGTGCGGCTCGGCGGGATCCCGGTGGCCTGGCCGTCGCCGGGGTCGAACGTGTCGTCGAGCAGGTCCGGCCCCAGCGTGCCGACGAGCGTGTGCTCGTCGCGCGTCCGGACGACGTCGAGCATCCCCAGCAGCACGCCGACCGCGATGCCGACGTCGCTGGCCAGCACGGCACGCACCTCCGGCCGGCCGATGGGCACCTGCCGGGCCCCGGTGCGGCGCACCCGCCACATCCCGTCCATCCGCAGGTGGGTCCGCAGCGTGCGGCCGTCGTCCAGCCGGGTCAGCAGGTGCTTGCCGTAGGGGCGCGTGCCGAGGACGGTGCGCCCGACGAGGTCGACGCCGCCCGCCGAGGGCCACCGCAGCTCGGCCCGGGTCAGCTCCCGCCCCGCGAGGACGCCGTCGAGCGAGGCGGCGGTGCGCCGCAGGATGTCGCCCTCAGGCACCGGCGCCACCCGGGCCGGTCACGCCGGCCCCCTCAGCCGCAGGCCGCTCGGCGTGGGCGTGAAGCCCGCCGCGACGAGGGCGGTCCCCAGCGTGCCGTGCAGCGCGCCGCCCAGCACCGGCACGCCGTCGACCTTGTCGATCGTCAGCCTGCCGGTCCGCCCCGCCCGCACCGCCTCGCCCAGCGCGTCGGCGGCCGCGTCCAGCGCCGCCCGGTCGGGCGTGAACGTCAGCGTGGTGCGCCCGCCGCGCTCCACGTACAGCGCGGGCGCGCCGTCGACGAGCACGACGAGCGCACCCGCCTTCCTCCCCGGCCGGTGCCGGGGCTGCTCGCCCGGCGGCACCCAGGGATCCGGCCACGCGAGCGCGGCGCCGTAGGGGTTGGCCGGGTCGGACGCCGCGAGCACGACGACGAGCGGCCTGGCCCCCGGCGCGACGTCCGTGCCGCTCGGCGCCTCGAGGCGCCGCCGCGCCGTGCCGTCCTCGACCGTCCCGTCCGCGGCCGCGTCGGCCGCCCGTGCCACGGCTCGCGCGACGACCTGGGCGTCCGACCGCAACCGGTCGACGGCCCCCGGGAGCGCGAACTGCGACCCGCCGAGGTGCTCGACGAAGTAGCCACGGCGCAGCTGCCCGCCCTGCTCCAGGGCTGACAGCACCCGGTAGACGTCCCCGAACCGGCCGCCGAGCCCTTCGGACGGCGCGACCGCCCGTGTGACGATCCCGTGCCGGTCCAGCAGCTGCGCCGCCGTCGCGTGCGCCAGGAGGGTCGGGTCCTGCTCGCGCGTCGGCAGCAGCGACCACCGGCCGGCCCCGCGACCCGTGGCGGCGTCGGCGGCCGAGCCGGGTCGCGCGGCCGCTGTCGAGGGCAGCGCGCCCACGCCGCGCAGCCCGAGCCGGGGCCGCAGGGACCGGCCGCGTGGCGTCGTCGGGCGCGTGCGATGGGCGGTGGTGCCCGTGCCGAGCCAGGCCCGCAACGGTGCCAGGCCGTCGTTCGTCACCCGGCCGGCCCACACCAGCGCCCACAGCTCGTCCAGCACGCGGCCCTGCGTCACCGGGGCGTCGTCGTCCACCGCGCCCTGCACGCGGGCCGTGAGCGCCGGCAGGAACCACGCCCCGCCACCGGCCAGCGCCTCGAGCACGGCCTGACGCAGCGGACCGCCGGGTTCGTCGTCCGCGGGCGGAGGCAGCGTCAGGTCGGCGACGGACGCCGGGTGGAGGCTGACCAACCCGTCGTGCCCGGCCAGGGCGGCGTGCCCCGCCCAGACCACCTCGCCGGCGCCGGTCAGCTCGTCGAGCATCGCGGGGGAGTAGTCGGCGACGCGCGACGGCAGCACCCACGTCTCCAGCGCCGAGGCGGGCAGCGCGGCTCCTGCCAGCTGCTCGACGACGCGCGCCACACCGTCGAGGCCGCGCAGCCCGGCTGACGTCCCGCTGCGGGCCGGGCGCACCCCCTGCCACGCGGGCAGGAACACCCCCAGCGCCTGCGGCGGCACCGGCTCGACCTCCGCCCGCAGCGCGGCGAGGGAGCGGCGCCGCAGCATCCGCAGCACGTCCGCGTCGCAGTACTCGTCGCCGGTGCCGCCGAGCACGTCCGGTCGCAGCCGCCCCTGGACCAGCACCCCGCGGCCGACGAGCCGCGCCAGCACCTCCGTCACGAGGGCGATGCCGAGCCCGAACCGCGCGGCGACGGCCGCGGCGGGGAAAGGCCCGTGCGTGCGCGCATGCCGGCGCAGCAGGTCGCCCAAGGGATCGGGGACCACCTCGGTGAACGCCTCCGGCACCCCGACCGGCAGGGCCACCCCTAACGCGTCGCGCAGCCGGCCGGCGTCCTCGACGGCGGCCCACTGCTCCGCGTGGGCGGCACCGAGCCCGCCGATGCGGACCCGGATCGCCCGGCGCGCACGTTCGAGCTCCGCCAGCCACGCCGCGGCCTCGTCCCGGCGCTCCTCGGTCACCCGCCGCGCCAGCTCCGCCTCGGGCAGGGGTCCCTGCCGGCGCAGCACGTCGGCGAGCTCCTCCAGCGAGCGCGCCTGCCGGTCCGGCGCCAGCGCTCCCAGCTCCGCCTCGGTCCGTTCGACCGCGTTCGGGTCCAGCAGGTCGGCCAGCTGCGACTGCCCGCCCTGGCCGAGCAGCTCCGCGAGCAGCGTCGGGTCGAGGCTGAGGGCGGCGGCGCGACGCTCGGCGAGGGGCGCGTCGCCGTCGTAGAGGAACTGCGCCGTGTAGCCGAACAGCAGCGAGGCGGCGAACGGCGACGGGTGCGCCGTGGTGACGTCGACGATGCGCACGCGGCCCGCGGCGACGTCGCGCATCAGCCCGGCGAGGGCGGCGGTGTCGAAGTCGTCCTGCAGGCACTCGCGGGCCGCCTCCAGCAGGATGGGGAAGTCGGGGTACTGCGACGCGACCTGCAGCAGCTGGGCGGCGCGCTGCCGCTGCTGCCACAGGGGCTGCCGGCGGTCCGGGCGGCGGCGCGGCAGCAGCAGCGCGCGCCCCGCGGCCTCCCGGAACCGCGCGGCGAACATCGCGGAGCTGCCGAGCTCGGTGCGCACCTCGTCGAGCACCGTGTCGGCGTCCACCAGCAGGTCGGCGATGTCGACCAGCGGGTCGCCGGCGGGCCCGTCCGCCGGGTCGTCGAGCGCGGACTCCAGCACGTCCGGCAGCCGCAGCACGATCCCGTCGTCGGCGTGCATCACCGCCGCGTCGACCCCGTACCGCTGCCGCAGCCGCGCGCCGAGCACCACCGCCCACGGAGCGTGGACCCGCGCGCCGTACGGCGAGTGCAGCACCACGCGCCAGTCGCCCAGCTCGTCCCGGAACCGTTCGAGGACCAGCACCGTGTCGGTGGGCACCTCGCCCGTCGCCTCGCGCTGCTCGCGCAGGTAGGCGAGGAGGTTGTCCGTGGCCCACTCGTCGAGGCCGGTGGCGGTGACCCGCTCGCGCGCCGCCGGCTCGGGGAGCGTCATGAGCTCGCGCACCCATGCGCCCATCGCCCTGCCCAGCTCGGCGGGCCGGCCGACCGCGTCGCCCTTCCAGAACGGCAGCCGCCCCGGCAGCCCCGGCGCGGGCGTGACGACCACCCGGTCCGGCGTGATCTCGCGGATCCGCCACGTCGACGAACCCAGCGTGAACGTGTCGCCGACCCGCGACTCGTAGACCATCTCCTCGTCGAGCTCGCCGACCCGCTTGCCGCCGCGGACCCGCCCGCCGCTCCGTTCCGGGTCGACCGGCACGCCGGCGTCGACGGACCCGTCGGCGAGGAAGACCCCGTACAGCCCCCGGTCCGGGATGGTGCCGCCGGAGGTCACCGCCAGCCGCAGCGCGCCCGGCCGGGCGGTCAGGGTGTCCTGGACCCGGTCCCACACCAGACGCGGGCGCAGCTCGCCGAACTCCTCGCTGGGATAGCGGCCCGCCAGCATGTCGAGGACGGCGTGGAAGGTGGCGGCGCCGAGCCCCGCGAACGGCGCCGCGCGCCGCACGGTCGCAGCCAGGTCGGGCACCGACCAGTCGTCGACGGCGACCATCGCCACGACCTGCTGCGCCAGCACGTCGAGCGGGTTCGCCGGGACGACGAGGGCCTCGAGCGCCCCCTCGCGCATCCGCTGCGCGGTGACCGCGGCCGGCACGAGCTCGCCGCGGAAGGTCGGGAAGACGATGCCGTGGCTCACCGCCCCGACCTGGTGGCCGGCACGGCCGATGCGCTGCAGCCCGCTGGCCACCGAGGGCGGCGCGCCGACCTGGACGACGAGGTCGACGGCGCCCATGTCGATGCCCAGCTCGAGCGACGACGTCGCGACGACGGCGGGCAGCAGCCCGGCCTTGAGCTCGGACTCGGTGCGGGTCCGCTCCGCCCGGCTCATCGACCCGTGGTGCGCGCGAGCGAGGATCGTGGCGGCGTGGCGGGTGTCGACACCGGCCGACGTGCCCGACTCCCCGGGGGCCTGCGCCGGTTGTGCGGCGCCGACGTCCGGCACGTCCAGCCCGTTGCGCGCCGCCCACACCTCGTTGATGCGGCTCGTCAGCCGCTCGGCGCCGCGCCGGGCGTTGGTGAAGACGAGCGTCGAGCGGTGCGCCGCGACCAGGTCGACCACGCGCTCCTCGACGTGCGGCCACACCGAGGGCTTGGCCGTGGTGACGTAGCCGCTGTCGTCGGGCTCGCCGACCGGCCCGACGGTCCCCGGCTCCGTGAGGTCGGGCACGGGCACCACGACGTCCACCTGGATCCGCTTGTCCGCCGGTGGCTGCACGACGACGACGCGCCGCCCGCCGTCGTCGAGCGGCCGGCTGCCGGACAGGAACGCCGCGACGGCGTCCACCGGGCGGACCGTCGCGGACAGCCCGATGCGCTGCGCCGGCCCGGGCCCGCCGGACCGCTCGAGCATCGCGTCCAGGCGCTCGAGCGACAGCGCCAGGTGGGCGCCCCGCTTGGTGCCGGCGACGGCATGGATCTCGTCGACGATCACCGTCCGCACGCCCACGAGCCCGGCGCGCGCGGACGAGGTCAGCACCAGGTACAGCGACTCCGGGGTGGTGATGAGGATGTCCGGCGGCGTCCGCCCGAACGCCCGGCGCTCCTCCGGCGGCGTGTCCCCGGTGCGCATGCCCACCTCGACCGGCGGGAGAGCGCGGCCGAGCCGCTGCGCCGCCTGCCGGATGCCGACCAGCGGGGAGCGCAGGTTGCGTTCCACGTCGACCGCCAGCGCCTTGAGCGGCGAGACGTAGAGGACCCGGCACCGCTCGAGCGGGTCCGCCGGTGCCGGCTCCGTCAGCAACCGGTCGAGCGCCCAGAGGAAGGCCGCGAGGGTCTTGCCGGAGCCGGTGGGCGCGACGACGAGCGCGTGGTCACCGCCGGCGATCGCGTCCCACGCCCCGCGCTGCGCCGCGGTGGGCTCGTCGAACGCACCCGCGAACCAGGCGCGGGTGGGCTCGGAGAACCGGTCGAGGGCCACCCGCCCATCATCGCCGCCACCGCCGACACGTGGCGCGCCCCATGGCCGCCGCCTCGGGTCGGTGCTGTCGCCGCGGGGTGGCAGGCTGGTGCCGTGCGGTACAGCGAGTTCTGGGGACTGGTCGACGAGGTGCTCGGCCGTGCCCACGGCCGGGTCCTGGCCACGTCGCTGCGCCTCGGCTCGCTCGAGGACCGCACCGCCGAGGCGGCCCTCGCGGACAACGTCGACCCGCGCGACGTGTGGCACGCCCTCTGCGACGAGCTCGAGATCCCCGACTCCCGACGTTGGGGCGCCAACCCGCGCCGCACGGCCCCGCCGCGGCGCGCACGGGCGTGAGCGCCGGCCCGCCGCCCGTGGCACGGCGGCGATGGCCCACCCGGGCCGACCTCGCGGAGGCCGGCTGGTCCCTCGTCGCGACGACGCTCGGGCTGTCCGTGGCGATCGGCGTCGTCGGCGGTGTCACCGTGCGCACCTGGTGGCCGGTGCTCCTGGCCGGTGCGATCGTCGCGGCCGGCGCGCTCCTGCTCGCCCCCGGGCTGCGGCTCGTCGCGCGGCTCGGCGGTGCCGGCGGCGCGCTCGTGGCCGGCCTGGCGGGCCAGCTGCTCGTCGCCTGGGCGGCGCTGCGGTTCCTGCCCGGCGTCGAGCTGAGCACCCCCTGGGCGGTCGTCTGGGTGCTCGTCGTCGCCGGGGTCGTCATGGCCGTCGGGCGGTGGGTCTGGGCGGCGCCGGGCAACGGCTACGTCGTCGAGGCCACGCTGCGCCGCGCGCGGCGCCGGGCGCTGGCGGAGGGCCGGGACGCGGGCGCGCCCGGCCGGCCCCCGGGCGTGCTCGTCGTGCAGCTCGACGGGGTGTCGGCGCCCGTCCTCGACCTGGCGCGGGCCGCCGGGCTCGTCCCGACGATGGACCGCTGGCTGACGAGCGGGTCCCACACGGTCGAGCCCTGGTGGGCGCGGGTGCCCGCGACGACGCCGGCGAGCCAGGCCGGGCTCCTGCACGGCGACTCCTCGCGCGTGCCGGCGTTCCGATGGTGGGACCGTGACCTCGCGCGGATCGTCGTCGCCAACCGGCCGGCCGATGCGGCGCTCATCGAGGAGCGCACGACGACCGGTGACGGGCTCCTGTCCGGCGGCGGCGTCGCGGTGGGCACGATGCTCTCGGGCGACGCGAGCACCGCCTACCTCGTCATGAGCCGGGGTCCGCGCCGGGGGGTCGGGCCGGGCGCCGGGTACCTGAGGTTCTTCGCGGACCCCTTCGTGCTGGTCAGGGCGCTGACCGTCACGATCGGCGAGATGGTCAAGGAGCTGTACCAGGCGCGGCGGCAGCGTGAGCACGGCGTGACGCCGCGCATCCGCCGCGGCGGCTGGTACGTCCCGCTGCGCGCGCTGACCAACGTCCTCCTGCGCGACCTGTCGACGTCGATCGTCGCGGCGTCGCTCGAGCAGGGGGCGCCGGTGGTCTTCGTCGCGCTCGTCGACTACGACGAGATCGCGCACCACGCCGGGCCGACCCGGCCGGAGTCGCTGCGCGCGCTCGAGGGGCTCGACGGTGTGCTCGGCACGCTGGAGCGCGTGCTGCCGTGGGCACCGCGCGAGTACGAGGTCGTCGTCCTCTCCGACCACGGCCAGACCCTGGGCGCACCGTTCTCGCAGGTGGCGGGTGCGAGCCTGCTCGACGTCGTCCGCGACCTCATGGCGGCGCCAGACGCCGCAGGCCTCGCGAGCGGTGGCGGGGAGGACTTCGGACAGCTGGACGCGCTGCTCACAAGCCTCTTCGGCCGGTCGTCGGCGAGGCTCCGGCGGGCGGGCACCGGCCGGGCGGAGCGAGGCCGTGACGACCGGGCGCACGACGAACGGGCGGCCGAGTCCGACGGCCCGCCGGAGGTCGTCGTCGCCGCCTCGGGGAACCTGGCGCTGGTCTGGTTCCCGCGGCTGGCGCGCCGGCCGGTGCTCGAGGACCTCCAGGCGCTGTACCCGGGGCTCGTCGCGGGGCTCGCCGCGACGCCGGGCGTCGGCCTCGTCGTCCTCGACACCGCCGACCGCGGTCTCGTCGTCGTCGGCCCGCGCGGCGTGCGGACGCTGGAGCGCGACGAGCCCGTGGAGGGCGACGACCCCCTCGCCGGCCACGGGCCGCGGGCGGCGGCGGACCTCGCCCGCGCCGCGCGCCTGCCCGACGCGGGGGACCTGCTGGTGGTCTCCGCGGTGACACCGGAGGGGCAGGTGCACGCCTTCGAGGGGCAGGTCGGCTCGCACGGCGGCCTGGGCGGCGACCAGAGCTGGGCGTTCCTGCTGCACCCGTCCGCCTGGCAGGTGCCCGACGACGCGCGCGAACCCGTCGCCGGCCGGCCCCTGCTGGTGGGCGCCGAGGCGGTGCACGAGTGCCTGCTGGCCTGGCTGCGTGCCGCGGAGCTCCGGGCCGAGGGCGCGGCGGGCGCCGCGCAGACGCACGGCGAGCAGGCGCCGGGGCAACCGACGCGGCACGACCGGGCGCAGGACGAGGGCACGCCGGACCGCTCCCGGCGGCCTGGCGACAGCCGTGACAGGGCGCCGTCACCATGACCGACGGACGCGTGACGTGGCTCGGGCACGCGAGCGTGGTCCTCGACGTGGCCGGTGCCCGGCTGCTCACCGACCCGCTGCTGCGCGAGCACGCCGGGCTGCTGCGGCGCCGGGGCGCGGCGCCGGACCCGCGGTCCTGGCGCGACCCGGACGCGGTGCTGATCTCCCACCTGCACTACGACCATGCGGAGATCGGCTCGCTCGAGCTGCTCGGGAGCACGCCCGTGGTCGCGGCACCGGCGAACGCGCACTGGCTGCGCGGGCACGGCATCCCGGGTGGCGTCGCGCTGCCGGAAGGCACCTGGTGGACCGTGCCGACCGCCCGTCACACGCGCGCGGTGCAGGTGCGGGCGATCCCGGCGGTGCACGGCGACCGGCCGATGCGGCGCCGTCCGAACGCCGCCTGCGGCTTCGTCGTGCGCGCCGGCGACCTGCGGATCTGGTTCGCCGGCGACACCGGCCCCCACCCCGCGATGGCCGCCGTCCCCGACCTGCTGGACGGGCGGGTGGACCTCGCGCTGGTGCCGGTCGGCGGGTGGGGCCCCCGGCTGTCCGGTGGGCACCTCGACCCGGTGGAGGCCGCGCGGGCGTGCCACCTCGTCGGTGCGCGCGCGGCGATCCCGGTGCACTGGGGCACCCTGCACGCGCCGGTGTCGCGGCGCCTGCCGCCGGGCTGGATGGACCGGGCGGGTCCGGCCTTCCTGCACGCCGCCCGGCACGAGGCCCCGGGGTGCGAGGTCGTCCTGCTGGCGCCGGGGGAGTCGGCCGTCGTCTCGTCGGCGGCCTGAACCGGGACGCGACACGCCCGGCACGAAGCGTGCGTCGAACACGTGTTCGGCCTACTGTGGCCCGCGGGCGACCAACCGCCCACAGCCCGTCCCGGGAGCGCCACGGCGCACCCGCCGCGGGAGGCGAGCGGTCGTGTCGGTGGTCGGACATACGGTCGCCCACGACGAGAAGACCAGCCCCAGCCGGCGCAGCGCGCACGCTGCTCGAGACGAACGAGGGAACCATGCCCGCAGCACCCCAGGATCGCGCGAAGGCCCTCGAGGCCGCGTTGAGCCAGATCGACCGTCAGTTCGGCAAGGGCTCGATCATGCGCCTCGGCGACGAGGGGCGTGCCCCCGTCGAGGTCATCCCCACCGGGTCGATCGCCCTCGACGTCGCGCTCGGCATCGGAGGCCTGCCGCGCGGCCGCGTCATCGAGATCTACGGGCCGGAGTCGAGCGGCAAGACGACGGTCGCGCTCCACGCGGTGGCCAACGCCCAGCGCGCCGGTGGCATCGCGGCGTTCATCGATGCCGAGCACGCCCTGGACCCCGAGTACGCCAAGAAGCTCGGCGTCGACACCGACGCGCTGCTGGTGTCCCAGCCGGACACCGGCGAGCAGGCGCTCGAGATCATGGACATGCTCATCCGGTCCGGCGCGATCGACATCGTCGTCGTCGACTCGGTGGCCGCCCTGGTGCCGAAGGCGGAGATCGAGGGCGAGATGGGGGACAACCACGTCGGGCTGCAGGCCCGCCTCATGTCCCAGGCGCTCCGCAAGATCACCGGCGCGCTCAACTCCTCGGGCACCACCGCCATCTTCATCAACCAGCTCCGGGAGAAGATCGGCGTGTTCTTCGGCTCGCCGGAGACGACCACCGGCGGCAAGGCGCTGAAGTTCTACGCGTCGGTGCGCCTCGACATCCGCCGCATCGAGACCCTCAAGGAGGGCCAGGAGGCGGTCGGCAACCGTACGCGGGTCAAGGTCGTGAAGAACAAGATGGCGCCGCCCTTCAAGCAGGCGGAGTTCGACATCCTGTACGGCGTCGGCATCTCGCGTGAGGGCAGCCTCATCGACATGGGCGTCGAGCACGGGTTCATCCGCAAGTCCGGGGCGTGGTTCACGTACGAGGGCGACCAGCTCGGCCAGGGCAAGGAGAACGCCCGGTCGTTCCTGCGGGACAACCCCGACCTGGCCGACGAGCTGGACAAGAAGATCAAGGAGAAACTCGGCATCGGCGCGAAGGTCGACAGGCCGGCCGACGACGCGCCGGTCAACTTCTGATCCGTGCCCGGCCGTGACGCAGCCGCCGGGGGTGGCGTGTCGGTGAGGACAGCGAGGAGGACGGGGTGAGCGGCGCCGGTCAGGGGCGGCTCCGCTCACCCGCCTCCGAACCGCCGCCCACCGGTCCGGCCGCGATCGACCCCGAGCCGGACGCGGAGGAGGTCGCACGGGCGATCCTGCTGCGCCTGCTCACGGGCGCGCCGCGCAGCCGCGCGCAGCTGGCGGAGGCGCTGGCGACGCGCGACGTGCCCGAGGCGGTGGCGACCCGCCTGCTGGACCGGTTCACCGACGTCGGACTCATCGACGACGCGGCGTACGCCGAGATGCTCGTGCGAACCCGGCACGCGGAGCGCGGCCTGTCCCGGCGCGCCCTGGCGGTCGAGCTGCGACGCCGCGGCGTGGACGACGCGACCGCCGCCGAGGCGCTGGAGCAGGTGGGGGACGACGCCGAGGTCGAGGCGGCCCGCCGGCTCGTGGAGCGGAAGCTGGCGTCCACCCGTGGGCTCGACGCGGCGACGCGGCAGCGCCGCACCCTGGCCGCGCTCGGACGCCGGGGGTACGCGCCGGGGCTCGTCGCCCGCCTGGTCCGAGAGACGCTGGGCCGAGAGGGTGAACCGGACGACGCCGAGGTCGTCGGCGTCGGGTGGGACGACCGCTCGGACGAGTGAACCCGTGCGCCGGAAAGGTGCGGGAGGTGCCGTCACGGGCGTGGCACCCCGTCGGCATCCCCGGGAGGGCCACAATGGGCGGAGGTCTGCCCGGCCGGGCGTCTGGAGGTGTTGATGAACTGGGCGCCCGTGCTCACGATCGTCGGGCTGCTCGGCGCCTGCCTGGTCGCGCTCGTGCTGGTCCAGCTCGCTCGTCGCGAGGCCGAGGCGGTGCGCCGCCGGGCCACCGAGGACGTCGCCACCATCAAGGAGGAGACGCGCACCAAGCTGGCCGACGCCGAGCGCCGCGAGCAGCGGCTCGAGGAGCGGGAGCAGGTGCTGGCCCAGGACCGCGGCGAGCTCGAGTCGCTGGAGCGCCGGACGCGCGAGCGCGTCGACGCGCTCGTCGCCGCGGAACGGAGCGCCGGGCGGGTCGTCGCCGATGCGGAGCGCTCGGCGGCCCGGACGCTGGCCGAGGCGGAGGCGAAGGCCCGGGCCGAGCTCGAGTCGGTAGCCGGCCTGTCGGCGGAGGAGGCGCGAGCCCAGCTCGTCGAGCGGATGACCGCGGAGGCGCGCAACGACGCCGCGGCGCAGGTGCGCCGTGCGGACGCCCAGGCCCGCCGCACGGCCGAGGCCCGGGCGCGTCGCATCGTGGCCACCGCGGTGCAGCGGCTCGCGGTGCCGACCAGCAGCCAGTCGGCCATCACCGTGGTCCCGCTGCCGTCGGAGGAGATGAAGGGCCGGATCATCGGCAAGGAGGGGCGCAACATCCGCTCCTTCGAGTCCCTGACCGGCGTCAACGTCCTCGTGGACGAGACGCCGGACGCGGTGGTGCTCTCGTGCTTCGACCCCGAGCGGCGGGAGGCGGCGCAGGTCGCCCTCGAGGCGCTCATGGCGGACGGCCGCATCCAGCCGCAGCGCATCGAGGCGGCCTACAAGGAGGCGCTGGCCGCCGTCGAGGAGCGCACGGAGGCCGCCGGCGGCGATGCCGCCGAGCGGGCCGGCGTGCGGGGACTGCACCCCGACCTCGTCCACACGCTCGGACGGCTGCGGCTGCGGACGTCGTACGGGCAGAACGTGCTGGAGCACCTCGTCGAGACCTCGCTCGTCGCCGGCGCGATCGCGGCGGAGATCGGCGCCGACGTGGACGTGACGAAGCGCGGGGCGCTGCTGCACGACATCGGCAAGGCGCTGACCGCCGAGCAGCAGGGGACGCATGCCGCGCTGGGTGCCGAGCTGGCGCGCCGGTGCGGGGAGTCGGCCGCGGTGGTCAACGCGATCGCCTCCCACCACGACGAGGTGCCCGCCGAGACGGTCGAGGCGGTGCTGGTCCAGGCGTCCGACGCGATCTCCGCCGCGCGTCCCGGCGCCCGTCGCGAAGAGCTCGACCAGTACGTCGAGCGCATCGACAAGCTCGAGGCGCTCGTCGCCGAGCACCCGGGCGTGCGGCGGGCGCTGGCGATGTCGGCCGGGCACGAGGTGCGGGTGGTCGTCGAGCCGAACGAGGTCGACGACGCCGCGCTGCCCGGCCTGGCGACGGCGATCGCGCGGCACATCGAGCAGGACCTCACGTACCCGGGCGAGATCAAGGTGACCGTGGTGCGCGAGCTGCGGGCGAGCGCCACCGCCGGCTGAGACGCGCCACTGCCGCCGCCCACGGGCGGAGCCGGCGGCGGGGACGCGCGGGGCGCAACGTACGCTTGACGGCGATGTCCGCACAGCCGACCGCGCCGCTCGTCGTCCCCGCCGCTCCCGGGCCGGACGGCGGGGGCCCACGCACCTACCTGGTCAAGACGCTCGGCTGCCAGATGAACGTCCACGACTCCGAGCACATGGCCGGGCTGCTCGACGCGGCCGGCTACGTCGCGGCGGGGCCCGACGAGGTGGTGGCGGAGGACGCCGACGTCATCGTCATCAACACGTGCGCCGTGCGGGAGAACGCCGCCGAGCGCCTGTACGGGACGCTCGGGCGCCTGGCGGCCGCGAAGCGTGCCCGGCCCGGCCTGCAGATCGCCGTGGGCGGCTGCCTGGCGCAGAAGGACCGCGCGGGCATCGTCGAGAAGGCGCCGTGGGTCGACGTGGTCTTCGGCACGCACAACCTCGACGTGCTGCCCGTGCTGCTCGAGCGCGCCCGCCACAACGCCCGTGCCCAGGTGGAGATCGCTGAGTCGCTGCAGGTGTTCCCCTCGACGCTGCCGACGCACCGAGAGTCGGTCTACGCCGGCTGGGTGTCCATCAGCGTGGGCTGCAACAACACGTGCACGTTCTGCATCGTCCCGTCGCTGCGGGGCAAGGAGCGGGACCGCCGGCCGGGGGAGATCCTCGCCGAGGTCGAGGCCCTCGTGGCCACGGGTGCCATCGAGGTCACCCTGCTCGGTCAGAACGTCAACTCCTACGGCGTCGAGTTCGGTGACCGCGGGGCCTTCGCCAGCCTGCTGCGGGCGGTCGGGGCGATCGACGGCCTCGAGCGCGTGAGGTTCACCAGCCCGCACCCCGCCGCGTTCACCGACGACGTCATCGCCGCGATGGCGCAGAACCCGGCCGTCATGCCGGCGCTGCACATGCCGCTGCAGTCGGGCTCGGACCGGGTGCTGCGGGCGATGCGCCGCTCGTACCGCAGCGAGAGGTTCCTCGGCATCCTCGACCGCGTGCGCGCCGCGATGCCGGACGCGGCGATCACCACCGACGTCATCGTCGGCTTCCCCGGCGAGACCGAGGAGGACTTCGCGGACACGCTGCGGGTCGTCGAGCAGTCGCGGTTCGCCAGCGCCTTCACGTTCCAGTACTCGCCGCGCCCGGGCACGCCGGCGGCCACGCTGGCGGACCGGGTGCCGAAGGCGGTGGTCCAGGAGCGCTACGAGCGCCTGATCGAGCTGCAGGAGCGGATCTCGCTCGAGGAGAACCGGGCGCAGGTGGGCCGCACCGTCGAGGTGCTGGTCGCCGAGGGCGAGGGGCGCAAGGACGGCGCCACCGCCCGCCTGTCCGGACGGGCGGCCGACAACCGCCTGGTCCACTTCGCGGTCCCGGCCGGCGCGGCACCCGACGAGCTGCCGCGGCCCGGTGACCTCGTCCGGGTCGACGTCACGCACGCCGCGCCGCACTTCCTCGTCGCCGACGGGGCGACCGGCGGCGGCTCCTTCGTCGTCCGCCGCACCCGCGCCGGCGACGCGTGGGCGGCACGCGGGCACGACGAGCACACGCACGACCACGGCGGCCCGGCCGCCGGTCCGGTCGCTCTCGGGATCCCGGCGGTCGGCGCGCCGACCCGCTGAGGCCTTCGGCGAGCACGGCGGCCGGACCCCAGCCCGGCAGTCCGGACAGCCGGGATCGACACCGGCTGCCGTGTGCGCGGGAGCGTGGGCGCGGGTCTTCGGTCCCGTCGGGCAGGGTCGGAGGCTGGTCGCCGACCTGGACGGCGTGGCGGGCGGGCCCTTCGGCCCCCGGGGCGGCGGCGCGCCGGTGCTGTCATGGCGGCACAGATCCGCGCCGCCCCTCCGTGGAGCATCGATGCCCCAGGTGCTGTCGTTCCTCGCCGGCCAGCCCGTCCTGCTGCTGTTCGTCGTCGTCGGGCTCGGCTCGGCGGTGGGTCGGCTCACGGTCAAGGGCGTCGGCCTGGGCGCCGCCGGCGTGCTCTTCCTCGCGATCGCCCTCTCGGCGTGGGCGGCGCGCTACGGCATCAACCTGCAGATCACCGAGGCGCTCGGCACGCTCGGGCTGACGCTGTTCACGTTCACGGTCGGCATCGTCTCGGGCGCGACGTTCTTCGCGTCGCTACGCCGCAGCCTGGGCCCGATCCTGGCGATGGTGGGCGTGGTCGTCGTCGGCGCGCTCGTCGCGGTGGGCCTCGGGCACGTGCTGCGGCTCGACGCCCCGACCGTCGCGGGCGCGTTCGCCGGCGCCCTGACGAACACCCCGGCGCTGGCCGCCGCCCAGCAGGCCGCCGGCGACCCGACGACGCCGACCGTCGGCTACGCCGTGACGTACCTCTTCGGTGTCGTCGGCATGCTCGCGACGGTCCAGCTGGCGCTCCGCCACCGTGCCCAGGACGCCGACACGCCGCCGCCGCTCGTCAACCGCACGATCCGGGTGGAGGTCGACTCGGCGCCCAGCGTGCGCGAGCTCGAGGAGCTGCACGGGCAGCGCATCACGTTCTCCCGCGTGCGGCACGGCGAGACCTCGCCCATCCTCACGGCGGACGACCGGGACACCCTCCTGCCCGACGACCTCGTCCTCGTCATCGGCCCCGCGAACGAGGTCGAGGAGGTCACGCGCGAGCTCGGGCACGCCTCGTCGCACCACCTCGACCTGGACCGCGCCTACCTCGACATGCGCCGCGTCACGGTCTCGTCGCCCCGGGTCGCGGGCAAGACGATCGGGGAGCTCGGCCTGGCGCAGCGGTTCGGGGCCACGGCGAGCCGCGTCCGCCGCGGCGACGTGGACGTGGTCGCGTCCGACGACGTGATGCTCCAGCTCGGCGACCGCGTCCGCGTCATCGCGCCGCGCGGCCGGATGACCGAGGTGTCGGGGTTCTTCGGCGACTCGGCGCGCGGCATGTCGGACATCACGCCGATCGTGCTCGGGGTCGGCATGACGCTGGGGATCCTGCTCGGCGTCGTGGCGTTCCCGGTCCCCGGGCGGGTGTTCTCCATCGGCTCGGCGGCGGGCACGCTCGTGCTGGGCCTCGTCCTCGGCCGCATCGGCCGCGTCGGGTCGGTCGTCACCGCGATGCCCTTCACGGCGGCACAGGCGATCTCCGAGCTCGGGCTGCTGATCTTCCTGGCGCAGGCGGGTTCGCGCGCCGGCTCGCAGATCGGCGTCGCGTTCGCCTCCGGGGAGTGGCTGCGGATCCTCGTGCTCGGCGTCGTCGTCACCACGGTGGTGGCGATCGGCCTCTACCAGGTGATGCGGCGGGTGTTCGGCATGGGGGGCACGCAGCTGTCCGGCGTCATCGGCGGCACGCAGACGCAGCCGGCGGTGCTCGCCTTCGCCAACGGCCGCACCGGGCACGACTCGCGCGTCGCCCTCGGGTACGCGCTCGTGTACCCGGCCGCCATGATCGTCAAGATCCTGCTGGGGCAGGTCCTCGGCGGCCTGTGACCTCAGTTGTCCGGCACGTCCGGCTGCTCGGGCTCGTCGACCGCCGGCAGGGTCGACTCGAACGACAGGAACATCTGCACGCCGGTGCCCAGCCCGCACGAGAGGATCTGCGCCAGCTGCGCGTCGTTTGCGCCGGCCTCGAGGTCGGCGGACGTCTCGGCGTACACGGCGAGCATGCCCTCCTCCTCGCGCAGGTACGCCTTCGGCCAGATCCGCTCCCGGTTCCAGTCGTTGATCACCAGGGCGATCGACGCGCGGGCGTCCAGCGGCAGGGTGCGGTGCCAGCGCCCGCGGACCTGCACGATCTCCTGCCCGTCGCCCAGCAGCAGGAACCAGAACCGGTTGCCGTCCCACGTGCCGGTCAGGTCGCCGTCGTCATCGACCACGAACCGGTAGCTGCGCCGGCGCAGGTAGTCCGCCACGCGCGCGCGGGTGACGGGCGCCGGCGGCTCGTCGTCCACGCGCGGAGCCTTGGCCGCGTTGGGGAGCCCGGACAGCGCCCGGAGCAGCCATCCCGGTGTGCTCATGGCGCGATCCCGACGGGGTCGGGGTACCGCTCGTCGAGCGCGTCGAAGAACATGCTGCCGGTCGACAGGCCGCAGAACAGCGCCTGGTGGAGCTGGGCGTCGGTCGCGCCGTGCTCCAGGTCGAGGGCCACCTCGGAGACGACGTGGACGCGGCCGTTGTCGCGCACCCGGACGTAGGCCTTGGGCCAGATCCGCTCGGCGTTCCACTCGTTGCAGACGTCGAGGATCTCGCTCATCCGCTCGATCGTCACCTCGCGCTGCCACTGGCCGCGGACCTGCAGGATCTCGGCGTGCTCCCCGAAGAGGAAGAAGTAGAACAGGCGGCCGCGCCACATCCCGCCCAGGTCGCCGTCGCTGTCGACGAAGTAGCTGAACCCGTTGTTGCTCATCCACGTGGCGAGGCGGGCCGGGGTCACCGCGACGGGGACGTCCTCGGCGGGCTCGACGACCCCGAGCTCGCGCGCCAGGAGGGCGGCCACGGAGTCGTGGAGGTCGGGGTCATCCTCGGCCGCAGGCTCGGCGGACCGCCCGATGCGGCGGAACCACTCTCGCGCCCGGTCGGCGAACGACGCCATGGTCCGAGACTACCTACCGATCCCGCGGGGGTGGTCCTCGGTTCGCCCGCAGCGCACCGGTGGGTGGCTCCCACGCCGGTCCCCGGGCCGTAGCCTGCAGGCATGCTCGTCGCCGCGGCGCTGATCCCGGACACCGCGCTGCTCGTGCCGGGTGCGGGCGGCGTGGCCGACCGCGGCGCGACGCTGCGCGCGGCAGCCCTGACGGCCCTCCGCGACGTCACCCGGCACGAGGGCAGGGTCGTGGTCGTCGCGCCGGGCCGGTCGGACCGGCGGCTCGGACCGTGGGCACGCGCCTCGCTCGGCGCCGCGGGCGTGCCCGACGAGCTCGTGGGCTGGCCGCCGCCCGCTCTCGAGCGGCCCGCTCCGACCATGACGGGGCCCGTCGCGGGGATCTCGGCCTCGGCCGCGCTCCTCCTGCTGGCGCACGATGGGGTCGCGGCCGCCGACGTGGTCGAGGTGGGCCCGGCCGAGGCGAGGCCGGGTCGCGGCGGCGAGCTGCGCGATCTCGGCCGCGAGCTGGCCGACGAGGGCCCGACGACGATGGTCGTGGTCGGCTCCGCCTCCGGCCGCCACGGCCCGGACGCCCCGCTGGCCGACGACGAGCGGGCGCCGGCGTACGACGAGCAGGTCGTGGCCGACCTCGCCGACGCCGGGCCGGCCGCCCGGGCGCGCCTGGGGTCCCTCGACCGGGTGCTCGCCGGTGAGCTCGCGGTCACCGGGTGGGGGCCCTGGCAGGTGCTGCTCGGCGCACTCGGGGCGGACGAGGTCGTGGCGCGGCGGGTGCACCGGGAGGTGCTCGCGGGTGCGACCCACGCGGTGCTCACCTGGGTGGCGGCCGGATGAGCGGCCAGTCCTCGTCGACCGCGCTCGTCGTGGCCGTCGTCGGGCCCACCGCGACGGGCAAGTCGGACCTCGGCATCGAGCTGGCGCTCGCCCTGGGCGGCGAGGTGGTCAACACCGACGCGATGCAGCTCTACCGGGGGATGGACGTCGGCACGGCCAAGGTGCCGGTGGCGGAACGGCGCGGCGTGCCCCACCACCTGCTCGACGTGCTCGACCCGCTCGAGGACGCCACCGTGGCCGACTACCAGGACTGGGGCCGCGCCGCGCTCGCGGACCTCGTCACGCGCGGCCGCGTGCCGGTCGCCGTCGGGGGATCGGGCCTCTACGTCCGCGCCCTGCTCGACCACCTGGACTTCCCGGGCACCGACCCGGCGCTGCGCGCCGCGCTGGAGGCCCGTGCCGACGCCGAGGGGCCGCGGGCGCTGCACGGCGAGCTGGCCGCCCGCGACCCTGTCGCCGCCGAGCGGATCGGACCCCACAACGCCCGCCGCATCGTCCGCGCGCTCGAGGTGATCGCCCTCACCGGCCGGCCCTACTCGTCGGCCTTGCCGGAGCACGTCTACGAGGTGCCGGCGATCCAGATCGGCCTCGACTGCGACCGCGCGGTGCTCGACGAGCGGGTCGCCGGGCGGGTGGCGCGGATGTGGGCGGGCGGGCTGGTCGACGAGGTCGACCGGCTGCTCGCTGCCGGCGGCCTGGGGCGGACCGCCGCGCGCGCCGTGGGCTACGCGCAGGTGCTCGCGCTGCGCGCCGGTCGGCTGTCGGAGCGGCAGGCGTACGACGAGACGGTCGTGGCCACCCGGCGCCTCGCCCGCCGGCAGATGGGCTGGTTCGGTCGCGACCCGCGGGTGCACTGGCTCGACGCCCAGGACCCGGACCTCGTCGCCCACGCCCGCGACCTCGTCGAGCGCGCTCGGGCGGGTGCCCTGGCGGACCCGGGGAGTGCGCCGACCAGCCGTAGGCTCGGCACGTGAACCCGCCGCTGCACGCCGTCAAGGGCCATGGCACGAAGAACGACTTCGTGCTCCTCGACGGCCGCGACGGCCTGGCACTGACGCCGGACCTGGCCCGGGCCCTGGCGGACCGCCGGGGCGGCATCGGCGGCGACGGCGTGATCCGGCTGGTCGCCTCGTCGCGGCTGGACGACGGCGCCGCCGTCCTGGCGGAGGATCCCGCCGCGACGTGGTTCATGGACTACCGCAACGCCGACGGCTCGCTCGCCCAGATGTGCGGCAACGGCGTGCGGGTGTTCGCCGCGTGGCTGGAGCGCCTGGGTCTGTGGGACCCGGCGGCCGAGCTCGCCGTCGGGACGCGCGCCGGGGTCAAGCGGGTACGGCGTGAGGCGGGGCCGGACGACGAGCCCTGGTACGCGGTCGACATGGGGCGGTGGTTCCTGCCGGGCGGGGACGCCGCCGGGGCGGCCGGCGGCGACGTCGAGGTGACCGTGCGGGGCCTGCCCGTGGCGCGGCCCGCCCTGCGGGTCGACGTCGGGAACCCGCACGCCGTGCTGGCGGTCGCGTCGGGCGACGAGCTCGCCGGGGCCGACCTCACCGCGGCGCCCGTCGTGACGCCGGCCAACCCCGAGGGCCAGAACGTCGAGCTCGTCCTGCCGCTGGGGGAGCGCGAGGAGGGCGGCCGGCGCATCGGGGTCGTCGCGATGCGCGTGTTCGAGCGGGGCGTGGGGGAGACGCAGTCGTGCGGCACCGGGGCCGTTGCCGCGGCGCTGGCCGTGCGTGCGTGGGCCGGGGAGGGGGCCCCCGACGTGTGGCGGGTCCAGGTGCCGGGCGGCGTGCTGCGCGTCACGGTCCTGCCCGACGGCCACGTCGAGCTGGCCGGCCCCGCGGTGCTCGTCGCCGACGTCGCCGTGGACTGGCTGGCCCTCGCCTGATGAGCGCGCAGCCGTCGGTGGTGGCGGTCACCGTCGAGCACCGCGAAGGATGGCATCGGCTGTTCGCGGATTACTGCATGGGGGGCGGCGGTGAAGCCGGGCCCGAGCACCTCGCCACCGTCTGGGGTTGGCTGATGTCGCCCGCGGCTCAGACCCGTGGCCTCGTCGCGCTCGCGGACGGCCTACCGGCGGGTCTCGCGAACTATCGGGTGTTCGAGCGGCCCATCACGGGGACGACTGGCGTGTGGATCGACGACCTGTTCGTCGATCGGGCGTACCGCCGTCGCGGGCTCGCGCGCGCCCTGGTCGAGGGGGTGCGGCTCGTCGCGCGCGAGGAGGGGCACGACGTGGTCCGCTGGACGACGAGGCGTTCGAACACCGACGCCCGGCGGCTCTACGACCGCATCGCCACCGAAGCGCCGGTCGTGGTGTACAACGCGACACCCGGATCAGCCCAGCGCGTCGGCCGGATCGACCCGACGGAGCCCTGCGACCACTCCGAAGTCCCGATCGGGTGAGACGACGGCGTCGAAGCCCGCGAGCAGTGCGGTCGCCGCGTGGACGGCGTCGCGTCCGCCGATCGATGTCGTCGCGGTGAGGTCGAGCGCCTTGGCCAGGACCTCGGCGTCGAAGGGGTGGAGCGTGCAGGCGCGCGCGACGGCGCGGCCCTCCGCCACCGCGTCGACGCGGTCGGTGCGCCGCATCCGATGGAACACCAGCTCCTGGACCAGCTCCACACTCGCGTGGAGCTCGACGTCACCGTGCTGCGCCGCTGCGATGAGCTCGCGACAGGCGCCGCGTTGCGGGTACTCGTCTCCTATCGCGTAGACCCACACGGCGGTGTCGAGGAACAGCGACGTCATCCGAGCCGCGCCTCGATCTCGGCGTCGAGCGCCTTCTTGGTGTCCGACCAGTCTGGGCCGTCTCCCGCGGGCCGAGCCAGCAGCCACTCGATGGCCGCGGCTCGCTGCGCGGCGATGTCCGCGACCGCGAAGTGGTCGTCGATGGCTCCGCGGACGATCGCGCCGACCGAGCGCCCCGTCCGCCTCGACTCCGTCTCCAGCAAGGCGAACCTTTGCTCGTCGACGAGCACCTGAAGCCTCCGTTCGAGGGCGGACATGCACATACCGTAGCATGTGCATACATGCTCAGGTCGGTAGCAGAAGACCGGCACGCAGCACGCGGAACCCCTTCGCGCTCGCGGCACGCTCGACGGCCACGCCCATCTTGTCGGCCAGCCAGTGCTGCAGCGGGTCGGCGCCCAGGTTGCGCCCGACGACCAGCCACGCCTCGCCGTCCGGCGACAGGCTCGGCAGCCAGCGGCGCAGCAGGTCGTGCAGCGCGTCCTTGCCGACCCGGATCGGCGGGTTGGACCAGATCGCGACGAAGCGGACCTCGTCCGGGACCTCGTCGGGCAGCACGGCCCGGACGTTCGCCAGGCCGAGTCGCACCGCGTTGACCCGCACCAGGTCGAGTGCGCGCTCGTTGACGTCGACGGCCCACACGCGAGCGGACGGCGACAGCAGCGCCATCGTCAGGGCGAGCGGACCCCAGCCGCAGCCGAGGTCGAGCAGGTCGCCCGACGAGGGCGGGTCGGGCACCTCGCGCAGCAGCACGCGCGTGCCGAGGTCGACGTGGTCGGGGGAGAAGACGCCGCCGGCGGTCTGCACCGTGACCACCCGGCCGGCCAGCTCGACGGTGATCGTCCGCCGCTCGTCGGGCGCCGCGGGCTGGGCGGTGAAGTAGTGGTCGGGCGCGGTCACGGCCCGAGGGTAGCCCGGGCGCGGCGCTCGGCCGGTGGCGAAATGCGTCGCCGACCCACCCGGGGCGTGCGAACCTAGAGGCAGAGAACGACGAGAGGAACCGCGTGAACGACCCCCAGCGCACCGACGGCCGCACGGCGCAGGAGGTGGCTGACGACGTCGTCGCGCGGGTCCTGGCACGGGCCGGGCGCTACGACGGCACGGCGCTGCAGTCCACCGCCGACGAGCACACCCGGTACGACGGCGACCAGATCGACCTGGAGGCGCGCACCTCGCTGCGCCGGGTGGCGGGCCTGTCGACCGAGCTGCAGGACGTCACCGAGGTCGAGTACCGGCAGCTGCGCCTCGAGCGCGTCGTGCTCGTCGGGATCACCGGCGAGGGCACGAACGAGGACGCCGAGATCTCCCTGCGCGAGCTGGCCGCCCTGGCCGAGACGGCGGGCTCCGTCGTGCTCGACGGGCTGCTGCAGCGGCGGCGGGTGCCGGACACCTCGACCTACCTCGGGTCCGGCAAGGCCGGCGAGCTGGCGCTGCTCGTCCGGTCGGCGGGCGCCGACACGGTCGTCGTCGACGGCGAGCTGGCCCCCTCGCAGCGGCGCGCGCTCGAGGACGTCGTCAAGGTCAAGGTGATCGACCGCACCGCGCTGATCCTCGACATCTTCGCCCAGCACGCGAAGTCCAAGGAGGGCAAGGCGCAGGTCGAGCTGGCGCAGCTGGAGTACCTGCTCCCCAGGCTCCGTGGCTGGGGCGAGTCGATGTCCCGGCAGGCCGGTGGCCAGGTCGGCGGCGCCGGGCAGGGCATGGGATCGCGCGGACCGGGCGAGACGAAGATCGAGCTGGACCGCCGCCGCATCCGCAACCGGATGGCCAGGCTGCGCCGCGAGATCAAGGAGATGGAACCCGCCCGTCTGACCAAGCGCGCGAGCCGCAAGCGCCACGCGATCCCGTCGGTCGCGATCGCGGGCTACACCAACGCGGGCAAGTCGTCCCTGCTCAACCGCCTGACGAACGCCGGCGTGCTCGTCGAGAACGCCCTGTTCGCCACCCTCGACCCGACGGTGCGCCGGGCCGAGACGGACGACGGCCGCGTCTACACGCTGGCGGACACCGTCGGTTTCGTCCGGGCCCTGCCGCACCAGCTCGTCGAGGCCTTCCGCTCCACTCTGGAGGAGGTCGCGGACGCGGACCTCATCCTGCACGTGGTCGATGCGGCGCACCCCGACCCCGAGGGCCAGATCGCCGCGGTCCGCGCGGTCTTCGCGGACATCCCCGGGGCGATGGACGTCCCCGAGATCGTCGTGCTGAACAAGGCCGACATCGCGGACCCCGACGTCGTGGCCCGGCTCCGGTCCCGCGAGGTGCACTCGGTGCTCGTCTCCGCCCACACGGGCGAGGGGGTCGACGAGCTGCGCGCGCTCATCGCCGACCAGCTGCCGCGCCCCGGCGTGCCCGTCGACGTCGTCGTGCCCTACCACCGTGGCGACCTGGTCAGCCGGGTGCACGAGCACGGTGACATCGACCACGAGGAGCACACCGAGCACGGCACGGCGCTGCGGGCGCGTGTCGACGCGCAGCTCGCCGCCGAGCTGCAGGCGGCCTCGGTCGCCTGAGCGGCCGGGCTCGGGTGGCGCACTAGCCTGTCCCGGTGCCCGACGAGCCCGACGCCACCGACGACGAGGCGAGGGCGGTCGGCGCGGCGGCGTCCGTCGAGGAGCTGCTCGACCTCGCGGTGACCGCCATCGGCGGCACCCGACGGGACGGCCAGCACCAGATGGCCGTCGCGGTGGCCCATGCGGTCGAGACCGGTGAGCACCTGGCGATCCAGGCCGGCACCGGCACGGGCAAGTCGCTGGCCTACCTGGTTCCCGCCGTGCGTCACGCCGTGCTCGCCGACGAACGCGTGGTGGTCTCGACGGCGACGCTCGCGCTCCAGCGGCAGGTGACCGGGCGCGACCTGCCGCTCGTCGTCGACGCTATCGGCGGGCGCCTGCCCCGACCGCCGCGCGTCGCCCTGCTCAAGGGCTGGCACAACTACCTCTGCGTCCACAAGGTCGCCGGCGGCTATCCGGAGGGCGACGGCTCGCTCTTCGACCTGCCGGAGCCGGCCGGGGCCGCCGACCACCCCGCGCTCGCCGGCCAGGGCGGCCCGGCGCGCGGCGAGTCGCTCGGCGACCAGATCGTCCGGCTGCGCGAGTGGGCCGACGAGACGGGCACCGGCGACCGCGACGACCTGGTCCCCGGCGTCACCGACCGCGCCTGGCGGCAGGTCTCGGTGACGGCACCCGAGTGCCTCGGGCCCTCCTGCCCCGCACGCGTCGCGTGCTTCCCGACGAAGGCGAGGGAGGCGGCGCACGCCGCCGACGTGGTCGTGACGAACCACGCGATGCTCGGCGTCGCCGCGGCCAGCCAGGCGCCCGGGGTGCTGCCCGAGCACGACGTCCTCGTCGTCGACGAGGCCCACGAGCTTGCGGACCGGGTCACGGCCCAGGCGACCGCGGAGCTGTCGGTCGGGGTCGTCGAGCACGCCGCCCGGCTGGCGCGTCGCCAGGGCGGGGTGCCGACGACGGACCTCGACAGCGCCGGCCACGCCCTGGAGCAGGTGCTGGCCGACCTGCCGGAGAGCCGCTTCCCCGCCGGCCTGCCACCCGTCGCCCAGGACGTGGTGGCGGCCGTGCGCGACGCCGCGAGGACGCTGCTGACGGCTCTGAAGCCGGACTCGAAGGACCCCGCCGAGGCCGCGGGCGGGCGCAAGATGGCCTACTCCGCGATGCAGGCGCTGTTCGAGACCGCGGAGCGGATGGCGTCGGACGCGAGCGAGGCGAACGGCACCGTGCTGTGGTGCGCCCGGACCGAGGACCGCCGGGGCGAGGTGGTGACCCGGCTGCACGCCGCGCCGCTGTCCGTCGCCGGCCTGATCGGCGGCCACCTCGTCGCCGGGCGCACCGCGGTCCTGACGTCCGCCACGCTCACGCTGGGTGGCACGTTCGAGCCGCTCGCCCGCTCGGTGGGGCTCGGCGACGACTGGCACGGCGTCGACGTCGGCAGCCCCTTCGACTACCCCAGGCAGGGCATCTGCTACGTCGCCCGCCACCTGCCGGCGCCCGGCCGTGAGCCGGCGACCGAGGCGCAGCTCGACGAGATCGCGGCGCTGGTGGAGGCCGCGGGCGGGCGCACGCTCGGCCTGTTCTCCTCGCGCCGTGCGGCGACGGCCGCCGCCACCGCGCTGCGGCCCCGGCTGAGCGTGCCGATCCTGCTCCAGGGGGACGACCAGCTGCCGACGCTCGTCCGGCGGTTCGCGGACGACGAGCCCACCTGCCTGTTCGGCACGCTGTCGCTGTGGCAGGGCGTGGACGTGCCGGGCCCGACGTGCCGGCTCGTCATCGTCGACCGCATCCCGTTCCCGCGCCCGGACGATCCCCTGACGGCGGCACGGACGCAGGCGGTGGCCTCGTCCGGCGGCAACGGCTTCATGGCCGTCGCCGCGACGCACGCCGCGCTCCTGCTCGCCCAAGGGGCGGGCCGGCTCATCCGCTCGTCGTCCGATCGCGGCGTCGTCGCGGTCCTCGACCCGCGGCTGGCCACCGCGCGCTACGCGTCGTTCCTGCTGCGCTCGATGCCGCCGTTCTGGCTGACCACCGACCTCGAGGTCGCCGTGTCCGCGCTGCGCAGGCTCGCCTCACCGGGCTAGCCTCGACCAGGCGACGGCGCCGGGTGGCGGACGGGTGGAGGAGCAGCCATGACCGAGATGGACGCGTTCGACGAGGGCGGCCTGGCACACATCGAGTTCTCGCCGCGGCGCGCGGCCAAGCTCGGCATCGTCGGCGCCGGAGCGGTCGGCTCGACGATGGCGTTCGCCGCGCTCATGGCCGGGGCGGCCCGCACCGTGGCGCTCTTCGACATCAACCGCGCCAAGGTGGAGGCCGAGGTCCTCGACCTGTCGCACGGCATCCAGTTCATGCCGATGGCGGAGGTGACCGGGTCCGACGAGATCGAGGTCCTCGCCGACTCCGACGTCATCATGTTCACGGCCGGCGCCAAGCAGAAGCCGGGGCAGTCGCGCCTCGACCTGGCCGGGGCGACGATCTCCCTCGTCTCCAAGGTGCTCCCGGGGCTGGTGCGCGTCGCGCCCAACGCCGTGTACGTCATGGTGACCAACCCGGTCGACGTCGTCACGTACGCCGCCCTGAAGATGTCCGGCCTGCCGCAGAACCAGCTCTTCGGATCCGGCACCGTGCTCGACTCCTCGCGGCTGCGGTACCTCGTCGCCGCCGAGACCGGGGTCGCCGTGCAGAGCGTCCACGCCTACGTGGCGGGCGAGCACGGCGACACGGAGATCCCGTTGTGGAGCCTCGCGAGCCTGGGCGGCATGCCGCTGCTCGAGTGGCGGGGCGTCGGCAAGCACGGTCCGCTCACCGCGGAGCTGCGCGAGCAGATCGCACGCGAGGTCGTCGAGTCGGCCTACAAGATCATCGAGGGCAAGGGCGCGACGAACTACGCCATCGCGCTGGCGGGCACCCGGATCGTCGAGACGATCCTCAACGACGAGCACGGCGTGCTCCCGGTCTCGTCCCTGCTCGACGACTACTACGGGATCAGCGACGTGTGCCTGTCGGTCCCCACGGTGGTCAGCGCGAGCGGTGTCGGCGAGCGCCTGGCCGTCCCGCTGTCGCCCGACGAGCTGGACGGGCTGCGCCGCTCCGCGGACGCGGTGCGCGAGGTGGCGCACCGCTTCGGCTACTGACCGCTACAGGCTCCGCAGCACGCTGACGACGCGCCCGAGGATCGTCGCGGCGTCCCCGTCGATGGGGGAGTAGGCGCGGTTCTGCGGCATCAGCCACACGTGCCCGTCGGTGCGCCGCAGGGTCTTCACGGTGGCCTCGCCCTCGATCATCGCGGCGACGATCTCGCCGTTCTCGGCGACCTGCTGGCGGCGCACGACGACCCAGTCGCCGTCGCAGATCGCGGCCTCGACCATCGAGTCGCCGCGCACCCGCAGGAGGAAGAGCTCGCCGTCGCCCACCAGCTGGCGCGGCAGCGGGAACACGTCCTCGACGACCTGCTCGGCCAGGATCGGCCCGCCGGCGGCGATCCGACCGACGACGGGCACGTAGGCGGCGGTGGGGGTGCGGACGTAGTCGGGGGCGTCGGCGTCGATGCCCGCCGCCCAGTCGCCGGCGCCCTGCCAGGAGCCGACCGACCGGGAGTCGTCCGGGTGGACGACCTCCATGGCGCGCGGCTTCATGGGGTCGCGGCGCAGGTAGCCCTTCTTCTCGAGCACGCCGAGCTGGTGCTTGACGCTCGACGGGCTCGTCAGGCCGACGGCCTCGCCGATCTCGCGCATGCTCGGCGGGTAGCCGCGCTGCTCCACCGACGCGCGGATCGTCTGCAGCACCAGGCGCTGGCGGGCGGTGAGGCCCTCGCCGTCGGGTGCCCCGTCCGGCAGCTCGTGCACGGAGGCGAGCGCCTCGTGGTCCGCGGTCCGTCGCGAGTCCGTCACCATCTGTCCTTCCCCCGGGCCGGTCCTCCGGCGCTTCCCGGGCCGCCGGCGACGACCCGTGTCAGTGGTGCGTGGTGCGCTGTGCGCGTGCCGCCAGCCTAGGGCCTGCGACACGCCGGATCAAACAACTGTTCGAGCGTGTCTCGACGGATGTCGGTCCGATCTGGTAGACACCGTACATGCGTTCGACGTACGCCTGTTCGACCGGCACGCCGCTGGTTCCGCAGGCGCGGGGGACAGGGAGGCAGTCATGACCACGCTCACACTCGTCGGCGGCGGGGCGGTCCGGGTTCCGGCGGTGCCGGGCCGGCGGCGCCGCGCGCCTCTCCACCTCACCCGCCGCGGCCGGTTGGTCCTCGTGGTGCTCGCGCTGCTCGTCGTGGTCGCCGGCAGCCTCGTCGCGACGCGGGCCGCGGCCGAGGGCCCGTCGAGCGGCATCGAGGTGCAGCGCTACGTGGTGTCGCCGGGGGACACGCTGTGGGGGATCGCCACGGGCGTGGCCCGGCCGGGCGAGGACCTGCGGGACGTGGTGCAGCGGATCGAGGTGCTCAACAGCATGACGTCGGCGTCGGTCATCGCGGGCCAGGAGATCCTGCTGCCGGTCGCCGGCTGACGCGCTTGCGTCCGGTCGGGCCGTCCCCTAGCGTCCCTGGGGTTCGCGCGTCCGATGACGGGTGCGGACGAGCGCCGGCGAGAGGACGATCCGTGCACTGCCCGTTCTGCCGTCACCCGGACTCGCGGGTCGTCGACTCGCGGACGTCGGACGACGGCTCGTCGATCCGGCGCCGCCGGCAGTGCCCCAACTGCGGGCGACGCTTCACGACGCTGGAGACGACGAGCCTCTCGGTCGTCAAGCGGTCGGGGGTCGTCGAGCCGTTCAGCCGGGAGAAGGTGGTCGGCGGTCTGCGCAAGGCATGCCAGGGTCGGCCCGTGAGCGAGGACGACCTGGCGCTGCTGGCGCAGGGCGTCGAGGAGACGCTGCGGGCGTCCGGGCAGGCGGAGATCGACTCCTACGAGATCGGTCTGGCGATCCTGGGGCCGCTCCGGGAGCTCGACGAGGTGGCGTACCTGCGCTTCGCGTCGGTGTACCAGGCGTTCAGCTCCCTCGAGGACTTCGAGGCGGCCATCACGCTGCTCCGGTCGGCGCACGGCGCCACCGACGAGCCGGTGCCCGCACCGGCCGGTGAGGTGCTCGCCGCCGACGAGGCCGTCGACGAGCCGCAGCAGCCTCGCTGACCGGGAACCGGGTTGGCGTCGCCGGGCCGGGTACGACAGGCTGGGGCGTGACCCGAGGTGGAGGAGACACGATGGCCGCCGGTGAGCACGATGAGGAACCCCGCCCGACCGTGAGCGAGGACGCGAAGGCGCGCTTCCGCGAGGCGCTCGAGCGCAAGAAGTCCGCCCAGCACCGGACCGCTGGCGGCGCGAGCGGCGCGGCCGCCGTGCACGGCTCGGAGACGAGCGGCCCGACGCAGCGTCGCTTCCAGCGCAAGTCCGGCTCGTCCTGACGGCCCCCGGGCCCGCCGGGCGGGAGTGGCAGCGGCCGGCTACCTCCGCCTAGGACAGGACGCGCAGGCGCACCGACTCCGGACGCGCGGCGAGGGCGGCGACCACGTCGTCGGACACCGCCGAACCGGCGTCCGTCACCACGTAGCCGATCTCGCCGCGCGTCGCGAGCAGCTGGCCCTCGATGTTGACGCCGTGCTCGGCGAGGGTGGCGTTGACCGCCGCCAGCACGCCCGGGACGTTGCGGTGCAGGTAGGCGAACCGGTGCACGTCGGGGATCGCCTCGAGGGCGACGTTCGGCAGGTTGACGGACAGGGTGGTCGACCCGGTGGCGAGGTAGTCACGCACCTTGTGCGAGACGAACTGGCCGATCGCCTCCTGCGCCTCCTCGGTCGACCCGCCGACGTGCGGCGTGAGGATGACGTTGGGCAGGCCGCGCAGCTCGGAGTCGAAGGGGTCGCCGTTGCGCTTGGGCTCGGTCGGGAACACGTCGACCGCCGCCCCGGCGATCTGGCCCGAGCCGATCGCCTCCGCGAGGGCGGCGTAGTCGACGACGAACCCGCGCGAGAGGTTGAGGAACACCGAGCCGGGCCGCATCCGGGAGAACTGCTTGGCGCCGAAGAGCCCCGCGTTGCCCGCGCGGCCGTCGACGTGGAGCGTGACGATGTCCGCGGCGTCGAGCAGCTCGTCGAGCGAGTGCATCCGCCGCGCGTTGCCGAGCGCGAGCTTCTCGGCCGTGTCGTAGAAGACGACCGACATGCCGAGGTTCTCGGCGAGCACCGAGAGCTGCGTGCCGATGTTGCCGTAGCCGACGATGCCGAGCGTGCGCCCGCGCACCTCGTGCGAGCCGGACGCGGACTTGTTCCATACCCCGGCGTGCATCTGCTTGTCGAACTCGGTGAGCCGGCGGGTCAGCGCGATGATGTCCGCGATCGCGACCTCGACGACGGACCGTGTGTTGGAGAACGGCGCGTTGAACACGGCGACGCCGAGGCTGGCGGCGGCGCGCAGGTCCACCTGGTTGGTGCCGATGCAGTAGGCGCCGATCGCGAGCAGGTCGGGCGCCGCCGCGAGGACCTCGGCGCTCACCTGCGTCTTGGACCGGATCCCGAGCAGGCTGACGCCGTCGAGGGCCTCGATCAGCTCGGCCTCGTCGAGCGCGCCGGATCGTGAGACCACCTCGAAGCCTGTCGACTGCAGGATCTGGCGGCCGAGGGGGTGGACGTTCTCGAGCAGCAGGGCCTTGGGCACGGCTCTATGGTGCCTCTGTCCGCCCGTTGGTCCGAATCCGTCCCGCAGGCCGGACCGTCCGTGTCTAGCCGAGGACCAGCCCGGGCGGCAGGGGCGCCGCGTGCACCACGTGGAGCGTGACCGTCGGGCGGGTCATGGCGACGTAGAGATCGCCGGCCGCCAGGTCGGCGGGCTCGACGAGCACCACGACGTCGAACTCCAGGCCCTTGGCCTGCACCGGGGTGAGGACGACGAGCGGCGCGTCGAGGTCGACGTTGTCGGAACCCACCGGGGTGCTCGCCCCGGCCGGCTGCCCCGCGGTGGCCAGCGACCGCCGCACGGCGTCGATCCGGCCCTCGGACGCCACGACGGCGACCCGCCCGGCTCCCGAGGCGTCGAGGACGGCCCCCGCCGCGGCGACGGCCTTCGCCGCAGCGGCGTCGGCGAGCTCGTCGTCGGGCACGCGCTGGACGACGAGCGCGTCGGGGACGTCACGGGCTGACGTCAGCGGTGACACGGGCAGCCCGGCGGCGACCGCGACCCGGCGCGCGGCGTCGGCCACGGCGGCCGGGGTGCGGTAGTTGACGGTCAGCTCGGCGAGCCGCCACGAGTCGCGGAGCACGGGCTCGAGCATCGTCGGCCACGCGTGCGCCCCGGCCGCGGTGGACGTCTGCGCCACGTCGCCGACGATCGTCATCGAGCGGGTCGGCACCCGCCGCAGCAGCGTGCGCCACGCCATCGCCGAGAGCTCCTGCGCCTCGTCGACGACGACGTGCCCGTAGGTCCAGGAGCGGTCGGTCGCCGCCCGTTCGGCGGTCGTCAGCGACGGCCCGGCCGAGGTGAACCGGTCGGCCAGCGTGTCGGCCGAGACGAACGCGCTCGCCCAGGTGGTGGCGAGCACCTGACGGGCATACTCCACCTCCTGCGCGCGACGCTCCGCGTCGGCCCGCGCTTGGGCCCGCGCCGCCTGGTCGTCCTCCCCGAGCAGCTCCGCGGCCTCGTCGAGCAGCGGCACGTCGGCCGGGGTCCACGGCGCCCCCTTCGGCCGGGCGAGCACCTCCCGCTCGTGCGCCGACAGCTCGGGCGCCGCCTCGGCCAGCCGGTGGGGCTTGGCGAAGAGGTCGCCGACGAGGCCTTCGGGGGTCAGGGGCAGCCACGCCAGGTTGAGCGCGACGCGGATGTCGTGCGCCGTGCGCAGCTCCTCGACGACGCCGTCGCGGTCGTCGGGCGAGATGCCGAACGCGAGCTGCTCGGTGTACTGGTCGGCCAGGCGCCCGAGCATGTCGCGCACGAAGGTCGCCCGCGCGAGGTTGTGCGGCCGGTGCTGGCGGCGGGCGCGGGCGATCGCGGCGGCCACGTCCCGCGGCCGGATGACGATCGTCCGGCCGTCCACCCGCACCTCGACCGGCTGTGCCGGCACGCGCTGGCGGGCCTGCACGGCGCGCTCGATGATGCGGGACCACTCGGGGCGGCCCTTGATCGCCGCGACCTCGTCGGGCTCGGCGCCGTGGGCCGAGACGCCCGGGTACAGCTCGGCGAGCGTCGTCGTGACGACGCCGTTCTCGCCGAGCGACGGCAGCACCTGGTCGATGTAGTGCAGGAACGTCCGGCTCGGCCCGACGAGCAGCACGCCCGAACGGTCGAGCACGCGTCGGTGCGCGTAGAGGAGGTAGGCCGCACGGTGCAGCGCGACGGCGGTCTTGCCCGTGCCGGGTCCGCCCTGCACGACGAGCGCGCCGGACAGCTCGGAACGGATGATCGCGTCCTGCTCCGCCTGGATGGTCGCGACGATGTCGCCCATGCGTCCCGTGCGCCGGGCGGCGAGCGACGCGAGGAGCGCGCCCTCGCCCGACAGGTGCTCCAGCGCCTCGCCGTCGGCGTGCTCGAGGTCGAGCAGCTCGTCCTCGACGCCGGTGACCGTGCGCCGCGACGTGACGAGGTGACGCCGGCGCAGCACGCCGTCCGGGTGAGCCGCCGTGGCGCGGTAGAACGGCTGCGCAGCGGGCGCCCGCCAGTCGGTGAGCAGCGGTGTCTGGTCCTCGTCGGTCAGCCCGATGCGGCCGACGTACCGCCGCTCCCCGTCGGCGAGGTCGAGCCGTCCGAACGCCAGCCGCTCCTCCACCGCCTCGAGCTGGGCGACGCGGTCCTCGTAGAGCGTGGCGAACGCATCGCGCTCGCTGCGGTTCTGCGGCGAGCCCGACGGCCCGGCCTTGCGGACGTCGGCGAGCCGCCGTCGCGTCTGGGCACGGAGCGAGTCGAGGCGGGTGTAGAGCTCGTCGAGGACCTTCTGCTCGTCGGCGAGCTCCTCCTGCCGTGCTGCCACCTGGCGTGCCCCCGTCCGGGTCGGATGTCGCGCCCGCGGCCGGCCGCGCACAACGGGCCGTCCATTATCCGCCGTGCGGAGGCCTGCCCACACCGGGTGCTCGCGCGCTGCCGGGAAGAGCCGGCGCCGCCGGGTGGTTGGGTGGGGGAGAGGACGACGAAGGAGCAGATGGGACATGCTGGATCCCGCCGAGATCTACGAGGTGGACGAGAACGTGGCCGCCGAGCTCGCCGAGCTCGCCGCCGCCGGCACCGGGCCGGTGCTGGTGCACGCCGTGCGCGGGTTCGTCGACGCCGGGCACGCGGGCGAGATCGCGGCCGAGCACCTGGTCGACGAGCTGCCCACCCGCCGGCTGGTGACGTTCGACGTCGACCAGCTGCTCGACTACCGCTCGCGCCGGCCGATGATGACCTTCGACGCGTCGACGTGGCGCGAGTACGAGGACCCCGAGCTCGTCGTCGACCTGGTCGACGACGCCGACGGGACGCCTTTCCTGCTGCTGCACGGCACCGAGCCGGACGTGCAGTGGGAGCGGTACGTGGCCGCTGTGCGGCAGCTGGTCGAGCGGTTCGCGGTGCCCCTGACAGTGGGCATCCACGGCGTGCCGATGGGCGTGCCGCACACCCGGCCGATCACCCTGACCGCGCACGCGACGCGCCCGGACCTCGTCGGCGACCTCCCGTCGTGGTTCGGCATGGTCCGCGTCCCGGCGTCCGCCCAGACCCTGCTCGAGCTGCGGCTGGGGCAGTCCGGCCACGACGCGATGGGCTTCGTGGTGCACGTGCCGCACTACCTGGCCCAGTCGACGTACCCGCAGGCGGCGATCGCGGCGCTGCGCCGGTTGGAGCGCGTCGCCGGGCTGGAGCTGAAGATCGGTGAGCTCGAGGGCGCCGCCCAGGAGGCGGCGCGGCAGATCGAGGAGCAGGTGGCCGGCTCGCCGGAGGTCGCATCGCTCGTGCAGGCGCTCGAGGAGCAGTACGACGCCTTTACGCGCGGCATCGGCCGGGCCGGTCTCCTCGCCGCGACGGACCTTCCGACGGCAGACGAGCTGGGTGCCGAGTTCGAGCGATTCCTGGCCGAGCAGGGCCCGGACGAGGGCTGACGCGCCGTTCCGCATTCCGGTGCGCGTTTACCAGATCGTTGTCGGGCTTTATCGGATCGTTGCGTAGCAGGACCTTTGCGCCTTCCGAAACGATGGCGGCGATAGCAGGCGTCATGCGAGGATGCCTGCGTTGCAGTGACGTGCGGACGCTCGACCGGCAGGCTTGCCCCACCGGGTCAGGACGTGAGGCATTGCGGCAGCGGGGCAGGCGCGGTGCCTGCACCGTCACCGGGCAGAAGGAAGCAGGACATGGCACAGGGTGCTGTCAAGTGGTTCAACGCCGAGAAGGGCTACGGGTTCATCGCCCAGGACGGCGGCGGCGCCGACGTCTTCGTCCACTACTCGGCCATCGAGTCGCAGGGCTACCGGACGCTGGACGAGGGCCAGCGCGTCGAGTTCGAGATCACGCAGGGCAACAAGGGCCCGCAGGCCGAGCACGTCAAGCCGCTCTGATCGACGCCGACGGTCCACGCGACCGTCGTGACGACATCGAAGGACCGTTCCCGCATCGGCGGGAGCGGTCCTTCGTCGTTCGCGGGGTGGTGGGTCAGGACGGCACGTCGTAGCGCACGGGCGCGCGCCCGACGAACTCGGCCAGCTCCTCGTCGACGAGGATGCGGGCCGGGACGGGAAGTGTCCGCAGCGCCCGCGCGAGGGCGGCGCCGCCGAGCAGGTCGGGATCGTCCGTCCCGGCGACCACGACGTTGCCGTACCGCCGGCCGCGCAGCACCGCGGGCTCGGCGACGAGGGCGCAGTGCAGGAAGACCGAGGCGATCGTCGCGCCTTCGCTGCGGGCGAGCGCGAGCGGCGGGCGGTCGGCGCAGTTCGCCAGGTAGACGCCGCCGCGGCGCAGCACGCGGGCGACCTCGGCGGTGAACTCCCGCGTGGCCAGGTGCGGCGGGGTTCCGTCACCCGCGAAGGCGTCGCGGACGACGAGGTCGGCGCCGCCGTCAGGCAGGGTGGCGAGCGCCTCGCGTGCGTCGCCGACGCGGATGCGCAGCGCCGGCGAGCGTGGGAGGTCGAACCAGCGCCGGACGAGCTCGGCGAGCACGGGGTCGACGTCGACGGCGAGCTGGCGCGAGCCGGGACGGGCGGCGTCGAGGGCGCGGGCCAGCGCGCAGCCCGCGGCGCCGAGGTGGACGGCCGCCAGGGGCCCGGCGGGCAGGCGTGCGGCGACCGCGGCCATCTGCTGCATGTACTCGAACTCGAGCCGCGTCGGGTCGACGAGGTCCAGGTGCGAGCTCGGCACGCCGTTGACCAGCAGCGTCACGCCGTCCGGGTCGTCGCGCTCCCGCTGCACCTCGGCGGTGCCGGTGGCGATCGGCACGGGCCCGGCCGGCCACGGGACCGGTGTCGGTGGCCGGTGCGACGCTGAGCGGGACATCGGGCAAGGCTACGGTCGTCGGCTGGTCGTGGCGGCGGGTTGGGGCTTGACGTGGGTCGAACAGGTGTTCGATGATGGGGGCGGAGGTGACGGACATGACGGTCGCGCAGTTGCTGGCGCGGGCCGACACCGAGCTGCTCGCGGCGCAGTTCTCGGGGGAGGCCTGGGAGCGGTTCACGCACGCGCACCTCGCGGCGGTGCGCGCGGCGGCCGCCGTCGTGGCCGCACGAGGCCGCCTGTCGCGGCGGGGGGCACCACGCACGGTCTGGGAGATGCTCGTGACGGTCGCCCCTGAGATGTCGCGGTGGGCGGCGCTGTTCGCGGACGGTGCCCGGCTGCGGGCCGCCCTCGAGGCGGGCCGGTTCGACGCGGTGTCGGCCGCGCGGGCCGATCAGGCGCTGTGCGACGCCGAGGACTTCGTCGACGACGCCCGCGCGGCGGCCCTCGACGAGTGGCCGGGCGCCGGGTCGTCGTCACGGATGCTCACCGTGAGGGCGTCGTGAGCCTCGGCTCGGTGGGCTCGGTGGGCTCGGTGGGCTCGGTGGCGTCGTGAGCCGGGGGCCGCGGTCGTCCGCGGCGCGCCGCGACTGGGGGCGGGACGAGGAGGGCTGTTCGATCCTCCACGTCGACATGGACGCGTTCTTCGCGTCGGTCGAGCTGGCACGGCGCCCGCAGCTGCGTGGCCTCCCGGTCATCGTCGGCGGGGCGCAGCGTGGCGTGGTGCTGGCGGCGACCTACGAGGCGCGGGCGTTCGGGGTCCACTCCGCTATGCCGATGGCGCAGGCCCTGCGGCTCGCGCCGCAGGCGGTCGTCGTGCCCCCCGACCACCGG
This sequence comes from Cellulomonas sp. 73-92, assembly GCF_001898175.1. Taxonomy (GTDB): domain Bacteria; phylum Actinomycetota; class Actinomycetes; order Actinomycetales; family Cellulomonadaceae; genus Cellulomonas. The sequence goes on from NZ_MKTH01000016.1 coordinate 56,034, forward strand.
ACGTACCACGACGTCTCCGAGGGCGTCATGGGGATCCTGCGCGACGTGACGGCGCTCGTCGAGCAGGTGAGCATCGACGAGGCCTTCCTCGACGTCGCGGGCGCGCGCCGGCGTGCGGGGCCACCGACCGTCATCGCCGAGCTCATCCGGCGGCAGGTGCGCGAGCGCTACGGCATCACGTGCTCGGTCGGCATCGCGGCGACGAAGTTCGTCGCGAAGCTGGCATCCGGGCACGCCAAGCCCGACGGGGTGCTGCTCATCCCACGCGCCGCCACCGTGGACTTCTTGCGCGTGATGCCGGTCGGCGCGCTGTGGGGCGTCGGCGAGCGCACAGAGGCGGCGCTGGCGCGCTGGGGCATCACCACCGTGGCTCAGCTGGCGGACAGCGACCTGGCCACGGTGCAGCGGGCGGTGGGGAAGGTCGGTGGGGCGCACCTGCACGACCTCGCCTGGGGGCGCGACCCACGGCCGGTGCACCCGGGGCGGGAGGAGAAGTCGGTCGGCGCCGAGGAGACGTTCGCGGAGGACGTCGCGGACCCGGTGGTGGTGCAGGCCAAGGCGCTGCAGCTGGCGGACCGGTGCGCCGAACGGCTCCGCAGCCACGGGCTGGTGGCCCGCACCGTCGCCGTGAAGGTCCGGGCGAGCGACTTCCGCACCCTGACCCGGGCGAGGACCCTGGCGACCCCGACGGACGTCGGCCGCGAGATCTACCTCGCGGCACGCGAGCTGCTGGCCGGCGTCGATCTCGGTGGCCTGCCGGTGCGGCTCGTCGGCGTCCGGGCCGAGGGCCTGACGCCCGCGTCGGAGACGGTCCGCCAGCCGACGCTCGAGGAGGCGGCCGCCGAGGATGCGGGTGACCGCCGGCAGGCGGAGCGGGCGATGGACGAGGTTCGCCGCAGGTTCGGGGCCGGCGCGATCCGGCCGGCGTCGGCGCCCGCGGTCACCGGAGAGAGGTCGACTACCACCTTCGTTCCAGCGGACCTATCCTGAGGTTCCAGAGGGTTTCCGGGTGGGACGGGGGTTCCAATGCCTCTCTCCGAGTACGAGCAGCGCGTTCTCGAGCAGATGGAGCGTCAGCTCGCGTCCGATGACCCACGCCTGGCCAACACGCTGACGCAGCGCGGGCGACGGCCGGTGCTCCGGTATGTCCTGTCGGGAGTCGGTGCGGCGGCCGGCCTGCTCCTGCTCGTCCTCGGGGCAGCCACCGCCAAGCCGGCGCTCGGCGTGGTGGGCTTCGTCCTCATGTTCGCCGCCGTGGCGTACGTGTTCGCCGCGCCGCGCAGGCACAAGACGCCGGCCGAGGCCGGCGCGGCCCAGCCCGCTCAGCCCGCGGCCGCCCCGCACGGCCGGTCGGCCGGCCGGCGCCGCGGCTTCATGACTCGCTTGGAAGAGCGGTGGGATCGCCGTCGCGGCGAGTCCGGTCGTTGATCTGCCGCTCCACCGCGTGACGCACCGTCCCCAGCCAGTGGTGCAGGTCGGCTGAGGTGGTCGGCTGCGGCCGCGGCGCGTAGCGCTCCTGCTCCACGGCCGAGGCGAGGCGCGTCAGCGCCTCGAGGGCGGGTCCCTCGAGGGTCCGGCCGGTCCGCTCGGCCAGCCGGTCCTGCACGGTCCGCACCGCGGCCCGTGGGGTCGTCGCGTCGGACCACGTGATCGACGCCCGCCGCGACAGCAACCGCCGCAGGTGGTGCCACGCGCGCTCGCACGTCAGCTCGACGGGCCGCCGGCGACGGCGGACGACGAGGAGCACGCCGGCGGCGACCAGGCCGACGAGGACGACTCCCGCACCGGTCGGCAGCCACGGCCCGTGACCGGTGATGGCGCGGCCGATGCCGCCGGAGGTCGTCGGCCCGCCGCTCGTCTGCGTGCCGGTGGTCCCGCCGCCGCGGCCGATCTGCGCCGCATCGAAACCGGGTCCCGTGGACCCGCCCGACAGTCCGGCGAGGGGGTCGCTCCACACGGGCGGCTGACCGGTCTGCTGGGCCGGCGTCGGCTCGAACCGCACCCACCCGTAGCCGCGGAAGTACAGCTCCGGCCAGGCGTGGGCCTGCTTGCCGGTGACGACATAGGTGAAGCCGCCACCGTTCGGCTGCACCGTCCCCGGCAGGAAGCCGACGGCGACGCGCGTGGGGATCCCGAGCGTGCGGCCCATGATCGCCATGGCGGTGGCGAACTGGACGCAGTAGCCGCGACGGTCCTGCAGGAAGTCCCACACGGCGTCCTTCGTGGTCGCCGGTGGCACCCGGGTGTCGTAGGTGAAGTTCGCCGTGGAGCGCAGGTACGTCTGCAGCGCCATCGCCTCGTCGTACGGCGTCGCCGCGGTGCCGACGACCTGCTTGGCGAGCGCCCGGATGTCGGCGAGGTGCTGGGAGTCCGGCAGCTGCAGGTAGTCGTCCGGGCCGGGCGGCGTCTCGACGCCGGCCTTCTTCAGCTCGTCGGCGGTGAGGGTGGGGACGTAGACCTGCATGGAGTACTGCTGCCCGGCGGTCGTGGGCGTCCGCCCGTCCACCTCGTCCCGGGTCGCGTCGTACGTCCACTGCCCGTCGACCTGCAGGGTCCGGGCGAACGTGGTGATCGGGAGCTGGGACTGCTGCAGGTTGTTGAGCGTCACCGAGACGTCGAGGACGCGCGGGTTCGTCGGGTCGATCACCTGGGGCGTGCCGGCACCACCGCCGAGCACCTGGTCCGGGGCCCAGCCCCTCCCGAGGGTGGCGTCGCTCCGGTGCCACTCGCGGCCGTCGAACTGGTCGACGGTGAAGGCGCGCAGCGGTCCGACGGAGGTGGCGTTGGGCGGCAGGCCCGCCGTCGGGCTCGGGGTGGGGGTGGGCGCCCCGGGGGCCGCCGTCGCGGCCGCCGCGCGGGCGTCGGGCGTGGTGACGGTGTAGGTCAGGACCGCCTGCGACGAGCGCGTGCCCAGGCTGTCGCGCAGGTCGAGGGAGTCCGAGAGCTGGAGGGGTCCGGTGGGTCCGGAGCCGAGGTTGGGCAGGGCGACGGCGGCCCACGCCGGCAGCGACGAGAGGACGGGGGCCGCGACGAGGGCGACGACCACGGTGGCGACCGCGCCACCGACGATCGCGCTGCCCTGCCGCAGCCGCACGGCGTCGCTCACCGGAGGCGCCGCGCCGACGGCGAGCAGGAGCAGGTAGGACAGGCCGGTCCAGAACAGCCCCCAGCCGTTCGTCGGGAAGCTGAGGAACACCGCGGGCAACCAGAAGGCGACCAGCGGCAGGGCGGCGAGGGCCGGCACCGCGGCGCCCAGCGCCAGCGCGTCGACCAGGAGGAACACGCCGACGGCCGCGGTGACGACGATGACGTCGGCGGACCGCTGCGCGGGCATCGGCACCATGGAGTCCTGGATCAGCCGCAGGCCCTGGCGCCCGAGGCCCCACGTGCGCGAGACGGGGTTCGCCCCCGGCTGTGCGGGGTCACCGCCGTAGGCGAGGACGATCCCGACCACCCCGGCCGCGAGCCCGACCACGCTCGGCAGCCACGCCGACCGCGTGAGCGCGCGGACACCCGCCGTCACCATGGCGAGCAGCACCACCGCGGTGCAGGCCGACGACAGCCAGGAGCCGTGCTCGATCAGCCCGGACAGGGCGAGGAGGCTGCCGCACGTCGCGGTGACCGCGAGCACCGAGCTGAGCAGGGCGCGCGGGCCCCGGCCGATCGGTGCGGGCCGGTCCGACGCGCTCACGGTGCACCGCCCAGCAGCCGCATCCAGCAGTCGATCACCGGCTCGCCCGTCGACACGCGCGCGGCGTGCCAGCCGGCCCGCCGCAGCGCCCGCAGCGTGTTCTCGGTGGCGGCCGCCTCGCCCGGCTGGCGGGAGTCGGCCCGCACGAGGGCCCAGCCCTGGGCGGAGTCGCTGATGCGGGCCAGCTCGGTGCGCGCCCCCGGGGTCAGGGGTCCGAGGACGGCGAGCACGATGTCGTCGCCCTTGCCGGAGGTCTGGATCATCCGCACGGCGGCCGCGAGCCGCTGTTCCGCCTCGGGCTCGGTGCGTGGGCCGACGAGGTCGATGAGCGGGTCGAGCAGGGCGGCACGTGCCATCGGCCCCGACTTGGCGTGGAGGAACGCCGGGACCTCGCCGCTCTCGCCGAGGCCGGCGCCGAGCAGGCGCACCGGGTGCCCGGCCTCGAGCATCGCGACCGCCAACGACGCCGCCAGCGAGATCGACCACTCCACCGCCGCCGGCCGCGCCGGCTGGTCGAGCAGCACCGTGACCGGCCGCATGCCCGCGCGCTCGTCGGACCGCACGAGCAGGGAGCCGCGGCGCGCGGAGGAGCGCCAGTGCACCCGGCGCAGGTCGTCGCCCTCGCGGTAGTCACGCAGCGAGGCGTCGTCGGTGGAGGGGGAGCGGGCGCCGAGCGCGACGCGGTCCGGCTCACCGACGAGCGCCTCGCTCGGCGCCGGCAGCGCGACGATCGCGGGCCAGACCGCGACCTCCGCGACCGAGCCGACGTTGGCGGGGGCGCGGACGACGCCGAACAGGTCGCCGCGCGTGACGACGAGCGGGCCGAGCGTCCACCGGCCGCGCCGCGCGGCCCGCACCGTGTAGCGGACCTCGACGGTCGACGGTGTGCGCTCCACCCGGGCGCGCAGCGCCCGGCCCCCCGACAGCTCGCTCGACGCCTGCTCGGCGAACCGGAGCCCCGCGAGCCTGGCGCGCGCGGCGGCGTCGCCGGCCTGCACGTGGATCGCCACCTGCGCCGTCTCGCCGACGTGCAGCGGGTTGGGCGTCACGCTGCGCCGGACGTCGATGCGGTGCCGGTTGCGGGCCGGTGAGCGCCACGCGACGAACGCCCCGGCGCCGACGACGAGCACGACGGCCGCCAGGCCGATGCGGACCAGGTCCAGCGACCCCAGCAGGCCACCGAGCACGACGAGCGCGGCGCCGCACCCGGCGAGGGCCCAGCCGCGGACGGTCGGCCGCGGGAGCATCAGCCCGTCGCCCGCCGTGCGCGGGCGGTGACGGGCTCCGGGAGCGGCACGCGCGTCACCGCGTCCGCCACGAGGTCCGACGTGGTGCGTCCGGAGAGCCGCGACTCGGTGCTCGGCAGCAGGCGGTGCGCCAGGACCGGCACGGCCAGCTCCTGCACGTCGTCGGGCAGCACGTGGTCGCGCCCGGCCATCGCCGCGACGGACTTGGCGGCGCGCAGCAGCTGGATCGCCGCGCGCGGGGAGGCGCCCAGGCGGAGCCCGGTGTCCTCGCGCGTGGCGCCGACGAGCGCCACGACGTACCGCTTGACCGAGGGGGAGGCGTAGAGCCGGCGCACGACGTCCGCCATCCGCGCGACGTGCTGGGCGTCGGTGACGGGGGTGAGGTCGAGGAGGGGGTCCGACGTCTCCTGCCGGTCGAGCATCTCCAGCTCCGACTCGGGGCTCGGGTAGCCCACCGTCAGCCGTGCCATGAAACGGTCGCGCTGGGCCTCGGGGAGCGGGTACGTGCCCTCCATCTCCACCGGGTTCTGCGTCGCGATGACGAGGAACGGCCGCGGCAGCGGGTAGGAGCGCCCGTCGACGGTCGCCTGCGCCTCCTGCATGCACTCGAGCAGGGCCGACTGCGTCTTGGGGGAGGCGCGGTTGATCTCGTCGCCGATCACCACGTGGGCGAACACCGGGCCGGGGCGGAACTCGAACTCGTGCGTCTGGGTCCGGAAGATGTTGACGCCGGTCAGGTCGCTGGGCAGCAGGTCCGGCGTGAACTGGATCCGGCCCACCGCGCAGTCGATCGTCTTGGCGATCGCCTTGGCGAGGGTCGTCTTCCCGACGCCGGGGACGTCCTCGAGGAGCAGGTGCCCCTCGGCGAGCAGGACCGACAGGCTGACGCGCACGAGGTCCGGCCGGCCTGTCATCACCGACTCGATCCCCTGGCGCATGCGACCGGTGACGTCGACGACGTCGGCCAGCTCTGCCTCCGTGGGGACGGCAGCGAGCATGTGCACCTCCTCGGGCTTCCCCTGCAGCGTACGTGCTGACGGCCGGGAACGGGGCTGGTCGGCGAGGAAGGTTCACCGGGCCGGGAGCCGTTCCGGCGGCCTCGTCGGCCCCTCCACTTCCCTCCACACCCGGAGCCTCGCCGCGCTCCGGAGGGGCGCCGCTCCGGCGTGGACGGTCCCGTCGCCGGGATCCGGGGCCTGGGCCGGAGCGCAGACAGGGCCGTGGCCGTGCGATCCCCTCCACCCCGCTCCACCGGTCCTGACCTGTGCCGATGTGCGCCGCGCGGGTGAAACGAGGGCCATCTTCCGTGGATTGTGGAGGGAAGTGGAGTACGGTGGAGCGCACTGGAGCCGAACGGAGGCTGCGGGAAGGGGGAGGTGTGATGGACCAGGAGGCCGGCGGCGTCCTCGGCTCCGTCGCGCCGTTCCTCGGCACCCACACGCCGCGGCTCGACGAGAAGGGCCGGCTGATCCTCCCGGCCAAGTTCCGCGCCGCGTTCGCGCCCGGGCTCGTCATGACCCGCGGCCAGGAGCGCTGCCTGTACCTGCTGCCGCTGGACGAGTTCCGCCGCATGCACGAGCGGCTCTCGACCGCGCCGATCACCAACAAGCAGGCCCGCGACTACCTGCGCGTGTTCCTCTCGGGCGCGAGCGACGAGCAGCCGGACCGGCAGGGCCGCATCTCGATCCCGCCCATGCTGCGCCGCTACGCCGGGCTCGACCGGGACGTCGCCGTCATCGGCGCCGGCACCCGGGTCGAGATCTGGGACCTCGCGGCCTGGGACGCGTACCTCGAGGAGACCGAGTCCGGCTACGCCGACACCGCCGAGGAGGTCTTCCCGAACGGTCCGTTCTGACCGTCCGCCGCCCACCGCAGCACCCCGAACCGACCGCCCGACGAGACCTCCCCCCGGAGCTGGCGCACTTCCCCGGTGCCAGACACCGGAGGGGGATCTGGTCGGACGGTGGAGGGACCGTCCGACCATCCACTTCGCGAGAGGAGCACCGACGTGGCCGAGCCCGACGCCGCCGCGCGGCACGTGCCGGTGCTCCTGCGGCGCTGCCTGGACCTGCTGGGCCCGGCGCTGCAGGCTCCGGACGCCGTCATGGTCGACTCGACGCTCGGCATGGGCGGCCACACCGAGGGCGTGCTCGCCGCGTTCCCGCACGTGCGCGTCGTCGGGCTGGACCGCGACCCGCAGGCCCTCGACCTGGCCGGCCGGCGGCTCGCGCCGTTCGGGGACCGGTTCGTCGCGGTGCACGCGGTGTACGACGAGGTCCGGGCCGTGCTGGACCGGCTCGGCATCCCGGCGGTGCAGGGCGTGCTGATGGATCTGGGCGTCTCGTCGTTGCAGCTCGACGAGGGGGGACGCGGGTTCTCCTACGCGCAGGACGCGCCGCTCGACATGCGCATGGACCCCACGACCGGCCCGACGGCCGCGGACGTGCTCAACACGTACGACGAGCACGACCTGGTCCGTGTGCTGCGGACGTACGGCGAGGAGCGGTTCGCGCCGCGCATCGCGCGCTCGATCCTGCGGGCCCGGGCGAAGGCGCCGCTGGAGCGCACCGCGGAGCTCGTCGAGCTGGTCCGCGAGGCCATCCCGGCAGCCGCCCGCGCCACGGGCGGGCACCCGGCCAAGCGGACCTTCCAGGCGCTGCGCATCGAGGTGAACGGCGAGCTCGACGCCCTGGCCCGCGCGCTGCCGGAGTCCGTCGAGGCGCTCGCCGTCGGCGGCCGCATCGTCGTCGAGGCGTACCAGTCGCTGGAGGACCGGATGGTCAAGCGGACCTTCGCCGCGGGCGCGATCTCGAGCGCCCCGCCGGACCTCCCGGTGGAGCAGCCCGAGCACGCGCCCTACCTGCGGCTGCTCACCCGTGGCGCCGAGCAGGCGGACGCCGCCGAGGTCGCGGCCAACCCCCGGGCACAGTCCGTCCGGCTCCGGGCCGCCGAGCGGGTCCGTCCCACCCCGGCCCACGTCGCGCGGAGCGCGGCATGAGCGCAGCCACCGCCCGGGCCGCCGCCCCGCAGCAGGCCCCCCGCCCCCGGCCCTCCGCGCCGGCCACCCCGCCCGCCCCGCGGCTGCGGGTCGTCGCCACCCCCGCGCAGGCGCGCACGCGCGTGCCGTTCGTCCTCGCCTGCATGGCGGTCCTGGCGGCGGCACTGCTGGCGGCCCTCCTGCTCAACACGTCGACGGCCGCGCAGGCCTTCGAGCGCTACACGCTGACCAACAAGCTCGCCCGCATGCAGCAGGACCAGGCGGAGCTGCAGGCCCAGCTCGACGCGAAGTCGTCGCCGGCCAACCTGGCGGCAGCGGCGCGCGCGATCGGGATGGTGCCGGCCAACGGCACCGGCTGGCTGCGCCTGTCGGACGGCAGCGTGCAGGGCGCGCCCGCCCCCGCGAAGGCGGCCGGGTGACCCCCGGCGGGACGCGGACCGCCGCGCCCGTGCGGCGTGCCGCTCCCGGCCGGCAGGCGGCGGTCGCACGTCAGGGCGTCGGTCGCGGCATGGCACCGCGGGAGGCCCGGCGGCAGCCGAGCCGGGCGGTGCGACCGTCGGCGGGGCGCCCCTCGGCGGCGCCCGCCGTCACCGTCGCCGGTTCCCGGCAGCGCGTGACCGCGATCGTCGTCGTCGTCGCGCTCGTCCTGGCGGTCTTCGGGCTGCGGCTGGTGTACCTGCAGGGCATCAACGGCCCGGCGATCGCCCAGGAGGCGCTCAAGGACCGGCTCGTCTCGGTGAGCTCCGTCGGCGCGCGGGGCCAGATCACCGACGTGAACGGCGTGCCGCTGGCGGTGTCCGTCGAGCGGTACGACGTCGCGGTGAACCAGAAGCAGGTCGCGACCTACAAGGGGACCAAGGACGTCCCGGGCGGGGCGGCGGGCGTCGCGCAGCTGCTGGCGCCGATCCTCGGCGCGAACCCGGCCGAGCTCGGCGGCACGCTGGTCGGGACCTCGACCTACAGGTATATCGCCAAGTCCGTGGTGCCCGACGTCGCGCGCCAGATCAGGGCGCTGGTGCTGCCCGGCGTGCAGCTGGAGAAGGTCGCCAGCCGCGTCTACCCCAAGGGGACGCTCGCCGGGAACATCGTCGGGTTCGTCGGCGCGGACGGGAAGGGCGCCCAGGGCCTGGAGTACTCCCTGCAGGGCAGGCTCGCCGGCACCGGCGGCAGCGAGACCTACGAGATCGGCGGGCACGGCCAGACGATCCCGGGCGGCTACGACGTCGCGACCCCCGCGGTGCCCGGCTCGTCGGCCCGCCTGACGCTCATCTCGGACGTGCAGTGGAAGGCCCAGGAGGCGGCGAACGCCCAGAAGGCCGCCACCGGCGCGGACGCCGTGACGATCGTCGTCATGGGCGCGCGCACGGGCGACGTCTACGCCATCGCGGACTCCGACTCGATCGACCCGAACAACCCCGGCGCCGGCGCCGCAGGTGCCCTCTCGCGGGCAGTGACGCAGGTGTTCGAGCCCGGGTCCACCGGCAAGGTCGTGACGATGGCGGCCCTCCTGGAGAACGGCCTGGCCACGCCGACGAGCCAGTTCCAGGTGCCGAACCAGTTCACCACGCCCAACGGGGCAGGGGTGATCACCGACGCCGAGAACCACGGGGTCGAGCACCTCACGCTCACCGGCATCCTCGCGCAGTCGTCCAACGTCGGCACCGTCACCGCCGGCCAGACCCTGACGGTCCAGCAGCGTTACGACTACCTCACGAAGTTCGGCTTCGGGTCCCGGACCGGCATCGAGATGCCGGGAGAGTCGGGGGGCATCCTGCGGCCCTTCGCGAAGTGGGACGGACGGACCCAGTACAACGTGCTGTTCGGGCAGGGTCTCGCCGTCAACGCGCTGCAGGCCGTCAGCGTCTACGGGACCGTCGCCAACGGCGGTGTCAAGGTGACGCCGCACGTCGTGGCGGGCTGGACGTCGCCCGACGGGACCTACACCCCCGTCGCACGTCCCGCCGGCGACCGTGTCATCTCCCAGAACACGGCGGGTGAGCTCATGACGATGCTGCAGTCGGTCGTCGACGCCGGCTCCGGCACCGGCAACGCGGCCGCCATCCCCGGGTACCGCGTCGCCGGCAAGACGGGCACCGCGCAGGAGCTGAGCAGCAACGGCATCACGGCGTCGTTCGTCGGGGTGGTCCCCGCCGATGCGCCGCAGGTGGTCGTCGGGGTCTTCGTCACCAACCCGAGGACCTCGGTGTACGGCGGCGTGGTGGCCGCGCCGGTGTTCGCCGACGTCGCCGGCTTCACCCTCGCATCGCTGGGCGTCGCGCCGTCGGACACCTCCGCTGCCCCGGCGCTCTATCCGACCACGTGGTGAGCGCGGGCGCCGCGTCCCCACGCCGCGTCCTCCGCACGCCGACGGCCCGCTGCGCGGCCGGGGTATCCGGTCCGGGTAGATTCGTCGCCATGTCCTCCCCCCAGGGCCGGATGCGCCCGCAGCATCCGACCCCCCACCGGGTGGTCGACCTCGCGGGCGACTTCGGCCTCGTCGGCGCCGTCCCGGAGGACCTCGTCGTCACCGGCGTGACGGTCGCCTCGGGCGATGCGCAGCCCGGTGACCTGTTCGTCGCCGAGCCCGGCCTGAGGGTCCACGGCGCCCGCTACGCGGCGCAGGCGGCGGCGGCCGGCGCCGTGGCGGTGCTGACCGACGCGGCCGGCGCAGCGGACGCCGAACAGGGCGGCGTCCCGGTGCTCGTCGCCGACGACCCGCGCGCCCTGGCCGGGCCGATCGCGGCCCGGGTCTACGACGAGCCGGCGCGGCGCCTGGTCACCGTCGGGATCACGGGGACGAACGGCAAGACCACCACGAGCTACTTCGTCGACGCGGCGCTGCGCGCGGCGCACGCCACCACCGCCGTGCTCGGCACGGTCGAGCTCCGGATCGGCGACGAGGCGATCGAGAGCCCACGGACCACGGTCGAGGCGCCGGTGCTGCAGGCGATCTGCGCGCTCGCCGTCGAGCGGGGTGCGACCGCGCTGACCACCGAGGTCTCGTCGCACGGGCTCGCCCTCGGGCGCCTGGCCGGCATGTCCTTCGACGTCGCCGGCTTCACCAACCTCCAGCGCGACCACCTCGACTTCCACGGCGACATGGAGGGCTACTTCGCGGCCAAGGCGAGGCTGTTCGAGCCGAGCCTCTCGCGCCGCGGCGTCGTCGTCGTGGACGACGAGTGGGGCCGCCGGCTCGCCGCGCGGGCGCCGATCCCGGTGACGACCGTCTCCACGCACGCCGGCGACCCGCACGCCGCCGACTGGACCGTCACCCAGGCGCAGATCGGGCTGGACGGCGTCGGGTCGTCGTTCGTCCTGCGCGGCCCGGACGGCACCGCGCACGCGGCGACCAGCCCGCTGCCCGGCCTGGTCAACGTCTCGAACGCGGCCCTGGCGATCGTCGTGGCGCACGCGGCCGGGGTCGGTCTCGACGTCGCGATCGACGCCGTGGCGCACGCGCACGAGATCCCCGGCCGGATGGAGCGCGTCGTCGAGCGGGGGGACGGTCTCCCGCTCTGCCTCGTCGACTACGCCCACACCCCCGACGCGCTGGTGCTGGCGCTCGAGGCCGTGCGGCCGATCACGCCGGGGCGGCTGATCATCGTCTTCGGCTCCGACGGCGACCGGGACCGCGGCAAGCGGCCGATCATGGGGCAGATCGCGGCGCGGCTGGCCGACGTGCTCGTGGTCACCGACGAGAACCCCCGGTCGGAGGATCCCGCGAGCATCCGCCGGGCGATCCTCGACGGCGTGCTGGGCGAGCGCCCCGACGGTCGCGACGTGCACGAGGTCGAGCCGCGCTCCGCCGCGATCCGGCGCGCGCTGGCGCTGGCGGGCGACGCCGACACGGTCATCGTGACGGGCAAGGGGCACGAGCCGACGCAGGAGATCGCCGGGGTGTTCCACCGCTACAACGACCGCGACGTGTTCCTGGCGGCGCGCGACGAGCGGGCCGGGGCCGCCCGGTGATCGCGCTCACGGCAGCCGAGGTCGCGCTCGTCACCGGCGGCGCGCTCCACGCGATCGACCCGTCGACGGTCGTCGCCGGGCCGGTCGTCACCGACTCGCGCGAGGTCATCCCGGGTGCTCTGTTCGTGGCCATCGCCGGGGAGCACAGCGACGGGCACGCCTTCGCCGCCCGGGCCGTGGCGGCGGGCGCGTGCGCCGTGCTGGCGGCGCACGAGGTCGTGGCCGAGGACGGGACACCGGTCCCCGCGGTCGTCGTGCCCGACGTCGTCGCGGCGCTGGGCGCGCTGGCGCGCGAGGTGCTGTGCCGGCTGCGCGAGGCCGCCGCGGAGCCCGGCGGGTCCGGCCTGCGCGTGGTCGCGGTGACCGGGTCGGTCGGCAAGACGACGACGAAGGACCTCCTGCTCCAGGTGCTCGGCGCGGCGGGGCCGACCGTCGCCCCGGTGCGCAGCTTCAACAACGAGATCGGGCTGCCGCTGACGGTGCTGCGGGCCGACGAGGACACCCGCTACCTCGTGCTGGAGATGGGCGCCAGCGGCATCGGGCACATCGCCTACCTCACCGACATCGCGCCGCCCGACGTCGCGATCGTGCTCGTCGTCGGCCGGGCCCACGTCGGGGAGTTCGGTGGCATCGAGGCCACGGCGAGGGCGAAGTCGGAGCTCGTCACGGGGCTCGTGCCGGACGGGGTCGCCGTGCTCAACGCCGACGACGCCCGCGTGGCCGCCATGGCGGACCTCGCGCCCGACGACGTGGTGACGTTCGGCCTCTCACCGGCCGCGCAGGTGCGCGCCACCGACGTGCGGCTCACCGACGGCGGGCACCCGCAGCTGACGCTCGTCGACGCCCGCGGCGCGCAGCCCCGGTCGGTGCCGGTGCGGCTGCGCCTGGTGGGCGAGCACCACGTGCACAACGCGCTCGCCGCCGCGGCGGCCGCCCTCGTCGTCGGGCTCGACCTGGAGGCCGTGGCCGACGGGCTGGCCGGCGCCGACGCCCTGAGCCCGCACCGCATGCACGTCGCGGACCGGCCCGACGGCGTCACCGTCGTCGACGACTCCTACAACGCCAACCCGGACTCGATGCGGGCGGCCCTCAAGGCCCTGGCCGCGCTGGCGGGCCGCGACCGGCGCTCCGTGGCCGTCCTGGGGGAGATGCTCGAGCTCGGCCCCGAGGCGCGCTCCGCGCACGACGCCGTCGGCCGGCTCGCCGTGCGGCTCGACATCGGCCTCACCGTCGTCGTCGGCGCCGGGGCGCGCGCGATCGCGGACGGCGCGGCCCACGAGGGCTCGTGGGGCGACGAGGTCGTGCTCGTGGACGACGTCGACGCCGCCGCCGCGCTGCTCGACAGCGAGCTGCGCCCCGGGGACGTCGTCCTCGTCAAGTCCTCGTACGGCGCCGGGCTGTGGCGCCTGGGAGACCGGCTGCTGGGGGTGGGCGCGTGAAGGCGCTCCTGCTCTCGGGCGGCCTGGCGATGCTCATCTCGCTGCTCGGCACGCCCCTGTTCATCAGCTTCCTGGTGCGGCGGCAGTACGGGCAGTTCATCCGGCAGGACGGCCCGACGGCGCACTTCACGAAGCGCGGCACGCCGACCATGGGCGGCGTCGTCATCATCCTGGCGACGATCTTCGGGTGGGCCGGAGCGCTCCTGCTGACGGGGACGAAGCCGACCGCGTCCGCCGGCCTGGTGCTGTTCCTCATGGCCGGCCTGGGGCTCGTCGGCTTCCTCGACGACTTCATCAAGATCTCGCGGCAGCGCAGCCTGGGGCTCTCCCCGCTGGCGAAGGTCATCGGCCAGGGCGTCGTGGGCATCACGTTCGCCGTCGCGGCCCTGCAGTTCCCGAACGCGCACAACCTGACCCCGGCCTCGACGCACGTCTCGTTCATCCGGGACACGCGGCTCGACCTCGCGTTCGCCGGCGCCGGCGTGGGGCTCGTGCTGTTCGTCGTCTGGGCGAACTTCCTCATCACGGCGTGGTCGAACTCGGTCAACCTGACCGACGGCCTGGACGGCCTGGCGACGGGCGCGTCGCTGTTCGTCTTCGGCGCGTACGTCATGGTCGGCGTGTGGCAGAACAACCAGACCTGCCAGCGCCTGGCCACGCTGGGCCCGCGCTGCTACGAGACGCGCGACCCCCTGGCGATGGCGACGCTCGCGGCCGCGCTGACCGGGGCCCTCTTCGGCTTCCTCTGGTGGAACGCCAGCCCGGCCAAGATCTTCATGGGGGACACCGGCTCGCTCGCGCTGGGCGGCGCGCTGGCCGGCATCTCGATCCTCACCCGCACGGAGATCCTGGCGGCGGTCATCGGCGGCCTCTTCGTCCTCGAGGTCCTGAGCGACGTCATCCAGATCGGGTTCTTCAAGATGACCCGACGCCGCGTGTTCCGGATGGCGCCGCTGCACCACCACTTCGAGCTGGGCGGCTGGGGCGAGGTGACGATCGTCATCCGGTTCTGGATCATCGCCGGCCTGTTCGTCATGTTCGGCGTGGGCATCTTCTACGCGGAGTGGGTGACGGGGTAGGTGACGTGGGACGGGGCCCGGGTGCTGGTGGCCGGGCTGGGGATCTCCGGACGGGCGGCGGTCCAGGTGCTCGCCGCCCGCGGTGCGCTGGTGACGACGTACGACGACGCGGCTCCGGACGCCGACGAGCGTGACGCCGACACCTTCCTGACGCGCGACGGGCTGGCGGGGGTCGACCTCGTCGTCACGTCGCCGGGGCTGCGCCCGGACCACCCGGTGCTCGCGGCGGCGCTCGCGCGCGGCCTCGAGGTGCTCTCGGAGGTCGAGCTCGCCTGGCGCCTGCGCGTGGACCGCGCCGCGGGCGGCGGCCCGGCCCCCTGGCTGGCCGTCACGGGTACCAACGGCAAGACGACCACGGTCGGCATGCTCGCCTCGATCCTGGACGCGGGCGGCGAGCGCGTGGCCGCGGTCGGCAACGTCGGCACCCCCATCGTGCTCGCCGCGACCGACCCGTCCCTCGACGTCCTGGCGGTCGAGCTGTCGAGCTTCCAGCTCCACTTCACGCACACGATGTCCGTCGAGGCCGGGGCCGTGCTCAATGTCGCGCCGGACCACCTCGACTGGCACGGCTCCCTGGCCGCGTACGCGGCGGACAAGGGCCGGATCTTCGCGCGGGCGCAGGTGGCGTGCGTCTACAACGCGGCCGACGAGGCGACACGTCGGCTCGCCGAGGAGGCGGACGTCGTCGACGGCGCCGTCGCGGTGGGCTTCACGCTCGGCACGCCGGCGGTGGGCCAGGTCGGGATCGTCGAGGACGTGCTCGTCGACCGCGGCTTCGCCGCGCTCCGGCACACGCATGCCCAGGAGCTGGCGACGCTCGACGACCTCGCGCAGCTGGCCGGACCCGACGGCCGCGTCGCGCCGCACGTCGTCGCGGACGCGCTGGCGGCGGCCGCGCTGGCGCTGGCGCACGGGGTCCCGCCGGCGGCCGTGCGCGACGGGCTGCGTGCGTTCGGGCCGGGCGAGCACCGGATCGCGACGGTCGCCGAGGTCGACTCGGTCGCCTACGTCGACGACTCCAAGGCGACCAACGCCCACGCGGCCGCGGCCTCGCTCGCGGCCTTCGCGCCGCACTCGGTCGTCTGGATCGCGGGCGGCCTGGCGAAGGGCGCGACGTTCGACGCCCTCGTCGCCGCGCGTGCCGACCGCCTGGTCGGCGCCGTGCTCATCGGCGTCGACCGCGCGCCGCTGGCGGGTGCACTCGCCCGACACGCGCCGCAGGTGCCCATGATCGAGGTCGACTCGACCGAGACTGGCGACGTGATGACCCGCGCCGTGCACGCCGCCCGCGAGCTGGCCGCCGGCGCTCGGCCCGGCGCCCCGCTGACCGTGCTGCTCGCGCCGGCGTGCGCGTCGATGGACCAGTTCGTGTCGTACGCGGACCGGGGCGACCGGTTCGCGACCGCGGTCCGGGACCTGACCGAGGGGGCGTGAGGCCGGTGGCGGCGACACGGCCGGCCCCGGCGCCCGCCGCGCCCACGGCCACGCGGCCGACGAGGTCGGCGCTGGGCCAGTGGAACAGCGCGGTGACGAGCTACTACGTGCTGGCCGGCGCGACGGCGCTGCTGCTCGTGCTCGGCCTCGTCATGGTGCTGTCGAGCTCGAGCGTGGACTCCCTCGCGGCGAGCCGGTCGCCCTACGCGCAGTTCGTCGCCCAGACGAAGTTCGCCCTCGTCGGGCTGCCGGTCCTCGTGATCCTCTCCCGGATGTCGCTGCGTCGGCTCAGGGCGTTGGCGTGGCCGGCTCTCGTCGGCGCCGTGCTGTTCCAGGCGCTCGTCTTCACCCCGCTGGGCGCGACCGAGAACGGGAACACCAACTGGGTGCGGCTTCCCGGGTTCCAGGCGCAGCCGTCGGAGATGATCAAGTTCGCCCTCGCGCTCTGGCTGGGCGCCGTGCTGGCCCGCAAGCTGCCGCTGCTGCACGAGTGGAAGCACGCGCTGATCCCGGCGGTCCCGGTCGCGGCGGGCGCGATCGGCGTCGTGCTCCTCGGCGGCGACCTGGGGACGACGTTGGTGCTGTTCCTGCTCGTCTTCGGGGCGCTCTGGGTGTCGGGGATGAGGCTGCGCATGTTCGCGGTGCCGGCCCTGGCCGTCGGCGTCGTCACGCTGCCGCTCGTCATGCTCAGCGGCAACCGCTCCGGCCGGATCAAGGCCTGGCTCCACCCGCAGACCGTCGACCAGGGCGGTCTCGGCGTCACCTACCAGTCGAAGCACGGCATCTGGGCGCTCGGCACCGGCGGCTGGGGCGGGCTGGGGCTGGGCCAGAGCCGGGAGAAGTGGGGCTACCTGCCGGAGGCGCACAACGACTTCGTGTTCGCCATCATCGGGGAGGAGCTGGGCCTGCTCGGCACGCTCCTGGTGGTCGCGCTCTTCGGTCTGCTGGCGTTCGCGATGGTCCGGATCATCCGGCGGCACGACGACGCCTTCGCCAAGATCACGACGGGCGCGATCATGCTGTGGCTCATCGGGCAGGCGATGATCAACATCGCCGTCGTCCTGGGCCTGCTGCCGGTGATGGGCGTGCCCCTGCCCCTGGTCTCCGCCGGTGGGTCGGCGCTCATCATGACGATGGCCGCCCTGGGGGTGGTGCTGGCGTTCGCGCGCACGGAACCGGGCGCCGCCGAGGCGCTGGCGGCGCGGCCCTCGGTGTTCCGCCGGTCGCTGGCCGTGCTCGGGCGTGCCCGTGGCTGAGCCCACCGTCCTCCTGGCGGGCGGCGGCACGGCGGGTCACGTCAACCCCCTGCTGGCGGTCGCCGACGCGCTGCGCGCGCAGCGACCGGGCATCGGGCTCGTCGCGCTCGGCACGGCCGAGGGGCTCGAGTCACGACTCGTGCCGGAGCACGGGCTGGAGCTGGCCCTCGTGCCGCGCGTGCCGCTGCCGCGCCGGCCCACCCTCGACTGGCTGCGCCTCCCCGGCCGCCTGCGCGCGGCCGTGCGCGCCGCGGGCCGGGCCATCGACGAGTCGGGCGCCGGCGTCGTCGTCGGCTTCGGCGGCTACGTCTCGACCCCGGCCTACCTGGCCGCGCGCCGGCGCCGGGTGCCCGTCGTCGTGCACGAGCAGAACGCCCGCCCGGGCCTCGCGAACCGCCTCGGCGCGCGGTGGGCGGCCGCGGTCGCCACGACGTTCCCCGCGACACGGCTGCCGCGAGCGCAGGTGACCGGCCTGCCGTTGCGCGCCCCGATCGCGCGCCTCGCCGCCGCCCGGGCGGCCGACCCCGTCGCGACGCGCACCCGCGCCGCCATCGAGCTCGGCCTCGACCCGTCGCTGCCGACGCTGCTCGTCACGGGCGGCTCGCTCGGCGCCCTGAGCCTCAACCGCGCCGTCTCCGGCGCGGCGGCCGACCTGCTGGCGGCCGGTGTCCAGGTGGTGCACCTCACCGGCGCCGGCAAGGCCGACGCGGTCCGGGCGGCCCTGACGGGCATCCCGGGCGCCGAGCGGTACCACGTGCTGGAGTACCTCGGCCGCATGGAGCTGGCCCTGGCCGTCGCCGACCTCGTGCTGTGCCGCGCCGGCGCCGGCACGGTGTGCGAGCTGACGGCGCTCGGCATCCCTGGGGTGTACGTGCCGCTGCCGTTCGGCAACGGGGAGCAGCGCCTCAACGCCGCCGGCGTCGTCGAGGCGGGCGGGGGCCTGCTCGTCCAGGACGAGACGTTGACGCCGGCGTGGGTCCGCACCCGCCTCGTGCCGCTCCTCGCCGGCGAGTCGTCGGCGGCGACGCGGTCGCGGATGGCCGCGGCCGCCGCGCGGGTGGGCGTGCGCGACGCCGCGGCCCGCGTGGCCGGCCTGGTGATGGCGCTGCTGGCGCCGCGGCCCGCCGCCCCGCCCGAGCCGGTGGACCTGCGGCGCGACGACGCGTACGTGCCGCCGCCGCTGGACGCGCTGGGTCACGTCCACCTCGTGGGGGTGGGCGGCGCCGGGATGTCCGCGGTCGCCACGCTGCTGGCGGCCCGGGGCCTGCCCGTCTCGGGCTCCGACGCGGCCGACGGGCCGGCGCTGCCGGGCCTGCGGCGGGCGGGCGTCGACGTCCACGTCGGCCACGACGCCGCCCACGTGGCGGGCGCCGACACCGTCGTCGTCTCCTCGGCCGTCCGCGAGACGAACCCCGAGCTGACCGCCGCCCGGGCGGCCGGCCTCCGCGTGCTGCACCGGTCGCAGGCGCTGGCCGCGCTCATGGCGGGCCGGGACGCCGTGGCCGTGGCGGGCGCGCACGGCAAGACGACGACCTCGGCGATGGTCGCCTCGGCGCTCCTGGCGGCGGGGAAGGACCCCGCGTTCGCGATCGGTGGCGTGGTCGTCGGCCCGGACGGCCCGCTCGGTGGGGCGAGGGACGGCGCCGGACCCTTCGTCGCGGAGGCCGACGAGTCCGACGGTTCCTTCCTCAACTACGCGCCGCTCGTCGCGATCGTCACCAACGTCGAGCCCGACCACCTGGACCACTACGGCACCCGGGAGGCCTTCGAGGACGCGTTCGCCAGGTTCACCGCGCGGATCCGCTCCGGCGGCCTGCTCGTGGCCTGCGCCGACGACGAGGGCGCGGCGCGGCTGGTGGCGCGGGTGGCCGGACCGCTGCGCCGTTCGGGCGTCGCGGTGACGACGTACGGCCGGTCGCCCGAGGCCGACGTTCGGGTGGGGCCGACCACCCGCGGGCCGGACGGCTCGTGGACCACCCCGGTGGTGACCGCCGAGGCGAGCGCGCGGCTGCGGCTGGCCGTCCCGGGCGAGCACAACGGCCTCAACGCCGCGGCCGCCTGGGTCGCGCTGCGCCGGCTGGGCGTGCCCGACGAGGTCGCGGCCGAGGGGCTCGCGGCGTTCCGCGGCACCGGCCGGCGCTTCGAGGACCGGGGCAGCGCCGGCGGCGTGCGGGTGGTCGACGACTACGCGCACCACCCGACCGAGATCGCCGCGCTCCTGCGCGCCGCCCGTCAGGTGGCCGGGGGGCGGGTCCTCGTCCTGTTCCAGCCGCACCTGTTCTCGCGGACCAAGGCGTTCGCCGACGAGTTCGCCACCGCGCTGGCGGCGGCCGACGAGGTCGTCGTCACGGACGTCTACGCGGCGCGCGAGGACCCCGACCCCGCCGTCACCGGCGCGCTGATCACCGACCGGATGGGCGGGCACGCCCGCTTCGTCGCCGACCGGCTGGAGGCGGCCCGGGCCGTCGCCGCCCTGGCCCGCCCTGGCGACCTGCTGCTCACCGTCGGCGCGGGGGACGTCACCGCCCTGGTGCCCGTGGTGCTCGAGGCGCTCGGCGGCGGAGGCTCGTCGTGAGCCCGTCCCGGCCGCCGGCGCCGCGGCCCGCCCCCACCCGGCGCGGTTCGCCGGCTGTGCCCACCGGCTCGCCCGCCACGCCGCGTGCCACGCCCGCCGCACCTCCCCCCACACCGTGGGTGGCCCCACCGCGCAGCGGCTCCTCGGGTCCCGCCGCCGACGGACCGGGTCCGCGCGAGGCCTCCCGGCAGCCGACTCCGTCGACGCCGGAGCCGGCCGCCGGCACGTCGACGGTTCCCGTCCGCACGGCCGCGCCCGCCACCTCGCGCACCACCTACGAGGTCAGGCGCTTCCGTGGCCCCGTGCGCCCGGCGGTCGTCTCGACGCGGTCGGCCGAGCGGTTCGCCGAACGCGCGCGGGCGGCCCGGAACCTCGCCCGCCGGCAGATCGCGTACGTCGTCGGCGGCACGCTGCTCCTGCTGGGCCTCGGCTACCTCGTCCTGTTCTCGCCGGTCTTCGCGCTCGATCCGGCCAGGGCGACGGTCACCGGCGCCGGGACGGTCGTGGCGGTGGACCAGGTGACCGCCGTCGTCGCCCGGCACGAGGGCACGCCGCTGCCGCGCCTCGACGTCGGCCGGCTGCGTGCGGAGATCCTCCAGGTGCCGGGCGTGCGCGACGCCACCGTCTCTCGCGACTGGCCGAGGGGGCTGACGGTCGCGCTGGTCAGCCGCGAGCCGGTCGCGGCCGTCCCGGAGCAGCAGGCGCCGCAGGGCGTGGCCGCCGTGGGCTTCGCCCTGCTCGACCAGGACGGCGTCCAGGTGGGGCGCACCGACAAGGCCCCGGCCGGCCTGCCGGTGGTCACCGTGCCGGTGGACGACCCCCGCACGCTGCAGGCCGTGCTCTCGGTGGTGCGGCAGCTGCCACCCGCCCTGGCGGCCGCGATCGGCGGCGTGTCGGCCCAGACGCAGGACACCATCACCATGAAGCTGCGCGACGGCGTGAACGTCGAGTGGGGGAGCGCGGACGAGACCGCGCTCAAGGCAGCGGTGCTCACGGCGCTGCGCGCCTCGCCCGCGGCGGCCGGCGTCCACACCATCGACGTGTCGGCGCCGCGGATGCCCATCACGAAGTAGCGCGACACGCGCGCCGCGGTCGTTGCCGCGGTCGGGGTGCGGACCTACCTTCACACCCGAAGGACCTGACATAACTCTAACCCTCCACCTGAGGGTGAAGGTTGAACGCAGGACCCCGGAACGAGAGGCGTGAACCGTGGCAGCTCCGCAGAACTACCTGGCGGTCATCAAGGTCGTCGGCATCGGCGGGGGCGGCGTCAACGCCGTCAACCGGATGATCGAGGTCGGCCTCAAGGGCGTGGAGTTCATCGCCATCAACACCGACGCCCAGGCGCTGCTGATGTCGGACGCGGACGTCAAGCTCGACGTCGGCCGCGAGCTGACGCGCGGCCTGGGCGCGGGCGCCGACCCGGAGGTCGGGCGCAAGGCCGCCGAGGACCACGTCGAGGAGATCGAGGACGTCATCCGCGGCTCCGACATGGTGTTCGTCACCGCGGGCGAGGGCGGCGGCACCGGCACGGGCGGCGCGCCCGTCGTGGCGCGCGTCGCGCGCTCCCTCGGCGCCCTGACCATCGGCGTCGTCACGCGCCCGTTCACGTTCGAGGGGCGGCGTCGGGGGGTCCAGGCGGACTCGGGCATCGAGGCGCTGCGCGCCGAGGTCGACACGCTCATCGTCATCCCCAACGACCGCCTGCTGTCGATCTCGGACCGGTCCGTGTCGGTGCTGGACGCCTTCCGCTCGGCGGACCAGGTGCTGTTGTCCGGCGTCCAGGGCATCACGGACCTCATCACCACCCCCGGGCTCATCAACCTCGACTTCGCCGACGTCAAGTCCGTCATGCAGGGCGCCGGATCGGCCCTCATGGGCATCGGGTACGCCCGCGGCGAGGACCGTGCGGTCCAGGCGGCGGAGATGGCGATCTCCTCCCCGTTGCTCGAGGCGAGCATCGACGGGGCGCACGGCGTGCTGCTGTCGATCCAGGGCGGCTCCGACCTCGGCCTGTTCGAGATCAACGAGGCGGCCCGCCTGGTCCAGGAGGCCGCCCACGCCGAGGCGAACATCATCTTCGGCGCGGTCATCGACGACGCCCTGGGCGACGAGGTGCGCGTCACCGTCATCGCCGCCGGGTTCGACGGCGGCACGCCGACCGTGCGTCGCGACGCCCGCGCGCTGGGACAGGTCAGCGCCGGCGCGGCGCCGGCCGCGACGGTGCCGCCCCAGCCCCGCCCGGCCCCGGTCCAGGCGCCGGTGCCGGTCGCGGCCGAGCACCAGCCGGTGGCGTCGCGTCCGGCGCCCGAGGTCCCGGCGTTCCTGTCGAGCGACCTCGATCCGGTCCCGCTGACGGGCTCGCTCGAGGTGCCGAAGCTCTTCACCGAGCCGGTGCCGCGCGTCGAGCACGACGAGCTGGACGTCCCGGACTTCCTCAAGTAGGCCGTGACCGCCGCCCCGGCCTGGGAGGCCGTCGACCTCGGGCCGGGCGTGCTGGCCGCGTTCACCGGGCGGGCCGGCGGCGTGAGCCGCGCGCCGTGGGACTCGCTCGACCTCGGTCTGGGCGTCGGGGACGACGAGGCCGACGTGCTGGCCAACCGGGCCCGCCTGGCCGGCTGGGCGGGCGCGCCGGTGGCGTTCGGCACGCAGGTGCACGGCGCCGGGGTGCTCGTCGTCGGCGGCGGCCGGTACGACGAGCGGACGATCGGCGAGGCCGACGCCTACGTGACCGCCGACGAGGACGTCGCGGTGGCGGTGCTGGTCGCCGACTGCGTGCCGGTGCTGCTGGCGGACCCGGAGGCGCGGGTCGTCGCCGCGGTCCACGCCGGGCGGGCCGGGCTCGTCGCGGGCGTCGTCGGGGCAGCGGTCGCGACCATGCTGGCGCAGGGCGCGCAGGCCGAGCGCCTCCGGGCCGTCGTCGGCCCGTCGATCGCCGGCTCGTCGTACGAGGTGCCGGGCCCGATGCGCGACGAGGTGGGCCGGCGCCTGCCCGAGGCGCCGACGACCACCTCGTGGGGCACGCCCGCGCTGGACCTGCCCGCGGCCGCGGCCGGCGAGCTGGCCCGGGCCGGGGTCCGCGACGTCGCACGCATCGACCGGGACACGTTCACGGACCCCGGGCTGTACTCCCATCGCCGGGCGACGGCGGCCGGCACGACGACGGGCCGCTCCTGCGGGCTCGTCCGGCTCCTGCCGATGTGACCGGCGCCGCCGGGCGTGTCTTCCCAGGACAGCGGGCACACCGTTGCTAGCGTGAAACGCGGTACGTGCCGACGACGCACGCACGGATGGGGAGAGGGCTGATGGCCGGAGCGCTGCGCAAGACGATGCTGTACCTCGGTCTGGCCGAGCCTGGCGCCGACGACCACGAGGAGTGGGTCGAGGACGACGGACAGGAGGTCGAGGTGGCTGAGCAGTTCGTGGGTCAGGTGACCCCGCTGCGGCGGCCCGAGCGGTCGAGCGCGCCCGCGCCCGCCGCCGAGCTGCGCCGCATCACGACCGTGCACCCGCGGTCGTACAACGACGCGCGGACCATCGGAGAGGCGTTCCGCTCCGGCATCCCGGTGATCATCAACCTCACCGACATGGACGACGCCGACGCCAAGCGGCTCGTCGACTTCTCCGCCGGGCTGATCTTCGGCCTGCACGGCGCGATCGAGCGGGTCACCAACAAGGTCTTCCTGCTCTCGCCGGCGACGGTCGAGGTGTCGGCGCAGGGGGCGACGGCCGAGGCGCCCGCGCGCGCCGGTTTCTACAACCAGAGCTGAGACGTGCAGAGTTAGCGCGTGCCGCTCCTGGTCATCCGCGAGGTCCTGAGCCTCGTCGTCGTCGTCTTCCTCATCTTCCTGCTCGCGCGGGCCGTGCTGGACTGGGTCCAGTTCTTCGCGCACGACTGGCGTCCGAAGGGCGCCGTGCTCGTCCTCGCCGAGGCGGTCTACACGGTGACCGACCCGCCGCTGAAGCTGCTGCGGCGCCTCATCCCGCCGCTGCGGCTGGGCAACGTCAGCATCGACGTCGCCTACATGGTCCTGTTCGCGGTGTGCTGGGTGCTGCTCGCCGTCCTGTGACGATGCGGTGTGTCGCGGGAGTTCCCGGGCGGCCGAATTCCGCTACGGTGGCCCGAGGCGGTCGGTGACTGCCGCCAGCTCCAGCAGCACGACCGACAGAGGTGACGACGATGGCACTGCTGACCGCAGACGACGTCCTGAACAAGAAGTTCCAGTCGACGAAGTTCCGCGAGGGCTACGACCAGGACGAGGTCGACGACTTCCTGGACGAGGTCGTCAACTCGCTGCGCGAGCTGCAGAACGAGAACGACGACGTCAAGACGAAGCTGGCCGCCGCCGAGCGGCGGATCGCCGAGCTGAGCCGTGACGGCGCCACCGCCGCGGTCGCCGCGCCGGCCCCGGTTGCCGCCCCCGAGCCCGAGCCCGCGCCGGTCGTGGCCGCGCCGGCCCCGGCACCCGTCTTCAGCGCCCCGGCCCCGGCCCCGGCCCGCAACGAGCCCGAGTCCGCCACCGGCATGCTCGCCCTCGCGCAGAAGCTGCACGACGACTACGTGCGCAGCGGCCAGGAGGAGTCGGACCGCCTGGTCAACGAGTCCCGCGTGCGCGCGTCGCAGATCGTGCGCGAGGCGGAGGAGACCAGCCAGCGCACGCTCATGCAGCTGGAGCAGGAGCGCAGCCTCCTGGAGCGCAAGATCGACGAGCTGCGGGTCTTCGAGCGGGACTACCGCACGCGCCTCAAGAGCTACCTCGAGAACCTCCTGGGCGACCTGGACAACCGTGGCAACGCGCTGCCGCCGCGGGCCGGCCAGGCGCAGCCCGTGGGCGACAACCTGTAGATCGGACCATCGACACGCGGTCCCCGGTATGCCGGGGGCTGCGTGTCGTGTTGTGCGGTGCATGGCGTGCGATTACAGTCGCGTGACTTCCGAAGGGGGGGTGACCGAGCGTGAACGAGGTGCTCAACACGCTCACCGTGGGTGGTGAGCCGAAGGACCTGGCCAAGATGGTCAAGAACTTCCCTGTGCGTGCCGGCGAGAAGCCGTGGACGGCCAAGGAAGTGACGGCCGTGGCCGACGAGCTGGTCGCGGAGCGGCAGCGCCTCGAGGGCGAGCTCGCGAACGCCGACGCCGACCTGACGGACCTCCTGCGGAACGCGGGCGACGGTGCCGGCGACGACCAGGCGGACTCGGGCGCCTCCGCGCTCGAGCGTGAGCACGAGCTGACGTTGGTGAACAACACGCGCGACCTGCTGCTGCAGACGCAGCACGCGTTCGAGCGGATCACCGCCGGCACGTTCGGCACGTGCGAGTCGTGCGGGCAGCCCATCGGCAAGGCGCGCACCCAGGCCTTCCCGCGGGCGACGTTGTGCGTCGAGTGCAAGCAGCGCGAGGAACGGCGCTGAGCCACCCGTACACTCCTGCGGTGCCCGAGAACCCGATCGACGCGACCGACGACGCGACGCAGACCCCGACGGGGGCGGCCCGCGGCACCCGGCTGCTTCCCCTCGTCGCCGTGCTCACGCTCGTCGTGCTCGCGGTGGACCAGCTGACGAAGTGGCGCGTGCTGGACACCATGGTTCCCGGCGAGCGGATCGACCTCATCGGGTCCCTGCTCGGGCTCGAGCTGGTGTTCAACCGCGGCGCGGCGCTGTCCATCGCCACGGGCATGACCTGGGTCCTGACGCTCATCGCGGTCGTCGTCGTCATCGTCGTGGCGCGCGCGTCGCGGCGGCTCGGCTCCCGGCTGTGGGCGGTGGCCTTCGGGCTGCTGCTGGGCGGCGCCCTGGGCAACCTGGTCGACCGGTTCTTCCGGCCGCCGGCGCCCGCCCGCGGCCACGTCGTCGACTTCATCGCGTACGGCAACTGGTTCGTGGGGAACGTCGCCGACATCGCGATCGTCGTCGCCGCGGTGCTCGTCGTGCTGCAGACGCTGCGCGGCGTGCGGCTGGACGGCACGCACGAGACGCACGACGGAGCGGCGGCCGCGGCGGTCGACGCCCCGGACGGGACGTCCGGCACGGCCGGGACGGTCGTCCGCGAGCCGTGACGACCCGTCGCACGCTGCCCGTGCCGGACGGGCTGGCCGGCGAACGCGTCGACGCGGGGCTGGCACGCCTGCTGGGGCTCTCGCGCACGCGCGCCGCCGAGGTGGTCGAGGCGGGCGGCGTGGCGCTCGACGGGCGCGTGGTCGGCAAGTCGGACCGGCTGACGGCAGGGGGCTGGCTCGAGGTCGAGCTGCCGGAGGCGCCCGTGCCTGCCCCGACGCAGCCGCCGGAGCCGGTGCCCGGGATGGCGATCGTGCACGACGACGAGGACGTCGTCGTGGTCGACAAGCCGGTGGGCGTCGCGGCGCACCCCTCGCCGGGATGGACGGGCCCGACCGTCGTCGGCGCGCTGGCCGCGGCCGGCTACCGGGTGTCCACGTCCGGCGCCGCCGAGCGGCAGGGGGTGGTGCACCGGCTCGACGTCGGCACCAGCGGGCTCATGGTGGTCGCCAAGACCGAGCACGCCTACACGGTGCTCAAGCGGGCGTTCAAGGAGCGGACGGTCGACAAGGTCTACCACGCGGTGGTCCAGGGCCACCCCGAGCCGACCGTGGGGACGATCGACGCCCCGGTCGGTCGGCACCCGAGCTCCGACTGGAAGTTCGCCGTCGTCGCGAGCGGCAAGCCCGCCGTGACGCACTACGAGGTCGTCGAGATGCTGCCGGCCGCCTCCCTCGTCGAGGTCCACCTGGAGACCGGGCGCACGCACCAGATCCGCGTCCACTTCGCGGCCCTGCGGCACGTGCTCGTCGGCGACCTGACGTACGGCGCGGACCCGGTGCTGGCGGAGCGGCTGGGCCTCACACGGCAGTGGCTGCACGCGGTCCGCCTGGGGTTCGAGCACCCCGCCACGGGCCGCTGGGTCGAGTTCACCAGCCCCTACCCGGGCGACCTGCAGGTCGCCCTCGACCGGCTGCGCGAGGCCTACCGCTGAGGCTGCCGACACGGGTCGGCGGGCGGTCCGGGAGTGTCCGAGGGGCGACGTAGGATCGCCCGCATGGCACCGGCGGACGGCTCCGACTACGTCCACCTGCACGTGCACACCGAGTACTCGATGCTCGACGGCGCGGCCAAGATCGGCGACCTCGTCGCCGAGGTGGCGCGGCACGGCCAGACCGCGGTGGCCATGACCGACCACGGCTACCTGTTCGGCGCGTACGAGTTCTGGAGCAAGGCCCGCGCGGCGGGCGTCAAGCCGATCATCGGCCTCGAGGCGTACGTCACGCCGGGGACCAGCCGCTTCGACCGGACCCTGGTGCGCTGGGGCGACGAGAGCCAGCGGGCGGACGACGTCTCCGCGCGCGGTGCGTACACGCACCTGACGCTGTGGGCCCGGGACAACGAGGGGCTGCACAACCTCTTCCGCCTCGGCTCCATGGCATCGCTCGAGGGTCAGATGGGCAAGTGGCCGCGGATGGACCTCGAGCTGCTGCAGCGCTATTCCGGCGGGCTGTCGGTCGGTACGGCGTGCCCGTCGGGCGAGGTGCAGACCCGGCTGCGCCTCGGGCAGCGCGACCAGGCGGCGCGCGCCCTCGGCGAGCTGCAGGACGTGTTCGGGAAGGAGAACGTCTACGTCGAGCTGATGGATCACGGCGCGGAGATCGAGACCCGCGTCGCGAAGGACCTCATCCTGCTCGCCCGGGACCTGGGTGCGCCCCTGCTGGCCACGAACGACTCGCACTACGTCCGGCCCGAGAACCACAGCTCGCACGACGCGCTGCTGTGCATCAACTCCGGGTCGACGCTGGCTGACCCGGACCGCTTCCGGTTCGACGGCGACGGCTACCACGTGCGCTCGAGCGAGGACATGCGGCGGCTCTTCGCGGAGGTGCCCGAGGCGTGCGACGCCACGCTGCGCCTGGCGGAGCAGTGCGACGTCACCTTCAACACCAGGGCGAACTACATGCCGCGGTTCCCCTGCCCGCCGGGGGAGGACGAGACGAGCTGGTTCGTCAAGGAGGTCGAGCGCGGGCTGCACCGGCGGTTCCCGCAGGGGATCTCCGACGAGGTGCGGGCGCAGGCCGAGTACGAGACCGGCGTCATCACGCAGATGGGCTTCCCGGGGTACTTCCTCGTCGTCGCCGACTTCATCAACTGGGCGAAGGACCACGGCATCCGCGTCGGGCCGGGACGTGGCTCCGGCGCCGGGTCGATCGCCGCCTACGCGATGAAGATCACCGACCTCAACCCGCTCAACCACGGCCTGATCTTCGAGCGGTTCCTCAACCCCGACCGCGTCTCGATGCCCGACTTCGACGTGGACTTCGACGAGCGCCGGCGCGGCGAGGTGATCAGGTACGTCACCGACAAGTACGGCGAGGACCGCGTCGCCCAGATCGTCACGTACGGCACCATCAAGGCCAAGCAGGCCGTCAAGGACTCCGCCCGGCTGCTGGGCTTCCCGTTCGCCATGGGCGACAAGCTGACCAAGGTCATCCCGACGCCGAACCAGGGCCACGACATCGGGCTGGCGAACATCTTCGACCCGAGCGACCCGCGCTACGCGGAGGGCGACGAGTTCCGCCAGCTGCACGCGGCCGACCCCGACGCCCAGCGCGTGGTGGCGCTGGCGCGCGGCATCGAGGGGCTGAAGCGGCAGTGGGGCGTGCACGCGGCCGGCGTCATCATGTCGAGCCACCCGCTCATCGACATCATCCCGATCATGCGCCGGCCGCAGGACGGCGCCGTCATCACGCAGTTCGACTACCCCACCTGTGAGGGCCTCGGCCTGATCAAGATGGACTTCCTCGGGCTGCGGAACCTGACGATCCTGGACGACGCCCTCGCCAACATCGTCGCCAACGGCAAGGCGCCGCTGACGCTCGAGGAGCTTCCGCTCGACGACCCGAGGACCTACCAGCTGCTCGCGAACGCCGACACGCTGGGCGTCTTCCAGCTCGACGGGAGCGGCATGCGGGCGCTGCTGCGCCTCATGCGGCCCGACAACTTCGAGGACATCTCGGCCGTCGGCGCCCTCTACCGCCCGGGGCCCATGGGCGCGAACTCCCACACGAACTACGCCCTGCGCAAGAACCGGCTGCAGGAGATCACGCCGATCCACCCCGAGCTGGCCGAGCCGCTCAAGGACATCCTCGACCAGACGTACGGCCTGATCGTCTACCAGGAGCAGGTCATGGCGATCGCCCAGCGGCTCGCCGGGTACTCGCTCGGCCAGGCCGACCTGCTGCGCCGCGCGATGGGCAAGAAGAAGAAGTCCGAGCTGGACAAGCAGTTCGAGACGTTCTCGGGCGGCATGAGGGACCGCGGCTACTCGATGAACGCCGTCCAGACGCTGTGGGACATCCTCGTGCCCTTCTCGGACTACGCGTTCAACAAGGCGCACTCCGCCGCGTACGGCCTCGTCTCGTACTGGACCGCCTACCTCAAGGCGAACTACCCGGTCGAGTACATGGCGGCGCTGCTGACGTCCGTGCGCGACGACAAGGACAAGTCGGCGCTCTACCTCGGCGAGTGCCGCCGCATGGGCATCACGGTGCTGCCCCCGGACGTCAACTCGTCGGTCGCGAACTTCACGGCCGTGGGCGACGACATCCGGTTCGGGCTGACAGCGGTGCGCAACGTCGGCGCCAACGTCGTCGAGGCGATCGTCGAGACCCGGCACGCGAAGGGCGCGTACACGAGCTTCACCGACTTCCTCGACAAGGTCCCGGCGGTCGTCTGCAACAAGCGGACCATCGAGTCGCTCGTCAAGGCCGGCGCCTTCGACAGCCTCGGGCACACCCGCCGCGCGCTGCTGCTGGTCCACGAGCAGGCGGTCGACGCGGTGATCGGCGTCAAGCGCCGGGAGGCGGAGGGTCAGTTCGACCTGTTCGCCGACATGACGAACGACGGCGACGCCGGCTCAGGCTTCTCGGTCGTCGTGCCGGACGTGCCGGACTGGGACAAGAAGCAGCGGCTGACGTTCGAGCGCGAGATGCTCGGCCTCTACGTCTCGGACCATCCCCTGGCGGGCATCGAGCACGTCCTCACCGCGGCCGCTGACGTCCCGATCGCCACCCTGCTGGCGGACGAGCAGCGGCCCGACGGCTCGACGGTCACGGTCGCCGGCCTGGTGACGTCGCTGCAGCGGCGCCTGTCCAAGCAGGGCAACCCGTGGGCGTCGGTGGTCCTGGAGGACATGGAGTCCTCCGTCGAGGTGATGTTCTTCGGCGAGACGTACCAGAGCTACTCGACGGTGCTCGCGGAGGACGCGGTGCTCGTCATCCGCGGCCGCGTGCGGCGGCGCGACGAGACCATGCAGCTGCAGGCGATCGAGGTGAGCGTGCCCGACGTCGTCGCGCACGGCGTCGATGCGCCGCTGCTGGTGCAGATGTCCGTGCAGCGGTGCACCCCACCGGTCGTCGAACGGCTCAAGGAGGTGCTCGCCAGCCACCCCGGGACCACGGAGGTGCGGCTCAAGCTGACGAGCCCGGGGCGCGCGACGCTCATGAAGCTCGGCGACGCGCTGCGCGTCGAACGCTCCACCGAGCTCTTCGGCGACCTCAAGGCGCTGCTCGGCCCCGGCTGCCTGCCGTCCTGACGCGGCGGCGGACGGGGCGGCGGACGCCCCGGCGGCCGATCGGCGGGCGCACCTAGACTCACGAGTCGTGATCCGGATCGACCTGCGCGGCCGCACGCTCGGCCGGCGAGAGCTGCACGACGTCCTGCCGCGCGCCGAGCTGGACGTGGAGCACGCCACCGCCACGGTGGCCCCGATCGTCGCCGACGTCCACGAGCGGGGCGCGGCCGCGCTCCGCGACCTCGCCGAGCGCTTCGACGGCGTGCGCCCCGAGCACCTGCGGGTGCCGGTCGCCGAGCTCGCGCGGGCGGCCGCCGAGCTCGACCCCGCGATCCGCGACGCGCTGGCGGAGGCGATCCGGCGGGTCCGCCAGGTGCACGCCGCGCAGCTGCCCTGGGGCGGCACGGTGTCGGTCGCTCCGGGAGCCCGCGTGCGGCAGCGCTACGTGCCGGTGCGCCGGGTCGGCCTGTACGTGCCCGGTGGGCTGGCGGTGTACCCGTCGTCGGTCGTCATGAACGTCGTCCCCGCGCAGGCCGCCGGCGTCGGGTCGCTCGCCGTCGCGTCCCCGCCCCAGCGGGACACCGGCCTGCCCCACCCGCTCGTCCTGGCGACCTGCGCGCTGCTCGGTGTCGACGAGGTCTACGCCGTGGGCGGCGCCCAGGCGGTGGCGGCGTTCGCGTACGGCTTCGCGGACGACGACGACGCCGTCGTGTGCGAGCCGGTGGACGTCATCACCGGCCCGGGCAACGTCTACGTCGCGGCGGCGAAACGGCTGGTGCGCGGGCTCGTCGGGATCGACGCCGAGGCGGGTCCGACGGAGATCGCGGTCCTCGCGGACGACACCGCCGACCCCGACCACGTCGCCGCCGACCTCGTGTCGCAGGCCGAGCACGACCCGCTGGCCGCGGCCGTGCTCGTGACGCCGTCCGTCACCCTCGCGGACGCCGTCGAGGGCCGGGTGGCCGCCCGCGCGGCGGCCACCGCGAACGGCGAGCGCGCGACCACCGCGCTGCGCGGGACGCAGTCGGCGATCGTGCTCGTCGACGACCTCGAGGCGGGGCTCGCGGTGGTCGACGCCTACGGCGCCGAGCACCTCGAGATCCAGGCCGTCGGCGCGGCCGCCCTCGCCGAGCGCGTCAGCTGTGCGGGCGCGATCTTCGTCGGGCCCTACTCGCCGGTGTCGCTCGGTGACTACCTCGCGGGCTCGAACCACGTGCTGCCCACCGGCGGCTCGGCGCGCTACGCGTCCGGCCTCGGCGTGCACGCCTTCGTCCGGTCGGTCCAGGTCATCGAGTACGACGAGCCCGCGCTGGCGGCCGTCGCGGACCAGATCGTGGCGCTGGCCGACGCCGAGCGGCTGCCGGCGCACGGCGAGGCCGTGCGTGCCCGCGTGCCCGGGGCGGCGTCGTGACCGCGCTGCCGCTGCGCCCGGAGCTGGCGGGGCTGGCGGCATACGGCGCGCCGCAGCTCGACGTGCCCGTGCTGCTCAACGTCAACGAGAACCCCTACCCGCCGTCGCCCGCCGTGGTCGAGGACATCGCGACGGCGGTCCGGGCGGCCGCCACCGGCCTCAACCGGTACCCCGACCGCGACTTCGGCGCGCTGCGCGCCGACCTGGCGGACTACCTGGCGGTGGAGTCGGGCGTGCGGCTGGGGCCGGAGCGGATCTGGGCGGCCAACGGCTCCAACGAGGTGATGCTCCACCTGCTGCAGGCGTTCGGCGGCCCGGGCCGCACGGCGCTGAGCTTCGACCCGACCTACTCGATGTACCCGGAGTACGCGCGGGACACCATGACGGGCTGGGTGACGGGCCGACGCGCGGAGGACTTCACGCTCGACCCCGCGGCCGCGGCGGCGCTCCTGGCCCGCGTGGCGCCGACGGTCGTGCTGCTCGCCAGCCCCAACAACCCGACCGGGACGGCGCTGCCGGCGACGACCGTCGTGGCGGTCCTCGACGCCGCGCGCGACGTCCCGGGCGGCTGCGTCGTGGTGGTCGACGAGGCCTACGCCGAGTTCCGTCGCGCGGGGACGCCCTCGGCGCTGGAGCTGCTCGACGCGCACCCGCACCTGGCGGTGTCGCGGACGATGTCCAAGGCGTTCGCCCTGGCCGGCGGCCGGGTGGGCTACCTGGCCGCCTCGGTGGAGATCGTCGACGCGCTGCGCGTGGTGCGGCTGCCGTACCACCTGTCGGCGGTCACCCAGGCGGTCGCGCGCGCCGCGCTGGCGCACCGCGACGAGCTCATGGCCGAGGTGGGGACGCTGCGCCGGGACCGCGACGCCCTCGTCGCCTGGCTCCGCGAGCGCGGGCTGAAGGTCGCCGACTCCGACGCCAACTTCGTGCTGTTCGGGCTGTTCCCCGACCGGCACGCGGTCTGGCAGGGTCTGCTGGATCGGGGTGTGCTCATCCGCGAGGTCGGTCCGCCGGGCTGGCTGCGGGTCTCGGTGGGCACGCCGGAGGAGACGGCGGCGTTCCGCGCCGCGCTGACGGAGGTGGTGGGGCTGTGAGCGGGACACGGGTCGCTCGGGTCGAGCGCACGACGAGCGAGTCCAGCGTCGTCGTCGACCTCGACCTCGACGGCACGGGGCGCACGTCGATCGACACGACGGTGCCGTTCTTCGACCACATGCTCACCGCGCTCGGCAAGCACGCGCTGCTGGACCTCACCGTCACGGCGTCGGGCGACACCCACATCGACGCGCACCACACCGTGGAGGACACCGCGATCGTGCTGGGGCAGGCGATCCGGCAGGCCCTCGGCGACCGGGCCGGCATCGCGCGGTTCGGCGACGCCACGGTGCCGCTCGACGAGGCCCTGGCGCAGGCCGTCGTCGACGTGTCCGGGCGCCCGTACTTCGTGCACAGCGGCGAGCCGGCCGGCCAGCAGTACCACCTCATCGGCGGGCACTTCACGGGCTCGCTCACCGCTCACGCGCTGGAGTCGATCGCCACGCACGCCGCGATGACGGTGCACGTCCGCGTGCTGGCGGGCCGCGACCCGCACCACATCGTCGAGGCCCAGTTCAAGGCGTTCGCACGCGCCCTGCGCGCCGCGGTCGCGCTCGACCCGCGGGTGGTGGGGATCCCCTCGACGAAGGGCGCGCTGTGACGGAGATCCACGTCCCCGACGACCTGTCCGGGCTGGACGACGAGCGGCCCACGGTCGCCCTCGTCATCACGCCCGTCGCGTCGGCGGCGCCGCTGGCGGCGGCGTGCTCGCTGGCGAAGGTCGACGCCGACGTGGTGCCGAGCGACGTCGGTGCGATCGCGGTGCTGCGCGACCCGGTCTCCGGGCGCGCGGGTGCGGCCGCGGTGTCGCAGCTGCTGCGCCAGGTGCCCGTGGTGCTCCTCGAGCGCCGCGAGTCGCAGATGACGGCGACCCAGTGGGTCTCCGGCGTGCACGACCGGGACCTGCCCCCGGGTCTCGTCCTCTCGGACGCCCCCGAGGTGCTCGAGGACCTGCTGCTCGACGGGCGCGACCCGTCCACGGTGGACGGAGTCGTGACCAGCGTCGGGATGTCGAAGCTCAAGGCGATGCGGGTGCTGGCGGCGCACCGGCCGCGCCGCTGGGCACGCCGTTCAGCTCGCCCGGTAGCCTGAGCCAATGCCCTTCGTCGTCGTCCTCGACTACGGCTTCGGCAACGTCCGGTCGGCCGTGCGGGCGCTCGAGCGCGTCGGGGCCGAGGTCGCGCTGACCGCCGACCGGCACGCCGCGCTGGAGGCCGACGGGCTCGTCGTGCCCGGCGTGGGCGCGTTCGCCGCGGTGATGGACGGGCTGCGGGCCGTCGGCGGCGACGAGATCGTCGACAAGCGCCTGGCCGGTGCGCGGCCCGTGCTCGGGATCTGCGTGGGGATGCAGGTGATGTTCGCCGAGGGCGTCGAGCACGGCGAGCACAGCCAGGGCCTCGCGCAGTGGCCCGGCGTCGTCGACCGGCTCGAGGCGGACGTCGTGCCGCACATGGGCTGGGCGACCGTGAGCCCGCCCGCCGGGTCGGTCCTGTTCCACGGGCTCGAGGACGAGAGGTTCTACTTCGTGCACTCCTACGCCGCACGGTCGTTCCCGCTGCCGACCTCCGACGCGATGCCGCGGCCCCTGGTGACCTGGGCGGAGCACGGCGGCGCGTTCGTCGCCGCCGTGGAGAACGGGCCGCTGGCGGCCACGCAGTTCCACCCCGAGAAGTCCGGCGACGCCGGCGCGCAGCTGCTCGAGCGCTGGGTCGGCACGCTGTGAGCGCGTCGTCGGGCCCGCGGCTGGAGCTGCTGCCCGCCGTCGACGTCGTCGACGGCCAGGCCGTGCGGCTCGTGCAGGGCGAGGCCGGCTCGGAGACCGGCTACGGCGACGCGCTCGGCGCCGCGCTGGCGTGGGCCGACGGCGGCGCGGAGTGGCTGCACCTCGTCGACCTCGACGCGGCGTTCGGCCGCGGCTCCAACGCGGCGCTGCTGGCCGACGTCACGGGCGCCCTGGTCGCGCGGGGCGTGCGCGTCGAGCTGTCCGGGGGCATCCGCGACGACGGCTCGCTCACCCGTGCACTGGGCACCGGCGCCACGCGCGTCAACCTGGGCACCGCGGCCCTCGAGGACCCGTCGTGGACCGCCGACGCGATCGCCGCGCACGGCGACCGGGTCGCGGTGGGCCTCGACGTGCGCGGCCGCACGCTCGCCGCTCGCGGGTGGACGCGCGAGGGCGGCGACCTCTGGGAGGTGCTGGCGCGGCTCGACGAGGCCGGCTGCGCCCGCTACGTCGTCACCGACGTGGCGAAGGACGGCACGTTGCGCGGCCCGAACGTCGAGCTGCTGCGCGAGGTCTGCGCGCGCACGGACGCGAAGGTGGTCGCCTCCGGGGGCGTCTCGAGCCTGGACGACCTCGTCGCGCTGCGCGCGCTCGTCCCGCTCGGGGTCGAGGGGGCGATCGTCGGGAAGGCGCTGTACGCCGGGGCGTTCACGCTGCCGCAGGCGCTCGACGTCGCCGGGCGACCGTGAGCGCGCCCCGGTCGTTGCCGTCGTCCTCGCCGTTCGCGTACGACGACGGCTCCGCCGACCCCGCGCTGGCGGCCGTCCTCGCCGACCACGCCGCCGGGCGGGCAGGTGTCGCGGACGTCCTGACGGCCCTGACCGGCACGCGGCTGCTCGTCGCGATCCTGCCGCACGGGCGCGAGGCCGCCCCGACCGACGAGGCGACGCGTGCCGCGTACGACCCGGCGGCGAGCCAGGCCGCGGTCATCGGCATCGCGGCGGGCGACGGCCGCGCGGCCATGCCCGTGTTCACGTCGGTCGCGGCGCTGGCCGCCTGGCGCGCGGACGCCCGGCCCGTGCCGACGCCCGCCGCGCAGGCGGCGGCCGGCGCGCTGGCCGAGGGCTGGCAGCTGCTGGTGCTCGACCCGGCCGGGCCGGTGACGGTGCGGCTGGGTCGCCCGGCGGTGATGGCGCTCGCGCACGGCGAGCAGTGGCGGCCCGCGGTCCGGGACGGGGTCGTGGACGACGAGGTGGCGACGGCCGTCGGCTCGGCGCTGGCCGGGATCGACGCGCTCGCCGGCTGCGGCGTGGCACCGGGGGAGCGCGGGGAGGTCGCGGTCGAGATCGCGGTGCTGCCCGGGCTCGACCGCGCCGGGCTCGATGCCGTCGTCGCGCGGGTCAACGAGGCGCTGGCCGCGGACGCGACCGTCGCGGAGCGGGTCGACTCGCTCGAGCTGCGGGTGCGGCCGGCCGGCTGACGCGGGTCAGCGCCGGGCGATGGCCTTGGCGAGGGCCATCGTCGAGCCGACGATCGTGACCGCCAGGCCCGCGCCGAGCAGCACGAGGTTTGCGTCGACCGCCGGCAGCCAGCGCGTGCCCTTGGCGTCGACGACGTAGACGCCCAGCGGGTGCACCCACGTGCCGAACCCGCCGCCGCCGCCGTGGCCGTGGCCGTGGGTGTCGGGGGACTCGGCCGACGAGGTGTCCGCCGCGGGCTCGTCGTGCGCCGCCCAGCGCCCGGCCCGGGGGAAGCGGCCGATCCACGCCGTGCTGGTGTTGCCCTCACCCGCGCCGGCGCCGGTCCCGAACACGCCCATGACGCGCGCGACCGGGATGATCGTCGCGCCGCCACGCTCGTAGGCCTCGCCGAACACGCGTCGGACGGTGAAGGTGTCCTCGGCGGCCTTGGTCAGGTTCGCGGGGTCGAACGTCTGCTCGTCGGCCATGGCCGCCTCCTCGCCTCATCCCGCACAGGTCGGCGCGGGCTCGAATCCGGTCTCGTCGCCCAGCATGGCGCGCAGCGTGCTCACCGGCACGAGGAAGGAGTAGCCCGCGGCGTTCTTCGCGTAGACGACGCCGATGACCTTGCCGTCGGCGCCCAGCGCCGCCGACCCGGAGGAGCCCGGCTCGACGCGTGCGTCGGTGACGAGCACCTGGCCGAGGTTGGAGTTGAGCGGGTCGGTGGTGGTGCCGATCACGTGGCCGTTCGTCACGGTCAGCTGCCCGCCGAGCGGGTAGCCGACCACCGTCACCGGGTCGCCCTGCCGCGGGTCCGTGGCGGCCAGCTCCGGCGCGGACGGCAGGTTCTCCTTCGTCCGCACGAGCGCGAGGTCGGCGAGGCCGGCGGTGCTCGCCGTGGTGACGTCGACGTCGTGACCGTCGTACGTGGACACCTGGAGCTGAGCGGAGTCCTGGACCACGTGCTTGTTGGTGACCAGCGTCGTCGCGGTGAGCGCGAAGCCGGAGCCGGTCGACACCTGGCCGCAGCCGACGTTGCGGATGCGCACGGCCATGCGGCGCACCGCGTCGAACCCGTCGGGGGAGAGCTGGTCGCTGCCCGCCGAGATCGTCGGGACGGAGTCCACCGTGGGGACCACGCCCGTCGGCACCGGCGGGGGCATCGGGGGCAGCACGGCGCAGCCGGCCAGCAGCGCGACGACCGCGGGCGGCACCCACCAGCGGCGCAGCGTCACTTGGCGAGCTCCGACTGCAGCGTCGTGTTCGCGTCCCGTGCCTGACGGCAGTAGTCCTGCACCTGCTGCTTGTAGGCGGTGAGCTGGTCGGGTGCGTACCTCGACGGGTCCGCGAGGTAGCCGATGAGCTGCTGCTGGCCGTCGATGCAGTTCGCCAGCGCGGTCGCGACCTGGCCGGCCGCCTTGGACACGCGGGCCTGGTAGTCGGCGAGCTGCTGCTGCGCCGCCGTCTGGTCCCCGAGCTGCGCCTTCTCGTCCGCGAGCTGCGTGATGCGCCCCTGCGCGGTGGTGAGCTGCTCCTGCACCCCCGCGAGCTCGGTACGCGTCTGCTCGAGGTCGGACCGCGCCTGCGCCAGGTCGGCGCCGTGCTGCTCGGCGAGCGCCTCCCACTGCTGCGAGTGCTCCTGCCACGCGGCGTTGACCCGCAGCAGGTACCAGGTGAGGGTGCCGGACGCCGCGAGGACGACCCCGAGGAGGACCGCCAGGACGACGACGGCGGTGCGCCGCGGCCGCGCCGGCACGGGTGCGATGGTCTCGGCCCCGTCGTGCAGCCACACCGGCAGGGCCACCGTCGGCGCGTCGACGGCGTGCAGCTGCTCGGGCTGACCGGGCCGCCAGGGTGCATCGGTCACGTCCGCCAGGATAGGCGGCGGCGACGTCCCGGGCCGTGGAACGGGGGCCCAGGGCAGGACCGGGGGCCCAGGGCAGGACCGGGGTGCGAGAGAATCGGGCCCGTGCCCCGTCGATCGCCGTACTCGGCGCTGTTCGCGCTGCCCGGCGTCGCCCGGCTGTTCGCGATCGCGTTCGTCGCACGGCTGCCGCAGGCGATGACGGGTGTCGTGCTGACGCTGCACGTGGTGCGCACGCTGCACCGCGGGTACGGCGAGGCGGGCCTCGTCACCGCGGTGATGACGGTGGGCATGGCGATCGGCGCCCCCTGGCGAGGCCGGCTGGTGGACCGCCTCGGGCTGCGCCGCGCGGTCGCGCCGTCGGTCGTCGTCGCCTCGCTCGTGTGGTTCACCGCGCCGCACCTGCCGTACCAGGCGCTGCTCGTCGCCGTCTTCGTCGGCGGCGCATACGCGGTGCCGGCGTTCTCCGTGACGCGCCAGTCGTTGTCCGTCATCGTGCCGGTGCGCCAGCAGCAGACGGCCTTCGCGGCCGACTCGGTCTTCGTCGAGCTCAGCTTCATGGTGTCGCCGCTGGTGGGCGTCTGGCTGGCCACGTCGGTGTCCACCACGGTGGCGCTGACGACCACCGCCGTGGTGACCGTCGTCGGCGGCCTCCTCCTGGCGTGGGCGAACCCGCCCACGCGCTCGCCGCGGGCGACGCCGGTCGACGAGCACGCCCACCAGGGCGGCGTCCGTGGGCTCGTCACGCCCGGCATCGTCGTCGTGCTGCTCGCCGGCGTCGCGGCGGCGTTCATCCTCGTCGGCACCGACGTGTCGCTCGTGGCGGCGCTCAACGAGGCCGGCCGCGCGCAGGACCTCGGCTGGATGGTCGCCCTGTGGTGCCTCGGCTCGGTGGTCGGCGGCGTGGTCTACGGCATGCGGGCTCGCGGCGTGCCGCCGCTGGTGCTGGTGGCGATCCTCGGTGCGGCGACCGTGCCCGCCGCGTTCGCCGACGGGCAGCCGTGGCTCGCGCTCGCGGTCGTCCTCGCGGGCGTGCCGTGCGCGGCGTCGCTGTCCGCGATCAACGCGGCGCTCGTCCGCCAGGTGCCGGAGCACCGCCGGGGCGAGGTCATGGGGTGGAGCGGCGCGACGTCGACCGCCGGGAACGCGCTGGGCGCGCCGCTCGTCGGTCTCGTCCTCGACCACGGCCGGCCCGGCGCCGGGTTCCTCACCGCCGCGTGCGTCGGCGGGGCCGTCGCGCTGACCGGGCTCGTCGTGCAGCGCGTCGTGCGGGCCCGGCGCGGGGACGCGGCGGGCGGGGACGCGGCCGGCGCCGACGAGCCCGTCGCGACCGCGGCGAACGTCAGCTGACCGGGCCGGTGTACTTCTCGCCCGGGCCCTCGCCGGGCGCGTCGGGGAAGGGCGACGCCTCTCGGAAGGCCAGCTGGAGCGAGCGCAGGCCGTCGCGCAGCGACCGCGCGTGCTGGTTGCCGATGTCCGGCGCCGAGGCGGTCACCAGGCCGGCGAGGGCCGTGATGAGCTTGCGCGCCTCGTCGAGGTCCCGCAGCTCGTCGCCCTCCTCGGCCAGCCCGCACTTGACGGCGGCCGCGCTCATGAGGTGGACCGCGGCGGTGGTGATCACCTGGACGGCCGGCACGTCGGCGATGTCGCGGGTGACCTCGGCGACGTCGCCGGGCGCGGGGACGGGATCGGAGGAGGGCGTCGACATGAGGGGATCCTCTCATCGGCCGTGAGCGAGGGCGCCGGCCGGGCCGTCTGGTAGCCTTGGCGGTCGACTGACCTGGCGGGCGTCCGCGCGCGCCAGGTGCACAAGTGGAGATCCTCCCACCTGGGACCGAATGGCCCGCGCGAGCGGGACGACAGGGACCGGGTCACAGTCCGCAGCGTGCGGCATGCCGTACGCGACCGTCCGGCGTCCGCGCCGAGCGGTGCGGTGCTACCGAGGCCTCCGCCTGTGCCCAGGGCGGGGGCCTTCCTCGTTCCCGGCGGTCGCCACGACGACATCGAGGAGCACCACATCAGCGAGCCCCGCATCAACGATCGGATCCGCGTCGCCGAGGTCCGACTGGTCGGACCCAACGGCGAGCAGGTCGGCATCGTCCGCGTGGAGGACGCACTGCGCCTGGCCCAGGACGCCGACCTCGACCTGGTCGAGGTCGCCCCCGACGCCCGGCCGCCGGTCGTCAAGATCATGGACTTCGGCAAGTTCAAGTACGAGGCCGACATGAAGGCCCGTGAGGCTCGCCGGAACCAGACGAACACCGTCCTCAAGGAGATCCGGTTCCGCCTGAAGATCGACCCGCACGACTACGGCACCAAGCTGGGCCACGTCGAGCGGTTCCTCAAGGGCGGCGACAAGGTCAAGGTGATGATCATGTTCCGCGGGCGCGAGCAGTCGCGCCCGGACGCCGGCGTCCGGCTGCTGCAGCGGCTCGCCGACGACGTGCAGGAGTTCGGCTTCATCGAGTCCATGCCCAAGCAGGACGGCCGCAACATGATCATGGTGCTCGGCCCGGTGAAGAAGAAGGCGGACCAGCGCTCCGAGGCTCGTCGTGCGGCCGCGTCCCAGGTCAGGCCGAACGAGGCGCCCGCCGCCGGATCGGTGGCCGACGAGGCCGAGGCGGCTCCGGCCGCGGCGGCCCCCGCCGAGGTCGTGGCGCCGGTCGAGGTCCCCGCCGAGGTCGTGGCGCCGGTCGAGGTCCCCGTCGAGGCCGCCGCCCCGGCGTCGCCCCGACCGCCGGCCCCGCGCCCCGCCGCCACCGCGACGGCCGCCCGTCCTGCGCCCCGCCCGCCCGTCGCCCGTCCCGCGGCTCCCGCCGCGGCGCGCGCCGCCACGGCCGCGAGCCCGTCGTCGGAGACCCCTGCTGTGCCGCGCCCGCCGCGCCCGGCCGCACCGCGTCCGGCCGCCCCGCGCACCGCGACCCCTCGCACCGCGACCCCTCGCACCGCGAAGCCTCAGCCCGAGAGCTAGCACCACCCGAGCCGGACGGTCCCGTGCGGCGCGAACGACAAGGAGACACGGCAGCCATGCCGAAGAACAAGACGCACTCCGGTGCCAAGAAGCGCTTCCGCGTGACGGGCACCGGCAAGCTCATGCGTGAGCAGGCCAACGCCCGGCACCTGCTGGAGCACAAGTCGAGCCGTCGCACCCGCCGCCTGGCCGGCGACCAGGTCGTCTCGGCCGTGGACACCCCGAAGATCAAGAAGCTGCTCGGGAAGTGACCGCGGCCCGCCCCACCGGGGCGGCACGGCACGACGAGCCTGGACGAGCAAGGAGCATCACGTGGCACGCGTGAAGCGGGCGGTCAACGCCCAGAAGAAGCGCCGGACGACCCTCGAGCGCGCCAGCGGTTACCGCGGGCAGCGCTCCCGTCTCTACCGGAAGGCGAAGGAGCAGGTCACCCACTCGCTCGTCTACGCCTACCGCGACCGCAAGGCGAAGAAGGGCGACTTCCGCAAGCTGTGGATCCAGCGGATCAACGCGGCGTCGCGGGCCGAGGGCCTGACGTACAACCGCCTGATCCAGGGCCTCAAGCTCGCGGGTGTCGAGGTGGACCGCCGCGTGCTGGCCGACCTCGCGGTCAACGACGCGCCGGCCTTCGCCGCGCTCGTCAAGGTCGCCAAGGACGCCCTTCCCGAGGACGTCAACGCGCCCACCGCGGCGTGACACCTCCTCCCTTCGGGGAGTCCGGACGCCCGGACCAGGAGCCGATGACCAACCCCCGCGCGGAGCGGGTGCGGCAGGTCGCGGCGCTGGCCGGGCGTCCGGCGCGTGCGCGCTCCGGGCTGTTCCTGGTCGAGGGGCCGCAGGCGGTGCGTGAAGCGGTGCGGTTCGCCTCGTCGTCCGTCCGCGCGCTCTACCTGTCCGACGAGGCCGCGGCGCGCCATCCGGAGATCGCGGTCGCGGCCGACGACGCGGGGCTGCCCGTGCGGCTCGGCACGGGAGTGGTGCTCGAGGCGATGAGCGCCGACGCGCAGGGCGTGGTGGCGGTCGCCGAGCAGCTGTCGGCGACCCTGGACGGCGTGGTGGCGGCCGCGCCTCGGCTCGTCGCCCTGCTGGCGCACGTGCGCGACCCCGGGAACGCCGGGACCGTCATCCGCGTCGCCGACGCCGTCGGCGCCGGTGCGGTCGTCCTGTCCTCGAGCAGCGTGGACGTGCACAACCCCAAGGTGGTCCGCTCGACCGCCGGGTCCCTGTTCCACCTGCCCGTGGTGACGGGGTCCGGGCTGCCCGAGGCCGTCGCGGCGCTGCGGTCGCGCGGGACGACCGTGCTGGCCGCCGACGGGGCGGGGGACCTCGACCTCGACGACCTGCTCGACGCCGCAGGGACGGCGCCCGAGGGCGGGCCGGACCTGGCGTTGCCGACCGCGTGGCTGTTCGGCAACGAGGCCTGGGGCCTGCCCGACGAGGTCCTCGCGCTGGCCGATGCGGCCGTGCGCGTGCCGATCCGGGGGCGTGCGGAGTCCCTCAACCTCGCGACCGCGGCCGCGATCTGCCTGTACGCGAGCGCCCGCGCGCAGCGCTGACAGACTGGCCGGGTGCGGTTGTTCGCGGCCGTGTGGCCGCCGGAGGACGTCCTCGACCACCTGGACCTCGCGCTGGGCGCGGTGCGGCGCACGCTGCCGGGCGACGGGACCGGGCCGGTGCGCTGGTCGGCGCGCGACACGTGGCACCTCACGTGCGCGTTCTACGGCGACGTGCCCGACGGACGGGTGGCCGAGCTGGAGTGTGCGTTGGCCGTGGCCGCCGCGAGCTCGGGGCCGTACCGGCTGCGGCTGCGCGGCGCCGGGGTCTTCTCCCACCGGACGCTGTGGGTGGGTGTCGGTGGCGACACCGGGGCGCAGCTGGCGCTCGCGCACGCGGCGGTCGCGGCGGGCGACCGCGTCGGCGCCCGGCCCGACGACCGGCCGCGTGAGCGGGCCCACCTGACCATCGGGCGCGTCCGCGACCCCGGCGGACGGCGCGGGCGGGGGAGCGCGGCGCGCGCGGGCGCCGCGGGGCGGCCGAGGAGCGAGAACGGCTGGGTGCCGTTCGACGCGGAGACGCTCGTCGGCGCGCTGGCCGTGTACGAGGGCCCGGAGTGGACCGTCGACGCGCTGCTGCTCATCGCCTCGCGCCCCGGCGAGGGTCGCGGCGGCGGCCCGCTCTACACCGCCGTCGACGCCTTCCCGCTGGCCGGGATGAGCGACGAGGGCGGTGTGGCACCATGGGCGCCGTGACGACGCGTGCGGCAGGCGGCCGCCGATTTCGCCGGCCCGTGCCCGGGCCGGTTCGCTGACGCGTTCGTCGGACGCGCGACCAGGCCCGGGGACGGGCGCCGCTAGATTTCTCCCCGGTCCCACCTGGAAGGCTCGCCATGTCCACCCCTGAGCTGTCCCCGCTCGATGCCGCTGCCGTCGCCGCGGCGCTCGACGAGGCGTTGGCCGCCGCCGCCGGCGCCGCCGGCCTCGACGACCTCAAGGCCGTCCGCGTCGCCCACGCCGGCGACCGCAGCCCCCTCGCGCTGGCCAACCGCGCGATCGGCGCCCTCGCGCCCGCCGACAAGGCGGCCGCCGGCAAGCTCGTCGGGCAGGCCCGTGGCCGGCTGAACGCCGCCCTGGCCACCCGCGAGGCCGAGCTCGAGGCGCAGCGCGACGCGCGCGTCCTCGTCGAGGAGGCAGTCGACGTCACGCTGCCGGCCGACCGTCGCCCGCTCGGCGCCCGCCACCCGCTCGACACGGTCGCCGACCGCATCGGCGACGTGTTCGTCGCGATGGGCTGGGAGATCGCCGAGGGTCCCGAGGTCGAGGCGGAGTGGTTCAACTTCGACGCCCTCAACCACGGGCCCGACCACCCCGCGCGGCAGATGGCGGACACGTTCTTCGTCGACCCGCCGGGGTCCGGGCTCCTGCTGCGGACGCACACGTCGCCCGTGCAGGCCAGGTCGCTGCTGAGCCGCGACCTGCCCGTCTACGTCGTCTGCCCGGGGCGGGTGTACCGCAACGACGCCCTCGACCAGACCCACACGCCGGTGTTCCACCAGGTCGAGGGGCTGGCCGTGGACCGCGGCCTGACGATGGCGCACCTCAAGGGCACGCTCGACCACTTCGCGCGGGCGATGTTCGGGCCGGAGGCCCGCACCCGCCTGCGGCCGAGCTACTTCCCCTTCACGGAGCCGAGCGCCGAGATGGACCTGTGGTTCCCGCAGAAGAAGGGCGGGGCCGGCTGGATCGAGTGGGGTGGCTGCGGCATGGTCAACCCCAACGTGCTGCGGGCGACCGGCGTCGACCCGGACGAGTACTCGGGCTTCGCGTTCGGCATGGGTATCGAGAGGACGTTGATGCTGCGCAACGGCATCGCCGACATGCACGACATCGTCGAGGGCGACGTGCGCTTCTCCGAGCAGTTCACGGCGGTGATCTGAGATGGTGCTCGTCCCGCTCGCCTGGTTGGGCGACCACGTCGCGCTGCCGGCCGGCCTGACCGCCGAGAAGCTCGCCGCCGAGCTGGTGCGCGTCGGGCTCGAGGAGGAGGCGATCCACAGCACCGGCGAGGTCGCCGGCCCCCTCGTCGTCGGCCACGTCCTGTCCCGGAGCCCCGAGGCGCAGTCCAACGGCAAGACGATCAACTGGTGCCAGGTCGACGTCGGCGAGCAGTCGCCGCGCGGCATCGTCTGCGGCGCGCACAACTTCGAGCCCGGCGACCACGTCGTCGTCGCGCTGCCGGGAGCGGTGCTGCCCGGCGGCTTCGCGATCGCCGCGCGCAAGACGTACGGGCACGTCTCCGACGGGATGATCTGCTCCGCACGCGAGCTCGGCATCGGTGAGGACCACAACGGGATCATCGTGCTGTCCCGGCTCGGACTGGCCGACGAGGCGACCCCGGCGGGCCTCGACGCCAAGCCGCTGCTCGGCATCGGCGAGCAGGTGCTCGAGATCAACGTCACGCCCGACCGCGGCTACTGCTTCGCCATGCGCGGCATCGCCCGCGAGTACTCGCACGCGACCGGCGCCGACTTCACGGACCTCGGCGCCCCCACGCCGGCC
Source organism: Cellulomonas sp. 73-92 (assembly GCF_001898175.1). GTDB lineage: Bacteria > Actinomycetota > Actinomycetes > Actinomycetales > Cellulomonadaceae > Cellulomonas. The sequence goes on from NZ_MKTH01000016.1 coordinate 100,874, forward strand.
GACCTGGCGCCGGCCGCCGGCGGGTTCCCCGTCGAGGTCGACGACGAGCCGCTCGACGGCGTGGCCGGCTGCGACCGGTTCGTCGCGGTGACGGTGCGCGGGGTACGCGCCACCGAGTCGTCCCCGGCGTGGATGCAGCGGCGGCTGCAGCAGGCGGGCATGCGGCCCATCAACCTCGCGGTCGACGTGACGAACTACGTCATGCTCGACCTCGGGCAGCCGCTGCACGCGTACGACGCCGCCGGCCTCGTCGGCCCGATCGTCGTGCGTCGCGCGCGTGCGGGGGAGCACCTGGAGACGCTCGACGGCGTCGACCGCACCCTCGACCCGCAGGACCTGCTCATCACGGACAGCCCGTCCGGCCGGGCGTCGCGCATCATCGGCCTCGCCGGTGTCATGGGCGGCGAGACCAGCGGCGTGAACGACGAGACCACGGACGTCGTCGTCGAGGCGGCGCACTTCGACCCGATCACGGTCGCCCGGTCCGCACGCCGGCACAAGCTGTCGTCGGAGGCGGCCAAGCGGTTCGAGCGGGGGGTCGACCCGCAGCTGCCGCGCGTCGCGGCCCGCCGGGTCGCCGAGCTGCTCGTCGAGTTCGGTGGCGGGACGATCGACGCGGCCGTCACCGACGTCGACCGGACCGTCGCGCCCGCGCCGATCGCGCTCGACCCGACGCTTCCCGCGCGGCTCGTCGGCGTCCCGTACGCGCGCGACGAGGTGCGGACGACCCTGGCCTCGATCGGGTGCGCCGTGGCCGACGACTTCACGGTCACGCCGCCCACGTGGCGGCCGGACCTGTCGGTCGGCGTCGACCTCGTCGAGGAGGTCGCGCGGCTGCGCGGCTACGACGCGATCCCGTCCGTGGTGCCCGCCGCGCCGCCCGGAGGCGGCCTGACACGGTCGCAGCGCGTGCGCCGCGCCGTCGCGGAGCGGCTGGTGTCCGAGGGGCTCATCCAGGTCCTCTCGTACCCGTTCGTCGGGGCCGAGCAGTGGGACGCCATGGGGTTGCCGGCCGACGACCCGCGCCGCACCGCCGTGCGCGTCGCCAACCCGATCGCCGAGCAGCAGTCGTTCCTGCGGACGGACCTGCTGGTCTCGGTGCTCGAGACGGCGCGACGCAACGTGGCTCGTGGCGTCGGCGACGTCGCGCTGTTCGAGGCCGGGCTCGTCGTGCACCCGGTGCCGGGGGCGCCCGCGGCACCCCAGCTGCCCGGAGGCCTCCGCCCGTCGGACGAGCAGCTCGCGGCCATCGCGGCGGCGATCCCGGACCAGCCGCGGCACGTCGCCGGCCTGCTGGCGGGCGCCCGTGACCGCGCCGGATGGTGGGGCGCCGGGCGCGCTGCGGACTACACCGACGCGTTCGCGCTGGTCCGAGCCGTGGCGGAGGTCGTCGGTGCGCCCGTGACCCTCGTCGCCGAGGCCTATGCGCCCTTCCACCCGGGTCGGTCGGCGAAGGTCGTCGGCCCGTCGGGCGAGACCCTCGGGCACGCCGGGGAGCTGCACCCGTCGGTCGTCGCCGCGCACGACCTGCCTGCGCGCACGGTGGCCTTCGAGCTGGACCTCGACGGGCTGCTGCAGGCGGCCGGCGACGACGTGACGCAGGCGACGCCCGTCTCGACGTTCCCCGTGGCGAAGGAGGACGTCGCGCTCGTCGTCGACGCCGCCGTGCCCGCGGGCGACGTGCTCGAGGCCGTCCGGGCCGGCGTTGCGGGGAGCCCGGCCGGGGACGTGCTCGAGGAGGTGCGGCTGTTCGACGTGTACACGGGCGAGCAGGTGGGGCCGGGCCGCAAGTCGCTGGCGTTCTCGCTGCGGCTGCGTGCGGCCGACCGCACCCTGACGGCGGCCGAGACGGCCGCGGTGCGGGAGTCCGTCGTCGCCGAGGCTCACCGGCGGTGCAGGGCCACGCTGCGCGCGTGACCAGCCGTGGAGGCGGGGCCCCCCGAGCCGAGACCGGCCGCGGGGCCTCGCCCGTCTGAGGAGGCACGGCCTGGGCGGGACCGTCATGCCCTCGGCCGAGGCGGGCCGACCACTCCGGCGCCATCGCGCAGCCGCGCGCGCGGGCGGTCAGAAGGGTGGGGTGTCGGGGATGGTCGCGCGGTGCTTGTCGAGCTTCTCGGTTCGCCCGTGGTTGCCGGGGGTGACGCGGTAGGTCAGGCCGGCTGGCGTGCGCCACTCGAAGAGGCCCGACCGCACCTGTCGCAGGGTGAAGCCGCCGTCGGTCTTCAGCCGGTGGCACCGGCTGGACAGGGGTCCGAGGTTGGCGGCGCTGGTGGTGCCGGGCTGTGGGGAGCCGTTGGCAGGCACGCCGTAGAACTCGGTGGTGTGGTCCAGGTCGCAGCGGTGCCCGGGCACGCTGCAGCCGGGGCCGACGCAGACCTGGTCGCGGGCCAGGACGTGCTCGGCCAGGGCTGCTGGTGGCCGGTAGCGGGTGCGTCCGACGTCCAGCACGGTGCCGGTCAACGGGTCGGTGACGATCCGACGCCACGTGCCGCCGGCCGCCAGAGCGCGGGCCTGCTCGGCGGGGATGGGACCGAGGCCGGCCAGCGCACCGGGCTGGTCGTCCAGTCCCATGAGGGTGGACAAGGCGACGGTGACGTCGATGCGGACCTTGGGGATCCGGATGCCCGGCGCGGCCCGCCCCGGCGGACGATCCGCCGCCGCAACGCTGTCCGTCTCAGCCACCATCCCCGGCCCGATCGGCCCGACCGGCTCGTCCGGCTCGGCCGCCTCGTTCGGCGCCACCATCTCGTGGGGCCCGCCTGGCGGGAAAAAGCGTGCGCCCCACCCAGGCGTGCGTCGTCGAGGTGACTGGCCGCCGTCAGCGGAGCATCCGTGACGATCCCCGATGCTGGGTCACTCATCTCGCGGCCGGCCGCCTCGCCGCCGGCGGGGCGGTTCAGGCCGGCGCCGGCGGGCGGGTCGAGGCGTGCCCCGGCGAGCAGGGCGGTGCCGGTGGCCAGGTCGGTCAGGGTGTCGGCGCGTAGCTGGTCCAGGGTGCGCGGGTCCCCGGCCGCGCGCGCAGCGCGGGCGGTGGCCTCCAACGTGCCGTCGATCCGCGCCGCGTCGGTGGCGGGCAGCACGGCCCACAGGCCGGCCATCCCGTCCGGCAGACGGCGGGGGTGGCACACGTGCCGGGAAGCGATCGCCTTCGGCAACCGGATCGCCGCATCCAGCGGATCGATCGCCAGCAGGGCCCGGTCGACGTCGGCGGCCAGCTGGGTGGGGGTGCGGGTCGCCGCGTCCGGGAGGACCTGGTCCAGCACCGGCCACGACAGCTGGTCGGGCCGGTCGTGCAACCGGTCGGTCAACACCCGCAGCTTGGCCGTGTCCAGCAGTCCGTCGCGCACCGCGTCGGCCACCGGCAGCAGCTCGCACTCCAGGGCGCGTCCGTCGCGGACCAGCCGGTTGGCGGCCGGACGTGACCAGCCCAACCGCATCGCCAGCTCATCACCGGCCACACACGTGCGGGCCGGGACCGGCTGATGCCACAACGGGTTCATCGACGCCCGATGCGACAGCTCCCCCGCCGCCAGGGCGGCACCGAGGTGCGCCCACGCCGCCAGCCGCTCACCCGCCGCCACCGTCTCCACCAGCAGCTCGTCGTCCGCCGAAGGCAGGTCGATCCGCTCCAGCACACCCGCCAACCCCGCCCCCGGCACCATCGCCGCCAGGCACGCCGCGGACAACCACCCCGTCAGCTCAGCAGGCGCCTCGGCCCGCGGATCGACCGCGAGACCCGGGGCCGCGCCCAGCAGCGCCGCCAGCTCCGGGTCGACCTCGATCCCCGGCTCGGCACCGGTGTCCGCCGAATCCCACCAGGCATCACCCAGCGGATCGGGCCACGCCCACTCGTCCACCCCCGGCCCGTCGGACGGTGCCACGCCGCCATCGACAACCACCGCCGCACCCAGGTCGTCGGACAGCAGCACGCCGTCCTCCACGACTCCGACCGGTGCGAACATGTGTTCGAGTATACGCTCAACCGGAGATATTCGTCCAGGTCAAGTGGCAATTTGCGCGAGACCTCTGGGGTAAGGCGCGTTCGGTGTCCGCTCGACGCGAGGCCGGGTGGCGGCGCCGGCCCGGCTTTTGCGGAAACCGCGGCCCCCCGGTCGCGGCTCCCGATGGCCTTCGCTGCGCCGTTGTCAGAGGTCGAACGTACGTTCGAGCCAGGGAATACGACGAGCGAGGGGGGCGCCATGTGCGCGATGTGCGACGGCCAGTCGGCGGACGACTTCATGGCGGATGTCATCGACGACATCGGGCGGGTGGGGTGGGCGATCATCGCCGTGGAGGCCGAGCAGGGTCGGCACCTCCACACGTACACCGCCGGGCTCACCCGGTACCACGGGCATCCGGAGCTGATCTTCAGCGGCGCGGACTTCCACACCGCTCACCACGTCCTGGACGTCCTGGCCGACGGCGTGCGCGCCGGGCGCAGGTTCGAGGCCGGCCAGGTGCTGGCGCCGGAGGAGGTCGGGCGGAGCTGCGTCATGGCTCGCGTGGACGGGTCGCGCCTGCCGTTCGCGCAGCGGCTCTACGGCTCCCCGGTCACCACTGTCGCGGCCCTCCAGGTGGTGTGGTCGGACGCTGATGGCCGATGGCCGTGGGAGATGTGCGACCACCACCGCGACGGGCAACAGCTGTTCGGGGTGGTGTGGCCGCCGCCGCGGCCGGGCGTCACACCGTGAGCAGCACCTTGCCGGTGGTGGCGCGGCCCTCGAGCGCGCGGTGAGCCTGCGCGGCGTCGGCGAGCGGGAAGCGCGCGCCGATACGGACCGTGAGCTTCCCCGCCCGGACCAGGTCGAACAGCTCGCCGGCGCGCCAGTCGATCTCCTCGCGGCTGCGCATGTAGGCGTTGATCGACGGCCGCGTGACGTACAGGGAGCCGGCGGCGTTGAGGCGCTGCAGGTCGAACGGCGGGACCTGCCCGGACGAGCCGCCGAACAGCACGAGCGTGCCGCGCTGGCGGACCGACGCGAGGGAGGCCTCGAACGTGTCCTTGCCGACGGAGTCGTAGGCGACGCGCACGCCGACGCCGGCGGTGAGGTCCCGCACCAGGGCAGGGAGGTCGCGCGTGAGATCGGCGAGCTCGCGGTAGCGGATGACCTCGGCCGCGCCCGCGCCGCGCGCGAGGGCCTCCTTCTCGACCGAGCCCACGGTGCCGATCACCCGAGCGCCCCGCAGCGCCGCCAGCTGTGTCGCGAGGAGCCCGACCCCACCGGCCGCGGCGTGCAGCAGCACGTCGTCGCCGGGCTCGAGCGGAACCGTGGAGGCGGTGAGGTAGTGCGCGGTGACGCCCTGCATCGCCAGGGCGGCGGCGGTCTCGTCGTCGATGTCGGCCGGCACGACGATCGCGTCCGCGGCCCTGACGACGGCCAGCTCGGAGTACGAGCCGCGGGCCGACGACCAGCACACCCGCTGGCCGGTGGTGATCTCGTCGACTCCGGTGCCGACGGTGACCACTTCGCCCGAACCCTCGGCGCCCACGACGTGCGGGTAGCTCATGGGGTAGACGCCCGCTCGTCGGTACGTGTCGATGAAGTTCACTCCTGCCACCGCGACGCGGACGAGGAGCTCGCCCGGACCGGGCACGGGATCGGGCAGGTCGACGAGCTCGAGAACCTCGGGACCACCGGGACGCTGGGCGACGACGGCACGCATGGAACCGTCGTACCACGGCGTGGACGTCCGCGGCGGAGCGGGCGTGTGCCGTCGGCGTTCTCGGTGGTCGCCCTCGGGCCGGGACGGGGTGCCCACGGCCCGTGAGGGAAGCGCCACGACGAATCGCCGTGCATACCCTTGTATGCTCATGCAATGACCTTCACCGTGGCCGTCGCCGGCGCCAGCGGGTATGCCGGGGGCGAGATGCTCCGGATGCTGCTCGGCCATCCGCAGGCGCAGGTCGGGGCACTGACCGCGCACGGGAACGCCGGCAGCAGGTTCGGCGAGCACCATCCGCACCTGCGCGCGCTGGCCGGCCGTGAGCTGGGCCCGACGAGCGTGGACGCCCTCGCGGGCCACGACGTCGTCGTGCTGGCGCTGCCGCACGGGGCGAGCGGCCAGGTGGCCGCGGAGCTCGAGGCCAGGGGAGACGGCGCGATCGTCGTCGACCTGGGCGCCGACCACCGGCTCGTCGACCCCCAGGCCTGGACCCGGTTCTACGGCACCGAGCATGCGGGCACGTGGCCCTACGGCCTGCCGGAGCTCATCCACGCCGACACCGGGACGAAGCAGCGCGACGTGCTCGCCGGTGCGAACCGCATCGCCGTGCCGGGCTGCAACGTCACCGCCGTGACGCTGGCGATGCAGCCGGGTGTCGCGGCGGGCCTCGTCGACACGACAGACCTGGTCGCCGTGCTGGCGGTCGGCTACTCGGGCGCGGGCAAGGGCTACAAGCCGCACCTCATGGCGGCCGAGGCGTTCGGTGCCGCGCAGCCCTACGCCATGGCCGGCACGCACCGTCACATCCCGGAGATCGCACAGAACCTGCGGGTGGCCGGCGCGGCCGACGTCCGGCTGAGCTTCTCGCCCGTGCTCGTGCCCATGTCGCGCGGGATCCTCGCCACGGTGACGGCGCCGGCGGCGGCCGGCGTGACCGGCCCGGCCCTGCGCGCCGCGTGGGCGCAGGCCTACGCGGACGAGCCCTTCGTCGAGCTCCTGCCCGAGGGTGTGTGGCCGACGACCGCCTCGGTCGCGGGTGCGAACACTGCCCTGATCCAGGTGGCGCTCGACGAGGCAGCGGGGAAGGTGGTCGCCGTCGCCGCCATCGACAACCTCGTCAAGGGCACGGCCGGCGGCGCGCTGCAGTCGCTCAACCTGGCGCTCGGCCTGCCGGAGACCCTGGGTCTGCCGACGGAGGGCGTCGCCCCGTAGGGACGGGGGGCGTCGCCCCCGTCAGGAAGGCCCGTCGGCCCCGAACGCATAGGTATGTATGATCCTGCATATGGTCAACACCCACACCGTGGTCGGCGGGGCCGCCTCGCCGGGCGTCACCGCCGCGGCGGGGTTCCGCGCCGCCGGCATCACGGCAGGCCTCAAGGCGTCCGGCCGTCCCGACCTCGCGCTCGTGGTCAATGACGGCCCGCGTGACAACGCCTGCGCGGTCTTCACGTCGAACCGTGTCGTCGGCGAACCCGTCAAGTGGTCCCGCCTGGCGGCCGCCGACGGCCACGTCTCGGCCGTGATCCTCAACTCCGGCGGCGCCAACGTCTGCACCGGCCCGCAGGGCTACGCGGACGTCGAGGCGACGGCCGGGACGCTCGCCGCGCAGCTGGGGATCGAGAGCACCGGGGTCCTCGTCGCCTCGACCGGCCTCATCGGCGAGCGGCTCCCGATCGACGCACTGCTGGCGGGCATCGCGCCGCTCGTCGGTGCGCTGTCCGACGACGGGGGCGGCGACGCCGCCACGGCGATCATGACGACCGACACCGTCGCGAAGACGGCGCACGTCACGCTGCACACCGCGCACGGCACGTTCACCGTCGGCGGCATGGCCAAGGGCGCGGGGATGCTCGCACCGGCGCTGGCGACGATGCTCGTCGTCCTCACCACCGACGCCGACGTCGACCCGGGCGGTCTGCGCACCGCCCTGCGCGGCGCGACGAGCGCCACGTTCGACCGCCTCGACTCCGACGGCTGCATGTCCACGAGCGACACCGTCGCGATCCTCGCCTCCGGCGCCAGCGGCGTGCTCCCGGACTACGTCGAGTTCGCGGACGCGGTGAAGGCCGTCTGCGCCAGCCTGGCGCGCCAGCTCATCGCCGACGCCGAGGGCGCCAGCCACGACATCGCGATCACGGTGACGCACGCGACCACCGAGGACGCGGCGGTGGCCGTGGCCCGGTCGGTCGCGCGCGGCAACCTCTTCAAGGCCGCGATGTTCGGCAACGACCCCAACTGGGGCCGCGTCCTCGCCCAGCTCGGCACGGTCCCCGTCAGCGTCGCGCCGTTCGAGGCCGACGAGGTCGACGTCACGATCAACGGCGTCATGGTCTGCCGGGGGGGCGGCGCGCACGAGGACCGCAGCCTCGTGGACCTGGCGAAGGCCCGCGAGATCACGGTCGACATCGACCTGCACGCCGGCTCGGCCACGGCCACGGTGTGGACCAACGACCTCACCCACGACTACGTCCACGAGAACAGCGCCTACTCGACATGACCGACGACGTCTTCGACACCCGTACCGACCTGCGCCCCGACCAGAAGGCGGAGGTCCTCGTCCAGGCGCTGCCCTGGCTGCAGAAGTTCTCCGGCGCGCTCGTCGTCGTCAAGTACGGCGGCAACGCGATGGTGGACGACGAGCTCAAGCGCGCCTTCGCGCAGGACATGGTGTTCCTCCACCAGGTGGGGCTCCGGCCGGTCGTCGTGCACGGCGGTGGCCCGCAGATCAACGCGATGCTCGACAAGCTCGGCATCGCCAGCGAGTTCCGCGGCGGCCTGCGCGTGACCACGCCGGAGGCGATGGACGTCGTCCGCATGGTGCTCACGGGGCAGGTGTCGCGCGAGCTCGTCGGGCTCCTCAACACCTACGGCCCGGTCGCGGTCGGGCTGTCCGGGGAGGACGGCGGCCTGCTCCAGGCGCGGCGCCGGCCCGGGCTCGTCGACGGCGCGGAGGTCGACCTCGGGCTCGTCGGCGACGTGGTGCAGGTCAACCCCGGCGCCGTGCTCGACCTGCTGGACGCCGGCCGGATCCCGGTGGTCTCCACGGTCGCCCCGGACATCGACGACCCGACCCAGGTGCTCAACGTCAACGCCGACTCGGCCGCGGCGGCCCTCGCGATCGCGCTGGGCGCCCGCAAGCTCGTCATCCTCACGGACGTCGAGGGGCTCTACACGAGCTGGCCGGACCGGTCGAGCCTCGTGCGCCGGCTGCGGGCGTCCGCCCTCGCCCGGCTGATCCCGACCCTCGACGCCGGCATGCGCCCCAAGATGGAGGCGTGCTGGCGAGCCGTCACGGGCGGCGTCGGTCGCGCCCACGTCATCGACGGCCGCGCGGCGCACTCGATCCTCGTCGAGGTCTTCACGTCCGACGGCATCGGCACCATGGTGCTCCCCGACGAGGAGGCGCCCGATCGTCCCCTGACCGCACCGATCCCGGTGGTGGCGTGATGAGCGAGGTCATGCCCGCCCAGTCCGGCTCCGTCGCAGCGTGGACGGAGCGCTACGGCCACGCGCTCATGGACACGTTCGGCCCGCCGCAGCGCGTGCTGGTGCGCGGCGAGGGCCCGTACGTGTGGGACGCCGACGGCAAGCGCTACCTCGACCTGCTCGGCGGCATCGCCGTCAACGCGCTCGGGCACGCCCACCCGACGCTCACCGCGGCGATCGCGGCTCAGCTGGGCACGCTCGGCCACGTCTCCAACTTCTTCGCCAGCCCGACCCAGGTCGCCCTCGCCGAGACGCTGCTGCGCCTCGCGGACGCCCCCGCCGGCTCGCGGGTCTTCCTCGCCAACTCCGGCACCGAGGCCAACGAGGCGGCGCTCAAGCTGACCCGCCGGCACTCGGCCGGTGCGCGCCCGCGGCTCATCGCGATGGAGCACGCGTTCCACGGCCGCACGATGGGCGCGCTGTCGCTCACGCACAAGGCCGCCTACCGGGAGCCGTTCGAGCCGCTGCCGCCGGGCGTCGAGTTCGTGCCCTACGGCGACGCCGCCGCCCTCGAGGCGGCGATGGGCCCGGACGTGGCGGCGGTGTTCGTCGAGCCGATCCAGGGCGAGGCCGGCGTGCAGATCCCGCCGCCCGGCTACCTCGCCGCGGTGCGCGAGCTCACCGCCCGGCACGGCGCCCTCCTGGTGCTCGACGAGGTCCAGTCGGGCATGGGGCGCACCGGGCGGTGGTTCGCCTACCAGCACGAGCACATCGGCGGCGGCATCATCCCCGACGTCGTCACCGTCGCCAAGGGCCTCGGCGGCGGCTTTCCGGTCGGCGCGCTCATCGCGTACGGCGAGCACGCGGCCGGGCTGCTCGGCCGGGGCCAGCACGGCACGACGTTCGGCGGCAACCCCGTCGCCTCGGCCGCGGCGCTCGCGACCATCGGCGTCATCGAGCGCGACGGCCTCCTGGCCCACGTGTCGCAGCTCGGTGCGTGGTGGCGGGCGTCCCTGGCCGGCCTGCACCATCCGCTCGTGGCGGCCGTGCGCGGCGAGGGGCTCCTCATCGCGGTCGAGCTGGCCAGCGCCGTCGCCCCCCGCGTCGCGGAGCTGGCCCTGGAGGCCGGCTTCGTCGTGAACCCCTGCACACCGACGACGATCCGCCTGGCCCCGCCCTACGTCCTCACGCAGGGCCAGGCCCAGACCTTCGTCGACTTCGTCGCCGGCCTGCCGGTGGAGGTGACCGCGTGACCAGCCCCCTGCGGAACTATCTGCGAGACGACAACCTGTCGCCCGACGAGCAGGCCGACGTCCTGCGCCTGGGCGACCTGCTGAGCAAGGACCGGTTCGCCCGGCGGCCGCTGGCGGGACCGCGCGCGGTCGCCGTCATCTTCGACAAGCCGACCCTGCGCACCCAGGTGTCGTTCACGACGGGCATCGTCGAGCTGGGCGGGTACCCGCTCGTCGTCGACGGCAACCTCGCGCAGATCGGCACCCGGGAGTCGATCTCCGACGTGGCCCACGTCATCGGGCGGCAGGTGGCGGCGATCGTCTGGCGCACGCACGCGCAGGCGCGTGCCGAGGAGATGGCGGCGGTCGCGGGCGTCCCGGTCGTCAACGCGCTGACCGACGACTTCCACCCGTGCCAGGTGCTCGCCGACCTGCTGACCGTGGCCCAGCACCGCGGCGGCGTCGAGACGCTGCCCGGCACCACGCTGGCCTACGTCGGCGACGGCTCGAACAACATGGCGCACTCCTACCTGCTCGGCGGCGCGACCGCCGGCATGCACGTGCGCATCGGCACCCCCGAGGGCTTCGCCCCGAACCCGGCGATCGTGGCCGACGCCCGGCGCATCGCCGCGGCGACGGGTGGCTCGGTGTCGGTGCACGGGGACCGTGACGCGGCGCTCGACGGCGCGGACGCCGTGGCGACCGACACCTGGGTCTCGATGGGCCAGGAGTCTCAGGCGGCGGACCGCGCCGAGCCGTTCGTGCCGTTCCGGCTCGACGCCGAGGGCCTCGCGAAGGCCGCCCCCGGCGCCCTCGTCCTGCACTGCCTGCCCGCCTACCGCGGCAAGGAGATCACCGCCGAGGTGCTCGACGGCCCGCAGTCGGTGGTCTGGGACGAGGCGGAGAACCGGTTGCACGCGCAGAAGGCGCTGCTGACGTTCCTGCTGGAGGAAGCGTGAGCTCCACGGTGCCCCCGACGAAGGCCGCCCGGCACGCGCAGATCACGGCGCTGCTGATGCGGGAGCAGGTGCGCTCCCAGGTGGAGCTGGCCGAGCTGCTGGCGCGCGCCGGCGTCAACGTCACGCAGGCGACGCTGTCGCGGGACCTCGTCGAGCTGCAGGCGGTGAAGGTTCGCAACGGCAGCGGCGCGCTGGTCTACGCCGTGCCCGCCGAGGGCTCGGCGCGGGTCGCCCCGACCGGCGAGGCCACCGAGGTGCTCGCCGCCCGGCTCGCGCGGCTCGCCGCCGAGCTCGTCGTCACCGCGGAGGCGTCCGGCCCGCTCGTCGTGCTGCGCACCCCGCCCGGCGGTGCGCAGTTCCTCGCCTCCGCGATCGACCACTCGATCGTGCCGGGCGTGCTGGGCACGATCGCGGGCGACGACACCGTCCTGGTGATCGCCGCCGAGCCCGACTCCGGCCAGACGGTCGCGCAGCGATTCCTCGACCTCGCGGCCGGCCGCGAGTCCGCACGAGACAAGGACGAGATGTGAGCAAGGTTCTGACGCAGCTTCCGGTCGGCGAGCGGGTGGGCATCGCGTTCTCCGGTGGGCTGGACACCTCGGTGGCGGTGGCGTGGATGCGGCACAAGGGCGCGATCCCGTGCACCTACACGGCGGACCTCGGCCAGTACGACGAGCCGGAGATCGAGCAGGTCCCCGGCCGCGCCATCGCGTACGGCGCGGAGCTGTCCCGAGCCGTGGACTGCAAGGCGGCGCTCGTCGAGGAGGGGCTGGCCGCCATCGCGTGCGGCGCGTTCCACATCCGCAGCGGCGGCCGCGCGTACTACAACACGACGCCCCTGGGCCGGGCAGTCACCGGCACCCTGCTGGTGCGCGCCATGCAGGCCGACGGCGTGGACATCTGGGGCGACGGCTCCACGTTCAAGGGCAACGACATCGAGCGGTTCTACCGCTACGGGCTGCTGGCCAACCCCGGCCTGCGGATCTACAAGCCGTGGCTCGACCAGGACTTCGTCGCCGAGCTGGGCGGGCGCGCGGAGATGAGCCAGTTCCTGGTGGACCACCACCTGCCCTACCGCGACAGCGCCGAGAAGGCGTACTCGACGGACGCGAACATCTGGGGCGCCACGCACGAGGCCAAGACGCTCGAGCACCTCGACGTGTCCCTGGAGACCGTCGAGCCGATCATGGGCGTGCGGTTCTGGGACCCCGCCGTGGCGATCGAGCCCGAGGACGTGACGATCCAGTTCGAGCGCGGCCGGCCGGTGGCGATCGACGGCGTGCGGTACGACGACCCGGTGGCCCTCGTCCGGCAGGCGAACGCGATCGGGGGCCGGCACGGCCTGGGCATGTCCGACCAGATCGAGAACCGGATCATCGAGGCCAAGTCGCGTGGGATCTACGAGGCCCCCGGCATGGCGCTCCTGTTCGCGGCCTACGAGCGGCTCGTCAACGCGATCCACAACGAGGACACCATCGCCACCTACCACGCGGAGGGCCGGCGGCTCGGCCGGCTGCTCTACGAGGGCCGGTGGCTCGACCCGCAGGCACTCATGGTGCGCGAGTCGATCCAGCGGTGGATCGCCTCGGTGGTCACGGGCGAGGTGACGCTGCGGCTGCGCCGTGGGGAGGACTACACGATCCTGCGCACCGACGGGCCCGGCTTCTCCTACCGCCCGGAGCGGCTGTCGATGGAGCGCACTGAGTCCGCCGCGTTCGGCCCGACCGACCGCATCGGCCAGCTGACGATGCGCAACCTCGACATCGCCGACTCGCGCGCCAAGCTCGAGCTGTACGCGAGCCAGCCGATCGACCAGGGCCAGGTGCTCGTCGAGCACGGCACGCTGTTCGGCGCGCTGCCCGCCGGCGGCGCGGACGTCATCGCGACGAACCCGGCGGTCGCCGGCGACGAGGAGGCGGCGCTCGAGGCCGCCGCGATGGAAGTCGGGACGGACTGACGTGGGCGCACCCGAGTCCGGCACCCACGCCGGCGCCCTCTGGGGCGGCCGGTTCGCGTCCGGCCCTGCCGACGCCCTGGCCGCCCTGTCCCGGTCGACGCAGTTCGACTGGCGCCTGGCGGACGACGACCTGACGGGGTCGGTGGCGCACGCCCACGTGCTCCGCGCGGCCGGGCTGCTGTCCGACGAGGACACCGACCGCATGGTGGCGGCGCTGGAGGCGCTGCGTGCCGACGTGGCCTCCGGCGCGTTCGGGCCGGGGCCCGACGACGAGGACGTCCACGCGGCGCTCGAGCGCGGCCTCATCGAGCGGGCGGGTGCCGAGCTCGGCGGCCGGCTCCGGGCCGGGCGCAGCCGCAACGACCAGATCGCCACGCTGGTGCGGATGTACCTGCGGCGCCAGGCCCGCACCCTGTCGGCCCTCGTGCTCGACGTCGTCGACGCCCTCGTCGGGCAGGCGACCGCCGCGGGCGACGCGCCCATGCCGGGCCGCACCCACCTGCAGCACGCCCAGCCGGTGCTGCTCGCGCACCACCTGCTGGCCCACGCCTGGCCGCTGCTGCGCGACGTGCAGCGGTTCCGCGACTGGGACGTCCGCGCCGCGCGCTCGCCCTACGGTTCCGGCGCCCTCGCGGGCTCGTCGCTCGCGCTCGACCCGGCCGCGGTGGCCGCCGAGCTCGGCTTCGACGGACCGGTGGAGAACTCCATCGACGGCACCGCCTCGCGCGACGTCGGGGCGGAGTTCGCGTTCGTGTGCGCGATGACCGGCGTCGACCTTTCGCGCCTCGCGGAGGAGATCACGCTCTGGGCGACCGCGGAGTTCGGCTACGTCCGGCTCGACGACGCCTACTCGACCGGGTCGAGCATCATGCCGCAGAAGAAGAACCCGGACGTCGCCGAGCTGGCGCGTGGCAAGGCCGGCCGGCTCATCGGCGACCTCGCGGGGTTGCTGACGACGCTGAAGGGCCTGCCCCTGGCGTACAACCGGGACCTGCAGGAGGACAAGGAGCCGGTGTTCGACCAGGTCGACCAGCTGACGGTGCTCCTGCCGGCCTTCGCCGGCATGGTGGCCACGCTGCGGTTCGACCTGCCGCGGCTGGCCTCGCTCGCGCCGGCGGGCTTCTCGCTCGCGACCGACGTCGCCGAGTGGCTGGTCCGCGCGGGTGTGCCCTTCCGGGTGGCGCACGAGGTCGCCGGGGCGTGCGTCAAGGCCGCCGAGTCCCGCGGGGTGGGCCTGGACGGGCTCACCGACGACGACCTGGCCGCGATCAGCCCGCACCTGACGCCGGAGGTCCGCACGGTCCTGTCGGTGGCGGGATCGGTGTCGTCGCGCGATGCGGTGGGCGGCACGGCACCGGCGCGCGTCGCCGAGCAGCTCGCCGCCGCGCGGGCGCGTGCCGCGGAGCACCGCCGCTGGGCCCCCCCACGTTCATTTTCCTGAGGTTCCGGTTGTGAATCACGACGAGAAGCTCAGGGAAGTCGCGGGACCGGCGGGGCGGCGCGGAGCGAGCGAGGCGATCGGGGTGATCGCCGGACGGGCCGCCGGCGCCGCGCCGCGGCTCGGCCCCGTGCGGCTCGTCGGCATCGACGGCCCTGCGGGCAGCGGCAAGACGACCCTGGCCGGGGCCGTGGCCGACGAGCTCGTCGGGCGCGGCCTGGACGCCGCGGTGCTGCACCTGGACGACCTCTACGACGGCTGGGCGGGCCTGGAGGGCAGCCTCTGGCCGCGCCTGGCGACGCAGGTGCTCGAGCCGCTGCGTCGGGGCCGCCCGGGGCGCTACCAGCGCTACG
The DNA here is from genome assembly GCF_001898175.1 of Cellulomonas sp. 73-92. Classification (GTDB taxonomy): domain Bacteria; phylum Actinomycetota; class Actinomycetes; order Actinomycetales; family Cellulomonadaceae; genus Cellulomonas. The sequence continues at coordinate 115,903 of NZ_MKTH01000016.1, forward strand.
ACTGGGACGCCGGCGCGTTCGACGGCTGGGTCGACGTGCCCGTGCCGGACGTGCTGGTGCTCGAGGGCTGCGGCTCGGCGCGGCGGGACGCCGCGCCCTTCGTCGTGCTCTCGGTCTGGGTGGAGGCGCCGGCGGACCTGCGCCTCGCCCGCGGCCTGGCCCGCGACGGCGAGGCCGCGCGCGAGCACTGGGTGCGGTGGATGGCCGACGAGGCCGCGCACTTCGCCCGGGAACGGACCGCGGAACGCGCCGACGTGCGGCTGGACGCGTTTGGCAGGATGGGCGCGTGAGCGTTCCCGACCGCGCGGTGGCCGTCGACCCCCTGGGGGTCGTGGCGGCGCACGTCTGGTACGCCCGAGACGTGCTCGCGGTCGCCGTCGACCTGCTGGGCGCGACCATCACGTCCCGGTCCCCGGACGGTGACGTGACCGTGCGCCTCACGGAGGTCGAGGCCTACGGCGGCGAGGACGACCCCGGCTCGCACGCGGCCCGGGGTCGGACACCGCGCAACTCCGTGATGTACGCGGAGCCCGGCCGGCTCTACGTGTACCGGCACCTCGGGCTGCACCACTGCCTCAACGTCGTCGCGCAGCCGACCGGACGCGCGGCCGCGGTGCTGCTGCGCGCCGGCGAGGTCGTCGAGGGGGCGGACCTGGCGTGGGCGCGCCGCGAGGCTGCCGGCGTCGTCGACAGCGAGCGGCAGCTGGCGCGCGGCCCCGGCCGCCTGGCCGTCTGCCTCGGGCTGGACCTGGACGCCAACGGGGCCGACGTCACCGAGGAGGGTGGCGACGTGGTGCTGCGGATGCGCCCCGAGGGATCCGTGGTGCCCGCCCACCGGCAGGGTCCGCGCGTCGGGGTTGCCGGCGCCGGGGGAGACGCCGCTCGTCACCCGTGGCGGTTCTGGCTGGCCGGGGAACCCACCGTCTCGGCGTACCGCCCCGCGTATCGCTCGCCGGCGTCGGGCAACGCCCCTGGTGGGGCGACGGCGCCGGCGTGACCCGTCCTCCCAGTCGCAACGTCCGGCGGCGCCGCCGCCGTGTGAAGGAGTCCTGAGTGAGCACCGTCCTCGACGAGCTGGAGTGGCGTGGCCTGCTGGCGCAGACCACCGACCGGGAGCAGCTGGCCGCCGCCCTGGCGGCAGGCCCGGTCACCGTCTACTGCGGCTTCGACCCGACCGCGCCGAGCCTGCACCACGGCAACCTCGTCCAGCTCGTCGTGCTGCGGCACATGCAGCGCGCGGGGCACCGCGTCCTCGCGCTCGTCGGCGGCGCCACAGGGATGATCGGCGACCCGCGGATGTCGGGCGAGCGGGTGCTCAACTCGGCCGACACGGTCCGCGCCTGGGTGGAGCGGCTGCGGTCGCAGATCGGCCGGTTCCTCACCTTCGACGGGGACAACCCGGCGACGATGGTGAACAACCTCGACTGGACGGGCGGGCTGACTGCGATCGACTTCCTGCGCGATGTCGGCAAGCACTACCGGCTGGGCACGATGCTCGCCAAGGACACCGTCGCGCGGCGGCTGGCGTCGGAGGAGGGGATCTCGTTCACCGAGTTCTCCTACCAGATCCTCCAGGGGATGGACTTCCTCGAGCTGTACCGGCGGTACGGCTGCACGCTGCAGACCGGCGGCAACGACCAGTGGGGCAACCTGCTGTCGGGCGTCGAGCTGGTGCACAAGGCGGACGGCGGCGCGGTGCACGCGCTGACCACGCCGCTCATCACCAAGGCCGACGGCACGAAGTTCGGCAAGACCGAGGGTGGGGCGGTGTGGCTGGCCCCGGACATGATGTCGCCGTACGCCTTCTACCAGTTCTGGCTCAACGCGGACGACGCCGACGTGGTGCGGTTCCTCAAGGTGTTCACGTTCCGCACCCAGGAGGAGATCGCCGCGCTCGAGGAGGCGGTGGCCTCCCGGCCCGCGGCGCGCGAGGCGCAGCGCGTGCTCGCCGAGGACGTCACGACGCTGGTGCACGGCGCGGACGCGACGGCCAAGGCGATCGCCGCGTCGCAGGCGCTGTTCGGGCGAGGGTCGCTGGCCTCGTTGGACGACGAGACCCTGGACGCCGCGGTGGCCGAGCTGCCACGTGCTGACGGCTCCGTCGGCGACCCGCTCGTCGACCTGTTCGCCGCCACCGGGCTCGTGGCGTCCAAGGGCGCGGCCCGACGAGCGGTGGCCGAGGGCGGGCTGTCGGTGAACAACGAGCGCGTGTCCGACGAGGGGGCGCAGCTCGCCGCGTCGCAGCTGCTCGGCGGCCGGTACGCCGTGCTCCGGCGTGGCCGGCGCAGCCTCGCGGTGGTGCAGGTCGTGGCGCCGGCGGACCGCCGCTGACGCGCCCGCCGGGGCGTGACGGGGCGTGACGGGACGTGATCTGCGTCACCACGCCCCGGATTTGCATCGGGTCGACGGCTCGCGTAATGTCTTCCAGGCCGCCGCAGGGAGGAACGGACACCGAGAAGGTGGACGGTCCCGCGGAAGGCCAGCCCCCGACAAACGGATCAGGCGCTTCGTGCGCCCTCCTTCCGGATGTGCGGGTCGAAGCGACAAGCCTCCTGGGCGCCCCGCGAGGGGAGCAGGGTTGTGCGTCTGTTTCTTGAGAACTCAACAGTGTGTCTTGATGTTGTCGATGCCATGGCCCGTTGATTCGGGTGTGGT
>NZ_MKTH01000017.1 GCF_001898175.1 Cellulomonas sp. 73-92
GATGGCTGCACTTCTACAATCACCACCGCGCCCACTCCGCCCTCAGAGGCCAGCCGCCGATCACCCGACTGACCAATCTCCCTGGACATCACAACTAGGAGGCTGGATACTGTCGGTGCATGCCTGATGAATCCGGAGCTGAGCACCGGATGGTGACGTCGCAGAGCCTGTCGAGCGGGACGGTCACCGTCTGCTGGGCTCTGGCCGTTGGTCTACTTGCCAGCGGGATCGCCGCGACATTCGCGAACAAGCCCGGTGCGGCCGCCGCCACCATGCTCGCGCTCGGTGGCCTCCTGGCCTTCGTAGCGATGATGCGGCGCATCCCTCTGCGGCTCGAGGTGGCTGGCACGAAGCTCGATGCTGCGTATCCACCGGACGACGCATATCAGGCAGGTCGTTCTGGGGGTGTTCAGGCCGGTCTGGAAGCGGCCGTGCGGGAGACGGAGAAGGCCAGTCAGTCGGGGCGGACCGTTGAGGAACTCCTCGACCGTCTCCGGCAGGAGGCTCGTGAACAGTTGGACGTGGTTCCGCTGGCGCCTCCTGGGGAACGTGAAGTCAGCCGCTCACGGCGCGTTGTGGCCGGTCGTGGATACCGAGCGTCGACAGCAAGCCGGGTGGCCGAGGTGACGTATCGGCAGCTCGACTACTGGGCCCGGACCGGGCTCGTTGAGCCGAGCGTCCAGAATGGGGAACCCGCGGCGCTCTACTCGCTTGAAGACATCGTGTTGCTAGCCATCGTGAAGCGGCTTCTCAACGCGGGCGTCAGCCTGCAGCAGATCCGCCAGGTTGTGTCGGTGATCAGGGCTGAAGGGCTGGACGCGTCCCGCGGTCGGACGCTCATCAGCAACGGTCAGGACGTGATCCTGGCAGCCACAGCAGGCGAAGTCGCTAGCGTCCTTGAGCACGGAGACGCCATCTTCGGGGTCGCACTAGGTGCGGCCGCCGCGGACGTCGAGAGCAAGCTAGACGCGCTGCAGTCGTAGGAAGCAACCGCGTTCGCGTGGCGGTCCATACCAGCGAACGGACCGCAGGGTTGGCGTTCACGGTCGCGGTCCGCGGCGGCTAGACGCCCGGCGACCCGCGGTCGCAACCGCCCGTTCACCGGCCCGTACGTGCCTCCACGGTGTACCGCTCAAGCAGATTCCGGGCCGTCAAGCCATGATGGGCGAGCAACTTGGAAACCCGCACGGGGTCGCGGAAGGCGTCGTCTTGCGCGAGCGCAGTCGCGAACCGGTCGAGTGCATCTCGCAGTGAGAACAACTTCTCCGTTGTGATAACACGGCAGCGTTGCGGTGCTGCGGCCTTTGAGTCGAACGTGGACCAGGGGTGCACCAGGACGGGGGTGCCGGTCGTCACTGGGTACTGCTCACGGAACCAGTCCATCGCGTTAGATAGTTGCTTGGCGTCGTCCTTGAACACCGGGTGTTCTCCTGCGCCGCTCTTCGCCTCGATGACGAGGAAAGTGTTGTCGTTCAGTGCCCAGAGGTTGTCCGGGCCGCGGCCGATGTCTCGTTCGGGTCGCTGGCCTGCGAATCCAAGATGGCGAGCGAGGTCGTCCAGTGCCGCTTCGAACGGCAAAGTGCGGGGGCCGAACACCAGGTCCGCGAGGATGGCGCTGTACCCGAGCCTCAGTTCGGCTCCCGTGTGGTACGCGTCCTGCATCCAACTGGACGCCGACGCGCCTTGCTCCTTGATCGGTGTGGCCAGCTTGGCGTAGCTGGCACCCGTTGCAGGCCGCAGGAGGGCACGGTTTGCCTCGTTCGCTGCGCGTTGCGTCTCCTGAGCGAGTACCGGGTCGACTGGGTGCTGAAGCGTCGCGAGCTCCTGAAGGAGCTGACCGCACAGGATCTGGTCGCTGGCGGCATTCAGCGCCTTCTGCTCCGCATCGGCCGCTTCGGACCACCGGGAACGTGTAGCAAGGTCGAAGGCTTGGCGACGTGCCGTCGTGACAGCGTCGACCGGGTTCTGCTCGTACCGAAGGGTTGCCAGACGGGACCGGCTCGCGGTGATCCACCCGACGTCACGGTTGAGGACACGGTTCACGACGCTCAACAGCTCGTCCATGTCGGTGCCCCGAAGGTCCGCAGCAACGCGACGTGAGAGTTCCATCTGCGCACGTGTGGCAGGGGAGAACGCGTCCATTGCGCCGGGCCGAAGGAGCCGCTCGGTCATCCGTGCGCCCATCAGGAACACGACGCAGTAGTCGTCGTTTGAGCGGACGGCGCGACCCATGCCCTGTTCCACTCGTTGGATCTGGCGGCGCAACAAGGTGTCGGACCCGACCATGTACGCCTCGTCCAACCGGTCGAGACCGCCGAGGGCTTCAGGGAGCCCGTCGATCACGAGCACGTGACATGCGTCCCCCGGCAAGTCGACGCCGTCATACCGGTTGACGAAGACCACCAGACCGACGTGTCTTCCGGATCTCAACTGGTCGACGCCATCCTTGATGGAGTCCTTGTCCAGAACGGTGGGACCGTACTCAGCCCACGCGGCGGCGCGAGTCTTGCTTGGGACGATCACGACGACGTTCCGGTCGGCGGCCAACGATGCGATCATGCCGCGGACCTGCTCCTCCGTCGCCTCGGGCATGATCTCTTGCGGCACGACGATGAGCCGGTCTCCGATGTCACCGGCGTTCGCCGGCGCCACGGGGTCGGCGATGGTCGCCGGGTCGGCAGCGAAGTCCGTGACGAGGATCCCGTCATCGGCCAACGTGGCAGTCAGGTACACGCGCCGCTGGGCGCTCGCGAAGCCAGTGAGAACATCAACGGGCAGATGGGTGGGAGCGATCTCGAGGGCGTCCGATGTGAAGACGGCGCGGCACTGAGGGAGGACGTCGACAATGAGCGGCCAGTTGAACTGGTGCGGTGACGTGTTCGTAATCGGGTGAATGATCGACAGGACCTGCCTCTGACGGTCCTGCCATGCCCAGTACGGGATTGGCACGAGGGCGTTCTGTCGCTGCCCTCGCAGGTCGAGCAAGGCGTTTGGAGACTGCTGCTCGAGCACGTCCGCGAACGTCTCAAGGAGTTGGTCGTACTGCGGTACGTCCGCTCCGATGACGAGTTTGAACTCGTCTTCCGCCTTCGCAAGGCAGGCGTGGGCATCGTCAACGATGACGGTTCCTAGACCGTACCGCGGCACCTTCGATACGGAGCCGCCGACACCGAAGACGGACAGGCCGTTCACGACTCGCTGGAACACGTCGACGAGGATGGCCGTACCCGTTGCGTACTCGTACGACCCGACGTCGCCTGTGACGGTGATGCCCAGGGCTGCCGCTTCAGCGCGCACCTGGTCTGCCAGGTAGTGGTCCGGCACGAGATACGCAACCGGGCCCTTGCCTTCCTCCAGCGACGCCTGGGCGATGAGGAGGCCCACCACGGTCTTCCCGCCACCGGTGTTGAGCTTGACGACCACGTCACGGGCGTCACGGCGGCGGTCCCACTGGTCAAGGATTTGGTCTTGCGGGCCGCGTAGGTACTCGTAACCGCGGACCCTCGGGAGAGCCGCGAACAAGTCACGAGGATGCCGAACGGCCCCGGTTCCTTCGTTGGGCTTCTCGTAGTTGAGGAAGTCGATGCCCATCGTGGTGCCCCCTTGGTGACGTCCCTGGCGTCCAAGCGGGAGTGGTGTCGTTGGGCGCACATAGATCTTCCGCACCTTGGCACCTGTAATGCATGCACGGCAAGCGTTTCGTTGGCAATGCACCCGGGGAAGTAGGGCCCCTTTGAGGCGATTCAGGACAATGCGGACAACGCAAGGGTGCCAGCCGCACCCGAGTCGGCGGTGTATGCCTTGGGGATACCGCGACGGCTCATGGAGGCCCCCACGTCAACGGGAGCTGCGGTCCCGCCGCGCGATTGCTTGCGGAACTTCGGGAAGCCCGGGCGCGCGGGGGACCCACAGCCTTGGCGACTGCTTCGGCGTTCGGTTGTCGATTTTGACGGCCCGCCCAGGGGGTCAGGGCCGCCGGCGACAGCGCCCTGGAACACGGCGGGTATCGGCCCTCCGGTTTCGAGAGGCCGTCACCGGGGCGCGGCACTGTGGCCCGGTGACGGCTCGGTCGTGACGTGTCGTCGGAGCAGGTCCGCGATGGTTACGTCGAGCACCTGTGCGATGGCTTGGACGGTGAAGACGCCAGGGTCGATCACCGCCCGCGTCTCGATTGCACGAACCGTCCCATAGGCGACACCGGCGCGTTCGGCGAGCTTCTGCTGCGACCAGCCTCGTTCGCCGCGGACGATCCGAACATTCCGGGCGAGCGTAGCGGCGGCCTCCAGGTGGGGACTGTCGACCTTCCTCCGGCGTCCGGGCACCGCGGTATACTACCAAAATAGTAGCGCCATAGTTTTGGCTCGACCGGGAAGGTACGGTGTCGGCATGGCCGGTCGGCACATCAAGGCACTCATCGCGGCGTACCACGATCGCGACGACCTTGCGTTCCGCCGCGCCACCCAGGGGATCATCGAAGAGGAGGAAGCGAAGCGGCACACCGCGCTGGCGCAGGACCTTCGTCGGCTCCTGGCCGCGGGGGCTCACTCCGCCTTCGCGGTGGAACCGATGATGTTGCCCGAGTCCCCTCGGGACCGAGACTCCAACGTTCCGATCGCTGACGTCGCACCGCCACCAACGACGGGGCTGCGTAGCCTGCTCTTGAACGAGCAGACTGATCGCACCCTGAGCCAGGTGATCGCTGAGGTCCCGATGTGGCAGCAGCTTGATGCTGCCGGCCTGCCGCGTCGCAATCGCCTGCTCCTGTACGGGCCCCCCGGCTGCGGGAAGACGTCAATCGCGTCGGCCGTCGCCGGCGAGCTCGGGTGGCCGTTGACCACTGCGAGAGTGGACAGCCTCGTGTCGAGTTACCTCGGCGAGACGGCGTCCAACTTGCGAAACTTGTTCGATTTTGCCCAGCAGCACGCGCACGTGGTGTTCCTCGACGAGTTCGACTCCCTTGGCAAGTTGCGGAACGACCCGTCGGACCACGGTGAGTTGCGCCGCGTCGTGAACGCTGTGCTCCAGCTGATCGACAGCTACCAGGGGCGTTCCATCGTGATCGCTGCGACGAATAACCCGGAGATCCTCGACTCAGCTCTGTGGCGCCGGTTCGACGAGGTCCTGGAGGTGCCAGCCCCGACCGTCGCGCAGATCGCAGCCCTGCTGCACCGGCAGCTGTCCGCCGTGAACACCATTGAGATCGAGCGGTTCGCGTCGCGGCTCGCCGGGCTTTCGTTCGCCGCCGTGCGGCACGCCGCGGACGGAGCGCGCCGGCGTGCTCTGCTCGATGGTCGCCGCGAGGCGACCATCGGCGATCTTGACGAGGCCGTTCGCGACACGGTCTCCCGGCCCTGGGCCTGACCGCCGCCACATCGATCGTTCAACGCGTCGGAAGTTTCCAGCGGACTTCTCGTCGTTCTTGTGGGTGGATGCGGCGGATAGTCCGAGCCGCGGCGGCGTCCTACGCGCTACGGTCGTGAGTCGTGGCCGACCATCTGCGACTGGCAGACCCGCGCGTGCTGTCGTCCAAGCGCCGCCCTTCCGCGTTCAACCCAAATGCTGGGCCGCTCGAGCCCGACCGTCCTGGCCACGCGAGGACTCTCGCCGGAATGCTGGCGGGCATCGAAGGCCAGGTTGGGGGCCGATTCGAACGTGACCGGGTCGGCGTCGACGAAGAAGACCGCGACGATGCCCCACCGGTTGTTCTCGTGGTGACCGGTAGAGCGGCCTTGGACTACGGGCCATTTCGACGGTGGGGGATGGACGTCCTCACTGAGGGTTCTGGCAACACATTGATGGTTCTGTCCAGCTCTGAGGCGCGCGAGGTCTTCGCCGATCTTGTGGACGAGTACGGAGGCGACCGGGCCGACTGGACGAAACCAGAGGCGTGGCGCAAGCAGCTCGACGCGATCGAGAGCGTTCGACTGTACGACGCGCGCGACCGCGCCGACGGTCAACTCGAGGACCTCAACTTCGAATCACTGGAGGTCGTGGATGTCCTCTTGTGGGCTTCGATGGCGGAACGCTCCAGTCGACGCGCGGAAGCCGCCCGCCGACGAGTTCATGAAGTAGAAGAGTTCGTTGCCTCCGCGGCCGAGCTTGACGACCGTGTTGCGGTCCTCGCGGTCGACGACCGACCGGACACCACGATGATGCGCGTCGCAGTGACGCGCGAGCTCCTGGACGGCTTGCTGGCCAATGCGTGGGTGGAACGCGTCCGGCCACCCGTACAACCAGTCCTGACGAGCGATCACCTTCTGGAAGCACCGGTACCCCCGCCGTGGGAGCGGCCGCCGGCTACTGGCGCGCCCATCGGTGTGATCGACGATCTCGTGATGGACAACACTCTCCTGCAAGACGTCGTTGCGGGCCGTGCATCGTTTCCCGACGGGTACGTATTCAACCCGCCCAGCGACCACGGCACCCATGTCGCAGCCGTCGCCGCCTACGGCGAGCTTCGAACGCACATCGTTGACGGAGCTCCTCTACCCGCGCCGCACCCGATCTACGGTGCTCGAGTCATGGAGGCATCAGCCCTCAGGCTCGGCCGTACGCAAGTCGTCGGCTACCTGCACGAGCAGCTCGAGCGCGCACTGAAGTGGCTACACGCCGAGGGGGTCAAGGTTGCGGTCTGCTCCATTAACCAGCTCGTCCCCGACGACAGTCTCGTGCCCAGCCCGGAAGTGCTGGTCATTGACCGGCTGGCCCGAGAACTCGACATGGTGGTCGTGCTGTCCACCGGCAACGTCGCCAGCGTGTCTCCTCATCACTGGCAGACTGACTACCCGACCTACTTGCACCGCCCAGAAGCACGGGTCGCGGACCCTGGCACAGCAGCCTTGGGCGTGACGGTCAGCGCAGTAGCGCACCACGACGTGCCCGGCGCGGTGAACCGACAGCATCAGGTGCCGATCGCACACGCCGGGCAGCCTTCGCCATTCACTCGAGTAGGCCCCACCCGCGGCCGGACCAAGACGTTGACGCAGAAGCCCGAGTTCGAAGCGCACGGCGGTAACTTCAGTTGGGACCACCAGAACAGCTCCGTGCACCCAAATGACCCCGCGATGGGAGTCATCACCCTCTCCACGCCACGCAACAACAACCCGGTGTTCACCGCAGTGACTGGCACTAGTTTTGCCGCCCCCTACGTAGCGCACCAGATCGCAGACATTGCCACCCGCTACCCGCGCGCATCGGCGAATCTTCTACGGGCACTGACGGCCCTTTCAGGCCGGGTAAACCCCGCATCCAGGAACCACGGTCTGCCGATCGTGGTTTCAGCATTCGGAGAACCCAATGCCCACAGCGTGCTGGAGAGTGGCCCAGATCGGGTCGTCCTCGTGTTCGAGGGTGCAATCCCAGTCGGCGGGGTGAGCGTTCAACGCATACCCGTGCCTGCTGACTTTGCCACCGGGGCTCGCAATCAAACGATGCGAGTCGCGCTCGCCTACGACCCTCCCGTCCGGCGTGATCGTGGCGGGTACGCCGCTGGAGACATGTCGTTCGACGTGACTCGCGCCATGACCGAGGCAGAAGTTGTCCAACTGTACGAACTGCAGCCAAGCGAAGAGGAGGTCAGTGCGGACCCGAGCAAGGTCCGGCTGCCGCTTCCGCACGACCGTCGGCGTCCTAACTTGCAGCCCGGCGTCAAGACATTCGCCTCCAACACGCTCATGCGTCGGACGCTGGACTGGGACTGGAACCCGGACGACGAGGATTACTTCCTGGTGCTTCGCCATACACCTCGCCGATGGTCGAAGACCGCCAACGACCCGACCGAACAGTCCTACGCACTCGCGATCGAACTATCAATGCAGGCGACCGCCTCAGTGGATCTGTTCTCGTTGGTCCGGGCACAGATCGAGGCGCGAGCTCGCGTTCGCGTCCGCTCCTGACGCGGCGGCCGCCGCTGGGACAGCCGAAGCCAACGCGACACGCAACTCTGCATACTCCGCCGCGGCTGGGGGGGACGCCGAGGAGCGTCGAAGATGCTGGACGATTGGTGGCTCTTCGCAGTTGAGCGGGTAGATCGCTGGTGGCGCGTCGGTGCGGGTGGGAGGGTCGAGGCCTCCCGAGGATGGAAGTTCCTACGCTCGCCATCCGAGAGGCCTCGACGTGTTCCACGCTACCTTCGACCCTGCTGACCTGACCGTGTTCTGCGGGCTTGACGAGCTCGGACTCGTGGCCGTTGGGCAGCGGATCGAGCCGTCTGGTGCGGTGCTCGAGTGCCGGGTCGTGGCGCCGGACGAGTTCTGCGGTCGGTGTGGAGCGGAGGGCATCTCGCGGGGCACGAACGTGCGACGGCTCGCGCATGTCCCGTTCGGCGGCAGGCCGACGACGCTCGTGGTCCGGCTTCCCCGCTGGCGCTGCTCGGGCTGCGGCCGGTCCTGGCGGCACGACCTGGCTCACGCGGCCGAGCCGAGATCGAGGCTGTCGCGCGGCGCGCTGGCCTGGGCGCTGGCGGCGCTGGTCGTCGACCATCTGACGGTCAGCCGTGTCGCGGCCCGGCTCGGGGTGTCCTGGCACACCGCCAACACCGCGGTGCTGGACGAGGGTCGTCGGGTCCTGATCTCGGACCCAGCCCGGTTCGACGGGGTGGCGGTGATCGGCGTCGACGAGCATGCCTGGCGCCACACGCGGGCCGGCGACCGCTACGTGACCGTGATCATCGACTTGACGCCGGTGCGGGACAGGACCGGACCGGCCAGGCTGCTGGACATGGTGGAGGGCCGTTCCAAGCCGGTGTTCAAGACCTGGCTGCAGCAGCAGACCCCGGCGTTCCGTGATGGCGTCGAGGTGGTCGCGATGGACGGGTTCACCGGGTTCAAGACCGCCGCGGCGGAGGCGGTGCCGGACGCAGTCGAGGTGATGGACCCGTTCCATGTCGTCCAGCTCGCCGGCGACGCCCTGGACCGCTGCCGACAGCGCATCCAGCAGGCCACGCTCGGCCACCGCGGCCGCTCGGGCGATCCGCTGTACGGCATCCGTCGCGCCCTGCACACCGGCGAAGGGTTCTTGACCGACCGGCAGCGATCGCGCATCCTCGCCGCGTTCGCCGCCGACGAGCAGCACATCGCGGTCGAGGTCACCTGGAGCGTCTACCAGGACATCGTCACCGCCTACCGCGACGAGGACCGCGCCCGCGGCCGCGCCGCACTGCAGACCGCAATCCGGTCCATCGGCCGAGGCGTCCCGGCCGGTCTCGAAGAACTGCGCCGCCTGGGCCGCACCCTGCGCACCCGCGCCGCCGACGTCCTGGCCTACTTCGATCGCCCCGGCACCTCGAACGGCCCGACCGAAGCGATCAACGGACGCCTCGAACACCTCCGCGGCTCCGCCCTCGGCTTCCGCAACCTCACCAACTACATCGCCCGCAGCTTGCTCGAAACCGGCGGCTTCAGACCCCACCTACCCGCTTGATTGCGAAGAGCCCGATTGGTGGGGTCGGGCTCCGAGGCGATCCTGCCGCGCTGCTGGGCGTCGCGTGTTGCGCCAGTGGGCGCACTCCCGCTAGTAGAGGCTCCCTGACGCTGGGCGCCCTGAACTGGCACGGGGTGCGCCATGACGTCGTCCGCAAGACTCCTGCTCCTGCTTCCGACCGCTGACCCGGGGATCACGCCCAACGACAACGGGCTGCCGGGACTGGCGGTACTACGCCAGATCGTCGGAGCGCTCCTGACCTGGGGTCTGGTCGCCTGCGTCGCGGGCCTAGTGATCTCGGTCATCACCTGGGCCGTTGCCCGCCAGCAGGGCAACTACGGCTATGCCTCCGGTGCGAAGACGGGCGTGCTGGTCTCGGCGGGTGGTGCGCTGCTGATCGGCGGGGCGAACGCGATCGTGGCGTTCTTCTCCGGCGTGGGCGGGCGGATCTGACGTGGCCGCCGCGGTGGCGAGCGTGTGCTCGGGTCCGCTGGATCTGGTCTGCCAGGTCACGGACGCCGTGCAGGGCGCGGCATCCGACTACGTGCTGGGCGGTCTCGGTTCTGCCTTCGTCGGAGGTTCGGCCCAGGTGGGCCAGCTGACGCTGACCGCCTTGGACACGACCACGGCGATCGATCTCGGCGCGACGTGGTTCCGTGCGAACGTCGCTGTGATCGCGTCGATCGCGCTACCTGCGGTTGTCGGCCTGTTCGTCATCCAGGTACTCACGTCGGTGTTGCGCCGTGAGCCGGGCGGCCTTGCGCGTGGTGTCGTCGGGGTGGGTAAGGCTCTACTGGGCGCCGCGTTGGCGTTGGCCGTGACACAGGTCGCGCTCACCTTGGTTGATGCCCTTTGCCAGTACATCGCCGGTTCGGCCGGCTACACCGTCGGCTTGGCCGCGGCGCGGTTCTTCCGGTTCAGCTTCCTGACCGGTCTGTCACCGGCGCTGCAGCTGCTGCTCGGGCTGCTGCTGATGGTCGGGTTCGTGCTGCTGTGGGGTGTGCTGCTGTTCCGCAAGGCAGCACTGATCCTGGTCGCTGTGTTCGCGCCGATTGCGTTCGCGGGGTCGGCGTGGGACCAGACCCGGGTGTGGACCCGCCGGTGGTTGGAGATCGTCGCCGCGCTGGTGTTCTGCAAGGTCGTCATCGTCGTCACGTTCGTCGTGGGCGCCTCGGCGTTCTCGGGCACCGGCCCGGGCGTCGGCACCGCGCCAGCCAGCAGCGACAGCACCCGGTTGTCGGACCTGCTCGTCGGGGTCCTGCTGCTGGCGATTGCGATCTGGGCGCCGTGGTTGACGTGGCGGTTCGTGCACTGGTCGGGGCTGGAGGCCGCGACCGTGATGCACGCCAACGTGGCCGCCAACCCGATTAGCAAGGTCGGGCAGTCCGCGGCGACCACCACCAAGTTCGCGGCCCAGCACGTGGCGTTGACCGCGGTCACCGGCGGTGCCGGCGCGGGCGCAGCCGCGGCTCAAGGCGCCGGTGCAGCGAGCGCGGTACGTCCACCCGGGCAGCCCCGTCCCGCGTCGCGACCGGCGGCTGGCGGTGAGGGTCGATGACTGCGTCGCAGTCCGGGTCGACGACGGTGTTTGGTCGGCTCGAGCGGCGCGGCGTCCTGCTCGGCCTGTCGGCTGCCCAGCTGGCCGTCGTCGGCGTCGCCGTAGCCGTCGCGGTGACGGCGGTCTACTCGGCCGGTAGCGGGGGCCTGCTCGTGTCGGCCCCGTTGTGGGTGGTGCTGTTGGTCGTCGGCACCGTCACCGTCGGGGGCCGCCCGCTGGTGGGTTGGCTTCCTCTGATGACTGCGTGGCGGGGTCGTCAGCTGCGCGGGGCGACCAGCGTCGCACGGAGCACCCGCGTTGAGCATCAGCCCCGCACGCTCACATTGCCAGGCGTGGCCGGGCGTCTTGAGCTTGTCGAGGAGCCGTCGCTCGGCGGCGTCCTGGTTGTCGACCGGAGAGCCGGGACGGCAACGGCTCTTCTGGCGGTGAACGCGTCGGGGTTCTTGCTGGACGACGGTTCTGTGCAGGAACACAAGGTCGGCGCGTGGGGACGGGTCCTGGCCGGCATCTGCCAGCAGTCGACGATCGTCCGGGTCCAGTTCCTGGTTCGGACCGTGCCGGGCGGGTTGACCCCGGCACGACGGGGTGGTTTCCAGTCGTGGTCGCAACACGTCCTTGAGAATCGGGGTTCGTGTTGGCGTCGTCTCGTCGTGTTGCGAAGGGTCCTG
>NZ_MKTH01000018.1:0-127534 GCF_001898175.1 Cellulomonas sp. 73-92
GTTCTCCAACGCCGTCTACACGAACCTGCACGCCGCCGCCACCGGCTCGATGAGCGTCGCCGACGCCATCAAGGCGATCTCCGACGTCGCGAACCAGCAGGCAGGCAATTCGTGATCCCCGCCCCGCGGAGGTCGGCCACGCCGACGCCGCGGGCGGACGACACCGTGCGTGACGAGGTGGTCCTGGCCGGTCGCAACGACCGGCCGGCCCGGACCACCCGTCCGCTGGTGCGGCGCTTCGACGCGCTGCCCTACGTGCTCGTCGCCCCCGTGGCGATCTTCATCGTCGGCCTCGCCATCGTCCCGGCGCTGTTCACGATCATCGAGTCGTTCTTCACGGTCGACGAGCTGAACCCGCCCACGCGCTTCGCCGGCCTGGGGAACTTCGTCCAGCTGCTGCACAACCACGCGGTGACGAACAGCGCGGTCAACACGGCGCTCTACGTCGTCGTCGGCGTCACCCTGTCGACGGTGCTCGGCATGGCCATGGCGGTGCTGCTGCAGCGCCCGTTCCGGGGCCGGGGCCTCGTCATCGCGATCCTCATCCTGCCGTGGGCCCTGCCCGGGGTCGTCGAGGGCATCCTCTGGTCCGGCATCTTCGATCCCAACGCGGGCCTCATCAACTCCCTCATCGCCACGTTCCACCTGGGCGCCGGCGACGGCGTCCTGCTCGGTCAGAACCGGCTCCTGACGGTCGGCCTCATCGGGCTGGTGCAGGTGTGGCAGATGACCCCGCTCTCGACGCTGCTGATCTTCGCCGCGCTCCAGCTGATCCCCGAGGAGCTCTACGAGGCGGCGGTGGTCGACGGCGCGAACCAGTGGCGCCGCTTCACGGCCATCACGCTGCCGCTGGCACGGCCCGGCATCGCGGTCGCGATGGTCCAGGCGCTCATCGCCACGCTCAACATCTTCGACCAGCCCTACGTGCTGAACGGGGCGGCCTCGACGGGGTCCTCCGTGACGATGGAGACCTACTTCGTCAGCTTCCAGAACCTCAACTTCGGTCAGGGCTACGCGCTCTCGCTCGTCGTCGCCCTCGTGACGGTCGCGCTCTCCCTGCTCGTCGTCCGCTTCATCTACCGGAAGGTCGAGCTGTGAAGTCGCGACGCCACCCGCTGCGCACGGTCGGGCTCGTGCTGGTCATCCTGTGGTCGATCGTCCCGATCTACTGGGCGACGAAGTCCAGCCTGCAGACCGAGAGCGCCGCCCGCTCCCGCCCCACCCAGTACGTGCCGCTGCACCCGACGCTCGCCAACTTCCGCGCCCTGCTCGTCGGGCAGGGCAGCGTCGCCACCGGCATCCGCCACTCGCTGGTCAACATCGTCATCGAGTGCGCCGCGGCGACGGTCGTCACGGTGACGCTCGCCGCCCTCGCGGCCTACGCCTTCGCGCGCTTCCGCTTCAAGGGGCACACCGTGCTCTTCTACACGGTGCTGGCCACGATGGCGTTCCCGCCGTACACGACGCTGATCCCGCTCTACCGGATCATGAGCGCGTTCAACCTGGTCAACACCTACACGGGCATCGTCCTGGTGTACGTGTCCGGCTTCCTGCCGCTGGCGGTCTGGGTGCTGCACAACTACTTCGCCAGCATCCCGGCCAGCATCGAGGAGGCCGGCCTCATCGACGGCGCCGGCCGGCTTCAGGTGTTCTGGCACCTCGTCCTGCCGCTGGCGATCCCCGGCGTGATCTCGATCGCCCTCATCACGTTCCTCTTCGGGTGGGCGCAGTTCCTGTTCCCGCTCGTGCTGTCGACCGACCTGTCCACCCAGCCGCTGACCGTGCTCATCGCGGCGCTGCAGGGCCGGCACATCGTGCCGTCCACGCTGATGAGCGCCGCCGGGATCCTCGCCATCGCGGTGCCCGCCGTCATCGCCCTGGCGTTCAACCGCTACATCGTCAACGGCCTGCTCGCCGGGAGCACCAAGTGACCCGGCGGCCGGCCACGGCGACGCACCACGAAGGAGACCTGGCATGACCGACGCCCTCGACGACATCCTCGGCCGCCACCGCGGCGGCGAGGCGGTCGGCATCACCTCGGTGTGCTCGGCCAGCCCGCTGGTGCTGCGGGCCGCCTGCGAGCAGGCCGTGGCCGACGAGGCCGCCGTGCTCATCGAGGCGACGAGCAACCAGGTGGACCAGTTCGGCGGCTACACCGGGATGACGCCGGCGGGCTTCCGGGACCTGGTCGGCGACATCGCCGACCGCGCGGGTCTGCCGCGCAGCCGCATCGTCCTCGGCGGCGACCACCTGGGCCCGAACGTCTGGCGCTCGCGCCCCGCCGCCGAGGCGATGGACCGGGCGGACGACCTGGTGCGCGCCTACGTCGAGGCCGGCTACACCAAGATCCACCTCGACTGCAGCATGGCCTGCGCCGACGACACGCTGCCGCTGACCGACGAGGTCGTCGCGGGCCGCGCCGCACGGCTGGCCCGGGTCGCGGAGGACGCCGCCGAGCGCGCCTTCGGACGCAGCGAGCTGCGGTACGTCGTCGGCACCGAGGTCCCCGTGCCCGGCGGCGCCCACGAGGAGATCGCCGCACTGACGCCGACGTCGCCCACCGCGGCCGCCGCCACGATCGAGGCGCACGCCAAGGCCTTCGCAGCCGCCGGCCTGCACGCCGCGTGGGACCGCGTCGTCGCCCTCGTCGTGCAGCCCGGGGTCGAGTTCGACGCGGTGCAGGTCGTCGACTACGACCGCACCCGGGCGCGCGACCTCAGCCGGATGATCGAGGGCCGGCCCCTGGTCTTCGAGGCGCACTCGACCGACTACCAGACGACCGCGAACCTCGCGGCGCTCGTCGAGGGCCACTGGGCCGTCCTCAAGGTCGGCCCGGGCCTGACGTTCGCGCTCAGGGAGGCGCTCTTCGCGCTGGCCGCCGTCGAGGCGGAGCTCGTGCCGGTCGGCGAGGCCTCGCGGCTGCCCGACGTCGTCGACGACGTGATGGTGCGGCAGCCCGGGTGGTGGCACGGCTACTACGAGGGCGACGAGTCCGCGCAGCGGCTCGCCCGCCGGTACAGCTACAGCGACCGCCTCCGCTACTACTGGCCCGACCCGCGGGTGTCCGCCGCCGTCGAGCGGCTGGTCAGCAACCTGCGCGCGACCCCACCTCCCCTGCCGCTGCTCAGCGCGCACCTGCCCGAGCAGTACGCCCGGGTGCGCGCCGGCGCCCTGTCCCCCGACCCGGTCGCCCTCGCGCTCGACCACGTCCGCGACGTGCTCCGCGCCTACGCGACCGCCTGCACCGCCGAGACCTCTAGGAGACTGTCGTGACCACTCCCTCGAGCACCACCGCATCGGACGGCGCACCCCTCGCCGCGCTGCGGTCGGCGGGCCTGCGTGACGCCCGGGCCGGGGCGACGGGCCGCGAGATCGCCCAGCAGCCCGCGATGTGGCGCCAGGTCGCCGCCGACCTCGCCGCGCGGCGCGACGCCGTCCAGGGCTTCCTGGAGCCTCTCCTGGCGCTGCGGGACCTGCGCATCGTGCTCACGGGCGCGGGCACCTCGGCCTTCGCGGGCGAGCTGCTCGCCCCGGCGCTGACCGCGCGGCTGCGCCGCCGGGTCGACGCCGTGGCCACCACGGACATCGTGTCCAACCCGCGGGAGGCGTTCGCCGAGGACGTCCCGACGCTGCTGGTCTCGTTCGCGCGGTCGGGGGACAGCCCCGAGAGCGTCGCGGCGACGCTGCTCGCCGACCAGTCGCTGCGCGTCGTGCACCACCTCATCGTCACGTGCAACCCCGACGGCGAGCTGGCCCGCGTGCACGGGGACGCCGAGCGCTCCCTCGTGCTCCTCATGCCGCCGGAGACGAACGACGAGGGCTTCGCGATGACCTCGAGCTTCACCTCGATGGTCCTGGCGACCTGGCTCGCGCTGACGGCGGGCGACGGGGCCGACCTCGTCGACCGCGTCGCCGACGCCGGTGCCGGGCTGCTGCGCGAGCGCGCGGACGCCGTGGCCGAGCTCGCGGCGCGGCGCTACCGGCGGATCGTCTACCTCGGCAGCGGCCCCCTCGCCGCGCTGGCACGGGAGTCCGCGCTCAAGGTCCTCGAGCTGAGCGCCGGGAGCGTGATCAGCTACTTCGACTCGTCCCTCGGGTTCCGGCACGGGCCGAAGTCGGTGATCGACGGCGAGAGCCTGGCGATCGTGTACCTGTCCAACGACCCGTACACGCGCCAGTACGACGAGGACATCGCCGCCGAGCTGCGCCAGCAGATGTCGGACGAGCACGTCCTCGTCGTCGACGCGCGTCCCGGCGCAGGTGTCGGGCGCGAGTGGACCGTGCCGGGGCTCGAGGACGCCCCCGACGTCCTGGTGGCCCTACCCTTCCTGCTCGTGGCCCAGCTCTTCGCCCTCGACACGTCGTTGGCGCTCGGGCTGACCCCGGACTCCCCGTCGCCGTCGGGCCAGGTGAACCGCGTCGTCAAGGGCGTCACGGTGCACCCCTACGACGGGCGGTAGCCCGTGTTCCTCGGCGTCGACGGCGGCGGGACCAAGACCGCCCTCTGCCTCGTGGCCGACGACGGCCGGGTGGCGGCCCGGCTGCGGGCGCCCAGCTGCTACTACCTGGGCAAGCGAGAGGGCATCGGCCTGGTCACGCGCGTGCTGACCGAGGCCGTCGCGGAGGTGTGCGGCCTGGCCGGGATCTCCCCCGCGCAGGTCGCGTACGCGTTCGTCGCGCTGCCCGCGTACGGCGAGGTCAGCGCGGACGTCCCGGCGCTGGACGCGGCGCCGCGCGCGGCCCTCGGCCACGACCGGTACGCGTGCGGCAACGACATGGTGGCCGGGTGGGCCGGCTCGCTGGGTGCGGCCGACGGCATCAACGTCGTGGCCGGCACGGGCTCGATCTGCTACGGCGAGCGCGACGGGCGGCGGGTCCGGGTCGGCGGCTGGGGCGAGCTCTTCGGCGACGAGGGATCGGGGCACTGGATCGCGATCCGTGGCCTGCAGGCCTTCTCCCGGATGAGCGACGGCCGGCTGCCGGCCGGCCCGCTGCTCGACGCGGTGCGTGCCCACCTCGAGGTGGCCGCGGACCTCGACGTCATCGACGTCACCATGGGCCGCTGGCACGGCGACCGGCGGCGGGTGGCCGCGCTGTCCACGGTCGTCGCGCAGGCGGCGGAGCGCGGCGACCACGAGGCGGGCGCCATCCTCACCCAGGCGGCGGCCGAGCTCGTGCAGCTCGTCGACACCGCCCGCCGCCGGCTCGGGTACGCCCTGGACGAGCCCGTCGCCGTGTCCCACTCGGGCGGGGTGTTCTCGGCGGCGCCGGTGCGCGACGAGTTCGTCCGGCTCCTGCGCGCGGCGTCGGCCGACTACGAGTTCCGCGAGCCGCTGTACCCCCCGGTCGTCGGCTCGGCGCTGTACGCCGCCCGGCTCGCGGGGACCCCGCTGGCGCCGTCGGCGCTGGCGCGCCTGCGGGACGAGGCGCAGGCGTGAGCCGACCGCTCGAGGACACGGCCGACGAGGTTCGTCGTGCCCGCCGACTGGGCCGCGGCATCGGCGCCTTCAACGTCGTCCTGCTCGAGCACGCCGAGGCGATCGTGGCGGGCGCCGAGCGGGCCGGTCTGCCCGTCGTCCTGCAGATCAGCCAGAACTGCGTCGCCTACCACGGCGCGTTCGCACCGATCGGGCTCGCGGCGCTGGCCCTGGCGCGGCGCGCGAGCGTGCCGGTCGTCGTGCACCTGGACCACGCGGAGGACCCCGACCTGGTGCGGGAGGCCGTCGCGGCCGGCGTGGGCAGCGTGATGTTCGACGGCTCGCGCCTGCCCTACGAGCAGAACCTCGCGGCCACGCGGGCCGTCGTGGCGCACTGCCACGCCCACGGCGTCGTCGTGGAGGCCGAGCTCGGCGAGGTCGGCGGCAAGGACGGCGTGCACGCGCCGGGGGCGCGCACCGACCCGGCGGAGGCCGCCGCGTTCGTCGCCGCAACGGGCGTCGACTGGCTCGCCGTGGCCGTCGGCACGTCGCACGCCATGGTCGAGCGGGTCGCCACCGCCGACGTGGACCTCATCCAGGCGCTGGCCGCCGCGCTCGACGTTCCCCTGGTGCTGCACGGCTCGTCCGGGCTGTCCGACGAGGAGCTGGCCGGGGCGGTGCGCGCCGGGATCACCAAGGTGAACGTCGCCACGCACCTCAACGTGCTCTTCACCACGGCGCTGCGGGCCGCGCTCGACGTCCCCCGGCCGCCGGTCGACCCGCGACGGTACGTCGCCGCGGGCCGCGCGGCGGTGGCGGGCGAGGTGGAACGGCTCCTGCGGCTGCTCGCCGCCGCGTGAGGTCAGCCGGCCTCGGGCACGGCCGGCTCCCCCAGCGACAGCATCAGCCGGTTCGCCCAGGCGAAGAACGCCGCGGACTGCACCACGTCGACGATCGCCTGGTCGTCGAAGCCCTGCGCGCGCAGCGCCGACACGTGCACGGGCCCGAAGCGCGGCGGGGTCGCCGTGAGCGCGGCGGCCGCGTCGACCACCGCCGTCCAGCGGGGGTCCTGCGCCGCGCCGATCCCCTCGTCGAGCAGCCGCTGGACGTCCTGGCGGCGGTCGGACAGCCGGGCCGCCAGCCGGGAGTGGACGCTCGCGCAGTAGACGCAGCCGTTGCTGCGCGACGCCGCGGCCGCGACCAGCTCGCGCTCGGTGCGCGGCAGGCCGGCGTTGACGTTGTAGAAGATGTCGTTGTCGGCGCGGGTCCGGGCGCCGAGGACCACGGGGTCCCGCACGAGCAGCCGGAAGTACGGGCTGGCGACGCGGCTCCGGTCGGTGAGGGCCGCGTAGTCGTCCTCGGTCAGGTCGCCCGTGGCCTTGGGCCGCAGCCACGGCACCCAGTCGAGCTGCGCCTGCGTGAAGGCGTCCGGCCGGCGCAGTCCCCGGTGCTCGATCACCGCTGCGTTCATGTCAGCTCTCCTTGAGGACGGCCAGCCCCGCGACGACGCGGAGCTGGAAGTGGGTGAAGGCGACGAGCTGGGAGATCGTCACGATGCCGTCGACGCTCCAGCCCGCGTCGAGGAGTGCCCGCAGCGCGCCCGGGTCGGCGTCCCGCGGGTGGTAGGTCAGCAGGTGGGCGTGCTCGAGGGCGGCGGCCAGGCGCTCTCCGGCCACGGCCCGCAGCTCGTCGGGCGCGAGCCAGCGCGGGCCGGCCTCGTCCTCGACGCTGAGCGGCCCGGCCGGGTACGAGCCGTACGGCCCACGGGTGACGGCGGCCGGCAGGGCCGCGACCAGGGCGGCGAGCACGGCGGGGTCGAGCGCACCCAGCAGGTCCGCGTGGTGCTCGGCCAGCCCGTCGGCCCCGCTGAGGGCGGCCACCCACCAGGCGATCGCGGCGCGCTCGAGCGCGCCGGCCCGCTCCAGGTCGGCCGGCGCCGCGACGAGGCCGTCGTACGTCGCCTGCGCGTCGCTGCGCGCCACCGGGCGCCGGGAGCGCAGGTCGTCGAGCCGGCTGCCGGGCGTGATCCCGACGAGGGCGTCGATGAGGTCAGCCACGGTGGGCCTCCTTCGTGGGGTCGGGGATCCAGCCGAGGGCGGGGGCGACCTCGCCGGCGATGAGCTCGAGGGACCGCAGCAGCACCTCGTGGGGCGGGTCGATCGGGTGGGACTGGAAGACGAGGTCTGTCGCGGCCAGGAGCACGTCGTCGGCCTTGAGCTCGGCGACGACCCGCTCCGGCGTGCCGACGTGGAGGTCGAAGAGCGCCAGCAGCTCCTCGCGCGAGGCCCCCGCGGGCACCTCGACGCCGAGCGCGCGCGCGGCGCCCAGGCTGCGCTCGATGCCCCGGTCTGCGAGGCGCTCCGCGGTGAGCTCGTCGTCGACGACGACGAGGTTGCGGGAGCCGAAGACCCGCGGGCGGACGCCGGCCGGCAGCGCGGCGCGGTAGGCCTCCACGACGCGGCGCTGGGTGTCGGCCAGCGTGCCTTCGGTGTGGGGCTGCGTCTTGGAGAGCATGAGGCCGAAGCCGGCGGCGCCGATCCGGGTGGCGCCCTCCGCGGAGAACGTCGCCTGCCACAGCGTCTCCAGCAGCCCCGGCGCCGCCGGGTACAGCGCGCCGCCGTCGTTCGTCAGCACGTCGCCGCGCAGCGCGCCGACCAGCTGCTCGGTGTGCCGGGCGAAGATCGCCGAGCGGTCCGTCGGGTCATGCCCGAACGGCGGGAAGGAGCTGGGCGTGCCGCCGCTGCCGATCCCGACCTCGAGGCGGCCGCCGGACAGCAGCCACAGCACCGCGGCGTCCTCGGCGACCCGCAGCGGGGCCTCGAGCGGCAAGGTGATGATGCTCGTCCCCAGCACGATCCGGGAGGTCTGCGCCGCCGCGTGCGACAGCAGGACGAGCGGCGAGGGCAGCCCGCCCTCGTGCTCGTGGAAGTGGTGCTGGGCCACCCACGCGGTGTCGAAGCCGAGGAGCTCGGCGCTGCGGACCTGGTCGAGGGCGAGCCGGTACCGCTCGTCGGCCGTCGTCTCGTCGAGCACCCGGGTGAAGAAGCCGAGCCGTTGCCGTGTCATGCGGGGACCGCCTTTCCGAGGTAGGCCTCGTGGATCCGGGGGTCGTCGAGCAGCTCGGCCGCGGTGCCCCGCAGCGCGATCTGCCCGGTGGCGAGCACGTACCCCCGCGAGGCGATGGACAGGGCGAGCTCCGCCTGCTGCTCGACGAGCAGCACGGCGACGCCGAGCTCGCGGTTGAGCCGCGCGATCTCGTCGAGCACCTGGTCGACGAGCCGGGGCGCCAGGCCCATCGTCGGCTCGTCCATGCAGACCAGCCGCGGCCGGCTCATCAGCGCGCGGGCGACCGCGAGCATCTGCTGCTCGCCGCCGGACAGCGTCCCGGCCTGCTGCCGGCGGCGCTCGGCCAGCCGTGGGAAGAGCTCCCGCATGCGGTCGAGGTCGTCGGCCACGCCCGCCCGGTCGCGCCGCGTGTAGGCGCCGGCGCGCAGGTTCTCGTCGACGGTCATCTCGGGGAACACCCGGCGGGCCTCGGGGACCGACGAGATCCCGGCCCGCACGCGGTGGGCGGTCGACCGGTGGGTGACGTCCTCGCCGGCGAGCCGGACGACGCCGGCCCTCACCCTCGTCAGGCCGAGGATCGCCTTCATCGTCGTCGACTTGCCGCTGGCGTTGCCGCCGAGCAGCGAGACGATCTCGCCCTCGCCGACCGTCAGGCCGACGCCGCGCAGCGCGTGGAACGGGCCGTAGGAGACGTGGACGTCCTCGAGCGCCAGCAGGTCGCTCATGCTCGCTCCTCCGCGGCGACGCGGCGGCGGCCGAGGTAGGCCTCGATCACCGCGGGGTCGGCCCGCACCTCGTCCGGCGCCCCCTGCGCGACGATCCGGCCGCCGTCCATGACGATCACCCGGTCGGACACGGTCATGACGAGGTCGAGCTTGTGCTCGACGAGGAGCATCGCCTGCCCCTCGGCCTTGAGCTCGAGCAGCTGGCCCAGCACCTCGGCCGTCTCGGACGGGTTCATGCCGGCCGTCGGCTCGTCGAGCACCAGCAGCTTCGGGCGCGGCGCCAGGGCGCGGGCGATCTCGGTGCGGCGGCGGTTGGCGTAGCTGAGCGAGTACGCCGGGTCGTCGCGCCGCGGGCCGAGCCGCGCCTCGAACCGCTCGATCTCCGCCGCCACCGTGGCGTCGATCGCCCGCCGCTCGCGCCGGGCGGCCGGCGTGCCGACGACCGCGACGACCAGCTCGCCCAGCAGGGCGACCCAGCGCAGCCCGACCAGGTGCGACAGCCGATGGAAGGGCCGGTGCGCGCGCAGCGTGGTGTGGAGCCCCACCTCGACGTTGTCCGCGACGGACAGGGCGGCGAACACGCGCCCGTTCTGGAACGTGCGCGCGATGCCGTGCTCGGCGATCCGCGCCGGGTCCGCAACGTCGATCCGCGTGCCGTCGAGGACGATCGAGCCGCCGTGGGCGGGGATCGCCCCCGTCACCAGGTTGAGGGTCGTCGTCTTGCCCGACCCGTTGGGGCCGATGATCGAGACGACCTCGTGCGGGCCGACGGTGAACGAGACGCCGTCCACCGCCGCCAGGCCGGCGAAGTGCCGGCGCAGGCCGGTGACCTCCAGCACGGCGGTCATGCGGTCCTCACCAGGATCCCGCCGGGCCGGAACCGCACCACGAGGATGAGCACCAGGCCGTACGCGATGATCCGCAGCTCCGGGGTGAACCGCAGCAGCTCCATCGCGCCGATGAGGACGAGCGAGCCGACGACCGCGCCGTACGGCAGGGAGACCCCGCCCATGATGACGATCGTCACGACGAGGAGGGACATGAGCATCGTGAAGATCGTCGGGTCGATGTACGTGTACTGGTGCGCCAGCAGCGAGCCGCCGATCCCGGCGAAGAACGCCGACACGGCGAACGCGAGGGCCTTGTAGTCGCGCACGCGGACGCCGGAGGCCAGCGCCGCGACCTCGTCGGACCCCACGGAGGAGATGACCTTGCCCAGGTGCGAGGCGCGCAGCCGCCACGTCACCAGGAGCGTGAGGGCGAGCACGCCGGCGTCGACGAGGTAGTAGGCGCGCGGCGTCGACAGCGGCGTGCCGGCCCAGGTCGGCACGGGGATCCCGTAGATGCCCTGCGGCAGCACCAGCTGGATGACGGCGACGATCGCGGTGCCGACCCCCAGCGTCGCGATCGACACGTAGTGGCCCTTCACGCCCCAGACGGGCGACGAGAGGATCGACGCGATGACGGCCGCGACCAGGCCGGCGACCGGCAGGGCCACCCAGAACGAGACGTGCAGGTGCAGGGTGAGCAGCGCGGACGTGTAGGCGCCGATCGCGATCGGCCCGGCCTGGCCCAGCGCGACGACCCCGGCCTGCCCGGCCGTGACGGTGAACCCCGCCGCGATGACCGCGTAGACGAGCACCTGGGTGCCGGTGGTCAGCACGTAGTCGTCCGCGACGAACGGGACGACGATCCCGCCCAGCACGAACGCCGCCGGCCAGACCCACCGCGGGACCCGCAGCGGCCGGCCCTTGCCGAGGAACGTGCCCGTCAGCGGCTCCGTGGCGATGAGCGGCACCTTGCCGAGCAGGCCGCCGGGCCGCACGACGAGGACGACGACGAGGACGGCGAACACGATGATCTGCCGGGCCGTGTCCCCGGCGAGGCTGATGCCGAAGGCCTCGACGATCCCGAGCACGAAGCCGCCGACCACGGCGCCGACGAGCGAGCCCAGGCCGCCGAGCGCGGCCGCGACGAACGCCGTCATGCCCGTCGTCAGGCCCGACGTCGGGTTGGCGACCCCGACGTAGAGCGAGACGAAGACGCCGGCGAGTCCGCCGAGGGCGGACGCGATGACGAACGAGAGGTGCTGCACCAGCCCGACGGGGATGCCCACCTGCAGCGCGGCCTCCTGGTCCTGCGCCGTCGCGCGGATCGCCTGGCCCACCTTGCCGTACCTGAGGAACGCCGACATGCCGAGCATCACCGTCGCCGTCACCCCGAGCATCACGAGGTCCGAGGTGCCGAAGCGCATGGACCCGACGTGCAGGTTCGAGGTCGGCAGCACCTTCGGGAACACCCGGAACTGCGCGGTGAACGCCAGCTGCGAGGCGTTGTCGAGGATCTGCGAGACCGCGTACGTGGACAGCATCGCCGCCAGCGGCAGGAACCTCGCCAGGGGCCGCACGACGGCGACGTTGACGAGCAGGCCGAGGCCCGCGCACACGACGAGGACCAGGGGCAGCGCCAACCAGAAGGGCAGCCCCTCCTGGGCCACGAAGAACCAGGCCAGCATGGCGCCCAGCCCGAAGAACGAGAACTGGGCGAAGTTGACGACGTTCATGACGCCGAAGACGAGGGAGATCCCGACCGCTCCGAGGGCGTACACGTTCCCTCGGAGCAGGCCGGCGACCAGGGTGTCGAGCACGGCGGCTCAGCCGTGGAGGGCGACCCACGTGCCGCCCCGCAAGACGGTCGGCGTGAGCTGCGGCGAGGCGACCCGGCGCGTCGCCGGGTCGAAGGTGATCGAGCCGTAGACGACGCTCGGCACGTCCTTCAGCTGCTGGAACCCCTGGAGGATGCCCTCGCGCGTCGCGCCGCCGAGCCGGGCGGCCGCGACCGCGACGTTCAGGGCGTCGTAGGCCCCGGCCTCGAAGCCCGTGACGGTCTTCTCGTTCGGGTACCTCGCCTTGAACGCCGTGACGAACGCCTGCACCGCCGGGTCCGGGTTGCTGGCCAGGAACTGCGCGCCGACCACCGACCCCTCCGCGTCCGGCGTGCCGTCGAACGACTGCTCGTCCTGCCCGCCGTAGAACGTGCCCTGGTACCCGATCGAGCGCAGCTGCGAGACGAGCTTCGCGGCGTCCGGGCCGTAGCCGATGTGGACGAACGCGTCCGGCTTGCCGGCCACGGCCTTCGTCAGCGACGGCCGGTAGTCGTCGGAGCTGTCGAGGACGCCCTCGGCGTCGGTGATCGTCAGGCCGACCTTGTCCGCCTCGGCCTTGAAGGCGGCGAACGCGGGGATGCCCCAGTCCGCCGTGTCGAGGTACGTGACGCCGACCGAGCTGACGCCCTGCTTCTTGATGTAGTCGGCCGTCCACTGGTACGTCGCGCTGGTGGTGATCGACGTGGACCACTGGTACTGCGAGCCCTTGGTGGTGAAGCTCGGGTTGGAGTTGTTGAAGCCGTACTGCAGCAGCTTGCCGGCCGTGTAGATCGGCGAGGCCGGGATGGACGCCGCCGACGAGTAGTCGCCGAAGACGAGGACGACGTCCTTGTCCCCCACGAACTTCTGGGCGACGGACACCGACTGCTTGGGGTCGGACTGCGAGTCCTCGTACTTCAGGGCCACCGGGTGGCCGTCGATCCCACCCTTGGCGTTGACCTGGTCGAGCGCGAGATCGAAGCCCTCCTTGAACTGCTCGCCGTACTGCGCGTACTGGCCCGTGATGGCGGCCGAGACGCCGAAGTAGACGGTGCCGCTGCCCGGTGTGGATGCGGCCGCGGAGTCGTTGAGGCCGCAGCCCGCGAGCAGGGCCGCGGAACCGAGGGCCGCGACGCCGGCCAGCAGGGCGCGGCGCGTGATGGTGGTCATGGAGGGGTCCTTCTAGTCGTGGGCGGGCACGGGCCCGGCCAGGGGTGTGGGGGGCGCGCCGGCCCGCGTCGCACGCGGGCCGTGGTGGGTCAGGCGGTGCCGGGAGGTCCCGGCGGCGGCCGCACGCGCCGAGGGCGCGTGGGCGGGGGCTGGTCAGCCGCGACAGCGCATTCGCACGGTGGTCCTCCGGGGCTCGGCTTGCCCGCGCCGGACGTCGGCGCAGGCCTGGTCGTCACCCGGAGCACCCCGTCGGAAGGGTTGCCGGCCAGCAAGCCGGGGCTGTGCGCTGGCGCTCATGACCGTCGAGAGGACCGTAAGCGGCCGGGCCAGCGCCTGGCGACGGGGCATTCAGTTCCCGACACCGTGTAACGAAAGTCACTGGCCCCGCGGCGGCACCGTCGTGCACGCCTGACGACGGTCCGCGGGCGCGGCCCGCCGCTACGCCGCCAGCGCGCCCTCGGCGGCCGGCCGGGCCGGCTCCGGCTCGCCCGCGGCAACGGTGCGACGCGACGGCCGGGTGACGAGGAACGACCCGCCGATGACGAGGGCGAACCCCACCACGGTCCAGGCCGTGACCCGCTCCCCGAGGAGCGTGGCACCGACGACCACGGCAACCGCCGGGTTGACGTAGGTGACCGCCGTGGCGCGCATCGGACCGATCTCGGCCACGAGCCAGACCATGAGCGTGAACGCCGCCGCGCTGCACACCACGCCGAGCGTGACGATCGAGGCGATCGCACCGCCGGACGGCCACTTCGCCGGCCACGCGCCCGTGAGCCCGACGATCGGCGCGTAGACGATCGCCGCGAGCGCCAGCGAGGCGCCGGCCAGGCCGATCCCGGGAGCGGTCGGCATCCAGCGGGCGATGATCGCGGGGCCGAGCGCGTAGCCGAAGGCCACCACGGCCAGCCGCGCCACCGAGCCCAGGTCGGTCCCCGCCACGTCGAGCCCCACGATGGCCGCGACGCCGGCCATGCCGAGCGCGATCCCCAGCCAGTTGGCCCACGACAGGTGGGCGCGGCGGCCGAGGAGCACGCCGACGAGGACCCCGGCGAGCGGGACCGTCGCCACGAGGAGCCCGGTCGTCGAGCTCGGCAGGTGCTGCTCGGCGGTGTTGAGGAAGTACCAGGGGACGACGATCTCGACGACCGTGTAGACGAGCAGCGGGCGCCACAGCGCGAGGATGCGGGGCAGCTCACCGCGGGCGGCGGCCAGCGGCAGGAGCACTACGGCGCCGATCGCGGTCCGGGCGAGGATGAGCATGGCGGGCGACACCTCGGCCACGGCGATCTTGATGAGCGCGTACGGGATGCCCCAGGCGATGCCGAGGGTGACGAACAGGAGCAGGCCGCGTCGAGTCACCCGCCTATCCTCCGGCATGCCACCGACACGGCCGGCGGTGCACCGGATGGCCGTGGCGGACGGCCGGCGTCCTCACCGGGAGCCGGCCGTCCGGCGTCGGGCCGCCGTCAGCTGACGGTCGCGCTGGCCGCCGACGCGGTGGCCGCCTTGTTGCCCATGAAGGACGCGGTCCACATGCCGGCGCCGCTGGCCGACGAGGTGGACGAGAAGGCGCCGTTCGCGTCCGTCGTGACGGCCGAGATCGTCGCGTCGCCACCGCCGGTGGGGCGGAAGACGAGGGTGACCTCGGCGTCGGCGACGCCCTGGTCCGTGCCCTTGACGACGACGCGTCCGGTCGCCTTGCCGTCAGCGACGGTCAGGGTGAGGGTCGACGGCTGCGCCGGCCCGGTCGCCTCGGCGCTGGCGGTCGCCGCAGCCGTGCTCGTCGCGATGGCGGTCGCGGTCGGCTCGGCCGACGGTGTGGCAGCGGCCGACTGCGTGGCGGACTGCGTGGTCGAGGCCGTCGTGGCCGGGCTCTGGGGCGTGGTGCCCGAGGAGCAGGCGGCCAGCAGGCCGGCCGCCAGCAGGACGCCGGCGGCGGTGGCGGAAATCGTGCGGATGGTCATTCGTCACTCCAGGATTGCTCTCCGGCGGCACGCCGGACATGGGTCTCCGTCGAGACTCGTGATGGTGTGATGCCACCCTAGTCACCCGGCGGGGGGCCCTGCCGGGACGGTCAGGCAGGCAGCGCGGCGATCGCGTCGACCTCCACGAGGGCGCCGGGCGGACCGACGCGCGAGACGAAGAGGACGGTCACGGCCGTGCGGTGGACGCCCCACGCGCCGACCGCCGCCCGGTAGGCCTCCGCCGCGTCGACCGAGTCGGCGAGGTGGATCGTCAGCTTCACGACGTCGTCCGGGGTCGCCCCCGCGGCCTCGAGGACCGCGCGTACGTTGGCGATCGCCTGGGCGGTCTGGGCCACGATCCCGTCCGCGACGGCGCCCGACGCGTCGATCCCGTCCTGCCCCCCGACGTAGAGCGTGCGGCCCGCGGGGGCGATGGTGCCCTGCGAGAACGCGGGGCTGGCCGCCATCGACGGCGGGTTGACGTGCTCGATCACGGTGAACCTCCTCCGGGACGCGGGAGCGTGCACCACCGACGGTAGGAACGGCCACCGACATCGGCCCGCCGCCCCGCTCAGGACCGGGCGCCGCCCGCGGCCGGGAGCGTGCCGACGAGCACCACGGTCTCGTCGTCGTCCTCCGGCTCGACCGTCCGCACGACGAGCCCTCCGGCCGCCAGCGCGGCCGACGCCGCCGGGACCTGCGCCGGGTTGACCTCGCTCACCAGGGACCCTCCGGGCGCGAGCCACGCGGCCGCCTCCGCCGCCATCCGCCGCAGCAGGTCGAGCCCGTCGGCACCGCCGTCGAGGGCCACCGCCGGCTCGTGGTCCCGCGCCTCGCGCGGCATGAGACCCAGCTCGTCGTGCGGCACGTAGGGCACGTTCGCGACGACCAGGTCGAGCGTGCGGCGCAGCGCCGCCGGCAGGGCGCCGAACAGGTCGCCCTGGTGCACCCGGCCCCCGACCGGCTCGAGGTTGCCCCGCGCGACGCGCACGGCGACCGGGTCCACGTCCGCGGCGTGCAGCGCGACCCCGGGCACGCGCGTGGCCACCGCCAGCCCCAGCGCGCCTGAGCCGCAGCACAGGTCGAGCACCGTCGCGCCGCGTCCGACGAGCCCGGCGGCGACCGCCACGAGCGCCTCCGACCGCCGGCGCGGGACGAACACGCCCGGCTCCACCGCCACCCGCAGCCCGTCGAACGCGGCCCAGCCGACCACGTGCTCGAGCGGCTCCCCCGCCACCCGCCGGGCGAGGAGGGCGGCCAGCTCCTCGTCGTCGGACGCCGCCTGCCGCAGGAGCTCGGCCTCGTCCTCCGCGAACACGCAGCCGGCGGCGCGCAGCGCGGTGACGAGCGCGGCGAGGTGGTCGTCTTCGGGCATCGGGCCGGTGGTCCCCTCGGGTCAGGCAGCTGGGTGTCAACAATGTCGCCGGAGAGTTGCCCCCGCGACGCGAGACACGCTCCCGGCGCGGGCCGGCGCGCCTCGTTCGTGCATGCGTGCGTCGTGCGTGCGTCGTCGGGGTGCTCGCGCTGCGCGCTTCGACCCCTTCCTCCTCGGACGCCTCGAGCGAGCTCGCTCGCTCGAGCGTCCTCGTCGTCGGGGTGGCGGGATTTGAACCCGCGGCCTTCCGCTCCCAAAGCGGATGCGCTACCAAGCTGCGCTACACCCCGTGGCTGCCCAGCGTACGGGCACGCGGTGCCCACGCGACGAGGGGCCGTGGGCGGCGCCCCTGACCGCCGCCCACGGCCCCTCGTCGGCCGGCCTCAGAACACCCGGATGGCGATCTCCGCCGGAGCGGTGAGGAGCTGCTTGATCTCGTCGTCCACCTTGACCAGCGTGAGCGACGCGCCCGCCATCTCCAGCGAGGTGCAGTACTCCCCGACGTAGCTGCGCCACACCGAGATGCCCTTGGCGGCCAGCTTCTCGTGCGCGATGCCGTAGAGCAGGTAGAGCTCGCTGATCGGCGTCCCGCCGAGGCCGTTGATCATCAGCGCGACCTCGTCGCCCGACGAGTACGGCAGGTCGGGCACGACGGCGTCGAGCAGGGTGTCGACGATCGCGTTCGCGTCGCGGATCTTCTCGCGGCGCCGGCCCGGCTCACCGTGGATGCCGATGCCGATCTCGATCTCGTCGTCGCCCAGCTGGAACAGCGGCTCGCCCTTGGCGGGCGGGGTGCAGGCCGACAGCGCGATGCCCATGGTCCGGGTCACCGAGTTGACCTTCTCCCCGATGCGTGCGCACTCCTGGAGGTCGGCGCCTGCCTCGGCCGCCGCCCCCACGGCCTTCATGACGAAGAAGTTCCCCGCCACGCCGCGCCGGCCGATGGTGTACAGCGAGTCCTGCACCGCGACGTCGTCGTTGATGAACAGCGTCTTGACGGTGATGCCCTCGGCCTCGGCCAGCTCGGAGGCCATCTCGAAGGCCATCTTGTCGCCGGTGTAGTTGTTGACCAGCAGCAGCACGCCCTTGTCGGACTTCAGCAGCTTGGTGGTCTCCAGCACGTACTCCATGGGCGGTGCCGAGAAGACGTCGCCGGGGCAGGCCGCGTCGAGCATGCCCTTGCCGACGACCATGACGTGCGCCGGCTCGTGGCCCGAGCCGGAGCCCTGGACGATCGAGACCTTGTCGTTGCGCGGCCCCTCGGCCCGCATGATGAGGTTGTACTCCGGCACGTACTTCAGCGTGCCGGGGTTGGCCAGGGCGATGCCCTTGAGCATCTCCGGGACGAAGTTCTTGGGGTCGTTGACAAACTTCTTCATTGCCGCCTCCCACATCGTCGTGTTGTCCAGCATGAGGAGCTCGCGCTCCCCTTGGTTCCCCCGCCGAGACGGCCCGGGGAATGCCATCACCAGGTCTCGGCGACCTTCTCCGCGAGCACCGCGACGGCGATCGCGCCCGGGTCCACCGAGCCGATCGACCGCTCGCCCGTGTACGCCGCGCGGCCGCGCTTGGCCTCCAGCTCCTTGGTCGCGTCCGCCGCGGTGCGTGCGGCGACGGCGGCCGCCTTCACGACGTCCGCGGCGGCGTCGCCCGCGGCCAGCCGCTCCTCGATGGTGTCGGTCATCGGCACGAGGGCGTCGAGCAGGGTCTTCTCCCCGAGCGACGCGCCACCGCGCGCCTTGATGCCCTCGATCGCGGCGCGCAGCATCGCCACGACGTCCTCGCCCGTGAGGTCGACCTTGCCCTTGACCGTGCCGCCGGCCCGCAGGAAGGCCGTGCCCCAGATGGGTCCCGAGGTGCCACCGACGCGGCTCGTGATGACGATCGCGATCTTCGACAGGAAGGTGCCGACGTCCGTGCGGTCGAAGGTGTCCCACCCCTCGTCGACGCGTTCGAAGCCGCGGGCGAGCGAGAACCCGAAGTCGCCGTCGCCGACGACCGAGTCCAGGTCTCCGAAGTACTTCTCGTTGGCGATGCAGGTGTCCGTGATGGTGCGCACCACGGACTCGACGCGGTCGAAGGATGACGTCACTGTCTCGCTCCTGTCGTTCGGTTCTCAGGGGGTGGGTGCACCTGCGGCGGTCCGCAGGCGTTCGACGTCGTCCAGGTGGACCTCGGTGCCGATCGCGAGCCCGTACGGGTCGGCCAGCACGGCGGCCGGCTCGTCGGGCAGCTCGCCGAGCGACGTCACGACGAGCCCGGCACCGGTGAAGTCCTCGTCGACGGTGTAGCTGCTGACCGTGACGAGCGTGGTCAGCCCCGCGGCGCGCGCGGCGGCCAGGCCGTTGCCGCTGTCCTCGACGACGACGACGTCGGCCGGGTCGGCGCCCAGCTCGCGCAGCGCCAGCAGGTAGATGTCCGGCGCCGGCTTCTTGCGCGGCACGACGTCGCCGGCGAAGACGGCGAAGTGCTCGGCCATCTCGGCGCCGACGGCGTGCTCCAGGACGGCCCGTACCGACGGCTCCGCCGAGGTGGAGGCCACCGCCAGCCGCCAGCCCGCCGCGTACGCCTCCCGCGAGATCCGGGCGATCCCGGGCCGGCCGGGCAGCGCGCCCGAGCCGATGAAGGCCGTGTACCGGGCGGTCTTCGCCTTGTGCCAGCGCGCGACGAGCTCCTGCTGCTCCGCCGGGTCGGTGGGCAGGCCCCAGGCCGCGACGTTCTCGGGCGTGAGCAGGGTCGACAGCCGCTCCTTGCCACCCCCGATCGCCAGCAGCCGGCCGTACTCCGCCACGCTCCAGCGCACCGGCAGCCCGAACTCCGCGAACGTGGCGTTGAACGCCGGCAGGTGGCCGTCCCGCTCGGTGTCCGCCAGCACGCCGTCGCAGTCGAAGACCAGGGCGGGGCTCACCGGCCCACCCCCGCCGCGAGCGCACCCGCCGCGTGGCCGGTGGCGCCGAACCACTCGATGTGGGTGGCGATGGCCTCCGTCACGGCGCCCTGGATCTGGCGGAACATCGTCGGCGGGTCCCACTTGTCCTTCGCGCGGGCGACGTCGAGGTGGTCCGCGGCCGCCTTCATGTAGGCCATCTTCACGGCGGTGGAGATGTTGATCTTCGAGACGCCGGCCGCGATGAACGCGTGGAAGTCCTCGGCCGTCAGGCCCGTCCCCCCGTGCAGGACGATCGGGATGTCGACGAGCTCGGCCAGCCGGCGGACCCGGTCCGGCAGGAGCACGGGGCGGGCCTTGTACTGGCCGTGGGCGGTGCCGAGCTGCGGCGCCAGGAGGTCGACGCCGGTGCGCTTGGCGATGTCGGCGAGCTGTTCCACCGAGTACGCGTGCAGGGCGACGTCGGAACCCACGCCGTCCTCGACGCCGACGATGTTCTCGATCTCCGACTCCACGTCGACCCCGGCCGCGTGGGCCTGCGCGACGACCTCACAGGTCTCGCGCTCGGCGTCGGCCAGGTCCCGGTCGGAGGCGTCGAAGAGCACCGACGACCAGCCGGCCGCCACCACGTCCGAGATGACGGCGCGGTCGGGGCAGTGGTCCAGGTGCAGCGCGACCGGGATCGGCGCGTCCTGCGCGGCCAGGCGGAAGGTCGTCGTCGTCAGCTCCGTGCCGAGCTGCTTCACGGTCTTCACCGAGATCTGGACGATGAGCGGCGCGGAGGCCTCGACGGCGGCCGCGACCACCGCCCGCAGGCTGATGTCGTCCAGCACGTTGACGGCCGGGACGGCGTAGCCGTGCTCCCGGGCGTGGGCAGCCATCGCCGACGTCGACGCGATCATCCCCGACCCCCTCGTCGTTGGCTCGGCGGTGAACCCCGCCGGGATGGCCGCAGTCTAGACATGTCTACTCAGAGCGCGCAGCGCGAGCGTCCCTCGTCTTGGCGGCGGCCCGCAGGAACCGGCGCTGGTACGAGACGACCTGGTTCGTCGACGCGAAGCGCGCGAGGTAGCCCGGCTCCGCGGTGATGACCACGCGGTGCGCCATGTCGGCCAGGTCGGGCTCGGTGAGCATCCGGTCGATGTCGGGGTAGTTCCGGTCCCCCTCCATCGAGCAGATGATCAGCCGGGTGTCGGGCAGGTTGGCATCGCGCAGCACCCGCAGGTTGTGGCGGGCGTGGTCGAGGCCGTCGGCGCCCTCCGGCTCGCGGATGCGCCGGTAGGCGACGACGCGCTCGGCGATCCGCCGGCACTCCGCCAGGTCGAGACCGGCGTCCTTGGTCGACAGGTAGTCGTTGTCCAGCAGGTAGCCGCGCAGGGCGACGAGCGGGGCGTCGTCGCCGGTCGTCGCGTGCTCGTCGAGCAGGGCGGCCATCCGCTGCGACTGGAAGGCCCGGTGCCGCACGAACGAGTTGATGAAGTACGGCCTGGCCTGCAGCGCGAGGCGTGCCTGGTACGGCTCGAACATCAGCGTGAAGTTGATGCGGAAGCCGTGCTCGCGCAGGAGGAGCGCCAGCCGGTGGCCCCGGAAGGCGTCGCCGGTCGCGGGCTCGTCGTAGCGCACGTCGAGGTGCCCGTCGCCGGCCAGCAGCTGCGGGGCGTTGCCGGCGTTCACCGGCCCGGTGTGCGGCACCTTGACGACCAGGCGGTAGTCCGAGACGAGCTCGCGCAGGTGCTCGGCCTCGTCCAGCACCCGCTCGACGTCGTCGAACGGGTCCTCGAGCTCGATGCTCATGTCCGCACCGGGGCCGAGGATCCGGGCGATCTCGGTCATCACCTCGTCGCGGTCCTTGAACACCCCGCCGACGTTCGCGTTGGGGTCGGACAGGAACAGGTCCCAGATGATCGACGGGTTGCACGTCAGGTTGGCGACGAGCGGCGCGACGCCCGCGATCTCGTACGGGTTGGCGCTGTCGACGGAGAACAGCTGGCCGGTCGGGCGCAGGGCCCCGTCCCCGTCGTAGGAGATGTCGCGGCGCAGGTCGAAGCGCACCGTGCCGTCGGCCTCGAGCTCGCAGCGCACGCGGAACCCGGCGGGCGTGTGGCCGGGCGGCGTCCCGAAGAGCCGCACCACGTGGGCCAGCTCGTCGGACACCCCCACGCACCGTGCGAAGCGCCGCAGCTCGCCTGCGGCGGCCGCGTCGAGCGGGTGGTCGAGCACGCGCTCGACGTCGGCCTCCTGGCCGCGCACGGCCGCCCGGTCGGTCCCCGTCGACCACCCGCACGCTCGCTACGATGCGCCAGCAGGAGGGAGGGTCCGATGACCGAGGTGCTGGAGCGCGACTCGGCGGTGCCGCTCTACGCGCAGCTCGAGCAGATCCTGTCGGGCAAAATCACCAGCGGCGAGTGGCAGCCGAACCAGCGCATCCCCTCCGAGAACGAGCTCAACCGGATGTACGGGCTGAGCCGGATGACCGTGCGGGGCGTGCTGACCAAGCTCGTCAACGACGGCCTGCTGCTGCGGGTCCCCGGCAAGGGCACGTACGTCGCCCCGAGCAAGATCAACGCCGTCTCCCCCGCCTACCGCGGCATCCGCGAACAGCTCGAGGCCCTCGGCTACTCCACCACCACCCGGCTGGTGTCCTTCGAGCGCGAGGCCGCCTCCTCCGTGGTGCGCGAGCGGCTCGGCCTGGCGCGCGGTGACGAGGTGTACGTCATCGTCCGGGTCCGGTCCGTGCAGGGCGAGCCGATCAGCCTGCACCGCTCGCACGTCCCGGCGACCCTCGCCCCGGGGCTCGACGAGCACGACGTCGTCTCCGAACAGCTCTGCGTCATCCTCGAGAAGGACTACGGCCTGCCGATGCGGCACGTGAGCGAGCACCTCGAGGCGGTGGCCGTCAGCCTCGCCGAGGCGCGCCAGCTCGACATGCACCGCGGCGACCCGGCGCTGCTGCTGCACGACGTCATCGCCGACGAGGGCGGCCGGCCCTTCGAGTACTCGACGATCGTCTTCCGCGGCGACCGGCTGCGGCTCGCCTTCGACTACTCGCTCTGAGCCCCGACGGGCCGCCGGCGCCGGTCTACCGCGGGCCGGTCGACCCGCGCACGTGGAGCCGTGGGCCGAGGAGGCCGTCCTGCTCGGGTGGCTCGCCGCGCAGCAGCGACCTCATCCGCAGCCACGCCTCCTTGCCCATCAGCTCGTAGGGCGCCGAGGCGGTGGTCAGGGCGGGCACCAGGAAGCGCGCGAACGGGATGTCGTCGAACCCGACGACCGAGAGGTCCCCCGGGACGTGCACGCCCAGGCCCCGCAGCCCGTGGACGAGGCCGACGGCCCCCAGGTCGTTGAAGGCCATGACGGCCGAGACGCCGCTCGCCCTGACCTCCGCCGCGGCGGCCAGGCCGTCCTCCGCCGAGGCGCCGCCGGCCATCCGCCGCACCCGGAGCCCGGGCAGCGTGGCCTCGGCGTCCGCCAGCCCCAGCAGCCGGTCCCTCGTGGAGGCGCTGGCCTGCGGGCCGTCGAGGTAGGCGACCTCCCGGTGCCCCAGCGCGTGCAGGTGCCGCGCCAGGTCGAGGACGCCGCTGCGGTAGTCGATGGCCACCGAGGGCGCGCCCACGTCCCGGCCGGACCGGTTGACCAGGACGAGCGGGCGCAGGCTCTCGGCCAGCCCCGCGAGCACGGCGTCGGTCATGCGCGGGCTGCACAGCACGATCGCGTCGCACCGACGGCGCGTCTCCGTCGCCAGCGGCGGCTCCTCCTCCGCGGAGTCGCCCGAGTCGGCGACGAGCACGCGGTACCGGTCGTCGGCCGCGGCCCTCGTCAGGCCCGCCAGCACCGCCTGGAACGCCGGGTTCGCCAGGTCGGGCACGACGAGCGCGACGGCCCTCGTCTCGCCGAGAGCGAGCGAGCGGGCGAGGTGGCTGGGCGAGTAGCGGAGCTCGGCCGCCACGCGGCGCACCCGCTCGGCGATCTCCGCCTCGCCGGCGAAGCGCCCGTTCATCACGCGCGAGACCGTCGCGGGCGAGACCCTCGCCGCGAGCGCCACGTCGACGATCGTCGCCCTGCCGGACTTGTTCGCCATCGAACCTCCTGGTGGCGAGCACGATAGTGGAGCGCCCGGGAACCTTTGCGCTCCCTGCGGTGTTACGGCTAGCGTCGACCGGGACGGGGACCGACCCCGCCAGTCCCGAGGAGGAGAGCGATGGGCGTGCAGCGCACTGCCGGCTCCCTTCCGCGCACCCTCGTCGTGCGCTGCTGTCGCTGTCTGTAGAGCGCTGACCGGCCCGGGCCCTTCGCAGGCGCCGGGCACTGGTGGGGCCAGGCCCCTCGCGATCAGCGCTCGCCCTCCGGTGCACGTCCCCGGCCACCCAGACCAGCGAAGAGGAATCCCATGTCCCGGATCTACGACGACGCGACCAAGCTCATCGGCAACACCCCGCTCGTGCGGATCAACAAGATCTCCGACGGCGCACCGGCGACCATCGTCGCCAAGCTCGAGTTCTACAACCCCGCCAGCTCCGTGAAGGACCGCATCGGCGTCGCGATCGTCGACGCCGCCGAGGCCGCGGGCGAGCTGCCGCCCGGCGGCACCATCGTCGAGGCGACCAGCGGCAACACCGGCATCGCGCTCGCCTTCGTCGGGGCCGCGCGCGGGTACCACGTGGTGCTGACCATGCCGGAGTCCATGAGCAAGGAGCGTCGCGCCCTGCTCCGGGCCTACGGCGCCGAGCTGATCCTCACGCCGGCGGCCGAGGGCATGAAGGGCGCCGTCACCCGCGCCGAGCAGGTGGCCGCCGAGCGTCCCGGGGCGATCCTGGCGCGCCAGTTCGCCAACAAGGCGAACCCCGAGATCCACCGCCGCACCACCGCCGAGGAGATCTGGGCGGACACCGACGGCCAGGTCGACATCCTCGTCGCCGGCATCGGCACCGGTGGCACCATCACCGGCGTCGGCCAGGTGCTCAAGGCGCGCAAGCCCGGCGTGCAGATCGTCGGCGTCGAGCCCAAGGAGTCGCCGATCCTCAACGGCGGCGTGCCCGGCCCGCACAAGATCCAGGGGCTCGGCGCCAACTTCGTCCCCGAGGTCCTCGACACTACGGTGTACGACGAGGTCATCGACATCGACGGCGACACCGCGATCGCCCTCGCCCGCCGGGCCGCCAAGGAGGAGGGCCTGCTGGTCGGCATCTCGTCCGGCGCGGCGCTCGCCGCCGCGATCCAGCTCGCCAACCGCCCCGAGAACGCCGGCAAGCTCATCGTGACGATCATCCCGAGCTTCGGCGAGCGCTACCTGTCCACGGTGCTCTACCAGGACCTGCTCGACTGAGATGACACACACCCCCCTGCGCGTCGCCTTCCGCGAGGACCTCGAGGCGGCCCACTCCCACGACCCCGCGGCGCGCTCGCGCCTCGAGGTCGCCCTGGGCTACCCCGGGGTCCACGCGGTGTGGGGCTATCGGGTGACCCACCGGATGTGGCAGGAACCGTCGCTGCGCCTGCCGGCGCGGCTGCTGTCCCAGCTGGTCCGCGGCATCACCGGCATCGAGATCCACCCCGGCGCCCGCATCGGGCGGCGGCTGTTCATCGACCACGGCATGGGCGTGGTCATCGGCGAGACCGCCGAGGTCGGCGACGACGTGGTGATGTTCCACGGCGCCACCCTCGGCGGCACGTCGATGCGGCACGGCAAGCGGCACCCGACGATCGGCGACCGCGTGATGATCGGCACGGGCGCCAAGGTGCTCGGGCCGATCTACGTCGGCGACGACGCGCGGATCGGGGCCAACGCCGTCGTCGTGCACGACGTGCCCCCGGGCGCCTCGGCCGTCGGCGTGCCGGCGAAGGTGCGCTTCCACACGCGCCCGGCCGCCGACGACTACGCGGACGACCCGGCGATCTACATCTGAGTCGCAAGGCTCATCGCCGGGCGCGGCGGCGGTGGTTGGCTGGGGGCGGAGGTTCGCCGATGCCCGCTCGCCCCACCGCCGCCCGCCCCACCGCAGGTCTCCTTCCCGCTCACCGGGTCGCCACGACCCTCGGTGCGCTCGTCGTACCGCTCGCCGTGCTCGGCGCCGCCGTGGCGCTCGCGCTCTCGTGGCGGGACACCCTTCCGAACCCCGTCGCCTCGAGCTGGGGGTCGGCCGGCACGGTCACCGGCACCTCGTCCCTGACCGGTGTCCTGGTCGCCATGGCGGTGCCGACCGGCACGATCTCCCTGACGGCGTGGCTCGTCGGGATGCTCATGGGGCGCAGCGCGGCCATCCGCCGGGTGACCGCCGGATTCGCCACCGGGCTGGCGGTGTTCGTCTGCGGGCTCGTCGTCGCCTCGCTCGCCGGCCAGCGCGGGCTCGCCGACGCCCGGCACGCGGCGCCGCTCGGGGCGCTGCCGGCCGTCGCGGTCGTCGCCGCGCTCGTCCTCGCGCTGCTCGTGGCGGCCGCGATGCCCGGCGACACCCGCCTGCCGGCGACGGGCCGCGTACCGGTGGACGCGCCGCGCGCCCGGCTCGCCGGGACGGCCGGGGCCTCGTGGACCGGCGTGGCCGAGTTCGGCCACCTGACTCCGGTCGTCGTGATCGGCGTGCTGCTCGTCGCGGGGGTCGGGGCGCTGAGCAGGTCGGTGTGGCCCACGCTGCTGGTCGCCGCGACCCTCGCGCTCGTCGTCGTCATGATGTGGCGCTGGACCGTGACGGTCGACGACCGCGGCGTCGTCGCGCGCACCGTGCTGCCCTGGCCCACCGTGACGGTGCCGCTCGACGAGGTCGAGTCCGCCGACGTGACGACGGTCGACCCGGTGCGTGACTTCGGGGGCTGGGGCTACCGGCTCGGACGCGGGGGCCGCAGCGGGATCGTGCTGCGCCCCGGCGAGGCGCTCGTCGTCCACCGCTCCGGCGCCCGCCAGCTCGTCGTCACCGTGGACGGCGCCCAGCGCGGCGCCGCCCTGCTCAACGCGCTCGTGGAGCGAAGCCGCAGGTCGGCTCGCTAAAGGGGTCGCGCCGCGCGGCAGGTGACCGGCACGATGGGGTGCATGAGCCTTCCCGAGGGGTACCGGATCGTCGTCGTCCCCGACGAGCGCAGGGACGAGTTCCTCGCCGCCGACCAGCTGACGTGGGCGCAGGGTCTCGAGCCCGAGGCGCTCACCGAGGCGCCCCCCGCGCTCGAGTGGGGCGTCCGCACGGTCGGCGTCGAGAAGGACGACCAGCTGGTCGCCGTCCACGGGTCGTACTCGTTCGCCGCGCCCGTGCCCGGCGGCACGGTGCCGTGCTCGGGCCTCACCTGGGTCGGCGTGCGGCCCGACCACCGGCGCCGCGGCCTGCTCTCGGCGATGATCGACGCACACTTCGAGCGCTCGCTGCAGCGGGGCGAGCCCGTCTCCGCGCTGTTCGCCGCCGAGGCGGCGATCTACGGCCGGTTCGGCTACGGCTGCGCCGCCGACGAGCTGGGCGTCGAGGTGCCGCGGGGTGCGGCGCTGCGGCCGGTCGCGGGGTCCGACGAGCTGACCGTGCGGTTCGACACCGCCGACCGCACCCGGCACGCGGACCTGGTCGACGCCGTCCACCGCGCCGCGGGTGGCGGGCGCCCTGGGTGGATGACCCGGGACTCGGCTCAGCAGCGCGCCAACCAGGTCGCCGACCCGCCGACGTGGCGCCACGGCGGGGAGCCGCTGCGCATCGCGACCGTGCACGCGCCCGACGGCAGCCCCCGCGGCTACGCCCTGGTGCGGCGCAAGGAGAAGTGGGGCGACGCCGGCCCGGAGTACGCGGTGACGCTGCGCGAGCTCGTCGCGGTCGACGCGGCGGCCGCGCACCGCCTGTGGTCGTTCGTCCTCGACCTCGACCTGACGAAGTCCGTGGCCGCCTCCCACCTGGCCGTCGACGACCCGCTGACGCACCTGCTCGTCGACCGGCGCGCCGCCGTGCCCAAGCTCGGCGACAACGTCTGGGTGCGGCTGCTCGACCTGGCCACCGCGCTGCAGGTGCGCCGCTACGCCGCGCCCGTCGACGTCACCCTCGAGGTGACCGACACCCGGCTGCCCGCCAACGCCGGTCGCTGGCGCCTGGCGACCACCGCGGCGTCCGGCGACGGCTGGGTGGCGCAGGTGACGCGGACCGACGCCCCGGCCGACCTCGCGCTCGACGTCCGCGAGCTCGGCGCCGCCTACCTCGGCGGCCGGTCCATCGGCGCCCAGGCGAGGGCCGGCCTCGTGCGCGAGCTGCGCCCCGGCGCCGCGGCGGCCGCGACCGCGGCGTTCGGCTGGCCGCTCGCGCCGGTGTGCAGCTGGGTCTTCTAGCCTCCGCCCGGCACAGGATCGTCGCGTACCGTCGTCGGGCCCAGCCGACGAGCCGGACCAGACATCCCGGAGGAGCACCGTGCGACGCCCGACGACCGTCCGACCCGGCCTCGCCGCCGCCCTCGCCCTCGCGCTGGGCGCCCTCGCGGCCTGCTCGGGCGGCACCACGCCGCCGGCGCCGACGACCACGGCGGGACCGACCGTCGCCGCCTCCGCGGCCCCCTCGGCCACGCCGTCCGCCGCCACCGCGGCGGACCGGGCGGCGCTCGCCGCCATCACCGTCAGCGGCGCGGCGGGGGCCAAGCCGACGGTCACGCTGCCGTCGACGCCCTTCAGCGTGACAGCCGGTGTGGCGCGGACCGTCTCCCAGGGCACCGGCGAGGCGGTCGCCCAGGGCAACCTCGTGACGCTCCACATCCTCGAGCTCTCCGGCGTCACCGGCGGCGAGCTGAGCAGCACGTGGGCCGACGGCGCCCCGTTGGTGACCCTGGCCGACCCCGGCTCGCTGTTCGGCCAGCTCTACCAGGAGCTGGTGACCGCCCGCGTCGGCGCGCGCCTCGTCGTGGCGGCGCCGCAGGGTGACTCCACCCTGCCGATGACGATCGTCGACGTCGTCGACGTCGTCGCCGCACGGCCCGTGCCGGCGCGGGCCAGCGGGGCGCCCGTCGCCCCCGTGGTCGGGCTGCCCACCGTCACGCTGGACGGCACCGGGAAGCCGGCGCTGACCGCGGCGACCGGACCCGCGCCGACCGGCCTGGTGGCCCAGCCCCTCGTCCAGGGCACCGGGCCGAAGGTGGCGTCGGGCCAGACCGTGGTCGTCAACTACACGGGCTGGCTGTGGGACGGCACGAAGTTCGACTCCTCGTGGGACCGCGGCGCGCCCTACGCGGTGCAGAAGATCGGGCAGGCGCAGGTGATCGACGGCTGGAACCAAGGGTTGGTCGGGCAGACCGTCGGCTCCCAGGTGCTGCTCGTCGTGCCGCCGAACCTCGGCTACGGCGCCACCGCCCAGGGCAGCATCCCGGCGAGCTCGACGCTCGTCTTCGTCGTCGACATCCTCGCCGCGGGCTGAGCGCCGCTAGTCCTGCTCCGGCCACCACACCGCGCGGCGCAGCGCGACGCGGGTGCCGTCGGCCGTCAGGGGCGCGCCCTCGGCACGCAGCCGGTCGAGGGCCTCGCGCGCGTACGGCGCCGGCGGCGCGCCGGCGGCGTTGACCACCCGCCACCACGGCACCGAGCCACCCGAGCCGGCCAGCACGTGGCCCACCTGGCGCGGCCCGCCGCGCCCCAGCCGCTCGGCGAGCACCTCCGCGACGAGGCCGTACGTCATGGCCCGGCCCGCCGGGATGCGCTCGACGAGGTCCAGCACGGCCTCGGCGTACTCCTCGGCGTGTGCGGCGGGCGCGGCGCGCCGCCCGGGACCGTTCAGCGCGCGGCCTCGTACGCCGCGAGCTGGTCGATGCGCCGCTGGTGGCGCGGGTCGCCGCTGAAGGGCTCGCCGACGAACGCGTCGACCAGCGCGATCGCCTCGTCGAGCGAGTGCTGCCGGGCGCCGACGGCCACGACGTTGGCGTCGTTGTGCTGGCGGGCCAGGCGGGCCGTCTCGTCGTTCCACGCGAGCGCCGCGCGCACGCCCGTCACCTTGTTCGCCGCGATCTGCTCACCGTTGCCCGAGCCGCCGATGACCACGCCGAGCGTCCCCGGCTCCGCGACGACCGCCTCGCCGGCCGCGAAGCAGAACGCCGGGTAGTCGTCCTGCGCGTCGTAGGCGTGGGCGCCGTGGTCGACGACGTCGTGACCGGCCTCCTGCAGGTGCGCGACGAGCGCGGCCTTCAGCTCGAACCCGGCGTGGTCGGAGGCGACGTGGATGCGCATGACGCCATCCTGCCGCACCCCCCGCCGACCTGTCCGACGCCGCCCGTAGGCTGGGCCCATGACCTCAAGCGGCATCGCCCTGACCGACCTCGACCCGTCCGTCCGCCCGGCCGACGACCTGTTCCGCCACGTCAACGGCCAGTGGCTCGCCACGCACGTCATCCCGGCCGACCGTGCCGTCGACGGGTCGTTCCGCACGCTGCACGACGAGGCGCAGGAGCACGTCCGCGACATCATCACCGACCTCGGTGAGCAGGTTGCGGCGGGCGCGGCGGACGCCGAGAAGGCGAAGATCGGCGCCGCCTACGCGTCCTTCATGGACACCGAGCGGATCGAGTCCGTCGGGCTGGCGCCGCTCGAGGAGGACCTGGCGCCCGTCCGGGCCGCCGGCGACAAGGACGCGCTGCTGCACGCGCTGGCCGCGCTCCAGCGCACCGGCGCCGTCGCGGCGGTGGCGTTCTTCGTCGACAACGACGCGATGGACCCGGAGCGGTACGTCGTGCACCTGACGCAGTCCGGCCTGGGGCTGCCCGACGAGGCCTACTACCGCGACCCGCAGTACGCCGC
This sequence comes from Cellulomonas sp. 73-92, assembly GCF_001898175.1. Classification (GTDB taxonomy): domain Bacteria; phylum Actinomycetota; class Actinomycetes; order Actinomycetales; family Cellulomonadaceae; genus Cellulomonas. The sequence goes on from NZ_MKTH01000018.1 coordinate 29,978, forward strand.
CGTGCTGGCCAAGTACCGCCCGCACGTGGCGCGGATGCTCGCGCTCGCCGGCTGGAGCGGCGAGGAGGAGGCCGACGCGGCGGCCGGCCGGGTCCTCGACCTGGAGACGAAGCTCGCCTCCCACCACTGGGACGTCGTCAAGGACCGCGACGCCGAGCTCACCTACAACGCCGCGACGCTCGCCTCCCTCGTCGCGGACGCCCCCGGCTTCGCGTGGCGCACGTGGGTCGCCGCGCTCGGCGCGGTCGAGGGGTCGATGGACTCCCTCGTCGTGCGCGAGCCGGGGTTCACGGTCGGGTTCGCCGCGCTCTGGGAGAGCGAGGACCTGGCGGCGTGGCGCGACTGGCTCGCCTACCACGTGATCTCCTCGCGCGCGCCGTACCTGTACGAGGAGCTGACGGAGGCCAACTTCGACTTCTACGGCCGCACCCTGACGGGGGCGCAGGAGTTGCGCGAGCGGTGGCGGCGCGGCGTCAGCTTCGTCGAGGGCGCCCTGGGCGAGGCCGTCGGCAAGGTGTACGTCGAGCGGCACTTCCCGCCGGCGCACAAGGCGCGGATGGACGCGCTGGTCGCCAACCTCGTCGCGGCGTACCGGACGTCGATCGCGGGGCTGGGCTGGATGGGCGACGAGACGAAGGCCAAGGCCCTGGCCAAGCTCGACACGTTCACGCCGAAGATCGGCTACCCGGCGAGGTGGCGCGACTACTCGGCGCTGGAGATGGCGGCCGACGACCTCGTCGGGAACGTCCGGCGGGCCAACGCCTTCGAGCAGGACTACGAGCTGGCGAAGATCGGCCGGCCGATCGACCGCGACGAGTGGTTCATGACCCCGCAGACGGTGAACGCCTACTACAACCCGGGGATGAACGAGATCGTCTTCCCGGCCGCGATCCTCCAGCCGCCGTTCTTCGACGCGGAGGCCGACGACGCCGTCAACTACGGCGGCATCGGCGCGGTCATCGGGCACGAGATCGGGCACGGCTTCGACGACCAGGGCAGCAAGTACGACGGCGACGGCCGGCTCGTCGACTGGTGGACGGCGCAGGACCGGGCGGCGTTCGAGGAGCGCACCAAGGCCCTCATCGACCAGTACTCGTCGTTCTCGCCGAAGCAGCTGGACGGCAGCCACCACGTCAACGGTGCGCTGACGATCGGCGAGAACATCGGGGACCTCGGCGGGCTCGCGATCGCCCTCAAGGCCTACCAGCTGGCGCTCGGGGGCCCCGTCGAGGACGCGCCCGTGCTCGACGGGCTGACCGCCGCGCAGCGCGTGTTCGTCGGCTGGGCGCAGTCGTGGCGCACCAAGGCGCGCGACGAGGAGATGATCCGCCGGCTGGCGACCGACCCGCACTCCCCCGACGAGTTCCGGTGCAACGGCGTGGCGCGCAACCTCGACGCGTTCCACGAGGCGTTCGGCGTGCGGCCCGGCGACGGGCTGTACCTGGCGCCGGAGGAGCGCGTCAGCATCTGGTGACCTGGACCCGGCCGGCGGGCGACCCGCCGGCCGGGTCCAGGTCAGGGCAGCGTGACGAGCTCCTGGCGGGCGAGCCGGAAGCCGACGCCCTGCGCGGTGGTGCACGTGACGCCGTTCGTCGCGCTCGTGCACGTGTACGGGCCGACGGTGCTCGTCCCGCCGTAGTCGAGGACGGGCACCTGGCCCCCGACGCGCGACGGGGCGCCCCGGACGCACGGCACCGAGACGCCGTGCGCGTCGAGCACCACGGTGTGGCCGACGGAGCCGCCCTCGCAGTTCGCGACCGGCGGTGGCGTGAAGGTCTCGCTCGCGATGGTGCACGTGACGCCGCCGGCGGTCATGTCGCAGGCGATGTTGCCGCTCGGCAGCTGGAACTGCGGCGGTCCGGGAGTCGCGGTCGGCGTCGGCGTCGCCCCGGCGGTCGCCGTCCCCGTCCCGCTGGCGCCCGGCAGCGGCGGCGTCCCACCCGGCAGCGTGACGAGCAGCACGACGACGAGCACCGCCGCGACCAGCACGGCGTCGAGCGCGACGAGCCTGGGGATCAGCCGACGCCGGCGCGCCGCGCGTGCGAGCGCCGCGGCGTCCGGGGGCGTGGCCGCGCCCGGCGTCGTCATCGTGCCGGCCCTCCCGCCACCGGCCTCACGCCGGGCCCCCGTCGTCGAACACGGGTCCCGAGGTGCGGCTCCGCTTGAGCTCGTAGAAGCCGGGCACGCTCGTCATGAGGGCCAGGCCGTCGAACATCGCGAGCGCCCGCTCGCCGCGCGGGGCCGGTGTCACCACCGGCCCGAAGAAGCCGACGCCGTCGATCGCCACGACCGGCGTGCCGACGTCGTCCCCGACCAGCGCCTGCGCCGCGGCGGTCGAGGCGCGCAGCGCCGCGTCGTGCTCGTCGGTCGTCGCCGCCGCGGCGAGCGCCGCGGGGAGCCCGACCTCCGCGAGCGACTCCGCGACGATCGCCTCGGCGTCCGTGCGCCCGCCGGGGTGACGGCGGGAGCCCATCGCGTCGTAGAGCGGCTTGAGCACGCCGTCGCCGTGCGCCTCCGCCGCCGCGACGAGCACCCGCACCGGCCCCCAGGCCGCGTCCATCTCGCGGCGGTACGACGGCGAGAGCTCGCGACCCTCGTTGACCACCGACAGGCTCATCACGTGCCAGCGGACGTCGACGTCGCGGTGCCGGGCCACCTCGTCGATCCAGCGCGACGCCATCCACGCCCACGGGCAGGCGGGATCGAACCAGAAGTCGACCGTCTGGGGCACGGTGGCGTCTCCTCTCGCGGGGGATGGCACGCGGACGTCCCGAGTCTGCCCACCTCGGCCGCCGCGCGCACACCGATCCACCGATCGCGCGGTGTGTCCTCGCTCACGCGATCGGCCGGTGGGCACCCGGCGACGTGCCATGATCGGCAACGGTCCATATCGCCTCGTCAGGGAGTCATCCGTGCCCGGTCAGAACCTCACCCGTGCCGAGGCGCGCGAGCGCGCCGGGATCGTCCAGGCGCGGTCGTACGACGTCGAGCTCGACCTGACGACCTCGGCCACGACCTTCGCCTCGCGCACAACGATCCGGTTCGGGGCCACGCCGGGGGCGTCCACCTTCGTCGACCTCATCGCGCCCGCGGTGCACGCGGTGCGGCTCAACGGCCGCGACCTCGACCCCGCCGCGGTGTTCGCCGACTCCCGCATCACGCTGGACGGTCTCGCGGCCGACAACGAGCTGGTCGTGGCGGCCGACTGCGCCTACATGAACACCGGCGAGGGGCTGCACCGGTTCGTCGACCCGGTCGACGGCGAGGTGTACCTCTACTCGCAGTTCGAGGTCGCCGACTCGCGGCGCGTGTTCGCGGTGTTCGAGCAGCCGGACCTCAAGGCGACGTTCACGTTCACCGTCACCGCGCCCGCCCACTGGACGGTCATCTCCAACTCCCCCGCCGCGGCCGAGCCGGAGCCGGTCCCCGGGGCCGTGAACCGCAACGGCCGCGACACGGGCGCGCGGCGCTGGGCGTTCGCGCCGACGCCGCCGATCTCGTCGTACATCACCGCCGTCGTCGCGGGGCCCTACGCCGAGGAGCGCCGGGAGCTGACGAGCGTCGACGGGCGCACCATCCCGTTGGGCGTGTACTGCCGGGCGTCGCTGGCGCAGCACCTCGAGGCCGACGAGATCGCGGACATCACGCGGGCCGGCTTCGCCTTCTACGAGCGCGTCTTCGACCGCCCGTACCCCTTCGAGAAGTACGACCAGATCTTCGTGCCGGAGTTCAACGCCGGTGCCATGGAGAACGCGGGCGCGGTGACGTTCGTCGAGTCGTACGTGTTCCGGTCCGCGGTCCCGCAGGCGACCGTCGAACGGCGTGCGGTGACGGTGCTGCACGAGCTCGCGCACATGTGGTTCGGCGACCTGGTGACGATGCGCTGGTGGGACGACCTGTGGCTGAACGAGTCGTTCGCCGAGTTCCAGTCGACGCGCGCGACGGCCGAGGCGACGCGCTGGGCGAGCGCGTGGACCACGTTCCAGTCCCTCGAGAAGCGCTGGGCCTACGCGCAGGACCAGCTGCCCTCGACCCACCCCATCGCGGCGGACATCCGCGACCTCGAGGACGTCGAGGTCAACTTCGACGGCATCACCTACGCCAAGGGCGCGTCGGTGCTGCGCCAGCTCGTCGCGTGGGTGGGGCAGGACGAGTTCGACGCCGGCGTGCGCGCGTACTTCGCCAAGCACGCGTGGGGCAACACGTCGCTGGCCGACCTGCTGTCCGAGCTGGAGACGACGAGCGGGCGCGACCTGTCCGCGTGGTCCCGGCTGTGGCTCGAGCAGGCGGGCGTCACGCTGCTGCGCCCGCGCATCGCGACCGACGCGGACGGCGTCATCACCGCGTTCGACGTGCTCCAGGAGGTGCCCGACGAGCACCCGGTCGCCCGCCCGCACCGCCTGGCGATCGGCGGCTACGACGTGGCCGCCGACGGCACGCTCGTGCGCGCGTGGCGCGAGGAGCTCGACGTCGACGGGCCGGTCACCCCGGTGCCGGCGCTCGTCGGGCGGCCGCGCCCCGCGCTCGTCCTGGTCAACGACGACGACCTGGCCTACGCCCGGATCCGGCTCGACGAGCCCTCGCGCGCGACGGCCGCGGCCCACCTCGCCGGCTTCACCTCGTCGCTGCCGCGCTCGCTCGTCCTCGCCGCGGCCTGGGACGGGACGCGCGACGGCGAGATGTCGGCGCGCGACTACGTCGACATGATGCTGCGGTACCTGCCGCACGAGACCGACTCGACCGTGGTGCAGGTGCAGCTGCGCCAGCTGCGCACCGCGCTCGACCTCTACGTCGCGCCGGAGCACCGGGCGCAGGCGGCCGCTGCCGCGGCGGACCGGCTCGCCGCGCTGCTCGGCGACGACAGCGAGGTGGCCGGCGGCTCCGACACCCAGCTACAGCTGCTCAAGGCGTTCGCGATCCACGCGTCGACGCCCGCCCAGCTCGACCTCGTCGCCGACCTGCTCGACGGCCGCCGCACCCTGCCGGACCGCACCATCGACACGGACCTGCGCTGGGAGCTGCTGACCTCCCTGGTGGTCGGCGGGCGGGCCGGCGAGGCCGAGATCGCCGCGCAGCTGACGGCCGACGCCACGGCCACCGGCGAGCGCGCCGCCGCCGCCGCCCGTGCCGCCCTGCCGACGCCCGAGGCCAAGGCCGCCGCGTGGGCGAACCTGCTCGACAGGGACGACCTGCCGAACGCGGTCCAGGCGGCGACGATCGCCGGCTTCGGCCGGGTCCAGGACCTGTCGCTGCTGCTGCCGTTCGTCGAGCCGTACTTCGCGTCGCTCGAGCGGGTGTGGGCGAGCCGGACCAACGAGATCGCGCAGAACATCGCCTTCGGACTGCACCCGCTGGAGCTGACCGGGGACGCCCGCGTCGACGTGGTGGCTCGCACCGAGCGGTGGCTGGCCGAGCACCCCGACGCCGCCCCCGCGCTGCGCCGCATCGTGGCCGAGCAGGGCGACGACGCGCGCCGCGCGCTGGCCGCCCAGGAGGCCGACCGCCGCCGCGGCTGAGGTGGCCTCAGCCGCGGTCCATCACCGCGGCCAGCGAGGCGAGCCGGGCGTTGTCGAACAGGTCCTCGACCAGCACGACGCGCCCGGCGGAGTCGGCCAGCGGGACCTTCCAGTTGGGGTACTCGCGGTCCGTGCCGGGCTGGTTCTGCGCGCGGCGCTCCCCCACCGAGTCGGTGAGGGCGACCCCGACGAGGACCGCCGGCGTGGCCAGGACCCAGCGGTGCAGCGCCTCGACGACCTCACGCTCCGAGGGCTGGTCGCCGAGCAGCCCGCGGCCGCGCAGCGCGGCGATCATCCGCTCGCGCTCGTCGTCGGCCTCGGCCGCGACCTCCTCGACGGGCTTGGTCAGCAGCCCGAGGCGTGCCCGCAGGGCCACGTGCTCGCCGGCGAGGTAGCCGGCGGTCGGCGGCAGGTCGTGCGTGGTCACGCTCGCCAGGGTGAGGCGGCGGTACTGCTCGGGCGGCAGGGGGTTGCCGAGGTGGTCCTTCTCGAACCACAGCACGGACGTGCCGAGGATGCCGCGCTCGGCCAGGTAGTCGCGCACCCACGGCTCGACCGTGCCGAGGTCCTCCCCGATCACCACCGCGCCGGCGCGGTGCGCCTCGAGCGCGAGGATGCCGACGAGCGCCTCGTGGTCGTAGCGGACGTAGGCGCCTTCGGTCGCGGGGTGGCCCCGCGGGACCCACCACAGCCGGAACAGCCCGATGACGTGGTCGATCCGCAACGCGCCCGCGTGCCGCAGCAGGGTGCGGATCATGTCCCGGTAGGGGCGGTAGCCGGCGCGCGCGAGCGCGTCGGGGTGCCACGGCGGCTGCGACCAGTCCTGCCCCTGCTGGTTGTACATGTCCGGCGGCGCGCCCACGGTGGCGCCGGTGGCCATCACCTCGCCGAGCGCCCACGCGTCGGCCCCCTCGGGATGGGCGCCCACCGCGAGGTCGTGCATGATGCCGATCCGCATCCCGGCCTCGCGGGCCGCCCGCTGCGCGGCCGCGAGCTGCTCGTCGGCCACCCACTGCAGCCACTCGTGGAAGACGACCCGGTCGGCCAGCTCGGCACGCGCGGCGGCCACGAGGTCCGACGTGACGTCCCGCGCCGCGTCCGGCCAGCCCGTGATCCCGCCGTACCGCTCGGTGAGCGCGCACCACAGCGCGAAGGTCTCCAGGCCCGGGCTCTCGGCGGCGACGTAGTCGTCGAACGCCTGCTGCCGGGCGGGCGAGCGCGGCGCGGCGAAGACGACCTCGAGCGCCGCCTTCTTCGCCGTCCAGGCGACGTCGCGGTCGATCTGGCGCGGGTCGTCGCCGAGCGCGAGGGCCGGCTCGGCGGCCCACTCGACGAGCGCGCGGTCGGCCGACGAGAGGTACGCCGCCTCCCGCACGTCCTCGACCCGGATGTAGAGCGGGTTGACGAACCGGCGCGTCGCCGGGAGGTAGGGGCTCGGCGTCATCGGCGTCGTCGGCTCGGCGGCGGCCAGGGGGTTGACCAGGACGAAGTCGGCGCCGGAGCGCCGGCCCGCCAGGGCGACGACCTCCGCCAGGTCGCTGAGGTCGCCAACGCCCCAGGAGGCCCGTGACCGGATCGAGTACAGCTGCGCCAGGTAGCCCCACGCGCGGCGCCGCTCGAGCCCGCCGATCAGCTCGAGCCGGTCCGGGGTGACGACGACGGGGGCGTGCGCGGTCGTGTCGGGCAGCCGCGCGTACATCTCGTGCCAGCCGAGCGGCAGGTCCGCCGGCAGCGTGAACGTCGCGCGGCCGACGAGACGGCCGTCCACCGCCCGCGGCTCCACCCAGACGTCGGCCTGCACCAGGTCGCGGCGGCCGCCACCGGCCTCGTCGTCCAGCTCGATCCAGGCCGTGACCGCCTCGCCGTGCGAGACGTGCACCGGCACGTGGACCTGCCGTCCGGCGCGCACGACGACGACGGGCGGCAGCACCCGGCGCCAGGGCGCGTGGTCGACGTTCTGGAGCGCCAGCGCGATCCGCTCGGGCGACGAGGCGTCGACGCCGAGCGCGGCGAGCACCGCCACGAGCGTCTGCGCCGACGCGGCGTGGTGCCCGCCGTCGTGCCCGTGGTAGTCCGGGACCACGCCGTACGCGGCGGCGAGCCGCAGCAGCGACTCGTCGGGAGGCGTGACCGCGTCGGGCATGCGGACATCCTTCCATCGGGCACCGGGGAGCGGCTCACGGCCCGCCGGGGCGTCAGTCGACCCAGTCCAGCAGCGGCTGACCGGCGGCGACCGTCTCCCCCGGCTCGAGGAGCAGGTGGACGTCCTCGGGCACCGCCTGGAGCGCGATCACCGGGCAGATCGTCGCGTGCCCGCCGGCGGCCACGTCGAGCGGGGACCAGGTGACGATCCGCTCCCCGGCGCGCACCTGCTGGCCCGCGGCCACGTGCGGCTCGAACCCGGCACCGGCCAGCGTCACGGTGTCGATGCCGAGGTGGACCAGCACGGACCGCTCGTCGGACACCCGGATGGCGAAGGCGTGCGGGTGCAGGGCCGCGACCACCCCGTCCACTGGCGACACGACGTGCTGCACGGCCGTGCGCACCGGCTCCACGGCCACCCCGGGGCCGACCATCCCCTGCGCGAACACGACGTCCGGCACCGCGTCGAGCGCGCGGACGGTCCCGGCCACGGGGCTCGCGAGCCGCACGGCGGTCCTCTAGCGGATCGAGTCGATCTCGGCGGCGAGCCCGTCGGCCTCGGGTCCGACGATGACCTGCACCACGTGCCCGGACCGGACGACGCCGAACGCCCCCGAGGCCCGCAGCCTGGTCTCGTCGACCGCGCCCGTGTCGGTGACCTCGACGCGCAGCCGCGTGATGCACGGCTCGACGCCGACGACGTTCCCGGCGCCACCGAGCGCGGCGAGGATCTGCTCTGCCTTGCTCATCGGCCCTCCGTGTCGCTCGACGTCTGCCCAGCGTAGGGCGGTGCCGGGAGCGGCGCGAGGGCGTGTGAGGATGGGCGGGTGCGTACCGGCTCCTTCTACGAGGCGGTCGGCGGCCACGACACCTTCGTCCGGCTGGTCGACGAGTTCTACCGCGGCGTCGCGACGGACCCGGTGCTCCGCCCGCTGTACCCGGAGGAGGACCTCGCCCCGGCGGCGCAGCGGCTCACCCTCTTCCTCGAGCAGTACTGGGGCGGACCGACGACCTACTCGCAGACCCGCGGCCACCCGCGGTTGCGCCTGCGGCACGCGCCCTTCGCGGTGAACCCGGAGGCCCGGGACCGGTGGCTCATGCACATGCGCGCCGCGCTCGACACACTCGGTCTCGCGCCCCTGCCGAAGGCGGAGCTGTGGGACTACCTGGAGCGGGCCGCGCACTCACTCGTCAACACCTTCGAGGAGTAGCGACGAACGACGACCCGATCCAGCCGGTGCTGGACGCGCTCGACCTGCGGCCCGGGGACGCGCCGGACACGTTCACGGGCGACAACCTGCGGGTGCCGACCCGGCGGGTGTTCGGCGGGCAGGTCCTCGCCCAGTCGCTGCTCGCGGCCGGCCGCACGGTCGACCCCGGCCGGCTGCCCCACTCGCTGCACGGCTACTTCCTTCGCCCGGGCGACGTCGCCGCGCCGATCCGGTTCGACGTGGAGCGCCTGCGCGACGGGCGCTCCTTCAGCGCCCGGCGCACCCACGCGCGGCAGGGCGAGGGCCCGATCCTGTCGATGAGCGCCTCGTTCCAGGAGGAGCAGCCCGGCATCGACTTCGCCGAGCGGCCGCCCCGCGGGATCCCCGGACCCGAGGACGTCCCCTCGGCGGCCGAGCACCTCGCGGCGGTCGACCACCCCGTCGCCCGGTTCTGGACCGAGAGCGCCTTCGACCTGCGGCACGTGGGCGGCGCCGTCTACGTGCACCCGGACCGCGAGCGCACCGGCCGCCAGCTCGTCTGGCTGCGGACGCGCGGCGCGGTCCCGGACGACCAGCTGCTCCACCGCGCCCTCCTCGCCTACGCGTGCGACCAGGTGATGCTCGAGCCGATCCTGCGGCACGCCGGCCTGTCCTGGTCGTCGGACGGCCTGTCGATCGCGTCGCTCGACCACGCGATGTGGTGGCACCGGGACGTCCGCGTCGACGACTGGCTGCTCTTCGTCCAGAACTCCCCGTCCGGGCAGGGCGGGCGCGGCCTGGGCGCCGCGCGCGTGTTCGACCGGGACGGCGTGCTCGTCGCGTCCATCGCGCAGGAAGGCATGGTGCGGGTGCCGCTCGGGTAGCCGTCGCGCCCCTAGTGCCGGCGCCGGAAGACGATCGGCTCCCCGACGTACGGCTCCCACGCCCTGCGCTGCTCCTCCTGGATCCGGCGCGGCCGGCCGGTCGAAGCCTCCACGAGGACGATCGTCGCCGTCGAGCGGGCGTACACGGCCGGGTCCGGCCCCTCGTCGCGCACCTCGTAGCAGACGTCGATGCTCGCGCCGCCGAGCCGCCCGATCCACAGGTCGACGATCACGGGCGTGCGCCGGTAGCCCAGCGGCAGGAGGTACTCGATCTCCTGGCGTGCGACGAGCGTCGCCAGCTCCGCGCCGGGGCCGCCGTCCAGCACCGCGGTCGGCCAGGCGTCCTCGCGCTCGTCGTGCCGCCAGAACGCCTCGATCCGCGCCTCCTCCAGCAGCTGGAGCATCGCCGCGTTGTTGACGTGCCGGTACGCATCGACGTCGCCCCAGCGCAGCTGCACCGGGACCGCGAGCCTGGCCATGGTTCCCCCTTCGTCGTCGAGCGCCATCCTGCCCCTGCCCGTGCCCGACGAACGAACGCGCCCACCCCGCGAACGGCCGGCCCGAGGGCGCGTCAGGCGCGGGTCGCGGCGCGGGCGGCCTGGCGTCGGCACGTGTCCAGGGCGGCCAGCTCGTCCGCCACCGGTGCCAGCACGCGCTCGCGGGCGACGCGGCCGACCGCCGCCGTCAGCCGTCGGCGGGCGGCCCGGGCCCGGCGGCGCCCGGCCAGGCGGGCCACCAGCGCCGCGAGGCCCGCGACGAGCCAGCCGGCCACGACGCCGCCGACCGCCAGCCACGTCGGCACCGGCAGGGCACCCCAGTGGGGCATCGCGAGGGGCGGCAGGCGCAGGTAGCCCACGAGCCAGACGGCCCCGAGCCACGCCAGCCCCGCGACCGCCGCCGCGAGCAGCAGCCACTGCACCCCTCCGACCACCCGCCACCACGCCGCGGGACGGTCGGCGAGCAGGGGCGTGCCGGCGACCGCGCGGTCGAGGTCGTCGGCGAGGCCGTCGGTCGTCGTGCGCTCGCGCGCGGCGACCTGCCAGGCCTCGGGCGCGTCCGCCATCGCCTCACCGACCAGGTCGCGGGCGGCGACGGCCGCGCGGGCCCTGGCCGTCGCTCCCGCCGGCGGCAGCGACGTGGGCTCGGGCAGCCCGCTCGGGACGCCGCCGAGGTGGAGCCGGCGCAGCGGATCCGGTCGGAACCGGGCCAACCACCGCAGCGGCGGCCAGCCCGTCCGGGCTCCGGCCCGCCGGACCGTCGCGCGACGAACCGCGTCGGTCACCAGGTCGACACCCGCGACCTGCGCGAACGCGGCCACGAGCCGGTCCGTCGCGGCGGCCCTGACCGTCGGCGGGGTCCCCGAGCCGCAGGCCGCGACCACCCGCTCGGCCACCGCGCGCTCGTCGGCCGCCCACCGCCCGGCGGCCGCATGCCGCCGGGCCGTCGCCTGCGCGAGGACGCCGCGCAGGTCGTCGACGCCCTGACCGGTCCGCGCCGAGACCGCGAGCGTGCGCACGTCGCCGAGGCCGTCGGCGGCGGCCAGCCGCCGCAGGTCGACGAGGACGGCCGAGGTCTGCGCCGCGTCGAGCCGGTCCGCCTGGTTGAGCACCAGCACGGTCACCGACTCGTGCCCGGCCCAGCCGCGCAGGTAGCGCGTGTGCAGCGCCGCGTCGGCGTACTTCTGGGGGTCGACGACCCACACCAGCAGGTCGGCGCGCTGCACCAGCCGGTCGGCCCGCACCCGGTGCTCCTCGACGATCGAGTCGAGGTCGGGCAGGTCGAGGAGCACCAGGCCGGCGGCCTGCGCCGCGCCGGCCGCGCCGCGACGCCGCAGCCGTGCGGCGACCCCCGGTCCCATGTCGCGGCGCTCCCGCACGGCCAGCCAGTCGAGCAGCGGGCCCGCGCCCGGCCCCCACACGGCCGCGAGCGCGTGCGCGGTCGTCGGGCGCTGCACCCCCGTCCTCGCCAGGTCGACCCCCGCCAGCGCGTTGAGCAGCGACGACTTGCCGGACCCGGTGGCCCCGGCGAGCGCGACGACCGTGTGCTCGGCGGACAGGCCCGCCCGCTCGGTGGCCCGCTGCACCACCGCACGCCCCTCCGCGACGAGGTCGGCCGGCAGGCGCCCCTCGCCCGCGTCGAGCGCGGCGGTGAGCGCCTCCCCCCGCTCCGCGAGCGTCAGCGCCGCCACGGTGGCCCCCCGGCATCGGGACCGGCCGGGCCCCGTCGAGCCGGCGTCATCGCCGACCCCGTCCGAACAGCCGGCGCCACAGCCCGCCCGGGCCGGGCCCGCCGTCGCGCCCACCGCCGGCGCCCCGCAGCACGGTGGCGGCGCCCCGCCGTGGCGTCTCGGCCGCCGGGCGCGCGCTCCGCTCGTCGTGCGCCGCCACCTCGACGGCGTGCGCGGCGGCCCGCAGCGCGTCGCCGCCCGCGATCGCGCCGTGCGCGTGGAGCAGCGCGGTGTAGCGCGCCGCCTCCGCACCCAGCACCAGCCGCACCCGCTCGTCGAGCCGCTCCCGCGCCAGGGTGGTGAGCCGCCGCACGGCGTCGTCGCCGAACACGGCCTCGAGGAGCTTCTGCGCCACGACCGCGGTGCCGCCGGCGATCCCGACCTCGACGCCCGTCAGGCCGCCCGTCGACGCGAACGCCACGACCATGAGCGCCACGCCCGCCGCGTTGACCCCGAAGGACAGGTAGCGCGCCGTGCCGCGCCGGGAGGCCCCTTGCTCCCGGACGAGCTCGAGGACGTCGCCCTGCCACCCGCGCACCTGCTCGGCGGCGCCCGCGCGCAGCCCGGCGGACGACCGCGCGAGGTCCGCGCCGACCACGAGCGGCCCGCCGGCGGGGTCCGTGCGCCACGCCGCGTGGGTCCGCTCCGCGGCCTCGTCGGCCGCGTCGAGCAGCACCCCCTCCAGTCCCGAGGCGATCGCCTGCTCCACGCGCGGCTGGGCCGGCCGGCCACGGACCAGGTCGGTGAGCCGGTCCCGCAGCCGGCCCACGCCCTGCTCGATCGACCGGAACAGCTCCCCGGTGCCGACGAGCTCCTGCCACCGTGACAGCACCTCGCCCCGCAGCATGGCGCCGTCCGAGGTGACGGCCTCGACGCGCGCCACCGCCTCGGCGTAGCGCCGCTCCACGACGCGCCGCAACCGCTCGTCGGCCACCACCTGCTCGTCGGCGGCGCGCGCGAGCGCGAGCCCCCGCCGCACCAGGTCCTCCACCACGCCGTCCCGGGTCGCCTGCGCCACCGCCCGGCGCGCGGGCGCATCCGCGCCGAGCTCGGACAGCCACCGGGCGATCGGGCCGACGACCTCCTCCGGCAGCAGGCCCTCGGCCAGCTCGGTCTCGGGCAGGACGAACAGCGGCGCCCCGGCCAGGTCGTTGCCGTCCATCAGGCGGCGCAGGTCGTCGACGACCGCCTCCGCGCCCCGGTCGACCCGGTCGACGACGAGCGCCACCTGGGCGTGCCGCAGGGCCGCCCCGCGCAGGAGCGCCCACGGCACCGCATCGGCGTAGCGGGCGGCGGTCGTGACGAACAGCCAGAGGTCGGCCGCCGCCAGCAGGCGCTCCGCCAGGGCTCGGTTCGCCTCCTCGACCGAGTCGATGTCCGGGGCGTCGAGCAGCGCCAACCCGGGCGGCAGGGCCGCCGAGGCGACGAGCCGCACGCCGGAGGGCAGCGACGCCGCGCCCTGCCCGCCGTACCACGGCCCGTCCTGCGGGTGGTGCACGAGGACCGGGGACCGGGTCGTCGGCCGCAGCACGCCCGGCGCCGAGACCTCCTCGCCGAGCAGGGAGTTGACGAGGGTCGACTTGCCGGCGCCGGTCGAGCCGCCGACGACGACGAGCAGCGGCGCCGCGGGCGCGGCCAGCCGCGGCAGCACGTACGCGTCGAGCTGGAAGACGGCGGCCTGGCGGTCGGCGCGCGCCGCAACGACACCGGGCGTCTGCAGCGGCAGGCGCAGCGCAGCCAGCAGCTCACGCAGCTCGTTCAGCGACGTGACGAGGGCTGCGTCCGCCGGCCGCGCGCCCTCCGTCATGGGCACAGTGTGCCCATGACCACCGAACGCCGCAGGTCAGGAGCGGACGTCAGTCACGGCGCAGCTTGCGGTACGTCACGCGGTGGGGGCGCGCCGCGTCCTGGCCGAGCCGGGCCACCTTGTTCTCCTCGTACGAGGCGAAGTTCCCCTCGAACCAGTACCACCGCGCGGGGTCGTCCTCGGTGCCCTCGTAGGCCAGGATGTGCGTCGCGACACGGTCGAGGAACCACCGGTCGTGCGAGACGACGACGGCGCAGCCGGGGAACTCGAGCAGGGCGTTCTCCAGGGAGGCCAGCGTGTCCACGTCGAGGTCGTTCGTCGGCTCGTCGAGCAGCAGCAGGTTGCCGCCCTGCTTGAGCGTCAGCGCCAGGTTCAGCCGGTTGCGCTCGCCGCCGGACAGGACGCCGGCCGGCTTCTGCTGGTCCGGGCCCTTGAACCCGAACGACGCGACGTAGGCCCGCGACGGGATCTCGACGTTGCCGACCTTGATGATGTCCAGGCCGTCGGAGACGACCTCCCACAGGGTCTTCTTGGGGTCGATGCCCGCGCGGCTCTGGTCGACGTACGAGATCGAGACGGTCTCGCCGACCTTGAGGGCGCCGGCGTCCAGGGGCTCGAGCCCGACGATCGTCTTGAAGAGCGTCGTCTTGCCGACGCCGTTGGGGCCGATGACGCCGACGATGCCGTTGCGCGGCAGCGTGAACGACAGGTCCTCGATGAGCTGGCGGTCGCCGAAGCCCTTCTCGAGCTTCGTCGCCTCGAGCACCACCGAGCCGAGCCGCGGCCCCGGCGGGATCTGGATCTCCTCGAAGTCGAGCTTGCGCGTGCGGTCGGCCTCGGCGGCCATCTCCTCGTACCGCTGGAGGCGGGCCTTGCTCTTGGCCTGCCGGCCCTTGGCGCTCTGGCGCACCCACTCCAGCTCCTCCGAGAGGCGCTTGGCGAGCTTGGCGTCCTTGCGGCCCTGGACCTCGAGGCGCTGGGCCTTCTTCTCCAGGTAGGTGGAGTAGTTGCCCTCGTACGGGTACAGGCGTCCGCGGTCGACCTCGCAGATCCACCCGGCGACGTTGTCCAGGAAGTAGCGGTCGTGGGTGACCGCCAGCACGGCGCCGTGGTAGGAGGCGAGGTGCTGCTCCAGCCACTGCACCGACTCGGCGTCGAGGTGGTTCGTCGGCTCGTCGAGCAGCAGCAGGTCGGGCTTCTCCAGCAGCAGCTTGCACAGCGCGACGCGGCGCCGCTCGCCGCCGGAGAGCACCTTGACGTCGGTGTCCGGCGGCGGGCAGCGCAGCGCGTCCATCGCCTGCTCGAGCTGGGAGTCGAGGTCCCAGGCGTCCGCGTGGTCGATCGCCTCCTGCAGGTGGCCCATCTCGGTGAGCAGCGCGTCGTAGTCGGCGTCCGGGTCGGCCATGAGGGCGGAGATCTCGTTGAAGCGGTCGACCTTGGCCTTGATCTCGGCGACGCCCTCCTGGACGTTGCCGAGCACGGTCTTGTCGTCGTTGAGCGGGGGCTCCTGCTGCAGGATCCCGACGCTGAACCCCGGCGCGAGCCGCGCCTCGCCGTTGGAGGGCGTGTCCAGGCCCGCCATGATGCGCAGGATCGTCGACTTGCCGGCGCCGTTGGGCCCGACGACGCCGATCTTGGCGCCGGGCAGGAAGTTCAGCGAGACGTCGTCGAGGATGACCTTGTCGCCGTGCGCCTTGCGCGCCTTGTACATGGTGTAGATGAACTCAGCCACGCCTGATCGTCCGCTCCGGGGGTTCGGTGGGGGTTCGCGCGGGCCACGCCGCGCCGGTCCACCAGCGTAGGCGATCAGCCGGCGAACGCCTCGGCCAGGTCCTCCTCGTCAACGTCCCGGTCCACGTCCCGATCCACGTCCCGGTCCACGGCGAGGTCGTCCTCGTCGAGCTCGTCGTCCGGCTCGTCGTCCCCGTCCTGGTCGGCGGGGGCCTCGACGAGCGCCGAGACGTCCACGGCCGGCGCCTCGGACGGTCCGTGCGAGCCGCCGAGCGTCCGCTCGAGCCTCGTCGTGCCGAACACGAGGTCGTGGCCGAGCGCCGTCGCCTCGATGACCAGCGTCGTGTGCGTCCCCTCCGGGTTCACCCACTCCTGCGTGCGGAGCTTGCCGGTGACGACGACGGGCTCGCCCTTGCGCAGCGACTGCACGACGTTGGCGGCCACGTGCCGCCAGACCTTGACCGTGTACCACTGGGTCGGGGTGTCCTTGTACGCCTGGGTCGCGCGGTCGAAGACGCGCTGCGTGCTGCCGAGCCGGAAGGACGCGTACGGGACGCCGCCCTCCTTGCCGACCGAGAACCGGACCGACGAGCCGACGAAGCCGGTGACCGTCAGCGTGGACTGGGTGCTCATGGTGCCTCCCTCGCGTGGCCCCGACCGTCGCGGGGCCTGTGGGTGGCACCCTTGCGGGCGGCGCGCGGGGCGCCGGCTCGGCGCGACCCGCCCGGTGCGACGTGGCACCCCGCCGTCGGGCTGTGGGCGGCTCGGACGACGGCGCCGCCGGCCCCGCGCCCGCGCGGCGCGGTCGGCGGAGGTCAGGCGCGCGTCGCCGCGGTCCGGGCCGCGGCGACGAGCTCGCGGGCCCGCCGGTGCTCGGCCATGACCTCCTGCGTCGGCTCGACGAGCCCGGACACGGCCACCGCCTCCACCGCGGCCCGCCCGTCGGCCGTGACGGTCGCCGCGCGGCGCCGGCCCGCACGGGCCCGCAGCCCCGCCGCCGACCACAGCGCGACCAGCGCCGCGACGACGGCGCCCACGGCGCCGCCGACGAGCGCCCAGGACAGGGCGCCGCCACCCAGCCGGAGCCCGGTGGCCAGCCCGCCGAGCGCCAGCGCGAGGACCCCGAGCACGCCGGCCAGGACCACCAGCGCCGCGGCCCCACGCGACGGTCGCGCCGCGAGCGTCACCCGGGCCAGGGCGGCCGTGAGGGCGTCGCGCAGCTCGTCGACCCCCGCGACGCGCCTCGTCACGTCCAGGCCCCAGGCGCGCGGCAGCCCGTCGGTGGCGGTGTCCAGCCAGGACGAGCGGACCAGCCCGACCGCGTCGGCCGGGACCGCCCCGAGCTCGGGCACGCCGCCCGACCCGCCGCGCACCACGGCACCGACGGCGTCGGAGACGGCCGGCAGGCCGACCGCGTCGGTCAGCGCGTCGACGACGGGCGTCACCGCGAGCCGGGCCGGCGCCGGCTCCGCCGCACCGAGCCGGCCGCCCAGCTCGCGCGCCGCGTCGTCGACCTCGGTGCCCGCGCGCAGGGCCGCCGACGACCGCTGACCCACGACGCCCGCGAGCTCGGCCCGCACCGTGTCGATCCCCTCGCCGGTCCGGGCGGAGGCCCGGAGCACCCCGACCCCCGGCAGCCCGTCCTCGACGAGCAGCCGCCGCAGGTCGTCGGCCAGCTCGCCGCGCACCTCCGGGGCCAGCGTGTCCAGCTGGTTGAGCACGACGACCATGGACGCCTGGTGCCCGACGAGCCGCTGCAGGTAGCCCGTGTGCAGGGCATCGTCGGCGTACTTCTGCGGGTCGACCACCCACACGAGCAGGTCGGCGAGCGGCACCACGCGGTCGACCACCTGGCGGTGCTCGGGCGAGACCGAGTCGTGGTCGGGCAGGTCCAGCAGCACCAGACCCCGCAGCGGGGCCTGGTCGTCGGCGTCGAGCTCGCTCTCCCGCTGGATCCGGTCGTCGGGACCGACGCCCAGCCAGTCGAGCAGCGGCTCCCCGTCGGCGCCCCACACGCAGGCCGTGACGCGCGACGTCGTCGGGCGCTTGACCCCGACCTCGGCGAACTCGAGTCCGGCGATCGCGTTGAACAGCGAGGACTTGCCGGAGCCGGTGCCCCCGGCGAGCGCCACCACGGTCTGGTCCACGCCGAGCTCGAGCCGCTCGCGCACCTGCGCGGCGGTCCGGCGGACCCGCGCCGCGACGGCGCCCGGGACCCGGGAGCCCGCGACGTCGAGCGCCTCGAGCAGCGCCTCGACCCGGCGCTGCAGGTCCGCGGTGTCGGCGCCGTGCACCGCGCCGGTGGTGGTCACGTGAGCCCCTTGAGCACGGCCAGGCGCAGCCGCAGCCGGGAGGACGCGTCGGCCGCCAGGTCGGGGTCCGCCAGCGGGGCGCCGAACGTCGCCCGCTCCAGGTCGACCTGGGCCGCCGCGAGCGACGCCAGCTCGTCGCGCAGCGAGGCGACCGCCGCGGTGCCGGCCTCCCCGAGGAGGGCCTGCAGCAGGTCCGCCGCCTCGGACAACCCGCCGGCAGCGGCGAGCGCCACCGGTGCCAGCACGCCGTCGCCGGTGACCGCGAGCGCCTTGGCGCGGCGGCGGGCCTGGCGGCCCCGCACCGGCGGGTGCGCGGCGAGCGCCGCCGTGACGGTCCGGGTCCCCTGCGCCACCCACGCGCGGGCCGCAGCCTCCGCGGCCGAGTCGCGGTCCTGGCCGCGCGAGCCGACCGGTGTCCCGGCCAGGACGACCGACGCCCCCGCCGGCGCGTCCGGGGCGCCCAGCGCCGCCCGCAGCGCCTCCTCGGCCCGTTCCCCCGCCACGACCAGGGTCGCGGCGGCGGACCGCACCAGGTCGTCGAGCAGCGGAGCGCACGCCGCCCGGCGCCCCGCGGCCTTCCGGGCGGAGCCCCGCGGTGCGCCCGACGCGGACAGCAGGCCCGCGAGCGGCCCACCCACCGCCGTCAGCTGCGCCCACCGGGCCCGCACCGCACCGTCGGCCACGACACCCGACAGCGCGTGCGCCCTGGACCGCTCGCGCGGGGCGGCGACCGCGGTGTCGAGCGTCGCGCCGATCGCGCCGGCCGCGTCCGCCTGGCGCTGCACCGCGTCGGCCAGCTCGTCGACCCAGGACCGGAGCGCCGTCAGCGAGCCCCGCAGCGTGCGGGCGATCACCGTGCGCGCCCGGTCGGGTCCCGCGAGCATCGCCAGCCAGCGCCGGATCGGGGCGATGACGGCCGGCGGCAACATCGCCACCTCGCGGCCCAGGTCGGGCACGACGAAGAGCGGCGAGCCCTCCAGCCCGTGCGTGCGCAGCCGGTCGAGCAGGTCGCCGCGCACCGTCGGCAGCGACTCGGTCGGCACGCGGTTGAGCACCATCGCGACCGTGGTGCTGCGCTCGACGGCGTCCTCGAGCACGCGCCAGGGCAGGGCGTCGCCGTAGCGGGCGGCCGTGGTCACGAACAGCCAGAGGTCGGCGGCCTCCATGAGGCGGTGCGCCGTCTCACGGTTGGACTCCAGCACGGAGTCGAGGTCCGGCGCGTCGAGCAGCGCGATGCCACGCGGCACGGCCTCGTCGGAGGCGACCGTCACCTCGGCGAGCACGGGGTGGTGCGCGAGCAGCTCCGCGTCGGCCGGGTTGTGCACCAGCACCGGGCGCTTGGTCGTCGGCCGCAGCACGCCGGCCGCGGTGACCTCGGCGCCGACCAGGGAGTTGACCAGCGTGGACTTCCCCGCGCCCGTGGACCCGGACAGCACGACGACGGCCGGGGCCGACAGCTCCGTCAGCCGCGGGATGAGGTGCTCCGTCAGCTGGTCGACGAGGCGCGCCCGCGACGCGCGCGCGGACGCGACGTCGTCGAGCTCGAGCGGGAACGAGGTGTCGTCGACGTCCCGGCGCAGGTCCTTGATCGCGTCGAGGAGGGACGTCGCCGCCAGCGGCCGCTCGAGCACCGACGCCGGGTCCTCGCTCCGGTGCCGGGCATGGTCCACCGTCGCGGCTGACGGATCGGACCCACTCACGGGCTCATTGTCGTGGCGCATGGCTGATCAGGCCAAACATGGTGCCGACGGTGTCGCGGCCCGTGATGACCGGCCGACGGAAAAAGGCGTGACGCGCGCCACAGCCAGATGGTGTGGTGGTCCCACCGCAACGAACAACCGGGCTCCTGAGATGGGCCTGGCACCGCCACGCCCACGAGGCGCAGTGCGAGACCCCAGCCATCCCACGAGGAGCACCGTCATGAACCCACAGATCGCCTTCGAGCTGGCCGTGCTCGAGCACGTCGCCCGCGTCGAGGAGACGCGTCGCGAGCTCCGGCGCCGGCGCCTTGCCCGTCGTCGACCGCGATGGCACGCCTTCTGGCGCCCGCCGTCCGGCCGCGACTCGCAGGCGCTCGCCGCCTAGCAGGGCCAGGGCAGCACACGGACCCGCCGCACCCGTCCGGGGCGGCGGGTCCGGGTGCGTCACGCGTCGTGCACTCGCTCCGCGGCGACGTGCGCGTGCGCGCCCCAGGGACCCGTGTCGGCGTCGCGCGGCACCTGCCGCGCCGGGCACGCGAAGCTGTGGGCGCCCGACCCGACGCGCCGCACCTCGTCGGCGCCCGGCAACACCACCTCCGCCGACGCCCCGGGCGGCACCGCCAGGTCGAGGCGGAACTCGTCGTCGTCGAGCCGCCACGCGACGTCGACGCGGCCGTACGGGGTGTCCTGCGCCACCGTCGCCCACGTCACGCCACCGCCGGGCCGCGGGGCCACCCGCACCACGCGGTAGCCGGGAGCCGCGGGCGCGAGGCCGCCGAGCACGCGGCGCATCCAGTCGGCGATGCCGGCGAACACGGGGTGGTTGAACGACAGCATGTCGCCGGGGTTGAGCGAGCCGTCCGCGACCAGCGAGTCCCAGCGTTCCCAGAACGTCGTCGCGCCCCGCCGCACCGCCCAGCGCCAGCCCGGGATCCCGTCGTAGGCCAGCAGCCGGTACGCCAGGTGCACCAGGCCGCGCTCGGCCAGCACGTCCATGAGCGCGTACGTGCCGGGGTAGCCGGCCTGCACCTTCCCCCGTCGCCGGAGCAGCAGCACGAGACGGTCCAGCGCGGCGCCGCGCTTGCCCTCCGCGAGCGCACCCACGGCCAGCGCCAGGGCGTACGCCGTCTGGGAGTCGGAGACGACGAGCCCGTCCGCGGTGGTGTAGCGCGCGTCGAAGAACGCGAGGAGGCGGTCGAGCACGCTCGACATCTCCCCGCGGACGGCCTCGTCGCCCACGCTCGCCGCGGCGGCCGCCGCCAGCCGGGCCGAGCGGATGGCGCCGAGCGTCATCACCACGTCGTACTCGGTGAGCCCGTTCTCCGGGTTGTCCGGCGGCGCCGTCGGGTCGAGCCAGTCGCCGAACTGGAAGCCGGGCGAGGGGAACCCGGCGAGGACCTCTCCACTCACGCAGCGGACCCACGCCGCCATCGACGGGAGCTGGCGCGCGAGCGCCCCGAGGTCCCCGAAGCGCTCGACCATGGTCGCCGGTGCCATGCAGGCGGCGTCGCTGAACACGGCCACCGGGTAGTCACCGGGGAACGGCTCCAGCGGGACCGCGGGGACCACCATGGTCGGCGAGCCGTTGGGCCGCTGGTCGCAGGCGAGGTCCTCCAGCCAGGAGTCGAGCAGGCCGGAGGTG
The DNA here is from genome assembly GCF_001898175.1 of Cellulomonas sp. 73-92. Taxonomy (GTDB): domain Bacteria; phylum Actinomycetota; class Actinomycetes; order Actinomycetales; family Cellulomonadaceae; genus Cellulomonas. The sequence goes on from NZ_MKTH01000018.1 coordinate 51,129, forward strand.
TCGTACAGCGACGCCGCGGTGGGCGCGTAGTGCGCGGCGTCGCCGATCCAGCCGAGCCGCTCGTCCCGCAGCATGCAGTCGGTGGGCACGTCGAGCATGTTGTCGCCGATGCCCCGCACGGCGTTCTCGTGCAGCCGGGTCAGCTCGTCGTCGGAGGACGAGAACCAGCCCGTGCGCCGCACCGCGTTGCGCACCAGGCGCCCGACGAGCTCGTCGCGCACCACCACCCCGGCCGGGTCGTCGACCTGGACGTAGCGGAACGAGCGGAACGTGAAGGACGGCTCCCACACGAGCTCGCCGGCGGCGCCCACCGTCACGCGGTCCGTGTTGCGGGCGGTGCGCTGGGGGCGCACCCCCAGCTCGCCGTCGTCGAGCACCTCGGCGAAGCGGAGCGTCACGACGCTGCCGGGCCGGCCGCGCAGCCGCAGGCGGACGTGCCCGGTGATCACCTGGCCCAGGTCGGCGACCGTCGCGCCCGAGGGGGTGGACAGCCACGCCCGGACCGCCACGGCGGCGACCGCGCGGATGGCCGGGAACTGCGGCCCGACGAGGCGCGCCGGCGGCAGGGGCCCGAGGTCGACCGGCCGCCACCGCGAGTCGTCGAACCCCGGCCGGTCCCATCCGGCCGGCTCGTCGTCGGCGACGAAGGTCTCGCCGTCGTAGAACGACGTTGCGGCGATGCCGCCGCTGCCGGCTCGCCACGCGCCGTCGCTCGTCACCACGGTGACGGTGCCGTCCGCGGCGGTGAGCTCGAGCTGGACGACGAGCCCGGTGCGGTCGCCCGAGGTGTGCCGCAGCCCGCCCTGCCACCACCCGAGCCGGCCGGCGAACCAGCCGTCCGCCAGGCGCGCACCGATCGCGTTCGCCCCTGCGTGCACCAGGTCCGTCACGTCGTGGACCTGGTAGCGCAGCCGGTGCCGGTAGCTGGTCCACCCCGGCGCCAGCCGGTCCTCGCCGACGCGCACGCCGTTGAGGAACAGCTCGTACACGCCGTGCGCGGTCGTGTACAGGCGCGCGCGCACCACGTCGCCGACGACGAAGTCGCGCCGCAGGTAGGAGCAGCGGTCGTCGCCGTCCCGGGCCGGCAGGACGAGGCTTGCGTGCCAATCGCCGCGCTCCAGCAGCCCCGCCTCGATCCGCAGCGGCGCCGACCAGTCGCCCGTCCCGTCCGGGCCCGTGACCCGCACCGCCACGTCGACGACGTCGCGCGACGCGAGCGGCTCGAACGGCCACGCGACGAGCACCTGGTCCGGCCCGGTGGCCGGCGGCGCCTCGCGCCACGGCTCCCCCGGCCGCCGGATGCGCGCCTGATGGGCGCTCTGCACCCACCCGTCGGTGCCGCCGGCCACCTGCCAGGACAGGCGGGGCCGGGCGACGCCGACCACCCCGTCGGTGACGTGCTCGGCGCGCAGCGCCGTGACGTGCGGCATGCGGTCCCCTAGCCGGCGACGACGGCGGCCCGGGCCCGCTCGTAGGCGGCCACGAGCCGTGCCTGCACCGCCACCTCGGCCGGATCGGCCACCGCGAGGTCCGGGTGCTCCCGGCGCCAGGCGAGGATCTGGTAGACCTCCCGCTCGAACACGCGGCTCGGCCGGAAGCCCGGGACGTAGCTGCGGATCTTCGTGGTGTCGTAGACCTCCGAGTGCGACAGGTCGCCGTCGAGCAGGCCCGACCAGAACCAGTCCGGCTCGGCCAGCATGATGAGGTCGGTCGGCAGGTGGAGGATCGTCGGCTCGACACCGAGCGCGTGCCCGATCGCCTGGTAGATCTGGTTCCAGCTGAGGACGTCGTCGCTCGTGATGTGGAACGCCTCGCCGAACGCGCTGCGCCGTCCCAGCAGCCCGACGAGCCCGACCGCCAGGTCGGCGGCGTGCGTGAAGGTCCACAGCGACGTGCCGTCGCCCTGCACCACGACGGGCTCGCCGCGCTCGATCCGGTCCACGACCGCCCAGCCCCCCGCGAGCGGCGCGATCGCCTCGTCGTAGGTGTGCGCGGGCCGCACGATCGTCACCGGGAACCCCTGGCGCGCGAACGCGTCAAGGAAGACCTTCTCGGCCTCGACCTTGTCGCGCATGTAGGCGTGCTCGGGGTTGTGCGCGTAGGTGGACTCGCTGACCGGACCCTTCGGCAGCGGCCGGTGGTAGACCGACGCCGACGAGATGTGCACGTAGTGGCTGTTGACGCCGGTGAACAGCTCGACGTTGCGCGCCGCGCCCTCGGCATCGAAGCAGAGGAAGTTGACGACGGCGTCGAAGTGCCGGTCCCGCAGCGCCGCGCGGACGCTCGCCGGGTCCGTGATGTCGCCGGTCAGCACCTCGACCCCCGCGGGCAGGGGGCGGAGCCGCGAGCTGCGCCCGCGGTTGAGCACGCTCACCGCGAGCCCCTGGGAGACGGCCTCCGCGACGCAGGAGCCGCTGATCGCGCCCGTGCCGCCGACGAAGAGGACGGAGAAGTAGTCGCTCATGGCCGTGGCGCTCACTCGCTCAGCGGGGCGCCGGAGTACCAGTCCTCGAACCCGACCTCGACGACGCTGATGAGCACGTCGTCGTGCCGGACGCCGGCGGCCTCGAGGTGGCGCGCCACGGCGGTGTACATCCGCTGCTTCACGTCCGCCGGGAACATGTGGACCATCGTCACGCGGATGAGCACCAGGTCCCGGCGGTCGGCCCCGCCGAAGTCGGGAGAGAAGACGATCTCGCCCTCGTCGTGCGGTCGGTAGACCTGGAACAGGTCGTCGGCGGGCATGTCGAGACCCTCGATGAGTCCGGCGTGGATCGCCTTCGAGATCGCCTCGCCCTTGGCCTGGAAGAGGTCGCGCCGGAGGTCGACTTGGATCATGGGCATCGTGCTGTGTCTCCTTGGTTACTTGAGGGCGCCGGCGGACAGGCCGCGCTCGAAGTTCTTCTGCATGAGGACGTAGGCCAGGACGGTCGGGACGGCGGTCATGACGGCGGCGGCGAGGATCTTCGTCTGGTCGTTCGTGTACTCCCCGACGAAGAACTGGGGCAGCAGCGTGACCACCTGCCTGCTGCGGTCCTGGAGGAACACCAGCGGGAGCAGGTAGCTGTTCCAGGAGTTGATGAGCGTCAGGACGACGACGGCCGACGCGATCGGCCTGGTCAGCGGCAGGACGATGTGCCAGAACGTCTGGACCACGCTGGCGCCGTCGATGCGCCCGGCGTCGATGAGCTCCGTCGGGATCCCGTCGAAGTAGTTGCGCGTGAGCAGGATGACGAACGGCAGCTGGAGCGCGGCCAGCGGCAGCACCACGGCGGTGAGCGTGTTGTACAGGTGCAGCTGCGTCGCCGTGACGAACAGCGGCGACAGCAGGATGACCTCGGGCAGCGTCAGCGCCGCCAGCATCAGCCAGAAGTAGACCTCCTTGCCGAAGATGTGGAGCTTGGAGAACCCGAACGACGCCGTCATCGACAGCACGTAGACGATCGCGATGACGCTTGCGGCGAGGATCGCCGAGTTGCGGAAGAACGTCGGGATCACCCCGGTGTCCCAGACGACGACGAAGTTGCGCCAGCCGATGCCGCCCAGCGCGCCGATGACCATCTGCACCAGGGGCAGCAGGAACGGGACCGTCAGGAGGAACAGGACGACCTGGAGGATGACCCGCGAGCTGCGACGACGGAGCTCGAACATCAGGCGCTCGCCCCCTTCCGGTTGGCGCGGCCGATGACGAGGGCGCCGGCCACCGCGAGCACGAGCAGGACGATCGAGATCGCCGCCGCGTAGCCGATGTGCGCCTGCCGGATGCCCATCCGGTAGATGTACGTGCCGAGGAACTCGGTCGAGTGGTAGGGCCCGCCCGTCGTGACCAGGTAGGGGATGTCGAAGGTCTTGAGGGCCCCGATGAAGCCGAGCATCGCGAGCGACACGGTGGTGCCCCGGCAGCCGGGCCACACGATGTACCACAGCGTCCGCAGGTTGCCGGCCCGGTCGAGCCGGGCGGCCTCGAGCAGCTCGGGCTCGATCTGGCTCATCGCGGCGTAGTAGAGGATGAAGGTCAGGCCGGTCCACTGCCACACCGTGATGAGCATGAGCGCGGGCAGTGCTGTCTTGCCGTCCGCGAGCCACGGGTGGGCCAGCGACCCGAGCCCCACGTGGCGCAGGATCCAGTTCGCCATGCCGTCGTCGGCGTAGATGAGCCGGAACACCGGCGCCATCGTCGCCGGCGCGAGCACGGTCGGGATGAAGATGACGACCTTGTGCAGCATCGCGAACCTCACCCGCGAGTGCATGATCGCCGCCAGGACGAAGCCCAGGGCCGTCTGGACGGTGAAGGTCACCACGTAGAAGACGGCGGTGTGCCGCAGCGCCGCCCAGAACACCGGGTCGGCGAACATCTTGGTGAAGTTGCCCAGGCCCACCGCCTTCGCCGTAGGGGCCAGGCCGTCCCAGTCCAGCGTCGAGATGTAGCCGGTGTAGAAGACCGAGTAGTAGATGAGCCCGACCACGAAGACGAAGGCGGGCAGGATCCAGGGCAGGCCGTTGAGATGCGTGCCGTGCTTGCGGCGGCGCCCGTCCGCTTCGGCGGCGCGGCCGGCTGTCGTCGTGGTCGTCAGTGACGTCGTCGTCATGGTGTCCCCTCCAGGCCGGCGCTCCGGCCGGGCGCGCGCAGGGTGACCCGCGCCCGGCCGGAGCCCCGAGGTCCGTCAGCCGTTGCTCTGCTGCGCCTGCTGCAGGGTCTTGGTGGCCTGGTCCGGCGTGGCCTGGCCGGCCGCGACGGTGGACAGGGCCTGCATGAGCGCCTGGTTCATGTCGGCGTTGATCGTCGCGAACCGGGGGTTGTCGGTGACCGCGGAGGCGCGCTGGACGAGGTCCTTCTCCGGGCCCTGCTGCTTGTCGGGGTTGACGAGCTTGACGTTGTCCCAGTTGGGCGTGACCGACTTGAGCGCCGGGATGAGGTTGAGGCTGTCGGCGATGGCCTGCTGGCCCGCGGTCGACGTGCCCATCCAGACGGCGAACGCGGTGGCCGCCTCCTGGTTGGACGACTTGGCGCTGACGCCCTGGCCGTAGTCCACGTCACCGAAGAGGCTGCCGGTGTTGCCCGTGCCCGCGATGTCCGGGAAGTTGATCGGGATCATCGTGAACGGCTTGTCGGTCGAGCCGGCCGCCTGCATCGCGGACTGCATGACGTTCGGGATGAGGTACTGGCTGTACCACGTGCCCATCATGACCATCGCGTACTTCTGGGACATGAAGGCGTTGTTGGCGTCCGGGTACTGCATCTGGCCGAGCGCACCGTCCTGCATGATCCCGTCCGTGAACAGGCCCTTCCAGAGCTGGAAGGCCTTGACGAGGTTCGGGTCGGTCCACGGCACCTCGCCGCGCGTCGCCTTGATGAACGTCCCCGGGGAGACGTTGTCGGCGATCGCGTGGAGCGTGTCGATGTTGAACGCGCCCTGGTTGGCGCCCTGGACGAAGCAGCCGACGTTGTTCTTCTTGAACGTCGCGCAGACGTTCTTCCAGTCGTCGTACGTCTTGGGCGGCGTGAGGCCGTACTTGTCGAAGAGGTCCTGGTTGATCCAGATGGTGCCGGCGAACACGGCGCCGGCGGCCAGGGCCTTGAGCTGCCCGTCGACGGTCAGCGCGGAGACGCCGGTGGTGGCGAGCTTGCTCTTCCAGTCCGACCCGAGGGCGGCCTGGACGGCGGGGGTGAGGTCGATCGCGCTGCCGCCGAACACGGCGACGCCGCCGTTCGCCGAGCCCGCGGACATCTGGTAGACGTCCAGGCCCGAGCTGTTGCCGAGCGCCGGGCGCACGGCCGCGTCGTAGTCGTCGATCGAGGTCTGCTTCCAGGTGACCTTGATGTTCGGGTAGTCCTTGTTGAACTGGGCGATGTACTGCTCGTTCACCGGCGAACCGGGCGTGTAGCCCCACCACACGACGTTGCCCGACAGGTCCTTCGGCGCCACCCCGCCGCCGGTGGTCACCGCGGTGGGAGCCCCGGTCGAGGTGCCCGTGCCGTTGGTGCTCGTGCTCACGCAGCCGGCCAGGGCGGCCATGGCGAGCGACGCGACGGCTCCGAGGGCCACCGCCTTCGTCCTGCCTGCTCGTGGTGCTAGCGACATCTCGCTTCCCTTTCTCGTCATTGAGGCATTCGCTGCGGGGAGAGATCTCCGCGGATCTGGTCGAGCGCGGGGCTGCGGCACCGTGGGTACCGCGCCTCAGCCCGTCCTCCTCGACGGGCATGGAAACTTTCGTTTCGGCTTTCTGTGGACGTCACGCTAGCCGAGGGCGCCCGCGGGGGCAAGAGGCACAAACCCGACACGCCCCGAAACGTTGCCGGATCGCAACATGAAGGGACGAGGCGCGGTGGACGGCTCGTCCGACGCGGCGGGCGCACGCCGGCTGGCGGCCGACCGGCGGCCGTTCGCGCGAAGGTCAGGCGGGAGCGCTACCGCGGGACGCGGGCGGTGGACTCGCGGACGATCACCGAGGAGGCGAGCTCGATGTGCTGCGCCGGACGCGACGGGTCGCGGGACAGCTCGATGACGATCCGCGTGGCCTCGCGGGCCATGTCCGCCAGCGGCTGGTGCACCGTCGTCAGCTGCGGGGAGATCCACTGGCACAGCTCGACGTCGTCGAAGCCGACGACGGACAGGTCCTTGGGGATCCGCAGGCCGCTCTGGCGGGCGGCCTGGTAGACGCCGTACGCCTGCTCGTCCGAGCCGCTGATGATCGCGGTGGGCCGCTCCGGCAGCGCCAGCAGGTCCAGGCCGTGGCGCACGCCGCCGCTGACGAGCGAGTCGCCGTACCGCACCAGCGCCGGGTCGTAGGCGATGCCCGCCCGCTGGAGCGCCGAGCGGTAGCCGTCGAGGCGGTCCTGGTGGCAGGACAGGTCGATCGGCCCGGTGATGACGGCGATCCGGCGGTGCCCGAGGCCGATGAGGTGCTCGGTCGCGTCGCGCGCACCCGCCCAGTCGGTCGCCGCCACGGTCGTCAGGTTCTGGTCGCCGGCGCCCACGGGGTCGACGAGGACGATCGGCATCCGCAGCCGGTCGAGCTCGGCCTGCGCGGCGGGCAGCAGGCGTGACACGACGAGGACCACGCCGTCCGAGCCGCGCTCCGCGAGGTGGTCCAGCCAGTCCGGCGCGCCCACGGGGTTGCCGTGGGTCGTCGTGACGACGAGGTCGAAACCGAGGCGCGCGGCCTCGTTCTGCGCGCCGCGCAGCAGCGCGGTGGCCCACTGCGTGTCGAGGCTGGAGATGACGAAGTCGATGAGTCCCGAGCCCTGGACGCCACGGCCCCGACGCCGGTACCCGTGCTCCGACAGGAGGCGCTCCACCTCGCTGCGGGTGTGCGGCGAGACCCCCTTGCGTCCGTTGAGCACCTTCGAGACGGTCGGCACCGAGACGCCCGCCACCGCCGCGATCTCGGCGATCGTGACCGGACGGCCGTTCATGCGAGGACCCCCTTGCCGCAGGTCGGGCGGAGGTTGACGCCCGGCATCACGCTGCTATCGTAGCGGCCGGAAACTTCCGACGAAAGTTGCTCTACTGGCAAGGGGGCCAGATGGTCCGGGCGGTGCGCTGGGGGATCCTCGGAGCCGGCGGCATCGCCGCCACGGTCGGGGCCGACGTCGTGGCCTCCCCCGGCAGCCTGGTGGCGGCCGTGGCCTCCCGGGACCTCGACCGAGCCGTCGCCCTCGCCGAGCGCCTGGGAGCGGCCCGCGAGTACGGGTCGTACGACGAGCTCGTCGCCGACCCCGGCGTCGACGTCGTCTACGTCGCCACCACCCACGCCCAGCACCACGCGGCCGCCCTGGCGGCGCTGCACGCCGGCAAGCCCGTGCTCGTCGAGAAGCCGCTCGCGCTCAACGCCCGCCAGGGTCACCAGATCGCCGAGGCAGCGGCCCGGCGCGGGCTGCTGTGCCTCGAGGGCATGTGGACCAGGCTCAACCCGACCGTCCGGCGGATCCGGCAGATCGTCGAGTCCGGCGAGATCGGCGAGCTGAGGGCGGTCCGGGCGGACCTCTCGCACACGTTCGACTACCACCCCGCCCACCGCCTCTTCGACCCCGCGGTCGGCGGCGGCGCGCTGCTCGACCTGGGGGTCTACCCCGCCGCGGTGGCGTGGCTGCTGCTCGGCCGTCCCGACGACGTCAGCGCACGCGCCACGCCGGCGCCCACCGGCGTCGACGCAGCGGACAGCATGCTGTGGACCTACGCGGACGGCCGGTGCGCGCAGCTGACGTGCTCGGCGGTGAGCGAGGCGGGGTCGACCGCGACGGTGATCGGCACCCGGGGCTGGATCGAGGCCGCCGGGCCGATCTTCCGCACCGAGGAGATCACGGTGGCCACCGCGCAGGGGTCGCGGACGGAGCGCCACCCGCTGCCCGCCGGGAACGGCTACGGGCTCGAGGTGGCCGAGGTGGAGCGGTGCCTGCACGCGGGCGCCACCGACAGCCCCGACATGCCGCTGGCGGCGAGCCTCGGCGTGCTCGAGGTGCTCGACGAGGTGCGTCGCCAGACCGGCGTCCACTACCCGGGTGAGGAGGAGTGATGGGACTGCTCGAGGGCAGGCTCGCCGTGGTGACGGCGGGCACCGCCGGCATCGGCCGCGCCACGGCGCGCCGGTTCATCGCCGAGGGCGCGGACGTCGTCGTCGTCTCGCCGTTCCGGACCGAGCTCGACGAGACGGTCGCGGCCCTGGGGCCGCACGCGATCGCCGGGCCGGCGGACGCGGCGGACCCGGACGACCTGGACCGTCTCGCCGCGCAGCTGCGGGGGCTGGGGCGGCCGGTGGACACGCTGTTCGTCAACGCCGGCCGCGACGTGCCGGCCACCGCCGTCGTCGACACCACGCCGGAGCAGTTCGACCGCGTGAGCGACCTCAACTTCCGCGGCGCGTTCTTCACCACGAAGGCCCTCGTCCCGCTCATGCGCGACGGCGGCACGATCGTGCTCACCGCCTCCATCGCGGGCAGCAACGGCGGCCCGGGCCACGCCGTGTACAACGCGACGAAGGCGGCGGTGCGCTCGCTGGCCCGCACGCTCACCGCGGAGCTGCGCGACCGGCGCATCCGCGCCAACGCGATCAGCCCGGGGCCCACCGGCACCGCCGGGTTCTCCGACTTCTTCGCCGGCGACGCGGAGGTCATCGCGCAGGTCGCGGCGCAGATCCCGGTGGGGCGCATCGCCGACCCGAGCGAGATCGCCGCCGCGGTGCTCTTCCTGGCGTGCGACGAGTCGAGCTTCGTCGCCGGCGCGGAGCTCGTCGTCGACGGCGGCATGAGCCAGGTCTAGGAGGATCGCACCATGCCGCTCGTGACGCTCGAGGTCGCCGACACCGTCCCGCCGGCCACGCGCCTCGCCTACGCCGACGCCGTGCACCGCGGGCTCGTGGAGGGCCTCCACCTGGACGCGGGTGACCGCTTCTGCGTGATCCACCCGCTGCCGGAGGACCACCTCATCGCCGACCGGCACTACCTTGGCGGCGAGCGCCGTCACCCCCTGTACGTGCGCGTCCAGGCGACGCACGGCTGGGGCGTCGCCGACAAGGAGGCGGCGTTCCAGGCGATCGCACGCAACCTGCAGGCCGAGGGCGTTCGCCCCGACGACGTCTTCGTCGTCATCACCGACAACCACGTCGGGGACTGGTACCCCGGCGCCCGTGGCACGAAGGGCTGATGCTGTGACCAACCACGAGGAGCGAGCGCGCGAGGTCCTGGCGGGCCTGTCGCTCGAGGAGAAGCTGGCCCAGCTGGTCGGCGTGTGGGTCGAGGCCGGCGGCGGCGCCGAGGTCGCCCCGATGCAGGACGCGATGGAGCAGGACACCCCGCCCTTCGAGGAGTTCGCCAAGCACGGGCTCGGCCAGATCACGCGGTTCTACGGCACCCGGCCGCTCGAGCCCGTGGCCGCCGCGAAGGCGCTGCGCGAGCGCCAGCGCTGGCTCGTCGAGCACACCCGTCCCGGCATCCCCGCCATGGTGCACGAGGAGTGCCTGACCGGCCTGTCCGCCTGGCAGGCCGCGACCTTCCCCGCTCCGCTGGCGTGGGGCGCGTCGTTCGACGCCGACCTGGTGCAGGCGATGGGCCGCGCGATCGGCGACACCATGCGCTCGCTCGGCGTGCACCAGGGCCTGGCCCCGCTGCTGGACGTCGTCCGCGACGCCCGCTGGGGTCGCGTCGAGGAGTGCATCGGCGAGGACCCCTACCTTGTCGGCACGGTGGGCACCGCCTACGTGCGCGGTCTGCAGGACGCCGGGATCGTCGCGACGCTCAAGCACTTCGTCGGCTACTCGGCCTCGCGCGCGGGCCGCAACCTCGCCCCGGTGTCGGCCGGGCCGCGGGAGGTGGCGGACGTGCTGCTGCCCCCGTTCGAGATGGCCGTCCTCGACGGCGGGGCGCGCTCGGTGATGAACTCGTACGCCGAGATCGACGGGCTGCCGGTCGCCGCGAGCCGGGAGCTGCTGACGCAGACCCTGCGCGACCGATGGGGCTTCACCGGCGTCGTCGTCGCCGACTACTTCGCGGTGGCCTTCCTGGCCACGCTGCACGGCGTCGCGGACGGCCTGGCCGACGCGGCGGTGCAGGCGCTGACGGCCGGGATCGACGTCGAGCTGCCGACCGGCAACGCGTACCTCCAGCTGGCCGACGCGGTGCGCTCCGGCGCGCTCGACGAGGCGCTGATCGACCGGGCAGCGCTGCGCGTCCTGACCCAGAAGGCCGAGCTCGGGCTGCTCGACGAGCGGTTCGACGAGGCCGGCGCCGACCCGGGACCTCTCGACCCGGCGGAGCACCGCGCGCTGGCGTCCCGGCTGGCGGAGGAGAGCGTCGTCCTCGTCGCGAACGACGGGACGCTGCCGCTGGCGCAGGCCGCGCGCGTGGCCGTCATCGGCCCCAACGCCGACCGCGCCGAGGCGCTCTTCGGCTGCTACTCCTTCACCAACCACGTGCTGCCGAACTTCCCCGACGTCACGCTCGGCATCGACGTGCCGACGGTGCTCGCCGCGGTGCGGGACGAGGTGGCCGACGTCACGTACGCGCGCGGCTGCGGCGTGAGCGAGGCGGACCGCTCCGGGTTCGACGAGGCGGTCGCCGCCGCCGCGGCGGCCGACGTCGCCGTCGTGGTCGTCGGCGACCAGGCCGGCCTGTTCGGGCGCGGCACGTGCGGCGAGGGCTGCGACACCGACGACCTCGAGCTGCCCGGCGTGCAGCGCCCGCTCGTCGAGGCTGTGCTCGCGACGGGCACGCCCGTCGTGCTCGTCCTCGTCACCGGCCGGCCCTACGCCGTGGGCTGGGCCCTGGACCGGTGCGCGGCCGTGCTGCAGGCGTTCTTCCCCGGCGAGGAGGGCGCGGCGGCGATCGCCGGCGTGCTCACCGGACGGGTCAACCCCTCCGGCCGGCTGCCCGTCAGCCTGCCGGGCTCAGGCGGCGCGCAGCCCTACTCCTACCTGCACCCGCCGCTCGGCGGCGCGTCGTCGGTGTCCAACCTCGACCCGGCGCCGGCCCGGCCGTTCGGCTTCGGCCTCTCGTACACCACCTTCACGCACGAGGACCTCGTCGCCGTCCCGAGCGTCGCCACGGACGGCGTCATCGAGGCCACGGTGCGGGTGAGGAACACCGGCACCCGGGCCGGCGCGGACGTGGTGCAGCTCTACGCGCACGACCCGGTCGCCTCCATCACGCGGCCCGCGGCCCAGCTGCTCGGGTACGCACGCGTGGAGCTCGAGGCCGGGCAGTCGACGGAGGTCCGCTTCCGCGTGCCGACCGCCCGCCTGGCCTTCTCCGGTCGCGACCTGGTGCGCGCCGTCGAGCCGGGTGCGATCGAGCTGTGGGTGGGGCCGTCGTGCGAGGTCCGGGAGACGCAGGCGGGCACCGAGCTCGTCGGCGACCGGCACCCCGTGACGACGGCGGACGCCCGCTGGACCGAGGTCGCCGCCGGCACCCCGGCGCCCGTCGCCTGAGAGGACGTCATCGTGCACGAGGTCGTCGTCCCCCGCCCCGACCGCTACGCCCACCGCACGTCCCGCACCGTGGTCACGGTGCTCGACGCCGCCGGCCGGCCCGTCGCGGACGCGCAGGTGCAGGTGGAGCAGCGCCGCCACGAGTTCGGCTTCGGCAACATCGGGTTCGACCTGATCCCCCTGGCCAACCACGAGCGGGAGGTCCGCCGCAACGTCTTCGGGGGTGCGCACGAGAACCTCGAGCGGCTCGCCGAGCTCTACCTGGACCTCTTCAACGCCGCGACGCTGCCGTTCTACTGGCGCTCGTTCGAGCCCGAGCGCGGCCGGCCCGACACGGCACGCCTGCGCGCCACGGCCGAGTGGTTCGCCGCCCACGGCGTAATGGTCAAGGGCCACCCGCTGCTGTGGCACACGCTCGCCCCGCAGTGGCTGCTGCCGCTGTCGGACGACGAGGTGGAGGCCGCGATCCGGGCGCGCATCACCCGGGACGTCACCGACTTCGCCGGCGTCATCCGCACGTGGGACGCCATCAACGAGGCCGTCATCCTGCCCGTGTTCACGGCGGAGGAGAACGCCGTAACGCGCCTCGCGCAGCGCGAGGGCCGCCTCGCCATGGTGCGGCTGGCGTTCGAGACGGCGCGGGCCGCCGACCCGGGCGTGACGCTGCTGCTCAACGACTTCAACATGTCGCCGCCGTACGAGCGCCTGGTCGAGGAGTGCCTGGCGGCGGGCGTCCGGATCGACGCCCTGGGGCTGCAGTCGCACATGCACCAGGGGTACTGGGGTGAGGAGAAGACCCTCGACGTGCTCGAGCGCTTCTCGCGGTTCGGGCTCCCGCTCCACATGACGGAGACGACGCTGCTCTCGGGCCACCTCATGCCGCCCGAGATCGAGGACCTCAACGACTACCAGGTGCCGGACTGGCCCTCCACGCCGGAGGGCGAGGAACGGCAGGCCGACGAGGTGGTGCGGCACTACACGACGCTCTTCGCCCACCCCGCGGTGCAGGCGGCCACGTACTGGGGCCTCACCGACGACGGCTCGTGGCTGGGCGCTCCCTCGGGCTTCGTCCGCAGGGATGCGACCACCAAGCCGTCGTACGACGCGCTGCACGCCCTGGTCAAGGGCGAGTGGTGGCTGCCGGCGCACGCGGTGGCCACCGACGCCGCGGGGAGCTTCGTCCTCGACGCCTACCGCGGCGACTACACCGTCACCGCCGCCGGCGACGTCGGTTCCGTCACGCTGGCCGCGGGCTCGCCCGCCGTGACGGCCCGCCTGGCGCCGCGCTGAGACGGCGGCGGGCGGGCCCCCTGCGCTCCCCCCCTCGCGCAGGAGGCCCGCCCGTCGCAGGGCGTGCCCGCAGGCCGCTAGACCACCAGGCCGAGCAGCATGACGAAGGCGAGCCCGACCACGGAGAGCACGGACTCCATGAGCGACCACGTCTTGAAGGTCTGCCCGACGGTCATCCCGAAGTACTCCTTGACCAGCCAGAACCCCGCGTCGTTGACGTGGCTGAGGAACACCGAGCCGGCGCCGATCGCCAGCACCATGAGCGCGACGTGCGTCGGGCTGAGGCCGGCCGCCAGCGGCGCGACGATGCCGGAGGCCGTCACCGTCGCCACCGTGGCCGAGCCGGTGGCGATGCGGATGAGCACCGCGACGAGCCACGCGGCAAGGAGCACCGGCAGGCCGGAGTGAGCCAGGCCGTTCGCGATGACGCCGCCCACCCCGGTGTCGACGAGGGTCTGCTTGAAACCACCGCCGGCGCCGACGATGAGCAGGATGCCGGCGATCGGCGCGAACGACGAGCCGACCGTCGACGAGACCTCCGACAGGGAGCCCCCGAGCGCGGTGCCGAGCAACACGATCGCCAGCAGCGTCGTGATGAGCATGGCGACCAGCGGGGTCCCGACGAAGACGAGCACCTTGCCGGCCGCCGAGGTGTCGACCTTGGCGATCTCGACGACCGTCGCCAGCAGCATGAGGATCACCGGCAGCAGCACGACGAGCAGGGCGACGGAGAACCGCGGGCGCTTGCGGCCCTCGACGACGGTCGCGTCGCCGAGCAGCGCGGGCGCCTGGATCGGCACCCACTTGGCCATGGTCCTGGCCAGCAGCGGCCCGGAGATGGCGACGGTCGGGATGGCGACGAGCAGGCCGAGGCCGAGGGTGGTGCCGAGGTTGGCGTTGAGCGCGGAGATCGCGATCAGCGGCCCGGGGTGCGGCGGTACCAGACCGTGCAGCGCGGACAGGCCGGCCAGGGCCGGGATGCCGAGCAGGACGACGGGCAGCTTGGCGCGGCGCGCCGCGAGCATGACGACGGGGATGAGCAGCACCACGCCGACCTCGAAGAACAGCGGGATGCCGATGACGAACGCCGCGAGCGCCAGCGCCCAGGGCAGCCGCTTCGCCGGGGTCTTGGCGAGGATGGAGTCGACCACCTCGTCGGCCCCGCCCGAGCGCACCAGCAGCGTGCCGATGATCGCGCCGAGGGCGATGAGGACGCCGGTGCTGCCGACGGTCGAGCCGAGGCCGGTGGTGAAGCTGGCGAACGCCTTCCCGAAGGGGACGCCGGCGACGACGGCCATGAGGCCGGCGCCGACCGTCAGGGACAGGAACGGGTGCAGCTTCAGCCACACGATGAGCAGCACGATCGCTGCGATGGCCACGACCGCGGCGACGACCAGCTGCGGCGTGCCCGCAGTGGTCGTCCGGTCGGCCGCCTGGAGCAAGGACAACATCACGACTCCTTCGTCTTCGTTGGGTGGTGCTCAGCGGGGCATGAGGTCGAGGGCGCGCAGCACCTCGTCGGCGACGGACTCGGGCGTGGCGTCGACCGTGACGGTGACGCCGTCCTCGCCGGGCTGCAGCGGCTCGAGGGTGGCGAACTGCGAGGGCAGCAGGGTCGTCGGCATGAAGTGGCCGGAGCGGTGGCCCATCCGCTCGGCGATGAGCGCCGGGTCGCCGGTCAGGTGGACGAAGCGGACCCGCCCGGGGGCGGCGGCGAGCACGTCGCGGTAGGAGCGCTTGAGGGCTGAGCACGTCACGATCGAGCTGCGACCGGCCTCGTCCTGCGCGCCGATCCAGGCGGCGATCGCGCGCAGCCACGGCCAGCGGTCGTCGTCGGTCAGCGGGGTGCCGGCGGCCATCTTGGCGACGTTGGCGGCCGGGTGGAACTCGTCGGCCTCCGCGGTGGGCCACCCCAGCCGCTCGGCGAGCAGTGCCGCCACGGTCGTCTTGCCGGACCCGGCCACGCCCATGAGCACGAGGTGCTGTCGCTCCTCCACGAGGACCCCTCCTGACGTCGTCGTCGCTGTCGTCGATGACCGCCACACTCTGAGGCAAAGGTCATACCTTTCGCAAGTGAAAGGTATGACCTTTGGTGTGGTGTTCGTCACACCCGTGGGACGGACGGGCCATGCTGCGGGGGCCCGCACGGCGCTAACCTCACGTGGAACCGCACGTCGGAGGGGGGTCTCGGTGCTGCACGACGAGCTGCTCGACACCCTCGGCCGCGAGATCACCGGCGGCGACACTCCACCCGGCACGGTCCTGACCCTGGAACAGATCGGATCACGGTTCGGCGTCTCCCGCACGGTCGCCCGCGAGGCGATGCGGATGCTGGAGTCGATGCGCCTCATCACGTCGCGCCGGCGCGTGGGGCTCGTCGTCCGCCCGCGGGCCGACTGGGACGTCTACGCGCCGCGCCTCATCCGCTGGCGGCTCGACGGCCCGCAGCGGGCCGGGCAGCTGCGCACGCTGACCGAGCTGCGGATCGCCGTCGAGCCGATCGCGGCGCGTGCCGCCGCCGCGGTCGTCGGCCGGCGTGACGGCGCCGAGCTGGTCCTCATGACGGCCCGGATGCGCGAGCTGGGCGAGGCGGGCCGGCTCGCCGAGTTCATGGACCTCGACATCGAGTTCCACGCACGGCTGCTGCGGACCTGCGGAAACGAGATGTTCGCGGCCCTGACCGACGTGGTCGCCGAGGTGCTGCGCGGGCGCACCGAGCACGGCCTCATGCCCCCGCATCCCGAGGAGGAGGCGCTGGCGGCGCACGAGGCCGTCGCGGCGGCCGTGCGGGACGGCGACCCGGCGGCCGCCGAGGAGGCGATGGCGCGGATCGTCAACGAGGTTCGCCGCGCCCTGGCGCCCGACGAGCCGGCGGCCGGCTGACAGACGCTTCGCCGCGCGCCCTTCCGACCCGACCCCTAGCGTGCACGGATGACCCCCGCGTCACCGTCCCGTCGGCAGCGGCTGCTGCGAGCCGTCGGCTTCTCGCTCCTGTTCGCCGTCCCGGTCGCGGCGCTGGCGTTCGTCGTCCGCGTCGGGGTGCCGGCCGTGCTGGCCGCCGACGAGGCGGCCGTCCGCGCCGCGACGTCCGTGACGCGGAGCAGCGGCACGCTGCGCTCCGTGCTGCTCGTCGTGCAGGCGGCGTTCCTGCCCCTCGGCGTGAACGCCGTCGTCGGGCTCGTCTGCCTGTGGGCGTGGCGACGGCGCGGGCTGGGCACCCGCGCCGTGTGGGCGGTGATCACCGTCGCGATCGGCTGGGCGCTGGGGAATCTCGTGAAGCAGCTGGTCGGGCGCGCCCGCCCCGTGGTCGAGGATGCCGTCACCCATCTCCCGGGCTACAGCTTCCCGTCCGGCCATTCCACGAACACCACGGTCGCGGCGATCGCGCTCCTCGTCCTGCTGTGGCCGCTGTGGCGGCGCCGCGGGCGCGCCGTCGCCACGGCGGTGGCCGTCACGGGCGCCCTCGTCGTCGGGCTCGACCGGGTGCTGCTCGGCGTCCACTTCCCCTCGGACGTCCTCGGTGGCTACCTGCTGGGCGGCGCGGTCGCGCTCGGCTCGGCGCTGGGATACCTCGGGCGCGGGCCGGCCGCGCCCGCGGACGACGACGTCCGGGCCGCCCCGGCCCCACCGGGCGAACCCGGAGCAGCGACGGGTCCGGCCCGGACGGACGAGCCCCGAGCCGCGGCGCCCGCCGCTCGGGCCACCCTGCGCCCGGCCACGGTGGCCACCCCTGCGGACCACGGCGCCGAGCCGAGCCCCCGCCGGGTCACGCGGGACGTCCTGTTCCGTGCCGCGCTCCCTACGGTCGCGCTCTTCGCGCTGGTCCTCGGCATCGGCCTGGTCATCACCGGCCCGCTGCACGGACTGCCAGCCGAGCGGGCGGTCAACAGCTCCCTGGCCGCGGGCCGGACGCCGACGATGGACCGGCTGACCGCCTTCGGCACCCTCGCCGGCAGCACCCTGATCATCATGCTCAGCGCGGTGCTGGCGATCGTGCTGGTGTGGTGGTGGAGCCGCCGGTGGTGGTGGGCGATCGTCCCCGGGATCGCCGTCGTGCTCGAGCTGGCCGTCTTCCTCGGCACCACCGCGATCGTCAGGCGCCCACGGCCCGATGTCTCCCACCTGGACCAGGCCCCGCCAACGTCGAGCTTCCCGAGCGGCCACACCGGCGCCGCCACCGCCCTCTGGTTCAGCCTCGCGCTCCTCGCCCAGCGGATCCACATCAGGTGGCTGAGGGTCGTCGTGACCGTGGTGTGCGTGCTCGTGCCCCTCGGGGTCGGCTACTCACGGCTCTACCGCGGCATGCACCACGTGACGGATGTGGTCGTCGGCCTCCTCGTCGGTGCCGTGTGCGCCGGCCTGGCGTACGCGAGCCTGCGCCGGCTCGACGCGCCGACGGCCGTCACCGACGACCGCCCGCTGCCGACTCAGACGCGCGCGTAGCGGGCCCGCGCGAACGAGTAGACGCCGTACGCGGCGAACCCGACGGCGACCACGGTCAGCGCCAACCGGCCCAGCAGAAGCCGGAGCAGCGTCCGCAGCGCACCGTCGAGCCCCTGGGCCTTCTGCGGATCCGCCGTGACCGCCGCCGTCACGAAGAGCCCGCCGACCAGCAGCAGCGCGATGCCCTTGGCGACGTAGCCGAGGCGCCCAGCGGCGACGACCCAGCGCCCGGGGTGCTCGCGCAGGTCGGCGAGGAATCGCGCGCCGAAGCCCTTGACCAGGTGGTGCAGGCCGACGCCGACGATCAGCACGCCCACCACCCCCACGGCGGGGCGTCCGCCCGGGTGCGACATCAGCGTGGCCGCCGTGCCGGCGGACTGCTGGTTCCCGCTCGTCGCCGCGCCGTGCAGCACGCGGAACGCCATCCACCCCAGGGCCAGGTAGACGACGGCCTTCGCGGCCGGGGTGACGCGCTTCCGACCGCGGCGGGCGACGGCCTCGGCGAGCTGCCATACGGCGAGCAGGACGAAGCCGACGAGCAGGATCCAGAGCAGTGCCTTGCCCAGGCCGGTCGCGGCAAGCGCTGCCAGCGCCCCGGTCTGGTCCGCGGTCGCCGCGTGCCCGAGGACCAGCTGCAGCGCCAGCCAGCCCAACAGCAGGTGGAGCAGCCCGCTCGCGGCGTAGCCCAGCCGTGCGCCCTTCTCCACGGCGGGGCTGCGCTGTGCCCTGGCCGCCGACGCACGCACCGTGTCGTCCATGCCTTGCAGACTCGCACTGGCGGCAGGCCCGCGCGCGGCGAGGTCCGCGCGGGGCCGTTCCAGGCCGCCAAGCGCCGCCGGAGCCTGACACGGCGGTTCGAGCCGACGGTGTTTGTGAGACCTCCGAACGAGTCGGCCTTCATGACCCGTCGGTGGGCAGCTGGAGAGCGGCTTGCGCGGCCTCGCGCAGCTGGACAACCGTGAGGTGGACGCGACGAACGTCCTTCGTGCGCTCGGGCCAGGCGAGGACGATGTCCGGCTCGAGAGCATCGGGCTGTGACAGGTCCCAAGGCAGCCACAGCTCGAACGTGGCTCGGACCACAGGCTGACTGCTGTCGGGGTAACCCTCGTGGCCCGAGACGATGTTCGACAGCACGACCTGTCCGCCGCCCTCCGCCCACAGGGACAGGCTTGGGCGCCCGGGGGCGCCCAAGCCAGCCAGGTCTCCGAGCTGAGCCGCTCGCAGGGCCAGGACCTCGAGGTGGACGACGAGTCCTTCCGTTGAGGCGCGGAAGAACCCCATGCACGCCACGAAGCCCTCTCCGTGCAGCGGCGCCACCGGAGCGGCAGCGACCTGGCCGGGGATGACGAATGGATCCGGGCTGAGCCGCTGTCGCTGCCGCTCCATGCCAAGCACTCCTCAGGGCCAGACGGAGCGGGAGTCGGGTGCCGCGAGACATCTCCTGTCACCGGCCTTGCCGGCCCCGCCTGACGTCATGATGCCGTCGACAGTCGCCGGGTGCTCCCTCTTCCGCAACGAGACTTGCTCAGCCTCGCCGACGGTTGACACCGGCCAACGTGCTCCTGACAGGTGCGTGCCTGGTTGGTCGGTCACCAGCGCTCGGCCTCCCGCCCGAGCCACTCCGCTCAGCAGCGAACGTGCCCCGGGGCGCACCCCGGTAGCCTTGCCCGTTGATGGCCGAACGGACCGAGGTTCTCCCTGGTTTCGCCCTAGGGTCGCCCCAGCTGATTCCCCATCCCCCGCGCCCGTAGCTCAATGGATAGAGCAGCGGCCTTCTAATCCGCTGGTTGGGAGTTCGAGTCTCCCCGGGCGCACATGGCTCGTCACCGCACCCGGCTGACCCCGCGCGAGCGCGCGGACGTCGCGCTGCGCTGGGCCCGGCGCGCGGCGCTGTGGCTGGCGCTCGGCGTCGTCGTCGGCGTCGCGGCGCTCGGCGCCCTGGTCTGGGCGGGGTCCCTCCCCGGCGTGCGGGTGTGGGTCGCCGTCGCGGCGGGCGTCCTGGCGACGGCGGCCGCCGGCGTGGCCAGCACCGTCCCCGGACCGGGTTCGGGGGCCGACGAGCCCACGGACGGACCTTCGCCGGGCTGACGTCTCGTCGGCTCGCCGTAGGCTGACGTCGTGACCAGCACCGCCGCCAACGGGACCAGCGACCGGATCGTCTGGATCGACTGCGAGATGACCGGGCTGGACCTCGTGGCCGACGCCCTGGTCGAGGTCGCCGTGATCGTCACCGACTCCGAGCTGCGTGCGCTCGACGGCGGGATCGACGTCGTCATCGCACCGCCGGCGGAAGCCCTCGCGCAGATGAACGACTACGTGCGCGCGATGCACACCTCGTCGGGCCTCCTCGAGGAGCTGGCCGCCGGCATGACGCTCGACGAGGCGCAGCGGGTCGTCGTCGAGTACGTGCGCCGATGGGTCCCGGACGCCGGGAAGGCGCCGCTCGCCGGCAACTCGGTCGGCACGGACAAGACGTTCCTGGACCGTGACATGCCGGAGCTGGTCGGGCACCTGCACTACCGGATCATCGACGTGTCGAGCATCAAGGAGCTCGCCCGCCGCTGGTACCCGCGCGTGTACTTCAACGCCCCCACCAAGCGCGGCGGCCACCGTGCGCTGGCCGACATCCTCGAGAGCATCGACGAGCTGCGCTACTACCGCGCCGCCCTCATGCCGCCGGAGCCCGGCCCCGACTCGGCCACCGCCAAGGCGATCGCCGCCCAGATCGTCGAGACCTCGGTCGCCGGCACCCAGCCCGCGTAGGCAAGGTCAGCCGAAGTCCAGTCGCATGAGCACACGCGGCGCGCCGGCCGAGACCGAGTCGGTGTCGCAGATCTTGCTGAAGCCCGCCTTCTCGAACATCGAGCGGGTACCGACGTAGCCCCCGGACGCGTTGATCCGGGCGCCGGCGTTGTCCACCGGATAGCCCTCGAGGGCTGGGGCGCCGTGTCCGCGGGCGAACTCGACCCCGCCGGCGAGCAGTGCGCTCGCGACGCCCTGTCGCCGGTGGCCGCCCAGCACGCGGAAGCAGAACACCGACCACACCGGGCGCTCGTCGATCCACGGGACCCGCCCACCGCGTCGGAACGCGAAGAGCTCCGAGCGCGGTGCCACGCCCGCCCACCCCACGGCGAGACCCTTGTCGTACGCCAGGAGACCCGGCGCCAGGTCGCGGCTGCACAGGTCTCGGACGTAGGCCTCCTGGCCGCCCGGACCGAGCGCCGACCGCTCGGGCGACCGGAGCCGGTTGGCCAGGCACCAGCACGCCTGCCCGCCGGGGACGGGGGGCCCGACGATCGTCGCCACGTCGGCGAAGCGCTCGGCTGTGGCGGGAACCACCTCGATAGCCATGCGGGCACGGTAGCGCCGAGAACCGACAAGGCGCCGACCGTGGGGTCGACGCCTTGGATGGGGTGGCTGACGGGACTTGAACCCGCGACCCCCTGGACCACAACCAGGTGCTCTACCAACTGAGCTACAGCCACCACGGACCGCCGCAGCGGCGGGCCGACGAGAAGTGTAACGGCCCGCGGGGTCCGCGCAGAACGCGGTCAGAGCCGGGCGGCGATGGCGTCGGCGGCGCGCTCCGCCGAGCCGGGGCCGTGCTGGAAGAACAGCGACGGCTCGGTCAGCTCGACCTCGAGGATCACCGGCTTCCCCTCCTCGTCCGGGATGACGTCCACGCGCGTGTACAGGAACGGCTGCCGGGCCCCGGGGAAGATGTCGGCGAGCGCCTCGACCACGCGGCCGCCGACCTCGCGCTCCTCGGCGCTCGGCTCACGCGGGGCGATGACCTCGCCGCGGTAGAGCGCGCCGTCGAGGTCGGCCGGGCGGAACGGCCCGGAGAGCAGCGCGCTCTTGCGCACCGCGTGGCTGAAGACCCCGTCGAGGAACACCAGCCCGGTCTCCCCCACGGTGTCCACCCCCCGCAGGTAGCGCTGCAGCATGACGTGCCGGCCGACGGCCATGAGGTTCTTGGCGTGGGTGATCGCGAGCATCCGCTGCTGCGTGGCGGAGGCGTCGTAGCGACCGGTGTCGCGCGAGCCGGCGCTGATGGTCGGCTTGATGACGAACTCGCCGAACGCCGGCAGCCGCGAGTTGATGGCGCGGGACGTCATGTTGGTGGCCGGGTCGAGCCAGATCGTCGGCACGATCGGCAGCCCGCGCTCCTCGAGGTCCGCCAGGTAGGTCTTGTCCGTGTTCCAGGCGATGACGTCGGCGGGGTTGAGCAGCTCGCTCGTCTGCTCCACGCGGCGCGTCCAGTCGACGAACTGCGCCTGGCGCTCGGTGTAGTCCCAGGTGCTGCGCACGACGACGTGCTGGTACGACGCCCAGTCGATCGTCGGGTCGTCCCACACGGCGACGTCGACGGGGATGCCACGCCCGACGAGCTCGTCGCGCAGCAGCTGGTCGTCGGGGTCGAGGTCGGGCAGCTCCGCGCAGGTCGCGAGCGCCAGTCGGGCTGATCCGGAAGGCGGCGTCGTCACCCGGGAAGCGTACCTAGGCGCCCGACGAGGCCGGGGAAGGCGTCCGGCGCTCAGGCGCCGAGGGCGTCCACGGCGGCGCGAAGCCGTCGGCACCCCTCGGCGAAGGCCGCGGGCTCCGGCAGCAGGGACAGCGCGAGGGCACCCGGCGTCGGCAGGTCGTAGAACCAGCCGGGGTGCACGGACAGGTGGGCCTCGCGCAGCAGGTGGAGGGCGAGCTCGTCGTCGGGCCGCCACCGCGGCGCGTCGACCAGCACGGTCCAGCCGCCCTCGCAGCGGCGCACGCGCCAGCCGCCGTCGTCGAGCAGGGCGCGGGCGGTGGCGAGGTTCCCGACGAGCCGTTCGCGGGTCGCCGCCACCGCGTCGTCCGCCAGGGCGAGCAGGTCCGGCAGCGCCAGGGCGACCGGCGCCCCCACCGACAGATACGTGTCGGCGATGGTCTCCAGCGCGGCGACAGCCGCCGCGGCCTCGTCGTGCGGCCCGGACACCCGCACCCAGCCGAGCTTGAGCTGCGGCGCGCACAGGAGCTTGGACAGCCCGTCGAGCGCGAACGTCGGCACGCGCTCCTCGCCGGCGAGGGTGCGCGGCCGGCCGTCGAGGTGGAAGGGGCCGAAGACCTCGTCGGAGACCAGCGCCGCTCCCCCGGCCCGCGCGGCCTCGACGAGCGGGGCGCGCTCGTCGTCGGCCACGTAGGCGCCCGTCGGGTTGCCCGGGTTGACGACGACGACCCCGCGAACCTCGTCGCGCGCGGCCACCCGGGCCAGCGCCGTGGTGTCCGTCGACCAACCGTAGGGGTGCACGTAGTGCAGCGGGTACTCGGTGGTCCGGACCGCCGCGAGGCGGGCGAGCGGCTCGACGAGCGGGTAGCCGGGTGCCGGGATCGCGACGGTCTCACCGGGGTCCGCCAGGAGCGTCAGCAGCCAGCCGTACGCCTCGGACGTGCTGGCGGTGAGGAAGTAGTCGTCGGGACCGCCGCCGAACCGGGCGGCCAGGGCCTCCCGCGCGACGACCGGCCCCCGGGGGTCCGGCGCGTAGCGACCCGCGCGCGACGTGGCCCGCCGCACCGCCTCCAGCACGCCGGGGTGCGTCAGGCCGTGGCGGGTGGGGTTGGAGTCGGTGAGGTCGAGGACATCGACGCCCCTGGCCCGCAGCTCCGCCCGGGCCACCGCGAGGGCGTTGGGGGTGCCGTCGGCGGTGGCGCGGGCGGCGAGGTGCACCGGCCCAGCGTAGGGCGGTGCGTTCCTCGGCTGGAGCCTCGTCCTCGTCGGCGGCGTCCTCATCGGCATCGGGGTGTACCGCCTGGTGCAGCACGCGGACCGTGCCGCGGGCGTGCGGTTCACCCGCGACCCGCTGGCCCGGACCGTCTGGACCACCGCTCAGGCCGCCGACGTGCTGCCGCCCGACCCGTCCAGCACGGAATGACGAAGGCCGCCATCCGGAACGGACGACGGCCTCGTGAGTGGTACACCGCCAGGGACTTGAACCCTGAACCCGCTGATTAAGAGTCAGCTGCTCTGCCAGTTGAGCTAGCGGTGCGCGGTGAAGAAGATTACCAGCCCCGGTCGACCGACGCGAAACCGCTGGTCACAGGTACAGCCCCGTGCCCTGCCCCTCGCCGTGGGGCTCGGCCACGGCGTGCACGTCCTTCTCCCGCAGCAGCAGGTAGGTGTCGCCCGCGAGCTCCACCTCGGCCCGGTCCTCGGGGTCGAACAGGATGCGGTCGCCGACGGCCACCTGGCGCACGTGCTGGCCCACCGCCACGACCCTCGCCCACGCCAGCCGGCGACCGACCGCGGCGGTCGCGGGGATGACGATCCCGCTGGCCGAACGCCGCTCGGCCGCCTCGCCGTCGACGGCGACGAGCACCCTGTCGTTGAGCATCCGGATCGGCAGCTCGTCGTGCGCCGGGTCGGTCGAGGCGGTCACAGACGGGACCGTACCCGCACCCCCTAGGCTGGTCGAAAACGGCCCTTCCCCGAGGAGTCCCCGTGCCGCGACTGACCGCCGGCGACCTCGCCCCCGACTTCACCCTGCCCACCGCGGACGGCGGGTCCGTCACGCTGTCCGACCTGCGGGGGACGCACGTCATCGTGTACTTCTACCCCGCCGCCGGCACCCCGGGCTGCACCCTGGAGGCGGTGAACTTCCGCGACGCGTCCGCAGTCCTGGCGGCCGCCGGCTACCGGCTCGTCGGCGTCTCGCCGGACAGCCCGGCGCGGCTCGCGTCGTTCGCGGCCGACGAGACCCTGCAGTACCCGCTGCTTTCCGACGAGGACCACGCGGTGCTCGAGGAATGGGGCGCCTGGGGCGAGAAGACCCTCTACGGGCGGCTCATCACCGGCGTGATCCGCTCGACGGTGGTCGTCGACCCGGACGGCCACGTCGAGCTGGCGCAGTACAACGTGCGCGCCACCGGGCACGTCGGGCGCCTGCTGGCCGACCTCGGCCTGCCGGTCGCCACCTCCTGAGACAATCGGCCGCGCGGGAGTGGTGAAACGGTAGCCACGCCAGGTTTAGGTCCTGGTGCCCGAGAGGGCGTGCGGGTTCGAGTCCCGTCTCCCGCACCACGGCGACCCGCGCCGCCGCGCCTAGGATCGTGGGTGTGAGCACGCTGCAACGCCCCATGATGCTGTCGAAGATCCACCGGGCCACCGTGACCCAGGCCGACCTCGAGTACGTCGGCTCCATCACGATCGACCCGGACCTCATGGAGGCCGCGGACATCCTGGCGAACCAGCAGGTGGACGTCCTCGACATCGACAACGGCGCGCGCCTGACCACCTACGCGATCCCCGGCCCGCGCGGGGCGCGTGACGTCAAGATCAACGGTGCCGCCGCCCACCTGGTGACGGTCGGCGACCGCGTGATCGTCATCGCCTACGGCGTGATGAGCGACGCCGAGGCCCACGAGCACAGGCCGATCGTCGTCGTGGTCGACGAGCACAACGACGTCGTGGAGCACGCCCCGGCGACCGACCGCCTCTGACCCCCCGCACGACGAACGCCCTGCCCCCGTCACCGGGGCAGGGCGTTCGCGGCTGATCGGCCGGTCAGGCCTTGGCGGTCTCCCGCTCGGAGATCTGCTTGCGGACCTCGTCCATGTCGAGGTCCTTCACGGCGCTGATCACCTGCTCCAGCGCGGGGGCGGGCAGCGCGCCGGGCTGGTTGTAGACGAGGATCCCGTCGCGGAACGCCATCAGCGTCGGGATCGACGTGATCTGCAGCTCCGCCGCGAGCTCCTGCTCGGCGTCCGTGTCGACCTTGCCGAACACGATGCCCTCGTGCTTCTCGGACGCCTGCTCGAAGATCGGGCCGAACATCCGGCAGGGCGGGCACCAGGTAGCCCAGAAGTCGACGAGCACGATGTCGTTGTCCTTGACGGTGGCGCCGATCGTGTCGCCGGTCAGGATGGTGGTGGCCATACGGTTGCTCTCCTCGGTTCCGTGGTACTCGCCTCTTCAGCGCGCCGGGCCCCGCGGCTATTCCGCATCTCGTCGTGCGCGCCGCCCTCCCGGCCGTGCCCGCCTCACGGTAGAACAGCACGGTGACCGACACCTTCGAGTTCCCGAGCGACCCGGGGGAACCGGAGCAACCCTCCGGCTGGCTCTCCGAGCGCGACCTCGCCCAGGCCCGGGCGACGCTCCCGATGCTGTACGTCGACGTCGTCCCGGTGCGCGTGGACGACAGCGGGGACGTCATCGCCGTCGGCCTGCTGCTGCGCGTCACGGGCTCGGGCGCGATGACCCGCGACCTGGTCTCGGGACGCGTCATGTTCCACGAGCGGGTGCGCGACGCCCTGCTGCGGCACATCGAGAAGGACCTCGGCCCGATGGCGCTGCCGCAGATCCCGTCCTCGCCGCAGCCGTTCACCGTCGCCGAGTACCTGCCGACGCTCGGCGTGACCTCGTACCACGACCCGCGGCAGCACGCGGTGTCGCTCGCCTACGTGGTGCCGATGCTCGGCGACTGCCGCCCGCAGCAGGACGCCCTCGACCTCGCCTGGCTCACACCGGAGGAGGCGTGCGCCGACACCGCGCAGGTGGAGATGGCGGGCGGGCGGGGCCTGCTGCTGCGCCAGGCGATGGCCTGGGTCGGCCGCATGCCGTAGGACACCCCGGCCGGTCAGCCGAGGTCGAGGTGCGGCCAGTCGGCCAGGTCGGCGCGCATCTTCCGGTCGTGCGTGGCGACGACGACGGCCGCGCTGGTGGCGCGCAGCGCCGCCGTCAGCTCGTCGACCAGCGCGACGGACAGGTGGTTCGTCGGCTCGTCGAGGACGAGCACGTGCGGCGCGTGCAGCAGCGCCCGTGCCAGCTCGAAGCGGCGGCGCTGGCCCACCGAGAGGTCGCCGAGCGGACGGTCGAGGTCCTCCTCCGACAGGAGCCCCAGCGCCGCCACGGGGACCAGCTCGTCGGGGTCGAGCGCCCCGGCGTCGAGGAGCCGCAGCGCGTGGCTCGCGTACGCGTCGAACGACGAGCCCGCGGGTTCGTCGTCCCGCTCCTGGACGAGCACGCCGAGCCGGGTGCCCGGCGCCACCGCGCGGGTCCCGCGGTCCGGCACGAGCGAGCCTGCCAGCACGGCCAGCAGCGTCGACTTGCCCGAGCCGTTGGGGCCCGTGACGAGCAGCCGGCCGCACGGCGGCAGCGCGATGCGGCGACCCGGCAGGTCGAGGCGGCCGCGGACGCGCGGGGCCCGCACGTCGAGCAGAGGCCCGCCGGTGTAGACGCGTGGCGTCGCCGGCAGGTCGGGGAACGCCATCGCCGGGGGCGGCACCGGCACCGCGACCGCCTCGGCCTCCAGCTTCTGGATGCGCCGGTCCACGGTCTTCACCTGCGAGCGCGCCCGCGTGGCCCGACGGTGGCCCTGGCTGCCCTTCGGCGGGCGCCACGCGTCGGACAGCCCCTCGTAGGACTCGTCGAGCCGCTCGGCGAGCGCCCCTGCCTTCTTGCGCTCCATCCGGTACCGCGCCCGCCAGCGCCGCAGCATCTGGTCCTTGGCGAACCGGTAGTCGGCGTAGCGGGTCGCGCCGTAGAGCGCGGGGCGCCCGTCCATCGCAGGGTCGAGGTCGAGGATCCCGGTCATGACGTCGTCGAGCAGCTGGCGGTCGTGCGTGACGACGACCAGTGCGCCCGGCCAGTCGCGCAGCTGCGCCGTGAGGTAGGCCACGCCGGCGTCGTCGAGGTGGTTCGTCGGCTCGTCGAGCAGCAGCAGGTCGGCGCGCTCGCTGATCCGCGCGGCCAGGCGCACGCGGTAACGCTCGCCGACGGACAGCGTGGCGAGCTCCCTGCCCGGGTCGCGCGGGGCGCCGAACCTGGTCAGCGCCTCGTCGGCGCGGCGGTCCGCGTCCCAGGCGGCCAGGTGCTCGTAGCGCGCGACGGCGGCCGCGAGCCAGCCGGTGTCGCCCGCCTCGTGGTCGAACACCGCGATCGCGGCCGCCAGCTCGTCGGACGCGGTGCGGGCGGCCGCGAGCGAGCGCTCGAGGACGTCGTCGATCGTGGCGCCGTCCGGAGCCTCGAGCTCCTGCTCGACGACCGCGAGCGTGCCCTGCCGGCGCACCTCGCCGCGCTGCGGCGCCAGCTCGCCGGCGAGGACGCGGAGCAGCGTCGTCTTGCCCGCGCCGTTCTCCCCCACCAGCCCCAGCCGGGTCCCGGCGGGCACGACGAGGTCGAGGTCGTCGAGCACGACGCGACCCGGGTAGCCGAACGTCACGTGCTCGGCGACCAGCTGGACCTGTGCCGGGTCCGCGCCGGTCATCAGCCGCCCAGCGCCCGCGTCACCGCGGGGACGAGCGCGCGGAACGCCTGCCCGCGGTGGCTGATCGCGTTCTTCTCGTCGGGCGCCAGCTCCGCGCACGTGCGGGTGTCGCCCAGCGGGACGAGGACCGGGTCGTAGCCGAACCCGTTGCGGCCGCGAGGTGCCGCCGCGAGCGTGCCGACGAGGGCGCCGTGCTCGACGACCTCCACGCCGTCCGGGGTGACCAGCGCGGCGGCGCAGACGAAGCGGGCACCCCGGTGCGGTTCCTCGATGTCCGCGAGCTGCGCGAGGAGCAGGTCGAGGTTGGCCTTGTCGTCGCCGTGCCGCCCCGCCCAGCGCGCCGAGAAGATGCCGGGGGCGCCCCCGAGGACGTCGACGGCCAGGCCGGAGTCGTCCGCCACCGCCGGCAGGCCCGTCGCGCGAGCCACGGCACGGGCCTTGATCAGGGCGTTCTCCTCGAAGGTGACGCCGTCCTCGCGGGGATCGCTCACGCCGAGGTCGCCCGCGGTGACGACCGCCTCAAGGTCCAGGCCGGGCAGCGCGGGGTGGAGGATCGCGCGCAGCTCGCCGAGCTTGTGCCGGTTGTGCGTCGCCAGCACGAGCCGAGGGTCGGTCACGCCTCGCCCGTCGTCGTGCTGACGCGGGTGCCGGGGGCGGCGGCCAGCGCCTCGGCCTGCAGCGCCGCGAGGCGGGCGTTGCCGCCGAGGGCGAGGTCGAGGAGGGCGTTCAGCTCGTCGCGGTCGAAGGGCGCGTGCTCTGCGGTGCCCTGCACCTCGACGAACCGGCCGGCGCCCGTGACGACGACGTTCATGTCGGTCTCGGCGCGGACGTCCTCGACGTAGGGCAGGTCGAGCATCGGCACGCCGTCGATGATGCCGACGCTGACCGCCGACACCGAGTCGTGCAGCACGTCGGCGCCGGCCCGCACGAGCCCCCGGGTCGCCGCCCACGCCACGGCGTCCGCGAGCGCCACGTACGCGCCCGTGATCGACGCGGTGCGCGTGCCGCCGTCGGCCTGGAGCACGTCGCAGTCGAGCACGACCGTGTTCTCGCCCAGCGCCGCGATGTCGATGATCGCCCGCAGGCTGCGCCCGACGAGGCGCGAGATCTCATGGGTGCGCCCGCCGACGCGGCCCTTGACCGACTCCCGCTCGGAGCGCGTGCTCGTCGCGCGGGGCAGCATCGCGTACTCGGCCGTCACCCAGCCCTCGCCGGAGCCCTTCTTCCACCGCGGCACCCCCTCGGTGAAGCTGGCGACGCAGAGCACCGTGGTGCCGCCGAACTCGACGAGGACGCTGCCCTCGCCGGCGTCGAGGTAGTGGCGGGTGATGGCGACGGGACGCAGCTCGTCGGGCCGCCGCCCGTCGACGCGAAGCCCTGCGGGCGACTGACTCATGCCACCGAGCCTATCGGCCGCCCCGGACACCCCCGCCCGCCGTCGGCCGCCCGCCACGGCGCCGGCACACCGCCCCTCCCCCTCCCCTCCCACGGCCCGCCGCGATTCGCCGAGCGCCGCACTCGTTCACCGAGCGCCATGGAAACGAGTGCGGCGCTCGGTGAAGGACACCGGCGCTCGACGCGCGCACCTACCGGACGCCGCCCGCGCGGAGCAGGCGGGCCATCGGTTCGCCACGCCAGGCGTCGTCCCAGGTCCAGCGCACCACGGTGAGCCCGAGCGCACGAAGGCGGTCCTCGCGGAGCTTCTCCTGCCACAGGCGTTCGCCGGCCGCGGTCAGATCACCCGCCAGGCCGTACTTCGCCCGCCCGTCGAACTCACCGACGACACCGAGCCGTGGCCACCAGAAGTCGACGCGCGCGACGAAGCCGTCGGCGTCGCGGAGCTCGTGCTGGAGCACGGGCGGCGGCATGCCCAGCTCCGCCATCCGGACACGACTCAGCGACTCGCCCGGGGACTCCGCCGACGGGTCCATCAGGGCGACCGCGCGGCGCGCGGCACGGACGCCGCGGCACCGGCCGAGCGGCGCGACCTCGGCGGCCAGATCACCCGCCGTGACCCGGGCCGCGTGCAGCGCGGCATCCCCCGCGACGACTGCTGCCAGCACGCCGGCGTCCCGTGCGAGGTCCACCAGCGTCCGGGCCACGGGGGTCACGCGGATCCCGTCGACGACGTGGGCATTGGCGCGCGCGGCGACCTGATGGCGGCGCACGCCCGGGGTCGAGCGCCCGCCGCTCGACGGCGCGATGGTCAGGTGCACGTCCACGTCTCGTCGGCCGACGAGCGGGAGCCCGAGAACAGCCGCAGCCGACCAGTGCGAGACGGTCGCGCCCGGCTGCGAGGCGAGCGCCGCGCGAACGGCAAGGACGTGACGCGCCACCTCGTCGAGCGACGCCCAGTGGTCGACCCCGACGTACGCGCCGCGGCGGATGCGGCGCACCTGTCCGCGAGCCTCCGCGCGGATGAGGGCGCTGGTGTCGACGACGCCCCTCGATCCGGGGTCCCCGGCGGCGATGAGGAGTCCGGCGCTGCGCAAGGTCTCGAGCATGCCCGCACGCTGCCACCGCGCGCCCGGCCCACTCGCCACCCATCCACAGGCCCGTGCCGGGCACCCTCGAGCGCCGCACTCATGCACCGAGCGCCACCGCAACGTCACCGGCACTCGGACGACGACTGCGGCGCTCGGCGAATCAGGGGGCAGCCGGCGATCCGGCGGCGACTACAGGTAGAAGCGGTCGCCGGGGGCGGCGAGCGTCGTCAGGCCGTCGTACACCGCACGGGCCTCGGCCTCCGTGGCGGCGGGGTCGTTCCACGCCGGCAGGTGCGTCAGCACCAGGTGGCGGGTGCCGCCACGGGCAGCGGCCTCCCCGGCCCGCCGCGCCGTCAGGTGGATGCCGCGGAACGCGTCGTCGCGCCCCTCGTGGAACGCCGCCTCGGCCAGCAGCAGGTCGGCGTCGGTGGCCAGGGCGTCGAGGCCGGCGCCCGCATCGGTGTCACCCGTGTACGCCACCGTCACCGACCGGTCCGCGGCGCCCTCCGAGGGTCCCGTCACGCGCACGCCGAAGCACGGCACCGAGTGGGTCATCGCCACGGGCGTCAACGTCATCGGCCCGACGACCACGGGCGCGGCCGGGTCCCACGTGTGGACGTCGAACTGCCCGTCGGTGCTCGCCGCGGGGTCGTCGTCCCCCGCGAGCTCCACCAGCCGCGCGGCCGTCCCCGTCGGCCCCCACACGGGGAGCGCCGGCAGGGGGCCGGAGGGCCGGTACCGGCGGGCCACCGACAGCACCGCCATGTCGGCGACGTGGTCGGAGTGGAGGTGGCTCAGCCCGATCGCGTCGAGCGCGGCGACGTCGCCGTACCGCTGCAACGGCCCCAGCGCGCCGTTGCCGAGGTCGAGGAGCACGGTCCAGGTGCGGCCGGCCTCGTCGTCCGCCTGGACGAGGTACGCCGAGCACGCCGAGGCGGCGGACGGGAAGGAGCCCGCGCAGCCGAGGACGACGAGCCTCACCGGATCGCCGCCAGGGACTCCACCCGGTCCACCTCGGGCCCGAGGAACCGGCGCGCCAGCGTCGCGAACGAGACCGGGTCGCCCGTGGCGAGGAACCGGTGCGTCGGGTCTCCGGCCGACGAGCTCCGCGCCAGGTCGTGCGCGACGAGCGTGCGGTACACGTCCTTGGCGGCCTCCTCCGAGGAGGAGACGAGCGTGACGTCCTCGCCCATGACGTAGGAGATCGCGCCGGTGAGCAGCGGGTAGTGCGTGCAGCCGAGCACGAGCGTGTCGACGCCCGCGTCCCGCACCGGGTCGAGGTACTCGTGGGCGACGGCCAGCACCTCCGGCCCGCTCGTCTGGCCCGCCTCGACAAGCTCGACGAAGCGTGGGCACGCCCGTGAGACGAGCTGGACCTGCGACACGGCGAAGGCGTCGTCGTACGCCCGGGAGTCGATCGTGGCGCGGGTGCCGATGACGCCGACCTTCCCGTTCCGGGTCGCGGCGACCGCACGACGAGCGGCGGGGAGGATCACCTCGACCACCGGGATGCCGTGCCGCACCGTGTACCGCTCCCGCGCGTCGCGCAGCATGGCCGACGAGGCCGTGTTGCAGGCGATGACCAGCATCTTCACGCCGGCCTCGACGAGCTCGTCGAGCGCCGCGAGCGCGAACGCGCGGACGGCGGCCAGGGGCTTGGGCCCGTAGGGCGTGTTGAGGGTGTCGCCGAGGTAGAGCACCGACTCGTGCGGCAGCTGGTCGATGATCGCCCTGGCCACGGTCAGGCCCCCGACGCCGGAGTCGAAGATGCCGATCGGTGCGCCGTTCACGCCGACCACCCTAACCGCCCGCCCCCGGCCCGTTCGCCGCCACTCCTGGCCGTCGACCGGTGCCGCCACCGCCCGCGCTAGGTTCGCCTCATGACGCCGAGCACCGCGCTGCTCACCGACCGCTACGAGCTGACGATGCTGCAGGCCGCGCTCGCCGACGGCACCGCGCACCGGCGCTGCATCTTCGAGGTGTTCACGCGCCGGCTGCCGCACGGGCGCCGCTACGGCGTGCTCGCCGGCACCGGCCGGGTCCTCGAGGCGCTGGCCGACTTCCGCTTCGGCGAGGCGGAGCTGGCATGGCTGGAGCACGAGAGGGTGGTCGACGAACCGACGCTCGCCTGGCTGGCGGACTACCGGTTCACCGGCGACATCGTCGGCTACGCGGAGGGCGAGGCGTTCTTCCCGCTCTCGCCCGTCATGGTGGTCGAGGGCACGTTCGCCGAGGCGGTGCTGCTCGAGACGCTCGTGCTGTCGATCCTCAACTACGACTCCGCGGTGGCGTCCGCCGCCAGCCGCATGACGAGCGCCGCGGTGGACCGGCCGGTGCTGGAGATGGGCGCGCGCCGCGCGCACGAGGACGCCGCGGTGGCCGCCGCCCGGGCCGCGATCATCGGCGGCTTCGTCGGCACCTCCAACCTCGAGGCGGGGCGCCGCTACGGGCTCCCGACGATCGGCACCGCCGCGCACGCCTTCACGCTGCTGCACGACGACGAGGTGTCCGCCTTCGCCTCGCAGGTGGCGCAGGCGGGGGTCGGCACCACGCTCCTGGTCGACACGTACGACGTCAAGAAGGGCGTGCAGCACGCGCTCGAGATCGCCGGCCCCGGCCTGGGCGCGGTGCGTCTCGACTCCGGCGACCTGGCGGTGCAGGCGCAGGAGGTCCGCGCCCAGCTGGACGCGGCCGGCGCGCACGCCACGAAGATCGTCGTCACCTCCGACCTCGACGAGTACGCGATCGCCGCCCTCGCGGTCGCGCCGGTGGACTCGTACGGCGTCGGGACGTCGCTCGTCACGGGCTCGGGCGCGCCCACGTGCGGCATGGTCTACAAGCTCGTCAGCCGCGAGCGGGCCGACGGCACCATGCAGCCGGTCGCGAAGGTGTCGCAGTCGAAGGCGAGCGTCGGCGGCCTGAAGGCGGCCGCGCGCCGGCTCGGGCCGGACGGGCGCGCCACCGAGGAGGTGCTCGTCACGGGCGCCGAACCGACGGTGCGCGCGTGGCGCGAGCGCGCGCGGACGGAGCCCGACGAGGCGCTGCGCCCGCTGCACGTGCCGCTGGTGACCGCCGGCGTGCCCGACGAGCGGTGGACCGGCGTGGCCGGGGTGGCCACCGCCACCGCCCGCCACCACGCCTCCCGCGAGGAGCTGCCGCGCGGCGCGCGGCGCCTGTCGTCCGACGAGGCGGCCCTGCCGACGGTGACGCTGACCCTGTAGCGGCTCTGTCCCCCCGCCGCGCGGAGCGACGACGGTGACGCTGACCCTCGTGCGGCTCCGTCCGGCCGTGCGGCCTGCCGGCGGCGGCGCGGACGCCGGGCGTCACGCGCCACCGCCGGCCGTCGCTACACGCGGCTGCGTCTGGCCAGCCCCATGATCAGGCTGACGACCAGCACGGCGATGCCGATCCAGATGAGGAACTTCGCCGCCGTGATGGCGACGCCCAGGATCAGCAGCACCACTCCGACGATGATGAGAAGAAGCCAGGCCGGCATGACGGCCTCCTTCCGGGTCTACCCCACGAAAGGCGCCGGGACGGTCCCGCCCGGGTCCAGCCCCTCGAGCCTGGCAGGTGCGCGCGGATCCCGCTCGCCGAGGCGCCGTCGCCGCAGGTCAGGCCCGCCCGACGAACCACTCGCGCAGCATGCTCACGCGCGCCTCGATCTGGTCGGCGGTCGCCAGGGCCACCTCCGGCCCGCCACACCGGCGCCGCAGCTCGGCGTGCACCGCGCCGTGCGGCTGGCCCGATCGCCGGGCCCACGCGGAGACCAGCTGCGAGAGCTCCTTGCGGAGCGTCGCGTGGCGGCGGTGCTCGGCCTCCGCGACGGCCGTCGCGTCGGCCGCCCGGTCGCGGCGGCGGGCGCGCAGCTGGTCGGCCTGGCGCTGGCGCAGCAGCGTCGCCACCTGGTCGGCGTCCAGCAGGCCGGGCAGGCCGAGGAAGTCCAGCTCCTCGTCCGAGCCGACGGCCGCCTCGAGCCCGAACTCGTCGCCGTCGAACAGCACCCGGTCGAACGAGGCCTGCGCCTCCAGCGCCTGGAAGCTGCCGACGACCCCGTCGGCGCCGACCTCGTCGGACGCCCGCTCCTCGCGGTTGGCGTCGGCGAGCAACGCGTCCTCGGGGACGAAGTCGCCCTCGGGGACGGGTCGGTCCAGCGCGTGGTCGCGCTCGACCTCCATCGAGTTGGCCAGCGCCAGCAGCTGCGGCACGTTGGGGAGGAACACCGACGCGGTCTCGCCGCGCTTGCGGGCGCGGACGAACCGGCCGATCGCCTGGGCGAAGAACAGCGGCGTCGCGGCGCTCGTCGCGTAGACGCCCACCGCCAGCCGTGGCACGTCCACGCCCTCGGACACCATCCGCACGGCCACGAGCCAGCGCTCGTCGGAGGCCGAGAACTCCTCGATGCGGGCGCCCGCGCCCTCGTCGTCGGACAGCACGACCGTGGGCGAGGACCCCGTCAGCCGCGCGAGGTGCCCGGCGTACGCCCGGGCGTCGGCCTGGTCGGTGGCGATGACCATCGCACCGGCGTCCGGGACGGTGCGGCGCACCTCGGTCAGTCGGCGGTCGGCCGCCGCGAGCACCGAGCCGATCCACTCGCCGTCCGGCGCCAGGGCGGTGCGCCAGGCCTGGGCGGTGACGTCCTTCGTCGTCGGCTCCCCCAGCCGGGCCGCGACCTCGTCGCCGGCGCGCGTGCGCCACCGCATCGACCCGCCGTAGGACAGGAAGATCACCGGCCGCACCACGTGGTCGCGCAGCGCCTGCTCGTAGCCGTAGGAGTAGTCGGCCACCGAGCGGCGGATGCCCTCGCCGTCCGGCTCGTAGCGGACGAACGGGATCGCGGCGGTGTCGGAGCGGAACGGCGTGCCGGTGAGCGCGAGTCGTCTCGTCGCCCCCTCGAACGCCTCCCGGACGGCGTCGCCCCAGGTCAGCGCGTCGCCGCCGTGGTGCACCTCGTCGAGCACGACGAGCGTCGGGGCCGCCGCGGTGCGCGCCGCGTGCAGCGCGGGCCGGCTGGCCACCTGCGCGTAGGTGACGGCGACGCCGTCGAACCCGTGCCCGTGCCGGCCCTGCGCGTTGCGGAACCCGGGGTCGATCCGGATCCCGACGCGGGCCGCCGCATCCGCCCACTGGTGCTTGAGGTGCTCGGTCGGCGCCACCACGGTGACCCGGCGCACCACGCGCGAGGCCAGGAGCTCGGCGGCGATCCGCAGCGCGAACGTCGTCTTGCCCGCGCCGGGCGTGGCCACCGCGAGGAAGTCACGCGGGGCGGCCGCCCGGTACTGCTCGATCGCCTCGGCCTGCCAGGCCCGCAGCCGGTCCGCGGTCCCCCACGGCGCACGACCAGGGAACGCCGGTGGCAGCTGCGATGCCGCCGCCGTCGAGGCGTGCGTGCTGTAGGGGGTGGGACCGGACGACGGGATCTCGTCCGGGGCGCTCACTTGCCGCGGCCGCCGAACCAGCCGCGCCGGCCGCCGCCGGACCCGCCGGGGCCACCCGAACCGCCCGAGTCGTCACCGTCCTGCGGCCCGCGCAGCCCCTCGTAGATCTCCTTGCACACGGGGCACACGGGGAACCGGGACGGGTCGCGGCCCGGCACCCAGACCTTGCCGCAGAGCGCGACGACGGGCTTGCCGCTCACGGCGGACTCGAGGATCTTCTCCTTGCGCACGTAGTGCGCGAACCGCTCGTGGTCGCCGGGCTCGAGCTCCTCCCGGACCTCCTCGCGCTCCAGCACCGAGGTGGCGCGGCCCGTGTCGGGCGCGTCGTCGGGTCCGGGCACGGGGGGAAGGGGCTCGCTCACTGTCCGATCCTAAGCACGCCGCGGACGCTCGCTAGATCGTCTGCCAGGCGGGCTTGTCGGCGTAGGTCTGCCGGAAGTAGTCGGCCAGCTGGAGTCGGCCGGCGGCGGCGTCGTCGACCAGGACGGTGGCGTGCGGGTGGTGCTGCATGATCGTCGCCGGCCACATCGCGCTCACCGGCCCCTCCACCAGCTGGTGCACCGCCTCGGCCTTGTGCCGGCCGGTGGCCAGCAGCACCAGGTGCCGGGCCGACATGATCGTGCCCAGCCCCTGCGTCAGGCAGTGGTGCGGCACCGCCTCCAGGTCGCCGCCGAAGAACCGCGCGTTGTCCTCGCGCGTCTGCCGCGTCAACGTCTTGATCCTCGTCCGGCTGGCCAGCGACGAGCCCGGCTCGTTGAACCCGATGTGCCCGTCGGTGCCGATCCCCAGGATCTGCAGGTCCACCCCGCCGGCATCGGCGATCGCCGCCTCGTACGTCGCGCACGCCGCCGCCAGGTCCTCGGCCAGGCCGTCCGGGCCCTGCACCGCCCCCGGCGCGAAGTCCACCCGGGAGGCGATCTCCCGCTCGATGACGGTGCGGTACCGCTCCGGGTGGTCGGCCGGCAGGCCCACGTACTCGTCGAGCATGAAGCCCCGCGCCGCCGCGAACGACAACCCGTTCTCCGTGTGCCGGCGCGCCAGCTCGTCGTACACCCGCAGCGGGCTCGACCCCGTCGCCAGACCCAGCACCGCCGCCGGCTTGACCCGCAGCAGCCGCTCCACCGCATCGGCCGCCAGCGCCGCCAGCTGCGCCTCCGGCGCGATCACGACCTCCATCAGACCTCCCTCGACCCGACCAGCGCGGCGCCGACCGCGCCGACCGGCACGCCGGCAGGCGCCAGCGCCACGCGCCGTGCCATGCCCATGGACGCGAGGAACTCCGAGTCCCCGGCCTCCCGCTCCAGCTCGGCGCGCACCAGCCCGGCCAGCCTCTCACCCAGCTCGCTCACCCCGCCGCCGAGGACCACGCGTTCCACGTCGTCGGTGAGCACGAGCACGCGCACGGCCGCGGCGACGGCGCGGATGAACTCGTCGCGCACCTCGAGCGCCGCGGCGACGCCGGCGTCCGCCGCGTCGAAGAGTGCCAAGGGCGCCGGGACACCGGCCCCCGTCGGCCATCGCGCCGCGAGCGCCGAGCCCGAGGCGTACCGCTCGAGGCACCCGCGCTGCCCGCACGGGCACGCCCGGCCGTCGGGGATGTAGACGAGGTGGCCGATCTCCCCCGCCGCGCGGTGCGCGCCGCGGCGCAGCGTGCCGTCCAGCAGCAGGCCGGCGGCGAGCCCGGTGCCGAGGGCGAGGAACGCCAGGTCTCCGTCCTGGCGGCCCGACAGGTGCGCCGCGCCGAGTGCCGCGCAGTTGAGGTCGTTCTCGAGGCGCACCGGCAGGTCCGCGACGCCCGCCGAGACCAGCGAGGCCAGCGGCACGCCGTCGCCGATCCCCAGGTTGACCGCGTGGGCCACCGAGCCGCGCGTCGGGTCGACGATGCCCGGCAGGCCGATCCCCACGCCGCTGAGCGCGGCCAGGTCCACCCCGGCCTCGTCGGCCAGGGCCTGCGTGGCCTCCACGGCGGTCCGCGCGATCCCGTCACCGCCGTGCCGGCTGGGCAGCCGGACGCTCGTCACCAGCTCGCCGTCGGGGCCCACGAGGACGCCCAGCACCTTGCTGCCGCCGACGTCGAGGCCGACGGACCACCCGGGGCGCGGCCCGGCGACGACCCACGCCGCACGCGGGTCCGTGTCGGAGACGCTCACGTCAGCCCTTCACCGCCCCGGACACCAGTCCCGAGGTCATCCGGCCCTGCACGAACAGGAAGAACACGATCACCGGCAGGGCGATGAGCGTCGAGGCCGCCATCACCTGGCCCCAGTCGATGTCGCGCGCGGCACTCGTCTGGATGAAGCCGCGCAGCCACAGGGGCAACGTTCGCACGTTGTCGGCCTGGAGGACGACGAGCGCGGTGGTGAACTCGTTCCACGCCTGCAGGAACGCGTACACGCCGGACGCGACGAGGCCGGGGGCCAGCAGCGGGAACGTGATGCGCAGGAAGGCCCCGAACCGCGACAGGCCGTCGACCATCCCGGCCTCCTCCAGCTCCAGCGGGACGCCGGCGACGAAGCCGCGCAGCATCCACACGGTGAAGGGGACCACCATGCCCACGTAGATGATCGAGATGCCGACCACGGTGTTGAGCAGGTGCAGCGTGCCCATGAGGCGGTACTGGGCGATGAACAGGCCCTCCGCCGGGAGCATCTGGATGACCAGGACCGCGAGGATGAAGCTCGTCCGCCCCCGGAACCGGAACCGGCTGATGGCGAGCGAGGCGAGGAACGCGAACAGCAGCGTGCAGACGACGGTCAGCGCCGTCACGGCCAGCGACATCCGCAGCGCCGGCAGGAACGTGCCGCCGCCCCACACGGACGCGTAGTTGTCGAACGAGGGGTTGACCGGCCAGAACTTGGGCGCCCCCGCGCTGAGCCGGACGTTGGACATCAGCGACGAGCTGATCATCCAGTACACGGGGAACGCCCAGACGAGCGCGACGAGCACGGCGACGACGGTGAGCACCGCGCGCCCGGGCCGGGCCCGGTGCTTGGTGGCGGTGGTGGCGGTCATGCCTGGGCCTCGTCCGTCAGAAGGCGCCGCACGTAGAACCACGAGAGCGCGATGGTGAGCAGCAGGACGAAGATCGACACGGCCGACGCCTTGCCGAAGTCACCCGAACCGATGCCCAGCTGGTAGATGTACGTGCCGAGCAGGTTGGTCTGCGACGGCGTGCCGCCGGCGTCCTGCAGCAGCCGGATCTGCGCGAACACCCGCAGGTCCCAGATGATCTGCAGCAGCAGGACGATCGACAGCACCGGCCGGATCATCGGGAGGATGATCCAGCGGAACCGGCCGAGGGAGCCGGCGCCGTCGATCTGCGCCGCCTCGAGCACGTCGCCCGGCACCTGGGTCAGGCCGGCGTAGGCCGAGAAGGCGACGAAGGGCACCGACGCCCACACGATGATGACGGTGGCGACGAAGAAGAACGACAGCGGGCTCTCCAGCCACGAGTGCCCGACGTAGTCGAGGCCCAGCTGGGTCAGCAGGTAGTTGACGACACCGCGCCGGTAGTCGAAGAGCCAGCGCCACACGGCCATCGCCGTGATGACCGGCATCGCCCACGCCAGCAGCATGGAGACCTGGACCGAGATGCGCGCCCAGCCGGGCACCGCCTTCATCAGCAGCGCGACGAGCATCCCGATGAGCAGCGTCGCCAGCGCGTTGACCAGGCAGAAGACGAGCGACCGTCCGACGACGGTCCACAGGTAGGGGTCCTTGGCCAGCGCCACGTAGTTGCCGAGGCCGACCCACGCGGCCGGCTTGCCGAACTGCTGCGCGAGGCCGAACTTCTTCAGCGAGGTGAGGACCTGCCAGACCACCGGGTAGCCGAGCGCGAGCAGGAGGATCGCGACGGACGGGATCAGCAGCAGGTACGGCAGGCCCGGGCTGCGGCGGCTGCGCAGGCGGGCCGGCCGGTGCGTCCTGGGCGCCGGCGGGGCCGACGAGCCGTGGGTGACCACGGGGACGGAGTCGGCGGAGGCCGCCGGCAGGGGTTGGGAAGACATCACCGCTCCTCGCGAGGTCGGGCGATCGGGAACGGGGTGCGGCGGCGCCGCCGCGAGGCGGCGCCGCCGCAGGGCGTCAGGACTGCCCGTTGAGCATCGGCGTGATGTCGGCGTCGAAGGCCTTGGCCGTCGAGTCGATGTCGGCGCCGGAGGCGATCTTCTGGAAGAACTCCTCGAGCTTCTTGCTGTTCTCGAGCGCCGCCCAGCCCGGGGCGGCCGGGGTGAGCTTGGCGTTGAGGGCGGACTGGCTCAGCGCCGTGGCGAACTGGTCGGTGCCGAGCGAGCTGACGTAGTCGGTGTTCGCCGGGCCGAGGCCCGCCTTGCCGAGCATCTGCTGGTACTCCGGGGAGAAGATGATCTTCAGGAGGTTCTTCGCCAGCTGCGGGTGCTGCGACTTGGCCGAGATGCCGATGTTGGAGCCGCCGGCGAACACGGGGGCGGCGCCGCCGTCCACGCCCGGCAGGACGAAGACGCCGAACGTGGCGTCGTTCCAGTTGCGGACGTCCTTGCCGTCCTTCTGGGCCAGGTCGCCGATGGACCAGTGGGCCCATCCGGGGGCCAGGATGGTCGCCGCGTCGAGCGAGTAGCTCGTCAGGGTGCCGTCAGCCGCCTTAACCGAGTCGGAGTCGTTCAGGTGGTTGTACGTGTTGGCGTCCGTGGCGTCCTTCGGGGCCTTCGACGCGGTGGTCCAGATGGCCTGCAGCTGCTTGAGGCCTTCCTCGGTCTTCGGGTCCTCGAACGTGGCCTTCCACGAGCTGCCGTCCTTGACGGCGATCTCGCCACCGTTGGCGAAGATCCACGAGATGCCGTTGCGCCAGTCCTGGCCACCCAGCCACAGGCCCGAGAGGTTCTTGACGCCCTTCGGGTCCTTCTGGGCGATCGTCGCGACGTCCGCATTGAACTCGGCGAGCGTCTTCGGCGGCGTGGTGATGCCGGCGGCCGCCCAGAGGTCCTTGCGGTAGAACACGTAGCGCGAGCCGAAGTAGTAGGGCAGCGTGTAGTTCTTGCCGTCGACGACGCCGGCCTCGACGAAGCCCTTGAGCAGCTTGTCGCCGCCGAGGGACGCGACCTGGTCGGTGATGTCGAGGAACGCGCCCACGTTGGTGAACGTCGAGGACTGGGTGTTGCCGAGCTCGGTGACGTCGGGGGTGTTGGCGGCGTCGGGCAGCGCGGTGGTGAGCTTGGTGACCAGGTCGCCCCAGCCCTGCTCCTCGATCGTGAGCGTCGAGCCCGGGTTCTCCTTGGCGAACTCGGTCTTCAGGTACGTCCGCAGATCGTCGGGCGTGTCGCTGCCGACCAGCCACAGCTTGATGTTGGCAGCCTCCGCGGCCGCGGGCGTGGTGGGCCCGGCGGCGGTGCCGGTCCCCGTGGCCTGGGGGGTGCTCGGGTTCGACGAGCACGCTGCCAGCGCGAGCGCTGCCAGCGACCCCACGGCCACGATGCGTAGCTTCTTCACGTTGGGTTCCTTCCTGGATTGCTGGCGAGCGCCGGACGGCGCCGCCGTGTCCCTTCGACCTGCAACGCGCCGGCTCGGGATCGTCACGTGACCCCGAGCTGGCCCGACAGCACGAGCACCGCCGCCCCCGAGAGGGCCCGGTCCTCGCCGATCGATGCCGTCCGCATCTCGAGGTCACGCCCGATGACGGGCATGGTCCGCGAGCGGACGGTGCTCAGCGCCGCCTCCCGGAGGGCGCCGCCGACCAGCTCACGCGGTCCGGACAGCACGACCTCGGCGAGGTTGAGCGCACTGACGACGGGAGCGAGGGCCAGGCCCAGCTTCCGTCCGACCGACGCCAGCTGGGCGTCGGAGTCCTCCGGGGACAGCCCCGCCACGCGACGACGCAGCGCGGGCACGGAGAGCACGGTCTCGAGGCAGCCCGCGCGGCCGCACACGCACGGCAGCGGTGCCGGCTCGCCGAGGAGCACGTCGCGCTCGTCGACCACGGTCACGTGCCCGATCTCGCCCGCGGCGTCGTGCCGGCCGCGGACGAGCGCGCCGTCCAGCACGATGCCGGCGCCGACGCCCTGCCCGATCGTCACGACCATGAGCGACCCACCGGCGCCGCCGTACGTGTACTCGCCGAGCGCCTGGACGTTGGCGTCGTTGGCCACGTGCACCGGCACGCCGAGCGCGGCCTGCAGCCGCGCCGCCAGCGGCACGCCGAACCAGCCGCGGTTCGGTGCCTCCAGCACCACGCCGTCGGCGTCGATGACGCCGGGCGAGCCGATCCCGATGCCGATGACCGGCTGGGTCGCGGCCGCGAGCAGGTCGCGGCACAGCCCCTCGAGCACCGCCACCGCCTCGTCGCCGGTGCGCCCGTCGAGCGCCGCGGTGCGGCGGGCGACGACGTCGCTGGCCAGCGTCATGACGGCACCCGTCAGCGCGGCGTCGTCCGTGAGGTCGACCGCGACGATGTGGAACGCCTCGGTCTGCATCCCCACGAGCGTCGCCGGCTTGCCGACCCGCCCCCCGCCGGCGCGCACACCCAGCTCGGCGACGAGGTTCTCCCCGATGAGCTCGGCGACCAGGTCCGAGACCGTCACCCGGGTCAGGCCGGTGCTGCGCGCGATGTCGGCGCGCGACGTCGGGCCGGAGTGGAAGAGGTGGGCGAGGACGAGCGACCGGTTGTGGGCCCGCGCGTGCTCGGGCAGCACCTTCTCGGTGGGCCGCAGGGCCGGACCCAGCCTGATGGCCCGGGACGTCGTCGTCGTCACGTTTGTTAGTAGAGCGTCCTTACAAATTCGTGTCAACGCCCGTCGGGACGCCGTGACCACATCGTGATCAAGTGCCCACGCTCGCGATTCATGGGATGTCTCGCCTGGTCAGGGCATCGCGCCGGACACGTCTCCGGCCATCTCCCGTGAACCTGGGACCGTCCGGGACGATCCCACGTTCACGCAAGTCGGGCCGGCACGGGCGATCCCCCCGGCCTCAGCGGTGGGCCGCCCAGCCGAGCGCGCCCGGGTGGCGCACGGACTCCGTGGCGGCCGCGACCCCCTCCCGGAGGGCGGCCAGCGGGTCCAGGCCCCGGGCCAGCGCGGCGCCGGCCGCGCCGTGCAGCACGTCGCCGGCCCCGAGCGTGTCGACGACCTCGTCGGGCCGCAGGCGTGGCGGTGCGACCTCGTCGTACGCCCCGGAGGGCAGCCGCACGCGGACCGGGGCCGCCCCGGCGGAGCGCGCGACGAACATGGGCCCGAGCGCCGCGACGGACGCCAGCACGTCCTCGGCCGCACCGGGCTCGCGTGCCAGGGCCACGGCGGGCACGACGAGGTCCGCCGACAGGATCGCGACGTCGACCTGCGCCAGCAGGTGCTCCAGCCCGGGCTTCCAGGAGCCGGCGTCCGCCACCACCGGGATCCCCCGCCGCCGCGCCGCGGCCGCCACGGCGACGCCTGCCGC
Source organism: Cellulomonas sp. 73-92 (assembly GCF_001898175.1). GTDB lineage: Bacteria > Actinomycetota > Actinomycetes > Actinomycetales > Cellulomonadaceae > Cellulomonas. The sequence goes on from NZ_MKTH01000018.1 coordinate 94,350, forward strand.
GAGGTGGTGCCCGTCGACGAGCACCGCCCCGGCCGCCGCGAGCACGTCGTCGGCCGCACGGGTGGCCGCCGGGCCCAGGTCGTCCGGCCGCAGCGTCGCGTTCGTCGAGACCACCGCGCGCTGCCCGGTCGAGGCCGTGACCAGCACCGTCGACACCGGCGGGTCCCCGGGCGAGCCGGCCGCGAGGTCGACGACGCGCACGCCCGCCGCGACCAGGCCGTCGCGCACCAGCCGCGCGATGGGCCCGCTGCCGAGGGCCGTGAGGAGCACCGCCGGCACCCCCAGGGCGGCGGCCGTGGCCGCCGCGTTCGCCGCCGGGCCGCCGAAGGTCACGTCCAGGCCACGCGCCACGAGCTTCTCGTCGGCCCCCGGGACGCGGTCGACGCGCTGGACGACGTCGAGCGTCGCCAGCCCGCAGCACACGAGCGGCGGCGCGGTCACGCCGGTCAGCGTAGGGGCGGGACGATCGGCGTGCGGCACCGGCCCGTGGCGCTGGCTACGGTGGGTCCGTCAGACCACCTCCTCGACCTGGGAGACCGCCGTGTCGTCGCCGATCGACCCCACCACCACCGCCGCCTGGGCCGCCCTGTCGGACCACGAGAGCACCCTGCGGCCGGACCTGCGCGGCTGGTTCGCCACCGACCCCGGCCGGGCGGAGCGCCTGACCTTCGGGGTCGGCGACCTGACGGTCGACCTGTCGAAGAACCTCGTCACCGACACGACCCTCGCCCTGCTCGTCGAGCTCGCCGAGCAGGTGGGGGTCGCGGACCGCTTCGGCGCGATGCTGCGCGGCGAGCACATCAACGTCACCGAGAACCGGGCCGTGCTCCACACGGCGCTGCGCCGGCCGGCGGGGACCTCACCGGAGCTGGTCGTCGACGGGCAGCACGTCGACGCCGACGTGCAGGCGGTGCTGGCGAAGATGTACGCCTTCGCGGAGCGCGTGCGCTCGGGCGCGTGGACCGGGGCCACCGGCGAGCGCGTCAAGACCGTCGTCAACATCGGCATCGGCGGCTCCGACCTCGGGCCGGCCATGGCCTACCTCGCCTTGCAGCCCTACGTCCAGGAGGGCCTGGAGCTGCGGTTCGTCTCCAACATCGACCCCACCGACCTGGCGGAGAAGACGAAGGACCTCGACCCCGCGACGACGCTGTTCATCGTCGCGTCGAAGACCTTCGGGACCCTCGAGACGCTGACCAACGCTCGTCTGGCGCGCGACTGGCTGTGGGACCGGCTCGTCGCCGAGGGCCGGATCGACGACAGCGACGCGGCGCGGAAGTCCGCGGTGGCCCACCACTTCGTCGCGGTCTCCACCGCGCTGGACAAGGTCGCGGCCTTCGGGATCGACACCGACAACGCGTTCGGGTTCTGGGACTGGGTCGGCGGGCGCTACTCGGTGGACTCGGCGATCGGGCTGTCGCTGGCGATCGCCATCGGGCCGGAGGGCTTCGCCGGCTTCCTGCACGGCTTCCACCTGGTCGACGAGCACGTCGCGACGACCCCGCTCGCGTCGAACGTGCCGGTGCTCATGGGGCTGCTCAACGTCTGGTACGTCAACTTCCTCGGGGCGCACACGCACGCCGTGCTCCCCTACGACCAGTTCCTCTCCCGGTTCCCGGCCTACCTGCAGCAGCTGACCATGGAGTCGAACGGCAAGTCGGTGCGCTGGGACGGCACGCCCGTCACCACCGGCACCGGCGAGATCTTCTGGGGCGAGCCGGGCACCAACGGCCAGCACGCCTTCTACCAGCTGATCCACCAGGGCACGCGGCTCATCCCCGCCGACTTCATCGCGATGGCCAACCCGGCGCACCCGCTGCACGACGGCGACACGGACGTCCACTCGCTCTTCCTCGCGAACTACTTCGCGCAGACGAAGGCGCTCGCGTTCGGCAAGACCGCCGACGAGGTGCGCGCCGAGGGCACCGCCGAGGAGATCGTGCCGGCGCGCGTGTTCAGCGGGAACCGGCCGACGACGTCGATCCTCGCCCCGTCGCTGACGCCGTCCGTGCTGGGCCAGCTCATCGCCCTGTACGAGCACATCACGTTCGTCGAGGGCGTCGTCTGGGGCATCGACTCGTTCGACCAGTGGGGCGTCGAGCTCGGCAAGAAGCTCGCGCTGGAGATCGCGCCGGCCCTCACCGGCGACGCCGCCGCACTGGCGTCGCAGGACCCGTCGACGAAGGCGCTCATCGAGCGGTACCTGTCGCTGCGCCACTGACGCCGGCGCACCGGTTCGGTGTGTCGGCGCCACCTCGGTGCATCGATGCACCGATCGGGCGCGGAACCACCGAATCGGCGGCCTCGTCGGTCAGTTGCCGCCTCGTCGGTCCGGCGCCGGCTCGTCGGTGCGAACCGTCGAACCGGCTGTCGAGCCGACGAGTCGGCCGGTGAGAGGCTGGGCGGGTGAGCGAGCCGGTCGTCAGGGCGCGGGTGGATGCCTGGACCTGGGCCGTGCGGCTGTTCCCGACGCGGTCGCAGGCGGCGGCCGCCGTGCGGGCGGGGCACGTCCGTGTCAACGGCGAACGGGCGAAGCCCGCGACCCTCGTCGTGCCCGGGGACGAGGTGCACGTGCGCGGCGGCGACATGCGCGAGCGGCTCGTCGTCGTCGAGCGGCTCATCGTCAAGCGCGTGGGCGCGGACGTGGCGGCCGCGTGCTACCTGGACCGCTCCCCGGCGCCGATCCCCCGCGAGCGGATGGCGCTGCTGGCGGTCCGCGACCGCGGCGGCGGGCGCCCGACGAAGCGCGAGCGGCGCCTCACCGACCGCCTGCGCGGCCGCTGAGCTGCGCGCCCGCCGGCCGACCGGTGGGCCCAGCCCGGCCGATCGGTGGGCCCAGCCCGGCCGATCGGTGGGCTCACGCGACGTCGACAGCTGCCTGCGAGGTCGACACCCCCCGCCATCGACGCCGCAGGGTGCTATCGACGTGGCGTGGCGCCGAGGCCGACGGCGCACGTCGCTAGCGACCTGGCGTGGCGCCGAGGCGCTCGGCCAGGGACATCGCGTCGAACGGGGCACGGACCTTGACGTCGTTGTCGAAGTAGACGAGCACGTCACGGCCGGCCTGCGCCCAGCCGCGCACGCGGGCCGCCCACCGGTCGAGCGCGGGCTCGTCGTACCCGGAGGTGTAGAGCTCGGCGTCGCCGTGCAGGCGCACGTACACGACGTCGGCGGTCGGCTCGTCGAGCAGCGGCCAGCGGCCGGCGGTGTCGGCGACGACGACGGCGACGCCGTGCCGGCGGGCGAGCGCGGTGAAGGCCGGGTCGCGGAAGCTGGCGTGGCGCACCTCGATCGCGTGGCGCACCGGCCGGTCCCCGTCCACGCGCAGCCAGGCGCGGTCCGTGAGCCTGTCGTCGTGATGCTGGGCCAGCGCGGACGCGGCGCGGGTGTCGTGCGGGAGCAGGGCGAGGAAGGCGTCGAGGACCTCGGGCTCGAAGGTCGTCGTCGGCGGCAGCTGCCACAGGATCGGGCCCAGCCGCGGCCCGAGGGCCAGGACGCCGCTCGCGAAGAAGTTGGCCAGCGCGGTCTCGACGCCGCGCAACCGCTTCATGTGCGTGACGAAGCGGCCGCCCTTGACGGAGAACAGGAAGTCGTCCGGCGTCTGGTCCGCCCACGCCCGGTACCGCTCGGGCCGCTGCAGCGAGTAGAAGGACCCGTTGATCTCGACCGTGCGCAGCCGCTGCGCGACGTACTCCAGCTCGCGCTGCTGCGGCAGCCCCGCGGGGTAGAAGACGCCGCGCCACGGCGCGTAGCGCCATCCTGAGATTCCCACGCGGACGTCGGCCATGACGGCAGTCTGGGCACGAGGCGCGACACTTGTCCCGTGGACACCCCCCGCATGAACGTCGAGTCGTTCAACCTCGACCACCGCACCGTCAAGGCCCCCTACGTCCGCCTCGCGGACCGCAAGGTGCTCCCCCACGGCGACGTGCTCGTCAAGTACGACATCCGCTTCGCCCAGCCGAACAAGGCCCACCTCGAGATGGACACGGTCCACTCGATCGAGCACCTGTTCGCGGAGAAGAGCCGGAACCACTCGGACAAGGTCGTCGACTTCTCGCCCATGGGCTGCCAGACGGGGTTCTACCTCATCCTCGCCGACGAGTGGGCGTACGACGACGTGCTCGACCTCGTCGAGGCGACGCTCGGCGACATCCTCGAGGCGACGGAGGTGCCGGCCGCCAACGAGGTCCAGTGCGGGTGGGGCGCGCACCACACGCTGACCGGCGCGCAGGACGCCGCCCGGGAGTTCCTCGCGCACCGCGACGAGTGGGCGCAGGTGACCGCGTGAGCGAGGACGCCGCCGGGGAGCAGGCGGCGCCGCAGGCCGCCACCCGCCGGGAGCGGAACGCCGGGCGCAACGCCGGGAGGGCCGCCGGACGGCCCGTGGCGGTCTTCGTCGCGATGGACGAGGAGGCGCAGCCGTTCGTCGCCCGCGCACAGGCGCAGGGGGACGACGAGGTCGTCGGCGGCGCCCGGGTGCGAACCCTGCAGATCGCGGGACGGGACGTGCTCCTGGTCACCACCGGGATCGGTCTCGTCAACGCCGCGGCCGCCGGTGCGGTGGTCGCCAGCGGGCTCAAGCCGACCGCGTTCGTCAGCGCGGGCAGCGCCGGCGGGCTCGGCGACGGCGTGGGCGTGGGCGACGTCGTCGTCGGCGTGTCCTACGCCTACGCGCGGGCCGACGCCCGGGCGTTCGGGTACGTCATCGGGCAGGTGCCGGGCATGCCCGCGACGTTCGCGGCGGACCAGCGGCTGGTCGACGCGGCGCGGTCGTCGGCGGGCGGGCACACGGTGCACGCCGGCGAGGTGGTCTCGGGCGACACGTTCGTCGCCGGCGAGATCGTCGACGAGGTGCGGCGCGACTTCCCCGGCGTGCTGGCCACCGACATGGAGTCGGCCGCGCTCGCCCACACGGCGCACCTGTTCGGCGTGCCCTTCGTCGCGGTGCGCGGCATCAGCGACCTGTGCGGCGCGGCCGAGTTCAGCGCACACGTGGACGACGCCGCCGACCGGGCCGCGGACGTCGTCGTCGGGCTGCTGCAGACGCTGGACTGACGCTCGTCCGGTGGGCGCGGCACCGGCTCGGCTACGGTGAGGTGATGGTGCGGCGCAAGGGGGCGCCCGAACGCGTCGTCGTGGACCTCGGCGCATTCGGCGACGTCGGTGCGAGCGGGACGCCGCCCGACGCCGGTCGGGAGGCCGCGGCGCGTCACGGCGGCATCGGGCTCGACCAGGCCGGGCGCGAGCGGGGCGGGCCTCGCGCCGACGGGGCCGTCTCGTCGTCGGCCGACGAAGAGGTCGGCGCACAGGCTGCGGCGCGAGCACGCGGACCGCGGGCCCGCGGGCTGGTCGCCGTCGGCACGGCGGCGTTCCTCGCCCTGTCCGCGTGGGGCACGTCCACGGAGATCCGCGACCACGAGCGTGCCCGGCAGCTGATGACCGCACCCGGCGGTGTCCTGTCGCTGGCGGAGGCGCCCCGGGTGACCTGGTCGGCGCCGACCGAGTCCGCGGACGACACCGCCTACCTGCCGGGCCTGGTCGTCGTGCGGCGCGGCACCGTGCTGCACGCCCTGGACGCCGGCACGGGCGTCGAGCGCTGGCAGGTGCCCGTCGGCGGGGACCCGACGTGCCGCGTCGCCGCGTCCGGGACGGGCGGTGCCGCGGTCGTCGACCCGATCGTCTGCTGGGGCGGCCTCAACGCGTCGCCGCAGGTGACGGTGGTCCCTGCGGACGGGAGCTCGACGACCCGCGCCCTGGGCCAGGACGTCTCCTGGGCTACCGGCACCACGGACGGCGGCCTGGCGACCGTGCGGGCGATCGGTCCCGAGCCGCCCGCCGGCCAGGTCACGATGACCCCGGCCGACGGCGGCGGCTACTCCCTCGACGGCACCGTCACGCAGGGGCAGGACGTCGTCGTCCGGCTCGAGGACGCCGCGACGGGGGCGCTGCGGTGGGAGCGGACGATCGCGTTCCACCCCGACGGCAACCTCGGGCGCTGCGGCACGGTGGCCGAGGACCGTACGGGCACCCAGCCGACCTACACGTACACGGTGCGGCGGCCGTCGGTCGACGCCTTCGGCGCGTTCCTCGCGGTCTCCGGCTGCGGCGTCGAGGCGACCATCTCCCCCGACGGCGTGGTCACCGGCGCACGGGCCTCGGAGTGGTCGTACGCGACGCCCTACGTCGACGGCGGCGTCCTCGACATCGGCGGGTCGGGCGCGGGGGTCGTCAGCGTGCTGCACGGGTCCGGCGGCGCGGTGACGTTCCCCGGGCAGGTGCTCAACCCGCGGGCGACCGACGGCACGCCCTCCGACGTGGTGCTCGTCGGCTCCGCCACCGTGCCGCTGCGGGCGTTCGGGACGGACGGCGCCGAGCGCTGGCACAACGTCGCGCCCTACGGGGAGCTCCTGGTGCGAACGCGCGACGTCGCGGTGCTGTCGCTGCCCGAGGGAGGCGCCGCCGGGGTCGACCTGCGCACCGGGGAGCGCCTGTGGACGGTGTCGACACTCGTGCCGGGCGCCCAGGGGGCGGAGACCGTGCCGGTCGGCGCGTTCACGGACGGGCACGTGGCGGCCCTGGTCATGGGCCACTACCCGTCCACCGTCGACGACTCCGGTGGCTCGATCACCCTCGGCTCCACGACCGCCGACCTCGTCGGGCTCGACCTCACGACGGGCGCGGTCCGCTGGCGCACGCTCCTGCCGGGCGCGGGCACGTCGATCGACGCGGTCGAGGGGCACCTGGTGCGCAGCGCGCAGGCGGACAGCACGGTCCTCGGGGCCGACGGCCCCGGCGGCGGCTTCGTCCGCCACGCGCCCGGCACGGTGTACGCGCTCGGCTGAGGCCGCGAGCGCGCCGGGCCGACGCTCCGGGCGCTCGCGCCGGCGGCGCGGGTTACCGTTCGACGATGTCGCGTCGCCGCCGCCCGGCGGCCGGCCGCGTGCTCGTCGACCTCGGCGAGCTCGGCCGGCCCGGGACCGGTCACGCGCGGTGGCACGACGATCCGGACCCCCGGGCCACCACGGCGACGGACGACGCAGCCGACGCGGACGACGCCGACCGCCACGCGCACCGCGCCGTGCAGCGCACCCACGGGATCCGGGCGACGGTCGCCGCCGGCACGGTGGCGTTCCTCGCGCTCGCCGCCTGGGGTGCCACCAGCGAGATCGCCGACCACGACCGCGCCCGGCGCCTCGCGGCGGCCCCCGGGGGGTCCTCTCGCTGGCCGAGCCGCCGCGCGTCACCTGGTCGGCGGACACCGAGTCCGCCGACGCGACCGTTGCCATGCCGGGGCTCGTCGTCGTGCGCCGCGGCACGGTGCTGCACGCCCTGGAGGCGGGCACCGGCGTCGAGCGCTGGCAGGTCGAGGTCGGCGGCGACCCGCGCTGCGGCCCCTTCGCGGTGGCGCCCGGCGCCGCGGTGGTCGTCGACCCGCTCGTCTGCTGGAGCGGGTCCGAGGGCGCCGGATCCCGCGTGACCGTGGTGCACGCGGACGGGTCGGCGACCGTGCGCCGGCTCGACCCCGCCGTCGCCGCGGCCGCCGGCACGGCCGACGGCGGCGTCGTCACCGTGCGCCTCGTCGGGCCGAGCCCGGCCACCGACCAGGTGAGCGTCACGCCGACCGGCGGGCTCGACGGGACGCCGGTGACCGGCCAGGACGCCGTCGTGACCCTCGAGGACGCGGTGACCGGCGCCCGGCTGTGGCAGCACACGGTGGCCCACCAGCAGGTCCTGGACCCGGCGAGCTGCGGCTCGGTCACCGTGGACCGCAGCGGGCCGGAGCCGACCTACACCCTCGCGGCCTCACCCCCGTCGGTGTTCGCCTACGCGGGCCTCGTGGAGGTCTACGGCTGCGGCCTGCAGGCGGCGTTCCGCCTCGACGGGACCGTCGTCGCCGACCCCGGGGCGTCGCCCTGGTGGTACGCCCAGCCCTACGTCGACGGCGGCGTGCTCGAGCAGGTCGGCGGGTACCGCGGCGACACCGAGGTCGCCAGCGTGCTCCACGGACCCGGCGGCGTCGTGACGTACCCGAAGCAGGTGCTCGACCCGTGGGCGACCGACGGCACGTCGCCGGGGCTGGTGCTCGCCGGCTCCGCAGGCGTGCCGCTGACCGCCTACGGCCCCGACGGCGGGGTGCGCTGGCAGGCCACGCACGTCTACAGCACCCTGCTGGTGCGGACCGCCCGGGTCGCCGTCCTCACGCGGACGTACGGGGGGATCGCCGGCGTCGACCTCCGGACCGGCAGGGAGCTGTGGGTGGACCCGGACCTCGTGGCGGTGGACGCGGGCACCGTCCCGCCACGGGCCGCGTTCACCGACGGGCGCCGTGCCGCCCTCGTCGTCGACGTCGACGCGACGAACGCCCACGCCGCGTCCGGCGAGTCCACCGTCGCCACCACGGTCCTCGTCGCCCTCGACCTCGCGACGGGCGCGGTCCGCTGGCGGACCACGCTGCCCGAGGGTGGCTCGTCGGTGGTCGCGGTCGAGGGCCACCTGATCGACACGGCGCGCGCCAGCTTCACGTTCGTCGCGCCGGACGGCCCGGGCGGCGGGGCCGTCAACCACTCGCCCGGCACGGTGCACGCGCTCGGCTGACGGCCCCCGCGCCGCCGCCGACCGGCCGGCGCTAGCGGCGCTCGACCACCACCGGGTGGCCGTCGGGCCGGAGCCCGGCCGCCACGCGCGTGCGGGCGTTGGCGTGGACCGACCAGCGCGGCACGGTGGCGCGCAGCACGCCGGCGGCCACGATCCCCATCACGCCCATGACGACCGCGCCCCCGGCGAGGCTGCCCAGGCCGGCACCGGCGGCGACCGCGAGCGGCCCCGCGGCTCCCCCGGCGTCCGAGAACAGCCGCCACACCCCGAGGAACTGCGGCCGGACGCCCGGCGGCGCCACGTCCGCCCCGAGCGTCATGATCATCCCGGCGCCGATGCCGTTGGCCAGGCCCATCGCCATGGCGATCACGGCCAGCCACGCGGCCGACGAGGCCAGGGGCAGCAGCATGAGGGTCGCACCCAGCGCCACCATGGACGGCACGGCCACCGCCAGCCGCCCGCGCCGGTCCATGAGCTTGCCAGCGGGGTAGAACACCACCGTGTCCACCAGCCCGGACAGCCCGTAGACCAGGCTCGTCGTCGCCGGCGCGAGCCCGAGGTGCTCGCCCCACAGCGGGATGACCACCTGGCGGGCGGCCCGCGTCGCGCCGACGAGCAGCACCGCGATGCCGAGCTGGACGAACACCGCGCGGTGCTCGACGAGCACACGCCGCAGGGACACGGGCGCGCCGCCGCGGACCGCGGCGACCCCCGCCCCCTCGACGTCCGGGACCACGGCGACGACGACGCCGGCGACCACCGTGACGGCCAGCCCGAACCAGAACACGCCGACCGTGCCGAACAGGTGCACCACACCGGCACCGAGGAACGGCCCGACGAACATCCCGATGCGCCCCACGCCGCCCAGCGTCGACAGGGCCCGCGCCCGGTACAGGGGCGGCGTGATCTCCGTGAGGTAGGCCTGCCGGGCGAGCATGTACACCGAGTTCGTCGCGCCCGTCAGCAGCACCGCGAGGCCGAAGAGCAGCGGGCCGCCCGCCAGCGCGCAGCCGACGAGCGTCACGCTCGTCGCCACCGCCGCGATGAGCAGCGCCCGCCGGTCGCCGACGCGGGCCGCGAGAGCGCCCGCCGGCGCGTCGCCGAGGATCTGCCCCACCGCGAGCATCGCGGCCAGCAGGCCGGCTACGCCCAGGGACGTGCCGAGCTGGACGGCGCGGATGGCGACCATCGGCGTGACGGCCCCGATGCCCGTCTCGAAGCACAGCGCCGGCAGGAAGACCCCGAGCAGCGCCTGCCGGGACAGGAAGCCACCGGTCGCGTCCTCGGTCCGGGCGGAGCTCATCGTTCGAAGGCCGCCGCGGGGTCGTCCGACAGCGCGCTGGCGAGGCGGCCGTGCATGTGGGCCTGCATCGGCGGCAGGTCGTCGAGGTCGAACCAGGCGGCGTCGGTGTTCTCGCCGTCGGCGGGGTGGGGCTCGCCGGAGACGTACGCGCAACGGAACGTCAGGTCGATGTACTGCGAGCGATCGCCGTTGGCGTAGGTGACGGGCTCGGTGACCCCGACGGACGCCAGCCGTGTCGCCGTCGCGACGACGTTCGCCTCCTCGAGCACCTCGCGCACGGCCGCGACGGCGGGCTGCTCCCCCGGGTCGACGATGCCGGTGACGGGCGTCCACTGGCCGTTGTCGGCCCGCCGCACCAGCAGCACCTGGCGCCCACGGAGCACCACCGCGGTGACGCCGGCGAGCCAGAGGGGGTCGTGCCCGATCTTCGCGCGCAGGGCGAGGACGAAGTCAGGGGTGGCCACGGGAGGCGATGCTACGGCTCCACCTCGAAGCCCGACCAACCCGCCGGGTCGTCGTCGGCGACGACCACCCGGGCGACCCGGGCCCAGCGCGGGCCCTCGCCCAACGCGCTGACCAGCGCGTCGACCGCCGCCGCATCGCCCTCGGCGTGGACCTCGACGCTCCCGTCGTCCCGGTTGGACACCCAGCCGCGGACGCCGAGGCGCTGCGCCTCGCGCGCGGTCCACCACCGGTAGCCGACGCCCTGCACGTCCCCGTGCACCACGGCCCGACGAGCGATCACACCCCCATGGTGACGGCGTCAGCCCTGCTGAGGCGAGGCGAGGGGTGCCTCCGCCCGGCGTGCCGCCGCCTTCGCCCGGCGCAGGCGGGCCTCGGCCTCGCGGACGAGCTCGTCGGGTGCCGCCGTGCCGGGGACCGACCACGCCACCGCCGAGTGAAGCCACGGCCAGGCCGCCGGCGGGATGCCACCCGAGGGGGTCAGCAGCGCCGTCACTGCCTGCTGCCGCACCGCGTCGGCCTGGGCGGCGGCGCGCAGGTCGTCGGCCGGCGGCAGGGTCGCCAGGACCGCGAACCGGTCGCCGTCCACGCGCCCCGCCTCGCAGCCGGGTGGCAGGGACTCGCCGAGCCGGCTCGCCAGCTCGGCCAGCAGCGCGTCGCCGTTGGCCTGCCCGTAGCGGGCGTTCGTGTCGGCCATGCCGCGCACGTCGAGCAGCACGAGCACCACGCGCGCCTGCGTGCGCGCGGCCATCTCGCACCGGCGGGTCAGCGAGTGCCACGTGCTGGGCCGGCCGGGCAGGCGGGTGAGGGGGTCGTGCGTGGACCGCTGCGCCAGGGCGCCGACCAGGGCGAGCACCAGGTCGGCGGCGCTCGCCGAGCCCCACGCCTCGCCACGCACGAGGACCTCGTCGTACCGGCGCTCGCCGGGACGCTCCATCGCGCGGGTGGCCACCTCCGCGACGGGGGCCTCGGGTGCGACCACGAGCGCCGACCAGTCCGTGACGTCGCCCGTCGCGCGGCGCTCCAGCACCGCCCGCCCGTACCCCAGCCGGCCGGTCATCGCGCCGGTGAACCTGCTGCGCGTGACGAGGCCGACCCGTCCGTCGCCGTCGTCGAGCACCGCGACGCAGGGCAGGTCCTCGTCGCGGAAGACCACCTCGAGGTCGGCCACCGGCAGGCCAGAGCCGACGACGAGGACGGGCCGGGCCAGGTCGCGGGCGACCCCGGCCAGCCGGCCCCGGCCCGGTGCGGCCGTGTGCTGCGCCACCGCGGTGAGCTCGTCGTGCATGCCGGAAGTGTCGGCGCGCGCGACGAGCGGAACCGGACCAAGCGGACACGACCGGTGAGTGTTGGCCGGACGTTCACGCGGGGGTCACCTGCGGTGACGGCGCTCGAAACACGGGCCGCCGGGACGAATGCCCGGCAGGATGGGCGGGTGACTGTGACCGAGCCGGCATCCGGCGACACCAGGCGGCTGCGCTGCGCCCTCTTCGTGGACTTCGACAACGTGCTCATCGGGCTGCAGCAGCTCGACGCGCGGCTCGCCGACCGCTTCGCGACCGACCCCGGGCACTGGCTGGGCGAGCTGGCCACCGGGGCCGACGACGACGGCACGTTCACCCGCCGCTTCCTCGTCCTCAACTGCTACCTCAACCCGGCGCGGTTCTCCGAGTTCCGGCCGCACTTCACGCGGGCGGGCTTCCAGGTGGTCGACTGCCCGTCGCTGACGCAGCAGGGCAAGTCGAGCGCCGACATCAACCTGGTCCTCGACGCGGTCGACGCCCTGGCGGCCCCGACGCGGTACGACGAGTTCGTCATCCTCTCGGCCGACGCCGACTTCACGCCGCTGATCCAGCGCTGCCGCGCCAACGACCGGCGGGTCACCGTCGTCACGGCGAGCCCCGCCGCCAGCGCCTACCGGGCCGTCGCGGACACCGTGATGGACGCCACCGCCTTCGTCGAGCTCGTCACCCAGACCGGCGCCCTCGCCGGCGAGGACGCCTCCGGAACGGCACCGACGATCGCCGTCCCGGCGCAGCGGGCACCCGAGCCCTCGGGCGAGGCCAGGACGGCCGCCGCGCCGAAGCGACCGGCCTCGTCGGCGGGCTCGCAGAAGGGACGCCGCGCCATCGTGCGGCTGCTGCAGACCGCCGACCGCCCGGTCCCCCTGTCCGCCGCGGCCCAGGCGGCCCAGCAGGCCGACCCGAACCTGCCGGGCTCGAAGTGGGAGTCGGCCGGCACGTTCAGCGCCTGGCTGGCACGCGAGCTCCCGGACCTGCGGACGACGAAGGAGCAGCCCGGCGGCTACGTCTGGGACCCGACGCGGTTCGACGACGCCGACCTGCCGGCCGCCCCCGCCAGCCCGAAGGACGTCACCGAGGTCCAGCAGCGCGTCATCAGGGTCACCGACATCCCGGGGCTCACCCAGGCGACGTACGGGGTGCTGCTCGGCCGGCTCGCCGCCGACGTCCACACCCACCCCTTCGACACCACCGCCACCGCCCGCCGCGTGTACGAGGCCTGCCAGAAGGCGGGCGCCAAGGTCGGCCAGGCGACCGTGCGCCAGGTGATCGCCGGGATCCTCTACTCCGGTCTCAAGCTGACGGCCAGCAAGCCCGACGCCCGCCAGCTGGCCAAGGCCTGGGCGGACAACGTCATCGGCCTGTGCCGCGGGGCGCAGATGCAGCTGAGCAAGGCCGACGAGAAGAACATCCGCACGTGGGTGACCGGCGGGCTCCTCGAACCGTCTCACTGACCGTCGAGGAAGTGCTCCACGAGGCGGGCCAGCGGCTTGGGGTGCGTGATCGGCAGCATGTGACCGGCGCGCTCCACCGTGGCCAGCCGCGCGTTCGGCAGGCTCGTCGCGATGAGCCGGCTGTGCCGGGGCCGGACCACGTCGCGCCGGCCGACGACGACCAGCGCGGGGATGTCGACCCGCACGAGGTCGGACGGCTCGATGTGGGGGTCCTCCGTCATCAGCGCCAGCCGCTCCGCGAGGGCCTGCGCCCGCGGGTGGGCGGCGAGGCGCACGGCGCGGTGAAGCAGGCGCGTCGAGGCCAGGCTCGACGCCCGCAGGCCGTCCGGGAACAGGTTGGCGCCGACGACGACGAGCCGCCCGATCCGCCCGGTGTGCCGCAGCGCCAGCTCGAGGGCGATGTTCCCGCCGTCGGAGAAGCCGAGCAGGTCGACGCTCGCCAGCGCGAGCGCCGCGAGGGCGTCGTCGACGTCGTCGGCCATCCGGGCGATCGTCAGCGGCCCGTCGCCGCGGGGCGACCCGCCGCCGCCGCGCGAGTCCAGCGCCACCAGCCGGTGGTGCGGCGCCAGGATCGGCACCATCCGGTCGAAGACGTGGTGCGTCTCGCCGTTGCCGTGGAGCAGCACGAGGGCGCGGCCGTGGCCCGTCTGCTCGGCCCACAGAGGCCCGGCCATCACACCCACGACTCGACCTTAGGCACGTTCCCCGACGAACCTCGAGGAACGCCCGGGATCGGGCGCGGCGCTCACCGCACGGCGTCAGGCGCCGCGGCGGAGCTCCACCAGCACCTCGTCGTGCGCGGTCTGGGGGAACATGTCCAGCAGCCGGCCCCGAACCGGCCGCAGCGACGGCATCGCCGCCAGGTCCGTGGCCAGGGACTCCGCGTGGCACGACGAGTAGAGGACGCGGGGCACCCCGGACGCCTCGAGCCAGCCCGCGAGGGCCGCACCGATCCCCCGCCGGGGCGGGTTAACGACGACGACCTCGGGCACGTCGGCGGCCGGTGCGCCCAGCGCGAACGCGGTCGCGTCCCCGGCGACGAACTCGGCGTCCAGCCCGGCGGACGCCGCCGACGAACGGGCACCGGCGACGGCGGCCTCGCTCGTCTCGACACCGAGCACGCGCGCCCGGGTCGCGGCGGCCGCGTGCAGCGCGAAGCCGCCCACCCCGCAGTAGAGGTCCCAGAGGGACGCGGGCGGATCGTCGGCCAGCCAGGTGGCCGCCTGCCGGTAGAGGGCGGCCGCCACGGCCGAGTTCGTCTGGAAGAAGCCCTGCGGGCGCAGCCACAGGTCGATGCCGCCCAGCCGCATCCGCAGCGCCGACGCCTCCGTGAGGAGGATCTCGCGCTCGCCCTCGAGGAGGGCGGCGTGCGCGGGCAGCACGTTGACCGAGGCGACCGCGACCTGCGGCAGCTCGGCCAGCAGCGCCGGCAGGTGCTTGCGGATCCGCGCCAGCGACTCGGTGGAGCGGAGCACGAACCGGACCATGAGCTCGCCGTCGGGCGACACCGTCACCAGGAGGTGCTTGAGCTCGCCGGACCGTTCCGGCACGGCGTACGGGACCAGCCCGGCACGGGTGACGAACGCGGCCAGCACCGGGAACGTCGCCGCGAGCCGCTCCTCGTACAGCAGGCAGTCCTGCAGGTCGACGCCGCGGTGGTCCACGTCGAGGATGCCGAGCGTCGGCGCGTCGAGGGTGCCGCCGACCACGAGCTTCGCCTTGTTCCGGTACCCGGCCGGGGCGCTGGGCACCGGCGCCTCCCAGGCGATGTCGCCGAACGGCGCCAGCAGCCCCGCGGTGTGCGCGGCCTTGCCGGCGAGCTGCTCGTGGTACGGGACCGCGAGCAGCGTGCACGAACGGCAGCGGCCGTCGTCGTACGCAGGGCAGAACACCCCCCGAGCGTACGGAACGACCACGGGACGGACGGCCCGCGGGCGGCCCGCGGCCCCGGCGCAGGATGGGGCCGACGACGACGAAGGAGACCTCATGGTGCGGATCGGCGACTCGGACCTGGACGTCCTGCCGCTGGCGGTGGGCGGGAACGTGTTCGGCTGGACGGCCGACGAGCCGACGAGCTTCGCGCTGCTCGACGCGTTCGCGGAGGCACCCGGGCTGTCGATCGACACCGCCGACGGGTACAACCGGTGGGTTCCCGGCCACGTCGGCGGCGAGAGCGAGGCGATCATCGGCCATTGGCTCGCCGCCCGCCCGGGCAAGCGCGACGACGTGGTGATCGCGACGAAGGCCGGCCGGCACGCCGACCTGCAAGGCCTCGCCCCCGCGACGGTCGCCGCCGCGGCGCGTGCCTCCCTGGCGCGCCTGGGCACCGATCGCATCGACCTGTACTGGGCACACTTCGACGACCCGGAGGTGCCGCTGGAGGAGACCGCCGCCGCGTTCTCGCGGCTCGTCGACGAGGGCCTGGTGCGCTGGATCGGCCTCTCGAACTACTCGGCCGAGCGGATCGACGAGTGGTTCGCGATCGCGGCGCGGGACCACCTGCACGCGCCCGTAGCGCACCAGCCCGGCTACAGCCTGGTCGAGCGCGGGTTCGAGACCGGCACGCGCGACGCCGCCGCCCGCCACCACCTCGGGGTGCTGCCCTACTACGCCCTGGCCTCCGGGTTCCTCTCGGGCAAGTACCGCCCCGGCCACCAGCCGGAGGGAGAGCGCCTGGGCCGGGCCTCGCAGTACTTCACCGAGCGGGGCTGGCGCGTGCTCGCGACGCTCGACGAGGTCGCCGCGGCGCACGGCGCCGCGGTGGCGTCGGTCGCCCTGGCCTGGCTGCGGGCGCAGCCGACCGTGGTGGCACCGATCGCCTCGGCGAGCCGGGTGGACCAGGTGCCGGCCCTCCTCGCGTCGACCACGCTCGAGCTGACCCCCGACGAGCTCGCCGCCCTGACGTCCGCCTCCGCCTGACCCTGAGCCCGCCCGCCTCCCCGCCCCCGGACTCGCCGCCCACCTCTGCCGAGCGCCCACCTCGTCACCCAGACCGGGCCTTCCGACGTCCGCAAGGCACGGTTTCGGCGATGAAGTGGGCGCTCGGCGGTGCGCGTCACGGCCGGTAGCGTCGGCGGGGTGCGGCTGACGCAGTGGGTGGGCGAGCAGGACGAGCGGACGGCACTGCGCCGGCTTCGTCGGGCGCTGCCGCGCCGGGGCGACGCCGGCACCGCCCTGGGCCGCACCCGCGCCGAGCTCGACGAGATCGTCCGGCGAACGCTGGGCCTCGAGGTGCACGACGAGCAGTGGCTGGCCGTCCTCGCGATGCAGGACGGACGGGTCGTCGACCTCGACACCGGCGAGGGCAAGACGCTCGTCGGCGCGCTGGCCGCGGTGCTGGCGGTGCGCGACGGACGGCGCCTCCACGTCGCCACGGTCAACGACTACCTCGCGGCGCGCGACGCGCAGTGGATGCGCCCCGTCTACGAGGCCGCCGGCGTGAGCGTCGCCTCGGTCACGTCGCTCACGCCGCCCGACGAGCGCCGCGCCGCCTACCGCCACGACGTCGTCTACGCCCCGCTGACCGAGATCGGCTTCGACCTGCTGCGCGACGGCCTCGTCGAACGCCCGGCCGACCGGGTCCTCGACGGCCTCGACCACCTGGCCGTCGACGAGATCGACGCCCTCCTCGTGGACCAGGCGCGGATCCCCCTGGTCATCGCGGGCGCGTGGGGCGAGCGCGAGGGCGACCTCGCGGTGCGGGCCGCCGAGGTGGTCGAGGCCCTCACCCCGGGGGACGACTTCGAGGTCGACGAGGGCCGCACGGCCGTGTGGCTCACCGAGCGCGGCACGCGCCGCGTCGAGCGGTCGTTCGGGGGGATCCGGCTGTACGACGAGGGCGGCGCACCGACCCTGACGGCCGTCAACCTCGCGCTGCACGCCCGCGAGCTCGTCGTGCGCGACGTGGACTACCTCGTCGTGGACGGCGCCGTCAAGCTCGTCGACATCGCCCGGGGCCGCGTCGCGCACCAGCGGCGCTGGCCCGACGGGCTGCAGGAGGCGGTCGAGGTCCGCGAGCGCCTGCAGCGGTCGGAGGCGGGCGTCGTCCTCGACCAGACGACCGTGCCGGCACTGACGCTCGCCTACCGCTCCGTGACCGGCATGAGCGGCACCGCCGCCGGCGCCCGGGAGGAGCTCGACACGCTGTACCGGCTCCAGGTGGTGCGGATCGCACCGCACCGGCCGTGCGTGCGGAAGGACGAGCCGGTGTGCGTCTACGCCGGCGCGCAGGACGCGGACCGGGGCCTCGTCGCGCGCGCCGCGCAGGCGCACCGGTCCGGCCGGCCGGTGCTGGTCGGCACGCAGTCGGTCGCGGCGTCCGAGCAGGTCGCGGCGCTGCTGGACGAGGCGGGCGTGCCGAACGTCGTGCTCAACGCGAAGAACGACGCGGCCGAGGCGCACCTCGTCGCCCGCGCCGGTGAGGTCGGCACCGTCACGGTGTCGACGCAGATGGCCGGGCGCGGCACGGACATCCGGCTCGGCCCGGGGGCCGCGGAGGCCGGCGGCCTGCTCGTGCTGGCGCGGGGCCTCTACCCGAGCTCACGCCTCGACGACCAGCTCCGGGGCCGCTCCGGCCGGCAGGGCGACCCCGGCGGCTCCGCGGTCTACGCCGCGCTGGACGACGAGGTCGTCGCGACCGCCGCCGACGCGGACTGGTCGGGGCAGGCCGGGCCGGACGGGCTGGTGGCGGCGCGCTCCGCCCGCGCGCTCGTCCTGCACGCGCAGAAGGTGGCCGAAGGCTCCGACCTGGCGACGCTGCAGGAGACGTGGCGCTACCACGCCGTGGTCGCCGCGCAGCGCGCGGCCGTCCAGGCGGAGCGCGGGCGGATCCTCGAGCGGGACGACGACCTGTGGCGTGCGGTGCGGCTCGCCGTCCTGGACCGCGCGTGGAGCGACCACCTCGGCCTGCTGACGGACCTGCGCGAGTCGGTCCACCTGCGCGTCGTGGCGCGGATGAACCCGTGGCTGAGCTTCAACCACGACGCCGAGGAGGCGTTCGCCACCCTGCTCGACGATGCCCGCGACGAGGCGGACCGCCTCGTCACCGGCACCCCCGACGCGACGAGCCTCGCCGACCTGGGGTTGCGCCGGCCGTCCGCGACGTGGACCTACCTGGTCCACGACATGGTGCTGGGAGACGACGTCGATCGCGCGACCCGCGCGCTGCGACGCCGCCTCGGGCGCCTCACAGGTCGCGACGAAGCCGGGTGAGCGGGATCCCGAAGATCGACGGCGGCGGCTCGGGCAGATGGTCGTACCCGGCCTCGACCTCGGGGAAGCCGCCCTCCGGGGCCGGCCCGACCCACACCCGCCAGTACTTCCCGTCGTGGTAGACCAGGCCGGGCGCCCACAGCACCGCCTTGCCGGCGGCCGCGAGCTGGCCGCGCAGCTCCGCGAGGTGCGACGTCGGCACGAACCCGACGTACCGGTTGCGCCACTCGATGACCACCCGCTCGGCGGCACCGGTGACGAACTGAGCCTCGATGACGACCGGACCCCCCTTGCCCTCGCCCGGGCGCAGCGCGGAGCGGATCGACTGCTGCATCGCCGGTGCTTCGGTCGCGACGAAGCCGCCGGCCACGTCGGCGGAGACGGGCGGAGCGTGGTGCCACGGGGCGCTCGGGTTCACCCTCGCATCGTCCCACCGACCGGGCCCGTCCCGTCACCGGAGCGGGCCGCGGGGGTCCGGCTCCCCCCACCGGCGTAACGTCACCAGGGCGGGCGAGCGACGGGAGCGGGACGCGTGACGGTCGAGGCGAGGAGCGGCGCCGGTGCACCGGTCGGCGCGCGCCGCCCACGGGCACGTCTGCGCGTCGTCGTCGTCATCCCCTGCCTGGACGACGCCGGGTTCCTCGCCGCCTGCCTGGAGGCCCTCGCCCACCAGACACGACGGCCCGACGAGGTGGTCGTCGTCGACAACGGCTCCACCGACGCCAGCCCGGACGTCGCCCGCCGCGCCGGCGCGACGCTCGCGCACGAGAGGCGCCGCGGCATCTGGCCCGCCGCCGCGCGCGGCTACGACGTCGCCGCACGCTCGGCCGACGTCATCGCCCGCCTCGACGCCGACTCGGTGCCGCCCGCCGACTGGGTCGAGCGCGTCGCCGGTGCGTTCGAGGCCGACCCCGCCCTGGACGTGCTCACCGGCGGCGCCCGGTTCTACGGCGGCAACGCGTTCATGCACTGGGCGGGCGAGCACTGGTACATCGGGGGGATGTACCGGGTGCTGACACCCGTCTTCGGCCACGCGCCGATCTTCGGGTCGAACTTCGCGATGCGGACCTCGGTGTGGCGGCGGACCCGGGGGCGGGTGCTGCGCCGGGACCCCACGGTGCACGACGACCTCGACCTGTCGATCCGGCTGCCGGCGGGCACCCGGGTCCGGTACGACCCGACGCTCGTGATGCCCGTGTCCGCGCGGCCGTTCGCCACGCCCGGGTCGCTCGGTCTGCGGCTGCGGAAGGCCTACGTCACGTTCCGTGCGACGTGGCCCGCGGGGGCGCCGTGGGTCAAGCGGGCCTGGGGACGGCGCACGACGAACCCGGCGCGCGAGCGCGTCCGCCTGCCGTAGCGGCTACGCGCGACCGGCGGCGTCCGCCGCCGCGAGGAACGCCAGCACGTCGGCCGCCATCTGCCGGGGCGTGGTCTCCACGGGCGAGTGGCCCGTCGCGTAGAGCCGCACCTGCGCGCCGACCCGCTCGGCGAACGCCCGGTGCCGCGCCGCGGTCCACAGGTCGCCGTGACCCGCCGTGACCAGGGTCGGGATGCCGCTGACCAGGAGCTTGTCCTCCACGTCGGGCACGTGCATCAGCGCCGCCATCGCGTCGACCACCGACTCCGGGCGGGTGTACCGCAACCGGTGGCTCACCAGGCGGTACCGCGCGCTCGTCGTCCGGTTGAGGTTCCACCGCACGCCCCACGTCATGAGGCCGGCAGCCCCGCGCGCCCGGATGACGCGCCCCAGCGGGCCGATGATCCGCACCTTCGCCAGCGCGTTGCCGGCCACCGGCGGCGCCGACACGAGGGTGAGGCTGCGCACCCACTCGCGGCGCCGCACGACGAGCTGGGCGGCGACGACGCCCGCGAACGAGTAGCCGATGAGGTGCGCCGGTCCGTAGGCGTCCAGCAAGGCCTCGGCGTCCGCCAGGTGCAGCGCAAGGTCGTACCGGCCACCGGGCTTCGGGCCGGCCGCGTGCGACTGGTACTGCCCGGCGAGGTCGACGGCGATCACGCGGTAGCCCGCGCGCGCGAGCAGGGGCGCCACGAGGGCGAAGTCCTCCTTGGACCCGGTCACGCCGGGCAGGGCGAGCACCGGCACCCCGCCGGCCGGCCCCCACTCCGCGGCGGCCAGCGTGCCGCTCGGGGCGTCGAACGTGCCCAGCCGCGTGCCCTGCGGCAGCGTCACCCAGTCGAAGTCACGGATCTGCTCGGGCGTCGGCCAGCCGTCGTCCCCCGGGACGAGCACCCCGCCCATCACGCCGTCGCCCTCCGTCCTGGTGGCCACCGCACCTGCGCGGCGCGAGGCTACCCGCTTCACGCACAGCGCACAGGGGGCGCCCCGTTGTTCCCGCCCAGCGCTCGCCGGGTTGCTGAACGGGTGTCACCATCATGAGGCGGGTGACGTGCCACTGGCACGAAGGGGGCAGTCATGGTTGTCGCCACCGGACGTGGGGTTTCCGTCCCCCACCAGGGGGGCCCGGGCGCTCGCGCCCGGCCGGAGACCGTGGAGCCGCGCACGGCAGCCGCCGTGCAGGGGGTGCTCTCGATGCTGGCGGACGAGGGTCACGCGCTCGCCACCGGGAACGCACCCGCCGTGGTGGAGGTCCCGCGCCCCGGTCGGGGCCGCGAGGTCGTCGTCCTCGTCGTGCTCCTCGCGGACCGCTCGGACCCGCGGGGGTACGCCACCACCCTCGCCGCGGCGCGCTCGGCCGCACTCGCCGTCGCCTCCGGCGAGGGCGGCACGCCGCGCCTGACCGTGCGCGAGCTGGAGGTGCTCGGGCTCTACGCCTCGGGTGAGAAGGCCGACCGGGTCGCGCGGCTGCTCGGGATCTCGCGCGAGACCGTCCTCGACCACGTCCGCCGCATCCGCCAGAAGTACGCCGCGGTCGACCGACCGGCGCACACGAAGGTGGACCTCTACCGCCGCGCCGTGGAGGACGGCGTGCTGCGCGGACGGGGTTGACGCCGCGGTCGCCTACCGCCGGAAGGCCACCGCCAGCTCGGCGACGAGGCGGGCACCGAACCCGGTCGGACCCCGGTTCACCCATGCGGCCGGCGCCGGCGCCTGGGCGGCCCCCGCGATGTCCAGGTGGGCCCAGGGCCTGCCGGCGACGAAGTGCTCCAGGAACAGCCCCGCCGTGATCGCGCCGGCGTTGACGCCGCCGAGGTTCTTGAGGTCGGCGACGTCGGAGTCCAGCCACGCCCGGTAGGCCTGGATGAGGGGCAGCTCCCACACCGGCTCGTCCGCCACCGCCCCGGCCGCCTCGACGGCGGCGACCAGCGCCCGGCTGTTGCCCATCACCCCCGCCACCTCCGTCCCGAAGGTCCGCAGGCAGGCGCCGGTGAGCGTGGCCACGTCGACGATCGCGTCGACGCCCGCCTCGACGGCCAGGTCCAGAGCGTCCGCCATGACGAGCCTGCCCTCGGCGTCGGTGTTGACCACCTCGACCGTCGTGCCGCCGTGCGTCGTCAGCACGTCGCCCAGCTGCATCGCCGTGCCGGAGGGCATGTTGTCCGTGCACATGAGCCACGCCGTGACGGCCGAGGGGCAGCCCAGCGCGGGCAGCGCGAGCATCGCCGAGAGGATCGCGCCGGCGCCCGTCATGTCGTTCTTCATCTGGGCGTGGGACTCGTCGGACGGCTTGAGGCTGATGCCGCCGGCGTCGTACATGATCCCCTTGCCGACGAGGCCCAGGTGGCCGGTCGGCTCGCCGGCCGGCGTGTAGGCCAGCCGCACCATCCGCGGCTCGGTGGCGCTCCCCCGGTTGACGCCGAGCAGCCCGCCGCACCCGAGCGCCACCAGCCCGTCACGGTCGGTGACCTCGACGTCCACCCCCACGGCACCGCCGAGCTCGACGGCGACGCGGGCGATGGCCTCGGCCGTCAGCAGCACGGCGGGGCAGGTGGCCAGGTCACGGCTCATCATCGCGGCCCGCGCCAGCACCAGGCCCCGGGCGGCGCCGGCGACCGACGCCTCCCGGTCGCCTGCCGGCGCGACGAGCACCAGCGAGGTCACCGCGACGGCGTCCGCCGGCCGGGGCGCCGAGCGCAGGTCGAAGCGGTGCCGCGCGAGCAGCACCCCTTCGACCACGGCCGCCGCGGCCTCGCCGGGGCCGACCGCGTCCGACGACGGCAGGACGAACGCCAGCGCGCCGTCCCGCGGCACCGCGCGGGCGAAGGCGGCGGCCGCGTCGCGAAGCCCGGCGGCGGTCAGCGCGGCGGCCTCCCCGAGGCCGACGGCGACGAGCGCGGGCCCGTCGCGGCGCGGCTCGGCGAGCGCCGAGCCGACGGTCGGCGTGAACCCGGCCCGGGTCAGCGCCGCGAGGTCGGTGCCGAGATCGGCCGGGACGTCGCCGCCGGCGAGCACCGGCAGCCCGATCGCGTCGGCCCCCACGGGGTCGTCGACGCGGACGTCCAGGGACGCGAACCAGGAGGGGACGAGCCGCTCCACGGGTGCAGCACTGGGCAGCGGGGTGGTGACCATGACGAGCCTCCGGAGGGTCGGGCGGGATACCGCTAGGAACCGAGGTGGACCGGGGCGCCGGGGCCCCAGGGGATGCCGAGGTAGAACCAGGCGATGAAGAGGACCACCCACGTGACCAGCACGATCACCGTGTACGGCAGCATCAGGGAGATGACCGTGCCCAGCCCTGCCTTCTTCACGTACCGCTGCGCGATCGTCACGATGAAGGGCAGGTAGACCATGAGCGGCGTGATGACGTTCATGGGCGAGTCACCGACCCGGTAGGCCGCCAGCAGCGTCTGCGGGGCGACGCCCAGGGTCGCGAAGATCGGCAGGAAGATCGGCGCGAAGATCGCCCACTTGGGGATCAGGCCGGGAAGGATGATGTCCAGCACGAGGATGACGACGATGAACGCGACGAGCAGCACGATCGCCGGCACGGAGGCGCGTTCCAGCAGGTGAGCGGCCTCGACGGCCGCGACGGTCGGCAGGTTCGACCAGTTGAACAGGGCGATGAACTGGGCGATCATCAGGAACATCACCAGCAGCCCGCCGAGGCTGCCGAACGTCTTGGCGATGGCGCCCACGGTGGCGTCCCCGCCCTTGAGCGTGCGGGCCCCGCGCCCGTAGGCGATGCCGCAGAGCATGAACGCGAGCGAGATGACGAAGATCAGGCTCGCCATGAACGGCGTCGTGCCGATGATGTCGCCGGTGACGGGGTCGCGCAGCGGCGCCCCCGGAGGCAGCGTCAGCGCGAGCACGACGACGACGACGCCGAGCGCCGTCCACCCGGCGAACCGCAGGCCGCGGGCCTCGGCGGCCGAGTCGACGGCCTCCGGCGGCGCGACATCGCCTGCCTCGCTCGGGTCGTACCGCCCCAGCCGGGGCTCGACGAGCTTCGTCGTCACGAAGGTCACCACGACCGCCAGGACGATCGACGAGACGATCGCGAAGTAGAAGTTCTGCGTGACGTTGAGGCTCGACATGCCGAGCTTGCCCAGCACGTCGTTGGTGATCTCGGTGAGCATCGAGTCCGACGGCGTGATGAGCAGGTTCACGCCGAACACCGCCCCCACCGCGGCGAACGTGCCCGCCATCCCGGCCAGCGGGTGCCTGCCGACCGACGCGAACGCGGCCGCCGCCAGGGGGATGAGGATGAGGTAGCCGGCATCCGTGGCGACCGACGACAGCACGCCGACGAACACGAGGATGAACGTGAGGGAGCGGGGCGGCGCGACCTTGACCACGCGGCGGATGAGGGCGCCCATCATCCCGGCCGCCTCGGCGACCCCGACGCCGGCCATCGACACGAGCACCACGGCGACCACGCCGAAGCCGGCGAAGTTGTGCACGAACGACTCGAAGACGAACCGGATCCCCTCGATGGACAGCAGGTTCCGCACCGGGAACTCCTGCACCTGGGTGATGAACGCCGGCAGCTGCGCCGGCTCGCCGGTCGTCGAGTCGTAGATGGTGTAGTTGCCGCCGAGCTGCTCGTTGATCTGCGCCCACTGCTGCGTCGGGACGGGCACCACGACCTCGTCCTTCACGGACACCCCGGCCCAGGACAGGATCGCCGAGAGCACGGCGATGAACGCGATGAGGTACACGAACAGGACCGTCGGGTTGGGCACCTTGTTGCCCAGGCGTTCGATCCCGTCGAGCATGCGGGCCATCCCGCCCGGCTTCGGCGCGGTCGCGGCATTGGCACTCATGGGGTCCTCCCTGGAGGGACGGGGGCCGGAGGAACGACGCCGGAAGCCTCCGCGCCGCTGGATCCCGCGCGTCGCGCGGGATGGCGCAGGCGCCAGAGGGCGAGGGACAGCAGGCCGAGCACGAAGGTCCCGACGATCGTCACGACGCGCCAGACGACGGTCGCCGCGACGACGTCGGCCTCGGCCGCCGCTCCCGCCACCGTGGTCCACGACCCCACGAGCACCGCATCGAGCACCCCGAAGCCGAACAGCGGCAGGAGGGTCAGCGGGTACGCCATGAGGAACGCGGCGTAGACGTCCAGCGTCGGCACGCGGTCGGGCCCCACGCCGAACGCCCGCAGGCAGACCAGGACGATCGAGGCGTCCGCGAGGACCATGGCGACGAGGGCGAGCAGGGACGGGAGCAGGCCGCGGCGCAGCGAGTCCGCGGTGGTGGCCCGCAGCCGGACGAGGTAGGCGGCCCAGGCCGCCGGGTCCACCGACCGCCGCACGCGCGCCACGAGCCGTCCCGCCGTGCGCCCGATCCACGCCGCCAGGCGGTCGGAGCGCAGCACGAGCACGAGCGCGACGAGGAACGCGGCGGAGGCGAGGAGGCTGGCCAGCGCCACGAGCCACTGCCTCAGCTCGGCCTCGCGCACACCGAGTGCCAGCAGGCCGAGCACGGGGGCGATGAAGCGGATGACGTAGAACTTGGCGGAGTTGAGGCTGACGCCGGTCATGCCGATCACCGGGTCCAGGCCCCAGGAGCGGAACATCTGCACCCGGACCACCACGTCGGCCGGCGGGGGCGCGAACGTGCCGAGCAGGTTGGCCGCGGTGTCGTTCTGCACGGACCGCGCCAGACCAAGGCCGGGGGCGTAGTACGTGAGGGGTACGGCGTTGAGCACCTGACGGACCAGCAGCAGCACGACCAGGGGCGCGAAGAGCCAGGCGTCGAGGCCGACGAGGGCCGCACCGACGGCCGGCCAGTCGACGGCGCCGACCAGCCGGCGGACCGCAAGGTAGGCCACCCACGCGAGGACCAGGCCGACGAGCCAGGTCACCACCCGCCGGCGCATCAGGTGCCCCAGATGACGGGGATGAGGCCGATCGCCACGACGAACCAGGCCGCGGTCACGGCGAGCCCGAGCTTCCAGTAGTCGCCGAACCGGTAGCCGGCGGCGCCCATGACGATCATGTTCGCCGGCGTGGCGATCGGCGTGAGGAACGAGGAGGCCCCCGCGACGGCCACGAGCATGAGCACGGGCGCCGGGGCGACGCCCGCGGAGTGCGCGGCGGCGAGCGCGATCGGCGTGACGATGAGCACCGTGGCCGTGTTGCTGACGACCTGCCCCAGCACGAGCGTCACCGCGAACAGCACCGCCAGGAGCACGCGCGGTCCGGCGCCCTGCACGAGCCGGACGATGTACCCGGCCAGCTGGTCGGCGGCCCCGGACGTGCGGATCGCCGTCGACAGCGGGAACAGGCCGCCGACGAGCACCACCGTCTGCCAGGACACGGCCCGGTACGCCTGGTACGGCGTGACCACCCTCGTCGCCACCATGCCACCGGCACCGACCAGCCCGGCGATCGCCGGGCTGGTCACGCCCGAGGCCAGCAGCCCGACCGCGACGACGAGCACGCCGACCGCGGTCCACGACCGCGGCCCGAGCCGCGCGTTCTGGCGGCGCACCAGCTCCGGGTCGTCGACCACGAGCACGTCCGCGTCCCTGGCCAGGCCGGCGACGGCGTCCCACGGCCCGTGCAGCAGCAGCAGGTCCCCCTCGACGAGGTTGCTGGCGCGGGCCCCCCGGCTGCGGCCGAACCGCCGCACGGCGAGCACCGTCAGGCCCGAGCGCACCTGGCCGGGGAACGTGCGCTGCCCGATGAGGGTCGAGCGCGGGGGCACGACGACCTCGGCGACCCCCGCCTCACGCGACAGCAGCGCCTCGCGGGTGCGACGGGTCAGGGGTGTGGCGACGATCCGCAGGTCGTTTCGGGCGACGAACTCGGCGATCCGCTCGGTGTCACCCGAGACGACGAGGACGTCGTCGACGGCGACCGACTCCCCCACCAGGCCGGGATCGCCGCCCGCGTGCTGCACCCCCACCAGGCTGACGCCCTCCGGGACGGCGACCTGACGGGGATCGGCGCCCACGAGCGGCGACCCCTGCGGGGCCGCCAACCGGTAGAAGCCGTGCTCGAGCCGGTAGTGCTCCACCAGGGTCGCCACGTGGCCGGTGACGTCCGTCGTCTGCTCGTCGGGACTCCGTCGGGGCAGCAGCCGGGGGCCCAGCAGCGCGCACACGGCCACGGTCACGGCCAGCAACGGCAGACCCATGAGCCCGAACTCGAAGAACCCGAACCCGCGGCCCGTCACCCCCGCGAGGGACTCCGAGACGATGACGTTGACGGTGCTTCCCGAGAGCACGAGCAAGGCACCCGCGCTCGCCGCGAAGGCCAGCGGCATGAGCAGTGCCGACGGCAGCAGTCGCGCCCGACGCGCCGCCACGACCGCGACCGGCAGCAGGGCGGCTGCAGCTCCGTTGGGGGTGACGAACGCGGCCGTCACCGCGGCCAGCAGCATGAGCCCGACGAGCAGCGTGACCCGTGCGGTGCCGGCGCGCCGGACCAGCGCCTGGCCCGCCCAGGCGGTGAGGCCCCCTGCGTCGAGGCCTTCGGCGATGACGAACAGGCCCGCGATGAAGACGACCACCGGATCGCCGAACCCCGAGACCGCGGTCGTGGCGTCGACGACACCCGTGGCGTAGAGCGCGAGGGCGGAGCAGACCGCGACCAGACCCACCGACAACCGGTTCCAGACGAACAACGCGACGGTGCCCGCCAGGACCACGAGGCTCAGCGTGGCGTCCGACATCGAGGCCTCCGGGATCAGGCGAGCAGCCGGGCCTTCTGGGTCTCGAACTCCTCGGTGGTCCGCACCCCGGCATCGCGGAGCTCGCCGAGCTGGCGCAGCAGCGCGATGCGGTCCGCGGCTGCGGGCGGCGGCGCCGCCGGCGCGGGCGGCGGCGTGACCTCGGGTGCCGCGGCGGGCGCGGGCGCCGCGCCGAGCCCGGCCATGCGCCGCATCTGACGCTGCCGGACGCGCCCGTTCACGGCGGACGCGACCGCCACGTGGCTCGCGGTGCGCAGCAGGCTCATGTCGGCACCCCCGTCCCGGCGAGCTCGCCCTTGTCGAGGGCGGCGAGCAGGTCCGCCTCGGCCACGGGTCCGGAGCCCGTCACGCGGACCGCGGGCCCGTCGAAGGCGTCGAGCACCGCGGCCAGCGCGACGATCTCGTACACGACGACGATCTCCACCGACCCGTCGTCGAGGTCCGGGAGTGCCGCGACGAGGTCGTCGTCGTCCAGCAGGCCGGACCACGCGCCGTCGAAGGCATGCAGATCCAGTCCGACACCCTCGCCCCAGGTGGCCACGTCGAGCGCGTGCCGGGCGCCGTCCGCGCCCACCACCACCTCGAGGTCGAGGAGCCGCACCAGACCGCCGTCCACGAGCGCCCGCAGCCGGCGCAGGCCCTCGTCGGGTGACCCACCGGGCTCCACCCGGACGTCGAGATGCTCGACCGGACCCAGCCAGTCGTTGCCCATGGCGACGTCACCTCCCCGCGAGGGCCTGGGCCTTGAGCCGCGCGAACTCGTCGGGCGTGATCGCGCCCGCCGTCAGCAGCTCCTGGGCGGTCGCGATCTCCTGGGCGGGCGACGTGCCCGCGACGGTGCGGATGTAGTGGTCGGCCGCGGCCTGGTGCTCCCGGAGCGCCTCGCCGGCGCGTTCCGACATGCCACGGCCGCGGGCGATGAGGTAGACGAGCGCGCCGAGGAACGGCGCGATGACGAGAACCAGCATCCACAGGGCCTTCGCGAGGCCGCCGAGGGCCTTGTCGCGGAAGAGGTCGCCGATGATCTGGAACAGGATCATCAGGTACATGAGGAAGAGGAAGATCTCGACGACCAGCCAGAACCATTGCCAGAAACCCGACACGACGCCTCCTGACCCGGGGGCCGCGGAGGGGCCCTACCAGGGACGTTATGGGGACCGCCCTGCCACGGACACTCCCCAGAACTAGGGGGCGGCGCGCCGGCTACCGGCGGTCGACGTCGGGGATCAGCCGCAGGGAGTACGGCAGCCGACTCTCGTGCCGGGCGAGCCCGGAGCGGAGGACGTCGACGGTCGACCCCGTGGCGGCAGCGGTGGCTACTCGCCGCCCACGTCGAGGCCGAACGAGATCACCCGGGTCGGGTGGATCCGGATGACCTCGCCCGAGGCCCCGTGGCGGCTGGGCGGCTGGTCGACGAGCGCCTCGGCCGTGCCGCGGATCTCCACGCAGCGGACGCGCCACGGCCGCACCGTGACGATGTCGTCGACGACGAGGGCGACGTTCGGGTTCGTCGCGAGGTTCCGGAACTTGCGGCTGCGGCACATGTCGAGGCCGTCGATGTCGATGGTGCCGAGCTGCGCGTTGTACCGGAACCCGACGGGGTTGTTCTGCGGCCTGCCGTCGCGATCGACCGTCGCCAACCTCCCGAGCATCTGAGTGGCGAGGTACGCGACGTGAGCGTCGGTCAACCGGTCGTCGACATCGGGCATCGGTGTCCTCCCTCCGAGACTGACGTCCCACGGTGCGCACCCCCGTCGGGCATCGCAACCGCTGGCCTCGGGGAGTGCCGCCGGTTCCCCGGCGTTGCAGCCCGCATGAAGAACATCGGGTTCCTGACCTCTGACTGATACGTTTCTTGCCCGGTCAAGAGGCTGTCGACCGTTGGCTTCGCCTGGTCGGCGGACTTCTGTGGTGCTCAGCGAGTTGCGATCTGGTCGAGCGCGCGGAGCAGCTCGTCGGGGCCGGCGACGTCCCTGAAGTCCACCTCGTGCGGCCGCGGCGCAGTCCAAGACACCCCCCGGGTGCCCGGTGCGGCGGTGCTGGAGCCGAAGCCGACGGTTGCGTGCCTTCCGTTGTGGCTCTGTTGGACGGTCACCGTCGGACCGGGCAGCCGGAGCTCGACCGTGCTCCGCGGCCGCACGACGATTGCTCGCCGGTTGGTCAGCACATAGGTGGAGCGGCGTGCGAGCCAGTGCTTCACGATGAACCTGCCGACCGTGATGTAGGCCCCCATGAGCAAGAAGGGGACACCCCAGAGGCGGAAGAACCAGGGCGCATCCGACGTCACGACGCCGATCTCCCAGAAGACCGAGAATCCGGCCAGGAGCAGGGAGAAAGGGATCAGGAAGGCGTCCTGCGGGCCGAAGAGGACTGCCGGATCCGGGCCGCCGGTCCACAGCACGTATTCGTCAACGCCGAGCCTTGCGCGCACCGACCCCGCACCGTCGTTCATGAGGACAGATCGTGGCACGCACTCGTCCGCCACCGGGCTCGTCCGGGTAGGCACCTGACCAGGCGAGGGACGTGTCAGTCAGATGGATAGCCCTTCAACCCGGCGTGGCATTCACCGTGAGGTGACCCGGCAACGCTGCAAGCATCTTCGGGTGGCCGAGGGCGAGTGGGCGAGGACAACCGTCACCGTGTGGCGCGGGTCGGCGGAGATGCAGGTGCGCGATCTCGTGGGCGGGACGCTGGAGGAGCAGCTACAAGCGGCGGAGTCCTGGCTTGGTGAGCTCGCCGACGCCCGGCCGGGAGGGTTGCTCGACGACCTGGAGGCTCGATTGTTCTGTTCCTGGGCTCCCCGCGAAGGCCAACACGCGATGACCCTGCCCTCTGGGCTCATTCGCGCACTCGCACGCGTCAACGGCACCTACTGGATGGACGTCTACGCGCCCGACGACTGACTGGTGTCCACCCGTGGCGGCATGACGGCGAAGGCCCTGGGGCGAGGGCGCTCCTTCGACCTACCGTTTACGGGGCTCTGCCCGCACCCGGCGCCACCACTCGACGCTCGCCCAAAGGGCTGCGCAGACTCCGGTAAAGGCCCCAACGAACAGCGCCCAGGCCATCGCGCCTCCACGCTCTGCGGGCTTGGAGAGGCCGAAGATGACTGTGCCGACCGCAAAGCAGGCCGACACAATCGTGAGTAGGCGAAGGAGTCCCCGGACATCATCGATCAAGCGACCGATGAAAGACTCGCGCACGGACCGATCATTGCAGGTCCTTGGGGGACGTGCCCGCCCCGTCGTCGACGGCGCCTCGCCCCGCTCGTCGCGTCCGAGCCGCACGGGTCCCGCGGGCTGACGGTGCGACACGCTCCGCGCCGGGCGGCGCGTGGGGCCCTCGCCGGGCGTCCGGCACAGACGCCGACTTAGAGTGCTGAGGTGAAGATCGGGTTCCTTTCCTTCGGCCACTGGACGCCGTCACCCTCGTCGCACACGCGCTCCGGCAGCGACGCGCTGCTGCAGTCGATCGAGCTGGCGGTGGCCGCCGAGGAGCTCGGCGCCGACGGCGCCTACTTCCGGGTGCACCACTTCGCGCGGCAGCTGGGCTCCCCGTTCCCGCTGCTGGCCGCGGTCGGCGCGCGGACGTCGAGGATCGAGATCGGCACCGCCGTCATCGACATGCGCTACGAGAACCCGCTCTACATGGCGGAGGACGCCGGCGCCGCCGACCTCATCGCG
Source organism: Cellulomonas sp. 73-92 (assembly GCF_001898175.1). Lineage (GTDB taxonomy): Bacteria > Actinomycetota > Actinomycetes > Actinomycetales > Cellulomonadaceae > Cellulomonas. Next base: position 125,420 of record NZ_MKTH01000018.1, read on the forward strand.
GGCGGGCGGCTGCAGCTCGGCATCAGCCGCGGGTCACCGGAGCAGGTGATCGACGGCTGGCGCTACTTCGGCTTCGAGCCCGCCGAGGGCAAGTCTGAGGCGGACATGGCCCGGACGCACGCAGAGGTGTTCCTCCGGGTCATCGAGGGTGGCGGCTTCGCGCAGCCGAACCCACGGCCGATGTTCCCCAACCCGCCCGGGCTGCTGCGCCTCGAGCCGTACTCCGAGGGCCTGCGCGAGCGCATCTGGTGGGGGTCCGGGTCGAACGCGACCGGTGTCTGGGCCGCGAAGCTCGGCATGAACCTCATGAGCTCCACGCTCAAGGACGACGAGACCGGCAAGCCCTTCCACGTTCAGCAGGCCGAGCAGATCGAGGCCTACCGGCAGGCGTGGAAGGAGGCTGGACACGAGCGCGAGCCCCGCGTCTCGGTCAGCCGCAGCATCTTCGCCCTCACCGACGACCGCGACCGCGCCTACTTCGGCCACGGCGGGCAGGACGAGGACGAGGTCGGGTTCATCGACGCGCAGACCAAGGCGATCTTCGGGCGCACCTACGCGGCGGAGCCCGACGAGCTGATCGAACAGCTCGAGGGCGACGAGGCGATCGCGGCGGCCGACACGCTCCTGCTGACGGTGCCGAACCAGCTCGGGGTCGACTACAACGCCCACGTGCTGGAGTCGATCCTCACGCACGTCGCCCCGGCGCTCGGCTGGCGCTGACGGCCACCTGACGGCGACCGCTGGGACCGTCCGGAAGGGGCGGCGGCCCCACGGCTCGCGACGGTGCCAGCAGGCGCCGTCAGAAGGGTGGGTTGTCGGGGATCGCGCGGGGGTGCTTGTCGAGCTTCTCGGTTCGCCCGTGGTTGCCGGGGGTGACGCGGTAGGTCAGGCCGGCTGGCGTGCGCCACTCGAAGAGGCCCGGCCGCACCTGGCGCAGGGTGAAGCCGCCGTCGGTCTTCAGCCGGTGGCACCGGCTGGACAGGGGTCCGAGATTGCCGGCCGACGTGGTGCCGCGCACGGGCGAGCCGTTGGCGGGGGTGCCGTGGTACTCGGTGGTGTGGTCGAGGTCGCAGCGGTGCCCGGGCACACTGCAGCCGGGACCGGCGCAGACCTGGTCGCGGGCCAGCACATGCTCGGCCAGGGCGGCGGGTGGCCGGTAGCGGGTGCGTCCGACGTCCAGCACGGTGCCGGTCAGCGGGTCGGTGACGATGCGTCGCCAGGTTCCCCCGAGGGCCAGGGCACGGGCCTGCTCGGCAGGGATGGGTCCGAGCCCGGCCAGCTCACCCGGGTTGTCGTCCAGTCCCATCAACGTGGACAAGGCGACGGTGACATCGATGCGGACCTTGGGGATCCGGATGCCGGGGGCGGCCCGCCCCGGCGGACGCGGCGCCTCGGTGACCGGCGCGGCCTCGTGCTCGTGGTCGAACGCGTCGTCGGTGGTCCTCGCTCGGATGTCGCCGTTCCCGCCCTGCATCAACGTGGTGCCAGCGAGCAAGGCGGTGCCGGTGGCTAGGTCGCTCAGGGTGTCGGCGCGTAGCTGGTCCAGGGTGCGCGGGTCCCCGGCGGCGCGGGCCGCGCGGGCGGTGGCCTCCAGGGTGCCGTCGATCCGGGCCGCGTCGGTGGCGGGGAGCACGGCCCACAGGCCGGCCATCCCATCGGGCAGCCGACGGGGATGGCACACGTGCCGGGTCGCCAGCGCCTTCGGCAACCGCACCGCGGCATCCAGCGGATCGGCGGCCAGCAGGGCCCGGTCCACGTCGGCGGCCAGCTGCGTCGGGGTGCGCAGCGGCGCGTCGGGCAGCACCTGCTCGAGCACGGGCCAGGACAGCTGGTCGGGGCGGTCGTGCAGCCTGTCGGTCAGCACCCGCAGCTTCGGGGTATCGAGAAGCCCGTCCCGCACGGCGTCGGCCGCCAGCAGCAGCTCGTTGTCCAGGGCGCGCCCATCGCGCACCAGCCGGGCCGCCGCCGGACGCGACCAGCCCAGCCGCATCGCCAGCTCGTCCCCGGCCACACACGTCCGCGACGGCACCGGCTCCCGCCACAGCGGGTTCATCGACGCCCGCCGCGACAACTCCCCCGCCGCCAACGCACCCAGCAGGTGATCGAACGCGGCCT
>NZ_MKTH01000018.1:127541-292846 GCF_001898175.1 Cellulomonas sp. 73-92
AGGGAGCGATCGCCGCCAGGCACTCCGCCGACAACCACGCCGGCACCAGGCCCGCGGCGTCGGGGCGGACCCCTGGACCAGGCGTCCCGGAGGCAGGCATCCGAGCCAGCCGGTCACCCTCGACATCGGGCGCCCCGGACAGCAGCGCCTCCAGCTCCGGGGCCACCTCGATGCCGGGTTCGTCACCGGGGTCGGCCGGGTCCCACCACGCATCACCGAGCGGATCGAACAGCCGCGCCCACTCGTCCGCCCGTGGCTCGTCGGGCACCACGACGCTGCCCTCGTCGAGCAAGGCCAGTGCGAACATGTGTTCGAGTCTACGCCCAACAGGCAACGTTTGTCCAGGTCAGCGGCGAGATTTCCCGCCGCTGAGAGACATCACCCGACGGCGACCGGCGTCTTCGTCGAGACCCGGTCGCCTGCCGGCCGGCCCGTCGCCAGGGGCACGAAGATCTCGTCGGACACCTTGACGAGGAAGTCGGAGTCCAGCGGCTCGCCCGAGACGAGCAGCCGGTAGGAGATCATCGCCGAGGGCACGCTGGCGACGAGGTCGAGGTCGAGGCCGGGCCGCACCTCTCCCCGCGCGGCGGCCCGTTCGAGCAGGGCCCGGACCAGGCCCACGCGGGGCCGGACCATGCGCTCGTGCACGACCGACGCGAGCTCGGGGGCGTGCGGCAGCTCGGAGACGAGCCCGGCGAGCGCCTGCCACACCCCCTCGTCGTGGTGCTTGAGGGCCCGCAGCGCCGCGAGGTCGCCGGCCAGCGACCCCGTGTCCGGCACCCGGTCGATCGTCAGCGCGGTGTCGGCGGTGCACATCGCGGCGTCGAGGACCAGCTCGGCCTTCGATGCCCACCGCCGGTACACGGTGGCCTTGCCGGCGCCGGCGCGGGCGGCCACGGCCGCCACCGTCATGCGCTCGTAGCCCCGCTCGGCCAGCTCGTCGCGGGCGGCCTGCAGGATCTCCGCGTCGCGCGTCATGTCGCGCGGCCTGCCGAGACGTCGCGGCTCCATCGTCGGCGTCGTCATCGTGGTCAACCTCCTCCGGTATTCCCCGGATCCTTTCGCGTCGGGCGAACAAAGTTACGGAACTATCGGGTTCCAGAACCTGCCGGTTCCGATTAGCGTAACCCGCATGCCCCAAGAACCTCGCCGCTGGTGGATCCTTGCCACCGTCGCGCTCGCGCAGCTGATGGTGGTCCTCGACGCCACCATCGTGAACATCGCCATGCCTTCCGCCCAGCACGATCTCGGTTTCTCGGACAACGACCGGCAGTGGATCGTCACCGCCTACGCCCTCGCCTTCGGCAGCCTGCTGCTGCTCGGCGGGCGGCTGTCCGACCTCATCGGCCGGCGCACCACCTTCATCATCGGCCTCGTCGGCTTCGCCGGGGCCTCCGCCCTCGGCGGCGCGGCGCAGAGCTTCGACTGGCTCGTCGGCGCCCGGGCGCTGCAGGGCGCCTTCGGCGCGGTGCTCGCCCCCGCTGCCCTGTCCGTGCTGACCACGACCTTCACCGAGCCGCGCGAGCGCTCGCGGGCCTTCGGCGTCTTCGGTGGCCTCGCCGGGGCCGGCGGCGCCATCGGCCTGCTCCTCGGCGGCTTCCTCACCGAGCACTTCAACTGGCGCTGGACGCTCTACATCAACCTGTTCTTCGCGATCCTCGCGGTGATCGGCGCCATGACCTTCCTGCACTCCGCACGCGGCGAGAAGCAGAAGCTCGACATCGTCGGCGCGGTGCTCGCCGGAGCCGGCCTGTTCGCCCTCGTCTTCGGCTTCAGCCGGGCCGAACCCGCGGGCTGGAGCTCGCTGCAGACCTGGGGCCCGCTGGTCGCCTCGGGCGTGCTGCTCTCGCTCTTCGTCGTGCGCCAGCTGGTGGCCGGTCACGACGCGCTGCTCCCGCTCCCCGTGATCCTCGACCGCAACCGGGGCGCGGCCTTCCTCGGCATCCTCATCGCCGGGGCGGGCATGTTCGGCGCCTTCCTCTTCGGCACGTACTACATGCAGACGCAGCTGCACTACTCGCCGTGGCAGACCGGCCTGGCGTTCCTGCCGCAGATCGTGCTCCTGGCCGGCTTCGCGCAGCTGTCGACGAACGTGCTGCTCCCCCGGCTCGGCCCCAAGGTCATGGTGCCGATCGGGCTTGCCCTCGCCGGCCTCGGCATCCTCTCCCTCGCCCGGATCGGCGTCGGCAGCACCTACGCGGCGGACCTGCTGCCCGGCCTGGCCGTCATGGGCATCGGCATGGGCCTCGCGATGCCGGCGGCGATCCAGACCGCCACGCTCGGCGTCCGCCAGGACCACGCCGGCGTCGCGTCCGCGGTCGTGTCGACGGCCCAGCAGGTCGGCGGCGCGATCGGCACCGCGGTGCTGAACACCCTGGCGACCACCGCGGCCACCCGGTACGTCACCACGCACGCGACGAGCCGGCCACCGTCGCCCGACGTGCTGCTCCACGGCTCCCTGACGGCCTACACCACCGCCTTCGCGTGGTCCGGGTCGATCTTCCTGGTGGGCGCGCTCGTCACGGCGCTCGTCTTCCGACGCCGGTCGGCCACCATCGCCCAGCGGGTCGCGGCCCCGGTGCCGGCATCGGTCCCCGAGCCGGTCTAGCCCGTTCCTCCCCGGGCACGACGAACCCGGACGGACCCACGAGCACGGCAGCTGGTCCGAGCACGGCAGTCCCACCTGCCGTCCTCGGCGCCGGCTGCCGTGCTCGGCGTCGCGGGCGGTCCTCGGCGTCCGGGACGGTGCGCCGCCACCCAGAGTTGGCGGTGCGGTCGGACAGCGTTCACGCGGCCAGGACGGGGCGTTCAGCCTGCCCGCATAGACCGCTGCCATGCAGATCCGCAGACGCCTGGTGGGGCTCACCACCGTTGCCGCAGCCGGCCTCGCCACGGCGGGCCTCATCGCCGCGCCGAGCGGCGCCTTCGCCGCCTCCCACGGCGACTCCCGCCCGGAGACGACGATCACCACGACCGGGCTCCAGCCCGGCCAGGTCAAGCACGTGTGGCTGATCATCCTGGAGAACAAGTCGTACGACGCGACGTTCACCGGGCTGAACCAGAACAGCTACCTCTGGAAGACCCTCCCGTCCCAGGGCGCGCTGCTGCAGGACTACTACGGCACCGGCCACTACTCCCAGGACAACTACACGTCGATGGTGTCGGGCCAGTCGGCCTCGCTCGACCTGCAGTCCGACTGCGACGTGTCCGCCAGGAACCTGGGCTCGAACGCGAACATCGTCACCACGCACACCGGCGCGACGTTCGGACGCACCGACAACTTCGGCCAGGTGTTCTCCCCCGCCGGCGCCAACGCCGCCGACGGCCAGAACGGCTGCGTCTACCCCTCCGACGTCCCCACGCTGTTCAACCAGCTCGACGCCGCCAAGGTCAGCTGGAAGGGCTACGCGCAGGACCTGCACAACCAGCCCGGGCGTGAGGACGCGACGGCGGGTGGCCCCGGCACCGCGGCCAACAACCCGACGACGAACCCGACGAGCATGAAGGCGCCGTTCCAGCCGGGCGTCACGTCGCTGACGGGCGCGCAGGCGAACGACCAGTACGTCGCCAAGCACTTCCCGTTCCCGTGGTTCCACGCGATCCTCGACAACCCGGCCGACACCGACGCCGCGCACATCGCCAACCTCGACGACGGGGCGAACGGCCTGGTCGCCGACCTGCAGAAGCCGGCCGACCAGGTCCCGGCGTTCTCGTGGATCACGCCGAACAACTGCTCCGACGCGCACGACGCCACCTGCGTCGGCAACAACCTCTCCGGGGCGTTCCTCGCCAACGGGCAGCCGGACTACACGGCCGCCGGCTACCACGGCACCGACGACCCGCGGGCGACGACGCCGACGAACCACACCGGCGGCCTCTACGCCTCCGACCTGTTCCTGCAGTACTACATCCCGCTCATCGAGCGGTCGGCCGCCTTCAAGGACGGCGGGCTCATCGACATCACCTTCGACGAGGCGAACCCGCCCTTCACGAACATGTCGTTCAACAACGCCACCGACGCCACGAGCGTGGCCAAGGCCGCCTCGAAGAACGAGCTGTACCGGTACACCTCGCCGACGTCGAGGGACGTCGCGGCCGCGTCCCGGCCCTCCCCGGCCCACCAGTTCCCGGCGCCCGGCCCCCTCGCCAAGGACTACGTCAAGGCCGACCTGGCGGGCCAGAACATCGACGGAAATAACGTCACCTGGGAGCCGACCGGCCCGAACTCGACGCTGGCCACCGACGCGTTCGGCAACCAGCTGTACCCGGGTCCCGGCAACAACGCCTTCATCACCCGGCCGCCGTCGTGCGAGCAGGACACCGCGCTGGTGAACGCCGACGCCTCCAACTGCGTCTCCGGCGAGAAGGCCAGCGGCGCCGGCTACGGCTACTCGGGCGCCAAGACGATCACGGCGAGCGCCACGGCCGACAGCACGACGATCGTCGGCCCGGTCACCGCGACGGACACCGGCCGGGCGGTCTCGGGCGCCGGCATCCCGGCGGGCGCCCACATCGGCTCGGTGATCAACTCCGGCCCGGTGCTGGTCCCGGCCGCCAACCAGCCGGTGACGGTCTCGTCGTTCACGCTGGTCGACGCCAAGGGCAGGCAGCTGACGACGACCGGTCCCGTGACCGGCGTGACGCTCTCCGCCACGGGCGTGCCGGGGCACCTGGCCGCCGGCCAGACGCCGGTGGCGACGTTCGACGCCCAGGACGCCACGCCCGGCGGCGGCATCACCGGCTCGGTGCTCATCTCGCCGCTCATCAAGCCCGGCACCGTGTCCACCACGAGCTACAACCACTACTCGTGGCTGCGGACCATGGAGGACATCTTCCAGGTGTCCGAGGGCACGGCCACCGCGCCGCTGGCCGCCGGCACCGTCTCGGGCGGCCTCGACGGGCTGGGTCACCTGGGCTTCGCCGCCCAGGCGGGGCTGCGCCCGTTCGGCCCGGACGTGTTCACCAACGCGAGCCCGAAGCACTGAGCGCGACCGGTGGCGCCGCCCGGCTCCGGCCCGGCGGCGCCACCGCCGCACGACGATCGGACCTGACACCATGAATCGCCGCACCGCCGCCGCCGTGCTGCTCCTGGCCGTCGCGACAGCGCTCGCCGGCTGCTCGTCGGCCACCCCGTCCCCCGCCGCGTCCCCGGCGGGCATCGGCGCGTGGCCCTCCTTCCTCCCCTCGCCGACCGCAGCGGGCGCCGCCCACGGCAGCGCCACCGACCCGGCGCTGTCGTTCGCGGGCAGCCCCGTCGTGGTGGACGTGGCCGGCGCGACCCTGACGGTCGACGTCCAGGGCCCGTCCTACCCGGCCGGGACGCCGCTCAACGCGACGCAGGTGGCGTGCACCTTCACGGTGGTGCTGCGCGACGCGAGCGCGCCCGTCGCGCTGGGCGCCGCGCACTTCGACGTCCTCGACCACACCGGCGCGGTGCACGACCTGGCACCGGTGGCCGGGCAGCCCCTCCCGGCCACCGTCGAACCCGGCGCCACGGCCACGCTCGAGCTCGTCGCCACCGTGCCCGCCGGGGAGGGCATGCTGCGCTACGCGCCGGACGGCACGGGCACCGCCGCCGCGTGGGACTACGTCGCCGAGACGGACTGAGCCCTCCACCCACGGGCGGATGTGGAGGCTTCGAACAGGGTCCCGAGGGCCGATGCACATCACAGGCAAAGGGCGCACCATCGACGTATGGCTAGGGTCACCGGATTGATCAAGCGTCACCCCGCGCTGCGATGGGTCGCCCCCACCGCGGCCGTCGCCGTCGCCGCCGCCGTCGCGGTCGCGACCACCGCCGCGGCGCGCGCCGACGACCATCCCGTCCTGCCGGCGGTCACCGCCGAGCAGCTGCTGACCGACACGATGTCGACCACGACGCAGAGCCTGTCCGGGACCGCCAAGGTCACCGCGAACCTCGGGCTCCCGCAGATCCCCGGGATCAGCGGCGCCGTGAGCGGCACCGGCGTGGTGCCGGGTGGCGCCGCGTCGCTCGCGGCCGGCTCGTCCAGCGCGTCACCCGCCCTCACCGGCCTCACCACGCTCCTGACCGGCAGCCACACGCTGCGCGTCTGGGCCGACGGCCCGCAGCGCTCGCGCGTCGCGATCATCACCGACGGCGGCGAGTCGGACGTGATCCGCAACGGCACCGACCTGTGGCTGTGGCAGAGCGCCGGCAAGCAGGCGCTGCACGCGACGCTCCCCGCGACGTCGGCGGCCGACAAGGCCAAGCAGCTGACGCCCGCCGAGCAGCAGCAGCTCCAGAAGGTCCTCGGCCAGCTGCCCAGCACGCCGCAGCAGGCGGCGCAGCAGCTCCTCGCCGCGGCCGGTACCAGCACCGACGTCTCCGTCGGCGCGACGACCAGGGTCGCCGGGCACCCCGCCTACCAGCTGGTCGCCACGCCGAAGGACAAGGGCACGCTCGTGTCCCGCATCGTCGTGGCCATCGACTCCACCACGTACGTGCCGCTGAAGACCGACGTCTACTCGACGCAGCTCAGCGCCCCGGCCGTCTCCGTGGGCTTCACCGACGTCAGCTTCACCGCGCCGTCCGCCGACACCTTCACGTTCACGCCGCCGGCCGGCACCACGGTGCAGCAGTGGACGGCGCCCACGGGCACGCCTGAGAAGCCCTCCGGCACCACCGGCACCAAGCCCGACGTCGCCGTCACCGGCACGGGCTGGGCCACCGTGGTCGTCGCGCACCTGCCGGCCGGGTCGCCCGTCGCCGGGTTGTCCGAGGGCACGGCCAACGGCAAGGGCGCCGGCGCGCTCGGGATGCTCCCGGCCGTCAGCGGCAGCTGGGGCAGCGGGCACGCCCTGACCGGGACGCTGTTCTCCGCCATCGTCACCACCGACGGCCGGGTCGCGATCGGCGCGGTGCCCGTGGAGACGCTGGAGAGCGCCCTGGCCCACGCCGGAACCGGGCAGTGACGCCGGCCCTCGCCACGGCGGGGCTGACCAAGCGCTTCGGGGCGCAGACCGCGGTCGACGGGATCGACCTCGACGTCCCAGCCGGGGCCGTCTACGGCTTCCTCGGGCCCAACGGCTCGGGCAAGACGACGACGATCCGGATGGCGCTCGGCCTGATCCGGCCCACGGCGGGCACGGTCACGCTCCTCGGCCGGCCGATGCCGGGTGACCTCGGCGAGGTGCTCCCCCGCGTGGGGGCCCTCGTCGAGGGCCCGGCGTTCCACCCCTACCTGTCGGGGCGCGCCAACCTCGAGCGGCTCGACGCCGCCGACCGGTTCGCCGACCCGCGGACCGCGCGCCGCCGCATCGACGCCGCCCTCGACCGGGTCGGCCTGCTGCACGCGGCCGCCAAGCGCTACCGCGCCTACTCCCTCGGGATGCGGCAGCGGCTCGGGATCGCCGCGGCGCTCCTGATGCCCCGCGAGATGCTCGTGCTCGACGAGCCGACGAACGGCCTCGACCCGCAGGGCACCCGCGAGGTGCGCCAGCTCATCGCCTCCCTCGGCGCCGAGGGCGTGACGATCCTCGTCTCCAGCCACCTGCTGTCGGAGGTCGAGCAGATCTGCACGCACCTCGGCGTCATGCGCACCGGCACGCTCGTCGCGCAGGGGCGGGCCGACGAGCTGCGCGCGTCGCGGCAGGCGACGGTGCGGCTGGCGACACCGGACGTCGCGGCCGCCGCCGGCGTCATGGAGCGGATGGGCCTGTCCGACGTGGCGACCGCCGACCAGTCGGTCACCGCGGTGCTGGGCGACGTGGCGTCCGAGGACGTGGTCGCCGCCCTCGTCGGGGCGGGCGTCGCGGTGCGCGAGCTCGTCGTCAACCGCGCCCGCCTCGAGGACCTGTTCATCGAGCTGACCGGGGAGGGCTTCGATGCCGGCCGCTGAACCCGTCGGCCTCCCGGCGACCGCGATCTCCGCGCCCGACGAGGCGGCCTCGGACCTGCAGGGCGCCGCGCTCGCCGCGCCCGCACCCGCCGCCGTGGCCCAGCCCGCCGTCGCCGCGTGGCTGCGCCTGCTGCGCTCGGAGATGCGCCTCATGCTGAGCCGGCGGCGCAACCAGGCGGGCCTGGGCGTGCTGGCCGCCATCCCGATCGTCATGGCGATCGCCGTGAAGATCGCCGACCCGAGCAACCAGCACCAGGGCGAGAGCTTCCTCGCGTCGATCGTCGGCAACGGCTTCTTCGTGGCGCTCGCCGCCCTCGTCGTCGAGATCGGCCTGTTCCTGCCCCTGGCGATCGCCATGCTGTCCGGCGACGCCGTCGCCGGCGAGGCGCAGATCGGCACGCTGCGCGGCCTGCTCGTCGTGCCCGTGCCCCGCACCCGCCTGCTCGCGACGAAGTACGTCGCGCTCGTCCTCGGCTCGTTCCTCGGCGTGCTCGTCGTCGCCGTCGCGGGGCTCGTCGCGGGCGGCGCGCTGTTCGGGCTGCACCCCGTCGCCACGCTCTCGGGCACCACCCTCGCGCTGCCCGTCGCCCTGTGGCGGCTGCTGCTCGTCGTGCTCTACGTCACCGCGTTCCTCGCGGCCCTGTCGGCGCTCGGGTTGTTCGTGTCGACGCTGACCGAGCAGCCGCTGGGCGCGACCGTGGCGGTCGCCCTCATCAGCACCACGATGTGGATCCTCGACTCCATCCCCCAGCTCGGCTGGCTGCACCCGTGGCTGCTCGTCGACAAGCAGGTGGCGCTCGCCGACATGCTGCGCGACCCCATCTACTGGCCGACGATGCGGCTCGGCCTCCTGACCGACCTCGCCTACGTCGTCGTCTTCCTGCTCGCCGCCTGGGCGCGGTTCGCGGACAAGGACGTCTCCGGCTGAGCCGTCCCGGCCAGCTCCGAGATCCGCCGGTCGAGCAGCCGCGCCTCCGCCGGTGAGCGGACGAGCTCGCGCGCGGCCCGCGTCGCGCGCAGCGCCTCGTCGCGCCGACCGGCCCGCCGCAGCAGCTCGCCGCGTACCGCGCTGAGCAGGTGCGACCCGTCCAGCTCCTTCGGCCGGCCCAGGTCGTCGAGCGCCGCCAGCCCGGCCTCCGGCCCGTCGCGCATCGCCATCGCGACCGCCCGGTTGAGCCGGACCACGGGCGAGGGGCGCACGGCCAGCAGCCGGTCGTAGAGGTGCACCACCATCGCCCAGTCGGTGTCGGCCGCCGTCGCCGCGCGTGCGTGCTGCGCGGCGAGCGCCGCCTGCAGCGCGTACCAGCCGTCGCCCTCACTCAGCGCCGAGCGCGCCAGCGCCTGCCCCTCCTCGATCGCGGCACGGTCCCACGCCGACCGGTCCTGGTCCTCGAGCAGCACCGTGTCCCAGTGCTCGTCGAACCGGGCGGCCCGGCGCGACCACTGCAGCAGGAGCAGCGCCAGCAGCCCGCGCGCCTCCGCGTCCGCGGGGTGCTCGGCGACCAGCAGGCGGGCCAGCCGGATCGCCTCGCCCGCGAGATCGTCGCGCACCACCGCGCCGTTGGACGGCGCGTAGGCCTCGGTGAACACGAGGTACACCACCGCCAGCACGCCGCCCAGCCGCTCCTCGCGCAGCCCCGGCGGCGGCACGCGGTACGGGATGCCGGCGTGGGCGATCTTCTGCTTCGCGCGCAGGATCCGCTGCGACACCGTCGCCTCGCTGACGAGGAACAGGCGGGCGATCTCGGCGGTGGTCAGCCCCATCACCGCGCGCAGCGTCAGGGCGATCCGGCCCTCCATCGGCAGTGCCGGGTGGCAGCAGGTGAACACCAGCCGCAGCCGCTCGTCGTCCTCCGCGGTCTCCGGCACCACGAGGCGCCCGGCCTCCTCGACCCGGGACTGCTCGGTGCGCCGGCGGCGCAGCACGTCGATCGCGCGGTTGCGGGCCGCGGTGACGAGCCACGCCCCGGGGTTGCGCGGCAGGCCGTCGCGCTGCCACGCGCGCAGCGCGAGGACGAACGCGTCCTGGGCGCAGTCCTCGGCCAGCGACCAGTCCCCCGTCAGCCGCACCATCGTGCCGAACACGACCGCCCACTCGTCGCGGTGCGCGCGCTCCAGGGCGGCACGCACCGCGACGAGATCGGTGGGCTCGGCCATCTACCGCTCGTCGGCCTGCAGGTCGAGCGGCCACACGGGCCGGAGCTCGATCGCCCCGAAGCGCGCCATCGGGTGGCGCGACACGTAGTCGATCGCCTCGTCGAGGTCGGCGCACTCCAGCACGTCGTAGCCGGCGATCAGCTCGGTGACCTCGGCGAACGGCCCGTCCGTCACGAGCGTGCCGCCACCGACCCTCCGCACGGTCTTCGTCTCGGCCACGGGCCGCAGCCGGTCGCCGCGGACGTTGAACCCGCGCTCGATGCCTTCGCGGACCCACTCCGCGATGTGGTCCTCCGCCGGGTCGTACGGCTCGGCGGTCGGGTCCTCGTGCACGATCGAGACGAACTGCATGTCAGGCCTCCTCGTCGAAGGGCCACGAGGCCCGGACCTCGACCCGGCCGCCCTCGGCCCCGGGATGGTGGGCGGCCAGCTCGACAGCCTGGTCGATGTCCGGCACGTCCAGCACGTCGAACCCGCCGATCCACTCGTCGGCCTCGGCGAACGGGCCGCTGGTGACGACCACGTCGCCGCCGCGCACCCGCACCACGGTCGAGTCCGCGGGCGGCCGCAGCCGCGCCCCGTAGCGGCGCACCGGCGCCACCTCGTCGAGCCACTCCTTGAGCGCGTCCCGCTCCGGCCGGGCCGGGGTGTCCTGCTCGGGCGCGTTGTTGATGACGAACATCACATGCTCCACGGCGTCCTCCTTCTGTCGCACCGTACGCAGGCACGACGAACGAGGGCATCCCGAATCCGACAACCGCCGGCGGCGGCTTCAGCGGGCGACGGCCACGAGGCGGCGCGGGAGCACCACGAGCACGGTCGCGCCGGTGATCATCGCCACCGCGAGGTAGGTGGTCCACCGCCCGCCGACGCCCGTGGCCAGGTCCACGAGCACCGCCGTGGCCATCTGCCCGACGACGACGCCGAGGGTCAGCGCGAACGTGCCGAGGTGCCGGATCGCCCACGCGGCGCAGCCGGTGATCGCCGCCCCGAGCGGACCGCCGAGGTACAGCCACCACTGCCCGGGCCCCGGCCACTGGACCGTGCCGAGGTGGCCCGTCGCCCACACGACCGCGACCAGGGCGCTGATGCCCACCGTGCCGCCGCCCGACGAGGTCAGCACGGGCAGCACCGGGTCGCCGGTGACGAGGTTGACGCGGCCGTTGCCGGCCTGCTGGCCGGCGAGGATCGCGCCGCTGACGAACATCGCGACCCCGAGGCCGACGACCTTGCCCAGGCTCGTCGTCGGCGCCGACCCGACGGCGACCACGAGGCCGGCCACGGCGACCGTCGCGGCGGCGAGACGGCGGCCGGACAGCCGCAGCGGCGCCGGCACGCCCACACCACGCGCGTCGAGGCCCAGCCCGGCCAGCGTCTGGCCGGCGACGGAGCACACCGACGCGATCGCGACGCCCACCACGGGGATGCCGAGCGCGAACATGACGACGATCGGCACGCCGCACAGGCCGACCGCGTACCACCACCACTGCGCCTCGTGCGCGAGGACGTGCGCGGTGCGGCGGGTGCGCCCCTGCAGGACGATGACGATCGCCGTCGTGAGGAACGTGCCGACGTAGCTGGTCCACGTGGCGACGAGCGCGCCCGCCCCGGCGGTCGTCAGGTCGCCGTTGAACCGCCCCTGCGCGGCGATGAGGGCGCCGCCGAGGGCCGCCACGAGGACCGCAGGGATCACCAGGGTCCGCTGCGCCTCGCTCGTCGTCACGCCTGGACACTACCGGCGCCGACGACCCGGGCCTCAGCGGGTGCTGCGGACCTCCTCGACGAACCTGGCGGACCGCTCGCGCAGCTCGGCGATGCGGCGCTCGACGATGAGCTCGCGCATCGCCTCGGCGTCGTCGCCCACCTCGGAGCGCGTCGGCGGGCGGCGCACGTTCTGGCTGCAGCGGAAGTCGGTGCAGATGAGCGTGCCGATGGTGTTGCCGGCCTTGCCCGAGGCGCCGCCTCGTCGGGCGACGTAGAGCGTGACGTCGTCGGTCACGACGATGTCCGCGCACCACTGGCACACGGCCTTCTTCCGCCGGCCGCCCTTGTCGGTGGCGCGCAGCAGGACGCCCACGGGCTCGTCGTCCAGCTCGACCACGACGTAGGCCGCCAGCGGGGCCTTGCGGTCGCGCCAGCCGAGGTAGTCGAGGCGGTCCCACGCCACGGCGTCGAGGTCCGGCAGTGTCGCATCGGCGGCCTCGCGCCTGGAGGCGTTGACGAAGGAGGCGCGGATCTGCTTCTCGGTGAGCGGGCGCATGGCTGTCTCTCGGAGGCGGCGTCGGGGGCCCGGCGATGCTACGTGTCGACCGTCGCGGCGTGCCTGCGATTTCCCGGGGCACCCGTCACGGTGACGGGCAGCTGAGGCCGGCGGCCTTGTACACGGCGTAGCGGCGACCCTCGGGGTCGAACGTGAACCCGAGGTAGTTCTTGTAGAACGTGAAGTGCGCCGTGAAGCCGGAGTACACGTTCATCAACCGGTCGCCGGCGGTGTCGTACTCCGCGTAGGTGCCGAGCGCGGCGGCACGGACGTCCACGCCGGCCGCCGTCGCCAGGGCGAAGGCGTAGCAGGCCTGGTTGGCCACGCAGAACGCCCACTTGAGGTACTTGAACTTCACGGAGATCGACGTCCGGGAGGGGAAGGCACCGAGCTTCGGCGCCAGGATCTGCTCGAGGAAGTCCACGTCCTCGGCGGTCACCGCCGGCATGTCCAGCACCGTGTCGTCCCCGACGCCGGAGCTCTTGTACGCCTTGGAGCCCTCCATCGCCCACAGCGTGTGGTGGATCACCCGCGGGAACGCGCAGCCCCACAGCCACGCGAAGCCGTCGGAGGCGAAGGCGTCCTTGAACTGCTTGAGCGCCGCCGCGTCCATCGTGGGCGCGATGAAGTCGAGCCGAGGCCGGGCGTCCTTGTCGTCGGGATCGCGCAACGTGCCGTTCACCGGCACCGTCACGACGATCGGTGTACCGCCCGGCACCGGCACGGTGATCTCGATCTGCCGGTCGTCGGTGCTGTTCACCAGGATCGGGCCGCCCATCCAGCCGTGGCTGAAGATGCTGAGCTCCACCAGCGACCCCGGGTCGGTGGCGCCGATGTCGCGGACCTTCGCGTAGACGTCGGTGATGGACATGACGGTGTACTGCCCCGGCTTGAACCGGGTGTGGCCGCCGGCCGTGGTGTAGCTCGTGCGGTCCACCGCCGTGAACGGCGTCGTCGTCGTGACGCTCTCGGTGCGCTTGCCGCCGGGGAACGTGATCTCCCGCACCTCCACCTGGCCGGCGCGGACGTCCATGGTGATGAACCGCAGGTCGTCGTGCTTGGTGTTCTTGCGGTCCAGGAGCTTGCGACGGTTGTCGGCCAGCGACCGGAAGTCGACTCCGCTGAACTCGTAGTCGACCCCGGCCACCAGCAGGATCTGCTTCACGGGGACTCACCTCCGCCGCGGCGTCAGTTGGCCGGCTGCCAGTCCTCGCCGACCTTCTGCCACTCCGGCAGCGCGTCGTCGGGCCGCAGCTTGACCAGGGTGGTCGGCAGCCGCACCAGCCACGGGTCGCCCTGCGCGACCTCGTCGCCGGGGGCGCCCTGCGCCTCCTGGATCTCCTTGACGATCGGGACGTACATGGAGCTGCTGATGTCCGGCGGCGGCCCGCCGTTCCAGATCTCGCCGGTCTCCAGGTAGTGGACCACCGCGGCCTCGAAGCCGGGGCGGACGGGGAAGACGACCCGCCCGGCACCCGCCCGCAGGAAGTCCGCGAAGTCGGGGTCCACGTCGTCGAGCAGCATCCGGTGCTGCCACGCCGGCTTCCAGCCCCAGAAGTACGGGTAGAAGAAGTAGACGAGGTGCTCCCACTCGAAGGCCTGCTCGAAGAAGCGCACGTACGGCATCTGCGCGTCGGCGCGGGCGAGGTTCGGCTGCGGGTAGCCCTGCGACGAGACCTCGAGCGCGCCGAAGGCGTCGAACTGCTGCGCGGTCAGCAGCGTCAGGCACTGCTTGCGCAGCTCGGTCGTCGTGATGCGCTGGTTCCACATCGGGTTGCGCCCGCTGATGACGACGCCGGTGGCGGCGGCGGCCTCGGCCAGCTTGTTCTCGTAGTCCTGCAGCTTCGCCTGGTAGCCCTGCGTGATCGCGTCGTGCGCCTTGAGCTGCCACGCCTTGAAGGCGCGCGTCGTCCGCTCGCAGAACACCTCGACGGTCGCGGCGAAGTCACGCACCTGGAAGGTGATCGACGAGAAGCCGACCGACCCGACCTCGCCGCTCATGTCGACGTAGCCGACCGAGCCGAGCATGTCGTTGTAGTTGCTGCCGATGACCAGCGCCCAGTACGCCTTGTCGTAGGCCTCCCACGCGCACTGGATCAGCGCGTACTTGGCCTGGTAGCCGTCGTCGATCGCCAGCTCCTCGGACTTCGACGACTCGTGCGGGTCCTCCGGCATGACGCCGTCGAACGACTTGGTCACGGTCTTGTAGGGCGGCGGCGGCGCCTCGAGGCCCGTGACGTCGTACTTGGCGCCCCAGAGCGCGTAGTTCGACTCGGTGATCTGGTCGGCGCTCAAGGTGAACGGCGCCGGCTTGACGAGCTGCTGGCCCTCCTCCGTGGTGACCTGCTGGGCGACGATGAACGCCGTCCCCGGCTCGGGCACCGTGACGTCGAAGAGCATCCGCTTGCCGTAGTTGTAGACCTGCGCCTGCAGCACCTTGTCGACCCACTGGTAGACGCCGCTGATGTTGCCCGCGCCGGCCGTGTTGTCGAAGCCGTGGCTGTAGGTCTCCTCGAACTCCGTCAGCGTCGTCGTGGTGCGCCGTTCCAGGACGCGCTCGACGACCTTGCTGACCGAGCGGGCGACGACGTCCTTGCTGAACTCGGCCGACTGCTTCGTCGACTCCTCGCTCGAGCTGTTCGTCGCGAAGTCCGCGTTGGCCTTGACCTCGACGAACGGGCCGTACTTCGCGTCGACCGAGACGCCCGCCTTGAACTGCGTGTCGTCCTTGATGGTGCTGCTGGTCTCGCGCGCCAGCGAGAAGCGGTCGGTCGACTGCGTGTCCCGCTCGTCCTCCTTCGTCGTCTCCGTCTCGGTGAGGACGCTGGTCTCGGTGCGCTCGAGGTGGCGCGTGCGGCGCTCCAGGTGCTCCGACTTCAGCACGTTCTCCACGTGGGCGAGCTCGCCGCCCTCGTAGCGCAGCACGTGCTGCTTGACCATGAGCAGGTCGCCGACCCCGACGGGACGGATGCTGCCGTGGCCCGACGGCATGCCCGTCGCGGGGCTGCCGACGTAGTCGCCCGCCTGGCCGGCCGGCGCGAACACGCTGCCGACCTGCGCGATGATCGCGGCGTTCAGCGCCTTGGCCGCCTCGACGGGCAGCAGCGCCTCGGTCTTGGCGTCGTTCAGCGCGAGCATCACCTCGGGCAGCGCGGTGGTCGCCGGGTCGATGCCGAGGGTCCCGAGGGTCGCCCGCACGCCGTCCGGCAGCTGGGCGATCCGGTCGGCGGCCAGCCGCCACGGCGTGCCCACCTGGGTGGCGCCGCGCACGGTGCCCGCCGGTGGTTCGCCGAGCTGGCGCTCGAGGTCGGCCACCCGGCCGGCCAGGCTGTCGACGGCCGGCGTCAAGGTGACGCCCTCGGCCGGCGCCGTGTGGAAGTCGCCCGCGCGCACCGCACCCAGGGCCGCGATCGCGGCGTCGATCTGGGCGGCCAGCTGCTCGCCCGGCGGGGTCGGGGCGGGCGGTGGCGGCGCGGCGGGTCCCTGCGCACCGGGCGCCTGCACGAGCCGACGGTCGGGCAGGTCCGCGCCCTTGGCGTCGGTGGCGAACTCCGGCATCTGCAGCGGGCGCAGGGCCACCGGGTCGGCCCCGCCGGCGGCCCTCCGGACGGCGTCGTAGCCCTGGGCGACCGCGGCCAGTCCGCGCGCGTCGGTCTGCGCCGAGTCGGACACCAGCTTCGTGGCCACCAGCGTGTCGGCCAGGTGCAGCTCGTCGGCCTGGAAGCCGGCACCGCCGACGAGCTTGGCCAACGTGCCGCTCTCGAACGTCCCGACGAGCGCGCGCACGTCGGCCAGCGGCCGCGGCCCCTGCGCGAGGGCGGCGTGCACCGCGACGGCCATCGCGCCGTGGGCGAGGTCCTCGACCTTCGCCACCGGCGGCCCGCCCCGCAGCAGCTCCACGGCCTGCCTACGCGCGACGGCCTTCGTGGCGCCGACGTCGATCTTGTCCGGCGCGAGCACCTGGACGTCGCCCGGCGCGGGCAGGTCGGCCGGCCGGAGCATGAGGAATCGGAACAGCTCGTCCATCGGAGCCACCTCCAGGAACGGCGCGATGCGGCCGGCTGCGCCGGCGCATCTGGGTTGCCGTGGAGGAGCCCGGCGCCGGTGGTCAGATACGCCCGCCGCGGGCTCGCCGATCCGCTGGCTCACCCGGTGCGCTGACCAGTGACGACGTCGGCGGACTTCACCCGGCCCGGCACCAGCCGGACCGCTCACCCCCGACCAGGGGCGTGCGTCGAGGGCGCGTCGCGCAGGTCACCACACGGCGCGGAGGAACTCGTCGACGACGGCCGCCGCCTCGGCCGGCCGTTCCAGGAGCAGAAAGTGGCCGGCCTCCGCGATGAGTCGCAGCGTGGCGCCCGGGACGGCCGCGGCGATCTCCTCCCCCGCGGCCACGGGAATCAGGCGGTCCTCGGCCCCGTGGACAACGAACGTCGGGCAGGCGACGCCGGCGAGGATGTCGAGCGAGTCGGAGCGGCCCATCGTCGCGGTCTGCTGCCGGAGGAATCGGTCCGGTCCCACCGTTGCGGCCATGCTCCGCCAGGCCTGGAGGAGCCCGGGGTCCGACTCGTTCCGCTCGGCGACCACGCCGCGGAAGGCGGCATCGACGAGCTCGTCGAAGTGGCCCTGCTCCACGAGCTGGGACTGCTTGCGGCGGGCTGCGAGCTGCTCGTTGGAATCCGCCCGGGCGGACGTGCTGACCAGCGCGAGCCCGGCCACCCGCCCGGGCGCCTGCCGGGCGACCTCGAGCGCGACGTAGCCGCCCATGCTCGTGCCGAGCAACGCGAACCGAGCCGGCGCGTCCCGCAGGATGCGCTCCGCCATCCCCGCGACCGTGTCGTCATGAAGCGTGTCGGCCACGGTGACCGCGCCGTGCGACCACGCCGTGTCCAGGACCGACGCGTACACCCGCGCAGAGCACAGCAGGGGCGGGACGAGAACCGTTTCCACACGAACAACCTCGCACGGGCCACCCACATCAGCTCCCGGCCGGCCATTCATCTCCAATTGCGCGAGACAAGTCACGCGGCCGCTGGCACCCGGGACGATCCGCGATGTCGCGCTCACCCCTTGGCGGGGATCCCCGCCTCGGCGAATCGCTCCAGGGCGGCGAGGTGCTCGGCCGGGGTTGTCAGGCCGCTGTCGGTGGCGACGAGCGACGCGTGCGTCGCGCCCACCGCGCGCCAGCCGTCGAGCAGCGCGCGCCACTCGTCGGCGTCCCCGCGGCCGTAGGGGATGCGGGCCTCGAGGCCGAACGACGAGCGGTCGCGGCCGTTCTCCGCGAGCGCCTCGTCGAGCACAGCCAGGGCCGGCGCGGCCGCGGCCGGCGTGAGGAACAGCGGCATCCAGCCGTCGCCCACGCGGGCGGCGCGGCGGATGGCCACCGGGGCGTGGCCGCCGAACCACAAGGGGATCGGTCGCTGCACCGGCGGCGGGCAGATGCCGGCGTCCGGGATCGAGTGCCACGTGCCCTCGAACGCGACCGACGGACCCGTCCACAGCGCGCGCAGCACCTCGATCTGCTCGTCGAGCCGCCGGCCCCGCGTGGCGAAGTCCTCCCCCAGCGACTGGTACTCGATGTGGTTCCAGCCGACGCCGAGACCCAGCCGCAGCCGCCCGCCGCTCAGCTGGTCCAGCCCGGCGGCCTGCTTGGCGACGAGCACCGTCTGCCGCTGCGGCAGCAGCAGCACGCAGGTGGCGAACTCCAGGCCCGAGGTGGCGCCGGCCATGAAGGAGAACAGGACGAACGGCTCGACGAACGGCGTCGCGTTCGTCACCCACTCGGTCCAGCCGCCCGGCCGGTCCGGGTTGGGCCCGATGACGTGGTCGTCGGCCCCGACGTGCGCGTAGCCCAGGGCCTCGGCCGCCCGTGCATAGTCGCGGATCGCGGCGGGGTCGGCCGGGAACTCGGTGTGGGGGTAGATGGCTCCGATGCGCACGTCCGCATCCTGGCAGCGGACGGCCGTCCCGCCGAACGTCAGGGCTTCGGGTACAGGACCTTGAACCGCTCGCACACCACCGGCGACTCCTCGGAGAAGACGAACCCGTCGGGCACGGTCCGGCGGAAGTAGCGCTCGTGATCGGCACGCCACGTCGCCAGCGTTCGGTCACCCTCGCCCTCGAGCCGCGCGTGCTCGGCGGTGACGGCCGCGAACGGCACGATGTCGACCCTCGTCGTGCGGAGCAGCGCGCGCGGAGCGCCCGCGCCGTCCAGGACGATCGACAGGTCCCCGACCCGCGGGATGGGCTCGCCGGCCGCCTCGTAGCTGCGCGCGAGGTCCGCGGTGGCGGTCTTCGCACCCGAGAGCACGAGCGCGAGCAGCTCGTCGGCCAGCTCGGGGCTGTCGCCGAAGGCCCACGCCGGCGGCGGCACCGTCGCGGCCGGGGTCTCACCCAGCACACCGCCGAGGGTGGACAGCCGTGCACGCCCCCGGACCAGCTGCCAGAAGTCGTCGATCGCCTTGGCGGCCTCGTCGTCGGTCACGGCGCCCATCCTGCCCGGCGGTGTCCGCCTGGTGTGCGCCCAGCGGGCGGCCGCTCGCGAGGAGGACCGCCTCCGGCGCGCCGTATCGTCGTGCCGTGCCCGGCCACGACCTGTCCGACGAGCCCGACGCGACCCGCGCGTCCGACCGGCCCGCCGCGCCCCCGGCGACGGCTCCGGCCGTCGCGCCCTTCCGGCGCGCCGTGCTGATCGTCGCGCTCCTGAACCTCGCCTACTTCGTCGTCGAGTTCGTCGTCGCGCTGCTCATCGGCTCGGTGTCGCTCTTCGCCGACGGCGTCGACTTCCTCGAGGACGCCGCGATCAACCTGCTCGTGTTCGTCGCCGCCGCCTGGGCGCCGCGCGCCCGCGCGCTCGTCGGCCGCGGGCTGGCCCTGGTCATCCTCGTGCCGGCGGTCGCGGCCCTCGTCGCAGCCGTGGTGAAGATCCTCGACCCGGTGCCGCCGGACTTCGCGCCCCTGTCGGTCACGGCCGTCGGGGCGCTGGTGGTCAACATCGTGTGCGCGCTGATCCTCGTGCGGCACCGGAACCATCCCGGCAGCCTGGCCCGCGGTGCCTGGCTCGCGGCGCGCAACGACTCCTTCGCCAACCTCGGCATCCTCGCCGCAGGCCTGCTCTCGATCCCGCTGCGCTCGGGTTGGCCGGACATCGTCGTCGGCATCGCCATCGGCCTCCTCAACGCCGGAGCGGCGCGCGAGGTGTGGCAGGAGGCCTCGGAGGAGCACCTCGGCGTGCTCGACGCCGAGGCCTGACGCCTCGACGCGCGGGGCCTGCCCTCAGCACCTACCTTGGCGACGTCCAGCAAGTACCTCTCCAAGGAGATGCGTGAGATGAACCTCCGTGCACACCGCTGGTCCCGCCGCTCCACCATCGTGGCGGCCATCGTCGCGGCCACCGTGGTCGGCGGGGGCGTCGCCTACGCCGCGACCGCCCAGCCGGCCATCCACACATGGACGCCGAAGAGCGCCGACCAGGTGACGAACCTGGACGTGCTTCGCCAGCAGATCCGCAACTACTACGGCGACCCGCTGGGGACCGGCACGTTCGCCGCCAACGGCAACTACGCCAAGGAGGCCACGAAGGTCGCGCACGAGGGAGCGCGCTGGCTCAAGGCCAAGGAGCCGACCGGCCACCAGAAGAAGGCGATCGTCCTCGACGTCGACGACACCACGCTCACCACCTGGAACTACGAGCTCGTGAGCAACTGGGCGTACAACCCGACGACGAACGCGACCTACGTCAACGGCCAGCTGTTCCCCGCGACCCCCGGCATGGTCGACATGGTCACCCAGGCCGCGCACGAGGGCTACGCGATCTTCTGGATCACCGGCAGGCCGGTGACGCAGGCGGCCGCGACGCTCGGCAACCTCGGCGCGGACGGGATCGGCGTCGACGCCGGCTACCCCGCCCCGACGACGCTGCCCGACGGCAGCAGCGGCCTGTTCACCAAGCCGGCCGTCGCCAACTACCCCGACTACCTCAAGGCCGCGTGCGCCAACGACCCGAACGGCGCGTGCACGACGATCCACTACAAGTCGGCCACCCGGGCGTACATCGAGTCGCTGGGGTACGACATCGTCGCCAGCTTCGGCGACCAGTACAGCGACCTGACCGGCGGGTTCGCGGACCGCACCTTCAAGATGCCGAACCCGAACTACTACCTGCCGTAAGGCGAACGACGAGGCCCGCCCCGGCGCGGTGGCGACGGGGCGGGCCTCGCCTCGTATGCGCCTCGCACGCTCGTCCAGGCAGCCCGACGACCGGTCGCCGTCCTCGGCGGCACGGCCGAAGATGGGCGCGACCGTTGCCGCGCCACGACCCGAGGTGGGGACATGATCGCCAGCGCCGACCGCATCACCGAGTTCCGCCGGCTGCACGAGTCCGGGTGCTTCGTCATGCCGAACCCCTGGGACGTCGGCAGCGCGCGGGCGCTCGCGGGCATGGGTTTCAAGGCCCTCGCGACGACGAGCGCGGGCTTCGCCTGGAGCATCGGCCAGCCCGACAACACGGTGGACCTCGAGACCACCCTCGAGCACCTGCGCGTCATGGCCGCCGCGGTCGACGTGCCCCTCAACGCCGACTTCCAGGGCGGCTACGCCACGGCGTCCGACGAGGTCGCCGTGCACGTCGGCTGGGCCGTGCGCACCGGGGTCGCCGGGCTGTCGATCGAGGACTACTCCGGCGACCCCGCCGAGCCGCTGCTCGGGCTGGACCTGGCCGTCGACCGCGTGCGGGCCGCCCGGGCCGCGATCGACGAGAGCGGCACCGGAGTCGTGCTGACCGCCCGCTCGGAGGGGTTCGTCTGGGGCCTCCCGGACCTGGACGAGACCGTGCGTCGCCTCGCCGCCTACGCGCAGGCCGGGGCCGACTGCCTGTACGCACCCTTCCTCACGTCGATCGACCAGGCGGCCGAGATCGTCGCCGCGGTGGCCCCCAAGCCCGTGAACCTGCTGATCAACAGCCCCTTCGCCACCGTGGCCCAGGCCGCGGCCGTCGGCGTGCGGCGGATCAGCGTCGGCGGCCAGCTCGCCAAGACCGCCTGGCGCGGCTTCCTCGCCGCGGCGCACGAGATCGCCGACGACGGCACGTTCTCCCAGCTCGCCGGCCTGCCGGACCTCAACGCCCTGCTCGAGCCTCGCTGAGCGCGGGCCGGCGAGGCCTCAGCGAGCGGCCGCTGAGGTACCAGGCGATCTCCACCAGGACGATGCCGGCCGCGGCGCACACCGCGGCGACCACCAGGTGGTGGCCGTTGCCGGGATCGAGCAGGAACAGCCGCTGGGTGAGCGGCAGGACGAACATCAGCGCCGACGCCGCCGCCATGACGACGACGAGCGCGACCTTCCACGGCGCGAACGGCCGCGCGACGAGCGCCAGCACCCACAGCGCGATCGCGGTCAGCGTGATCAGCGCCGCCGTGCTGGCCTGCGTCCGGGCGACCTGGTCGGCCCCCGCCCCCGGGTACGTCAGCACGTAGGAGACCAGGCACGCCACCGCGACGATGACGCCGGCGGGGATCGCGGTGCGCATGACGCGGGCGACGAACCCCGGCCGGGCGCGTTCGTTGTTCGGCGCCAGCGACAGGACGAAGGCCGGCACGCCGATGGTGAACCACCCGGTGATGGTCACGTGCCGCGGGTAGAACGGGTACGGCAGCGCGTCGAACCCGATGAGCCCGGGGATGCCGACCATGAGGGCCAGCAGCACCGAGTAGACGGTCTTGGTGAGGAACAGCGTCGAGACGCGCTCGATGTTGCCGATCACCCGCCGCCCCTCGGCGACGACGTAGGGCAGCGTGGCGAACTTGTTGTCGAGCAGCACGATCTGCGCCACGGCACGGGTCGCGGGGCTGCCCGCGCCCATGGCCACGCCGATGTCGGCGTCCTTGAGGGCCAGCACGTCGTTGACGCCGTCGCCCGTCATCGCCACGGTGTGGCCCGCCGACTGCAGGGCCCCGACCATCGCGCGCTTCTGGTCCGGCGTCACGCGGCCGAAGATCGTGGAGCGCTCGAGCTCGCCGGCGAGGGCCGCCTGCTCGTCGGGCAGCGTGCGCGCGTCGACCGGCTCGGCCGCCCCGGGCAGCCCGAGCGACGCGGCGACCGCGCCCACGGAGGTGGCGCTGTCGCCGCTGATCACCTTGACCGCGACGCGCTGCGCGGCGAAGTAGTCGAGCGTGTCGCGGGCGTCCGGCCGCACCTTCTGGTCGAGCACGACCAGCGCGACGGGGTCAACCGCGCCGGGGGCGTCCGGCCCGTCCAGCGGCCGCTCGGCGCGGCCGAGGAGCAGCACCCGCAGCCCGCGGGCGGCCAGCGCCTCGGCCTCGCCGCGCCGCTCGTCGTCCGCGGGCAGCAGCACGTCCGGCGCGCCGAGCACCCAGCGCCCCTGCCCGTCGAACTCGGCGCCGCTCCACTTGCGCGCCGAGGAGAACGCCGCCGTCGACGTGACCGGCCAGCCCGGGTCGTCCGGGAAGGCCTCCGCGATCGCCTGGAGGCTGGCGTTCGGCCGGGGGTCGGCCGCGGCCAGCGCCGCCAGCGCCGTCCCGGGCAGGCCGGCCGCGACCCCGCCGAGCGGGCGCACCTCCCCCAGCCGCATCGCGTTCTCGGTGAGCGTGCCGGTCTTGTCGGCGCAGACGACGTCGACCCGGGCCAGGCCCTCGATCGCGGGCAGCTCGTTGACCAGGCACTGCCGCCGGCCGAGGCGGACCACGCCGACGGCGAACGCGATCGACGTCATGAGCACCAGACCCTCGGGCACCATCGGGACCAGGGCGGCCACCATCCCGCGCAGCGCCTCGGACAGCGGCTGGGACCCCGAGAGCTGGTTGTAGATCGACAGCACCCCGGCCGGCACCAGCAGCCACGTGATGAGGGTGAGGATCCGGTTGATGCCGTTGCGCAGGTCGGACTTCACGAGCGTGAAGCGGCTCGCCTCGTCGGCCAGCCGGGCGGCGTACGCCTCGCGGCCCACCTTCGTCGCGCGGTAGGCACCGTTCCCGGCGACGACGAAGCTGCCGGACATCACCGGGTCGCCCGGCTGCTTGTGCAGCGCGTCCGCCTCGCCGGTGAGCAGCGACTCGTCGACCTCGAGCCCCTGGGCGTCGACGACCTCGCCGTCGACGATGAGCTGGTCGCCGGCGCCGACCTCGATGACGTCGTCGGCCACCACCTCGCCGGGCGTCAGCTCGACGACGGCGCCGTCGCGGCGCACCCGGGGCCGGGCCTGCCCGACGATCGTCAGCCGGTCCAGGGTCCGCTTCGCCCGCAGCTCCTGGATCATCCCGACCACGGAGTTGGCGACGATCATCCCGCCGAACAGGCCGTCCAAGAAGTAGCCCGTCGACATGACGATCGCGAAGAGCACGGCCAGGATCGCGTTGATCCGCGTGAAGACGTTGGCCCGGACGATCTCCCAGACGCTGCGGCTCGCGCGCACCGGCATGTCGTTCACGCGGCCGGCGGCCACCCGCTCCGCGACCTGCGCGGAGGTCAGCCCGCGCGCCGCCACGACCTCGTCCGTCACCATCGCGCCGTCGTCCTCCCCCGGTGGGTGCTAGGTGCCCCCCAGCGTACGGAGCGGTCGCCGCGGGCCGTCGGGAATCCCGTGCCTCCCGGGTGCCGGTTCCGCACCGTTCTCCCGAGCCGCGCCGTTCTCCCGGGCCGCGCCGGGCGCCTTCGAGTCGAGCGTCCACCGGATCGTCGCGGTGATCGCCGTCCCGCCCACACGGCGGAGCGGGTCGAAGGCGGCCGGGGCTCGGACGCCGAGCTCGCGCCGCGCCCACACCGGCAGCAGCGCGAGCGCGCCGGACGCGACCAGCGCATATCCGGGGCGGGCCACCCAGGGCACGGGCGGCGTGTGGAGCAGGAACGTCGCGACGCCCCGCGCGGCGTCGGTGCTGGCCAGCTCGCCGCGGAAGCCGGCCAGCTGCGCCCGCAGGCCTGCCACCGTCACCGGCGGGTCCTCGACGCCGAGGGCGCGGGCCACCACGGCGGTCTGCGCCACGTACTCGTCGCAGCCGGCGTCGTCCAGCGGGTGGCGGCCGAAGCGCTGGTGCGCGAGGAGGAAGCTCTCCGTCTCGCCGAGGTGCACCCAGGACAGCAGGTGAGGGTCGGACGCGGTGTAGCCGGCGCCGTCGGGCATGGTGCCGTACACCCGCTTGTGCACGGCCTTGACGATGGCCACCGCCCGCTCGCTGGCCTCGGTCGTCCCGAACGTGGTGGCCGCGATGAACTCGGCGGTGTTCCGCAGCCGCCCCCACGGATCCATCCGGTAGGCGGAGTGCTCCGCGACCGCGGTCATCACCCGGGGGTGCAACGACTGCAGCAGCAGGGCACGCACGCCGCCGACGAACATCGAGGCATCCGCGTGGACCCGGCCGATCGGGCTGTCCGGGTCGAACCAGCGGGGACCTGGCGCGAGGTGGATGCGGGCCCTGGCCTCGTCGGGGTCCGGGCCGGCGACGCGGCGCAGCAGGGCGTCGGCGAGGGCGAGGCGCACGCGCGGGACGGGACTCACCCCCTGATCGTCACACGCGCCACGCCGGGTGCCGTCGCCCGCTCCATGAGAGAAATGTCGGTGACGATGTCGGATCGGCGTGAGGCCGTTCGTTGCACGGGTGAGAGGCGGCCACCGGGGCCGCCCGAGCGAGGAGTCGAGATGGCGCGCTACCTGATCTCCTTCGACCGCGGGTGGATGCAGTTCCCGCAGGAGGACCTGGCGGCCGTGGCCGCCGCTGCCCACGCGGTGGTCCAGGAGGCCGGAGAGGCCGGGGTGCTCGTGTTCACCGGCGGCATCGCGGACGACGAGCCGACGACGCTGGTCGGTGTCGACGGCACGGTCACCGACGGGCCCTACCCGGAGACGAAGGAGATGGTCGGCGGCTTCATCGTCGTCGACGTGCCCACGCGGGCGGACGCCGTGGCGTGGGCGGCCAAGACCGCGGTCGCCTGCCGGTGCGCGCAGGAGGTCCGCGAGTTCCTGCCCGACCCCATCGTCGACGCGCTGCTGGCGCGCTGACCGACGACCTCGCTCAACGACGAAGGAGGACCAGAGATGCCCAGGTACCTGATGTCCGTGTACGGACCGGCCGTGCGCAACCAGTTCGGCGACTACCCCGACAAGGAGTCGATGCTCCAGGCGTTCAAGGACACCGGAGCCTTCAACGACAAGCTCGTCGCCGACGGCTACTTCGTCTTCGCCGACGGGCTGGAGCAGGTCAGCACCGCGACCGTCGTCGACGGCCGGGGGGCCGAGCCCGTGCTCACCGACGGGCCCTACCTGGAGGCCAAGGAGCACCTCGGCGGCTTCTGGGTGATCGACGCGCCGGACCTCGACGTGGCGCTGCGGCTCGCCGCCGAGGGCTCGAAGGCCTGCCGCGGGAAGGTCGAGGTCCGGCCCTTCCAGACCGAGGAGTCCTTCAAGGCGCTGCTCGAGTCGTGACGGAGCTCGTCGACGAGGCGATCACCCGGGCCCACCGATCGGAGTGGGCCCGGGTGGTCGCCTCCCTGGCCAGGCGCTTCGGCGACCTCGACGTCGCCGAGGAGGCGGCCGCGGAGGCGTTCGCCACCGCGGTCGAGCGCTGGCCGCGCGACGGCGTCCCGCCCAACCCCGGCGCCTGGCTGACGACGACCGGGGCCCGCAAGGCGATCGACCGCCTCCGCCGCGAGTCGCACCGCGACGAGAAGCACCAGGAGGCCGCGTTGCTGTACGACGAACCTCCCGAACCGCTCGGAGCCGTCGACGACGACCGCCTGCGGCTGGTGTTCACGTGCTGCCACCCCGCGCTCTCGTCGGACGCCCGGGTGGCGCTGACCCTGCGGATGGTGGGCGGGCTGACCGTCCCGGAGATCGCCCGTGCCTTCCTGGTGCAGGAGGTGGCGATGGGCCAGCGCATCACCCGCGCCAAGGCCAAGATCAAGGCCGCGCACATCCCCTACCGGGTCCCCCTCACCGAGGACCTGCCGGGCCGGCTCGACGCGGTGCTGACCGTGCTGTTCCTCGTGTTCAACGAGGGGTACCTCGCCACCGGTGCGGGGACCGACCCGGTCCGCGCCGACCTCACCGCCGAGGCGATCCGCCTGGCCCGCCTGGTGCACGAGCTCATGCCCGACGACGGCGAGGTCACCGGGCTGCTCGCCCTCATGCTCCTGACGGAGGCCCGCCGCGCCGCCCGCGTCTCGGCGACGGGCGAGCTGATCACGCTCGACGAGCAGGACCGCGGCGCCTGGGACCGCGCCCTGATCGAGGAGGGTCACGCCCTGGTCCGGTCCCGGCTGGCCGCCGTGGCCGCGGGCGGCCCGCCGCCCGGCCGCTACCAGCTCCTCGCCGCGGTCAACGCCGTCCACACCGACGGCCGCGACGCGCGGGACACGGACTGGTCGCAGGTCGTGGCCCTCTACGACCGGCTGGTCCGCCTGGACCCCTCCCCCGTGGTCGCCCTCAACCGCGCGGTCGCCGTCGCGGAGGTCGACGGGCCCGACGTCGCGCTCGCCCTGATCGACCGCCTGCCGCTGGACGGCTACCACGCCTTCCACGCCGCCCGCGCCGACCTGCTGCGCCGCCTGGGCCGCAGCGGGGAGGCGCGGCTCGCCTACGACCGGGCCGTCGCCCTGGCCGGCAACACGGCCGAGGCGGCCTACCTCAGCCGCCGCCGCGGCCAGCTCAGGTCGGCGGGCGGCACGTAGCGGCGGCACGGCGCGCGCCATCGGCCTCGACGATGCGGCGGAAGAGGCGTTCGTAGTCGTCGACCATGCGGTCGGAGGAGAAGCGGGCGAGCGCGTCGGCGCGGCACGCGGCCCGGTCCAGGTCGGCCGCGGCCGCGACAGCGGTGACGGCGGCGGTCGAGCTGTCGACCAGGAAGCCCGAGACGCCGGGGCGGACGATCTCCGGCATCGAGCCACGGGGAAAGGCCACGACCGGTGTGCCGGTGGCCATCGCCTCCACCACCGACAGCCCGAAGGGCTCGTCGAACGCGATGAGGTGAAGGAGCGCCCGCGCGCCGCCCAGGAGCCTGTCGCGCTCGTCGGGTCCGACGGGCCCGACGTAGGCGACGGACCCGCCGTCGAGGTGCGGCTCGACCTCGCGTCGGTAGTACTCGGCGTCCTGGATCACGCCCGCGATGACCAGCGGGAGGCCCGCGCGTCGCGCGACCTCGATCGCCCACGCGGTGCCCTTGTCGGGGTGGATGCGGCCCAGGAACAGCAGGTAGCCGCCGTCGCCGGAGCCGAGGTGGAACGCGGTGGTGTCGATGCCGTGGTGGATCGTCGCGGCGTACGTGAGGTCGGCACGGCGGTCGGCCTCGCTGATCGCGACGTAGTGCGCGACGTCGTCGTAGGCGCGGTAGACGGGCACGATGCGTTCCGACGAGAACCCGTGGATCGTGGTGACCACGGGCGTGGACGTCAGCCGACAGAACACGAGCGGCAGGAAGTCGAACTGGTTGCTGATGACGTCGAACTCGTCGGCACGCTCGAACACCGCGGCGATGTGCAGGGCCTCGGAGACCTTGGCGTCGACCGAGGGGTCCTCCTCGTAGCCCGCGGGGGCCTCGGCGTGGAGCCGGCCGGACGTGACGGAGTCGGCGGTGGCGAAGAGGGTGACGTCGTGACCCCGGGCGACGAGCCCCTCCGCGATCGTGGCGGCGACCTGCTCCCACGGCCCGTAGGACCGCGGCGGGACGCGGTGGGCGATCGAGGCGAGCACGGCGACTCTGACGGTGGCCTCCCCGGGTTGCGCTCGAGCGTACCCCGGGCCGAGGACACATCTGCGGTACGGTGGACGGGCATCATCACACAGGGCCGGACGCCCCTTTTCCCGGCACTGGCCCCGCCGTCGCGGCGGGACACCCAGGGACGCGGCCTTCTCCCCCTCTCCGTGCAGGGCAGCATCTTCGCTGCGGCAGGCAATGCGGAAGAGGTCCCTCATGGGCGTCCGACTCGGCTTCGTGTCCACCTACCCGCCCACGCAGTGCGGCATCGCGACCTTCAGCGAGGCGCTGATCTCGCACCTGGCGGCGGCCGGGGCCGATGTCGGCCTTGTGCGGCTCGTGGACGAGCCGCAGCCCCAGGCGGGGCCCGTGGTGCACCAATGGGTGACCGCAGCGCCCGGGGGCGCCACGGCGGCGGCGCGCGTGCTGGACGGCTACGACGTCGCCGTGGTGCAGCACGAGTACGGCATCTACGGCGGCCCGGACGGCCAGGACGTGCTCGACCTCGTCGCCCAGCTGCACGTCCCGGTCGTCGTGGTGCTCCACACCGTCCTGGTGCGCCCCACGGCCAACCAGTACCGGGTGCTCGCCGAGCTCGTCGACCGCGCGGCGGCGCTGGTCACCATGACGGCCACCGCCCGCGAGCGCCTCATCGCGGGCTGGGACGTCGACCCGGCGCGCGTGTCCGTCATCGCCCACGGCGCCGAGGACAACCGCTCCGCCGTCACCCCGTTGCCGAACGAGGCGACCAGGCGGCGCCGGGTGCTGACATGGGGCCTGCTGTCGGAGGGCAAGGGCATCGAGTGGGCGCTGCTCGGCCTCGCCGAGCTCCGGCGCCGGATGCCGCTGCCGGACTATCGCGTGGTCGGCCAGACGCACCCGCGCGTCCTGGAGCGCGACGGCGAGGCGTACCGAGACCGCCTCGTCGGGATGACCGGCAGCCTGCGGCTGGGCGACCGGGTGCGCTTCGACAGCCGCTACCTGTCGAGCCCCGACCTGCGCGAGGTGGTCCGGCGCGCGGACCTGATCCTGCTGCCCTACGACTCGCCCCAGCAGGTGACGTCCGGCGTGCTGACGGAGGCCGTCGCGGCCGGCAAGCCCGTGGTGTCGACGAACTTCCCGCACGCGGTGGAGCTGCTCTCAGGTGGCGCCGGCGTGCTCGTGCCCCCGCGCGACCCGATGGCGATCGCGAGCGCGCTCGAGCGGGTGCTCACCGTGCACGGGCTGGCCGACCAGATGGCCGCCGTGTCGCGGCGGTTGGCCGCTTCGGTGCTGTGGCCGGCCGTGGCCGCGCGCTACCTCGAGCTCGCGTCCGCCACGCACCTCCGCTCGGTGCCGGCGGCCGTCTGATGGCCGCTGCGGTGGTCCGGGACCGCCCGGTCCCCCTCGGGCACCTGCTCCGGTTGACGACTCCGTCCGGGCTCTACGAGCACGCGTTGGGTGCCACGCCTCGGGTCGCGAACGGCATGTGCGTCGACGACGCGGCCCGGGCGCTGGTGGTGGTGGCGCGGATGCCAGGCGCCAGCACGACCGTGATGCTGCTGGCGGCGACCTACCTGGAGTTCCTGCTGGACGGTCAGCGCGCCGGTGGGCTGATGCACAACCGGCGGACCGCCGGTCGCACCTGGGTCGACGCGCCGTCCGCCGACGACCACTGGGGCCGGGCCCTGTGGGCGTTCGGGACGGCAGCCGCCCGGCTGGGCGACGACGCGCTCGCCGCCGCCGCTCGGCAGGGTGCCGCGAGGGCGCTGGCGGCGCGCTCCGGCCACCCGCGCGCCATGGCTTACGCGGCGCTGGGTGCCGCCCAGCTGCTCCGGGTCCGCCCGGACGACGCGGCGGCGCTCCACCTGCTCCACGACGCACGACGGGTACTGCCCCGCCCGCGCCCCGAGGCGTCGTGGCCGTGGCCCGAGGCCCGCCTGAGCTACGCCAACGCGGTGATCCCCGAGGCGATGGTCACCGTTGGCACGCAGCTGGGTGACGACGGTCTGCAGCGCGACGGCCTGCGCCTGCTGCGCTGGCTCGTCGAGCAGCAGACCGCGGGCGGGCACCTGTCCCTCGTCCCCGCCGGTGGACGCGGGCCGGGCGACGCCCGTCCCGGCTTCGACCAGCAGCCGATCGAGGCCGCCGCGCTGGCAGAGGCCGCCTCGACCGCCTTCCTGGCGACGGGCGACGATGCCTGGCGCGACGTCCTCGACGCGTGCGTCGCGTGGTTCGAGGGCGACAACGACGTTCACGTCCCCGTGCGCGACGCCGAGACCGGGGGCGGCTTCGACGGGCTGGAGCCGGCGGGCGTCAACCAGAACCAGGGCGCCGAGTCCACCCTCGCCTGGCTCGCCTGCCTGCAGCTGTCGCGGGCTCTGCCTGGCATCGCCCGATGAGCGCTGAGGCCATGGCCCGCGACCCGGCCTGGGTGCGCCGCACCGACGTACGGCTGCGCCCCGACCCGACCCGCGTCGTGCGCACGGTCTTCCTGCCCGGCCAGGAGCTGCTCGCCTCCGGCGAGTCACGCTCGTCCGCCGTGCTCGGCCGCGTTCTCGGTCTGGGCGAGGCCGAGGTCGACGCTGAGCTGGCGGGGCTCGCGGCGTCCTTCACGCACCGCCATCGGGGCCTCGAGGAGACGTGGGACGCCCACTTCGCGCTCATTCGCCACCGTCTCGGCGCCTCCCAACCGTCGGCGAACCGGCGGCGGCTCATCGGCGCGTACTTCACCCAGGAGTACGCGGTGGAGGCCACCGCCCTCTTCAACCCCTCGATGGTCCCCCACCCGGACCAGACCGGTCTCCCGGCGGGCTCCACCCGCTTCGTCATGACGGTGCGCGCCGTCGGGGACGGCCACCTGTCGAGCATGGAGCTGCGGACCGGGGTCGTCGACGTCGACGAGTCCGTCACGCTGGACGATGCACCGTCGGTCGGCGTGCTGCCCGTCGCCCGCCCGGCCGTCTACTCGCGCGAGGCCTTCGGGCACCGGCTCGACGACCTGGGCGGCGACCGCACCAACGCCGACTTCGTGCTCGGCGGCCTGCCGCCGACCTTCGGCCGGCCGGACCTCGACCGGGCCCTCGACGAGCTGCACGCCCAGCGGCTGACGCGGGGCGCCGCCGTCCGGACGGTCGACCGCTTCGAGTGGATCGCGGACTGCACGTACCAGGTCGAGTTCCCGCCCGGCTCCGCCATCGGCGAGCGGGTGCTGATGCCGCGCGGCCCGTCGGAGAGCCGCGGCCTGGAGGACGTGCGGATGGTGCGCTTCACGGGGGCGGACGACGAGGCGGAGTACCTCGGCACCTACACGGCCTTCGACGGGCGCGACGTGTCGATGCAGCTGCTGCGCACCCGCGACTTCGCCCGGTTCTCGGCGACGCCGCTGTCGGGGCCCGGCGCGCGGAACAAGGGCCTCGCGCTGTTCCCGCGGCAGATCGACGGGCGGTACGTGGCGATGTCGCGCGCCGACCGCGAGAACAACTCGGTCACCATGTCCGACGACCTGGTCCGGTGGGACGAGCCGGTCACCGTCCAGCGCCCGGAGCACGCCTGGGAGCTCGTCCAGCTCGGCAACTGCGGGCCGCCGATCGAGACCGACCGCGGCTGGCTCGTGCTGACCCACGGCGTCGGTCCGATGCGGACCTACGGGATCGGCGCGCTGCTGCTGGACCTCGACGACCCGCTGCGGGTCGTCGGACGGCTCGCCGCGCCGATGCTCACGCCCGCGGCCGACGAGCGCTCCGGCTACGTGCCGAACGTCGTCTACTCGTGCGGGGCGATGCGCCACGGGCGCACGCTCGTGCTCCCGTACGGCTGCAGCGACTCCACCGCGCGCATCGCGCTGGTCGACCTGGAGTCCCTGCTCGAGGAGCTGCTCCCGTGACCGCGGCCGACGACGTCGACGCCGCCGCCGCGCCCCACGCCTGCGTCACTCGCGCCGTCGACGTGCCCAAGCCGTGGGGGCACGAGGCCGTCTTCGCCGACGGCGAGCACGGCTACGTCGGCAAGCTCATCACGGTGCGTGCCGGCGAGGCGCTGAGCCTGCAGCTGCACGCCGAGAAGGACGAGACGCTCGTCGTCGTCTCTGGTCGGGCCCGGCTCGACGAGGGCCCGGCGGCCGACCGCCTCACCTCCCACCTGCTGCGGCCGGGCGACGTGGTGCACCTGCCCGCCACGGTCCTCCACCGCGTCACCGCGCTGTCCGACCTGCTCTTCGCCGAGGCGTCGACCGCCGCGACCGGCTGGCGCGAGGACGTCGTCAGGTTCGCCGACCGCTACGGCCGGGCCGGGACGACGCACCCCTGACGCGTAGACTCGTCACAGCTCCGGGACGAAGGACTCCGACCTCGGTCGTCCGCCACCCGGCACCTTCGAGGAGGGCCTCGTGCCCGTCCGCTCCCGCCCCCGTCCCCCGGCGCCACCGCCGGCCGCCGTCGAGCGCCGGCCCCAGCTGTCGGTGTCCCGCACCCGGGCGGGCAGCGTGTGGACCGTCGTCGGCGTGGCCGTCGTCGTCCTCGCCCTGCTCGTCGTCTTCCTGCTGCAGAACACCGAGCCGGTCGCGGTCTCCTTCCTCGGCGCGCACGGCACGGCCCCCCTGGCCCTCATGCTGCTCATCGCCGGCGTCGGGGTCGCCGTGATCGCGCTGACGATCGGCTTCCTGCGCAGCGAGTCGCAGCGACGCCGTCGCGACGGGGCGCACCGCCGCGTGGCACCGACGTCCCGGCGGGTGCTGTGATGGCGATGACGCCCGACCAGCCGCTCACCGAGACCGGTGAGCTCGAACCGCTGCGCCTCGTCTCCATCCTGGTCTCGGGCCTGCCCGTCGAGCTCGGCACGCCCGACGAGCCCGCGACGTACACCGTGCCCGCGGTCTTCTCGCGGCAGGTGACGGCGGCCGAACGCGCGCGGATCGAGGACCCGGACACCGCGCGCCGCCTGTCGCAGCCCGGCCGGCCGGCCCTGGCGCTGACGGTCTCCGACCGCCGGCTGCTCATCCAGAACACCACGCTGGCGCAGCTGCGCGACGGCCTGGCCGCGGCGCTGGCTGCCATGCTCCGCGCGGTCGACCGCGACCTCGAGGTGCTGCGCGCCGTCGAGTCCGCCCAGGCCGAGGCCGCCGACGCCGACGAACGGGCCCGGGTGGCCGCGGTGGCGGCGGCCGCCGCGGCGGTGCGCTTCGAGTAGGCCGCACCGCACCCGCGCTCCCGTGCTGGTCAGGCGCCCTGTCTCCGGCGCCGGTCGCCGCCGCGGGATGGTGGCGTACCGTGGGTCATGCGACGGGCACCTGCCCCTGGCACAACGGCACAGCGCCTCGCGCGGCTGCAACGACCAGGACGGTGCGTGATGACCTCGATCCCCACTTCCCCAGCACCCACGTCGTCGGCCGCGCCACCGCCCGGCTTCCGTCCCACGCGCGCGGGGGGCACGTCGTTCCCGCCGCTGACGCAGGCGTACACCGCCGTCGCCGACACGATCCGCCGCACGGGTCTGCTGAACCGGGCCTACGGCTTCTACGCGCTGGTCGGTGCGGCCATCGCCGTCGCGTTCGCCGCCTGCCTGGCCGGGTTCGTGCTGCTGGGCAGCAGCTGGTTCCAGCTGCTCGTCGCCGGCGCCCTCGGCCTGGTCCTCACCCAGACCGCGTTCCTGGCCCACGAGGCGGGGCACCGCCAGGTGCTTGCCTCCGGTCCGGCGAGCGACCGGCTCGCCCGGGTCCTGGCGTGCGGGGTGGTGGGCATCAGCTACTCGTGGTGGACCACCAAGCACAACCGGCACCACGGCAACCCCAACCAGATGGGCCGTGACCCCGACATCGAAGCCGACACCATCTCGTTCGTCCCCGAGGACGCCGCCGCCGCGCGCGGCCTGCACCGGCTCATCACCCGCCGGCAGGGCTGGCTGTTCTTCCCGCTGCTGACCCTCGAGGGCCTCAACCTGCACCGGCTCGGGTTCGGGCACCTGTTCGGCCGCGGCCCGGTCAAGGCCCGGCGCACCGAGCTAGCGTTGGTCGCGCTGCGGTTCGCGGCCTTCTGGACGCCCGTGTTCGTCGTGCTCCCGCTGGGGATGGCGTTCGCCTTCCTCGGCGTGCAGCTCGCCGTCTTCGGCGTCTACATGGGGGCCTCGTTCGCCCCCAACCACAAGGGCATGCCGATCATCGCGCGCGACGCCAGGCTGGACTTCTTCACCAAGCAGGTGCGCACCTCGCGCAACGTGTCGGGCGGCTGGTGGGCCACCTGGCTGATGGGCGGCCTGAACTACCAGGTGGAGCACCACCTGTTCCCGAGCATGCCGCGCCCGCACCTGTCGCGGGCCCGCACCATTGTGCGCGAGCACTGCCGGGCGCTCGACGTGCCGTACACCGAGACCAGCCTGTGGCGCTCCTACCGGATCGTCATCCGCTACCTCAACGAGGTGGGGCTGGCGGCCCGCGACCCGTTCGCGTGCCCCATGGTCTCGACGTACCGGCCGGCCTGACCGGCCCGGACCTAGCCCGTACGACGAAGGCGGAATGCGGTTGCGCACCGCACCGCGGCCGAGACCCATGACTGCACGACCTGCTCTGGGTGCTCCCCCGCTGTCCATGATCGCGCGCGGCTGACGTAGCCGCGGCCGGGAGCGCCCGCCACGCACCTCGCGAAGGGCGACTCCCATGAACGCAACCTCTTCCTCCCTGCCCCAGGCCACTCCCGCGGGAGCCTCCGGGCACCCGGCGGCCGACGACGAGACCACGGTCGACGCCACCCGGCGGATCCCAGCTCACCGCGCGGGACGCCACGTAGGGGCCCCGGCCCGACGGGAGGCGCCGGACGGCCGGTCCTGCGGGGATTTCACCCGGCGGGGCACAGGTCCGGCATCTGCCGACCAGCCGAACCGGCAACCCGCGCGCGGCCGGTCGCTAGCCTGCCGGGGTGAGCAGCGCGACGCCCCCCGGTTGGTACCCCGACCCCTGGGGCCGCGCCGCCCGGCGGTACTGGGACGGAACGCAGTGGACACCGCAGCTGTCCGGCGAGGGCGGCGCAGGCCGCCCGCGGCTTCCCGGCAGTGCCCGCATCTACGGCGACAGCATCTGGCTGCTGGCGCTGCTGCCCATCCTCAGC
Source organism: Cellulomonas sp. 73-92 (assembly GCF_001898175.1). Taxonomy (GTDB): domain Bacteria; phylum Actinomycetota; class Actinomycetes; order Actinomycetales; family Cellulomonadaceae; genus Cellulomonas. The sequence goes on from NZ_MKTH01000018.1 coordinate 162,592, forward strand.
ACGGCGACCATCTGGCTGATGCACGTGGACGTGTCGTCGCTGACCGCGTACATCAGGGCGAACGAGCAGCTGCAGGCGAGCGGCGGCACGCCCACCACCTTCTACAACCCGTACTCGATGTTCGGGCCCGGCTACACCGTGGCGGTGCTCCTCGGACTGCTGCTTCAGGCCACGCTCATCGTCCTGGCGTACCGCGATCGGCAGTACCTCGGCCGCCTCGGCGTGCAGCGCCCCTTCCACTGGGCGTGGGCGTTCCTGGGCGCCATCGTCTACGTCGTCGGCCGCAGCGTCGTCGTGCACAAGGTCGCCGCGCCCCGCGGCTACGCCCCGATGTGGGCGGCCATTGCCACCTACGCCGTGGCGCTCGTCTCGGGGGGCATCTGGGCGGCGGTCCTCATCGTGTCGCTCACCCAGCAGTTCTCGACGCAGCTGGGCTGATCCTCGGACCACCGGCCGGGCCGGGGCGCCATCGGCCGGCCGTTGCACGATTTCGTTTGCGCGCCGCTTCGCCCGTGTGCGAGGGTTCCGGCGATCGTGATCCGTCGGTTGGAGGTGAGACCCATGAACGCACTGCCCGCTCTGGGTGCTCCCCCGCTGTCCACGATCGCGCGCGGCTGACGTAGCCGCGGCCGGGAGCGCCCGCCACGCACCTCGCGAAAGGCGACTCCCATGAACGCAACCTCTTCCTCCCTGCCCCAGGCCACTCCCGCGGGGGCCCCCGGGCACCCGGCGGGCGACGACGAGACCACGATCGACGCCACCCGGCGGATCCCGCCCCACGGCGAGCGGGCCCTGGTCCTCGGTGGCGGCGGATCGTCGGGCAACGCATGGCTGATCGGCGTCCTCGCCGGCCTGGCCGACGCCGGGCTCGACGTCACGCAGGCCGACCTGACCATCGGCACGTCGGCCGGTGCCACGGCGGCCGCCCAGCTCGTCGGCGCCACGCCGGCGGAGCTGTACGCGGCGATCCTCGCCGCCACGCCGCCGCAGCGGCCGGCCTCGGCCGGTCCCACCGGCGGCCCTCGGCCGGCGGCGAACCACATGGAGCGGCTGACCGGCATCATCGCCTCGGCGACGGACCCCGCCGACATGCGCCGCCGGCTCGGCGCCGCGACGCTCGAGGCGGACGCCCCGTCGGACGGCTCCGGGTCGGCGAAGTGGCGGGCCACCGTCGCCGCCCGGTTCCCTGCCCATGAGTGGCCGGAGCGGACCATCCTGCTCACCGCGGTCGACGCCGAGTCCGGGCAGCCGACGGTTTTCGACCGCCACAGCGGGGTCGACCTCGTCGACGCCGTCGCCGCCAGCACGTCCAACGGCTTCGGGGTCGGTCCGTACGGCATCGGCGGCCACCGGTACCTCGACGGCGGCTACCGCCGCAACGAGAACGCCGACCTGGCCGCCGGGTACCGGCGGGTGCTGGTGCTCTCGCCGCTGGGCGGCCGGACGCTGACCCCGCTGGAGTGGGGCCAGCAGCTCGCGGTGCAGGCCGACGAGCTGCGTGCCGCCGGCAGCGAGGTGGAGACGGTCCTGCCGGACGCCGAGTCCCTCGAGGCGTTCGGCGACAACATGATGGACCTGACCAGGCGCGTGCCCGCCGCACAGGCCGGCTACCGCCAGGGGCAGGGCATCGCCGGGCGGGTGGCCGAGCTCTGGCGGTGACGTCCAGGCCCGGCCCGGACGTGCCGAGAGGGTGCCGGCAGGTCGCGTCCTGCTCTGGGGCGGGCCTGCCGGGCCTTCTCGGGTTCGTCGTCCGACGGAGATCAGCGGCTGCTGCTTCGTCGTGCGGCGACGGGGTGACCGGGAACGCTCGAGGCGCGCCCGGAAGGTGATTACTCTCGAACGATGTCGCCCCGGACGCACCGATGATCGAGCTCGAGCTGGCCGAGTGGCGCCGCGCCGTCGCCGAGCTGTACGCCTCCGTCCGCCGGGAGGCCGACCCCGCCGCGGCCCACCAGCTGTGGCGCACGGGCCGCGACAGCCTCTTCCGCAGCCACCCGCAGAGCCCGCTGCTGCCCGACGATCCGCTGCGCACCACCGGGGTGCCGTACTGGCCGTACGACCCGGACCTGCGCTTCGCGCTCCCCCTGGAACCGGCCGAGCCGCGGGAGCTGGCCCTGCCGACGGACGGGGACAGCCTGACGGGCATGCGGCGCATCGGCCGGGTGAGGCTGCCCGCGCCGTTCGACGCCACCCTGGACGTCTGGTGGCTGCACCAGTACGGAGGCGGCCTGTTCCTGCCGGTGCGCGACGCGACCGCGGGCACCGCGAGCTACGGCGGCGGCCGCTACCTGCTCGACTCCGCCAAGGGGGCGGACCTCGGCGGCGAGGGCGACCGGATCGTCGTCGACCTCAACTTCCTGTACCACCCCTCGTGCCGCTACGACCCGGCGTGGCAGTGCCCGCTCGCCCAGCCGGGGAACACGATCGCCGCCGAGATCCGCGCCGGCGAGCGGCTCTGACGCGCCCGGCGGGGGCCGTCAGTGGGTGTGAGCGATCCCGAGCTCGTGCAGGCGCTCGTGCTCCTCGCGCGCGAGCTGGCGGGCCGCCACCCGGGCGGCGACATCCTCGCGGCGCAGCGGCGGCAGCTTCGTCGGCGGGTTGCGGCGCTCGGGCAGGTCGACGAGCACCTGAGCGGTCGCGGCGGTGACCGCGGCGACGGCGGCGTCGAACGCCTCCCGGGTCACGTCCGTCACCTTGGTGATCCCGGTGACCTTGCGGACGTACTGGACCGCGGCGGCCTGGATCTCGTCAGCGGTGGCGGGCGGCTCCAGCCCGCGCAGCATGGTGATGTTGCGGCACATCCCTCGACGGTACGTGAGCGGAGCCCGGATCGACCGGTTCAGAGCCCGGCGGCCCGCTTCACCAGCTCGGCGACCTTCTTCTCGTCGGCCGGCGAGAGCTCGGTGATGGCGAACGCGGTGCTCCACATGGTGCCGTCGTCGAGCTGGGCGCCGTCGAAGAACGCGAGGTTGCCGTAGCGGGCCTTGAACTTCGCGCGCTCCTGGTAGAAGAACAGCACCTTGCCCTCGGCGTTGGCGTACGCGGGGCTGCCGTAGAAGAGGCGGGGCTGCAGCGAGGGCGCCACCTCCCGGACGATGGCGTGGATGCGCTCGGCGTTCGTCTTGTCCGGCTCGTCCAGCGAGGCGATCTTCTCGACCACCGCCTGCAGCGCCTCGGCCGCCGACTCCTGGGCCTTGAGCTCCTTGGCGCGCTGGCGCATGGCGGCGCGCTCGTCGGCGCTGAACCCGGACTTCGTGGTGTCGCTCATGCGGCGAATCTACGGTCCGACGGTGGCGGCGGGCTTCTCCAGAACTGCTCGATCGCCGCGTTCCCGAAGCGACCCGCTCATCAGTTCAACTCAGTCGTGGCGCAGCCGTGGTGGACGACGGTCGGGCCCCCCACTCGGCGTCACCCGACCCGTAGCGCTGACGGGTCTTGGTCCGCTTGGGCCACACCAACTCCAGGATGAGGCCGATGAATGGGGCAGCCAGGAACGCCGGTGTCCGCAGAACGCGAAGCACATGCCCCACCCACGGGACGTGGAGCTTCACCACCCCGATGACGTCGTCTCGCGTGGGGTGCGATGGGTCGTCGGCCGGGTTGTGGTCGCCCCGCATGACCAGCCCGCCGTCGAGGCTGCCGCCCGCGACGCGGTGGACGACATCGACGCCGCTGTGCGGGTAGCCCGGCGGGACCTTGTAGACGACGATGTCGCCGACGTTCACGGTGTTGGTCTTGCGGGCGATGATCATGTCGCCTTCGTGGTACGTCGGGTCCATCGAGTGACCCTGGACGTCGGCGCAGGTCGTGGCGCCCCCCAGGACGGCGGGCCACCCGGCCAGCACCAGGCCGGCGGCCACAAGCCCAGCCAGCACCGGACCGGCATGGCGGCGCCAGGTGAACCTGGGACCGGGGACGCGCGCACGAGCGGCGGCGCTGTGGTCCGTGATGGCGGGCCTCGACTCCGTGGGGCCCATCGCCACCCGTTCCAGGCCAACCATGGGCGGTCGCTCCACTTCATGCTCCTGGGGGCGCGCCGCCCCACCGAGCAAATCGGCCGACGGACGCCGCCTCGAAGACTTCTGAGCCACCCACACGCAAGAAGGCCGCCGCCCCGGTAGGGGACGACGGCCTGCTTGGGCTCGTCGGGCTCGTCGCACGACGAACCCGAAAGGCGAAGGTGGCGGGAATCGAAGTGTCCGACATGTGAGACGCAATCGGTCGATCTGCGGATACGTCCGGATCCGGTGGCCGCTCTCGTGATCGAGCTGCCTCCGCGGACTCCCTTCGTTGACAAACGCGACCTCCGAGCGCCGGCCTGAACTACACGATCCCGCCGGCTCGGACTTGGACTCGGAGTGCACCAGATCGTCGTCCGCAGAAGGCGGCGGAAACGAGCCACAAGGTCACAGGAGCCGGTCCACACTGAGAGTCATCCGTCACTAGGGGGGTGATGAACATGTACGACATCGGCGAGAAGCCAGGCAAGGGCACCTACCAGGACGCCTATGGTCACCGCGTGACGCTGGACCAGGACAGCGATGCCCTTCCACCGTGCCCATCCTGCGGCCCTGGACAGAACACCAAGTGGAGCCGGATTTGGTAAGACCGTGCCGCGGGTCCGAATCTGACACGAAGACTCATCTGCCAGGTCCCGTTGGACCCGACACCGACCGCCAATGATCAGCGATGTGGGGCGGGTCCCTGCTGGCCGGAAGAAGCGACGACCAGCGGGGACCCGCCGGCTGCTTCCGCACAGACGTGGAGGCGCTCAGTCCGATCGGCTCGCCCCCGGTGTCGAACGGCACACCGGATCATCGACGGTCGCCCCCGACTCGTCTGCGCCCGACCCGTCACTCCACACGGACTCCCGTGACTTCGTGCGCTCAACCGACCAGCGCCAGAGGACCACGTCCACGACCGCGACTGGGTCACCGATGAACTCGGCGATCTCACGGCAGAGCCCTTCGCAGTCGTCCCACCCGAGGGAGTGCGAGAGCCTCACCATGTGACGGTCGGGTTTTGAGATCTGGACGCCTACATTCTTCGCAAGGTGCCGCCACGTCACCGGTCCAACATATGGCAGACCCCGTAGGAACCCTTCGGCATCTCCCACCAGCCGACGACGCAGATCCTCATCCGTCAATGCCGCAACCTGCTGCGCTATCTGCAGGATCGCATCAACCTTCCCCACATGACCAAACACGCTCAGAGCGGCGGACCGCGCATCGTCACAGTATCTCGTCAATTCAGGCAGACGAAACTCGAACATCGCGGAGGCAAAACGCGGAAACACCCGTCTGACCACGAAGTCGCTCATGCCGGCGGCCAACACAACCCACGCTGCCTCACGAACAAACTGCCGCCTTGACAGCGACGTCAGGCCCGCCGACGCCTGCCACACGATCTCGTCGACGAATCCGGCATCCACCACCGCACGCTTGGCGTGCACGTACCATCGAATCAGACTATGCGGGTCCCCGGCGAATCCGGACTTGGTTGCCGCAATCGGGAGCGAATCAATCAGCTGCTCAGTCATTTCACCCCTTCGTCGCACGCAGCGCCACGCGGATACGGGCACGGAGGCTCGATATGCCGGGATGGGCCGACAACTCCTTGCTCACCTCGACCTTCAGGAGATGCTTCGCTTTGAGTCGGTTGAACAGCCGTTCCGGGATTTCCGGGATCCGCGTCACAATATCGATATAGCGTCCCTCAAGCCGCGCCGCCTCAGGTTCGCCTAGTCCTTGCGCCGCCGCCCTGTACTCGGCCTTCAGCGCGCTCAGGAGTGCAACCGCCTCACCCCTGCGTCGAGCTGCGCCACGTCGGTCGATGATGAGATCGATCGTACTCAGAGCGCCGGCGACGACCGCAAGCCAACCGAGCCAAGTCGCACGCTGAGCGTCGAGTCCCGCGATCGTCACGACGTCATCATTAGTTGCGAATGCGAACGCGATGCCCACGATCGACACAATCGCCACGCACGACGTCAGCAGAGTCGCAATTCGCGAGTCCCGGTCCCGCAGTGCTGCTTGCATGGTGATCGACTGATCTATGAGCCGCGCTCTCCTCTCGATCTCTGGCCAGTTGCCCAGCCCCCCACCGTCGCTAGCCATTCAGAAGTCGACCGTAATCAGAAGCGTCACCACTATCCAGAATCCGACCGATACGACGAATGGCCAAACTGACGGCTCGCCGAGCCTCGCTGCCGCTTGCTCCCAGGTAGTCATCAACATGGACTGATTGGCCAGTAATGTCACCGGTGGGGCTCATAACCGCTTTCTCCGCGTGCGCTATAAGGTGTTGAAGCATTGACGCCCTGTCCCGCCTGCCCTGGTACGCCCGGAACGCGTCCACGGCTATCGCCTCCACGTGATAGCCCGAAAGTCTCTGATCCTCTGGCAGGTTAGCCAGCACCGCCTTCGCCAGCTTTATCGTAGGAATTACGGCTCCGCTATTGGCGGCGTTAACTTCAGTCAGTTTTTCGGCGAACTTGTGCGGCCTAATCTGCCTCCACGAACCACCGTCTTCTGACGCGATTGATGTACGCCCGTTCCGCTCAACGGCTGGCAGCAGCTGAATCTCGGAGCCATCCAAGTAGTGAACGGTCACTGCAAGCCGGCCCGCAGTGATCTCTCGCACATCGCCCAACGGCAACCGGCTCTGGAGTGCGCGCTCGAACCGCGCGACAAGATCCTCGGGCGTCGCATCGCCCTCGTTTACAACCACCAGAGCGTCTGTGTCACTGAGTCCGTCAACGTACGTGTGCTTCGCCACGCTCCCGCCGAACAGGAGGCGGTCTACGTCGACCAGGAGATCGCCGAGGGCGGCGACGATCTCGTCGAGCCGTTGCCGAGTCGCGTCAACATCACGGTCGTTGAGCGAAGCGAGCGCTCCCGCCAGAACGTCGTTGATCGCCACGCTCCGCTCCTGCACGGCAAGCGCCTCGAGCGCCTCACGTCGGAGAGCATCAAGCCGATCGGGTGAGGTTGGGTATGACGAGCCGCCGCTGCCACCCATTACGTGCCCCCTTCCCTGGCGCGCACCAGTTCGTAGATTTCACGCAGGCGCTCGTGGTGCGCACCGAGAAGTTCGTACCGCCGCGGTTCCGCTGCCCACCGCTCCAGCCGATGCTGAAAGTCGCGCAGATACGCCAAGTTGGTCAGGTGCCGCCTCGCGTCTCGACGATCGGCCCTGTCTTCTATCGCGTTCGCAAGAATTGCGAGCTCCGCTTCATGAATCGCCAACCCATCGACGTACGCATAACGCAACCAGCTGAGGCCGTCAAAGACCTCTGCGCCGCACATGAAGTAGAGCGTGGTCATCAACGGATCGAGCCCGCCAAAGACATGAATCGGAAGCGCCGAAAGACCCGACTCGTCGAGGCGCCTCCTGATCTTCGCCAAACTCACAAGGCGATCAAGAATTGTCTGCCCCAGTTCCTTCTCTGTGAATCCGATCACTGCAAACTGACGCGCGTCGGGCAGGGCGGGTGTCAACTTGTCGATGTTGATGTATTGGGCGGACTGGGCGGGTTTCACGAGGAAGTCGATCAGAAGGCGCGGATAATCGGTCGCCATGCTTCGCGCGGACTGAACCTGTTCGTCATATGAAGGCCGCAGCTTGCGTTGATCGTCGTACGTCACCGCCAGAATATCGCGGTCACTTGGCAGCAGCTCGAGGATCTGGGAGTGCTGCTCTCGTGTGAACGGCAACACCTCGCGCGGCCCCCTCCCCACCTCCCCGCTCTCATAAACGTCTGACAACTCGTATCCGCCACTATCGACAACAAGAAGGTCGGGATACGAGTAAATGCTCTCGTGGTGCTGGCCGTTGAGTAGAAGATCGACGTCCGGGAGTCTGCGGTGGTGTATGTCGTAGGCCGAGATCAAGAGCGAATGGGTCAGCTGCGGCGCGACAAGACGAAGCACATTTGCAGTCTCAGACTCCCCATTCTCCAGCAGCGGGAACCCCTTGCTCGAGATCGAAGGAATGAGAACTGGCGTGCGCAGGCCGGGGTTCGTGAGCGGGAGCGTCCTAGTTGTCAATGCCTGCCCCCGCTCGATCTTGACATGACGCACATACCCCGCATGGGCGGTTCGACGCCTCGCAGCTGTATGTTATCGCGAGCGGGATGGACAAATCGCGAGCGAGTCCAATGACATCGGTCTTGTACATCTCGACCAACGGTGCAAGAAGCCGAGCCGACCCCCCGTACTGCGTATCGGCCAAAGCGTTCCAAGCGCTTAGCCATCCCGGCGAGTTGTCGGAGTACGGCGTACCCGCGTGGATGCCAATCGCCACGGATTCGCGAGGGGCAGCCGCCATCCCGATACCCACCAAGAGGTCGTTCCTGCCGGGTATCTCGCCAGACGCTGGCACTTGGATCCCGCGAGCCGAGCACGGTCTCCAGACAATGCCCAGGTATTCGGCGATTTCAACGCTTGCTGCACGCTCGCTGGTCGCGGCCGGTTGGCCTATGTCGATCCACAGCGCACTCGCCCTCCAGCCCCCCTCGAGGAGCAGTGCCGCAACCACTGCGCTGTCGATGCCGCCGCTCAGAAGCACCGTGCAAGGTTCGCCCCCAACCACCACGGTCATGAGAATGCCACCGATGCCGGCGCAGCAGGCACGTTTCACAACGTGTCCCTTCCCTCGCAGTACCTCAGGACCGCCCAGAGCTGCCGCGCTCCGCTCGGGGACCTCGGTGGCCGGCCTTTCACCATCCCAAGGGGACCCACACCCAGGAGTCCCGACAACTTCGGTTTCGGCGAATGCCAGAGGCGTCCCGATGTGGATGAGGGCGATGGGGCAAGCTGGGTTGTCGGGAGGGGGCTTGGGGCGATGACGGTGTGGGAGGGACGTCGAGATGGTGAGGGTGCCGGGGATGCCGGGCGGGATGCGGGGGTGATGGCGAGGCGAGGTGCGGGGGGCGTCGCGTGTTCGTCGGCCGCTGCATACCTGTTGGCAGGGAAGCGATCGCTCGCCGCCGGTCGCGAACCGTCGGAGACGGTCGCGTCGTAGACGGTCGCTCCCCTGCCGGAGTCGCCATCAGCCGCGGCGTCGGCATCTCGTCGCTCGAGCCGCTCAGTCACGCCGGTGGGCGGGAGGGGACCACCATGGGCAAGGCGCCGCGTCGCTACCGGCCACGGAAGGTCGTCAAGCGCTCGTCGTACACCAGGTCGGCGGGCACCGCTCCGATGACGACACCGTCGAACGTCGCACAGCAAGTCGAGGCGCGGCTTTTCGCTCCGTATCGCCCAGAGTCAGCGCAAGGTGCCGAGACCACGTTCGCAGATGTGCGTGCGCTTCAGGCGGGACTCCGCGCCCTCGCCGAGTTCGCCGCGGTGCGCGACGAGGCACGGCGAGTCGTCGTCGGGTACGACGACCAGATCCGCAGTGCCGTCGTGCACCTGCGCGTCGACGGCGCCAGCTGGGGTCAGATCGGCGGCGCGCTGGGCATCAGCCGGCAAGGCGCGCGCCAGCGGTTCGACCGCGCTGCGCGAGCTGCCCACAGGTCCCGACCGATCCACGCGCGATCCACGGATCTCCCCGTCGACGTCACACCGCCCGCCGAGCGACGCACACCAGCAGACGACGAACAGGAGGGTTCACGATGGACAAGGTGGAAACCCTGAGCCCCGAGGAGGTCGCGACGGCGATCGGGGCGTCGCCATGGTGGGTCCGCGAGCAGGCACGCCGCGGGCGCATCCCGCACCTGCGCCTCGGCCGCGGCCGCATCCGATTCCTGCCAGAGCACGTCGACGCGCTCATCCGCCGCGCCACCGTGCGCGAGCACGAGACGCAGCCCGAGCCGGTGGACCTGACGCCGCTCGGGGCGACCGACCGCTCGGTGCGCGCCCACCTCAGGCCGCGGCGAGTGGAAGCGGACGGCCTCTTCTGACACACCGCGTCCGTGCAGTCGAGGGAGAGCATCCAGCCAGGGCGCCTCACGCCCGGAGAGCATCCACAGGGCGCCCCACGCGATCTCGGTCGACCATGGCCGCCCACGCGAGGGCCGCGACCTGGCCAGCGCGTTCACGGCCAGCGCATCGAGCACCCATGCGTCCCCGGCTGTCCGGCGAGCCGGCACTTCGCCCGCTCGGATCAGACGCTGGACCTGCCGCTGCGACACGCCAAGTCGCTCCGAGGCTTCAGCCGTCGTCATCTCGCTCACGCCATGAATAGTCGCCAATACGACTCAATATGTCCGGCGAGTACCCGTGCTACACAGAAGCCGACAGCCAGGTTGCCCGCACGGCTGCCAGCGCGTCGGCCGCGGTGACGGTGAGCCGGGTCTGGTGGCCGAGTGCGTGCCGCCACGTCTGTTCGTCGGGACCGGTCGCGAACACCCACCCCGCCGGGGGCTTGCCCGTCGGCCCATGGTGGACGAACACGTCGAGCGCCGCATCGTCGATGAGGCCGCGCTCGCTCAAGGCCCACTGGTCGTAGAGATCGCGTGGTGCGCGCCGATCGATCCACGCGGCCAGCTTGGCGGCCGCGAAGCCGGGGGCAGTCAGCGTCCGGAGCCTGGCCGGCCACGCGTCGCTGTAGCGCTGCTCGACGTCGCGGACCTCGGTGGGCCAGGTGTAGCCGTCACCGGCGACCAGCTGGACCTGGATGCCGTCCACACCCTCGACCGACAGTGTCGCCGGCTGGCTGCCCGACGTCGCAGACAGCGCTGGGCGCCAGGAGACGCGCCCATGGGACCGAGCCAGACCATGCGCGACGGCGGTCTCGATCCCGGTTGCGACCCGGGCGCGTGGCGCGAGGGCGATCAGATCGATGTCCTCGCTGAGTCGCGCGTCCGCGAGATAGGTGCGTGACAGCGCTGTCCCCCCGAAGAACACGACATCGTCCGTCGAGACGCCATCCGAGATCGCCGCGAGGATGTGCGAGAGCAGATGGTCGCGTCGGACCTGTTCGATGTCGACGCCGAACCGCTCGGCGACGGCCTCGAACTCGTCGTACCGACTGAAGCTCACCGGCCGGCCGCCACGCGCGCGTAGGTCGCCTTCATCCGCTGCCGGCCCGCGATCTCATCGAGCCTGCTCGGATCGCACAATGGCCAGAGGGCATCGATCGCCTCCCTCGCGTCGAGGTCCTCCCCACGCGGGTCCAGGCGAGCCAGGTCGAGGACCGTCTGTTCGGGCGTCGTCGCCAGCGCCTGTCCGAGGTCGGTAGCCACGGCGACGGCGTCCAGCGCGCCGACCGCTCGCATGACGAACCGGATCTCCCCGTCGCGGCCGGCCAGACGCAATGGGCGGCGCTGGGTCGGCACGGCCACGTAGCCGACGCCGATGGCGCGGGGCATCGCACGGTGCACGCGCGCGGCGGTCAGCCCGGTGAGCACCGGAACGCGGTCGCCGTACATCGCCGTCGCCACCGCGGCGGTCGCCGCCTCGATCGTCGGCCGCCACGTGCCACCGACGAATTCCGCGGGGACCGCGCAGTAGAAGCCGTACGCGAGCCGCAGGACCACGCCACGCCGCTCGAGGATCGCGAGCTGCGGCCCGGGGTAGGCGTAGATGTGTGCGAGGTCGGTCGCGCGCACGGTCCGCATCGGAGCGCGCGTGATGAGCCGCTGGACTTCGCGTTCATCGTTCACTATGCAGAGTTTAGTCAGCACAACTAAACTTTGCATAGTGTTATCGCCCTGGCGCTCGCGGGACCAGCCCGCTGAGCGCCTTCGCGGCCGCGGCGGCGGCGGCCTTCTGCTGGTCGGGCATCAGGTGCGCGTACGTCTCGGTCGTCGTCGTGATCGACTCGTGGCCCAGGCGGCGCTGCAGCACGAACAGGTCGGTGCCGGCCGCGAGCATCCATGACGCATGCGTGTGCCGCAGGTCGTGCACGCGCGGGCGCTTCGTCAAACGCGGCACATCCGGGTCCGGCGTGCCGTCAGGCCTCACCGGGTGGCACGCGGCGTCGAGCGCCGGCGTCCACGTCGAGGTCCAGAAGCGGGACGACGAGAGCCACTGCCCCGTCGTGTTGGTGAACAGGAGCTCGTCGGGCCGCTTGGCGGCCAGCAGCGGCAGCAGCACGTCGACGAGATCGTCGGGCAGCGAGACGGTCCGACGAGCCCGCTTCGTCTTCGGCGGCCCGACGTAGTACCGCGAGTCCTCATCACGCTTCCACGCCTTCGTGACGCGGATGGTCGCGGGTCGTGTGGACACGTCGACGTCCGACGCCGTCAGCGCCGTCGCCTCGCCGAAGCGCAGGCCGGTGGCGACGAGCGTGAGCACGAACGGCTGGTAGAACGGCGCGACCTTGCTCAGCAGCAGTGCAAACTCGTCGCGCGTCAGCACCGTCATCTCGTCGTGGGTCAGCTGGGACTTCGGGAGCGAGACGCCGACGCAGGGGTTATCGGGCCGGTAGCCGAGCCGCACCGCCGTCGTCATCGACGCCGACAGCAGCCCGTGGATGTTGGCGATTGTCTTGGGCGACAGCCCCTTGGCCGACAGCCCGCGGATGAAGCCGGCGACCTCGCGGTAGCCGATCGAGCTCACCGGCGCCGTGCCGAGCAGCGGGCCGATGTGGTGCTTGAGGTAGCGCCCGTAGGACGCGCGGGCGTTCGGCCCGATCCCCGTCAGAAGGTCGATGTGCTCGCGCACCAGCGCCGCGATCGTCGGGCCGAAGGGGGCCAACGACGAGGGGACAGGCGAATCGCGCTCCAGTCCCGCCACTGGCTGCCAGACGGGCATCCGAGATCCGTCTGTCGATCCCGGCGTCGATCTCGCGGTGGCGACCGGTGATCCGACTGTCGATCGCACGCCGGCCAGAGTTGACCCGCTTGTCGATCGCACGCCGGCCAGAGTTGACCCGCTTGTCGATCGCACGCCGGCCGCCGGTGACCGATTCGTCGATCGCTTCGTCGATCTCGGCATGGACAATGCGCCCTCGTCGCGCGACGAAACCGACGCCGCAATCCGCGCAGCATCCTTTGCCTCGCCGTGCGCCGCCTCGAGCAATTCCAGCGCGACGCGCGCCTCGTTCTTCGACGAGTAGGTCATAGACGACTGGCGGCCCGTGCGAGGGTCGCGCCACAGCACCGCGTACGCGGTGGAACCGTCCGCCCGACGGCGCTCACGAAGGGACGCCACGGGCCTGAGAGTCACCCCACACGGCGCAACGTGTCAACAGAACAGCGTTCCGTGTCAACGAAATCAGCGCAGCGAGGGATGACCTCGCAGGTCAGACATGGTGGAGGTGGCGGGAATCGAACCCGCGTCCGATGACGGGGAACCAGGGCTTCTCCGGGCGCATTCTGCTGTGATTTTCTCGGCCCCCACGATCACGCAGACAAGTCGTGGACGGGCTCAGTCACCTAAAAGTCCCCGGATCCCCGATGACGAGGGATACGAGCAGTGGCTCTCTAGATGACGTCAGCTACCGGGTCGAGAGCGACCCCGGGCTGGCGGACTACGCAGCTCGCTCAGGCGGCGAGGGCGAAGTCGGTGCTGTTGTTATTGGCACCTATGGGTTTGCGCGGATCGTTAACGAGATAACCGTGCATCCTCGGCCCGCTTCTCCTGGCTCGACGACCACCGTCGAAACCGATCACCCCCATGTTCAGTTGTCAACGCACGCCCGCAGGCGCCCCACCAGTCTACGTGCCAACCGGTGGGGCGCCCACGGCATTCCTCAGTTCGCCGGGCCCGCCACCAGGGTGACGGTCGCGGAGTGGGTGGTGCCCGTGGTGCCGGACACCCAGGTGATCGTCACGCGGTCGCCCGGCTTGTGGGCGCCGAGGGCGCTCGAGAGGCCGTCGGCCGAGGTGACGGCCTTGCCGTCGACCGCGGTGATCGTGTCACCGGCCGCCAGGCCCGCCGAGGCCGCCGGGGTCCCGGTGACGACGCCGGCGATGGTCGCCCCGCTCGTCGTGCCGCTGCCCGTGCCGGAGCCGCCTGCGGCCTGGCTGCGCGGCGTCGACAGCGAGACCCCGAGGAAGGCGGGGTAGCCGAGGGTGATGGTGCCGTTCGCGGTGTCGCCGGCCTGGATCTCGTGGACCACCGTCAGCGCGCTGTCGATGGTGATGGCGTAGGCGTCCGTCAGGCCCATGCCGTTGGAGGCGGCCGTCGTCATGCCGACGACCTCGCCCTGGGAGTCGAGCACCGGGCCGCCGGAGTCGCCGGAGACGACCGCCGCCTGGAACTCGATGAGCCCGCTGAGGGTCTCGGCGCTGCCGCCGAGCTCCGTCTGCGCGGTCATCGTCTGGTTGGTGTTGGTCACCGACCCGGCCGCGGCGACGAGGTTGCCCGTGCCCTCGGCGTTCCCGATCGCCGTGATGCTGGTGCCGGTGGTGACGCCGTTCTTGTCCAGCGTGATCGGGGTGAGCCCGCTCGCGCCCTTGAGCTGCAGCAGCGCGACGTCCGCGGTCGGGTCGGTGCCGACGACCGTGGCCGTGTACTGCTGGCCGGTGGACTCGTCGGTCACCTGGATCGCGGTGGCGCCGTCGATGACGTGGTTGTTCGTCAGCACCAGGCCGTCGGCGGACAGGATCATGCCGGTGCCGGCCGACGACGCGCCCTGGTAGGCGAGCTGGGAGTCGATCGTGACCACGCCCTTCTGCTGCGCGGCGGTGGCGGCGACCGCGCCGGCGGCCGCCCCGCTGCCCGACGAGCCCGCGCCGTTGCCGAAGCGGTCCCCGTCACCGTCGCCGCCGAAGTTGGGGACGGCGTTCGGGTTGGCGGACGACGAGCCGCCCGAGCCCGCGGACCCGCCCGGGTTCGTGGACGACGAACCGCCCGAACCCGTCGATCCGCCCGGCACCTGCCCCGCGGAGGACGACGAGCCGTTGTTCCCGCTGAACGCCGACGTCTCCCTCGTCGGCCCGACGCCGAACGCCACGCCCACCGCGAGGGTGACGGCCAGCACGGCCGCGGCTCCGACGCTGATGGCGAGCCGCCGCACGTGCCGGCGGCGGGGGTCGATCGCGATCGCCCCGATCGGCTGGTCGGGCAGCGGGTAGTAGGGCATCGCGCCGTACATCCGGGGCGGCTCGCGGTAGGGCTGGGCGGCGTACGGGTGCTGCTGCCAGGCGTAGGGCTGGGCGTACGGCTGCTGCCCGGGGTAGCCCTGCTGGCCGGGGTACGCCTGCTGCCCCGGGTACGGCTGCTGGCCGGGGACCTGCTGCGTCGGGTACGGCTGCTGGCCCGGGTTCGGCTGCGCCGGGGACGGCTGCTGGCCGGGGTGCTGCTGCGGCGGCACCTGGCGCGCGGGCCCGGTGTACGGCTGAGCGCCCTGCGCGCCATCAGCCGGTGGCTGGGTCCACGGCTCGTGCTGCGGCTGCTGCTCGGACATCTCTGCACCTCCTCGCCGACGTCACCCTGACGCCGACGAGATCTATGACAGACCCCGTGCCAGGAAGAGTGCTGGACCGTTCCTGTGAGGACCAGAAGAGACCGTCAGTCGGCCAGCAGCCGGTCGACGAGGCGCGTCACGGCGCCTCGCGCGTCGTCGGGGTCCGGCAGCAGGGGCGCGAGGACCGCCCCGAACGTGTGCACCGCGACGAGCCCGAGCATCGTGTCGCGCTCCCTGCGCGTCGGCTGGAGACCGTCGTCTCCAGACTGCGCGCGGTGCACCAGGGCGGCAAGTCCGTCGTACGCCTGCACGACGAGCGGCGACAGGTCGGCACGTGCCTCGGCATGCCGGATGGCGTAGAGGTAGAGCTCCAGCCCCAGCAGCGTCCCGCGCACCGACTCGTCGGACGCCGCGTGCGCCCCGAACGCCGTTCGCACGTCCTCCCCGGGGACGGGCTGGGCGAACGCCGCATCGAGGCCGGTCAGCTCCTTCGCCAGCTCGAGGAACAGCTCTTCCTTGGAGCCGAAGTTCGCGTAGACGGCGCCCTTCGTGTAGCCCGCGGCCGCGGCCACGTCCCCGACGGACGCGCCCTCGTAGCCCTTCTCGGCGAAGACGCGGCGCGCGGCGTCGAGGAGGTCCGCGCGCGTGCGCTCGGCCTTCGGGCTCCGGCGGGTCTCGGTGGGGTCGACGCCCAGCCGCACGGCGGCGTCGTTGAGGTCCTTGGTCGCCTGCCGCAGCTCGTCGGCCAGCTCGCGTCCGGCCACGACGCTCGCCTCGGCCACCGTCTGCCCCAGCGCGCGGCTGAAGGCGGCCGCCGCGTCCCGCAGGGCCCGCGAGGCGGAGCGGACGTCGTCGTTCTCGGCTGCCATGACCAGATGGTACATCCCGGTCGGTATCCCCTTGTCAATACCCATTGGTATGTTCTAGGTTCTCGCCGATACCAACCGGTACGGATGAGAGGTGAACGATGGACGACGTCCTCGTGATCGAGGGCCTGCGCAAGCGCTACGGCACACCGCCGAAGGGCGTGCAGGCGAATGACGGGGTCGACCTGCGCATCGGCGCGGGCCAGGTGGTCGGGCTGCTCGGCCACAACGGCGCCGGCAAGACGACGCTGGTCAACCAGGTCGTCGGCCTGGTGCTGCCCGACGAGGGCTCGATCACCCTCGGCGGCTTCGACGCCGTCGCACGGCCCGAGGAGGCGCGGCGCCTCGCGTCGGTCCAGGCGCAGGCGAACGTGCCCATCACCGGCCTGACCCCGCGGCGCGCCATCGACCTCGTCGGCCGCCTGCGTGGCGGCGGCCGGGCCGACGTCCGCCGGCGGACCGAGCACCTGCTCGACGCCCTCGACCTCGGCCCGTGGGCCGACGTCACCGCGGAGAAGGTGTCCGGCGGCGTCGCCCGCCTCACCGCCTTCGCGATGGCCGCGGTGGCGCCCGGCGCGCTCGTCGTGCTCGACGAGCCCACCAACGACGTCGACCCGGTGCGCCGCCGCCTGCTGTGGACCGAGATCCGGCGGATCGCCGACGAGGGCGCGGCCGTGCTGCTCGTCACGCACAACGTGCGGGAGGCGGAGACCGTCGTCGACCGCGTCACGATCCTCGACCACGGCCACGTGCTGGCCGACGAGACGCCGGCCGGGCTCGTCGGCTTCTACGGCAGCGAGGGCCTGGAGGACGTGTACATCGACCTGGTCGGTTCCGGCGAGCACGGCAGCGAGAACGCAGAGGAGAACGTCGCATGAGCGCCCTGGCCATCCACCCGGCGCCGGTGGCCCGGCAGGCCGGCCTGCTGCTGCAGTGGCAGTTCCGGCGGATGTCGCGGTTCCTGCCGCTGCTCGTCGTCGTCCAGATCCTGCTGGCCATGACGACCGTGCTGGGGTACGGGCTGCTGGTGGGTACTCCCCCGCCCGAGCAGGCGTTGTACCTGGCCACGGGCGCCTCGACCGTCACGCTCGTCATGGTGGGGCTGGTCATGACGCCGCAGATGGTGGCGCAGGCGCGCACCGAGGGCAGCCTCGACTGGATGCGCACCCTGCCCGTACCGCGGCCCGTGTTCCTCGGCGCCGACCTGGCGCTGTGGACCCTCATCGCGCTGCCCGGCATGGTGCTCGGCGTGGTCTCCGGCGCGCTGAAGTTCCACGTCCACCTGTCGCTGAGCCCGTGGCTCCCGGTCGCGGCGATCGTCGTCTCGCTCACCGCGGCGTGCGTCGGCTACGCGATCGCCTGCCTGCTGCCGCCGCAGGTGGCCCAGCTCGTGTCGCAGGTGCTCGTCTTCGTCGTGCTCCTGTTCTCCCCGGTGAGCTTCCCGGCCTCTCGGCTGCCGGGCTGGCTGGCGCAGGCCCACCAGTGGCTGCCGGTGCAGCCGATGGCCGACGCGATGCGCGCCACCCTGGTGAGCGACACGTTCACCATGCCGACGCGGTCGACGATCGTGCTGGCCGTGTGGTGCGTGGCGTCCATCGCGGTCGCCACATGGTCCCTGCGCAAGCGGGCGTAGCCGGCTACCGCACGGACAAGACCTCGGCGAGGTCGTAGCTGACGGGCTCGTCGAGCTGGTCGTACCGGCAGGAGAGCGGGTCGCGGTCCGGCCGCCAGCGCAGCAGCTGCGTGACGTGCCGGAAGCGGTCGCCCTCGAGGTGGTCGTAGCCGACCTCGACGACCCGCTCCGGCCGCAGCGGCACGAACGAGAGGTCCCGGTTGGCCGCCCACCGGCTGTGCTCCGCCTCGCGCGGGGTGCGGCCGGTGGCCAGGGCCCCCCAGGGGTGGCCCTCGAGCGTCGTGACCAGGGGGGCGAGCTCCTCGAGCAGCTCGCGGCGGCGGGCCATGGTGAACGCGCCCGCCACCCCGACCGAGGCCAGCACGCCGTCGTCCGTGTACAGGCCCAGCAGGAGCGAGCCGACGGCGTCCGGGCCGGAGGTGTGCAGCCGGTAGCCGGCGACCACGCAGTCCGCGGTCCGCTGGTGCTTGACCTTGGTCATGACTCGCTTGCCCGCCTGGTAGGTGCTCGCCGGGTCCTTGGCGACGACGCCGTCGAGCCCGGCGCCCTCGAACTGGGAGAACCAGCGCTGCGCGGTGGCCAGGTCGCCGGTCTGCGGGGTGACGGTCACCGCGCCCGACGAGGTCCCGACGACCGCCTCGAGCCGCGACCGCCGCTCGGCCAGCGGCAGGCCCCGCAGGTCGTCGTCCCCCACCGCCAGCAGGTCCCAGAGCACCAGCTTCGCCGGCGTCTGCCCGGCCAGCAGCGTCACGCGGGAGGCCGCCGGGTGGATCCGCTGGAGCAGCGCCTCGAAGTCCAGGTGGGTGCCGTCGGCGGAGGGCACGACGATCTCGCCGTCCACGACGCAGCGCTCGGGCAGGTCCGCCAGCACCGCGGCCACCACGTCGGGGAAGTAGCGCTGCATCGGCTTGGTGTTGCGCGAACCCAGCTCCACCTCGTCGCCGTCGCGGAAGACGACGGTGCGGAACCCGTCCCACTTCGGCTCGTACAGCAGTCCGGGCGGGATCTGCGGGGCGACCTTGGCCAGCATGGGGTCGACGGGCGGCATCACGGGCAGGTGCACGGGCCCATCCTCACCGCCGGCGCCGCCGCCCGCTCGTCGTGCGCCCGCGGCCTACCAGCCGCCGCCGCCCCCGCCGCCGACGCCGCCGCCGGAGAAGCCGCCGCCGCCGAACCCCGAACCACCGGACGAGCCGGGCGTGGGCGCGGAGAGCGACTCCGTCGCGACCGACGAGAACCGCTCCATCGAGCCGGCGAACGCCTGCCCCCAGAACAGCCCGGGCACGGGGTTGTAGTAGCCGACGTACCAGCCGGGCTGCGCCACGGCGCGCCCGGACGCGGCGACCTCGGCGAAGACGCGGGCCCACCGGTCGGCCAGGCCGAACACGATCGCGTAGGGCAGGTATCGGCTGAAGATGTCCTGCCCCTCCTCGAACCGCAGCTGGTTCGCCTCGGCCGTCGCCAGGTACCGACGGAAGCCGAGGGTCTGGGCGAGGACGGCGGTGCCGTCGGGCGTGCGCGCCGGCGCGGCCTTGGCCAGCGCGGCGACGACGAGCCCGACGACGGCGACCGCCACACCGATCAGGGCCACGCCGCGTGCCTGCACCTGTGCCTTCAGCACGATCGCGGTGACGACACCCCCGACGACCACCAGGGCGATCCCCGCCGCCCGCCACCCGGCGCGCACCGTCCTCGGGTTGGCACGGAACCAGCCACGCTCGGTGACGTGCCGGTAGAGGCCGGTCTGCACGGCGGCCATCGAGGAGGCGAAGGTCGTCTTCAGCTCGGAGAGGGTGACCGTCTCGCGGCCCGCGAACAGCCGGTCGAGCAGCGTGCCCTCGAACTCCAGGAGCTCGCCGTCCGACGCCTTGAGCCGCACCAGGGTCCAGTCCTTCGGCTTCTTGCCCGGGTTGCTGCGCGGCACCTCCTCGATGCGCAGGTAGCCGCGCACCGCGAGGTCGACGAGCGTCGCGGTGACGTCCACCGGGTCGGCCTGCTCGTCGACGAGCGTGCCGATCTCCCCCGGGCGCGTGCCGTCCGGCGGGGCGAACTGGACCGAGACCGCCGCGCGGCGGCGCGGCCCGACGAGGCCACCTTGCCCGTCGGCGGGACGCAGGCCGGGCGTCAGGCCGAGGTACTCCTGGTCACGGCCGACCCGCCGCACGCGCACCGCCGCGAGCCCGACGCCCCCGAGCAGCACCACGGCCGCCGCGCCGCCGCCGACGCCGGCGGGATTGAGGGGCGCCGTGGCGGAGAACCGGGGGCCGAGGATCGGCGCGGTGCGGAACGTGCCGCCCGGCCAGCCCGTGACGGCCGTCCACTGGTCGCCCACCGCCAGCGCGTCCTGCGCGAAGTGCGCCCCGGTGCCGGCCACCGCGACCGAGGTGCACGGTGTCGTCGACCCGGTCGGGCCGGCGAAGCACACCGCGTCGTGCGCCGGCGCCGGGCCGGTCAGCGTGAGCGACAGCCGCGACAGCGGCACGGTCCAGCCGCTGCCGATGACGTTCCAGTTCAGCTCGTCCCCGCTGTGCTGGGCGTTGGCGGGGTTGACCCAGCCGTCGACCGTGTAGCTCACCACGTAGTGCTGCGTCCCGGAGATGCCGCCGTCGCGCGGGTCGCCGATCTTCAGCACGATCGCGGACGGGTCGTCCTGGCGGTTGACCTGGGCCGGGGCGCCCGACGGGCTCGAGGCCGTGATGTCCGAGTACCGGTACAGGCGGTCGCGGCTGTCGTCGTACCGCTGCCGCGTGACGAGCGACAGGTAAGGGCCGTGCCCGGGGTTGTTGCCGAAGTCGAAGTCGAAGTCGACCGTCACCCGCGCGACGCCGGAGGCATCGACGGCGGCGGTGACGTCGTACCGCGTGATCTCGCGCCCCGCGGTCTGGTCGCCGACCGCGCCGGGCGCGGCGGCCGCGGCAACCCCCGCCGGTCCGAGCACCAGGGCCGCGACCCCCGCCGCGAACGCGGCAACCCGAGCCCAGGACCCCGACCGCCGCGCTCGGCGCGCGCGGCCGTGCTCGAGGAGAGCGGAGCTGGAACGGGTCGGCACGGATGACCCGATCGGGTTCACCGGTCGCGCCGCTCGCGGATCGCGCGCTGCGTCTCGAGCGTGTCCTGCCGCTCGCGCAGCGTCTGCCGCTTGTCCCACTCCTTCTTGCCGCGCGCCAGCGCGATCTCCACCTTCGCCCGCCCGTCGAGGAAGTACAGCGCCAGCGGCACGATCGTCTGACCCTTGTCGTGGCTGCGCTGCTCGAGGCGTGCGATCTCGTCGCGGTGCAGCAGCAGCTTGCGCTTGCGCCGCGGCGTGTGGTTGGTCCACGTGCCCATCGCGTAGACCGGGATCTGCATGCCGTGCAGCCACGCCTCGCCCCCCTCGATCTCGCACCACGAGTCGGTGAGGTTGGCATGCCCGTCGCGGAGCGCCTTCACCTCGGTCCCCATGAGCACCAGGCCGGCCTCGAACACGTCCTCGATGAGGTAGTCGTGCCGTGCCTTGCGGTTCTGGGCGACGAGACGCCGCCCGGTCTGCTTGGCCATCTCGCCTCCTTGCCGCGTGCCGATGGGTGGCCACCACGTGGCCGACGAGCGAGCCTATACGCCGCGACGGCCAAGGTCAGCGGGATAGTCCGTGCTCAGATCGCGGCGATCGACCCCGGCGCACGCTCCGCACGGGCGAGCGTGCGCAGCACCGCCGCCACGCCGTGCTTGCGCACCGCGAGCGTGGTGAGCAGGCCGAGCACCGGCGCGACCACCTCCTCCGGCCACTCCGGGGGTTCGAGGGCGACGCTCACCGCGAGGTCGTCGCTGTGCACGACGATCTCGAGCATCCGGCTGCGCAGGTAGTCCTCGAGCGAGAGGTTCCACGTGAGCCACGGCGGCCGGACGCGGCGGTCGACCGGCTCCGCCGGCAGCTCCGCGCGGGCGGTCCCCAGCGCCTCGAGGGCCCGGGCGAGGACGTCCTTGGGGCCCTCCACCGCCTCCGTGGCCGCCCGCACGCGGATGCTCGCGTTGGCGGCCTCGTCGCCGTTCGCCCACGCGGAGCGCAGGTAGTGCTCGACGAGGGTCACCGGTCGCTCGTCGGGCACCGGGAAGGACAGCACCTCGGGCACCCGGGTCACCTGGCGCGCCAGGTGCGCGGCCAGGGCGCCGACGGTCATGTCCTCCAGGGCACTCGGGTCGCCCCAGCGCTGGGCCACCTCGGGCCGCCCGACGAGCTCGAGCCCGATCGTCGCCGCCTCGACGAACACCGCGCGCACCGGCGTCATGGCCTGCCCCCTCGTCCCCGTCGTCCCCGTAGCCCTCGTCGTCCCCGGAGGATTCTGCCGCTCCCCTAGATGCCGAGGTAGGGCCGCGGGTTGACCGGCGAGCCGTTGATGTGGACCTCGAAGTGCAGGTGGCAGCCGGTGGAGTCGCCGCCCGTCATGCCGGCGTACCCGATCACCTGGCCGGCCGAGACGCGCTGCCCGGCGGACACGACGTACCGCGTCATGTGGCTGTAGCTCGACATGAGCGAGGTGCCGTTGACCCAGCCGTGGTCGAGCATCACCTGGTTGCCGTAGCCGTAGAGGTACTTCGCCCAGACGACCGTGCCGTCCCGGCCTGCGTACACCGCCTGGCCGCAGTGGTCCATGAGGTCGATGCCGGCGTGCAGCCGGTAGATGCCGAGCACGGGTTGGAGCCGCCAGCCGAACTCGCTGGTGACGTAGATCGGGGTGTTCGCCGTCGGGTTGGCGAACCACGCCCCCGGCAGCGCCTGGCCCGGCCGGGCCGACGACTTCTGCAGCGCGGCCTGCCGCGCCTGCTCGGCGATGACCGCCTTGAGGTCCGTCTCGATCTGCGCCGTGGAGGCCTGCAGCGCGGCGTCCTGCTGCTGGGCCACGGTGATCTGGCTCTGCAGCGAGGCCTGCTTGGCCTGCGCCTGCTGCTGGAGGCTCTGCACCTGGGCCTTGGCGTCGGCCGCGTCCTTCGTCGCCTGGTTCGCGTCGGCGACCTTCTGGTCGGCGGCCAGCTTCAGCTCGTCGATCTTCTGCTTCACCGACTCCATGCGGGCGGCCTGGTTGCGCGCCTCCGCCTGCAGCTCCGTGATGCGGCTGAAGACGCCGGCCTGGGCCCGCTGGGCGGCCGCGAGCATCGTGTACGTGTTGACGAAGTCGTCCGTGCTCTGCGCCGCCAGCACCGTGGAGATGCCGGAGACGTCGCCGCCGGCGCGGTAGGCCTCGCGCGCCATCGCGCCGATCGCGTCGCGCAGCTGCGCCTGCTGGGCCTGGCCGTCGGTGATCTGCTGGGCGATCTGGGTCTGCTGGTTCTGCGCGTCGGTCAGCTGGTCGGCGATCTGCTGCTGCTCGCGCTGCGCCGTGGCGAGCGCGGCGGTCGCGTCGTCGAGCTTCTGCTGCGCCACCTGGATCTGGCCCTGGATCGCCACCAGGTCCGACTGGGTCTGGGCGAGCTGGCCCGACATGTCCTCGATCGAGGCCTGCAGCGCCTGCTGCTGCTGCTTGTTCGCGGCGGCCTGCGACTCCAGCTGCGAGCGCTTGTGGGACAGGTCGTCCGCCGCGGCGGGCGCCGTCAGGCCGCCCACGGCGAGGGCGGTGGCCGCCGCGACGGCCGCGGCGAGGCGGGAGGCACGTCTCATGTCACACCCTCGTGTACCGGTTGAGGGTCACCACCGACGAGATCGCCGCCAGCAGGATGCCGATGACGACGAGCAGCGGCGCGAGCCGCGTGAGGTCCGCGGTGGTGACGTACGGGATCCACTGCACCGACGAGCCGAGCCAGTCGACGACGAGGTACTTCACGCCCGCCCACAGCGCGCCGACCGCCAGCGCGGCGCCGATCGTCGCCGCGATCGCGCCCTCGAGCATGAACGGCAGCTCGATGAACAGGTTCGATGCGCCGACGAGCCGCATGATGCCGGTCTCGCGCCGGCGGGACAACGCGGAGAGCCGGATGGTCGTCGTGATGAGCAGGATCGCCGCGAGCAGCATCACGGCCGCCAGCCCGCCGGACAGCAGCGTGGCGCGGTCCATGATGAGGAACATCCGGTCGAACAGCTGGCGCTGGTCCTGCACCTGCTCCACGCCCTGCACGCCGGACAGCACGTCGGCGACCACCTGGTACTTCGTCGGGTCGGCGAGCTTGATCCGGAACGAGGCCTGCATGTCGTCGACGGTCGCCAGGCTGGCCATGAAGTCGCCGGCGAACCGCTTCTCGAACGAGGCGTACGCGTCCTGCTTCGACTCGAAGTAGATGGGCTGCTGGATGTAGGGGGCGACCTCGGGCTGCTCGAGCGCGGCCTTGATCTTCGTCATCTGGTCGGGCGTGACCTCGCCGGCGGCGCACGTGGGCGCCGTGGAGTGCGACGGGCACAGGTAGGCCGCGACCTCGACCTTGCCGTACCAGTCGTCCTTCATCTTCCCGATCTGCGTCTGCAGCAGGGAGGCGACGCCGACGAAGGTCAGCGAGACGAAGGTGACGAGGATGACCGAGATCGTCATCGACAGGTTGCGGCGCAGGCCGATGCCGATCTCGCTGAAGATGAACCGGAGCCTCATCGCGTCACCGGTCCGATCCGTAGACGCCGCGCGACTGGTCGCGCACCAGCGAGCCGGTGTCGAGCTCGACCACCCGCTTGCGCATCTGGTCGACGATCTCGTCGTCGTGCGTGGCCATCACCACGGTGGTGCCGGTGCGGTTGATGCGGTCGAGCAGCCGCATGATGCCCAGGCTCGTCGTCGGGTCGAGGTTCCCGGTGGGCTCGTCGGCCAGGAGGATGTCGGGGCGGTTGACGAAGGCGCGCGCGATCGCGACGCGCTGCTGCTCACCGCCCGAGAGCTCGTGCGGGCGCCGCTTCTCCTTGCCCGCCAGGCCGACCATCTCCAGCACGTCCGGCACGGTGGTGAGGATGTGGTGCCGCGGCTTGCCGATCACCTGCAGCGCGAAGGCGACGTTCTCGAACACGGTCTTGGTGGGCAGCAGGCGGAAGTCCTGGAACACCGCGCCGATCCGGCGTCGCATGTGCGGCACCTTCCAGCTCGACAGCGTGCCGAGCTCCTTGCCGGCCACCCACACCCGCCCGGCGCTGGCGCGCTCCTCGCGCAGCACGAGCCGCAAGAAGGTGGACTTGCCGGAGCCGGACGCACCGACGAGGAACACGAACTCGCCGCGCTCGACGTCCAGGCTCACCCGGTCGAGCGCGGGGCGGGCGCCCCGCGCGTAGACCTTGGTGACGTTCTCGAACCGGATCACGTGACCTCGTCGGACCTCGTCGGCCCGCTCTGGGACCTGCCGCGACCCGGGGTCGCCGGGCCGGCCCACGCATCGCGGGCCGGTTCGAGGCTACGAACGGGTCTCCGCGAGCCCGGGGAGGACACGCCGCACGGCACGCCTGTGAATCGCGGCCGAGGTGGACGGGTGTCCGAGTCGCCCGAAATGCCCGGTCAGGGTCAGCTGTGGGCGGCCGCGGAGCGGCGCCAGCGGATGCCGGCCTCGAGGAAGCCGTCGATGTCGCCGTCGAACACGGCGGCCGGGTTGCCGACCTCGTGCTCGGTCCGCAGGTCCTTGACCATCTGGTACGGGTGCAGCACGTAGGAGCGCATCTGGTCGCCCCAGCTGGCCTTGATGTCGCCGGCCAGCTCCTTCTTCGTCGCGTTCTCCTGCTGCTGGCGCAGCACCAGGAGGCGGGACTGGAGCACGCGCATCGCGGCGGCGCGGTTCTGGATCTGGCTCTTCTCGTCCTGCATCGACACGACGAGCCCGGTCGGCAGGTGCGTGATCCGGACGGCGGAGTCGGTCGTGTTGACGGACTGTCCGCCGGGCCCCGACGAGCGGAACACGTCGATGCGGATGTCCGTCTCGGGGACGTCGATGTGGTCGGTCTGCTCGATGAGCGGGATCACCTCGACGGCCGCGAAGCTCGTCTGGCGGCGACCCTGGTTGTCGAAGGGCGAGATCCGGACGAGCCGGTGCGTGCCCGCCTCCACCGAGAGGTTCCCGTAGGCGTACGGGACCTTGACCTCGAAGGTCGCCGACTTGATGCCGGCCTCCTCGGCGTAGGAGGTGTCGAGCACCTTCGTCGGGTAGCCGTGGCGCTCGGCCCAGCGCAGGTACATCCGCAGCAGCATCTCGGCGAAGTCCGCCGCGTCGACGCCGCCCGCGCCGGACCGGATCGTGACGACGGCCTCGCGCTGGTCGTACTCGCCGTTGAGCAGCGTCCGGACCTCGAGCTCGCCCAGGTCCTTCCTGATCGCGACCAGCTCGGCCTCGGCCTCGGCGAGCGTGTCGGCGTCGTCCTCCTCGGACGCCAGCTCCACGAGCGCCCCGAGGTCGTCGATCCGGGCCCCGAGCTTGTCGACGCGGTCCAGCTCGGCCTGCGTCACGGACAGCGCGCTCGTCACCTGCTGCGCGTGCTCGGGGTCGTCCCACAGGTCCGGGACGGAGGCCTGCTCCGAGAGGTCGGCGATCTTGGCCTTGAG
The DNA here is from genome assembly GCF_001898175.1 of Cellulomonas sp. 73-92. GTDB lineage: Bacteria > Actinomycetota > Actinomycetes > Actinomycetales > Cellulomonadaceae > Cellulomonas. The sequence continues at coordinate 188,862 of NZ_MKTH01000018.1, forward strand.
CACCGTGGGGTCGCTCACCGCGCGGATGGACTCCAGCGTGCTGCGCAGATCGCGGATCTCGGCGGGGAAGTCGGTGGTGGCCACGACCGTCCAGGGTACCGGGCGACGTCCGGCCGAGCCGCCGTGCGGCCAGGTCGGGGCGGAAGTGTGAGACCCTAAGGCCTTGAGGGCGTCGCTGTGCGCGCCCCGCGTCGTGGAGAACTCCCCGAGCCCCTTCCGTCGTCCTGGTACGGCCGCATCCCGCGGCCGCCGACGACACCGGCCCGGTCGCTCGCGCGGCGGACCCACGACCCCCGCAGCCGCGACCCGCGGCACCCGACCTGCCGCGGCCCCCGGCGCGCGGCGCCCGAAAGGCTTCCCATGACCACCTTCGCCGATCTCGGCGTGCCCAGCTCTCTTGCCGCGTGCCTCGCGGAGCAGGGCATCTCCTCCCCCTTCCCGATCCAGACCGCCACGCTGCCCGACTCGCTAGCCGGCCGCGACGTGCTCGGCCGCGGCCGCACCGGCTCCGGCAAGACGCTCGCGTTCGCCCTGCCGCTCGTCGTGCGGCTCGCCGGCTCGTCGTCAGGCCGTGCCCGGTCGCGCCGGCCGCGCGGGCTCGTGCTGTGCCCGACGCGCGAGCTCGCCAACCAGATCGACGCGACGCTCGCCCCGCTCGCGGCCGCCGCGGGGCTGCGGACGACGACGATCTTCGGCGGCGTCTCGCAGTCGCGGCAGGTGACCGCCCTCGACGCGGGCGTCGACATCGTCGTGGCGTGCCCCGGCCGGCTCGAGGACCTTCTCAACCAGAAGGTGCTCACGCTCGACCAGGTCGCCGTCACCGTGCTCGACGAGGCCGACCACATGGCCGACCTCGGGTTCCTCCCGGGGGTGCGCCGGATCCTCGACCGCACCCCGGCCGGCGGCCAGCGGATGCTGTTCTCGGCCACGCTCGACAACGGGGTGGACGTCCTGGTCCGCCGCTACCTGAGCAACCCGGTGCACCACTCGGTCGACTCCGCGGAGTCGCCCGTGGCGCAGATGACGCACCACGTGCTCGAGGTCGCCAACCTGGCCGCGAAGCAGGACGTGGTGCGTCAGCTGGCCGGGGGCACCGGCCGGCGCATGCTCTTCCTCCGCACGAAGCACCAGGCGAAGAAGCTCACCAAGCAGCTCGTCTCCGAGGGCATCGCCGCGGTCGAGCTGCACGGCAACCTCGGCCAGTCGGCCCGCGAGCGCAACCTCGCGGCCTTCGGCTCGGGCGACGCCACCGTGCTCGTCGCGACCGACATCGCCGCGCGCGGCATCCACGTCGACGACGTCGAGCTCGTCGTGCACGTCGACCCGCCCACCGAGCACAAGGCGTACCTGCACCGCTCCGGCCGCACCGCCCGCGCCGGCGCCGAGGGCGTCGTCGTCACCCTCGTGCTGCCCGAGCAGCGCGCCGACGTGCGGGCCATGACGCGCGCCGCGAAGATCGCCGTCCAGCCGCGGGCCGTCGTGCCCGGTGACGCCACGGTGGGCGCGCTCGCCGGCGCACCCGCCCCGCGGCGGGCCGTGCCGTTCGTGGCCGCGGTGGCGCCCGCAGCTGTCCGGGAGCCCGGCGCCGGCTCGCCTCGCCGTGGTGGCGGGCGTGGGGCCGCCTCGGCCGTCCGACCGGCGTCCGGTGCCCCGCGCGCCCAAGCCTCCGGCGCCCCGCGCTCGCAGGCGTCCGCCGCAGGGCGCGCCCAGGCGTCCGGCCGGCCCGCCGGCACCCGCTCTCCCGCTCGCGCGGCGGCGCCCGTGACCACCGGCCCCCGACGTCTGGCGGCGAGCGGTCAGACGGCCTCGTCGGCCCCCGGGCGCCCGGTGGCGGCGGCCGCCGGGCAGCCGTCGCCGCGCCGGCACCCGCGTCGTTCGTCGGCGCCGGCCGGGACGCCGGCCACGCTCACCGAGCGGTCGTGGCGGGCCTGACCGGGCAACCGGCCTACCCGCGCCGCACGAAGGCCGCGGCGAGCACCAGGTAGACCGCGGCGGTCCAGGTGTAGGCACGGTCGCGCAGGCCCTGCCCGGACACGGCGTCGAAGTTCTCGGCGAACCCGGAGCGCTCGCACAGCGCGCGGAACCGGTCGGAGACGAGGTCGGACAGCTCGTCGTGCCCGCTGCGCCGCAGCCCGTCGACGAGCAGGGCGGTCGAGGGCGCCCAGATGGGGCCGCGCCAGTAGCCGTCCGGCTCGTACGCCTGCGACGTCGGCGGCTCGGTGGCCAGGCCGTGCTCGGTCAGGTGCTCCGCCAGGCGCGCCACCATCGCGTCGCGCAGCTGCGGCGGCAGCCGGTCACCGAGCACCAGCGGCAGCAGGTTGAGCAGGCTGGTGGCGGTGCTGTCCCGCCGGGACAGGGCGCCCACGGCGACGAAACGGTCGTCCCGCCACAGCTCGTCGACGAGCGCCTGGAGCACGGCGTCGCGCTCGTTCTTCCAGCGGTCCGTCGGCCGGCCCAGCTCGCCCGCCAGGTCCGCCAGCGTCTCGAGCTGCAGCACGAGGAAGGCGGCCAGGTCGGGCGACTCGACCACACGGTCCAGGTCGAACGTCGTCGCGTTGTCCCAGCCGGAGTCGTTGCCGTGCTGGTAGTAGGGCAGCACGCGCCCGGGGCGGCGACGGCGCTCCAGCCAGTAGCCCGACCAGGCCGCGAGGCGGTCGTGGACCAGGGCCAGCTCCGACGGCGTCAGGGCGCGCCCGGCGGTGGCCCGCAGATGCTGCAGCGCCCAGCCGTGGATCGGCGGCTTGACGTAGTTGTAGAGCACCTCGGAGTGCGTCACGGAGTCGGGCAGGGCGCCCGTGGCGTCCTGGTGGTCGAACGGGGCGAGGAACTGGTCCAGCGCGGCGTCCGGCAGCCCGGGGGCCAGCGCGAGCGCGTTGAAGCAGTGGTCCCAGCTCCAGACCTTGTCCATCCAGTGCTTGGACATGAGCACGGACTCGCGCGTCAGGTACCCCTCGGGCGCCACGGTTGCCGACCACAGGACGTAGGCGGCGCGCGCGGCCGCCGGGGTGCGGGCGTCGCGCCACGGTGCCACCAGCTCGACGTACTCGGCGAACCGGGCACCCGCGGCGGCCACCACCTCCTCGAACCGGCCGCGGGGCATGAACGGCGCCGAGCCCGCGGTGGTCTCCTCCAGCGCGATCTCCCACTCGGTCCCCGAGGCGCCTGCGACGAGGTGGCGCTCCGCGGCTCCCAGCGCCTCGGCGCCGGCCACCTCGAGCGCCCCGGTGATCCTGGTGATCCGGTAGCGGCGGCCCGTCTCGTAGGAGGTGAAGACGATGGCCCCGTCGATGGGGTCGTCGAACAGGTAGGTGCCGGTGAACGGCGTCAGCCCCGCGGCGGCGTCCCGGATGCGCAGGCCCATGCCGCGGCCCCGCAGGCGCAGCACGTTCGGCCCGTCGAACGCCGCCGAGACGGAGGCCCCGTCCGGCGTGGACCACCGGAACACGGCGGGCTGCGCGTCCCAGGCGCACGCCACGACCGAGCCCTGGGCCACCGGTTCCAGGGCGAGCACGGCGTGCATGCCGTTGCGGTGCGAGACGAGGTGCACGGCCTCCGAGCGCGTGTGGAGGGCCGTGACCGGGGAGAGGTTGAACCATGCGCCGCGGTAGGAGAACGGGATCTCGCGGATGTCGAAGCTGGTGGTGGCCGGTGCTGGCGTCATGGCGTGCGCGTGTCCTTCACGGTTGGGGTGCCGTCGCGGGGTGCTCCCGCGCTAGTCCTTGATCGCGCCCGCGGTCACGCCGGCCGCGACGTACCGCTGGGCGACGATGAGCAGGATCGCGGTGGGGACGGAGGCGAGGACGGCCGTCGCCATCAGGGGCCCCCACTCCTGGTTCTGGGAGCCGATGTAGTCGTACAGGCCCATGGTGATCGGGCGGAGCTTGCCCCCGCCGCGGTTGAGGCTGGAGGCGAAGAGGAAGTCCGACCATGCCCAGAGGAAGGCGAACAGCCCCACCGTCACGGCGGAGTTACGGGCTATCGGCATGACGACGGAGCGGAAGGTGCGCCACGTCGAGGCGCCGTCGATCTCGGCGGCCTGCAGCAGCTCGCGCGGGATGCCGCTCATGAAGGCGACGAAGAGCATGACGCCGAACGGCACCGCGATCGTCGAGTCGGCGAGGATCAGGCCCGGCAGGGTGTCGAGGATCCCGAGCCGCGTGTAGATCGTGTAGAAGCCCAGCGCCATGACGACCGCCGGGATCATCTGGGCGACCAGCAGCACGAAGCTGAGCGCGCGCCGCCCCGGCACGAGGAGCTTGGACAGGGCGTACCCGGCGGGCGCGGAGATGACCAGGGTCAGCGCCACGGTGCCGAGGCCCACGACCAGGCTCGTGCCGAGGAACGGCAGCTGCTGGTGCAGCACCACCTGGTAGTGGTCGAGCGTGAAGTGGCGTGGGAACAGGTCCGCGTTCCGGATGGCGCTGCGCTGGGTGAAGGAGACGTTGAGCATCCAGTAGAGCGGGAACAGCATCACCGCGGTGAACAGCAGCCCCAGGGCGGTCCTCCACCAGGTGCGTCGCACGGTGGCCATGTCAGTCCTCCTGCCGGCGCTGGACGACGAGGTAGACGAAGCCCATCACCAGGGCGATGAGCAGCAGGATCGTGCCGAGCACGGAAGCCTGCGAGTACCGGATGACCGACGAGGCGCCCTTGCCGAACGCCATCGCGTAGGCCCACGTCGCCAGCGTCTGGGACGACCCGGTGCCCAGGGTCATGATCCAGATGATGTCGACGACCTTGAGCGTGTAGACGAAGCCCAGCAGCAGCGTGATCGCCGTGACCGGACGCAGCAGCGGGAAGGTCACGTGCCAGAACTGCCGCCACGCCCCGGCCCCGTCGAGCGACGCCGCCTCGTAGAGGTCGGTGGGGATGTTCTGCAGCCCCGAGTACAGGATGACCAGGTTGAACGGGATGCCCAGCCAGATGTTGGCGATGGTCACCGACATCAGGGAGTGCTGGGCGTTGAGCCACCACACCGGGTCGGCGCCGAACAGGCCGAGGAAGCGGTTGATCACCCCTGAGTCGGCGTCCATCATCCACTGCCACGTGGTGGCCGAGACGATGATCGGCAGCAGCCACGGGACGAGGAACAGGCCGCGCAGCAGGCTCGACAGCGGGAAGCTGCGCCGGAAGAACACCGCCAGCCCCAGGCCGATCGCGTACTGGAACACCAGCGAGACGACGACGAAGACCGCGGTCTGACGCACGGTGGGCCAGAACTGCGGCGAACCGATCACCTCGCGGTACACGTCGAACCCGACGAAGGGCGCCTGCCCCGTGACGAAGGTGGCCCGCGTGAAGCGGTGCAGGCTCATCGACACGTTCTCGTAGAGCGGGTACGCGTACAGCACGACGAGGTACACGACGAGCGGGGCGACGAACCCGATCCCCGCCCACTGCGTCGGGCGCAGCCCGCGCCGCCGCCCTCGCTCGTGCTCCCCCGAGGGCGCCGACCGCCGCGCGGTCACCGTTGTCACGCCAGTGCTCACCTGATCCACCGTTCCTCGACGTGCGTGGGGTGCGGGCGCGGCGGCCGGTCCGGGCCGCCGCGCCCGCGTCCTCGCGTCAGCCCTTCGCCGCCTGGGCGAAGGCCGCCTTCACCGCGGTCGCGTCGCCGGCGGCGTTGAGCGCACCCTGCAGGGCGGTCGACAGCTGCGCCGAGGTCGCCGTGTAGTCCGGGCCGAGATCGGTGGTCCGGCCCTGGGCGCTCTCGATCGCGGCCGCCCACGGCGTCCAGATCGGGTCGGAAGCGATCTGCTTGGCCCGCTGGTCCTTGTTCGCCGCGAAGTAGCCGAGCTGGTCGTCGGTCTTGATCTGGTTGTCCGGGCCGACGAGGCACGCGATCACCTTGGTGGCCGCGGCGTAGTGCGCGGCCGAGTCGGCCTTGTGCACCGGCGCGAGCACGAACTCACCGCCGGTCGGCACGGGCGCCGCCCCGCCGTTCTGGCCGGGGATCGGCATCATGACGGCCTTGAACTTCTGCGTCGACGCGGCCTTGGCGAACCACGAGCCGTTCTCCGCGAAGGCGTACTGGCCGGTCAGGAACAGGTCCCAGGACGCCGACTGGTTGTCGGTGATGGCCGACTTGGGCGCGTAGCCCTTGCCGATCCAGTCGGAGAGCAGCTGCCCGGCGGCCACGGCGGCGTCCGACGTGGGCTGCTTGAGGCTCGCCCCGGAGCCCCAGAACCAGGGCAGGAACTGGAACACGCCCTCCTCGCCGGAGATGCCTGCGAAGGTGATGCCCTTCGAGCCCGCCTTGGTCACCTTGTCCAGCGCGGCCGTCAGCGAGGCCCAGTCCTTGATGCTCGCGGGGTCGACGCCGGCCTTGTCGAGGATGTCCTTGTTGTAGTACAGGCCGAGCGTGTTGGCCCCGATCGGGACGCCGTACGTCACGCCGGCCACGGTGCCCGGGCCCGCCAGGTTGGCGTCGAACCCACTGGTGTCGATGCCGACGTCCTTGGCCGGGGCGAGCAGACCGGCCGTCGCTGCGTCGGGCACGGCCGGGTTGTCCAGCATGATGACGTCGGGCGCGTTGTCCTCCTTCACGGCCGAGGTGAGGTTGTTGAGCAGGTCGCTCGTCGCGGCCGTGGTGCGGGTGATGGTGGCGCCGGCCGGGGCGCATGCCTTGACGTAGGACGCCCAGGCCGACGAGTCGTCGTACTGCGGGTACGGGTCCCAGACGTTGATCGACGTCAGAGCGGCGGCGCTCGTCGACCCGCCGGCCGCGGTGGTGGCGGTGCCCCCGCCGCCCCCGCTGCTGCAGGCGCCGAGCGCCAACGTCGCCAGCGCCGCCGTCCCGGCGAGGACTGCGGACTTCCTCACGTTCAACACGGTGGTTCCTCCTTGAATCCGGTGCTGTGGTGAACCGGTTCGATGACCGGATCTTGCCCTTGCTGCGCCTTGCTCTTTCTCATGAGTGCCCGCCGGTGCCGGCCGGCGGGCGGTGCGGACGACTAGCCCTGCAGGGTGCGGACGCTGCCGCGGTCCCGCAGCACTGGTTCCACGAACTGCACCGCGTGCGGCCCGGCCTTGGCCGGGTCGAGGATGCGGTGCACGAGGAGGTCGACCGCGCGGCGGCCGAGGGTGTCGGCGGCCGACTCGACCGCCGTGTAGGGCAGGGAGAACTCCTCGGCAAAGTCGCGCGAGTACAGGCTGACCACGCTGAGGTCGCGCGGGACCACGATGCCGCGGTCGCGCAGCACCGCCGGCAGCGCGGCGATCGTCGCGTCGTTGTGGACGACGAGCGCGGTCGCCGAGGGGTGCGCGTCGAGGATCCGGTGCACGGAGGTCTGCACGGCCGGGGGCCGCGACTCGCCGTAGTAGGCGTGCACGCGGATCCCCAGCTCGCGGCCCCGCTCCACCGCCGGGTCCCGGAACCGCCACACGTACGAGCCACCGCGCTCGACGACGTGGTGCGGCGGCGAGATGAGGACCACCTCGCGATGGCCGTTCGCCGCGAGGTGCTCGACGATCTGGCGGGCGGCCGCGCTGAAGTCCAGGTCGATCGCGTCGAGGTCGCGCGTGTCGCCCGGCAGCCCGATGAGCACGGCCGGCTGGCGCACGGACCGTAGCGAGTCGAGCCGCGGGTCGTCGTGCGTGACGTCCAGGAGCACGATCCCGTCGACCATCTCGGAGTCGCCGATGCGGCGGATCGCCCCGGCGCCGTTGGCGTCGGTCACCATGAGGATGTCGTAGCCCAGCCGCCGGGCCGCCTCGGAGACCGGCAGCACGTACTGCAGCATGGCGGGCGCGAACTCGTCGGCGTGGAACTGCAGCAGCAGGCCCAGCACCATCGTCTGCGACGTCGCCAGCGCCCGGGCGCCGGCGTTCGGCGTGAAGCCCAGCTCGGCGATCACCCGGTCGATCCGGTCCCGCGTCTCCCGCGAGATGGTGCGCTTGCCCGACAGGGCGTACGACACCGTGCTCCGGGACACCCCGGCGCGACGGGCCACGTCGCCGATCGTCGGCATCGCCACTCCCTCGGGGTTCGAACCGGTTCGACGAACAGATGTTAACGCTCACAGGTCGCGGGCTGTCAAGCCCCTCGCCGTGATGCCTGCGTGGCCGCCTGCGTCGCCGACGACGCCCCGATCGCGAGCCGGGCGGCACACGGCTCGGCGGACGGCTCGGCGAACGCCGACCTGATCGTCGTCCGCCCGCCATCCCCGGTCACGGTGGGTGGCGGACGGGCACGACCGGGCCCGGGAGCCTCACCACGCCCGGGCGGACGACGCGGCGCCGATGCCGACGCCGTCCGTGAACGGCGTCAGCACCCACGCGACCCACACCGGCCGGACGACCGCCGCCAGCGTCACGCGGACGGTCCGCCCGTCCGGGGAGCCGGCCTCGACCACGCGCAGGTCGGTCCACCGCGCCGCCACGTCGGGGTGCGCCGCGAGGTAGCCGTCGACCGTCGCCTCGACCTCCTCGTCCGCGGGCGCGATCGCGCTCGTGCCGGACGCGAAGTAGGCCTCGTCGGACACCTGCTCGGCGGCAGCGAGCGCCGCGAGGTCCGCGAGCGCGGCGAGCCGCGTCCGCTCGAGGTGCACCTGCGCCGCCGAGGCGACCACCGCGACGAGCGCGAGCGCGACGACGACGAACCCGATGAGCAGGATCGTCACCTGGCCCTCGTCACCCCCCGATCTCCACTTTCCTGAACCCGGCGTCGCGGATCGCGACCGGATCTTCAGGAAACTGAACCCGAGGGCGGTCACGGCGCCGCCCGGTACTCGTCGACCACGGCGGTGCGCTGCGCCGTCACGGGGATCGACAGCGGCACGGCCCTGCGCAGGAACGGCGGCACGAACGGCAGCGGCACCGACAGCCGCACGTCCACGGCCACCTCGCTGCCGGGCGTCAGGCACGCGGCGGAGCAGGCGATCGAGACGGCGTCTGCGGGGTCGTCGTGCAGCCCCTGGTCCGCGAGCGCGACCCCGGCCGCCACCAGCGCACGCGGCGCGGCGGACGCGGCCTCGTCGGACGCCACGAACACCCGGGCCGCCTCGCGCGCCGCGCCCTCCGCGGCGAAGGTCGCCGCCTCCAGCCGCCCGACGACGAGGACGAGGTACACCAGCGGCACGAGCAGCACGAACGTCAGGCCGACGAACTCCACGACGGCGCTGCCCTCGTCGCCGGCCCACGCGCCGCGACGGACGCGGGTCACTGCCCCTCCACCATGGCGTGGCCGCGGACCACGAGCGTCCCGCCCGGCCCGAGGAGGCCGACGACGGGCATCGGCGCGCGCACCGTCACCTCGACGACGTCGACGCCGCCGACGCGCGTCCGGGTGGCCGTGACGTCGCGCGCGTACGCGCCGGAGAGCTCGGCGGCCGCCAGCTCGGCGGTCCGCGCGACGCCGTCGGCCGGCTCCCGGCCCGCCGCGGCAGCGTAGCGAGCGCCCTGCGCGGCGCAGTCGACGAGCGTGTTCCGCACGTGGAGGACGAGCGTCAGCTGCACGACGGCGACGAACAGCACCGTGAGCAGCCCGCCGACCAGGACGAAGTCGACGACCGCCGCCCCGGCGTCTACGGCGCCGAGGGCGTCACCGAGGAGATGGCGTTCTGGAACACCTGGACGAGGGCGTCCCCCGCGACGAACCACAGCACGGACACCAGCCCCGCCGTCATCAGGGTGACGAGGACCCATCCCGGCACGTCGCCGCGGTCGTCCCGTGCCGCTACCCGCCCCCTCCGCGCCGCCGAGGCGACCATCCAGACACCCAACCGCATCATCGACTCCCCCTCTCCGCCGGCCGACGACCGGACCCCGGACCCTCACATCCCCACCCGCAGCACCACGAGCGAGGGGAACACCGCGAACAGCACCGTCACCGGGAGCACGAGGAAGACGACGGGCAGCATCTGGAGGATCTCCTTGCGCCCGCCGGCCTCCATGAGCGCCCGCCGCCCTTCGCTGCGCACGTCCTGCGCCTGCGCCCGCAGCACCTCGGCCAGCGGCGTGCCGCGTTCCAGCGCCACCGCCACGCCCTCGGCGAACCGCGCCAGCGCCGGCAGCCCCGTGCGCGCGGCCAGCCCGTCGAGCGCCTGCGTCAGCGGCAGGCCCGCCCGCGCGTCGGCGAGGGTGGCGCGCAGCTCACCGGCCAGCTCGCCGCCGCAGGTGCGCGCCACACGCTCGAGCGCCGCGGCCGCACCCTCGCCGGCACCGACGGCGAGGGCCAGCAGCTCGGCGACGGTGGGCAGCTCGCTCATGAGGCGGGCCTCCCGCACGCGCACCGCCCGTGCGAGCAGCCAGTCCCGGGCGAGGGCCGCCAGGAGCCCGACGACCGCGACGAGCACGGCCAGGGCGACGGGCGAGCCGCCCCTCGTCGTGCCCACGACGATCGCCGCACCGAGCCCGGCCGCGAGCCCGCAGGCTCCCCACACCACCTGCCCCACCCGGAACTGCTCGACGCTCTCCGTCCGGCCCGCCCGTGCGAGACGCCGGCGCAGCTCGGCCGTGGGCGACCCGAGGCGCGCGACGCGACGCGCGGCGTCCGCGAGGAACGGCGCAGCCAGGCGTCCCAGCCCCGCCAGCGGCGTCGCCGGTGCGTCGAGGAGCGCGGACTGCGTCCGCTGCGGCCGCAGGTACGGCGCCAGCCGCCGGTCGAGCGCGGGCCGCCGCGCGGCGCGGTGGGCCGCCAGCAGGAGGCACCCGGCGCCGAGCAGGAGCCCGACGAGGGCGCCGACGGCGCTCACCGCAGCACCCGCGGCTCGGCCGGCAGCGCGCCGATCCGCAGCATCAGCCGGTAGGCGAAAGCCGAGCAGCCCGCCCCGGCGACGAGCACGGCCGCACCGGTGGGCGTGTCGTAGGCGGCGGCCGCCTCCAGCCGCGAGCCCAGCATCGCCAGCACGGCCCAGGGTGCAGCGACCGCGAGCCGCGCGGCGTTCACCGTCCAGGACGCGCGGGCCTCCAGCTCGCCGCGGGTAGCCAGGTCCTCGCGGAGGAACGTCGACAGCGTCCGCAGCAGCCGGCCGAGGTCGGTGCCGCCGACGTCGCGGGTGAGCCGCAGGGCCTCGACGATGCGGTCGGCCACCGGGTCGGCCAGCCGCTCCTTGAGCGCGTCCAGGCTGTCGCCGAACCTGCCCGAGGCGCGGTGGTCGACGGCGAAGGCGGCGAACGCCGGGCGCAGCTCGACCGGCCCCCGCTCACCCAGCGCCGCCACGGCCTCCGGCAGCGCCATGCCCGCGCGCACCGCCGACGCCAGGTCGTCCACCACCTGGGGCCAGCACTGCCGCAGCCGCCTCGCGCGCCGCCGCGCGCGGCTGCGCAGGAGCACCCACGGCAGCGCCGCGCCGAAGGCGGCCGCGAGGGCGGCGACCGCCGGGACCGGGACGAGGAGCAGGGCGGCGCAGCCGACGACGAGCGCGCCGGCGAGCGCCGCCGGCACCAGCGCCGCCGACCCCACTCCCGTCACCCCGGCCTGCGCCAGGGTGTCGCGGACCCGGTCGGCGGCGGCGTTCGTCGTCCGCCGCGGTGCCACGGGCCAGCAGGACCACCACAGGCTCGCCAGGCCCGCCCCGAGCAGCAGCCCCACCACGACGCCCACGGCGGCCTCAGTCCCGGGCCCGCAGGAGCGCCGCCAGGTCCACGCCCGCGCGCGCGAACCGCTCCGGGTGCGGCGGGAATCCGTCGCCGCGCACCAGCCTCCCGCCGCGCTCGGCGAACACCTCGGCCGCCTCCACCACGCCCGCCTCGACGCGACCGGGCACCGCCACGACCTCGCGCACGGCCCGGCGGCCCGCGGCATCCAGCGCCAGGTGCACGACGAGGTCCACGGCACCGGCCACGGTGGGCACCACGAACGCCGACGACACGTTCTCCCCCGCCAGCAGCGGCAGCGTGCAGAGCTTGACCAGCGCCTCGCGCGCCGAGTTCGCGTGCAGCGTGCACATCGCCGGGATGCCGGCGTTGAGCGCGAGCAGCAGGTCGAGCGCCTCGGCCTCGCGCACCTCACCCACCAGGAGCCGGCTCGGGCGCATCCGCAGCGCCTCCTTGACCAGCCGCCGCAGCGGGATCTCGCCGGTGCCCTCGAGGTTCGGCTGGCGGCACTGCATGGCCACCCAGTCCCGCGCGGCCAGCCGTAGCTCGAAGACCTCCTCGCAGCTGATCACCCGCTCGCGCGCCGGGATCGCGCCGGCGAGGGCGTTGAGCATCGTCGTCTTGCCCGCCTGGGTCGCCCCGGAGACCAGCACGTTGAGCCCGGCCCGGACCGCCGCGGCCAGGAACGCGGCCGCCTGCGGCGGCAGCGAGCCGAGCACGACGAGGTCGTCCAGCGTCGTCGCCCGGACCACGTGCTTGCGGATGTTGACCGCCCACCGCCGCGTGACGTCCGGGATGACGACGTGCAGCCGCTCGCCGCCGGGCAGCTGGGCGTCCACGAACGGCGAGGACATGTCCAGCCGGCGCCCGGACGCCTTGAGCATCTGCTCGACGAGGTCACGCACCTGCGCGTCGGTGAGGATCGTCGTGGTGAGCTCGGCCACGCCGCCCCGCGCCACGAACACCTGCGTCGGCGAGTTGATCCAGATCTCCTCGATCGCCTCGTCGTCGAGGTAGCGCTGCAGCGGCCCCAGCCCGGCGACCGCGTCGACGACGTGCCGGTGCACCGCGGCGGCGTCGTCGAGCGGCGGTACGGCGCCCAGCACCGACCGCTCGTCGTAGTCGGCGATCGCCGCCGACACCAGCGCACGCACCCCGTCGGGGTCGCGCACCGGATCCAGCCCCCGCCGGCGGATGAGCTCGCGCACCTCACGCTCGACGAGAACAGCCCCGTCCCCGGACATGACAACAACTCCTCGGTCTGTCGTCTGCCACCGCAGCCCGATGCGCCGGACCGTAGGGCATCGACGGTGCGCCCGGGGCCCGTCGTCCACCGGATTCACCCCGGCCGAGCGCGCCTCACCCGGCTGCCTCCACGATCGGGTGACCGGCGGGGGACCCTCGGCGTGCCGGGATGGTCACGCGTCCAGGTACGGTTTCGCCTTGTGACTTTTCCCAGTGGCGCTCAGTACGTCCTGCGATCCGGTGACCAGGAGGCGGTGATCACCGAGGTCGGGGCCTCCATGAGGGCCTACCGCGTCGGTGGCGTCGACGTCGTCCAGCCGTACGACGAGGCCGAGATCGCCCCCGCGTTCTCCGGCATGGTGCTCGCGCCCTGGCCGAACCGGCTGGCCAACGGCATGTACGAGTACGGCGGCACCGTGCACCAGGTGCCGGTGAGCGAGCCGTCGCGGATGACCGCGCTGCACGGTCTCGTCACCCACGTGCGGTGGGCCACCGCCGGGGTGTCCGACGACGGCTCGTCGATCGAGCTCAGCCACACGATCGTCCCGACCAGCGGCTACCCGTGGCCGCTGCGGCTCATCGCGAGCTTCGCCCTCGGCGAGGGCGGCCTGCGGGCGACGATCACCGCGACGAACGGCGGGGACTCCACGGCGCCCTACGGCGCCGGCGTCCACCCGTGGCTGTCCACCGCCGGCGCCGCTCTCGACGACTGCACGCTGCGCGTCGACGCCAACCGCCACGTGACGGTCGACAACCGCCTGCTGCCGACCGGCACCGAGCCCGTCGTCAACGGGTTCGACCTGCGGGCCGCCAAGCAGCTCGCGGGCCGGGCGTACGACGACGCGTGGACCGACCTGGTGCGCGACGGCGACGGGCTCTCGTGGCTGCTGCTCGGCCGGCCGGACGGGACCACCGTGGCGATGTGGGCCGACGAGGCCGCCCGCGCCTGGCAGGTGTGCACGGGCGACGACGTCGACGCCATCAAGCGAACTGCGGTGGCCGCCGAGCCGATGACGTGCGTCGCGGACGCGTTCCGGACCGGCGACGACCTGGTGCGGCTGGCGCCCGGCGCGTCGCACACGCTGACCTGGGGCCTGCAGCTGCGCTGAGGACGACGAACGGCCGGGACCCGAGGGTCCCGGCCGTTCGTGAACCTGCGGCGGGCGGTCAGCCGAACCAGGTGCCGGCTGCCTCGACGCCCTTGACGAACTCCCAGTGCCAGGGCTCGTGCGGGCCGCCGCCGCCGTACTGCGCCCAGGACGGGTTCTGGAAGCCGTACAGCGGGCCGTTCTCCTTGAGCCAGGCCCAGCGTGCTCCGGACGTCTCGCGCGAGCAGAAGTCGACCGCCAGGCCCAGGCCGTGGTTGCTGGTGCCCGGGGTGGCGGCGAGGCCGCCGCGCTCCGCCTTCACGGCGTACTGCTGGGCGAGCGTGCGGTAGCCCGACTCCAGGCACATGTCCGAGCCGAACTTGGCGACGTACGCCTCGTCGAGCGTGGCCAGCGCCACCGCGGCGTCCGCGCGCAGCTGCGTGTGCCCGTCGAAGAGGGTGCACAGGCTGCTCGCCGGCAGCAGCCCGTTCTTCGCGCCCGCCCGTCCGATGCCGTCGCAGCCGGGCAGCGGGCTGCGCTCGACGGAGCGGGAGACCCTCTCGACGGCCGAGGCGTCGAAGGCCGTCGTGGCACCGGAGGCCGAGAGCAGCGAGGACGGGGCCTGCTCCGAGGGCGGCACCGCGGTGAGGGCCTCGACCGTGGATGGCAGGGCGACGTGGGTCGCGAAGGCCAGCGGCACGCCGGCGGCGGCCAGCGCTGACTGCGACACCGGCAGCACCACGGTGATGCCCGTCAGGGCCGCGAGCACTCCCGCGCGCCCGACGAATCGCGTGGCGCTGCGGCGGCGGGGGACGGCGTGCGCCTCCGGCACACGCGCGCGACCACGAGGCGAGGCGGGCTTGTCGCGATGCGACCCCACGGCACCTCCGATTCGTGCGTGCCGTCGGTCACGGCGTCGGAAAACGATCGCTACCTGCCCCTGGTCACGGAACCATAACGGCCCGACCCACGGTTGACCAACCCCCTGTTGGACGCTCGTCCGGGGTCTTCCCCCTGCTGAGCGTCGACACGCCGGGGCGACACGCCGACGAGTGGGACGAAGGTCACATTCGGCGGGTCACCCACGCGGACGGCCGGGCGGGCCCGGCGACGCACCGGCAGGGCTCACCGGCCGTCCGGCAGCTGCCCGCGCTGCATCGCGTCGCGCACCTCGCCGACGAGCTCCTCAAGGATGTCCTCCAGGAACACGACGCCGACGGCGGTGCCGCCCTCGTCGACCCGTGCGAGGTGCGCCCCGGAGCGCTGCATCGCCGCGAGCGCGTCCTCGATCTCGTCGTCCGGCGCGACGACGGCCAGCCGCCGGACGCGCCAGTCCGGCACCGGCTGGAGCCGGGTTGCGGCGTCGGCGTAGAGCACGTCCTTGACGTGCAGGTACCCGACGAGCTCGCCCTGGTCCCGCACCGGCAGCCGGCTGAAGCCGGTGCGGCCGACGAGGTGCTCGATCTCGTCGGGCGTCGCGCCCTCGTCGATCCCGACGAGCCGGGCCGCGGGCACCATGACGTCCCTCGCGGTGAGGTCGGAGAACTCGAGCGCGCCCGACAGCAGGCCCTGCTCGTCGCTGATGAGCCCCTCGGCGGCGGAGCGCTCGACGATCGACTGCACCTCCTCGGCCGTGAACGACGACGCCACCTCGTCGCGCGGCTCGAACCCGACCAGGCGCACGGCGTGGTTGGCGATCCAGTTGAGCGCCGTGATCACCGGCCGGACCACGCGGCCGAGCCAGACGAGCGGCGGGCCGAACAGCAGCACCGCACGGTCGGGCCCCGCGACGGCGAGGTTCTTCGGCACCATCTCGCCGAGCACCACGTGCAGGTACACGACGATGAGCAGCGCGAGCACGAAGGCGACCGGGTGGACCCAGGTGTCGCTCGCGCCGAGCGCGTGCAGCGGGTGGGCGACGAGCTCGGCGAGCGCCGGCTCGGCGACGAGGCCCAGGCTCGTCGAGCAGACCGTGATGCCCAGCTGAGCGCACGCGAGCATGAGCGACACGTGCTCCATCGCCCACAGCACCGTGCGCGCCCGCCGGTCGCCGGCGGCGGCGAGGGGCTCGATCGAGCTGCGGCGGGACGAGATGATCGCGAACTCCGCCCCGACGAAGAAGGCGTTCCCCGCGAGGAACACCACCACGAGGACCGCGGCCAGCGCGGGGCTCATCGCCGCTCCCCCGCCCGCCGGACGCCGATGCGCTCCACCCGACGCCCGTCCATCCGCTCGACCTGCAGGCGCACGCCGTCGACCTCGACCACGTCCCCCTCGACGGGGATGCGGCCGAGCCGGGCCATGACGAGGCCCCCGAGCGTCTCGTAGGGCCCCTCCTCGGGCACCCGCAGGCCGGTGATCTCGGCGAGCTCGTCGGGCCGCAGCACCCCGGGGAAGCCCCACGAGCCGTCGGCACGACGGGCGGCGGAGCCACGGGCGCGGTCGTGCTCGTCGGCCACCTCGCCCACCAGCTCCTCGACGACGTCCTCGAGCGTGACGACGCCGGACGTGCCGCCGTACTCGTCGACCACCACAGCCATCTGCGGGCCACGGCCGCGCAGCTCGACGAGCAGCGGACCGAGGTGGACCGTCTCCGGGACGCGCGGCACGTCGACCATGAGCGCGGCCGCCGGGACCTCGTCGCGCCGCTCGTAGGGCACGGCGACGGCGCGGCGCAGCGGCACGACACCGACGATGTCGTCGGCGGACTCCCCGATGACGGGGAAGCGGGAGTGGCCGGTGGCGCGCGCGGCCCGCAGCACGTCGGCCGCGGTCTCGTCGCGCCGGACCGTCACCAGCCGCAGGCGGTCGGTCATCACGTCGACCGCGGTGAGGTCGCCGAAGTCCAGCGAGTTCGTCAGGAGCGTCGCGGTGGACCGGTCCAGCGTGCCCTGCTCCGCGGAGCGCCGGACGAGCGCGGCGAGCTCGCTTGCCGAGCGCGAGCCCGACAGCTCCTCGCGCGGCTCGACGCCGACGCGGCGCAGCAGCCAGTTGGCGCTGCCGTTGAACACGGCGATGAGCGGCCGGAACAGGGTGGTGAACACGAGCTGGAACGGCGCGATGGCGCGGGCCGTCGGCAAGGGCGCCGCGAGCGCGAAGTTCTTGGGGACGAGCTCGCCGACGACCATCGAGAAGCCGTTGACCAGCACGAGCGCGATCGCCACGGACAGCCCGGTCGCCAGGCTCGCCGGGACGGGGTGGCGCAGCGCGTCCGCGAGCAGGCGGCCGACGGCCGGCTGCGTCGTGTAGCCGAGCAGGATCGTCGTCGCCGTGATGCCGACCTGCGCGCCCGACAGCTGGATCGACAGGGTGTGCAGCGCGTGCCGGACGCGGTGGTCGGCGCGGTCGTCGGTCGCCCGCGCCTCGACCGCACCCGGGTCGAGCGTGACCAGGGAGAACTCGCCGGCGACGAAGACGGCCGTGCCGGCGGTGAGCAGCACGCCGAGCGCGACGAGGAGCCAGTCGCTCAGCACGGCTCACCCGTGCGGGCGGGCGCATAACGGTGGACTGAGTGTCTGCCGGCACCGGGCGTGCCACCGAAGGGCCGGTGCCGGCGGCTGGAGGCGCCGCTCATGGTGCCGCCATCATACGAACGCGCGGCGGGCGCGGCCGGGCGGCCCCGCCGGTTGGCCCCGACTGTGCCACGCTGACGCCATGGCGAACACGCACCAGGCGCCAGGCGTGCCGACGACCTCGGTCCTCGTCGTCGAGGACGAGCCGGCCATCGCCCAGGCGATCGTCCACCGGTTGTCCGCGGAGGGCTGGTCCGTGCGGGCGGTCGGCGACGGGCTCGCGGGGGTCGAGGCGGCGAACACCCTCCAGCCGGACGCCGTCATCCTCGACGTCATGCTGCCGGGCATCGACGGGCTCGAGGTGTGCCGGCGGATCCAGGCCGAGCGGCCCGTGCCGGTGCTCATGCTCACCGCCCGGGACGACGAGACCGACATGCTCGTCGGCCTCGGCGTCGGGGCCGACGACTACATGACCAAGCCCTTCTCGATGCGCGAGCTCGTGGCGCGGACGAAGGCGCTGCTGCGCCGCCAGGAGCGCGCCGCCGCGGCGGTGCACTCGGCCGGGATCCACGATCCGGAGCCACCGCTCGTCGTCGGCGACGTCTCGATCGACCGTGCGCAGCGGCGGGTGCTGCGCGGGCACGACGAGGTGCACCTCACCCCCACCGAGTTCGACCTGCTGGTGGCGCTCGCCACCAACGCCCGCACCGTGCTCACGCGCGAGAAGCTGCTCGCGGACGTGTGGGACTGGGTGGACGCCAGCGGCACCCGTACGGTCGACTCGCACGTCAAGGCGTTGCGGCGCAAGCTCGGCTCCGACCTCATCCGCACCGTGCACGGCGTCGGGTACGCGTTCGAGCCGGCCGACGACGGGGTCGACGCGTCGCACGCCGCCGCGGAGCAGTGACCGCGCCGGCCACGGGCTCGACGCCGGCCGCCGCCGTCCCGCGGCACCGACGCCCGATGGCGGACCGGCTGCCGGACATCCGCCCGCTGGACCGCGTGCGGTCCATCAAGGTCAAGCTCGGCCTGCTGGTCGCCGCCACCGTGACGCTGGCGGCGTTCGTCACCTGGTGGGGCCTGACCCGGCTCCACCTCGGCCCCACGCGCACCCTGCCGCTGGCGATCGTCATCTCGCTGATCCTCACGCAGGTGCTCGCCCGCGGGATGACGTCGCCGCTCCGGGAGATGACCGACGCGGCGCGCTCGATGGCCGGCGGTGACTACACCCGGCGGGTCCGCGCGACGAGCCGCGACGAGGTGGGCCAGCTCGCCGCCTCGTTCAACACGATGGCCGACGACCTGCAGCAGTCGGACCGGTTCCGCCGGGAGCTCGTCGCGAACGTCTCGCACGAGCTGCGGACGCCGGTGGCGGCGCTGCAGGCGCAGCTGGAGAACGTCGTCGACGGCGTCGTCGAGCCCGACCCGCCGCTCATGCAGGCGGCCCTGGCCCAGACCGAGCGGCTCGGCCGGCTCGTGACCTACCTGCTCGACCTGTCCCGCCTCGAGGCCGGCGACGTGCCGCTGGACCTCGAGGACCTCGCGCTCAAGGGCTTCCTGCAGGAGGCGGCGGACGAGGCCGCCCTCGTCGGAAGCACCCGCCGGGTGCGGTTCGAGGTCGTCGTCGAGCCACCGGACCTCACCGTGCCCGCCGACCCCGAGCGACTCCACCAGGTGGTGGCCAACCTGCTGCACAACGCGGTGCGCCACTCGCCGCCCGACGACGTGGTGCGGCTCGTCGCGCAGCCGTCCGGGCGGTCGGTGCGCATCGACGTCGTCGACAACGGGCCGGGGATCGCGGCCGCGGACCGGCTGCACGTGTTCGAGCGGTTCGTCCGGGGCAACTCGCCCGCGCTCACGGGACAGATCTCCACGGGCGGCACCGGGCTGGGCCTGGCCATCGTCCGATGGGCGGTCGAGCTGCACGGCGGCCGGATCGAGGTGGCCGACACGACCTCGGGCTGCACGATGCGCGTCACACTGCCTCGAGAACGCTCGACGACCGTCCCGGAAATGTGATATCACTTCGATATCCCGTCCGAAGGAGCCTGCCGTGCCCGACGCCCTCGCCGTCGAGGTCTCCCACCTCTCCAAGCAGTTCGGCCCCGTGCTCGCCGTCGACGACCTCAGCTTCACGGTGCGCCCCGGGCGCGTCACCGGCTTCCTCGGGCCCAACGGCGCCGGCAAGACGACGACGCTGCGCTGCCTGCTCGGCCTTGTGCGGCCCACCGCGGGCACCGCGACCATCGGGGGCCAGCCGTACCACGCGCTGTCCCGCCCGGGCCGCGTGGTGGGCGCCGCGCTCGAGGCGGCGAGCTTCCACCCGGGACGCACCGCCCTCGACCACCTGCGCGTCTACGCGCCCCAGATCGGCGTGCCGGACTCCCGGGCACGTGAGGTGCTCCACCTCGTCGGGCTCGACGAGGCGGCCAAGCGCCGGGTCGGCGGCTTCTCGCTGGGCATGCGCCAACGGCTCGCCCTGGCCACCACCCTCCTCGGTGACCCGCCGGTCCTCCTGCTCGACGAGCCCGCCAACGGCCTCGACCCCGAGGGCATCTCGTGGCTGCGCGGGTTCCTGCGCGCGCTCGCCGCGGAGGGCCGCACCGTCCTCGTCTCCAGCCACATGCTGTCGGAGGTCCAGCAGACCGTCGACGAGGTCGTGATCATCCACCACGGGCGGCTCGTGCGTGAGGCGCCGCTCGCCCAGCTCGCCGCCGAGTCGCAGCCGCGGGTGAGGGTGACCTCCCCCGACGCCGCCGGCCTGCGAGCGCTCGTCGAGACCCGTCGCTGGCAGGTCGCCGACCCCGCGACCCCGTCCATGGTGGATGGCCACACGGTCGAGGTGAGCGACGTCGATCCCGCCGTCGTCGGCGCCGCGGCCTTCGCCGCGGGGCTCGAGCTCCACGAGCTCACCCGCATCGACGCCGGCCTCGAGGCCCTCTTCTTCCAGCTTGTCGCCGACGCGGAGCCCACCCCGGCCCTGCCGCACGTCTACTCCGGCCCCGCGGCGCCGGCTCCCACGGTTCTCCCCGGCGACGGGCTCGGCGCGCCCGCCGCCCCACCCGGTTCCGCCACGCCGCCCGGACCGGCGGGCTCCGCCGTCCCGACGTCCCAGGGAGGGGTGAACTGATGCGCGCGGCCCTCGTCGCCGAGTACCGCAAGGTCGTCACCACGCGCATGTGGTGGTTGCTGCTGCTCGTCATGGTCGCCTACATGGCCTTCCTCGCCGGCGTGCTCGGCTGGGCCCTCTCGCAGGGCCAGGCCACCACGGGGACGTCGAACCAACCGGTGGTCATCACCGCCGACCAGGTCGTCCGCGCCGTCTACACGGTGAGCGTCTCCCTCGGCTACGTGTTCCCGGTGATCGTCGGCGCCCTCCTCGTCACCACGGAGTACCGGCACAAGACCCTCACACCGACCCTGCTGGCCGACCCGAGCCGCGACCGGCTCGTGGCCGCCAAGCTCACGGTCGGCGCGGGCGTCGGGCTGCTGTTCGGGCTGCTCGGCACGATCGCCTCGACGGGCGTCGGTGCCACCGTGCTCGCGCTGCTGCACAAGCCCACCGGCCTGGACGCCGCCTCCACGTGGCGCACGCTCGGGCTGTCGGTCGTGGCCCTCGGGGTATGGGCGCTCATCGGCGTGGCGGTCGGCACCGTCATCACCAACCAGGTCGCCGCGATCATCGTGCTCATCGCCTTCACGCAGTTCGTCGAGCCGATCCTCCGCACCGTCTTCGCGCTGACGTCCTGGGGCAAGGGCATCGGCCAGTACCTGCCGGGGGCCGCGGGAGAGGCGATCACCGGCGGGAGCTTCTACTCCGCGACGGGCATGACCCAGCTGCTGAGCCACTGGTGGGCCGGCTTCCTCGTGCTGCTCGCGTACGGAGTCGTTCTCGTTGCGGTCGGTCGCGTGACGACCCTCCGCCGCGACGTCGCCTGACCGCTCGCCAGGGGCCTCCACCACGGAGAGCCCCTGGCGGGCAGGTCGCTCGCAGCAATCCGGCGAAGGCCGCCACCTCGGGCCCACCCGCGTCCCGTGCGCTGGCCGCGCGCGAGTGTCGCACCCCGCCGTCCGACGAAGGTCGCTAGCCCGTCAGCAGGGCGAGCAGGTCGAGGGGTGGTTCGCCTTCAGGCGGACTTCCCCGTCTCGGGCGTCCCGTCGCAACCCCGTCGGCGGTCGGCGCCGATCCGACGTCGCCTCCGATCGAGCTGGACCGTGACGGCGCGCGCGGGACCTGCTGATCCCTCCCGAACCGGGTGGGCGCATGGTCGTCATCGGAGACTCGACCGTCGGCATCTCGTGCGAGGCAGGCGGCCGTGCTTGCTGGGGGCGGCTCGTGGAGCGGTCCGGCGTGGTCATCGTCGTCCGGTGCTCGCCCGGTGGCGCCGCCGTAGACGCGGCCGTCGGGGTGGTGGTGCTGCAGGGTGCCGTCGGCGTGTCGGGTGATCTGGATGCCGAGGCGGTGGATCTCGTGGTGGTGGAAGGAGCAGTAGGCGGCGCAGTTGGTCTGGTTGGTCAGACCGCCGTCGCGTTGCCACCAGGTGATGTGGTGCAGCTGGCAGTAGGCCAGGGGCATGCCGCAGCCGGGGATCTGGCAGCCGGTGATGCCGGCGGCGTACAGCGCCAGCCAGTGCTGCCGCTTGAACGCCCGCGACTCCCGCCCCAGGTTCAGCTCGGCATCGCGTTTGCCGAGGACGGCACGGGTCAGCGCGCAGTCGCACAAGGCGCGGGCGACCTCGGAGGCGGGCCAGGACTGCCCGGTCTCGTCGGTCACCGCCGGCACCCCCCGCAGCCGACCGATCACATCCACCGCCGAACCGAGCATCGACACCGCGCCGGACCGTTCGGCTGTCGAGGTCGACGTCCCCGTGCCGGGCGCTGAACGCTCAGCCCGCTGGTCGTGGCTGGCGCGTAGGGCGGTCCAGGTGTCCTGGGTGAGGGTGAGGATCGCTTGCACGGGGGCCAGGGCCCCGGGGGTGGTGGTCTTGTCGGCGGCGGCCCGTTCGACCAGGGCCAGCAGGGCGTCGGCCTGCCGCATCTCCCGCGACCGGTCATCATCCAGGGTCGGGCGGGGACACAAGGCGTCGATCGCCTTAGCCAGCCGATGGCCCGCCACCGAATCCAGCCGACCCTTGACCAGCGTCCCGGAAGGGGTGTGGGTCCAGGCGAACGACCGGTTCGCACGCTGCTCGTCGTGCACCCGTTGCCGACCGGCCGGATCCAACGACGCGGACAGCTGCGCCAACGCCTTGCCGAACTCCCCGCCGTCGAGACGAGCGGCCAGCTGCACCAGTTGCGCCTGCCCCTCAGGGGACACCAGCTCGGCGGCCAGCAGCGGTGAGGCGGCGGTGGCGCGGGTGATCTGCGCCACGTGCGTGACCGTCACCGGACCCTCCACCAACGCCTCGGCCACCACCGGCATCGCCGCCAGCGTCCCGGCCTGCCCGACCGCCGCCACCCCGGCACCACGACCCGCGCGCGAGGTGCGGCCGACGAACCCGGCCAGATCCCGATCCCCCCGCAACCCCCACGTCCCAGCGTTGCGCTCAGCGGTCAGCACCTTGGCCTCCACCGCCGCCAGCACGTCACGCTGGCGACCCACCCACGCCAGCACGTCCGCCCGCACCGCCGCCCGCCACTCATCCGCCCGCCCGGCCACCTGCAGCGCAGCCCGCAACGCCTCATCCACCGCGACCAGCTCCGACGGCAGACCGGTGGCCTCGGCCGGCGCGGCGGGCGCCGACGCCAGGGCCGCAACCCGGTCCAGCGACGCGCCGGTGGCGGACACGGCCCGGTGCGCTGGCGCCGTATCGGTGGCCGGGGCGCGCGGCACCTGCGTCGTCATCGTCGCACACCCCCCACCTCGTCCGAACGTGTGTTCGAAGCCTACCGAACCTGATGCCGCGCCGCAACCCCGAAACGGCACCTGATCAGCGCAAACGCCTGTGGACTAAACCCCGCCACCACCGGGCTGTGGACGGCTCACCACCGGCACGGAGTCCGCCGCGACCCGGGCTCGATCAGTGGTGCACCCGGGATGTCAGCGGCCACCCCCGTCGTATGAGCTCTCGTCCGCCGGGCCAGGCGTGGGGCCACATCGCAGGCCACGACGCGGACCACGCCGCCGGCCGGCAGCGACAGCTCGACGGGCCGCCCGCCGCCCCCGAGAACCACCAGGAGACCGCTCCTCGCGCCCGGAACCGATACACGCGCGCCGGGCCGGTTCGACGCTCCGGCGACCCGGACGGTGGAGCCCGCGCCGACGACCCCACAACGACCCACCCACGTCGCCGCACGTCGCGCGCGCGATGGTCGGGACCAAAGGCCTGAAGGTCGTAATCTTGTCATCAAGAGATCCGACGATGGCGCGGTCGACTGCCGTGCTGGAAGCAGGCGAACGACCCGTGGCGCAGAAGGCCGATCCCGCCTCGCTGCGCGCCGAGTTCGGCGCGAACGAGTGGCTCGTGGACGAGCTGTACGAGCAGTACCAGCAGGACCCGTCGAGCGTCGACCCAGCGTGGTGGGAGTTCTTCGAGGGCTACCGCCCGCTCGGTCCGCAGGGTCAGGCGTCCGAGGCCCGCAAGGTCGCGGCCACCCAGGCGCCCCCGGCCCCGGGCACGACGACGAGCGGCGTGAACGGCGCGGCGACGACGACGAGCCCGACCGTCCCCGCCACAGGCAACGGCCACGCCGCCCCGGCGGCGACTCCGGCCCCGGCCGCCCCCGTCACCGAGCCCCCGACCACCACCTCCCCGATCGCCGAGGCCCAGCCCCCGACCGCCGCGTACGCGCAGCCGGTCATCACCAAGCTGCCCGGCCACGAGGGCACGGCGGAGGCCGCCGACGAGGTGCAGCGCCTGCGCGGCCCCGCGGCGCGCCTCATCACCAACATGGAGGCCTCGCTCGAGATCCCCACGGCGACGTCCGTGCGCACGGTCCCGGCGAAGCTCATGGTCGACAACCGGATCGTCGTCAACAACCAGCTGACGCGCCGGCGCAGCGGCAAGGTCAGCTTCACGCACCTCATCGGCTTCGCGGTGGTCGAGGCCGTCGCCGACATGCCGGTGATGAACTCGTCGTACACCCTGCAGGACGGCAAGCCGGCGGTGCTGACGCCCGCGCACGTCAACCTGGGCATCGCGATCGACCTGGAGAAGCCGGACGGCAGCCGCCAGCTCCTGGTCCCCAGCATCAAGAAGGCGGAGACCCTCGACTTCCTCGGCTTCTGGAACGCCTACGAGGACGTGGTGCGCCGCGCCCGGGCCGGCAAGCTCACCGTCGAGGACTTCCAGGGCACGACGATCTCGCTGACCAACCCCGGCACGCTCGGCACCGTGCACTCGGTGCCCCGCCTCATGACCGGCCAGGGCACGATCGTCGGCGTCGGCGCGATGGACTACCCGGCCGAGTTCGCCGGCACGTCCGAGGACCGCCTCAACGCCATGGGCGTCTCCAAGGTGCTCACCCTGACCAGCACGTACGACCACCGCATCATCCAGGGCGCGCAGTCGGGTGACTTCCTGCGGATCGTCGCGAACAAGCTGATCTCCCCGGACTTCTGGGATCGCGTGTTCGCCTCGCTCAAGGTGCCGTACGAGCCCGTCCGCTGGGTCCGGGACGCCACGAGCGACCCCGACTCCGAGGCGATCAAGCCGGCCCGGATCTTCGAGCTGATCCACGCCTACCGCAGCCGCGGCCACCTCATGGCCGACACCGACCCGCTCGCCTACCGCCAGCGCAAGCACCCCGACCTCGACGTGCAGAACCACGGCCTGACGCTCTGGGACCTCGACCGGTCGTTCCCGACCGGCGGGTTCACGGGCAAGCCCCGCGCCACGCTGCGCGACATCCTCGGCCTGCTGCGCGACTCCTACTGCCGCACGGTCGGCGTCGAGTACATGCACCTGCAGGACCCGCGGCAGCGCCGCTGGCTGCAGGAGCGGCTCGAGGCCGGGCACGCGCGCACCGCGCGCGAGGACCAGCTGCGGATCCTTCGTCGGCTCAACGCCGCCGAGGCGTTCGAGACCTTCCTGCAGACGAAGTACGTGGGCCAGAAGCGGTTCTCGCTCGAGGGCGGCGAGTCGCTCATCCCGCTGCTCGACGCGATCCTGTCCCGCGCCGCGAACGCCGGGCTCGACGAGGTCGGCATCGGCATGGCCCACCGCGGGCGGCTCAACGTGCTGGCCAACATCGCCGGCAAGAGCTACGCGCAGATCTTCGGCGAGTTCGAGGGCAACCTCGACCCCGGCACGGTCCAGGGCTCGGGCGACGTGAAGTACCACCTGGGCACCGAGGGCGTCTTCACCGCCGAGTCCGGGCGCACGACGAAGGTCCACCTGGCGGCCAACCCCTCGCACCTGGAGGCGGTCGACCCGGTGCTCGAGGGCGTCGTGCGCGCCAAGCAGGACCGGATCGACCTCGGCACCGACGGCTTCTCCGTGCTGCCGATCCTCATCCACGGCGACGCCGCGTTCGCCGGCCAGGGCGTCGTCTACGAGACCCTCAACCTCGCGCAGCTGCGCGGGTACCGCACCGGCGGCACCGTCCACGTCATCGTCAACAACCAGGTGGGCTTCACCACCGGCGTCGCGTCGTCGCGCTCCTCCCAGTATGCGACCGACGTGGTCAAGGGCCTGCAGGTGCCGATCTTCCACGTCAACGGCGACGACCCGGAGGCCGTCGTGCGCGTCGCGGAGCTGGCGTTCGAGTACCGCGAGCAGTTCGACCGCGACGTCGTGGTCGACATGGTCTGCTACCGCCGGCGGGGCCACAACGAGGGCGACGACCCGTCGATGACGCAGCCGCTCATGTACAACCTCATCGAGGCGAAGCGCTCGGTCCGCAAGATCTACACCGAGGACCTCGTCGCCCGCGGCGACATCACCCTCGACGAGGCCGAGGGCGCCCTGCGCGACTACCAGGCCCAGCTCGAGCGCGTCTTCGAGGAGACCCGCGACCTGCACAAGCAGGCGCCGACGACCGACGACACCGTCCTCGGCCTGGAGCAGCCGGAGTCCCAGCACGAGGACGCCGGCGTCATGGTCGGCTGGCAGACGGCCGTGCCGGCCGACGTGCTGGCCAAGATCGGCGCCGCCCACACCCGGCCGCCGGCCGGCTTCACGGTCCACCCCAAGCTGGCGAGCCTGCTCACCAAGCGCGAGCAGATGAGCCGCGACGGCGGCATCGACTGGGGCTTCGGGGAGATCCTCGCGTTCGGCTCGCTGCTGCTGGAGGGCACGCCCGTGCGCCTCACCGGGCAGGACTCGCGGCGCGGCACGTTCGCCTCGCGCCACGCGGTGCTCCACGACCGGGAGACGGGCGCCGAGTGGACGCCGCTGGCGTTCCTCTCCCGCGAGCAGGCGAAGTTCTGGGTCTACGACTCGGCCCTCACCGAGTACGCCGGGCTCGGCTTCGAGTACGGGTACTCGATCGAGCGCCCGGACGCCCTGGTGCTGTGGGAGGCGCAGTTCGGCGACTTCGCCAACGGCGCGCAGACGATCTTCGACCTGTTCATCTCGTCCGCCGAGCAGCGGTGGAACCAGCGCTCGTCGGTCGTCGTGCTGCTGCCGCACGGCTACGAGGGGCAGGGGCCGGACCACTCGTCGGCCCGCATCGAGCGGTTCCTCCAGCTGGCGGCCGAGGACAACATGACGATCGCCGAGCCCAGCACGCCGGCGAGCTACTTCCACCTGCTGCGCCGGCAGGCCTACGCCCGGCCCCGCCGGCCGCTCGTCGTCTTCACGCCGAAGCAGATGCTGCGCATGAAGCCCGCGACGTCCGACGTCGCCGACTTCACGAGCGGCACGTTCCGGCCCGTGATCGGCGACCCTCTCGCCGAGGCCGAGGCCGGCTCGGTGACGCGGGTGCTGCTGTGCGCCGGGCGGATCTACTGGGACCTGCTGGCCCACCGCGTGACGACCGGCGACCGGCACACGGCGATCGTCCGGCTCGAGCAGCTGTACCCGTTCGACGCCGACGCGGCCCGCGCCGCGCTCGCGCCCTACCCGGACGCCGAGCTGGTGTGGGTGCAGGACGAGCCGGAGAACCAGGGTGCCTGGTCGTACCTGTCGCTGCACGCCCCGCGGCGCCTCGGCCGTCCGCTGACGGTGGTGTCACGCCCCGAGTCGGCCGCCACGGCGACCGGCTCGCACAGCCTGCACGCCGCCCAGCAGGCCGAGCTGCTCGACGCCGCGTTCCGTCGCTGACCCGCCACGCGGGCGTGCCGTGCCCTGAGGGTGGCGGCCGCCTGGGAGGATGGCCCCCGGTGACGGACGACGAGGGCACGGGGCGGTGATGGGCGTGGCGGACAGGCCGCTGCGGATCGTGGTGATCGGCGACGAGCTGGCGGCCGGCGCGGGGGACCCCAAGGGCCTCGGCTGGGTCGGCCGGGTCGCCGCGCGCACGGTCCCCCCGGTGGCGCCGACGTTCCTCACGCTGGCCGTCCCGGGCGAGCCCACGGCGGGCCTCGGCGCGCGCTGGGAGGCCGAGGCGGCGCGCCGCTGGGCGTCGGACACGGACAACCGGCTCGTCGTCGGCCTGGGCCGGGCCGACGTGGCCGCCGGCCTGTCGCCCGCGCGCAGCCGGCTGAACCTCGCGAACATCCTCGACATCGCCGAGCACCACCGGGTGCCGGCCTTCGTCGTCGGCCCGCCCCCCGGGCAGGACGCCGACCGGGACCGCCTCGCCGAGCTCTCCGCCGCGTTCGGCGACGTCGCGAGCCGCCGGCGCGTGCCGTACGTCGACTGCTTCACCCCGCTCGTCGCGCACGAGCAGTGGCTCGCCGACCTGGCGGCCGGCGACGGCCACCTGCCCGGTCAGGCGGGCTACGGCCTCATGGCGTGGCTGGTGCTGCACACCGGCTGGCACCTGTGGCTCGGCCTGCCCGAGGACCTCTAGCCGTCACGCCCGCAGCGTGCCGCGCACGGCGGCCAGCGCGGACGCCAGCACCGTGCGCACGGTGGTGACCGTCAGCTCGGTCACCTCGCCGACGGCGTCGGCCCGCCGCAGGTCGGCGCGCAGCTCGTCGGAGAACCGCCGGACGGCTGCGTCGGCGTCCATCCGGCGCGTGTGCGAGGCGGCCCGCGCGTCCCGGTGGGGCGCCGCCTCGACGTGCGTGGCGGAGGCTCGGGCCCGTTCGGCGGCCCCCGCCAGCTCGTCGCGCAGCCGTGACATCGCCTCCCGGACGTCGTCGCGCACCGCCCCGGCCCGCTCCCGGACGGTCGCGGCGATGTCCGCCTCGACCGCCGCGAGGTCCGCGCGCCGGGAGTCGAGCTCGCGGCGGCCCGCCTCCGTCAGCCGGTAGGTCGTCTTGCGGCCGTCCTCGGAGTCGGCGCTCACCACGAGCCCCTCCTCCTCCAGGCGCGCCAGCCGCGGGTAGACCGTGCCGGCGCTGGGCCGGTATGTGCCGCCGAAGCGGTCGGAGAGCGCGGTGATGAGCTCGTACCCGTGGCGTGGCCCGGCCTCGAGCAGCGCGAGCAGGTAGAGCCGCAGCTGGCCGTGCGCGAAGACCGAGGGCATCACGCCCCCTGGCGGAGCACGGTGAGGTTGCCCGAGACCGTCGACACCTGAACGTGGCACGTGCCGTCGCCGCTGGCGATGTCCACGTTGCGCGTCCCCGGCCGGCCGCCGTACTCCTGGTCGTCGACCACGACGCGGCCCGACACCGACTGGCCCGTCACGCGCACGCCTTTGCCGACAGGCAGCCGCAGCGTGACGTCGCCGGAGACGGACGTCGCGGTGACCGACGAGGTGCCCGACGACACGTCGAGCGTCACGCGCCCCGACACGGACTTGGCGGACACGACCGTCAGCTCGCCGGACGCCGCGAGCTCGCCGGACACCGAGTTGAGGCCGAGCGGCCCGCTGTGGCCGCGCACGGCGACGTCACCGGAGACCGTCTTGGCGCTCAGGCTGCCGCGGGTGCCGTCGACGACGACCGACCCGGACACCGTCGAGACGGACGAGTCCTCCTGGACGCCGGCCAGCAGGCCCTCGCCGCTGACGGTGCCCAGGCGGACCGCGGTGTGCGCCGGCACGGCGATGGTGACGTCGACCTTGTCGTTGCCGCGGAAGTGCGTGAGGTTGTCGAGGAACTGGTCCCAGCCGCCGAGCGTGAACTGGTAGCCCAGGCGCAGCTCGCCCTCGTGGTACGCCACCTCCAGCGGGCGGCCGCGCACCGAGTGCACCTCGACGCGCACCACCGGCTCGTCGTGCACGACGACGTCCGCGCGCCCCCCGACCAGGCCGACGCGCAGGCGCGCGACGTCGTCGACCTCGATGACCTGCGGGCCGTCGACGACCCAGGAGTCCGTAGCCATGATGCTCTCCGATTCGCGATATGTCTCGTGTGTGAACACGCTATATCGCGTCCTGCGGCCACGCAACCCACTTTCCTGAGCTTCCTGTCGTGATTCGCGACCGGAAGCTCAGGAAAGTGAAGGAGCGGGGGGAAGGCGGGGGTCAGACGATGATGCCGGCGGCCTTGAGCTCCACCGTGAGGTCGTGCGGGTTGGACGAGGCCGACATCGCCTCGTCGTACGTCACGACGTCGTCGCGGACCAGCCGGAACAGGTGCTGGTCGAACGTCTGCATCTTGTAGAAGTCGCCCTCGCGGATGAGGTCGGCGATCGGCGGGTTCTCCAGGGGCTCCACGATCGCCTCGGCGATGCGGCCCGTGTTGACCATGACCTCGACGGCGGGCACGCGGCCCGTGCCGTCCGCCTTGCGCACCAGGCGCTGCGAGACGACACCACGCAGCGCCTGCGACAGCGCGATGCGGATCTGCTTCTGCTCGTGCGGCGGGAAGAAGTCGATGATGCGGTTGATGGTCTCCGCGGAGTCGATCGTGTGCAGCGTCGAGAAGACGAGGTGACCGGTCTCGGCGGCGGACAGCGCGGCGCGCACCGTCTCGGTGTCGCGCATCTCGCCGACGAGGATGACGTCGGGGTCCTGGCGCATCGCGGCACGCAGCGCGACGGCGAAGTCGGCGGTGTCCTGGCGCACCTCGCGCTGGGACACGATCGCCTTCTTGTCCGAGTGCAGGATCTCGATCGGGTCCTCGATGGTGACGATGTTCACCTCGCGGTACGAGTTGACGAGGTCGACCATCGACGCGAGCGTCGTCGTCTTGCCGGAGCCCGTCGGCCCCGTGACCAGCACCAGGCCGCGCGGCTCGAGCGCCAGCTCGCCGACGACCTCGGGCAGCCCCAGCTCGCCGAGCGACTGCGCGCCGACCGACACCCGCCGGAAGACGAGGCCGAACGTGCCGCGGGCCTGGTAGGCGTTGACACGGAACCGGCCGACACCGGCCAGCGAGTAGGCGAAGTCGGCCTCGTGCGTGGTGCGGAAGATCTCGACGAGCTCGTTGGGGATGACCTCCTCGAGCATGCGCTCGGTGTCCACCGGACGCAGGTCCGGTGCCTGGAGCTTCCGCAGCCGCCCGTCAACGCGCACGCGCGGCGGTGACCCGACCTTGATGTGCAGGTCGGAGCCCCCGGTGCTGGCCAGGGCATGGAGGAAGGGGATGATCGAGACCTGCTGGCCCGCCGCCGCATTCACCACTGGAGTATCGGGCGGCGTCCTGCCGGACTTGAACCCCGATTCCGGACGAACCGGTCCGGTTCGGCGCATCGATGCACGTGTGGGACCATGGACGCCGACGTCGCGCCCCGCGGGAGCGCGCACCAGCATCCGAGGAGACGACCGATGAGCAAGCGTGGCCGCAAGCGCAAGGGCCGTGCGGGGAGCGCCGCCAACCACGGCAAGCGCCCCAACGCCTGAGCGCTGACACACGAGAGGCCCCGACCGATGGTCGGGGCCTTCGTCGTTCCCGGGTCGGCGTCGGCTACTGGTCGGCGACGCGGACCTGCAGCAGCGTCTGCTGGATGCGCACCCGCAGGCCCGCCGGCGCCTCCTCCTGGCAGGAGCGACGCACGATGCTCTTGAGCACCACGTCGATGCTGTACTCCGCCAGGCACGGCGGGCAGCCCGCGAGGTGGTCGCGCAGGTCGTCCTCGTCGGCGGGGGTCAGCTCCTTGTCGAGGTAGCTCCACAGCCTCTGGAGCGCGGCCGAGCAGGGGTCCTCGTCGATCGTCAGCGGCGCGTGGGCCTCGTCGTCCACCGCGCGGTCGTCGTCGGTCATGGCCTTCCCTCCGGATCGCCCGGGCCGGCCGCGACGAGGCCGCGCTCCTGGGCGTAGTCGTGCAACAGCTCGCGGAGCTGGGCGCGGCCCCGGTGCAGGCGGGACATCACCGTCCCGATCGGGGTGCCCATGATCTCCGCGATCTCCTTGTAGGCGAAGCCCTCGACGTCGGCCAGGTAGACGGCCATCCGGAAGTCGTCGGGGATGCGCTGGAGCGCGGCCTTGACGTCGGAGTCCGGCAGGTGGTCGAGGGCCTCGGCCTCGGCCGAGCGCAGCCCGGTCGAGGAGTGCGACTCCGCCTTGGCCAGCTGCCAGTCCTCGACCTGGTCGGTGTGGGACTGGATGGGTTCGCGCTGCTTGCGGCGGTAGGAGTTGATGTACGTGTTGGTGAGGATCCGGTACAGCCACGCCTTGAGGTTGGTGCCCGGCCGGTACTGGTGGAAGGCGGCGAACGCCTTCGTGAAGGTCTCCTGCACCAGGTCCTCGGCGTCGGCGGCGTTGCGCGTCATGCGCAGGGCAGCCCCGTAGAGCTGGTCCAGGTAGACCAGTGCCTCCGCCTCGAACCGGCGCGTGCGAGCCGCCTCGTCCTCGTCGGCGGGCACCCGCGTCGTGTCCACGTCGTCCTCGCTCATCGCGCCCGAGCCTAGCCGCCAGGGCTGTGCGTCACCCGGGAGGGCCGGCGACGGCAGCACGAACGACGAACGCGCCGCGCTCGCCGACGCCGCCGGGCGCTCAGCGAGTGCACAGGACATACGGCGCACAACGCCTCGCGCGGCGGCGCCATTCCCCGCGGGCTAGCGTTGAGCAGGCTCCACCGTCCGACGAGGAGGGACACCGTGCTGCTGCGTCCGTTCGCCCGCCCGCTGTTCGCGTCGTGGTTCGTCGCGGAGGGGATCGACGCCCTCCGTCACCCGGCGGTGCACGCGACCGCCGGACGGGAGGGGCTGGCGGCGCTGCACGGGCACGTCGGCCGCCTCCCCGGGCTGAGCCAGTCGCTCGACCGCGCGCTGACGACGGTGACCGACACGCAGCTCGGGCTCGTCGTGCGCGCGCACGGTGCCGCGACGATCGTCGCCGCGGGTGCGCTGGCCACCGGCAAGGCGCCGCGGACCGCGGGCCTGGCGCTGGCCGTGCTGACGGTCCCGGTGGTCGTCGCCTCGCTGCCCGCCGGCCGCTCCGGTGGCGAGGCCGAGGCGCTGCGGCGGCGCCGGTTCTGGTCGTCCGTGAGCGCGCTCGGCGGCGCGCTGCTCGCCGCGGGCGACCTCGCGGGGCGCCCCGGCATGGCCTGACGCGTCCACGCTGCTCGCGAGGCGAGGGCGGCCGCGGCCGAGGACTGAAAGCGCCGTACCCTCAGCCCATGACCAGCACGTGGGCGGCACCGACAGCGTCCGGGCCGCTCGACGCCCTCGTCGAGGTCCCCGGGTCCAAGTCGCTGTCCAACCGCTACCTGGTGCTCGCGGCGCTCGCCGCCGGTCCGTCCCGCCTGCGGGGCGTCCTCGACTCCCGGGACACCCGCCTGATGGCCGGTGCGCTGCGCGCCCTGGGCACGTCCGTGACCGAGTCCGAGGCCGACTGGCTGGTCTCCCCCGGGCCGTTGACCGGCGGGGTGACGGTCGACTGCGGGCTGGCCGGCACCGTGATGCGGTTCCTGCCGCCCGTGGCGGCGCTCGCCGACGGCCTCGTGCGGTTCGACGGGGACGCGCAGGCCTACGCCCGCCCGATGGGTCCCGTGCTCGAGGCGTTGCGTGCCCTCGGCGTCCGCGTCGACGACCACGGCGAGGCCGGCCGGCTGCCGTTCACCGTGCACGGGCGCGGCGGGCTGACCGGCGGCTCCGTCGACGTCGACGCGTCCGGCTCCAGCCAGTTCGTCTCGGGCCTGCTGCTGGCGGCCGCGCGGTACGCGCAGGGCCTGACCGTGCGCCACATCGGCCCGACCCTGCCGTCGCTGCCGCACATCGAGATGACCGTCGCGGTGCTGCGGGCCGCCGGCGTGACCGTCGACGACTCGCGCCCCGGCATCTGGCGCGTCGCCCCCGGCGCCATCGCCGGCCGTGACGTGCGGGTCGAGCCGGACCTGTCCAACGCGGCGCCGTTCCTCGCGTCGGCGCTCGTGGCCGGCGGCACGGTGCGCGTGCCCGGCTGGCCGACGACGACGACGCAGCCCGGTGCGCTGCTGCCCGGGCTGCTGGAGCGCATGGGCGGGCGCTCCGCGCTGACCGACGGCGTGCTCGAAGTCACCGGGATCGGCGCCGTCCACGGCATCGACGTCGACCTGCGGGCCGCCTCCGAGCTCGCGCCGACGATCGCCGCCCTCGCGGTCCTGGCGGACTCCCCCACCCGGCTGCGCGGCATCGCGCACATGCGCGGCCACGAGACCGACCGGCTGGCGGCGCTCGCCACGGAGATCACCGCGCGCGGCGGCTGGGCCCAGCAGACGAGCGACGGGCTGGTCATCACGCCGCGGCCGCTGTCGCCCGGCCTGTGGCGGGCGTACGCCGACCACCGGATGGCCACCGCCGGCGCCCTCCTCGGGCTGGCCGTGGCGGGCATCGAGGTCGACGACGTCGACTCGACGGCCAAGACGCTGCCCGGCTTCGTCGGGATGTGGGCCGGGATGCTGGGGTCGCCCGCCTGATGGCGCAGCGACGGTACGACGAGTCCGACGTGCGGGTGCGCCCCGGGCGCGGCTCGCGGCCACGCACCAAGCAGCGTCCCGAGCACGCCGACGCCCGCACCGGGCTCGTCACCGGCGTCGACCGGGGCCGCTACGCCGTGCTCGTCGCGCCGTCCGACGACGAGCCGGAGCGCATGGTCGTCGCGATGAAGGCGCGCGAGCTCGGCCGCGAGCGCGTGGTGCCCGGCGACCGGGTCGACCTCGTCGGCGACGCGTCCGGCGAGCAGGGCACGCTGGCCCGCATCGTGCGGATCGGCGAGCGGCGCACCGTGCTGCGGCGCACGGCCGACGACACCGACCCCGTCGAGCGCGTCATCGTGGCGAACGCCGACCAGCTGGTGATCGTCACCGCGCTCGCCGAGCCGGAGCCGCGGCCGCGGATGATCGACCGCTGCGTCGTCGCCGCCTACGACGCGGGCATGTCGGCGCTGCTCGCCCTGACCAAGGCCGACCTCGAGGACCCCGCGCCGCTCACGCAGATGTACGAGCCCGTGGGCGTCTCCGTCGTCGTCACCCGCCGCGACGGTGACGCGATCGAGGGGCTCGACGACCTGCGCGCGGCCCTGGCCGGGAAGGTGTCGGTGCTCGTCGGGCACTCCGGCGTGGGCAAGTCCACCCTGGTCAACGCCCTCGTGCCGGACGCCGGCCGCGCGATCGGCGTCGTCAACGACGTCACGGGCCGCGGGCGGCACACCTCCACGTCGGCGGTCGCGCTGCGCGTGCCCGGGCCGGGGGCGGCGACCTGGGTGATCGACACCCCGGGCGTGCGCTCGTTCGGCCTCGCTCACGTCAAGGTGGAGCACCTGCTCGCCGCGTTCGCCGACCTCGCGGCCGTCGCGGACCGCTGCCCGCGCGGCTGCACGCACGCCGCCGACGCCCCGGACTGCGAGCTCGACGCCTGGGTGGCGGAGGCGCCCGACGAGCCGGCGAGCGCGGCACGGGCGGCACGGGTGGACTCGTTCCGCCGGCTGCTGGCGGCCCGCACCGGTGCGCCGGAGCCCGAGGAGCAGGCCGCCCGCTAGCGTGTCGCCCATGGCCCTGCGGTACGACGACGACCTGCGACTGGCTCACGTCATCGCCGACCAGGTCGACGCCCTCACCCTCGAGCGGTTCCACGCGCAGGACCTCCGGGTCGAGACGAAGCCGGACCTGACGCCGGTCACGGACGCCGACCGTGCCGCGGAGGAGATCGTCCGCTCCCAGCTGGGCCGCACCCGGCCGCGCGACGCGGTGCACGGCGAGGAGATGGCCGACACGGGCCACGGGCCACGCCGCTGGATCGTCGACCCGATCGACGGGACGAAGAACTTCGTGCGCGGCGTGCCCGTGTGGGCGACGCTGCTGGCGCTCATGGACGGCGACGAGGTGGTCGTCGGCGTCGTCTCGGCCCCGGCGCTGCACCGGCGGTGGTGGGCGGCCACCGGCTCCGGGGCGTGGACCGGGCGCGCGCTGTCGAGCGCGACGCCGATCCACGTGTCGGCCGTCGACCGGCTGGAGGACGCGTCGTTCTCCTACTCAGAGCTCGGCGAGTGGGAGCAGGCCGGGCGGCTGGGCGGCTTCCTCGACCTCACCAGCCGCGTGTGGCGCACCCGCGCCTACGGCGACTTCTGGTCGCACGTGCTCGTCGCCGAGGGCGCGGTCGACATCTCCGCCGAGCCCGAGCTCGCGCTGCACGACATGGCCGCCATCGTCCCGGTCGTCGTCGAGGCAGGTGGCCGCTTCACGTCGATCCGCGGCGTGCCCGGCCCGCTGGGCGGCTCGGCCCTCGTCACCAACGGCCTGCTGCACGACGAGGTGCTCGAGATCCTCGACCCGCTGCCGCGCTGAGCTATCGCGCGAGCTGGAGGCGGCGCCACGCCTCCACGGTGAGCGCCGCGCACGCCGCCCCGAAGGCCACGACGAGCGCGAGGGCCCCGGCGGGGACGCTGCCGGGGTGCATCGCCCACAGCGCCGGGCTGGCCAGAGGGAACCAGACCGAGCCGCCGACGAACACCCAGATCTGCGCGGTGACGATGGTCACGGCCGCGACGGCGACGCCCGCCAGGACGCTCCGTGCGAGCGTCGCCACGACGGCCGCCGCCAGCGAGATCAGCGCGGTGAGCAGGCCGAGGACGACGATCCGCGCGAGGCCCGCCGCCGTCGCGCCGGTGAGCGGGCCCAGGCCGAGCGCCAGCCCGGCGACGGCGAGGACGACGACGAGCGCGACGCAGACGAGCAGCGCCCAGCACAGGTGGACGACGAGCTTGGCGGTCGCGATCGCCCGGCGGCCCACCGGGAGCCCGAACAGCGCCGGCACCGTCCCGTCGGCGAACTCGCGGCCGACGAGCCACGACGCGCCCATCCCGAACGCGAACACGGACGCGGCGGCCGTGACCTGCGTCGACGCGAGGACGAGAGCGTGCCAGTCGGCTGCCACGACCTCGGGGCCGAGCTTCGCCAGGAGCTGCGCGCGCGCCTCGGGTGTCCCGCCGCCGCGCGCCGCGACGACGAGCGATGCGACGATCGCCGGGACTCCCAGGGCGAGCAGCAGACCGGTGACCCGCAGGGTCCACGACGCCCTCGCCTTGCGCGACTCGACCGCGAGCGCGGTGCCGAACCCCGTCATGCCGTCACCGCCTCGTGCACCTTGGCGAAGAAGGCCCGCTCGATGTCCACCCCGCCGGGATCGAGCTCGCCCACGAGGCGGCCCTCGGCGATGACGGAGATCCGGTCCGCGATGCGCGCCACCTCGTCCAGGTGATGGCTGGAGACGAGCGCGCCGGTGCCCGCCGCGGCGCGACGCAGGATCGCCTCGCGCAGCGTGATGATGCCTGCCGGGTCGAGGGCGGTCGTGGGCTCGTCGAGGACCAGCAGCCGCGGGCCGTGAGCCAGGACCGCGGCGAGGCCGAGGCGCTGCGCGTTGCCGGCGGACAGGCGGCGCACCTTCACGCGCGCGTACCTCGCCAGGTCGAGCTCGTCGAGCACGTCACCGACGGCGGCAGGAACGTCCCCGCGCGCGATGCCGTGCATGCGCGCCGCGAGCTCGAGGTTGGTCGTGCTGTCGAGCTCGCCGTAGGTCAGCGGGTGCTCGACGAACGCGCCGACCCCCGCCCACACCTCCGGGCCGGCGGCGCGGACCTCCGCACCCAGCACCTCGACGCTCCCCGCCTGCGGGCGCAGCATGCCGAGGACGAGCTTCATGAGCGTCGACTTGCCGGCGCCGTTGAGGCCGACCAGCGCGTGGACCTCGCCGGCGCGCACCGCGAGGTCGACGCCGCGGATGCCGGCGCCCCCGGGGTAGGTGTAGCCGACGCCGTCCAGCCGCAGCAGGGTCTCGGTCATGGCCGGTGCTCCAGGAGGTCGAGGGCGCGCAGGATCGTGGCGCCGAGGGTCGTGCCGGGGCGCGCCGGCCACCCGAGCAGCGCCGTGGTCAGGGCGCCCAGCAGGGCGGCGGCGCACACCGCCGCGTCGAGAGGGTCGGTGCCGCCGGCTGCCAGCGCCTCCGCGATCGCCGCCTCGGTCGCGGCCGTGCCCGCGCGGATGGCCGGCCGCAGGCTCGGCGTCGCCGCCCCCAGACTCACACGCGCGCGGAGCGCCTCGTCGTCGTCCAGCGGCTGGCCCTCCCACGCCGACCGCACGCCACGCGCGGCCCGGACCAGCGGCGGCAGGTCGGTCGGCTGCGCGGCGACGGCGGCGGCGATGAGCGGGTCGTACGGGTCGCCGACGACGACCGCGTCCTTGCTGCCGAAGTGCCGGTAGAAGGTCATCTCGGTGACGCCGACGCGCTCCGCGATCTGCGCCACGGTCGTCGCGTCGTAACCCTGCTCCGCGAACAGCTCGAACGCCGCGTCCGTCAGACGGGCGCGCGTCCGGGCGGCCTTCCCACCGGTCGTCGTCACCTAGAAAATGTGACTCACTAACATTCCGGCGTCAAGCCGGGCGCCGCGGCGAGCGCGCGGTCAGCCGAGGCCCAGCAGCGCCGGGAGCTCGGCGAGCGTGGTGATCACCGGGACGCCGGCGGCGGCGACCTCGCGGTCGTGGACGTGCACGCGCCGACCGCCCGGGCGGTCCAGCCAGATCCCGACGAGCCCGGCGGCGGCCGCCGCGGCGGCGTCGATGTCCAGCTCGTCGCCCACGTAGACCGTGCGCGCGGGGTCGGTGCCGAGGCGTCGGGCGGCCTCGAGGAACACCGCCGGGTCGGGCTTGCCGACGCCGAGGGTGTCGACGCCGACCAGCATCGGCACCCGGCCCCCGAAGCCGGTGCGGGCGAGCTTGTTCTCCTGGTAGGCGACGCCCGCGTTCGACAGCGCGCCGACCGGCAGCCCGGCCGCCAGCAGCCGGTCGACGAGCACGCTCGCGTCCTCGTGCGCCCGCCAGCCGGCGACGAACCCGGCGTCGAACACCTCGTCCCACGCGGCGAAGTCGGCCTCGCTCAGCGCCGGACCGCCGAACAGCTCGTGCAGCTGGTTCGCGCGCAGCAGCCGCTGCTCGACGAAGCCCAGCTCCCCGCGCGTGTACGCGCGGTAGTGGCCGCCGGTGTCGGCGCGCCAGGCAGCGAGCATCTCGTCGACGCGGTCCGCGGCGCCCGCCGGCAGGTAGGCGCCGGCGACCGCGGCCAGCGCGTGGACGAAGGCCCCGCGGGTGTCGACGAGCGTGTCATCGACGTCGAACAGCACGCCGTCGACCGGGCCGATCGACGTCGGGGCCACGCCGAGCGCCGTCACAGGGTGGCGCGCAGCCGCGCGATGCGGGCGAGCGTCGCCTCGCGGCCGAGGATCTCCATCGACTCGAACAGCGGCGGCGACACCCGCCGGCCCGTGACGGCCACCCGCAGCGGCGTGTAGGCGAACCGCGGCTTGACGCCGAGGCCGTCGACGAGCGCGGCGGCCAGCGCCTCCTGCGCGGCGGCGGCCGTGAACGACGGCAGGTCGGTCAGGGCCTTGGTGGCCGCGTCGAGGATCGTCGCGGCGTCCTCGCGCAGCCCGGCGCGGGCGTCGTCCTCGACCACCAGGTCGTCGTCGCCGACGAAGAGGAAGCCGAGCATGCCGACGGCCTCGCCGAGCAGCGTCATCCGCTCCTGGACCAGCGGGGCCGCGGCGGCCAGCCGCCGGCGCTCGTCGTCGGTCAGCTCGTCGTACGACGAGGCCGAGAGCAGGCCGGCCGGGGCCAGGTACGGCACCAGGCGGTCGCGGAAGTCGTCTGGCGCGAGCATTCGCACGTGCGCGGCGTTGATCGCCTCGGCCTTCTTCAGGTCGAAGCGCGCCGGGTTGGGGTTGACGTCCGCGATGTCGAACGCGGCGACCATCTCGGCCAGCGTGAACACGTCGTGGTCGGGCGCGATGCCCCAGCCGAGCAGCGCGAGGTAGTTGAGCAGGCCCTCGGGGGTGAACCCGCGCTCGCGGTGGAGGAAGAGGTTGGACTCCGGGTCGCGCTTGGACAGCTTCCGGTTGCCCTCGCCCATGACGTACGGCATGTGGCCGAACAGCGGCATCACCGACGCGATGCCCAGCTCGAGCAGCGCCCGGTACAGCACCACCTGGCGGGGCGTCGAGCTGAGCAGGTCCTCGCCGCGCAGCACGTGGGTGATGTCCATCAGCGCGTCGTCCACCGGGTTGACCAGCGTGTACAGCGGGTGGCCGGTCGAGCGGACGATGACGTAGTCCGGGACCGAGCCGGCCTTGAACGTCACCTCGCCGCGGATGAGGTCGGTGAACGTCACGTCCTCGTCGGGCATCCGCACGCGGATCACCGGCTCGCGCCCCTCCGCGCGGTACGCGGCCTTCTGCTCGGCGGTCAGGTCACGGTCGAAGCCGTCGTAGCCCAGCTTCGGGTCCCGGCCGGCGGCGACGTGCCGCGCCTCGATCTCCTCGGGCGTCGAGAACGACTCGTACGCGTACCCGCCCTCGACCAGCCGCCGGGCGACGTCCCGGTAGATCGCCATCCGCTCGCTCTGCCGGTACGGCGCGTAGGGACCGCCGACCTCGACACCCTCGTCCCAGTCCAGGCCCAGCCAGTGCAGCGCGTCGAGCAGCTGCTGGTAGCTCTCCTCGGAGTCACGCGCGGGGTCGGTGTCCTCGATGCGGAAGACGAACGTCCCGCCGACGTGCCGGGCGTAGGCCCAGTTGAAGAGCGCGGTGCGGATGAGGCCCACGTGCGGCGTCCCGGTCGGGGACGGGCAGAAGCGGACCCGGATCGGGGAGGTGTGGGTCACGGGGGTACAGCCTAGTTGCGAGCCCCGAGGCCCCCCGCCCTCCCGAGGTCGACGCGCGACCAGCCCGGCCTGCACCGAGGTCGATAGCTTCCGGCGACGTCGACAGACGCCACCGTCGCCGCCGAGCGGGACTATCGACCTCGGCGGCGGGTCAGCGCGGGACGCCGCGGTTGGCGAGCTCGTCGGCCTTCTCGTTGCCGGGGTCGCCGGCATGGCCCTTGACCCACACCCAGCGCACCTGGTGCCGGGCGAGCTCGGTGTCGAGCGCCTGCCACAGCTCCTGGTTCTTCACGGGCTTCTTGTCACGCGTCAGCCAGCCGTTGCGCTTCCAACCAGCCATCCAGGACGTCACGCCCTGCATGACGTACTGCGAGTCGACGTGCAGCGTCACCGGCACCGGGCGCGTCAGCGCCCGCAGCCCCTCGATGACCGCGGTGAGCTCCATCCGGTTGTTCGTCGTGACCTTCTCGCCGCCGAACAGCTCGCGCTCGTGGTCGCCCCAGCGCAGCCAGGCACCCCAGCCGCCCGGGCCGGGGTTGCCCTTGCAGGCCCCGTCAGTCCAGATGTCCACGCCCGCCTCGTCGGGAGCGGTCACCGCCGGATCACCGGGTTGCGCAGCACGCCGATGTCCTCGACCTCGACCTCGACGACGTCCCGCTCCACGAGCGGCCCGACGCCGGCGGGCGTGCCCGTGAGGATGACGTCGCCGGGCAGCAGCGTGAACACCTCGGAGACGTAGGAGACGAGGTAGGCGACGTCGAACACCATCTGCGACGTGCGGCCGTCCTGCCGGGTGGTGCCGTTGACGCGCGCGCGCACGAACAGGTCGTCGACGTCGAGGCCCGGCACGATCCACGGCCCGAGCGGGCACGCCGAGTCGAAGCCCTTGGCCCGCGTCCACTGCGCGTCGGTGCGCTGGATGTCGCGCGCGGTGACGTCGTTGGCCACCGTGTACCCGAACACCTTGCTCAGCGCGTCCTCCGCCGCGACGTTGCGGGTGACCTTCCCGATGACGACGGCCAGCTCTGCCTCGTGCTCCACCTGCTCGGACCAGTCCGGCAGGACGATCGGGTCGTCCGGCCCGATCACGGAGGTGTTCGGCTTGAGGAAGAGCAGCGGCGCCGCCGGCACGGCGTTGCCCAGCTCGGCGGCGTGCTCGGCGTAGTTGCGGCCGACGCCGACGACCTTGCTCCGCGGGATCACCGGCGCGAGCAGCCGCACGCCCTCCTCGGCGAGCCTGACGCGCTCACCGGTCGGCTGCGTGGCCTGGTACAGCGGGTCGCCGCTGACGACGATGAGCTCCTCGTCCCCGGGGTCGCCCTCGACGAGGGCGAACCGGGGGTCTCCTCCGGTGGTGAACCTGGCGATGCGCACGTCGCCACCCTAGGGCCAGCGGCCCGCTGCTAGGCCCGGGCGAGGACCTCGCCGTGGAGCACGACGAACCAGCCGTCCTGCTCCTCGCCCCACGCGCGCCAGGCCTCGGCGAGCTGCTCGAGCGCCACCTCGTCGGCCAGCCCGTGCGCGAGCGCGGCGCTCGCGAACCCGGACGCGACGCACCGGTCCGCCCACAACCGCGACCACCAGGCGCGCTCCACGGCGGTGGCGTAGCACCACGTGCCGGCGCCGACCTCGACGCCGTCCGGGTCGAACCCGGCCTCGCGGACCCACGACGACAGCCGCCGGCCCGCGTCGGCCTGCGCGCCGAGGGCGGCCGCGACCTCGCGGTACAGCTGGCGCCACTCCTCCAGCCCGTCGCTCTCCGGGAACCACGCGAACCCGCCGTAGTCGGAGTCGCGCACGGCGACGAGCCCGCCCGGCCGGGCGACGCGTCGCATCTCGCGCAGCGCGGCGACCGGGTCGGTGAGGTGCTGGAGCAGCTGGTGGGCGTGCACCACGTCGAACGACGCGTCGTCGAACGGCAGGCGGTACGCGTCCCCGACCTCGAACCGGACCGTGCCGACGCCCGCGTCCGCGGCGTGCGCCCGCGCCTCCTCGAGCACCTCCGGCGCCGAGTCCAGCCCGACGACCTCGCCGGGGGCCACGCTCCGCGCCAGGTCGACCGTCACGGTCCCCGGACCGCAGCCGACGTCGAGCAGGCTCATCCCCTCGCGCAGGTGCGGCAGCAGGTGGGTGGCGGAGTTCGCCGCGGTGCGCCAGCGGTGCGACCGCAGCACGGAGTCGTGGTGGCCGTGGAGGTACACGTCGGCGGGTCCGGTGCTCACGCTTTCATGCTAGGCACCCGGCTCACATGCCGGTACGCCCCCTCTCGCATGGCGAGATGCCCACGGATCCCTCGGCCACTTCGGTGCTTGCGCGCCGATTCGGTGCATCGATCCACCGATCCGGCGCGAAACCACCGATGCGGCGCCAAGCAGGGCGGCCCCACCGCCTGGCTCGTCGGCAGCCACCGTCCGCCGGGTGGCAGGATCGCGGGCGTGCCCACCGCCCTGCTCGCCGACCGCGTCCCGGCGGACCCCACCGACCCGGACGCCCTCTACGCCGCGTTCACCGGCTGGGCGGCCGACCGCGGGCTGCGGCTCTACCCGCACCAGGAGGAGGCGCTTCTCGCCCTGGTGACGGGCGAGCACGTCATCATCACGACCCCCACCGGCAGCGGCAAGTCG
Source organism: Cellulomonas sp. 73-92 (assembly GCF_001898175.1). GTDB lineage: Bacteria > Actinomycetota > Actinomycetes > Actinomycetales > Cellulomonadaceae > Cellulomonas. The sequence goes on from NZ_MKTH01000018.1 coordinate 231,873, forward strand.
CTCGTCGCCGAGGCCGCGCACTTCGTCGCCTTCGCCCAGGGGCGCCGCACGGTCTACACCGCGCCGCTCAAGGCCCTGGTCAGCGAGAAGTTCTTCGCCCTGGTCCACGCGTTCGGATCGGCCAACGTGGGCATGATGACCGGGGACTCGTCGGTCAACCCCGACGCCCCGATCCTCTGCTGCACGGCCGAGATCCTCGCCAACCTCGCGCTCCGCGACGGCGAGGAGGCCGACGCCGCACAGGTGGTGATGGACGAGTTCCACTTCTACGCCGACCCGCAGCGCGGCTGGGCGTGGCAGGTCCCCCTGCTCGAGCTGCCGCGCACCCAGTTCGTCCTCATGTCCGCGACCCTGGGCGACGTCACGTTCTTCGCCGACGACCTGCAGCGGCGCACGGGCGTCGACGTCGCGACGATCACCGGCACGGAGCGGCCCGTGCCCCTGGAGTACGCGTACAGCGTCGAGCCCCTCCACGAGCTGCTCGAGGAGCTGGTGCAGACCCACCGCGCGCCGGTCTACGTGGTCCACTTCACGCAGCGCGAGGCCGTGGAGCGGGCGCAGGCGCTGGCGAGCACCACCGTCGCGACGCGGGCCCAGCGCGATGCGATCGCCGACGAGCTGGGCGCCTTCCGGTTCGGCCCCGGCTTCGGCCGCACCCTCAGCAGGCTGCTGCGCCTGGGCGTCGGCGTCCACCATGCCGGGATGCTCCCCCGCTACCGCCGCGTCGTGGAACGCCTCACCCAGCGGGGCCTGCTGCCGGTGGTGTGCGGCACCGACACGCTCGGCGTCGGCATCAACGTGCCCATCCGCACCGTGGTGCTGACGTCCCTCGTCAAGTACGACGGCGAGCGCATGCGCCACCTGACGGCCCGCGAGTTCCACCAGATCTCCGGCCGCGCCGGCCGGGCGGGCTTCGACACCCTCGGCGAGGTCGTCGTCATGGCCCCCGAGCACGTCATCGAGAACCGGCGGGCCCTGCTCAAGGCGGGCGACGACCCGAAGAAGGTCCGCAAGATCGTCCGCAAGCAGGCGCCACCGGGCCACGTCAACTGGACCGACAAGACCTTCGAGCGCCTGCGTGACGCGCCGCCCGAGCCGCTGACCTCCAGCTTCGCCGTGACGCACGCCATGGTGCTCAACGTGCTGGAGCGCCAGGCGCTGCATGGCGCCGACCCCGTCGCCGTCATGACGCACCTGCTGACCGCCAACCACGAGCCCGAGGCCAACCGCCGCCGCCACGTCCGCCGGGCGATCGAGGTCTACCGCTCGCTGCGGGCGTCGGGCGTCGTCGTGCGCGACGGCCACACCGTCCGGCTGGCGCACGAGATCCCGGCGACCTTCGCGCTCAACCAGGCGCTGTCGCCGTTCGCCTACGCGGCGCTCGACCTGTTCGACCCCACCGACCCCGGCTACGCCCACGACGTCGTCTCCGTCGTCGAGGCCACGCTCGACGACCCCCGCCAGGTGCTGGCAGCCCAGGAGAACCGCGCCCGGGGCGAGGCCGTCGCCGCGATGAAGGCCGAGGGCTACGAGTACGAGGAGCGCATGGCGCTGCTCCAGGACGTCAGCTATCCCAAACCGCTGGCGGAGCCCCTGGCCGTGGCGTTCGCCGCGTACCGCACGGGCAACCCCTGGGTGGCGGACCTCGAGCTCTCGCCCAAGTCCGTGGTCCGCGAGATGCACGAGCGCGCCATGACGTTCCCGGAGTACGTCAGCGAGTACGGGCTGGACCGCACCGAGGGCGTGCTGCTGCGCTACCTCGCCGACGCCTACCGCGCGCTGCGCCAGACGATCCCGCCGGAGCGCGCCACGGAGGACCTCGACGAGATCACCGACTGGCTCGGCGACCTTGTCCGGCGCACCGACTCCTCCCTCCTCGACGAGTGGGAGAGACTCGCCCACCCCGACGAGGAGGGCCCGCGGCCCGCCGAGGGCGAAGCCCCGCCGCCCCCGCTGTCGGGCACGCCGCGCGTGCTGCGCGCCCTGGTGCGCGGCGCGATGTTCCGCCGGGTCGAGCTCGTGGCGCGCGAGGACTGGGCCGCCCTGGAGCGGCTCGGGGACGCGGACGAGGAGGGCGTGCCGTGGACCGCCGCGCGCTGGGAGGCGGCGATGGCGCCGTACTGGGACGAGCACGACGAGGTCGGCATCGCCGCCCCCGCGCGCGGCCCGGCCCTGTTCCAGGTGGCCGAGCACCCGACGACCTGGCGCGTCGACCAGGTGCTCGACGACCCGGCGGGCGACCACGACTGGCGCATCGCGGCCGTCGTCGACCTGCCGGCGTCCGACGAGAACGGCGAGGTCAGGCTGCGGATCGCCGCCGTCGCACCCTTCTGAGCCCCGGGACCAAAGTCCCATGGTTAGGAGAGGCTAGCCTACGTTTGCGCAGGTCAGGGCAGGTTTCCCTCGCGTGACAAGCGGCGAGACGCCACGTACTCTCGCCCGGTGACCAGCCTCCCCGAGACCGCCACGGCCGACCCCTCGACCCCCGCCGTCACCGGCGTGGCACCGCCGGCGCGCGACGACGACGCGCTCCGCGTGGTGTCGGCCAGCGGGCTCAACTGGCTGCGCGCCGGCGTCCTGGGCGCGAACGACGGCATCGTCTCGGTCGCCGCGACCGTGCTCGGCGTGGCGGGCGCCACCTCGGAGGTCAAGGCGATCTTCATCGCCGGCATCGCCGCCCTCGTCGCCGGCGCCCTGTCGATGGCCGTCGGCGAGTACGTCTCGGTCTCGAGCCAGCGCGACGCGGAGCTGGTCGCCGCCCGGATGCGCGGCTTCGAGAGCCACGAGGTCGAGCTGACCAACCCCTGGCACGCCGGCATCGCGTCGCTGTCGGCGTTCGGCGTCGGTGCTCTCATCCCCCTGCTCGTCGTGCTCGCGCCCTGGGGCGAGGCGCGCAGCCTCGCGACGTTCGTCGCCGTCCTGGGCGCCCTCGTCATCACCGGCTGGGTCAGCGCCCGGGTCTCGGGCGCCGGTATCGGTCGCTCGGTGACGCGCAACGTCGTCGGCGGCAGCCTGGCCATGGCGCTGACCTACGGCGTCGGTTCGCTCGTCGGGCTCGCGGTCTGACACCCGGGTGCCACGCAAGGAGCAGGCAGGGACCCCCGCCCTCGTCGCCCTCGCCGCGGCCGGCGTGCCGCACACGGTGCACGCCTACGAGCACGACCCGCGCACGCCCGCCGGGTACGGGCTGGAGGCCGCGACGGTGCTCGGCCTCGACCCGGCCCAGGTGTACAAGACGCTGGTCGCGGAGGTGGACGGGCGCCTGACGGTCGCGGTGGTGCCGGTCACCGGGCACCTCGACCTCAAGGCCCTGGCGGCGGCGGTCGGCGGCAAGCGAGCCGTGATGGCGGAACGGCCCGACGCGGAGCGCGCCACCGGCTACGTCGCGGGCGGCATCTCCCCGCTGGGCCAGCGGTCCGCGCTGCCCACGGTCGTCGACGAGACGATCTACCTGCACGACGAGGTCTACGTCTCCGGCGGCCGCCGCGGGCTGGACGTCTGCCTCGCGCCCGACGACCTCGTGCGGCTGACCGACGCCGTCGTCGCGGACCTCGCCCGCGCCTGAGGCGTCACCGCCAGGGGCGGGCGGACCGCTCCGCCCAGTACCGCTCGGGCGGCTCGGCCAGCGCCGCGACGTCCTCGGCGCCGGCCGCCGGCACGCGCGCCGCCAGGTTGGAGGCGAGCTGCCCGGGCGTCACCGCGCCGGACAGCACCACGTCGGCGAAGGGCCGGCCCAGCGCGCAGCCGATCGCGAACGCGTCGGCCGTCTGCTCGTCGTGCGCCGCCGCCCGCGCCCGTGCCGCGGCGTCGCCGTCCGGTCCGAGCCGGCCGTTGGCCAGCGCCTCCTTGATGACGACGAACCAACCGGCGTCGTGGGCGCGGGTCAGCGCCGGGCCGGCCGACGGCTCGAGGAGGTTCCACGTGGCCTGGACCACCGTGAACGGGCCGGCCGCCAGCGCGGCGTCGACGGCGTCGCCCTGGCGCGGGCCGCTGGTGGACAGGCCCACGCGCACGCCCGTGGCGGCCAGCGCCGCCAGCCGCGCCAGGATCGCCGGGTCGCGGAGGGCCGGGCTGTCCACCGTCGCGGAGTGCACCAGGTACACGTCCGGCGGGCCGCCGAGGGCCTCGAGCGTCTGGGGCCACTGCTCGTCCAGCATCGCGACGGAGTGCTCCTTGACCTCGTGCACCGCCGCGTCCATCCGGAACTCGCCGACGTACCGGTACCCCCACTTGCTGCCGACGACGAGCCGCTGGCGCCGGCCCGGGTGGGACGCCAGCCACGAGCCGAGGAACTGCTCGGCCAGGCCGTAGGAGCGGGCGCAGTCGACGTACCGCACGCCCGCGTCCCACGCCGCGTCCAGCACCTCGTGCGTCCGGGCCTCCATCGCGTCCACGGAACGCAGGGACGGCAGGTCTCCCGCGCGACCGGCGGTGATGTACGCGGGCCGCCCCAGCGCCGCCAGGCCGAGGCCGACGCGCGGTACGCCGGCACCCGTCAGCGGTCCGTCCGGCAGCGCCATGCCCACTCCCTCCACCGGCCCCGTGGCGAGCCTAGCCACCGGTATCTGGGCCTGCGGCCCTGCCTCCTTGTCACCAGCGGGACGCGACCCGCGTCCCGTCGGCACGCCGAGCAGGGAGGTTTGACCATGTGGCGCACATCAGCGGTGGTGGTCGCGGCGGTGCTGGCGCTGGCCGCGTGCTCCTCGTCGGGCGGCGGCGGGCCGACGACCCCGCCCGCGGCGCCCGCGACCCAGACCACGGCCCCGCCCACGACGACGCCGGCCCCCACGACGCCCGCCGCGACCCCGGAGGCGACGGCGCAGGGCGTGGCCCTCACCCTCGACCCCTGCGCTGTGTTCCCGCAGGCCGAGGCGAGCACCCTGCTCGGCACCACGGCCCCGGCCGGGCAGCCGCAGACCCTCGACGGCGGCGGGAAGATGTGCGTCTACGCCGCCGGGGCCGAGGGTGTCGCCCAGATCGTCGTCGCGCAGGCGACGAGCGCCGCCGACGCCGGCGCCGTGTGGGACCAGGAGCGTGCCCGGGCCAACCAGGCGCTGCAGCAGGCGCTCCAGTCGCAGGCACAGCTGACCCCCACGCTGGCCGACCTGCCCGGCCTCGGCGACAAGGCGTCCACGGCCTCGTACGCGGCGACGATCGGTCCGGTGACGCTCGCCGGCAGCGCGATCTACGTGCTCAAGGGCGCGACGTTCTTCGGGGTCAGCGTGCTGCGGCTGAACGGCGCCGCCCCCACCGTCGACGCGCTGAAGGCCGAGGCGCAGACGATCCTCGGCCGGATCTAGCGGGACGCGCCACGGTCCGGCCGGCGAGGGGCGCGGCCGGGCCGTGACGCTAGCGTTGCCGTTCGTGGACGACGACCTGCGCACCCGGCTGGCCGCCGTCCACGCCCGGATCGACCGCGCCACGGCGGATGCCGGCCGCTCCCAGGGCGACGTCACGCTGCTCCTGGCGACCAAGACGCAGGACGCCGGCACTATCCGCGCGGCCGTGCAGGCCCACCGCGCGCTGGCGGTCGAGCGGCGCCTGCTCCTCGGCGAGAACCGCGTCCAGGAGCTCGTCGCCAAGGGCCCTGCCCTGGCCGACCTGGGGCTGCCCTACCACCTCATCGGCCCGCTGCAGTCGAACAAGATCAACGCGGCGCTGCGGTGGGCGGACGCGGTCGACGCGGTCGAGTCGCTGGACCTCGCGCGCCGGCTGGCCGAGCGGCGATCGGGCCGCTACGCCGACCTCGACGTGATGGTGCAGGTCAACGTCTCGGGCGAGGCGACCAAGCACGGCGTCGCGCCCGACGAGGCCGCCGGGCTCGCCACGGCGGTGGCCGCCCTCGACGGGCTCCGGCTCGTCGGCTTCCAGACGATCGGAGCGATGAGCGACGACCCGCTCGTCGTGCGCGCGGGGTTCGCCGCGCTGCGCGCGGTGCGCGACGAGGTCGTCGCCTCCGGGTCCCCGGGCACGGCCGGCGCCGTCGAGCTGTCGATGGGCATGACCGGCGACCTGGAGCTCGCGATCGCCGAGGGCGCGACGGTCGTGCGGGTCGGCACCGCGGTCTTCGGCTCGCGGACGTGATCAGGGCAGGCGAGCGGTCCACCCCGGGCTCTCGAACTTCTCCACCCGCAGCCGGTCGGCACGCGCCAGCTCGTCGGCCGTCAGCTCGCCGTCGACCGTGCGGTACCGCCCGCGGAAGTGGGCCTCGAACGCCGTGATGACGTCCTCGCGCGGCAGCCGGGTCTGCGAGCGCACCGGGTCGACGCGCTTGCCCGAGCTGGCGGTGCCCTTGTCGGAGAGCTTCTCGCGGCCGATGCGCAGCACCTGGTTCATCTTGTCGGCGTCGATGTCGTAGGCCATCGTCACGTGGTGGAGCACCGCGCCGCCCACCAGCCGCTTCTGCGCGGAGCCGGCGATCTTGCCGGCCGGCGACGCGATGTCGTTGAGCCCCGTCAGGCTCGCCTGCACCTCGACGTCGGCGAGCGCGCCGAGCACCCACTGGTTGAGGAAGGCGTAGGACTCCTCGTAGCTCAGCCCGTCGACCAGGGACTCGGGCACGACGAGCGAGAACGTGATGCAGTTGCCGGCCTCCATGAACATGGCGCCGCCGCCGGAGATCCGCCGCACCACGCGCACGCCGTAGCGCTCGGCCGCCTCGAGGTCGACCTCGTTGGACAGCGACTGGAACGAGCCGATGACCACGGCCGGGGTGTCCCACTCCCAGAACCGGAAGGTGGGCCCGCGCCGTCCGGCGGCGAGCTCCTCGGTGAGCACCTGGTCGAGCGCGGTGTGCATCGCGGGCGGCAGCACGCCGGGGTCGAGGAACGTGAACTCGTGGTCCGCCCACGACGTCGACCGGCCGAGCGCGCGCCGCACCGCGATCGCGACGTCGCGCGTCGTCGCGCCGATCAGCTGGGCGCCGGGCAGCTCGGCGGCGACCCGCTCGTCGAGCGCGGTCGTCAGCTGGGCCACCGTGCTCGTCTCGGGCAGGCCGTCGAGCGCCCGGACGAACACGTCGAGCAGCTCGTCGGGCTCGGCGAAGAAGTCCCCGGAGACGACGACGCCGGCGAGGCGTCCGCCGCTCACCTCCAGGTCGACGACGACGAGCTTTCCCCCGGGGACCTTGTACGCACCGTGCACGCCGCCACTCTAGGCACGCCGGCGCGATCGCTAGCGCGCGGCCTGCACGGCGGCGAGCGCGCGCGCCTGGACGATCGCCGAGATGCCGTCCGGCGGCCCGAGGCTGCTGACGTTGTCGGTCGTCGTCGCGGTCCACGTGACGATGGCGTTGCCGACGAGCAGGTGCCCGCGGTAGCCGTTCGTCGTGGCCGTCTGCTGCTGGACCGTCACCTGCTGGACGACCGAGGGGTACAGCCCCACACCCTCGATGGCCGGCTGGGTCACCCACCGTCCGCCGGTGTCGCCCGTCGGGTCGACGACGGTGTAGGAGGCGCAGGCGTCGACGGTGCCGACGAGCGTGGCGAACGCCCGTTGCGCGTCGGTGGGCGTGGCGAGGAGGGTCACCTCCTGGCGGAACGTGAACGCCGTGCCGCCCATCCAGTCCCGCACCGCGTAGGCCTGCGGCGGCTGCGCGACGACGGTGCGGGCGACCAGGCACGACGACGGGATGATCACGCCGTTCGCCGGCAGGCCCCAGCCGGGGGCGGGAGCCGTCGAGGGAACGATCGGGCCCACGGCGGACGGAACGGCGCCGCCGATCTGGTCGGCCGTGACGAACAGCGCCTGCGAGCTGACGGCGTCGAACACCATGTCCCGGCCGGGCGGTGTCGGGCCCGGCTCGACGTTCGAGGTCGACGAGAGGGACGGGCTCGGGCCGAACGACGGCGCCGGCGGCAGGAGGCTGGGCTCGATGGTCGGCTCGGTCGGCGTCGGGGTGGGCGAGTCGGTCGGAGACGCGACCGACTCGGCCCCGTCCCACGGTTGCCACACCAGGAGGCCGACCACGAGCAGCACGACCCCGGCGAGCGCCCACCACCACGGCGCACGAGGCCGCGAGGGCGTCTCGTCGGCCCGTGGAGGCGTCGTGCTCCAACCGCCGGACAACCGCGCGCTCCCTTCTCGTGCCACTCGCAAGGCTATGCGTGCACGGCCGGTGACGCGAAGCCGCACGCCGCGATCAGAGGGGTGGAATCCCCAGGTGGTGCAGACCCCAGATGGCAGAGTCGGTCAGCGCCTCCCACGACGCCTCGATGACGTTGGGCCCCACGCCGACGGTCATCCAGGTCGTCGTGCCGTCGCTCGTCTCGATGAGCACCCGCGTCGTCGCATCCGTGCCGTGCTGCGTGTCGAGGATCCGCACCTTGAAGTCGATGAGGACGAACGCCTCGAGCTGCGGGTACACGCGCACCAGCGCCTGGCGCAGCGCCTGGTCGAGCGCGTTGACGGGGCCGTTGCCCTCGCCCGTGCTCACCACCCGCTCGCCGCCGGCGGTGAGCTTGACGGTCGCCTCGGCGTACGCGGGTGTGCCGCGGCCGCCGCGCCGCTCGACGATGGTGCGCCAGGACTCCACCGTGAAGTACGACGGCCGGCCGGCGCCCGCCTCCTCGAGGAGCAGCAGCTCGAAGCTGGCGTCGGCCGCCTCGTAGGTGTACCCGCTCGCCTCGGCGTCCTTGACCCGGTTGGCGACGCGCGTGAGCACGTCCGGCCGGTCCGACAGGTCGAAGCCGAGCTCGCGGCCCTTGAGCTCCACCGAGGCGCGGCCGGCCATCTCGGAGACGAGCATCCGCATGTCGTTGCCGACGTTGGCGGGGTCGGTGTGCTGGTACATGTCGGGGTCGACGCGGATGGCGCTGGCGTGCAGCCCGGCCTTGTGCGCGAAGGCGCTGGTGCCGACGTAGGGCTGGCGCGCGAACGGCGAGATGTTGGTGATCTCGCTGATGGCGTGGGCGATCCGCGTCAGGTCGCGCAGGCCGCCGCCGTCCAGCGCGCGCAGCACCGGGCGGGCGAGCTTCAGCTCGAGGTTGGCGACCACCGTCAGGAGGTCGGCGTTCCCGGTCCGCTCGCCGTAGCCGTTGACCGTGCCCTGCACGTGGGTCGCGCCGGCGTCCACCGCGGCCAGCGTGTTGGCGACCGCGCAGCCGGAGTCGTTGTGGGCGTGGATGCCGAGCACCGCGTGCGGACCGACCGCGTCACGCACCGCCGTGACGGTCTCGCCCACCCAGGTGGGCAGCATGCCGCCGTTGGTGTCGCACAGCGCGACGACCTCGGCGCCCGACTCGAAGCTCGCCAGCACGGCCGCCAGCGCGAAGTCCTTGTCGTAGCGGTAGCCGTCGAAGAAGTGCTCGACGTCGACGACGACCCGCCGGCCCTCGAGCACGAGGTACGACACGGTGTCGCGGATCATCGCGAGGCCCTCGTCCCTCGTCGTGCGCAGCGCGCGCTCGACGTGCCGCACGTCGCTCTTCGCGACGAGCGTGACGATGGGCGTCTCGGCGTCGACGAGCGCCCGCACCTGGGGGTCGTCGGCCGCCCGCACGCCGGCCTTGCGGGTGGCGCCGAACGCCGCGAGCTCGGCGTTCTTCAGGTCGAGCTCCTTGGCGGCGCGCTTGAAGAACTCCGTGTCCTTGGGCACCGCGCCGGGCCACCCGCCCTCGATGACCCCGACGCCGAGCTCGTCGAGCAGGGCGCTGATGAGCAGCTTGTCGGTGATGGAGAGGTTGATCCCCTCCTGCTGGGCACCGTCGCGCAGCGTGGTGTCGTAGACCTGGAACAACTCGGGTGCTCCTTCGTCGGGACGTCGCGGGACGGGTGAGGGGTGGTACCCGGTACAACAAAAAGACCCCCCGTGGTACGGGAGGTCTGCGCGCCGGCGGATGGGCCGACGCGCTAGCCGATAATCAGCGAGTACTGATGCACGCACCCATGGTGACACACGAACCTACGGTCGCGTAACCCACGTCCGCGACCCGGACGCGGCCGGGCACGGCCCGGTCGTGGCCGGCCGGTGGCCGGCGGCGGCACGTCAGACGAGGCGGTAGAGCCAGCCGTGCAAGTCGGCGGCACGGCCGGTCTGGATGTCCGTCAGCTGCTCGCGGATCGCCACCGTCACCGGGCCGGCGCCGCCGTCGCCGACCGTCAGGTCGAAGTCGTCCGACGCCAGCCGGCCGATGGGGGTCATGACGGCGGCCGTGCCGCACGCGAACACCTCGGCGACCTCGCCGCTGGCCAGGCCGGCGGTCAGCTCGTCGAGCCGCACCGGCTCCTCGGACACCTCGTGCCCCGCCTCCGCCAGCAGCGTGAGGATCGAGGAGCGCGTGACGCCCTCGAGGATGGTGCCGGAGATGGCGGGCGTCGTCACCCGGCCGTCCGCGTGCACCACCATGACGTTCATGCCGCCGAGCTCCTCGAGCGTCTCGCCGGCCACGTCGAGGAAGCACACCTGGTCGAAGCCCTTGGCGTAGGCCTCCTGCTGCGGCAGCAGGCTGGCGGCGTAGTTGCCGCCGCACTTGGCGGCCCCGGTGCCACCGGGACCCGCCCGGTGGAAGTCGGTCGAGATCCAGATGGACACCGGCTGCACGCCGCCGGAGGCGAAGTACGGCCCGACGGGCGAGGCGATGGTGAGGAACTCCACCGCGTTGGCCGGCCGCACGCCGAGGAACCGCTCCGCGGCGTACATGAAGGGGCGCAGGTAGAGGCTGGTCTCCTCCCCCGACGGCACCCAGTCCCGGTCGGCCGCGACGAGCGCGGTGATCGCGCCGAGGAAGTCGTCCTCGGACAGCTCGGGCAGCGCCAGGCGATGGGCGGAGCGCGCGAAGCGGGCGGCGTTGGCCTGCGGCCGGAACGACCAGATCGAGCCGTCCGCGTGCCGGTAGGCCTTGAGCCCCTCGAAGATCTCCTGCCCGTAGTGGAGCACCGCCGCCGCCGGGTCGAGCACCAGCGGCGCGTACGGCTCGACACGGCGGTTCGCCCAGCCGCCGTCCGCCGTCCAGCCGATCCGCGCCATGTGGTCCGTGAAGACCGTGCCGAACCTCGGGTGCTCCAGGAGCTTCGCGCGCTCCTCGTCGGGCACCGGGTGGTCGGTGCGGTGCAGCTCGAAGAGGTCGGCGGGCGTCGTGGTGCTCATGTCTGGTGGCCTTTCACGGGACTCGGGACGAGAGTATCCGCCGGCCGGGCGGGCTAGATGCGCGCGACGAGGTCGGCGCCCACCTCGGCCGTCGACCGTACTCGGCCGCCCCGCTCGGCGAGGTCGGCGGCGACCGCGGCGTCCACCCGCGCGGCCTCGTCGTGCCGCCCGAGGTGGTCCAGGAGCATCGCGACCGACAGCACGGTGGCCGTCGGGTCGGCCTTGCCCTGCCCCGCGATGTCCGGCGCCGAGCCGTGCACGGGCTCGAACATGCTGGGCGCGGTCCGGTCGGGGTTGACGTTGCCGGACGCCGCCAGGCCGATGCCACCGGTGATGGCCGCCGCGAGGTCGGTGAGGATGTCGCCGAAGAGGTTGTCCGTCACGACGACGTCGAAGCGGCTGGGGTTCGTCGCGAGGTAGATGGTCGCGGCGTCGACGTGGCAGTAGTCGGTGGTGACGCCGGGGAACTCGGCGTTGACCGCCTCGACCGTGCGGCGCCAGAGGTGGCCCGCGTGCACCAGCACGTTGTGCTTGTGGACCAGGGTCAGCTTCTTGCGCGGGCGGGCGGCGGCCTGGGCGAAGGCGTAGCGGACGACGCGCTCGACGCCGAAGGCGGTGTTGACCGACACCTCGGTGGCGATCTCGTGGGCTGTGCCGACCCGCAGCGCGCCGCCGTTGCCGACGTACGGCCCCTCGGTGCCCTCGCGCACGACGACGAAGTCGACGTCCCCGGGGTTGGCCAGCGGGCCGGTGACCCCCGGGTAGAGCTTGGACGGGCGGAGGTTGACGTAGTGGTCGAGCGCGAACCGGAGCTTGAGCAGCAGCCCGCGCTCGAGCACGCCCGACGGCACGGTGGGGTCGCCGACCGCGCCGAGCAGGATGGCGTCGTGCTCGCGGATCGCGGCGAGGTCGTCGTCGGTCAGCGTCTCCCCGGTGGCGTGCCACCGGGCCGCGCCCAGGTCGAACGGCGTCGCCTCGACCTGGGCCGAGCCGCCGACCGCCTTCTCCAGCGCGAGCAGCCCCTGCTCGACGACCTCCGGGCCGATCCCGTCGCCGGCGACGACCGCCAGCCTGATCGGCCCGTTCTCCGTGTTCGTCATGCCTGCCAACCTATCCGCCCGTCCAAGCCTTGGACCGGCCCGTCTCAGCGGGCGGCCGAGCCCTCGCGGTAGTCGGTGTCGGCGGGCTTCACCCACGCGAACAGCTTGCGCAGCTCGCGGCCGACCGGCTCGATCGGGTGGTTCTGGCCCTTCTCGCGCAGGGCCTTGAACTCCGGGGCGCCGGCGTCCTGGTCCGCGATGAAGCGACGGGCGAACGTGCCGTCCTGGATGTCCGCCAGCACGGCCTTCATGTTCTCCTTGACGTGCGGGTCGATGACCCGCGGCCCGGAGACGTAGTCGCCGTACTCGGCGGTGTCGGACACCGACCAGCGCTGCTTGGTGATGCCGCCCTCGTAGATGAGGTCGACGATCAGCTTCATCTCGTGCAGCACCTCGAAGTACGCGATCTCCGGCTGGTAGCCCGCCTCGGTCAGCGTCTCGAACCCGTACTGGATCAGCTGGGAGACGCCGCCGCACAGGACGGCCTGCTCGCCGAAGAGGTCGGTCTCCGTCTCCTCGGTGAACGTCGTCCTGATGCCGGCGGCGCGCAGGCCGCCGATCCCCTTGGCGTAGCTGAGCGCGAGCGCCCACGCGTCGCCCGAGGCGTCCTGCTCGACGGCGATCGCCACCGGCACGCCGCGGCCGGCGGCGTACTCGCGGCGCACGAGGTGGCCCGGGCCCTTGGGCGCGACCATGAAGACGTCGGCGTCCGCGCGCGGCGTGATGTAGCCGAACCGGATGTTGAAGCCGTGGCCGAAGACGAGCGCGGTGCCGGGGTTGAGGTTCGGCTCGATCTCGTTGGCGTAGACGATCCGCTGCACCTGGTCGGGGGCGAGGATGACGACGACGTCGGCCTCCTTGACCGCGTCAGCGACGGGCAGCACCCGAAGGCCCTGCTCGGTGGCCTTGGCGACCGAGGGCGAGCCCTCGCGCAGGCCGATGCGGACGTCGACGCCGGAGTCGCGCAGGTTGAGGGCGTGCGCGTGCCCCTGGCTGCCGTACCCGATGACGGCGACCTTCTTGCTGGCGATGACGGACAGGTCGGCGTCGTCGTCGTAGAACAGCTCGGCCACGGTGTGGTTCTCCTTTGGGTTCGAGGTCAGGCCGACCGGGTGACCCGCTCGAGGGCCCGGTCGGTGATGGAGCGGGAGCCGCGGCCGATGGCCACGGTGCCGGACTGGACGATCTCCCGCACGCCGTACGGCTCGAGGGCCGCCAGCAGTGCGGTGAGCTTGCTCGGGGACCCGATCGCCTCGATGACGACGGTCTCCGTCGACACGTCGACGACGTGCGCACGGAACAGGTCGACCACCTCGAGGACGCCCGTGCGCTGCGCCTGGTCGGCCTTGACCTTGACCAGCAGCAGCTCGCGGCGCACCGAGGAGTCGTCCTCGAGCTCGACGATCTTGATGACGTTGACCAGCTTGTTCAGCTGCTTCGTCACCTGCTCCAGCGGCCGCGCCTCGACGTCGACGACGACGGTGATGCGTGAGATCTCGTCGTGCTCCGTCGGTCCCACGGCCAGGGAGTGGATGTTGAACGCGCGGCGGGCGAAGAGGCCCGCGACGCGCGTCAGCACGCCGGGCTTGTTCTCGACGAGCACGGACAGGGTGTGGCGGGTCACGGCTCAGTCCTCCCGGTCCCACGCCGGGGTGAGGCCCCGGGCGTACTGGATGTCGTCGTTGCTGACGCCCGCGGCGACCATCGGCCACACCATCGCGTCGCGCGAGACGGTGAAGTCGACGACGACCGGGCGGTCGTCGATCTCGTTGGCGCGCTTGATCGTCGCGTCGACGTCGGCCTTCGTCTCGCAGCGCAGGCCGACGGCGCCGTACGCCTCGGCGAGCTTGACGAAGTCCGGGATCCGCACCGTGCCGTGGCCCGTGTGCAGGTCGGTGTTCGAGTAGCGGGACTCGTAGAAGAGGGTCTGCCACTGGCGCACCATGCCGAGCGACGAGTTGTTGATGACCGCGACCTTGATGGGGATGTCGTTGATGGTGCAGGTGGCCAGCTCCTGGTTGGTCATCTGGAAGCAGCCGTCGCCGTCGATCGCCCACACCGTGCGGTCCGGGGCGCCGACCTTGGCACCCATGGCCGCCGGCACGGCGTAGCCCATGGTCCCCAGGCCGCCCGAGTTCAGCCACGAGCGCGGGCGCTGGTAGTGGATGAACTGCGCCGCCCACATCTGGTGCTGGCCGACGCCCGCGACGTAGACCGCCTCCGGCCCGGTGATCTCGCCGATCCGGCTGATGACGTGCTGCGGGGCCAGGTGGCCGTCGTCGGTCTCGTCGTACCCGAGCGGGAAGGTGGAGCGCCACGCGTCGATCTGGCGCCACCACGCCTCGAGGTCGGGCTTGCCGTGGTGGGCGTGCTCGCGCTCGAGCTCGACGAGCAGGTCGGCGATCACCTCGACCAGGTCGCCGACGATCGGCACGTCGGCGCGCACGTTCTTGCCGATCTCCGCGGGGTCGATGTCGGCGTGGACCACGGCGGCCTGCGGCGCGAAGCTCGACAGCAGGCCGGTCACGCGGTCGTCGAACCGGGTGCCGAGCCCGACGATGAGGTCGGCCCGCTGCAGCGCCGCGACGGCCGGCACCGTGCCGTGCATGCCGGGCATGCCGAGGTGCTGCGGGTGGTCGTCGGGCAGCGCGCCACGGCCCATGAGCGTCGTCGTCACCGCCGCGCCCGAGGCGTCGACCAGCCGGCGCAGCAGCGCGGAGGCGCCGGCGCGGATGATGCCGCCGCCGGCGAGGATCACCGGACGGCGCGCGGTCGCCAGGAGGCGGGCCGCCTCGCGCACCTGCTTGGAGTGGGGCTTGGTCACCGGGTGGTAGCCCGGCAGGTCGATCGTCTGCGGCCAGCGGAACGTGGTGCGCGCCTGCATCGCCGACTTGGCGATGTCGACGAGCACCGGGCCCGGGCGGCCGGTCGCCGCGATGTGGAACGCCTCGGCGATGACGCGGGGGATGTCGTCCGGGTCCGTCACCAGGTAGTTGTGCTTGGTCACCGGCAGCGTGATGCCGACGATGTCGGCCTCCTGGAACGCGTCCGTGCCGATGAGGCTCGCCGTCACCTGGCCCGTGATGGCGACGACCGGGATGGAGTCCATGTTGGCGTCGGCGAGGGCGGTGACCAGGTTGGTGGCACCCGGGCCCGACGTCGCCATGGTGACGCCGACCCGGCCGGTGACGTGGGCGTACCCGGAGGCCGCGTGCCCGCCGCCCTGCTCGTGCCGCACGAGGATGTGGCGCACCTTGGCCGAGTCCATCAGCGGGTCGTAGGTCGGCAGGATCGCGCCGCCCGGGATGCCGAAGACGACGTCGACGCCGGCCTCCTCGAGCGACCGGATGATCGACTGCGCGCCGGTGACCTCCTCCGGCCCGATCACGGGCGGTGCGGGCTGCGCCACGGCGGGCGCGGCCCGGCCGGAGGGCCGCGGCGTCGGCGGTGCCGTCGGCGTGGATCCCTGTGCCATCACAACTCCTCGGGGACGAGCGGCCGCCCCCAGAAAACAGAAAACCCCTCGGCCCGGGGACGGGCTGGTCGAGGGGTGCGCGCAGACGTGGAACGGGCCTCAGCCGGCGCGCCCAGGAAGTACTACGACGAGGGAGATCTGCACGGCCGCGAGCCTACGCGAGCCACGCCCGCGATGTCACATCCGAACGCCCCTATCTCAGAAATCGGTTCACGGTCTCACATCGTGGACCGCTAGTGGACGGGCGCGCCGTGCGTCGCGAAGCCGAACAGGTCCTTCGGGTCGTCGGGCTCGGCGACCAGGTCGATGTCGCGGAACAGGTCCGTGCCGGCGACGTCGTCGCGCACGAAGCACAGGGCGGAGAAGTCCTCCAGGGCGAAGCCGACCGAGTCGAACACGGTGACCTCGTCGGGCGACCGCCGCCCCGGTGCGCGCCCCGCCACGACCTCCCAGAGCTCGGTGACGGGGAACGTCGCGGCCAGCTGCTGGATCTCGCCCTCGAGGCGCGTCTGCGGCTCGTACTCCACGGTCACCGCCGCGCGCTCGAGGATCGCCGGGTCGAGCTCCGTCTTGCCGGGGCAGTCGCCGCCGATCGCGTTGACGTGCATCCCGGGCTCGACCTGCTCGTCGGCCAGGATCACGGCGCGCACCTTGTCGGCGGTGCACGTCGTCACGACGTCGGCGCCCCGCACGGCGTCGGTCGCGCTGGTCGCCGCGCGCACGTCGAAGCCGAGCGGCGCGAGGTTGCGCACCGCCTTGACCATCGCCGCGGGGTCGATGTCCCACACCCGGAGCTGGTCGATCCCGAGCAGCTCGCGGAACGCGATCGCCTGGAACTCCGACTGGCTGCCCGCACCGACGAGCGCCATGGTGCGGCTGTCGGGCCGCGCGAGGTAGCGCGCCGCGAGCGCCGACGTCGCGGCGGTGCGCAGCGCGGTGAGCAGCGTCATCTCGGCCACGAAGAGCGGGTACCCGGTGTGGACCGACGCGAGCACGCCGAACGCCGTCACCGTCTGGTGCCCGCGCGCCGGGTTGAACGGGTGCCCGTTGACGTACTTGAAGGCGTAGGTGTCCGCGTCGGTGATCGGCATGAGCTCGATGACGCCGAACGGCGTGTGGGAGGCGATCCGCTCCCGCTTCTCGAACTCCGGCCAGCGGCGCAGGTCGGCCTCGAGCCGGGCGGCGATGCCGGTGATCGTGGCGGCCGGGCCCCGCGTCCCCAGCCAGCGCACCATGTCCTCGACGCCGACGAACGTGGTCATCCCGCCTCCAGGACGCGAACCTCGCGACGCGCCGTCGCGCCGTACCGCGACGATACTGGCCGGGGTGAGCACCGACGCCCGCACCCTGGCCGACGACGCCGTCGCACTCGTCCGCACGTGGCTCGCGGACCCCGCGGCCGCCCACCCCGATCCCGCCGCACGCCGGCTCGCCGCCCTGCTGCGCGACCCTGCCGGCCTCGAGTTCGCCGTCGGGTTCATCGACGGCGTGGTGCGTCCCGAGGACGCGACCGTCGCGGCCCGCGCGTTCCGGCGGCTGTCGGGGCGGCCGCCGGCGTTCCTCTCCCCGTGGCTGCGCGCCGGCATCCGCGTGGGCGGGGCCGCCGCGCCGGTGCTGCCCGGCGTCGTGGTGCCCACCGGGCGGGCCGCGCTGCGGGCGCTCGTCGGGCACCTGCTGCTCGACGCCGACGGCCGCCGGCTGACGAGCCGGCTCGCCGCGCTGCGGGCCGGCGGCGCCACGCCCAACGTCAACCTGCTCGGGGAGGCCGTGCTCGGGCCGCGGCAGGCCGCCCGGCGGCTCGAGGGCATCGGCCGGCTGCTGGCGCGCGACGACGTCGACCACCTGTCCGTCAAGGTCTCCGCGACCGTCGCGCCGCACGCGCCCTGGGCGTTCGACGAGGCCGTCGACGAGGTCGTCGAGACCCTCGCGCCGCTGTACGGGCTGGCGGCCGCCCGGGGCACCCTGCTCACCCTCGACATGGAGGAGTACCGGGACCTCGACCTCACGCTGGCGGTGTTCCGGCGGCTGCTCGAGCGGTCCGAGCTGCGCGGCCTGGTCGCCGGCGTGGTGCTGCAGGCCTACCTCCCGGATGCCACCCCGGCGTACGACGAGCTCGCGGCGTGGGCCGGCGCACGCGTCGCCGCGGGCGGGGCACCCGTGCGGGTGCGGCTCGTCAAGGGCGCGAACCTGCCGATGGAGCGCGTCGACGCGCAGATGCACGGGTGGCCCGTGGCGACGTGGTCCTCCAAGCGCGAGACCGACACCGCCTACCTGCGGCTCCTGGACCAGGCGCTGACGCCCGCAGCCGTGGCGGCGGTGCGCGTCGGGGTCGCAGGCCACAACCTCTTCGACGTCGCGCTCGCCGTGCTGCTGGCGCGGGCGCGCGGGCTCTCCGACGGCGTCGAGATCGAGATGCTGCTGGGCATGGCTCCCGCGCAGGCCGAGGCGGCTCGGCGGGAGGCGGGCGGCCTGCTGCTCTACACGCCGGTGGTCGCGCGCTCCGACGCCGACTCGGCGATCGCCTACCTCGTGCGGCGGCTCGAGGAGGGCGCGAGCCCCGAGAACTTCCTGGCCAGCGCCCTGCGGCTGGCCGACGACGAAGAAGCGTTCGCGCTCGAGGAGCGGCGCTTCCGCGCGTCGCTGGCCGCGCTCGACGAGCCTGTGCCGACGAGCCACCGGACCGCCGCCACGCCGACGGCTGTCCAGGGGTTCCGCAACGCGTCCGACAGCGACCCGGCGGTCGCCGCGACGCGCGGGTGGGCGCGAGACATCCTGCGGCGCGCGCCGCACAGCACGCTCGGCGAGGGCGCCGTCGCGGCCGCCACGGTCCGCGACGATGCGCGGCTGGGCGCGCTGCTGGACACCGCCCGCTCCGCCGCACCCGGCTGGGCCGCGCTGGCCCCCGCCGCCCGCGCCGAGATCCTCGGCCGCGCCGCCGACGTCCTGGAGCGCCGCCGGGGCGAGCTCGTCGAGGTGATGGTCGCCGAGGGTGGCAAGACGGTCGACCAGGCCGATCCCGAGGTGTCCGAGGCCGTGGACCACGCGCGCCACGACGCGGAGCTGGCGATCGCGGCCGCCCAGCTCGGCGGCGCCGTGCTCGACCCGTATGCCGTCACGCTCGTCGTGCCGCCGTGGAACTTCCCGCTGGCGATCCCCGCAGGCTCGACGCTCGCGGCGCTGGCGTCCGGCTCCGCGGTGGTGCTCAAGCCGTCGCGGCGCACCCCACGCACCGCGGCGCTGCTCGTCGACGCGCTGCACGAGGCGGGGGTGCCGCGCGAGGTCCTCGCGTTCGCACCGGTCGCCGACGCCGCGCTCGGCTCCCGCCTGGTGGCCGACGCCCGCGTCGACCAGGTGCTCCTCACCGGCGGCTACGAGACAGCGGAGGCGTTCCGGTCGCTGCGGCCGGGCCTCCGGCTGCTCGCCGAGACGAGCGGCAAGAACGCCGTCGTCGTCACGCCCAGCGCGGACCTCGACCTCGCGGCGCGCGACGTCGCCGCCTCGGCCTTCGGCCACGCGGGCCAGAAGTGCTCGGCGGCCTCGCTCGTCATCCTCGTCGGGCAGGTCGCCCGGTCCCGGCGCTTTCGCGACCAGCTGCTCGACGCCGTCGACGCGATGCGCGTCGGCGAGGCGTGGGACCCCACGGCGCGGATGGGGCCGCTCATCGCGCCGGCCGAGGGCAAGCTGCTCGACGCCCTGACCCAGCTGGGGCCCGGCGAGCGGTGGGTCCGCACGCCACGGCGCCTCGACGAGGCTGGCAGGCTCTGGACGCCGGGCGTCAAGACCACCGTCCCCGGCTCGTCGTTCCACACCACGGAGTGCTTCGGTCCCGTGCTCGGGGTGCTGACGGCGCGCGACCTCGACGAGGCCCTGGCGATCCAGAACGCCGTGCCGTTCGGCCTGACGGCCGGCCTGCACTCGCTCGACGCCGACGAGGTGGCGCACTGGGTGGAACGGGTCGAGGCGGGCAACCTCTACGTCAACCGCGGCATCACGGGCGCCATCGTGCGGCGCCAGCCGTTCGGTGGCTGGAAGCGCTCGGTCGTCGGGCCGGGCGCCAAGCTCGGCGGGCCCAGCACGGTGCTCGCCGTCTCGTCGTTCCGCCGCGCGCAGGCCGCGCACGACGAGCCGGCCGACGCCCCGGCCGCCGCGATCGTCGCCGCGTTCGGCGCCCGTGGCCCGGAGGTTGCCGCGTTCCTGCGCCGCTCGGCGGCGAGCGACCGGCGGGCCTGGGCCGACGAGTACGGCGTGGTGCGCGACGCGACCGGCCTGGCCGCCGAGCGCAACGCGCTGCGCTACCGCCCGGTCCCGGTGACGGTCCGCGCCGCGGCGGGCGCCGAACCGGCGGACGTCGCGCGGGTGGTGCTCGCCGGCCTGTCGGCGCGTTCGCCGCTCGCCCTGTCCCTCGCCGCGCCGCCGGCGCCCGACGAGAAGGCGGCCCTGGTCACGGTCGGCATCGACCTGCGGGTGGAGGACGAGGACGCGTGGACCCGACGGGCCGGTTCGATGCACGACGAGCGGGTGCGGCTGGTCGGCGGCTCCGCCGCCGCGCTGCTGCAGGCGGTGGGCGGCCGGCCCGACCTGACGGTGCACGACCATCCCGTCACCGAGTCCGGCCGGGTGGAGGCGCTGCCGTTCGTGCGGGAGCAGGCGATCGCGATCACCGCGCACCGGTTCGGCACGCCGAGCCGGATCGTCGAGGCGGTGCCGCTGGGCGCGCCGGCCTGAGCCGGGCTACGCGACGTCGCGGCGCCGGAAGACGACCCATGCCAGCGCGGCAACCACGGCCAGGGCCGCCACGAGCGTCAGGCCCCCGGCCGCCATGGGCAACGTCTTCTGGACCGGGTTGCAGGCCAGCCCACCGAGGGGGTCGGTGACGCACGGCCCCTGCTGGTAGTACGTCGTCCCGGCCCGCAGCCATGCCTGCAGGTTCGTCGCCGCCGCCCAGCGCGGCGCCTGAAGCAGGCCCGAGACCAGGATCCCGTCGATGGCGATGAACCAGGCGATGACCGACGCGATGACGGCGGCGGTGTGCCTCAGGAGGAAGCCGAGCCCCGCGCCCAGGAGCGCCGCGCCCGCCGCGGCGACGGCGATCCGGGCCGACCCGTTCCCCAGGTCGACGAGGGTCTGCGCCTCCACCTGGCCCGTCGCGTGGTTCACCGCAGTCGCCACCCAGAGCACGCCGACGGCGAGCACCGAGACGGCCAGTGCGGCCGTCCCCGTCACCACCGAGGCGACCGCGGCCTTGCTCGCGAACACCCGACCTCGTCGCGGCTCGAAGGTCAGCCAGGTGGACATGGCGCCGGTGCTGAGCTCTGCGGCGACGAACGTCGCGCCGACGATGAGCGACAGCAGCAGGACGAACGTCGCCACCTGGCCGAGCGAGTCGTACGCGTTGGCGGCGAACGTCTGCCTCGGCGGCAGGAAGCTCTCCACGGTCGGCGCACCGCGGTCGCACTGGAAGTCCGCGGAGGGGTCCGTCTGGCGGGCCTGCTCCTGCTGCGCTCGGCACTGCGTCATGTACTCCGCGCCGTGCTGGGCCCAGTCGGCCTGGGCGAGCGTCACCTGCTGCTGCGCCTCGGCGAGCTGCGCCTCGCTCGGCGGGCGGCTCGCACGCCACGCGGCGAAGCCCGTGAGCAGCACGGCGGCGACCATCCCCACGACCAGCCAGCGGACCGCCTGCCGGGCGAGGTACCGGCGCAGCTCGACGCGCATCAGGCGGCCCATCACCTGGCCCTCCGTCCGGTCGGCGCGGTCGGGTCCGTCTGGGTCAGGTCGAGGAACACCTGCTCGAGGTCCGCGCGCTCGGTCCGCAGCTCGTGGGCGTACATCCCCGCCAGCGCGAGCACTCGGTTGACGTCGAGGGAGGTCGCGCCCGTCACGACGAGGTCGCTGCCCTCGTCGGACACCGTCCAGCCCTGGCCGCGCAGCAGGTGGGAGGCGGCGTCGCGGTCCGCGACCCCGACGCGGACGGGTGCCGCTCCCCCGGCGGACAGCAGCTCGTCCACCGGCCCCGACGCGACGAGCCGGCCGCGGGCGACGATCGAGAGGGTGTCGGCGATCTGCTGCACCTCGGCGAGGATGTGGCTCGAGACGAGCACGGTCTTGCCGCGGTCCGCCAGGCCGCGCATGGTCGAGCGGACCTCGCGGATGCCGGCCGGGTCGAGCCCGTTCGTCGGCTCGTCGAAGATCAGCAGGTCCGGGTCCTTGAGGAGCGTCGCCGCGATCGCCAGCCGCTGCCGCATGCCGAGCGAGTAGGTGCGCACCTCGCTGTCGGCGCGGTCGGCCAGGCCGACGTCGCCCAGCACCACACCCACCTGGTGCCGGTCGACGCCGATCGCCTGCGCGAGCAGCTCGAGGTTGCGCCGGCCGGAGAAGTGCCAGAAGAACTTCGGCGCCTCGACGATCGCGCCGATCCGGCCGACGACGGCGGGCAGCCGACCCGGCAC
This sequence comes from Cellulomonas sp. 73-92, assembly GCF_001898175.1. Lineage (GTDB taxonomy): Bacteria > Actinomycetota > Actinomycetes > Actinomycetales > Cellulomonadaceae > Cellulomonas. Next base: position 253,980 of record NZ_MKTH01000018.1, read on the forward strand.
GGGCGTGCCGAACACCGCCATCTCACCGCGGTCGGCGTGGACCAGCCCGAGCAGCATGCGGATCGTCGTCGTCTTGCCCGACCCGTTCGGCCCGAGGAAGGCGTGCACGCCGCCGGCCGGCACGTCGAGGTCGAGCGACTCCACCGCGACGATCCGGCGTCCGCGCGTGCGGTAGGTCTTGCGCAGGCCGCGGGTGCTCACCGCCAGGTCGGCCATCGGTCCCCCTCCGACTGGGCGACGCGACGGTGCGGCGTCCGCGGTCACCCTAGCCGGAGGTCATGGCGCCGCGGGGTGGTTTCAGGACCAGACCTCGGCCCGGCCGACGGACACGGCGACGTCCACCTCGTTGCCCTCCGGGTCGGCGAGCGTCCACCAGAACGGCGCGTGCGCGTCGCCGACGAGCCGGCCACCCGCCGCGAGCGCGGCGGCGATGCGCGTCGCCGCGACGTCGTCGGGCACGAACACGTCGACGTGGATCCGGTTGCGCTGCTCGCGCGGCTCGTCCATCGGCTGGAAGACGAGCGCGGGCCCGCGCATGAGCGGGTCGTACAGGTCCTCGTCGCCGCGGCGGGCGTACCCGAGCACGGCCGCCCAGAAGTCGCGCACCGCCGGCACGTCCAGCGCGTCGATCACCACGTGCATGTCGCGCGCCACCCGCGGGTCCGCGGACAGGCCGAGGTCACGCGCGGCCACCTGGATCGACCGGCAGAGCGCGAGGCCCCGGTCGTCCATCCAGCCGTCCTCCGGCGGCGCGACCCGGAGCGTGACGAGGCCGTAGCGCAGGTCGGCGTAGGTCGGCAGGCCGGCCTCGTCGGCCAACGCCGCCGCGGTCGACGCGAGCTGCGCACCCTGCGCCAGCCCGGGCTGGGTCCGGTACAGCGCGGTCGCCCCCTGCAGGAACGCCCAGTCGTCGACGCCGTCCGCCGCCGCGAACTCGGCGGGGGTCAGCCACGAGGGCTCGACCTCGTACGGGAAGCCCTCCCAGTCGTTGACGTCGACCTCGTTGCCCTCGGCGTCGGCGAGCGTCCACCAGTTCGGGGCGAACGCGTCGTTGGCGACGCGGCCGCCCGCCCCCAGCGCGGCGTCGACGCGCGCGGCGCGCAGGCCGCGCGGCCAGAACGTGTCGAGGTGGATCCGGTTGCGCAGCGGGCGGGCCGCGTCCATCTGCTGGAACCAGATGGCGGGCCAGCGCCACTGCGGGTCGAGCAGGTCCTCCTCGCCGACCGGGTCGTGGCCGAGCACGGCGGCCCAGAACGGCCGGACGGCCGGGATGTCCAGGGCGTCGATCGTCAGGTCGACGTCCTGCACGGCCGCCGGCTCGGGGGCCAGTCCCAGCTCGGCCGCGCTCGCCGAGATCGAGCGGGCGAGCCCCAGGTCGGCGTCCGTCAGCGCCCACTCGCTGTGCGTGAACACCCGGGCGACGACCCCGTCACGGCGCAGGTCGAGATCGGGGTGGTGGTCGGCCTCGTCGGCCACCAGCGCGACGCGCCCGACCAGCTCCGCGCCCTGCCGGGCCGAGCCCGCGCGGAAGAACGCGCTCGCACCGCGTGCCAGCGCGCGCCAGTCGGCGGTGCCCTCGGCGGCCTGGAACTGCTGCGCACTCACCATGCGTCAACGGTCACACCGGCCGCCGGAACCGGCGACCGGAGGCGTCAGCGCTTGGGCAGGCGGGACACGTCGCGCACGGCGCCGCGGTCGGCGCTCGTCGCCATGGCCGCGTAGGCCCGCAGGGCCGGCGAGACGTACCGGTCGCGGTGGGCGGGCCGCCACGGGCTCTCGGAGGCGTCCATCTTCGCCCGGCGCTCGGCGAGGACCTCGTCGGGCACGTTGAGGCGGATGAGCCGCTGCTCGACGTCGATCTCGATCTCGTCGCCGTCCTCGATGAGCCCGATGGTGCCGCCGGCGGCCGCCTCCGGGGAGACGTGGCCCACCGAGATCCCGGTGGACCCGCCGGAGAACCGGCCGTCGGTGATGAGCGCGACGTCCTTGCCCAGGCCACGGCCCTTGATGAAGCTCGTCGGGTAGAGCATCTCCTGCATGCCGGGGCCGCCCGCGGGGCCCTCGTAGCGCACGACGACGACGTGCCCGGGCGCCACCTGCTTGGACAGGATCTTCTCGACCGCCTCCTCCTGCGACTCGCAGACGAGCGCGCGCCCGACGAAGTGCCACAGGCTCGGGTCGATCCCGGCGGTCTTGATGACGGCGCCGTCCTGCGCGAGGTTGCCGCGCAGCACGACCAGGCCGCCCTGCGCGGTGTAGGCGTGCGGCACGTCGTGGATGCAGCCGTTCACCGCGTCGGTGTCGAGGTGGTCCCAGCGGTTGGAGGTGGAGAACGCCTTCGTCGTGCGGACGCCGCCGGGCGCGGCGTGGAACAGCTCGACGGCCCGGTCGGTGGCCTTGCCGCCGCGCACGTCCCAGTCGGCGAGCCACTGCTCGAGCGTGGGCGTGTGGACGCTCGTGACGGAGTGGTCGAGCAGGCCGGCGCGGTCGAGCTCGCCGAGGATCGCGGGGATGCCGCCCGCCCGGTGCACGTCCTCCATGTGGAAGTCCGGGTGGTTGGGCGCGACCTTGGCGAGGTTCGGCACGCGGCGGGAGATGGTCTCGATGTCGTGCAGCGTGAAGTCGACCTCGGCCTCCTGCGCCGCGGCGAGGATGTGCAGCACCGTGTTCGTCGAGCCACCCATCGCCATGTCCAGGGACATCGCGTTGGTGAACGCCGCCTTGGTGGCGATGCCGCGCGGCGTGACGGAGTCGTCCTCGTCCTCGTAGTAGCGCTTGGCCATCGCGACGATGCGCCGGCCGGCCTCGAGGAACAGCTCGCGGCGCGCGGTGTGGGTCGCCAGCGTCGAGCCGTTGCCGGGCAGCGACAGGCCGAGCGCCTCGGTGAGGCAGTTCATCGAGTTGGCGGTGAACATGCCGGAGCAGGAGCCGCACGTGGGGCACGCGTTCGCCTCGACGAGGCCGAGGGCGTCGTCGGAGACGCTCTCGTCGGCCGAGTAGTTGATCGCGTTGATGAGGTTGAGGTGGGTCTTGGCGACGCCGTCCGCGACGACCGCCTTGCCGGCCTCCATCGGGCCGCCGGAGACGAAGATCGCCGGGATGTTGAGCCGGAGCGCGGCGTTGAGCATGCCCGGCGTGATCTTGTCGCAGTTGGAGATGCAGACGAGCGCGTCGGCGGTGTGGGCCTGGACCATGTACTCGACGGAGTCCGCGATGAGGTCGCGGCTCGGCAGGCTGTAGAGCATCCCGTCGTGGCCCATCGCGATGCCGTCGTCGACGGCGATCGTGTTGAACTCCTTGGCGACGCCGCCGGCCTCGCGGATCGCGGAGGCCACCAGGTCACCCATGTCCTTGAGGTGGACGTGGCCCGGGACGAACTGCGTGTACGAGTTCGCGATCGCGATGATCGGCTTGCCGAAGTCCTCCGCACCCATGCCGGTGGCGCGCCACAGGGCGCGGGCTCCGGCCATGTTGCGGCCGCGGGTCGAGGTGTTGGAGCGCAGCGGACGGCTCATGGCATCCCACGGTACGTCCGTCTCAGCCCACAAGCACCGAACGTCCGCGCCTCGACCCGCGGCCGGCGCGTCACGCGGCGCCGTAGGCGCCGGCGGCGATGTCCTCGAGCAGCGTCGGACCCGTCGGGGACCAGCCGAGCAGCTCGCGCGTCGCGGCGCTCGTCGCCGACAGCTCCATGCCGAAGAAGGTGCCGATCCAGCCGAAGTGCTCCGCGACGTCGTCGGGCGCGACCGACGTGACGGGCAGGCGCAGCGCGGCGCCGATCGCCTCCGCGATGGCCCGGCTCGGCACCGCCTCCTCGCCGACCGCGTGCACGCGGGCCCCGGCGGGGGCCTGGGCCAGGGCGAGGGCGACGAGGCGCGCGGCGTCGGAGCGGTGCACGGCGGCCCAGTGGTTGGTGCCCTCACCGGGGTAGCCGGACACGCCCTTCTCGCGGGCGATCTGGGCGATCCGGGCGATGAAGCCGTGGTCGCCCATGCCGTGCACGGTCGGGGAGAACCGGAGCGCGACGCTGTGCACGCCCTGCCCGACGAAGTCGAACGCGAGGTTCTCGGCACCGCCGCGCGGCGAGCCGGGACCGTGGTGCGGCGAGGGGTCGTCCTCCGTGGCGGGGCGCCCGGGGGCGAGCGCGGCGACGCCGGAGGCGAAGAGGAAGGGCCTGCCGGTGCCGGCCAGCGTCTCGCCGATGGTCTGCACCGCCGCGCGCTCGCTCGCCATCGAGGCGGCGACGTCGCTCCAGTCGTGCTTGTAGGCGAGGTGGAGCACGGCATCGGCGGCGTCGGCGCCCGCCCGCAGGGCGTCGAGGTCGTCGACGTCGCCGCGACGGACTGCGGCACCCTTGGCCTGCAGCGCCGCCGCTGAGGCGTCGGAGCGTGCCAGGCCCGTGACGTGGTGGCCCGCGGCGAGCAGCTCGTCGACGGCGGCGGACCCGATCCACCCCGTCGCCCCGGTGACGAAGACGCGCATGACGATCTCCTTGGCTTGATGTCAGTGACAGTCATCACTGTACGCCTGACGTCAGTCGCTGTCATCACTACACTCGTCGCCATGGCGCGATGGGAACCGGGGACGCGGGAGCGGCTGGCGCGAGCCGCGCTCGAGCTGTTCACCACGCGCGGCTTCGAGCAGACGACGGCGGCCGAGATCGCGGAGGCCGTCGGCGTGACCGAGCGCACCTTCTTCCGTCACTTCGCCGACAAGCGCGAGGTGCTCTTCGACGGCCAGGAGCGGTACCGGCAGGCGTTCCTCGACGGGGCGGCCGCGGCACCGCCCGGGGCGACGCCGTTCGAGGTCGTCGCCTCGGCGCTGCGCTCGGCGGGTGCCTTCTTCGGCGAGGAGCGGCGCGCCTTCGCCCGCGCCCGCCAGGCGGTGATCGACGCCAACCCGGCGTTGCAGGAGCGGGAGCGGCACAAGCGCGCCACCGTCGCGGCGGCGATGCGCGGGGCGCTGCTCGACCGCGGCATCGCCGACCCCGCGGCCGCGGTGGCGGCCGAGACCACCTCGACGGTCTTCAGCATCGCGTTCCAGCAGTGGATCAGCCCCGGCGAGACGCGCCCGCTGACGCAGATCGCGGACGCCGTGCTCGCGGAGGTCCGCAGCTTCGCCGGCGCCGCGTCCTAGGGGCCGCTCTCAGGTGCGGGCGACGACGTTGACCGGTTCGTCGCCCGCCAGCAGCGTCTCCAGCTGACGGCGCACGAGCGCGGCCACGCGCGGGAAGGTCGCGTCGGTGTTGCCGCCCTGGTGGGCCGTGATGAGGGCGTTCGGCGCGTGCCAGAGCGGGTGGTCCGCGGGGAGCGGCTCGGGGTCCGTGACGTCGAGGGCCGCGCGCAGCCGCCCGGCCACCAGCTCCGCCAGCAGCGCGTCCGTGTCGACCACCCTGCCGCGGGCGACGTTGACCAGGAGCGCGCCGTCCTTCATGCGCGCCAGCAGGTCGGCGTCGACCAGGTGGTGGGTGCTCTCGTCGAGCGGGACCGTGAGGACGACGACGTCCGCGTCCGCGACCAGCGCCGGGAGCTCGTCGACCCCGTGGACGGGTCCCCGGGCCGTGCGCGCCACCTGCGTGATCGCCACCTCGAACGGCGCCAGGCGTGCGACGACCGCCTCGGCGACCGAGCCGGCGCCGACGACGAGCACGTGACGGTCGGCCAGCGACGGGCCGAACGGGTTGTGCCACTCGCCGGCGTCCATCGCGCGCACCGAGCCGACGAGGCCGCGCTGCGCCGCCAGGATCAGCGCCACCGCGAGCTCGGCGGTGCCGGTGGAGTGCACACCGCGGCCGTTGCACACGGTCACCCCGGCCGGCACGTGCGGCACCGCGTGCTCGAAGCCCGCGCTCGGCAGCTGCACCAGCCGCAGGTTCGGCAGCGTCCGCAGCACGTCGAACCCGCCCGGACGCACGAAGTAGTGCGGGATGACGACCATCTCGACCTGGGCGGCGACCTCGTCGGGCAGCGGGTGCACGAGGTCCCACAGCACGAGCCGCACCCGGTCGGTCAGGTCGGCGAGGCGGTCCAGCAGGTCGGGCGTGGGGACGGTGACGGTGAGCAAGCGTTCAGGCCCTCTCAGGCGTGCTGGCCGGCAGTTGCGAGGCACGGTACTCGTCCTCCAGCAGCCCCATGACCAGCCCGTCGGTCCAGCCCTTGCCGTCGCGGAAGGAGTCCCGCAACCGACCCTCGACCCGGAACCCGAGGTTCTCGTACAGCGACTTGCCGCGCGCGTTGATGGCCGGCACCACGGCGCCGACGCGGTGCAGCCCGAGCCCGTCGAACGCCATGCCCAGCACCAGGAGGATCGCCTCCGTGCCGTAGCCGCGGCCCCGGTACGCCGGACGCATCGTCAGCCGCAACCCCGCCGAGCGCACCACGGGATCGATCCCCTCGAGGACGATCTCGCCGAGGTACTCGTCGGACCCGTTCGCCGTCACCGCGAGGTCGATCCGCTCGTCGGACGCCCGCACCGTGCGCAGCCAGCGGTCGACGTCGGCGCGGGCCCAGTCCCGCGTGGTGCCCGCCATGCGCCGCGACTCGGGGTCGCTGACGATCTCCCACACGCCGTCGGCGTCGCCCGCGACGAGGGGGCGGAGCACGAGCATCTCTCCCTGCAGGGTCGGCTTGTCCATGGTCCCGATGCTACGGACGGCGTGTGACCTGCAGGTTGCCGGCGTGGGTCAGGACTGCACCCGCTCCAGGACGAGCTCGCGCACGCGCGCCGCGTCCGCCTGACCCCGGGTGGCCTTCATCACCGCGCCGATGATCGCCCCGACCGGGCCGAGGTTGCCGCCCTGGATCTTGGCGACGACGTCCGGCTGCGCGGCGAGCGCCTGGTCGATGGCGGCCAGCAGCGGGCCGTCGTCGGACACGACCTCGAGGCCGCGCGCGGCGACGACCGCCTCCGGGTCACCCTCGCCGGCCAGCACGCCCTCGAGCACCTGGCGCGCCAGCTTGTCGGTGAGGCGGCCGTCGTCGACCAGCGCCTGGAGGGCGCCGATCTGCTGCGGCGTGACGGGCAGCTCCTCGAGCTCGACGCCGCGCTCCTTGGCGGTGCGGGCCAGCTCGCCCATCCACCACTTGCGGGCAGCGGCCGGGCTGGAACCTGCGGCGACGGTCAGCTCGATGAGCTCCACCGCGCCGGCGTTGACCACGTCCCGCATCTCCGGGTCGGCGTAGCCCCAGTCCGCCTGGAGCCGCCGCCGACGAGCCGCGGGGAGCTCGGGCAGGTTCGCGCGGATCTCCTCGATCCACGCCCGGTCCGGGACGATCGGCACGAGGTCCGGCTCGGGGAAGTAGCGGTAGTCCTCGGCGTCGGACTTGATGCGCCCGCTCGTCGTGTGGCCCGTGTCCTCGTGCCAGTGCCGGGTCTCCTGGACGATCTGGCCACCGGCGTCCAGCACCGCTGCCTGGCGCGAGATCTCGTAGCGCACCGCGCGCTCGATGGAGCGGAACGAGTTGACGTTCTTCGTCTCGGTCCGGGTGCCCAGCGGGCTGTCCGACGAGGGACGCAGGGACACGTTGACGTCCGCCCGGACGTTGCCGCGCTCCATGCGCGCCTCGGAGACCTCCAGGGCACGGAACATGTCGCGGAGGGTCTGGACGTAGGCGCGGGCCACCTCGGGGGCGCGCTCGCCGGCGCCGGTCACCGGCCTGGTGACGATCTCGACCAGCGGCACGCCGGCGCGGTTGTAGTCGACGAGCGAGTAGATCGCGCCGTGGATGCGCCCGGTGGCGCCGCCGACGTGCGTGTTCTTGCCGGCGTCCTCCTCCATGTGGGCGCGCTCGATGTCGACGCGGAACACCGTGCCGTCCTCGAGCTCGACGTCGACCCAGCCGTCGTGCGCGATGGGCTCGTCGTACTGGCTCGTCTGGAAGTTCTTCGGGACGTCCGGGTAGAAGTAGTTCTTCCGCGCGAAGCGGCAGCTCTCCGCGATGGTGCAGTTCAGCGCCAGGCCGATGCGGATCGCGTACTCGACGGCGGTGCCGTTGACGGCCGGCAGGGCGCCGGGCAGGCCGAGGCTCACCGGGGTGACCTGCGTGTTCGGGTCGGCGCCGAAGCCCTGCTCGGCGGCGTCGAACATCTTGGTGCGGGTGCCGAGCTCGACGTGGACCTCGATCCCGAAGACCGTGTCGTACCGGGCCACGGCGTCGTCGTAGTCGACGAGGGTGTCGCTCACTTGGAAGCCTCCAGCTCCGGTGCCTTCGTCAGGATCGGACCGCCCCAGCGGGCCTCGAGGAGCGCCTCGACGGCCGCCCCGACGCGGTAGAGCCGCGCGTCCTGGCGGGCCGGCGCGATCACCTGGAAGCCGGCGGGCAGGCCGTCCTCGCACAGGCCCGACGGCACCGACATGCCCGGGACGCCCGCCAGGTTGGCGGGGATGGTGGCGACGTCGTTGAGGTACATCGCGAGCGGGTCGTCGAGCTTCTCGCCGAGCTTGAACGCCGTGGTCGGCGCCGTCGGGGAGACGAGGACGTCGGCCTCCTCGAACGCCGCGGCGAAGTCGCGCTGGATGAGGGTGCGGACCTTCTGGGCACTGCCGTAGTAGGCGTCGTAGTAGCCGGCGGAGAGGGCGTAGGTGCCGAGGATGATGCGGCGCTTGACCTCGTCGCCGAAGCCCTGGCCGCGGGTGGCGGCCATGACGCGTTCGGCGGTCACCGGGCCCTCGGTCGGCTCGACGCGCAGGCCGTAGCGCATGCCGTCGAACTTGGCGAGGTTGCTGCTCGCCTCGGCCGGGAGGATCAGGTAGTAGGCCGCCAGGGCGTACTCGAAGTGCGGGCAGGAGACCTCGACGATCTCGGCGCCGGCCTGCCGCAGCAGCTCGAGCGACTCCTCGAAGCGGGCCAGGACGCCGGGCTGGTACCCCTCGCCGCTGAGCTCCTTGACGACGCCGACCCTCATGCCCGCCACGTCGCCGGCCAGCCCTCGTCGTGCCTGCGCCACGTAGTCGCCGACCGGGTCGGTGAGCGAGGTGGAGTCGTGCGGGTCGTGGCCGGCGATCAGCTCATGGAGCAGGGCGGCGTCGAGGACGGTCCGCGTCACGGGTCCGGCCTGGTCGAGGCTGCTCGCCAGGGCGATCAGGCCGTAGCGGGACACGCTGCCGTAGGTGGGCTTGACGCCGACCGTGCCGGTGACGGCGGCCGGCTGGCGGATCGAGCCGCCGGTGTCGGTGCCGATGGCCAGCGGCGCCTCGTAGGCCGCCACTGCCGCGGCGCTGCCGCCGCCCGAGCCGCCGGGGATGCGGTCGAGGTCCCACGGGTTGTGCGTGTTGCCGTACCCGCTGTGCTCGGTCGAGCTGCCCATGGCGAACTCGTCCATGTTCGTCTTGCCCAGGATCGGCAGGCGCGCCGCCTTGATCTTGGTGACCAGCGTGGCGTCGTAGGGCGGGATCCAGCCCTCGAGGATCCGGCTCCCGGCCGTCGTCGGCAGGCCGCGCGTCACGACGACGTCCTTGACGGCGATCGGCACGCCGGCCAGCGGATGGAGGCTCTCGCCCTTGGCCCTAGCCTCGTCGACGCCCCGGGCGGTCGCCAGCGCCTCGTCGGACGAGACGTGGAGGAACGCGTGCACCGGGCCGTCCACCGCCGCGATCCTGTCCAGGTGTGCCTGGGTGGCCTCGACGGACGAGACCTCGCCGCTGGTCAGCGCCTCCGCCAGGGCCGCCGCGCTCAGGCGCGTCAGGTCGCTCATGCGTCCTCCCCGAGGATCTGCGGGACGAGGAACTTGCCGTCCTCCTGCGCCGGCGCCATCGCCAGCACCTCGTCGCGGTCCAGCGGCGTCTCGGGCTCGTCGGCTCGGAAGACGTTGGTCAGCGGGAGCGGGTGGCTGGTGGCGGGGACGTCGGGGGTGGCGACCTCGCTCACACGCGCGACGGACTGCACGATGACCTCGAGCTCGCCGGCGAGCCGGTCGAGCTCGTCGGGCTTCAGGTCGATCCGCGCAAGGCCTGCCACGCGCGCGACCTCGTCGCGCCAGGGGGTGGACATGGGGCGAGTCTAGTGAAGCCGTCCGGGCCGCCCTTCCCGGCCTCGGGCTCGGCGGCCCCGGGCGGACGTTCAGCCGCCGGCGGACGACGAATTGGGGGTTTGACCTGGACAGATGTCGGTGACCCGGCGTATCATCGAACACATGTTCGCACCGCTAGAGGTCGTCAGGGACGGCGTCATGCTGCCCCACGACCCGCGTGCGGAGGTCAACGAGGATCGCGTGGTCGTGTCCAGAGACCCGGGTGGGACCGCGCTGGTCGACGATCGCGATGCGCGGTCCGACGAGCCGCCGGCTGATGACTGGTGGTGGCTGTTCGATCCGTTGGGTGATGCCTGGTGGGATCCCGCCGACGCGGGTGCCGAACCGGGTATCGAGATCAGCCCCGAGGTTGAGGCGCTGCTGAGGTTCGTGTCGTGGCCGTCGGAGTCGCACCGAGCCGGCGCCGAGTGCGCCGCGGAGATCGCCCCGGCCGGGCTGGTCGGGCCGTCGCTGTCGATGTGGGACCCGGGCGGTGCCGAGCCCGGCATCGTGGTTGACCCGCAGGTCGAGGGGTCACTGGATGAGGTGCCGTGGTTGTCGGCGTCGTGTCTGGCGGCGATCACCCCGGGGTCCGGACTGGCGGGTGTGCTGGAGCGGGTGGACTTGTCCTCGGCCGGTGATGAGCTGTTGGTGGAGACGGTGGCGGCAGCCGCCCGGCAGGCCGCGTTCGATCACCTGCTGGGTGCGTTGGCGGCGGGTGAGCTGTCGCGGCGGGCGTCGATGAACCCGCTATGGCGCCAGCCGGTGCCCTCGCGCACGTGTGTGGCCGGGGATGAGCTGGCGATGCGGTTGGGCTGGTCACGTCCGGCCGCGGCCCGGCTGGTGCGTGATGGGCGGGCGTTGGGTGCGCAGCTGTTGCCGGTGGCCGACGCGGTCCGCGACGGCCTGCTCGATCTTGCCAAGCTGCGGGTGCTGAGCGACCGGTTGGCTGACCGGGCCTACCAGCTGTCCTGGCCGGTCCTGGAGCAGGTGCTCCCAGACGCGCCGACGCGCACCCCGACGCAACTGGCCGCCGACATCGACCGGGCCCTGCTGGCGATCGATCCGCTGGATGCCGCGGTGCGGTTGCCGAAGGCGTTGGCGGCCCGGCACGTGTGCCATCCGCGTCGGCTGCCGGACGGGATGGCCGGCCTGTGGGCCGTCCTGCCGGCCACGGATGCGGCCCGGATCGACGGCACCCTGGAAGCCACCGCCCGCGCCGCCCGCGCCGCCGGGGACCCCCGCACCCTGGACCAGCTACGCGCCGACACCCTGACCGACCTGGCCACCGGCACCGCCCTGCTGGCCGGTGCGTGCCTGGCGGCGGGTGCGGGTGTTGGCGTAGCAGTGCCGGGCGTCGCTGGAAGCGGCCCGGCACGCGACGCCGGCGCGAGCACCGGCTTGTCACCTGAGCGTGTCACGAGCCCCGATCCGGACGTGATCGGGCTGGAACCGGACGAGACCGGCCAGGAGCCGGACGAGGTCGAACAGGAGCTTGACGGCGCACCGGTCGACGCGGCTCGTCCGCCGGGGCGGGCCGCCCCCAGCATCCGGATCCCCAAGGTCCGCATCGACGTCACCGTCGCCTTGTCCACGTTGATGGGGTTGGACGACAACCCGGGTGAGCTGGCCGGGCTGGGACCCGTCCCCGCCGACCAAGCCCGCGCCCTGGCCCTCGGGGGAACCTGGCGACGCATCGTCACCGACCCGCTGACCGGCGCCGTGCTGGACGTCGGACGCACCCGCTACCGGCCACCGGCCGCCCTGGCCGAGCACGTGCTGGCCCGCGACCAGGTCTGCGCCGGTCCCGGCTGCAGTGTGCCCGGGCACCGCTGCGACATCGACCACACCACCGAGTACCACGGCACCCCCGCCAACGGCTCACCCGTGGCTGGCACCACAGCAGCGGACAACCTGGGACCCCTGTCCAGCCGGTGCCACCGCCTGAAGACCGACGGCGGCTTCACCCTGCGACAAGTGACCCCCGGCGTGTTCGAGTGGCGCACCCCCGCCGGCCTCGCCTACCGCGTCACCCCCGGCCAGAACGGCCACACCCAAAAGCTCGACACCCACCACCACGCCATCCCCGACAACCCACCCTTCTGACCAGCAGAGACGCCCGGTCAGCAGGCCGGCGTGGCCGGACCGCTCGGCGCGCAGCCTCGAGCCGTGCGCCACATGTCCCCGCAGCTCCGCGCGCCGCCGCTCCTCGTCGTGCTCGGCGTCGGCGCACCCTCAGGCGGTCACGGAGGCCATGAGCGCGAGCAGCGCCTCGGCGTAGGCGTCGGCCGGGTTGTCGGAGCCGAACACCTGCTCGGGCCGCCCCGGGACCTCGATGAGCACCTCGAAGCGTCCCGTCGTCGAGCGCGCGAGGCTGCGGAACGAGCGGCCAAGCAGCTCACGCAGCTGGTCCTCGCGCGGCAGCCACAACGCGTCGTCCTGCTGCACCGAGTCGAGGGCCCACTCGGTGGTGCCGTTGAAGCCCAGCACGGTCCCCGTCGGGTACTCGCGCGGCTCCACGACCATGTCGCTGATGGTGAAGACCTGGCTCATGAGCTCGGCCGAGCGGATCGTGAACCTGTCGCCGGCACCCGGGTGCCAGACGAGCCCCGCGAGCGCGAGCCGCTCCGCTGCCGACACCGAGATCACGGCGCCAGTATCCGCCGGGCCGGTCTCCCGTGCTGGTACGAGGGCTGAGCTCGTCGTCCAGGACGGCTCGACGACAGGGAGCCGGTCAGGCCGGCGCGACCACCGGCGCCCACCGGCTGTCGTCGGCCGCCGAGCGCTCGACCGCGTCCAGCACCCGCTGCACCTGAAGCCCGTCCGCGAACGTCGGCGCCGGGTGCTCGTGTGCCGCCACGCCGCGGACGAGGTCCACCACCTGGTGGGTGAACGCGTGCTCGTATCCCAGCGCGTGACCCGGCGGCCACCACGAGCCGCCGTAGGGATGTCCAGGCTGCGTGACGTCGATACGACGGAATCCGGCCGTCTCCGCCGGCTCCGTCGCGTCGAAGAAGAGCAGCCCGTTCATGTCCTCGAGGTCGAAGGCCAGCGAGCCCGACGAGCCGTTCACCTCGAGCCGGATCTGGTTGCGCCGACCCCAGGCGAACCGCGTCGCCTCGAACACGGCCATGCCGCCGCCGGACAGCCGGCCGAGGAAGGCCGCCGCGTCGTCGACGGTCACCGGGCGCAGCGGGCTGTCCGGCGTGACCGTGCCGCCGAGGCCGTGCAGCGACGTCGGCACGGGACGCTCCCGGACGAACGTCTCGAGCATGGCCGAGACGCCGGTGAGCGACTCCCCCGTGACGAACTGCGCGAGGTCGACGACGTGCGCGCCGACGTCCCCGAGCGCGCCCGACCCGGCCTGCTCCCGGTCCACGCGCCACACCCACGGCGCCCGCTCGTCGGCCAGCCAGTCCTGGAGGTACTGCGCCCGGACGTGGCGCACCGTGCCGATCCGGCCCTGCTCGACGAGCCGGCGCGCGAGCTGGATGGCCGGCATCCGCCGGTACGTGAAACCGGTCATCGCCACGAGCTCCGGGTGTGCCGCCGCGGCCGCGGCCATGGCCTGCGCCTCCGCCACGGTGTTGGCGAGCGGCTTCTCGCACAGCACGTGCTTGCCCGCCTCGAGCGCGGCGATCGCGATCTCGGCGTGGGTGTCGCCCGGCGTGCCGATGTCGACGAGGTCGACGTCGTCGCGCACGACGAGCCGGCGCCAGTCGGTCTCGACGTCCGCCCAGCCCAACCGCCCGGCCGCCGCCCGCACCGCGTCCTCGGTGCGCCCGCCAAGCACGGCCATGCGCGGCGTCAGCGGGAGGTCGAAGAACCGGTGCGCGTTGCGCCACGCCTGCGAGTGGGCCGCGCCCATGAAGGCGTAACCCACCATCCCCACGCCCAGCGCGGCGGTCATCCGTCCTCCCTGACGAGGTAGGCGTACCCGTCGGCCACGACGAACCCCAGCTGCGCGTACAGCGCCGCCGCGGCCGCGTTCGCGGCCTCGACCTGGAGGAACACCCTGCTGGCGCCGTGCCGCGCCGCGAGCGCGAGGCCGTGCCGCGTCAACGTCCGGCCGAGCCCGTGGCGCCGGGCGTCCGGCGACACCGCCAGGCACGAGAGCGCCGCCCACTGCTCGGCGAACGCGACGCGCAGGGTGCCCACCGTCTCGCCGCCGGACGTCGCCGTCAGGTACTGCGCCGGCGCACCCGTGAGCACCGCGCGGGCGACGTCCGCGTGGTCCACGCCGTTCTTGACCCCGAGGAAGGCGCGCAGCCAGGCGTCGTCGGGCTCGTCGGCCACGTGGGTGTGGCCAGACCAGCCGGGGCCGGGCGCGGCCGGTCCCACCTCGCCGGCCGCCCGCACCAGCACGTCGGTCCGCGCCCGCTCGGCGTACCGGTGGGCGGACAGGTGCTCACCGAGACCGGCCGGGGCGCCGCTGCCCACCCGGACGGTCGGCGGCAGGCCCGCCGCGGCGTACACGGCCTCGACCCGCGCGAGGGCGCCGCCGAGGTCGGCGGGGCGACCGGAGGGCAGGGCCGAGTTGGCGCGCCGTGTGAAGCCGCCGGAGAGGCCGGCGCGCCAGCCGTCGGCGGTCACCACCGTCCGCGCCGCCGGCCAGGTCGCGGCCTCGACGAGCGCCCCGGGCGCCTCGGGCGGTGCCCAGGTGTAGACGCGCAGGTGGACCACCTCGTGGCCCCAGTCGCGCTCCGGCTCGCGCACGAAGCCGAGCCGGTCGTAGAGCCGCTGGGCGGCGGCCATCGCGTCGAGCGTCGACAGCACGAGCCTGCGCGCGTCGCGCGCCAGCGCCTCCCGCTGCGCGGCGCGCATGAGCTGCACGGCGACGCCGTGGTGCCGGGCCTCGGGCGCCACCGCGAGCATCCGCAGCTCCACCTCGCCCGGCTCGGCGATCTCCGCGTACGACGAGCCGTAGGGCGCCACGGTGATCGTCCCGACGACGGCCTCGCGCCCGTCCGGGGTCGGCGCCATCGCGACGAGCAGCACCGCCTCGTCGGCACGCCGCTGCGCGTCCCGCAGCTCGGCGGCGTAGTCGTCCTCGTCCGCGATGAGGCCGTCCGCGAGGTACGCCTCGGCGGTCAGGGCGCCGACCGCGACGACGTCGTCGGGCCGCGCCACCCGGATGGCAACCACGGCGCCATTCTGCCCACTCAGGCGTCCGTCAGCGCTGCCGGCCCGCCGTCGAGGAGCCGCACGAACCGGTCCTCGTCGAGGATCGTCAGGCCGAGCTCGCGGGCCTTGGTCTCCTTCGAGCCCGCGTTCTCGCCGACGACGACGTAGTCGGTGCTCTTCGACACCGACCCCGCGGCCTTGCCGCCGCGCGCGAGGATCGCCTCCTTCGCCTCGTCCCGGCTGAACCGCTGCAGGCTGCCGGTCACCACGACGGTCAGCCCCTCGAGCGTCCGCGGTGTCGTCTCGTCGCGCTCGTCGCGCATGACAACGCCGGCGGCGCGCCAGCGCTCGACGATCTCGCGGTGCCAGCCGGAGTCCGGCCCGGCGAACCAGTCGACGATCGACTGCGCGATCACCGGGCCGACGCCCTCGACCTCGGCGAGCGTGGCCATGGCCGCCGCGCGGGCCTCGTCGGGCACCGCCGCGACGTCACCGACGGCGGGCTGGCCCGGCTCACCCAGGGCGGCACCGCCGGTGACGAGGGACCACAGCGCGTCCATCGTGCCGAGCTCGGCCGCCAGCGCCCGGGCCGCGGTAGGGCCGACGTTGCGGATGCTCAGCGACACCAGGACGCGCCAGAGCTCCTTGGTCTTGGCGCCGTCGAGCTCGTCGAGCAGGGTCCGGGCCTGCTCCGACGGCTCCCACTCCGGCAGGGTCCGCCCCTCCGCCGCCGCGGCCGCCACCGCGGCGCGCGAGTGCTTGAGCTGCCGGCGGAACGGTGCCCGGCGGCGGGCCACGCCACCCTCGTCCTCCCGCGGCAGGCCGGTCTCGGGGTCGCGGACGACGACCTCGACCTGCGCCAGCAGCGCCGCGCTGGCCGCGCGGACCGCCGCCTTCTCCTCGTCGGGCGCGCCCGCGGGGTAGCCGACCAGGTCGAAGAGGTACGCCTCGGTGGGCACGGGTGGGGTGGACGGCACCTCAGGCCGCGTCAGCGCACCGGCCGTCACCTCGCCGAGCGCCTCGATGTCCAGCCCGCCGCGCGAGCCGATGTGGTCCAGCCGGCCGAGCACCTGCGCGGGGCACGAGCGGGCGTTCGGGCAGCGCAGGTCGATGTCGCCCTCGCGCATGGGCCGCAGCGGCGTGCCACACACCGGGCACGCCTTGGGCATGTGCCACTCGACGCGTTCCACGGTGTCGTCGGGGGCGGCCGGGGCGGGCCCGACGATCTCCGGGATGACGTCCCCGGCCTTGCGCAGCACCACCATGTCGCCGATCCGCACGCCCTTGGCCTTGACGACCTCCCGGTTGTGCAGGGTCGCCCGCCCCACCGTGCTGCCCGAGACGAACACGGGCTCCAGCACCGCGAACGGCGTGGCCCGGCCAGTGCGCCCGATGCCGACCTGGATGTCCAGCAGCCGGGTGTTGACCTCCTCCGGCGGGTACTTGTAGGCGATCGCCCAGCGCGGGGCACGGCTGGTGGCGCCGAGGCGCCGCTGCATCGCCAGCTCGTCGACCTTGACGACGATGCCGTCGATCTCGTGCTCGACGTCGTGCCGGTGCTCGCCGTAGTGCTCGACCATCTCCCAGACGGCGGCGCTGCCGGCCACCACGCGGTTGTGCCCGCTCGTCGGCACGCCCCACTCGCTGAGCAGCTCGTACACCTGGGACTGCCGCTCGATGACGCGCTCGCGGCCCTCGGCCCACCGCAGCGCGCCGAAGCCGTGGGCGTAGACGCGCAACGGCCGGCTCGCGGTGACCCCGGCGTCCTTCTGGCGCAGCGACCCCGCGGCGGCGTTGCGGGGGTTGGCGAACGGCGCCTTGCCCACGGCGACCTGCGCCTCGTTGAGCCGGGCGAACTCGGCGACGGGGAAGAACACCTCCCCGCGCACCTCGATGAGGTCAGGGTGGCCGGCCGGGTCGCCCGCCAGCCGGTCCGGCACGGTCGCGATGGTGCGGACGTTGGCGGTCACGTCCTCGCCGACCCGCCCGTCACCCCGCGTCGCGGCGCGGACCAGCCGGCCCTTCTCGTACAGCAGCGCGATCGCCAGCCCGTCGATCTTCAGCTCGCACAGCCAGTGCAGGTCGTCGGCCTGCTCGAGGTCGCGGTGCACGCGCTCGGCCCACGCGAACAGCTCGTCCCGCGAGAACACGTTGTCCAGCGACAGCATCCGCTCGACGTGCTGCACCGAGGCGAACGTGGTGGTCGCGGCGCCGCCGACCGTCTGCGTCGGGCTCGTCGGGCCGGCCAGCTCCGGGAACTCCGCCTCGAGCTCGGCGAGGCGGCGCAGGCGCTGGTCGTACTCCGCGTCCGACGAGACCGGCGCGTCCTTCTCGTAGTACGCGACGCGATCGGCCTCGACCTTCTCCGCGAGCGCCGTCCACTCGTCCCGCGCCCGCGGCAGAGCCTGCGCGTGCGCGGTGGCTTCGTCGGGCTTCGTGGCGTCCTGGGGCCGCGTCGCGTCGCTCACCGACCCATCATGGCGCCCACCACCCACAGCCACGACCAGGAGCCTCGCGGGCAATTCGCCTGGTGGTCCGTCCGACGGTGGACCACACTCGCCGCCGTGACGATGACGATCCGGCGCGAGGGGCCGGCCGACCACCGGGCCGTCGAGGAGCTGACGCGCGACGCCTTCTGGGGGCTGTTCGCCCCGCGCTGCGACGAGCACCTCGTGGTCCACCTGCTGCGCGGCAGCCCGGCGCTGGTGCCGGAGCTGGACGTCGTCGCCGAGGTCGACGGGGAGCTCGTCGGCCACGTCGTGTACTCCCGCGCCCGCGTGGTCGAGCCGACGACCGGGGCCGAGCACCCGGTGCTGACGTTCGGGCCGCTCAGCGTGCGGCCGGACCGCCAGGGCGACGGCATCGGGGGCGCGCTCATGCGTCACACCCTGGCGGCCGCGGCCGAGCTCGGGCACCGCGCGGTCGTCGTGTACGGGCACCCGGACTACTACCCCCGCTTCGGCTTCCGGCCCGCCGCCGCCGTCGGGATCACCGCGCCCGGCGGCGCGTCGTTCGACGCGCTCATGGCCCTGCCGCTGGTGCCGGGCGGACTCGACGGCGTGACCGGGGAATTCCACGAGGACCCGGTGTTCGTCGTCGACCCGGAGCGGGTGGCGGAGTTCGACCGGGGCTTCCCGCCGCGGCCGGACGCCGTGCTCCACCCGATGGAGGTCATCGAGGGGCGGCTGCCGGCGGCCGCGACGCAACGCCTGCGCGGCCTGGGGATCGGGCACCTGGAGGACCTGCGCCGCCTGTCGCGCGCGGAGGTCGCGGCCGGGGCCGGGCTGGACGACGAGGCGAGCGACGCGCTGCGCGCGCTCCTCGCGGAGCACGGCATCCCGTGGGGCTCCCCGCGCGGGCATTCGGCGTGGACGGGTGCCGTCGACGTCTCGTAACGTGCCCGCGTGGCACGCATCGAGGCGGACGACCTCCGCAAGGTCTTCCGACGCCCCGACAAGGGACCCGGCCTGGCGGGCTCGCTCCGCCACCTCGTCGAGCGCCGGTACACCGAGAAGGCCGCGGTCGACGGCATCAGCCTGCGTGTCGACGCCGGCGAGGCGGTCGCCTACGTCGGCCCGAACGGGGCCGGCAAGTCGACGACGATCAAGCTGCTGACCGGCATCCTCGTGCCCACGTCGGGCGAGGTGCGGGTCAACGGCATCGTGCCGCACCGCCACCGCATCGAGAACGCGCGGGGGGTCGGTGTCGTGTTCGGCCAGCGGACGAGCCTGTGGTGGGACCTGCCGGTGCGCGACTCGTTCGAGCTGCTGCGCGACATGCACGGGCTCGGCGCCGCCGAGTACCGCGAGAACCTCGACCGGCTCGTCGAGATGCTGCAGATCGGCGACCTCCTGGACTCGACCGCGCGCCGGTTGTCCCTCGGCCAGCGCATGCGCTGCGACCTCGCGGCCGCGCTGCTGCACGCCCCGCCCATCGTCTACCTCGACGAGCCGACGATCGGCCTCGACATCGAGGTGAAGGACCGCCTGCGGACGTTCCTGCGACAGGTCGTCGCCGGTGGCACCACGCTGGTGCTCACCACGCACGACCTCGGGGACATCGAGGACGTGTGCTCGCGCCTGGTCATCATCGACCAGGGCCGGATCGTCCACGACGGCGGCCTGCGCCAGGTGATCGAGACCTACGCGCGGGAGCGCGTCATGCACGCCGACCTGGCGTCCCGGCCGGTCTCGCTGTCGGGCGTCGCGGCACGCCTGCCGGGCGCCACCGTCACGGAGGAGCGCGACGGGCTCGGTGTCGCCGTCGCGTTCGACCCCCTCGCCCACACCGCCGCTGCCGTGCTGAGCGCGCTGCAGCAGGAGGCCGAGGTCGTCGACCTGCGGATCGAGGAGCCGGCGATCGAGGACGTGGTGCGCCGGATGTACGCCGGGCAGCTGGACGCCGCGCCCGGCGAGCGGACGGGCACGTGACGGCGCTCGCGGCGGGCGTCGCGCCCGCGGTGGGCCTCCGCCGCGCCACCCGCGCCTACCGGGCGATGAGCCGCGCCGCGTTCCGCAGCCTCGTCGCGTACCAGACGAGCTTCCTGTTCGGGCTGCTCGCCACGACGCTCGCCGCCGTGGCGATGCTCTACCTGTGGCGCTCCGTCCTGGCGGCGGGCACGGTGCGCGGCTTCGACTGGCCCGCGATGAGGGCCTACCTGCTCGTCGCGTTCGTGGCCGGCTCGCTCGTCTCGAGCTACGTCGACTACCGCATGGCGGGCCGCATCCAGCAGGGCGACGTCGCCATGGACCTGGTGCGCCCGGTGGACTACCAGAAGTCCCGGTTCGCCGAGGCGCTCGGCTTCGGCGTCTACGAGCTGGGCACCGGGCTCGTCGTGGCCGCGGCGGCGGCCGCCCTCTTCGGCGGGGTCCCCGCACCGGCCCGCGGCGGCGTCGTCCCGTTCGCGGTCTCCGCCGTGCTGGTCATGCCGCTGCGGTTCGGCATCGTGTACGTCTCCGCCCTCGTCGTCTTCTGGACGCGGAACTACGTCGGGGTGCAGTCCGCCCGCATCGCGCTCGTCACGCTCTTCTCCGGCGGGCTGGTGCCGCTGGCGTTCTTCCCCGGGTGGCTGCAGGGGCTGGCGGCGGCCCTGCCGTTCGCCGGGATGGCCTCGACGCCGGCGCTGCTCTACGTGGGCGGCCTCAGCGGCGCCGCCGCGTGGCGGGCGGTCGCGGTCCAGGCGGCGTGGACGGCCGGCCTGTGGTGGCTGGGGCGGGCGATGTGGCGCGGTGCGAGCCGCCAGCTCACGGTGCACGGGGGTTGACGTGCGACGGAACCTCTGGCTCTACCGACGCTGCCTGGGCGCGCAGCTGCGCGCCACCCTGGAGTACGAGGGCGACTTCTGGATCATGTCCGTGGCCGCGCTGCTCACCCAGGGGATGGGCTTCGTCTTCCTGTGGGCGATCTTCCGGGCCATCCCTCAGATCAACGGGTGGCGGTTCTGGGACGTCGTCCTCATCTACTCGCTCGTCGCCCTGACCGAGGGCGTCGCCGTGCTGCTGGCCCAGGGCGCGTGGACCATGGCGGTGACCGTGAACCTCGGCGGGCTGGACACGGTGCTGGTGCGGCCGTTCTCGCCGCTGCTTCAGGTGCTCAGCTCGCAGATCGGCATGAACGGGCTGGGGAACCTCGTCCTCGGCGGCTCGCTGTTCGTCGCCGCGCTCGTCCACGTCCACGCGACCTGGACACCTGTCCGGATCGCGACGGCGGCCCTCGTCTTCGCGTGCGCGCCGCTGGTGAAGATCGGCCTCAACATCCTCACCAACTGCTCCGCCTTCTGGCTGAAGACGCCCTGGTCGATGTTCCCCTTCGCCTTCCACACGCTCGGCGAGCTGGCCCGGTACCCCCTGGGCATCTACGGCCTCGCCGTGCGCCTGGTGCTGTCCGTGGTGCTGCCCTACGCGTTCATGAGCTACTTCCCGGCGACCGCGGTGCTGTCCCTGGGCAGCGCCCCGTGGCTCGGCCTGCTGACACCCGTCGCCGCGGCGTGGTGCCTGCTGCTGGGACGGTGGGCGTTCCGCCGCGGCCTGACCCGGTACGAGAGCTCCGGCAGCTGAGGCGGGTCTCAGGCCAGCGCGACGTCCACGACGGCCCGGGCGGCCCGCACCGCGTCGCCGAGCCCGGCGCGCGCCGCGTCCGGGGACCAGCGCGCCTCGGGGCGGCCGGCGACGAGCACCACGTCGGCCAGCGCGCCCGCGGGAAGGCCCACCCGCCGCCACGGCCCGACGAGCGCCTCGGCATGGGCCTTCGGATCCCGGCCCTCGCGCTGCGAGGACGTGGCGGGAGGCAGCTGCGCCCACAGCCCGAGCCCCTCCTCGACCGCGGTGGCGACCCGCTCCCACGCCGGCTCCGGGAGCCCGCCGACGTCCAGCCCGACGGCGTCGGCGCCGGCGGCCTTCGCCGCCCCGACGACTCCCCCACCGGCACCGACGTGCAGCGTCACCGCGCTCGCGCCGGCGCTCCGGGCCGCGGCGACGACCGCGCCGACGCGCTCGGCGGCCACCGGCCCGTGCAGGGCCCGCAGCTGGCCGCGGCCCGAGAACGTCGGGATGACGCCGGCCACGGCCTGCGCCAGCAGCGGCTCGTGCAGCAGCACGCGCGGCACCGCCCCGGGCACGGCCCGGACGAGGGCGGCCAGGTGCTCCGCCACGCCCGCCGCCAGGGAGTCGGCGGCGTCCCGCAGTGCGGCCGGGTCGGCCAGCACCCGGTCGCCGTGGGCGAGGTCCACGCGCGCCGCGAGGCTGATCGGCCCCAGCAGGGGCACGACGAGCGGACCGGCGTAGCCGTGCGCGGCGACGGCCAGCGCGTCGAGGTCCTCCCGCGCGAACGACCGCGAGCGCGCCAGGTCCCCGCCGGCGTGGTCGGTGAGCCTCCAGCCGTGCGTGCCGAGCTCCGCCGGCAGCTCGACGAGCAGCCCGACCGACCGGCCGAGCGCCTCGCCCCACGGCCCGCGGTCGACGAGCAGCGGCGCGAACGGCAGGCCCTCGACGTCCGAGGGGGTGTCGGTCAGGTCGCCGACGACGGTGACCGCGGCCGACAGCGGGTCGGTGCCGGGCCAAGGCCCGGCACCGGTGACGGCGGTCATGCGGGCACCGCCACCGGGAGGCAGGCGCGCACCGTCGCCTGGCCCAGCACCCGCGTGCCGTCGTACAGCACCACCGACTGCCCGGCCGCGACACCCCGCAGGCTCGCGCCGTCGTCGAGGGCGACGACGAGCTCGTCGTCGGCCCGCTCGACGACCACGGGGACCGGTGTGCCGTGGGCGCGCACCTGCGCCGCGCACCGCGTGCCGGCCGCCGGGGCGGCGCCGAACCACACCGCGCGCTCGCCGACCAGGCCACCGACCGCGAGCTCGTCGGCCGAGCCCACGACCACGCGGTTGGCCACCGGCTCGATCGACAGCACGTACCGCGGCTTCCCGTCGGCGGCCGGCCGGCCCAGCGCGAGCCCGCGCCGTTGCCCCACCGTGTAGGCGTAGGCGCCGTCGTGGTGCCCGACGACCTCGCCGGACGCGTCGACGATCTCCCCGGGCCGGTCGCCGAGGCGCGAGCGGAGGAACCCCTGCGTGTCCCCGTCGGCGACGAAGCAGATGTCGTACGAGTCCGGCTTGGCCGCGATGGACAGCCCGCGCGCCACCGCCTCCGCCCTGGTCGCGGCCTTGGACGGCGCGTCCCCCAGCGGGAAGAGAGCCCGGGCGAGGCGCTGCGGTCCCATGACGGCCAGCACGTACGACTGGTCCTTGGCGGCGTCCGCCGCCCGGTGCAGCTCGCGGGTGCCGTCGTCGCGAGCGACGACCCGCGCGTAGTGCCCGGTGCAGACGGCGTCGAACCCGAGCGCGATCGCCTTGTCCAGCAGCGTGGCGAACTTGATGTGCTCGTTGCACCGCACGCACGGGTTGGGCGTGCGGCCCGCCGCGTACTCGGCGAGGAAGTCGGCGACGACGGTGTCCTCGAACCGTTCGGACAGGTCCCACACGTAGAACGGGATGCCGAGCCGGTCCGCCGCCCGGCGGGCGTCGCCGGCGTCCTCGATGGAGCAGCAGCCCCGCGAGCCGGTGCGGAACTGGGCCCGGGACCGGGACAGCGCCATGTGCACGCCGACCACCTCGTGCCCGGCGTCGACGGCGCGCGCGGCGGCGACCGCCGAGTCGACGCCGCCCGAGAGGGCCGCCAGGACGCGCATCAGGCGTGCGCCACGGCGTGCGCGACGGAGTGCGTCGCGACGAGCCCGGCGGCGCGGGCGCGCTCGACGACGCCCGGCAGCACCTCCAGCACGCGGTCGACGTCGTCGTCGGTCGACGTGTGCCCGAACGAGAACCGCAGCGCGCCCCGCGCGTCGTCCTCGCGGATCCCCATCGCGAGCAGCACGTGGCTCGGCTGTGGCACGCCCGCCTGGCACGCCGACCCCGTGGACACCTCGACGCCCGCCGCGTCGAGCAGGTAGAGGAGGGAGTCTCCCTCGCAGCCGGCGAACGTGAGGTGCGCGTTGGCCGGCAGCCGGCGCGCCGCGTCCGGCCCCCGCAGCGTGGCCCCCGGCACCGTGCCCAGGACGCCCGCGACCAGCCGGTCGCGCAGCGCGCCCACCCGCGCGGCGTACGACGAGCGTCCGGCGACCGCCGCCTCGGCGGCCACCGCGAACGCCGCGGCCAGCGGCGCGGACAGCGTCCCCGACCGCACGCCGCGCTCCTGCCCACCGCCGTGCAGCACCGGCTCGAGCGCCAGCCCACGGCGCGCCAGCAGCGCGCCGACGCCCACCGGGCCGCCGAGCTTGTGCGCGGTGACCGTCATGGCGTCCAGCCCGCTGGCGCCGAAGTCGACGGGCACCTGTCCCACGGCCTGCACCGCGTCGGCGTGCACCGGGATGCCCTGCGCGTGTGCCGCGGCGACGACGTCGGCCAGCGGCTGCAGCGCCCCGACCTCGTTGTTGGCCCACATCACCGAGACCAGGGCGACCTCGTCGGCGTGCGCCGCCAGCTCGTCGTGCAGCGCGTCGAGGTCCAGCACCCCGGAGGCGTCCACCGGGAGCAGCACCGCCTCCGCACCCTCGTGCGCGGCGAGCCACGCGGCCGGGTCCAGCACCGCGTGGTGCTCCACCGCGGAGACGAGGACGCGGCGCCGACGGGCATCGACCGCTCGCCGGGCGCGGAAGAGGCCTTCCACCGCGAGGTTGTCCGCCTCGGTGCCGCCGGACGTCAGCACCACCTCCGACGGGCGGGCTCCCAGCGAGGCGGCCAGCCGCTCGCGCGCCTCCTCCACGGTGCGCCGCGCGGCGCGCCCGGAGGCGTGCAGGGACGACGGGTTGCCGGGGCGCGCCAGGGCGTCGGCCAGGGCAGCCACCGCCGTGGGCAGCACGGGCGTGGTCGCCGCGTGGTCGAGGTAGACGGTCATCGCGTCGAGTCTACGAACCGATTCGCGGACACCCGTCGAGAGCCCCCGCACCACCTGGCAGGATGACCCCCGTGAGTGCCGACGACGCCGTCACACTGCCGCACGCGTTCAGCGGGCAGCGGCTCGACTGGCGCGATCTCCCGCGGCACGTACGGCGTCGTATCGATGAGCTGGCCGGCGCGCAGGTGACCGCAGAGATCACCGCGACCGAAGGGTTCTCCCCCGGGTTCGTCGCGGTCCTCGAGCTGACCGACGGCCGCGACGTCTTCGTCAAGGCGATCTCGCGCGACATCTCCCCGGTCGCCGTCGCGGAGGCGCGCCAGGAGATCGTCGCCGCCGCGGCGCTCCCGCCGTCGGTGCCCGCCCCCCGGCTGCAGTGGTCGGACGACGACGGCGAGTGGGTGCTCCTCGGGTTCGACGCCGTGCACGGCCGCTCGCCGGAGATCCCCTGGAAGCGCTCCGACCTGGACGCCGTGCTCGCCACCGTCGACGTGCTGGCGCACGCCGCGCCGCTGCCGGGGCGGTCCCTGCCGCGGACCGCCGACCTGCTGGCCGACGAGTTCACCGGCTGGTGCCGCATGCGGGGCGCCGCGCAGGAGGTGCGCGACGAGTTCGCGGCGACCGTCGGTCCGCCGGCGGCGTGGGCCCTGTCGCGCCTGCCCGATCTCGCCCGCTGGGAGCAGGCCGCGCTCGACGGCGCGACCGGCGAGGGGATCGTCCACGGCGACCTGCGCGCGGACAACGTCATGATCGACGCCGACGGCAAGGTGTGGCTCATCGACTGGCTGCACGCCTCGGTGGGACCGAGCTGGTTCGACCTGGCGTTCCTGCTGACGTCGGTCGGCGCGCAGGGCGGTGGCGACCCGGCCACCCTCTTCGCGCAGCACGCCCCGTTCGTCTCGCACGACGAGCTGCGCGCGGGGCTCGCCGGGCTGACCGGCTCGCTGGTGTGGGGCTCGATGCAGCCGGCACCCCCCGGCGTGCCCAACCTGCGGCCCTTCCAGTCGGCGCACGCGGAGGCCGCGCTGCGCTGGCTGCGGGACCTCTGCGACTAGCCGCGCAGGCGGCGCAGCTCCGCGGTGGCCTGCGGGAGCACCTCGAACAGGTCGCCCACGATCCCGTAGTCCGCGATCTCGAAGATCGGCGCGTCCGGGTCGTTGTTGACCGCCACGATGGTGCCGGCGGCCTGCATGCCGCCCCGGTGGTGCACGGCGCCGGACACGCCCGCACCGATGTAGAGGCGCGGCGAGACGGTGACGCCGGTCTGGCCCACCTGGGCCTCGCGGGCGATCCAGCCCTCGTCGGTCGCCACGCGCGTGGCGCCGATGGCCGCGCCCAGCTCGTCGGCCAGCTCCTCGAGCGGGCCGAAGTCGCCCTCCGTGCCCCGGCCGCCGACGATCACCGTCTGCGCGCTGGCCAGGTCCGGGCGCCCGGTGCCGGCCCGCTCCGTCCGCTCGACGACCTCCACCAGACCGCCGACGTACGACGGCGCGACGGCGTGCTCGACGACCTCCGGCGCCGCGGCGGGCTCGGCGGCGTCGGCCGCCCCGGCCTTGACCAGGACGACCGCCAGCGGCGCGACCACCTCGACGCGCGTCGTCCACGTCCCCGCGAGCACGGTCTTGCCCGCGACGACGGTCCCGTGCTCGACGGCGACGCTGTCCGCGTCGGTCACGACACCCGCGCCGTGCAGGGCCCCGAGGCGCGCGGCGACGTCCTTGTTCTCGAAGGTCGACGCCAGCAGCACCACGGACGCGCCCGTGGCGTCCACCACGGCCGCCACGGCCTCGGAGACCACGGGCGCGACGTGCTCCCCTTCGGGGGCCCAGTCGTTCGCCACCGCGACGCGGTGCACCCGGGCGAGCCCGGACGGCAGCTGCGCGGGCAGCGGCGCGGCGCCCACCCAGACGCCCTCGGCCTCGCCGAGCGAGCAGGCGAGGGCGACGAGCTCGGGCGCGGTCGCGCGCGGCTCGCCGGCGTCGGTGTGGTCGAGCAGCACCAGGACGGTCACGGCGGTCCTCCGGTCAGGCGAGCTTGTGCTCGACGAGGTAGGCGGCGAGCTGGGCGCCCGCGTCGCCGGTGTCGGTGACGAGGACGCGGTCCTTGCGGGCGGGCCGCGGCTCGGCCGCCAGGATCCGGGTGCGGGCGCCCGCCGACCCCACCTCGTCCGGCGGCACGCCGAGGTCCGCCAGGGACCACACCGCCACCGGCTTCTTGCGGGCCGCCATGATGGCGGCGAAGTTCGGGTAGCGCGCCTCGTTGGCGCGGTCCGAGACGGACACCAGCGCGGGCAGCGCGGCGCGCAACGTCTCGTCAGCGTGGTCGAGCTCGCGGCGCACGACGACGGCGCCGTCGGCGACGGTGACGTCCACCGCGAGCGTCAGCGCGACGATGCCGAGCTCCGCCGCGAGCGCGGCCGGGACCAGCGACGTCAGCCCGTCGGTGGCCGCCATGCCGGTGACCACCAGGTCGACCGGCCCGTCCTCGGCGATCTTCCGCACGGCGGCGGCCAGGACGTGCGCGGTCCCCAGCGCGTCCGACCCGGCGGCCGCCTCGTCGAGCACGTGGACCGCGGAGTCGGCCCCCATCTGCAGCGCGCGGCGCGCGGCGTCGACCGCGTCGTCCGGGCCCATGGTCAGGGCGATCACCTCCGCCCCGCCGGCACTCTCGGCGACGACGAGCGCGGCCTCGACCGCGTTCTCGTCGACCTCGTTGAGCGTGCCGTCCCCGCCGTCGCGGGCGAGGCGGCCGTCCTGGCCGAGAGTGCGATCCGCCTGGATGTCCGGGACGTGCTTGACGGCGACGACGATCCTCACGGCAGGGAACGTTACCCGGCACCGCGCGGGCTGCCCGACCTTGGTCCCACCGCCCCGCACAATGGACACGTGACGTCCCCCCGCAACCGCCCGCCGCGCCTCGGCGTGCACGCGACGGACGACGGGGTCGAGGTCGCGGTCCTCGCACCGCACGCCGAGGCGGTCGAGCTGTGCCTGCTCGACGGCCAGCACGAACGCCGGGTGCCGCTCGACGGCCCCCGGCTCGGCGTCTTCTGGGCCCGGGTGCCGGGCGTGCGCGCCGGCCAGCGGTACGGCTTCCGCGCGCACGGCCCGTGGGAGCCGGCCTACGGGCTGCGTTACAACCCGGCCAAGCTGCTCGTCGACCCGTACGCGCGCGGCATCGTCGGCGCCCTGGACTACGGCCCGGCCACCTACGGCCACGTGGTGGACGACGAACTGCAGGGCGACCCCCTGGGGGCGCCCGATCCCCGGGACTCCGCCGGCCTGGTCCCCCACGGCGTCGTCGTCGACACGCGCCACCTGCCCGGGCCCGACCCCGCGGCGAACCGCCCCTGGACGCCCTGGCGCGACACCGTCGTGTACGAGGCGCACGTCAAGGGGTTGACGCTCCACCACCCCGAGGTGCCGCAGGAGCAGCGCGGCACGTACCTCGGCCTGGCGCACCCGGCGGTCGTCGACCACCTGCTGCGCCTCGGCGTCACCGCCGTCGAGCTGCTGCCGATCCACGCGTACGCCACGGAGCCGCACCTCGTCGCCAAGGGGCTGACGAACTACTGGGGCTACAGCACCTTGGGCTTCTTCGCGCCGCACGCCGACTACGCGACCGCGGCGGCGCGCGCGGCCGGCCCGGCGGCGGTGCTCGACGAGCTGCGCACGGCCGTGCACCGGCTGCACGAGGCCGGGCTCGAGGTGCTGCTGGACGTGGTCTACAACCACACGTGCGAGGGCGGCCTCCCCGGTCAGCACCTGTCCTGGCGCGGCCTGGACAACGCGATGTACTACCTGCACGACGGCAACATCCCGGCCTCGCTCGTCGACGTCACCGGCACCGGCTCGGCGCTCGACTTCCGGCGGCCGGAGGTGATCCGGCTCGCGCTCGACTCGCTGCGCTACTGGGCGCAGACCGTGGGCGTCGACGGCTTCCGGTTCGACCTGGCGGTGACCCTGGGCCGGGGCCAGCAGGGCTTCACCCCCGACCACCCGCTGCTCGTGGCGGCCGGGCAGGACCCGGCGCTGCACGGGCTCAAGCTCGTCGCGGAGCCGTGGGACATCGGCCCCGGCGGCTGGCGCACCGGCCAGTTCCCGCCCCCGTTCGCGGAGTGGAACGACCGGTTCCGCAACGCGGTCCGCTCGTTCTGGCTGGCGGACCCCGGCCGCGCCGCGCACGGCCTGCCGGGCCACCGGATGCGGGACCTCGCCACGCGCCTGTCCGGCTCGGTGGACCTGTTCGGCCACGGCACGCCGCCGCTGATGCGCAGCCCCACGGCGTCGGTCAACTTCGTCACCGCCCACGACGGCTTCACGATGGCCGACCTCGTGGCCTACGACCACAAGCACAACCTCGCCAACGGCGAGCAGAACCGCGACGGGTCCGACGACAACCGCTCGTGGAACCACGGCGCCGAGGGGCCGGTCCGCACCGACTCCCCCGCCGCCGACGTCCTGCCGCTGCGCCGCCGGTCCGTCCGCAACCTCTTCGCCACGCTCGTCCTGGCCGCCGGCACGCCGATGATCACCGCGGGCGACGAGATGGGCCGCACCCAGGGCGGGAACAACAACGCCTACTGCCAGGACAACCCGACCTCCTGGGTGTCCTGGGACCTCGACGAGTGGCGCCGCGACCTGCTGACGACGGCGTCCTTCCTCGTCGGCCTGCGCCGGGCGCACCCGGCGCTGCGCACCATGACGTTCTACTCGGGGCTGCCCGCCGGTGACGGCGCGGCGGCGGACCTCGCCTGGTACACGCCGGAGGGCACGGAGTTCGACCACGGACGCTGGCACGACGCCGCCCTGCGCACGTTCCAGATGTCGCGCACGACGAAGGACGGCGACGCCGTGCTCCTCGTCGTCAACGGCGCGCTGAACCCGATCGACGTCCACCTGGCCGCCGGGGACAACCCCTGGGAGCTGGTGTGGGACTCGGTGTGGGACAACCCCGACGACGCCCGCGACTCCGCGATCCACGGCGGCCTGCACCCGGCACCCGCCGAGGTCGTCACGCTCGAGCCGCTCAGCCTGCGCGTCTACGTCCCCCGCGCCTGACCGCCACCCTCCACGCCCGGCCCCTCGGCCGCGCCCTCCCCCTCACAACCCACTCGTCATTTTCCTGACGTTCCGGGTGCGGATCGCGACAAGAACGTCAGGAAAGTGATGTTCGTGCGAGGGTGCGTCCATGACAGACCGCTACGACGTCGTGGTCGTCGGCGCCGGGCTGGCCGGGCTCGTCGCGACCGCCGAGCTGACCGCGGCCGGACGCCGGGTGCTCCTCCTCGACCAGGAGAACCGGCGCAGCCTCGGCGGGCAGGCGTTCTGGAGCTTCGGCGGCCTGTTCCTCGTCGACTCCCCCGAGCAGCGCCGGCTGCGCGTGCGCGACAGCGCGGACCTGGCGCTCGCGGACTGGCTGGGCTCGGCCCGGTTCGACGAGTCCGACGCGATGGGCCGCGCGTGGGCGGAGGCGTTCGTCGGCTTCGCCGCCGGGCCGATGCGGGCGTGGCTGCACGGCCTCGGCGTCCGCTGGTTCCCGCTGGTGCAGTGGGCCGAGCGGGGCGGGTACCCGCCGGGTGGTCACGGCAACTCGGTGCCGCGGTTCCACATCGTGTGGGGCACGGGGCCCGGCCTCCTCGAGCCGTTCGTCCGGTCGCTCCTCGACGCCCGTGCCGCCGGGCTCGTCGACGTGCGTTTCCGGCACCGGGTCACCGAGGTGGTCACCACCGGCGGGCGGGTCACCGGCGTGCGGGGCGAGGTCCTGGCGCACGACGAGGCCGCGCGGGCCGTGCCGACGAGCCGCGCGGCCGTGCGGCCCTTCGAGGCCGCCGCCGACGCCGTGCTCGTCGCCACCGGTGGCATCGGCGCGAACCACGAGATCGTCCGCTCGCTGTGGCCGCCGGCGGAGGGGCGCCTGCCCGACCGGATGCTGTCCGGCGTCCCGGACCACGTCGACGGCTCCGGCATCGCCGCCGCGCGGTCCGCGGGCGCTGCGGTGGTCCACGAGGACCGGATGTGGCACTACCCCGAGGGGGTCGCCGACCACTCGCCCGTGTGGACGCGGCACGGCATCCGGATCATCCCGGGGCCGTCGTCGCTGTGGCTCGACGCCGACGGCCACCGGCTGCCGCCGCCGCTGTTCCCGGGCTTCGACACGCTCGGCGCGCTGACGCACATCACCGGCCGGGGCGACGACCACTCCTGGTTCGTGCTCGACCGCACCGTCCTGGGCCGCGAGTTCGCGCTGTCGGGCTCGGAGCAGAACCCCGACCTCACCCGCCGCGACCTCCGGCTGCTGCTGGAACGGCTCCGGCGCGGCGCGGTCGGGCCGGTCGAGGCGTTCGCCCGGCGCTCGCCGGACTTCCTGCACGCCGACACGCCCGAGGCGCTCGCCGCCGCGATGAACGCCCTGACCGGCCAGGGCCGCATCGACCCGGCGGCGCTGCGCGCGACGATCGAGGCGCGCGACGAGCAGGTGGCCACCGGCCTCGGCAAGGACCCGCAGGTCGTCGCCACGAGGGCGGCGCGCGACTTCGTCGTGGACCGCGCCATCCGGGTGGCCCCGCCGCACCGCCTGCTCGACCCGGCGCACGGCCCCCTGTACGCCGTGCGCCTCTCGGTGCTGACGCGCAAGACCCTCGGCGGCCTGCACACCGACACCTCCGGCCGCGTGCTGACCCCCGCCGGCGACGTGCTGGACGGGCTGTGGGCCGCCGGCGAGGCCGCCGGCTTCGGCGGAGGCGGCGTGCACGGCCACCGCGCCCTCGAGGGCACGTTCCTCGGCGGCTGCCTGTTCACCGGCCGGATCGCCGGCCGCGCCCTCGCCCGCTGAGCGGGCCACGGGGTTGCAGATGGCTCACGCGGCGGGCGCCGGATAGGTTCGCACCTGTGGCGACCCAGTCCCAGCGCTCGTCGGGCCCCGGCGAGACCTCGGCCACCCGCGTGACGGCGCGCCCCCTGGCGCCCGCCGCGCGGATCGGCCGCATCCCCGTGCTCGACGTCTACCCCGTCGCCGAGGACGGCCTGTTCCCGGCGAAGGCGACCGTCGGCGAGGCGATCCCCGTCCGCGCGACGGTGTTCCGGGAGGGCCACGACGCGTTCGGCGCGACCGCCGTGCTGATCCGGCCCGACGGCACCGTGCACCAGCGCGTCCGCATGGTCGAGGTCGCCCCCGGGCTCGACCGCTACGAGGGCTGGGTGGTCCCGGACGCCCGGGGCACCTGGCACTTCCGCGTGGAGGGCTGGAGCGACCCCTACGGCACCTGGGCACACGACGCCCGGATCAAGGTGCACGCCGGCATCGACGTCGCGCTCGTCCTCACCGAGGGCACGCGCCTGCTGACCCGTGCCGCCGGCCGGCCCGAGGTGCCCGCCGAGGACGCCGCCGCGCTGCGCGCCGCCGCCGCGGCGGTGGCCGACGACCGCCAGGCTCCGGAGGTGCGGCTCGCCGCCGGGCTGTCCGACGAGGTCGTCGCCGCCCTCGCCCGCACGCCCCTGCGCGACCTCGTCTCACCCTCCCGGCAGTACCCGCTCGTCGTCGACCGCCCGCTCGCCCTCGCCGGCGCCTGGTACGAGATGTTCCCGCGGTCCCACGGCGCGCACCGCGACCGGCAGACCGGCACGTGGGTGTCCGGCACCCTGCGCAGCGCCGCCGAGGAGCTGCCGCGGATCGCCGCGATGGGCTTCGACGTGGTCTACCTCACCCCGATCCACCCGATCGGGACCACGTTCCGCAAGGGGCGCAACAACGCCCTGGCCGCAGCGCCCGGCGACCCGGGGTCGCCGTACGCGATCGGCTCGCCCGACGGCGGGCACGACGCCATCGAGCCGTCCCTGGGGACGTTCGACGACTTCGACTGGTTCGTCGCGCAGGCGCGCGCCCAGGGCCTCGAGGTGGCGCTCGACCTCGCGCTGCAGTGCTCGCCCGACCACCCGTGGGTCCACGAGCACCCCGAGTGGTTCAGCAAGCGCGCCGACGGCTCGATCGCCTACGCCGAGAACCCGCCGAAGAAGTACCAGGACATCTACCCCCTGAACTTCGACAACGACCCCGAGGGCATCACCGCGGAGATCCGCCGGATCGTCGAGCTGTGGATCTCCCACGGCGTCACCGCGTTCCGCGTCGACAACCCGCACACCAAACCGCTGCCGTTCTGGGACCGCCTGCTGACCGACGTGCGGGCCGCCCACCCGGACGTGCTGTTCCTGTCGGAGGCGTTCACCCGGCCGGCGATGATGCTCACCCTGGCCAAGGTGGGGTTCCACCAGTCGTACACGTACTTCACGTGGCGCAACACCAAGGAGGAGCTCGAGGAGTACCTCGCCACCGTCGCCGGCGACCAGGCGGCGTGGCTGCGCCCCAGCTTCTGGCCGACGACGCACGACATCCTGCCCGCGTACCTGCAGGCGACGGGTCTCGGCGGCTTCGCGGTCCGCGCGGTGCTGGCGGCGCTCGGCTCGCCTGCCTGGGGCATGTACTCGGGCTACGAGCTCGTGGAGCACGTGCCCCGGCCCGGGGTCGAGGAGCAGGTGGACAACGAGAAGTACGAGTACAAGCCGCGCGACTGGTCCCGCGGTGACCACCTCGGCGTCGCCCTGCTCGTCGGCAAGCTCAACGAGATCCGGCACGCCCGGCCGGCCGCCCAGCAGCTGCGGGTGCAGCGCGTGCACCCGACGACCGACCCCGCGCTCGTGTGCTTCTCCCGGCACCTGCCGGCCGAGCTCTCGCCGGACGGCGAGGCGGACACGCTCGTCGTCGTCGTGAACCTGGACCCCGTGCACACCCGCGAGGGCAGCGTCCACCTCGACGCGGCGGCGCTCGGGCTCGACGGGTCCTTCGAGGTCGAGGACCTGCTCGGCGGTGGCCGGTTCACGTGGAGCCCCGACGCGTTCGTCCGGCTCGACCCGGCCCTCAGCTGCGCCCACGTCATGCGTGTGGTCCGGTCGTGAGCGAGACCGGGGCCGGGCGACCCGCGCTGCGCGTCGAGCCGACGACGGCCGCCCTCGCGCTGCACGGCCTGCCGGCCCGGCGCCAGCCGAGCATCCCGGCCTCCGACGCGCTCGCGGCCCTGCGGGACGACCCGGAGTGGTACCGCACCGCGGTGTTCTACGAGGTGATGCTCCGCTCCTTCTCCGACTCGACCGGCGCCGGCACCGGCGACCTGCGGGGCCTCATCCAGCGGCTGGACTACCTGCAGTGGCTCGGCGTCGACTGCCTGTGGCTGCCGCCCTTCTACCCGTCCCCGATGCGGGACGGCGGCTACGACGTCGCCGACTACACGGCCGTCGCCCCGC
Organism: Cellulomonas sp. 73-92; assembly: GCF_001898175.1. Classification (GTDB taxonomy): domain Bacteria; phylum Actinomycetota; class Actinomycetes; order Actinomycetales; family Cellulomonadaceae; genus Cellulomonas. The sequence goes on from NZ_MKTH01000018.1 coordinate 287,794, forward strand.
AGTACGGCACGCTGGCCGACTTCACGCAGCTCGTCGGGCAGGCGCACGAGCGCGGGATGCGCGTCATCGTCGACCTCGTCATGAACCACACGAGCGACCGGCACCCGTGGTTCCAGGCGTCCCGGTCGGACCCCGAGGGCCCCTACGGCGACTTCTACGTGTGGCGCGACGACGCGACCGGCTACCCCGACGCGCGCATCATCTTCGTCGACACCGAGACGTCCAACTGGACGTTCGACCCGGTGCGCCGGCAGTTCTTCTGGCACCGGTTCTTCAGCCACCAGCCGGACCTCAACTTCGAGAACCCCCGGGTCATCGACGCCCTGTTCGACGTCGTGCGGTTCTGGGCCGGCCTCGGCGTCGACGGCTTCCGGCTGGACGCCGTGCCCTACCTGTTCGAGGCGGAAGGCACGGACTGCGAGAACCTCCCCGAGACGCACGCGTTCCTGCGCCGGCTGCGCGCGATGGTCGACGAGGAGTTCCCCGGCCGGATCCTGCTGGCCGAGGCGAACCAGTGGCCCGAGGACGTCGTCGCCTACTACGGCACGCCCGACGAGCCGGAGTGCCACCTCTGCTTCCACTTCCCCGTGATGCCGCGCATCTTCTACGCGCTGCGCGACCAGCGCGCCACCCAGATCGTCGACATCCTCGCCGACACCCCCGCGATCCCCGCCGGCGGGCAGTGGTCCACGTTCCTGCGCAACCACGACGAGCTGACCCTCGAGATGGTGTCCACCGAGGAGCGCGCCGCGATGTACGGCTGGTACGCCAGCGACTCGCGCATGCGCGCCAACGTCGGCATCCGGCGCCGGCTGGCGACCCTCCTGGACAACAGCCGCAAGGAGATCGAGCTGGCGCACGCCCTGCTGCTGTCGCTGCCGGGCAGCCCCTGCCTGTACTACGGCGACGAGATCGGCATGGGCGACAACATCTGGCTCGCCGACCGGGACTCGGTCCGCACGCCGATGCAGTGGACGCCGGACCGCAACGCCGGCTTCTCCACGGCCGACCCGGGCAAGCTCTACCTCCCGCTCGTGCAGTCGCTGGTGCACCACTACGCCCACGTCAACGTCGAGGCGCAGCTCGCGCAGCCGACCTCGCTGCTCCACTGGGTGCGCGGCATGCTCACCGTGCGGCGTCGGCACCGCGCGCTCGGAGTCGGCGAGCTCGTCATGCTGCCCAGCGAGAACGACGCGGTGCTCACCTTCCTGCGGCGCACCGACGACGAGACGATCCTTGTCGTGGCCAACCTCGCGGCCACGCCGCGCGCCACCCGCACGCAGCTGCCCGCCGCGTACGCCGGCTGGTCCGTCACCGACGTCTTCGGCGGCTCGTCGTTCCCGGCGGTCCCCGCGGACGCCGTGGCCGGCTACACGCTGGGGTCTCGCGAGTTCTTCTGGCTCGAGCTGACGGCGCCCTGATGCTGGTGGCGACCCCGCCACGCGGCGGCCCCGCCGACGACGCGCTCGTCGCGCTGCTGCGCGCGTGGCTGCCGGCGCGCCGGTGGTTCCCCGCCAAGACGGGCCGCGCCGAGGTCGGGCTCGCCGGCATCCTGACGTTCCCCGGCGACCCCGCCGGGGAACGCCTGCGGGTCGCCCTCGTGCGCGTCCGCGCGCGAGGCGTCGACGCGGTGCTGCAGGTCCCGCTGGCCTTCGGTCCCGGCCCGGGCGCCGTGCTCGGCGTGCTCGACGGGACGACCGTGCGCGGCGGCGTGGGCGACCCCGAGTTCTTGCGCGCGTGGCTCGCCGCGGCCGAGGGCCCGGGCGCGGGCGTCGACCCCGACGGCGCCCGCGTCATGACGGGCGAGCAGTCGAACACCTCCGTGGTCCTGCCGGGCCCGGGCTCCACCCGTCCCGTCGCGATCCTCAAGGTGCTGCGCACCATCGCCGACGGGCCGAACCCCGACGTCGACGTCCCGCGGCGCCTCGTCGAGGTGGGCTGGGACGGCGTGCCGGTGCCGCTCGGGTGGCTCGTCGGCCGCTGGACCGGGCCGGACGGCGCCACCGCCGAGGGCTACCTCGGCGTGATGAGCGCCTTCGTCCCGGAGGCGGAGGACGGCTTCGAGCTCGCGTGCCGGCACGCCCGCGAGCACGTCGCGTTCGACGACGACGCGGCCCGGCTCGGCACCCTCGTCGCGGACATGCACGCCGCGCTCGTGCGGGGCTTCGGCACGGTGCCGGCCGACGGCGGCGCCGGGCTGGTCGCCGCCCAGGTGGGCGACCGGTTCGCGTGGGCGGCGAGCCAGGTGCCGGCCCTCGAGGAGCTGCGCGGGGCCGTCGAGGGCGTGCTGACGGAGCTCCAGGCCGTCCCGGGGGCGCCGCGCCGGCAGCGGGTGCACGGCGACCTCCACCTCGGCCAGGTGCTCCGCTCGGGCACCCGGTGGTACGTCACGGACTTCGAGGGCGAGCCCCTCGCCCCGCTCGCCGAGCGCACCCGCCCCGACTTCGCGGTGCGCGACGTCGCCGGCCTGCTGCGGTCCTTCGACTACGCGGCCGCCGTGGGCGGGCTGCGCGGCGACGACGCCAGCTCCTGGTCGGGCCGCGCGCGCCGCGCGGCCCTGCTGGCGTACGACGAGGCGGCGGGGACCACGCTGGCCGACGGCACCGGAGCGGCCGGCAGCCTGCTGCGCGCCCTCGAGCTCGACAAGGCCCTCTACGAGGCGGTGTACGAGCAGCGCAACCGCCCGGACTGGCTGGCCATCCCGCTCGCCGGCCTCCACCGGCTGCTGGGGTAGCACGTCACCCGAGTGGTGCGCTGGCGCGGATCGCTCGCGGTGGTTGGGTAGGGGGATGACGACCGTCGCTCCCGGCCCGGTTCCTGTCGATGACGACACCCTGCGGCAGGTGGCCGCCGGCCTGTTCCACGACCCGCACGCCGTGCTCGGCGCCCACCCGGGCACCGACGGCGTCACGGTCCGTGTCCTGCGCCCGATGGCCGACCGCGTCGCCATCGTCACCGCGGACGGCGAGACCGAGGCGACGCACGAGCTGGACGGCATCTGGGTGGCCGTGCTCGACCGGCCCGAGGTCGCGTCGTACCGGGTGTCCGTCACCTACGGCGCCGACACCACGGTGTCCGACGACCCCTACCGCTTCCTGCCCACGATCGGCGAGCTCGACCAGCACCTGCTGCGGGAGGGGCGGCACGAGCAGCTGTGGACCGCCCTCGGCGCCAACGTGCACCGGTACCCGGACCCGCTCGGCGACGTCGTCGGCACGGCCTTCGCCGTGTGGGCGCCCACGGCGCGCGCGGTGCGCGTCATCGGCGACTTCTCGTACTGGCAGGGCCAGCAGTACGCCATGCGCTCGTTGGGCGACTGCGGGGTCTGGGAGCTGTTCGTCCCCGGCGTCGGACCCGGCGCCCTGTACAAGTTCGAGATCGTCGGCTCGGACGGCGTGTGGCGGCAGAAGGCCGACCCGCTGGCCAAGGGCACCGAGGTGCCACCGGCGACGGCCTCGGTCGTCGTCGACTCGTCGTTCGCCTGGCACGACGAGGACTGGATCGCGGCCCGCGCGGCCAGGGACCCCCACGACGGGCCGCTGTCCATCTACGAGGTGCACCTCGGCTCGTGGCGCTCGGGGCTCGGCTATCGCGACCTGGCCGCCCGGCTGACGGAGTACGTCCTCGACATGGGCTTCACCCACGTCGAGTTCATGCCCGTCGCCGAGCACCCGTTCGGGGGCTCGTGGGGCTACCAGGTGTCGTCGTACTTCGCGCCGACCTCCCGCTACGGCTCGCCCGACGACTTCCGTCACCTCGTCGACGCGCTGCACCGTGCCGGCGTCGGCGTCATCATCGACTGGGTCCCGGCGCACTTCCCCAAGGACGAGTGGTCGCTCGGCCGGTTCGACGGCTCGGCGCTCTACGAGGACCCCGACCCGCTGCGGGGCGAGCACCCCGACTGGGGCACGTACGTCTTCAACTTCGGCCGGCCCGAGGTGCGCAACTTCCTCGTCGCCAACGCCACCTACTGGCTCGAGGAGTTCCACGTCGACGGGCTGCGCGTCGACGCCGTCGCCTCGATGCTCTACCTCGACTACTCCCGCGAGTCGGGCCAATGGCGGCCCAACCGGTACGGCGGGCGCGAGAACCTCGAGGCGATCTCCTTCCTCCAGGAGGCCAACGCCACCGCGTACCGCCGCACGCCGGGGATCCTCATGATCGCCGAGGAGTCGACCGCCTGGCCGGGAGTCACCCGGTCCACGGAGTCCGGTGGCCTGGGATTCGGCCTGAAGTGGAACATGGGCTGGATGAACGACACCCTCCGCTACATGCAGGAGACGCCGGTGCACCGGCGCTACCACCACAGCGAGCTGACGTTCTCCCTGGTCTATGCGTTCTCCGAGCAGTTCGTGCTCCCGCTCTCGCACGACGAGGTGGTGCACGGGAAGGGCTCGATCTACGGCCGCATGCCCGGTGACCACTGGCAGCGCCTGGCCGGCTGCCGCGCCCTGTATCTCTACCAGTGGACCCATCCCGGCAAGCAGCTGATCTTCATGGGGTCGGAGTACGCGCAGGGCGGCGAGTGGACCGAGCAGCACGAGCTCGACTGGTTCACCCTCGACGACCCCGGGCACGCGGGCGTCAGCCGGTGCGTTCGTGACCTCAACCGCGTCTACCGCGCGACACCCGCGCTCTGGCTCCGCGACCACGCGCCGGACGGCTTCGAGTGGATCGACTCGGACGACGCCGACGGCAACACCCTCGCCTACCTGCGCCGCGCGCCCGGCTCGCCCACGGCCGTCGTCGTCGTCAACTTCGCCGGCGTCCCCCACGAGCAGTACCGGCTCGCCCTGCCGCACGGCGGCCACTGGCGCGAGGCCATCAACACCGACTCGCCCTACTACGGCGGCTCCGGCGTGGGGAACCTCGGCGAGATCCTCGCCGATCCGATCCCGCACCACGGCCGGCCGTTCTCCGCGTCCGTGCGGGTCCCGCCGCTCGGCGGCGTGATCTTCGTCGCGGAGGAATGAACACCCTCCTGGAATGCAGAAATGCCCCCCGACTGGGTCGGGGGGCATTTCTGAATGGGTGTCCGGCGGCGTCCTACTCT
>NZ_MKTH01000019.1 GCF_001898175.1 Cellulomonas sp. 73-92
CGCGCGCACGCTCTTGCCGGCGCGGTGCAGATCGGCGATCTCGATCCGCTCGTGCTGCGACAAGAACCGGGCACTGATCGGCGAGGCCGTCAGCCGGTCCACGGGAGGGACGAACCCGACGACCTCACCGTCGCGATAGACCTTGAACCCGTTGCGCCAGTTGCGGCTGGTGGACCGGGAGACGCCCACCTCGCGCCGCGCGGCGGCCGCCGTCCACCCCCGAGCCAGCAGACGAAAGAACTGCACCTGCCTCGCCGACTGGCGACGACGACCAGGACCCTTCGCAACACGACGAGACGACGCCAACACGAACCCCGATTCTCAAGCACGTGTTGCGACCACGACTGGAAACCACCCCGTCGTCAGAGGGTCAGTCTCAGCACGTCGTCGACACCGCCGGAGTTCCGGCGTTGAGCCGTCGAGCTGGCCCGTGGGGGTCAGCATCCGGTCGCTCAGATCGCCAAGGACCTGGGGATCAGCGAGTCGTGCCTGCGCCGGTGGATGGCGCGCGACGACGTGGATGCCGGCCGCCGGGAGGGACTGACCAGCGACGAGCGCAAGGAGCTGGTGGAGGCCCGTCGCCGGATCCGGGTGCTGGAGATGGAGAACGAGATCCTCAAGCGGGCTTCGGCCTACTTCGCCCGGGAGAACGTGCCCTCAAGACGACGATCCGGTTGGTCCGAGAGCTTGCCGGTGACGGTGTGCCCGTCGCGGTGGCCTGCCGGGTGCTGAAGGTGTCTCGTTCGGGGTATCACGCCTGGTCGACGCGTCCGCCGTCGGCTCGTGCGGTGGCTGACGAGCAGCTGACCGGCACGATCGTGGCGATCCACGAGATGTCGCGACGCTCCTACGGGGCCGCGTGCACGCCGAGCTGCGCCTGGGGATGGGCGTGGCGTGCGGCCGCAAGCGGGTCGCCCGGCTGATGCGCTCGGCGAGGATCAGCGGGATCGCCCACCGGCGCAAGCGCGGTCGCCGCCACCCGGCGCCTGCCCCGCACGAGGACCTGGTCAAGGGGCGGTTCGTCGCGCAGGCACCGAACCGGCTGTGGCGCACCGACGTCACCGAGCACCCCACCGGTGAAGGCAAGCTCTACCTGTGCGCGATCAAAGACGTGTACTCCAACCGGATCGTGGGGTACTCGACCAGCGACCGGATGAAGTCCCGCATCGCGGTGAACGCCCTAGCCAGCGCCGTGCAACGGCGTGGTGAGGTCGCCGGCTCCGTGGTGCATTCGGACCGGGGCTCGCAATTTCGTTCCCGGAAGGTCCTGGCCGAGCTGGCCCGTCACGACCTGGTCGGCTCCATGGGCCAGGTCGCCTCCGCCGGGGACAACGCCGCCATGGAGAGCTCCTTCTCCCTGCTGCAGAAGAACGTCCTGAACCGACGTCGCTGGGCCACCCGCGACGACCTACGGATCGCGATCGTCACCTGGATCGAACGCACCTACCACCGCCGCCGCCGCCAAGCCCGACTCGGACGACTGACACCCATCGAATTCGAGACCATCATGACACCTCAGGCAGCACTCGCCGCCTGAGACCGACTGTCACCTACTCGTGCAGCAGACCCTCACCCCGGTGTTGGCTGGGTTGGTGGCGACGACGAACTGCGAGTACCCGCCCGATCCGAAGGCGCGACCGTCGTCGGTGACCTGGATCGTCGTCGTGTCGACGCCGGGCACGTGCATGCGGATCGACGAGATCGACTTGGGTCCGGCGATGTCCAGCAAGGTCGTCGAGCCGGACGCGGGCGCCGTTACCGTCCCCGCGAGGACGGTTCTGGACTCCATTGTCACGAGTTCTCCTCCATCTGTGTTTCCTGGGAACCTCGCGGGGCCGATTCGGGCCTGCGCCGATACGCCGCCCTTCCCGGATCGGAGGCCGCGGGAACTGACCATTCGGTTTGGCCTCGTGCTAGCTCGCTACCGGAACGCTCTGGTCACGCTTGGGCAGGTCCGCGACATCGGCGGACGTCGGGGGGTCGGCCCCTACTCGTCCCACCGTGACCGCGGCACAGTCGGTTGCGAACCGAGCATGTTGTGCGAGTCGTTCGAGCGGTGCTTGCCGAAGGGCGGCCTGGTCAAGGAGGCCGTCGCAGCCGAGACTCCACAGCAGGCCGGCCATGAACGAGTCCCCGGCGCCGATCGTGTCGACGACTGCGACCGCTCGCGCGGGAACGTCGAGGTGGCCTGCCCTAGTGACGACCCGTGCGCCGCGCCTGCCGTCGGTGACGACGACGAGGGTGGTGCCGCCATCCACCCAGCGCTCCGGCAGGTTGGGCTCGCCAAGCAGGACGAGATCTTCGCTGCTGAGCTTGACGACGTCGGACACGGCCACGGCCCGCTCGACAGCGTCGCGAAGGGTCTGGCCGGTACCGGTAATCGATGGGCGGATGTTGGGATCGAATGAGACTAGAGACTCAGCCGAGAGGTCTGCCGCCCACTCGACCACGCACGTCGCACCGGGCTGCAGCACCGCGCTGACCGAACCGAGATGCCCAGCGATCGCCGCCCTCTGTGGCTTGGCGCTCGGCGCCCATTGGAGGTCGAATCGGTAGCTGGCACTTCCGTCGGCGCCAATGATTGCTTCTGCCGCTGACGTCGGCGCGTCACCGACCGAACCCGGTGTGACATGGACGCCAGCCGCTGTCAAGTGTTCGAGCACCAGATTGCCGTAGGTGTCTTCGCCGACGGACGTGGCGAACTCCACATCGGCGCCCAGGCGCGCCAGGCCGACGGCAACATTGAGTGGGCTTCCGCCCGGCCGAACGCTCGCGCCCGACTTCGAGTGCACGATATCCACCAGTGACTCACCGAATACGGCGATCGGCATTAGCTCGTTCATCCCGCTCGACCTCGGTCGGTTCCTGCAGAGGAGAAGGTTGCATTGAGCACGATGGCTTGGGGCGCAGAGCTTTGGTCAACGAGGCGCCGAACGATCGCCTCGCCCGCCAGCCGGCCCATCTCCGCAATCGGTTCTTCGAGCCACTGAGTGTCATCGGGCGGATAGGCGATGTGGGTCGGGTCTCGGTACCCGAGGATCTCCAGATCACGCCATGCCCAGGAGCCGGCGTGCAGCGCGGCCAGGAGCTTGCCGGTTAGGACGTTGTTGCTCGCGACGATCGCTGTGCAGCCCTGGTCGAGCAGCGCCTCGGCGGATGGCCGGATCGGATCGGACATCGACTCCAGGTACCGAATCAGGCGCTCATCCGGTTCGAGGCCGTGTTCCCGAAGTGCATCGCGGTAGGCGCCGACTCGGTCGGCCGTGGTGCTCAGATGCCGGACACTGGCCATGAAGCCGATCGCGCGGTGACCTCGTCCGACAAGTGCCGCAATGCCCTCCCGGATTGCTTTGGTGTTGTCCGTCGTGATGGTGTCAACTGACGCATGGGCGAGCGAGCGGTCGAAGAGCACCACAGGGAATCCCGGTGGCAGGACGGTCTCGACTTCGGCGTAGTCGTTGAGCGTTGATACCAGCACGAGGCCATCGACGACTCCCGAACTGAGCATGCGCAGACTATCGAGTTCCCGAGTGGGGTTCTCGCGGGTGTTCGAGACAATTAGCCGGAACCCGCGGGTCTGAAGGACGTCTTCGACCTCCTCGATGGCTGTAGCGAAGTACCCGTTCGCGATGTCGGGAACGATGAATCCGACGGTGTCACGCGATCCGGTCTTGAACTTCCGCGCCAGGATGTTCGGCGAGTACTGAAGTTCCTCGACCGCGGCGAGCACCTTCTGCCGCGTAGTGTCCGAAACGAAGCGTGTGTCATTGATGACATGCGACACGGTCGCGACCGACACTCCGGCACGTTGAGCGACTTCCTTGATACTGGAGGACATTTGTTGAACCCACTTCACATCGTCATCGTCAGGACTACAGAGTGTCGGCCGGTGCAATCGGTGCTGACCTGTTCGACTCGGTCACCGTCGAAAGTCGTCTCGCATCGGCTCCCGTGGCCTCGGATCTCGATATCGAGTACTGCTGCGCGATAGCGCAGTCCATAGATGCGTGCACCATCGAACTCCGGAGAAACCGCCGGAGAAAATGTCATCCCATCTTGGTCGTATCGGATGCCGAACAGTCCGAAGAGCACAAGCGAGACGAAGCCGGCGGCATGCCACAACTGCCCCGGCCACCGCCAGGATTCGCCGGTGCGTGCGTCTGTGACCTCGTAGAACGTCTTGTACAGCACGGCTGTCCGAGCCTGTTGTCCTATGAGCTGATGTACCAAAGACGCATCGCCGACCCGGGCCGCGGCTCGCGCGAAGCCAGCTTGCCAGCAGTACCACACCGAGTGACAGAAGTGGTTGTCAGCGTCCTTGTACGGGAAGAGGACGACTCCATATTGAGACATGGCTACGTGCCGCATGCCGGCGAGCACCGACTCAGTACAAGACTCAGCCTCCGCTCCCAGGAAGCCCCACACGGCGGCCTCGGACCCGGAGGTCTCCCATAGACCGCGCTTGTGCGACTCGCTGCCGATCGGGCCGGACGTGAAGTACCCCCGCTCGGAGTTCCAGTACTGCGCGAGGATCGCTCGGCGCATCGTCGTTGCGCGCTCACTCCACCGTTGGGCCCTCGGATCACCGATCGCCGGAAGCGAACCCATCGCGGCCAGGACCCTGTACGTCTCCATCGAGTAGATCTCGGTGCTCAGGGCGTATCCGCCGGCCTCGGGCTCGTCGAAGAGATCGTTCGAAGTCGATTGCGCGGCGAGCACCAGCCCGCGTCCCTCATCGAACCGCTCATCGAGCAGCGACGCGGACGCGGCGAGCCATCGCCATGTGTCGTGGATCAGCGACTCGTCGCCCGTGGCCAGGAAGTGATCCCAGATCGCCACGGCGGGCAGCGAAGCGCCGTCGGATCCGTTGTCGAATCCGGCGTGGCCCACGTGCGCGAGTGACGCCCGCGCCACTTGCGGGTCGATCAGATTCCCTGCGCGAAGGGCGATGTGAGAGGTATCGCGCTTCCAGGATCCGAAGCCGAGTCCGGGGCCCTGGAAGTAGCCAGCGGACCATAGGCCCGTCTCACCGGGCAAGGAGAACTCGTCGCTGGAGTTGCGCTGAAAGGTCTCTAGCGCGAGCTCGAAGGCTGCATCGATGCTGCGGAATGACGACGTGAACGTGGGGAAGCGCCCGGGCTCCACGACCGACCGCCACATCTCCGACCGATCGACCACCCGGGTCATGTCGCCGTAGGCAGTGTCCCGCCACACGAACTCCTCAATGACCCTGACCGGCGAAACGATCGTCCGACAGTCCGGCACTAGCGCCGGCGGCCCACCCCCTACGACTGCGACGGACGCATCGGACACGATGTAGCCCGCCTCTGACCAGAAGGGGCGTCCCGGCGCACCGCTCGCCCGTGCCGCGTTGCGGTACAGCGAGGTCTCAGCCTCTCGCAAGCCGTAGATCTTCGCCTCGAGGACCTCCGTCGCGCCGCCGATCGCAACCCGCCCATTCGCTGGCGGGCGGGTCGCCGTCCGGAAGCCGGCGATGTTAGGGGTGACGGGTGCGACAGCTGTCGTCGAGGAGTCCTCCAGCGCCAGCAACCCAAGCGGCTCCCCACCGTCTACGACGACGGCCGCCGCATCGCCGTCGAAGAACACGCCGATCTCGATCGGGCCGGATCCGGGAACTTCCACGACACCAAGGTCGGTGGTGAGAGTGCGACCGACCAGGCCGATGTCGAACCGGCCCACCCGGATGTCGAGAGTGCCCCGTGCGCCAGGGTCGCACAGGACCCGAAGTTCATACATCACCGCGGCAACGTCGGCGCGAGTGCCGTCCGGACCTGCCAGCTCGATGTCAGGCCACGAGCCGGGCACGACGCGGAACCGCAACGGCACGGTCAAGGAGCCGTCGGCCGCCGGCTCGAGACGCCGCTCCCACACGCGCAGGCTCGTCGGTGACGTCCGCCCGAAAGTCATCGCACCGGGAGTCATCATTTGATCCCCGTCGTCGAAATGCCTTCGCGGAGCTGGCGCTGCAGGAAGAAGAACAGCACGAATACAGGGATCACCGAAATAGCCGCTGAAGCGATGACGACGTTCCAAGGCGTATTGTACCCGGAGATCTGGTTCGCCAGATAGACCTGCACCGTCTCAAACCGCTTGTCCTGGTTGACGACCAGGGGCCACAAATAGTTGTTCCACGTGCCCAAGAAGAACGCCACCGTGAGCGGGACGATCACAGGCCGCGAGAGTGGGAGCACGATGCGAAGGAAGGTGCCAAACCTGCCGGACCCATCGAGTTCCGCCGCCTCTTCGAGCTCCTTGGGGAAGTCGAAATAGAACTGCCGAAAAAGGAAGATGCCATATGCGTTGAACAGCAGTGGCACAATCAGCCCGGCCATCGTGTTCGTCATGTTCATCAAGCGCACCACCATGTACAGCGGAACCAGAATCGAAGTCATTGGGATCATGAGGCTTCCCAGAATGACGACGAAGGTCGCTCGCTTGAAGGGAAAGTCGAATCGGGCCAGGGCGTACCCAGCCATCGCATGCAGGAACATCGCGACCACGGTGACCGCCGTGGACACAATAAGTGAGTTGAGCAGAGCATGAAGCAGGCCGGGCGTGAGCGCCTGGACGATGCTGTGGATTGTGAACGTGTCCGGAGCCAGCGAAATGACGAAGACGCTGGCCTTGGTCTTGAAGCTGCTGAGGAACAGGACGCCGATCGGCACGATGACGGCGATCGCCCCCAGTGCCAGAAGTATCCCGATGATCCAGGACCTGACCTTGTTCACGGTCACCCTTCGAGGTTGTTGCGTCGCGTGAACCGCAACTGGATCAGGGATATCACCAGCAGGATCACGAACATCACGACCGAGAGCGCCGATCCGTAGCCCATCTGAAGCTGATCGAACGAGCGCTTGTAAATGTAGAGAACTCCGACCTGCGTCGCGTTGGCCGGACCGCCGCGGGTCATGACCAAGATGATGTCGAGGATCTGAAAGGACGCGATTGTGGACGTCACGACAACGAAGACCGAGGTCGGCCGAATGAGCGGGAATGTAATGCCCCAGAAGGTCTTCCAGCCGTTGGCGCCATCGAGTCGCGCGGCCTCCAGAAGGCTGGCGGGTATTTGCCTGATCGCCGAGAAGAACAGCATCGACGTATAGCCAAGGTTGATCCAAAGGACAACGACCACGACAGACACCATCGCCTGCGCCGGCGAGCCGATGAAGGGCTGATCGGGGATTCCTAGGAGGTTGAGGAAGGCGTTGAGGTAGCCGGTCTTCTCCTGGTAGAGGAACATCCAGAGGGTCGAGGCGATCACGGAGGTGACGGCGAACGGGAGCAGGTAGGCGGACCTCAAGCCGGCCGAGGTGCGGCCCGTTAGCTTCGTAAATGCCACGGCGAGGCCCAGCGAGATGGCGAAGAGGACTGGAACGTAGATAAACGCGAACTGCAGCGTCCGCCCCATCGAGAGCCACCAGTCCGAGTCCGTGGCCAGCCGCCGATAGTTCGCCAGTCCGATGAACTTCATCGGACTGATGAGGTTCCAGCCGAAGAAGCTCACGTAGACCGCAAACAGGATCGGCAGCAGCACGAAGACGACCAAGCCGATCAAGTCTGGACCGATGAAGAGCGCCGCCGCCCACGACTCGCGTCGCCGGCGGGCGTTCCCCTGACTCGTTCCCATGCAACGTTCTCCTGGTTCTGCCGCTCCGGGTCGCGGCGCGATGATTCTTGCGGGCTGGGGCGCCGGCCGGGACGTGAGCGCCCCGGCCGGCAGCCCACTCGCTATCCGGCGTTGGCCGTCGCCTGGGCCTTCTTGGCCGCATCAGCGCCGGTGCTCCCGCCGAACATCACATCCTGGAGTGCGGTCTGCAGGGCCTGCGTCACGGCCGCCGGGTAGCTGGGCTCCGGGCGTGCGGTGTCGTAGAAGTTGGTGAAGTCCGCGCGCAGACCCTGGTTGAAGATGTCCTTATTGGCGTCGATGACCGACTGGCGCGCGGGGTAGGCGAACTTCGCCTGCGTCACCCAGCCGCTGGCGACGCTGAGGTCCGTGCTGCCGAAGCCGGAGAAGATGAAGTCCGCGGCTTCCTTGATGTGCTTCGAGGCCGCATTCACCGCTAGCTTCTGACCGCCGGCGACCGTGATCCCCTTACCGCCGTCGGGCGACGGGAGCGGCACGACGCCGATCGACGCCGCCTTGTAGTCGGTCTCAGTCGCCTTGATCGCATACGAGCCCGACTCCTGCATCGCGGCAACCCCTGTCGCGACGTTGCCAACATCCCACGGACCGATCTGCAGAGACTTCGGGCTTGAACCCGCCTGGAAGAAGGAGCCGTAGAAGTCGAGGGCCTGCGCCATCTGGGGTGTGTCGATGCTGTACTTGCCGTCGGAGCCCTTCTTGATGTCGCCGCCGGCCATCCACAGGTAGGGCCAGAAGTTGAACAGCGTGTACCCGGTGTCCTCCACGGGCAGGGCCACGCCAAACCGCTTGTCGTTCGTCAGCTTCTTCGCGTCCGCCTTCATCTCATCCCACGTCTTCGGCGGTGTCACACCCTCGGCGGCCAGTGCCGTCTTGTCGTAGAACAGGCCAAGGGTTTCCAGCTCGATCGGCAGTGCGAGCAGCTTGTCGTTGTAGGTCACCGACTTCAGGACGGCCGGCAGGATGTCCTTCTTCAGATCGTCCGTGTAGTAAGGGGTGAGATCGGCGAGCGCGCCCGCGTCCGCGTACTTCGTGAAAGTCGCCGGCTCGACGTAGAGGATGTCGGGTGCCGTGCCGTTTGCGAGGGCGGTCGGGATGAGGGTCGTCGTGTAGTCGGTCTGGCTCACAACCTTGTGGTGGATCTGGACGTCCTTGTGCGCGGCGTTGTAGTCGTTGACCCACTTGTTGACGTAGTCCGCCTCGGAGCCGGTGTAGAAGCTCCAGAACTCCAGGGTGACAGGTCCGTTGGAGGCGCCGCTAGAAGTGCCTCCGGTCGGGCCGGCTCCCCCTGAGCTCGAGCACGCAGTCACCGCCCCGAGGACAGCCACGACCGCGATCACGGCGGCCCGCCGCGATGTCCGCTTCGCTGATTTCACTGTGATCTCCATTGATGTTGTGTGATGTGGATTGCTGGAAGGCCGGACTACTGGTTCCTCGTCCGGTCGTAGCTGGCGCGGGCGGCGCGAGCCTGCTCGAAGTTCCCGCGCTCGGCGGGCGCGGTCCGGTCGGCATTCCTCCGCAGGAGTGCGGCGTGCTGCTGCTGCTGGATCCGCCAGCGTTCTCGGTAGGACTCGGCGGCCGCGCGCTGATACTCATCGAGTGCCGGTCGCTCAGTTCGCGGTCGGTCCCACGTCTTCTTCGGCGCAGGCCGCTCATCGGCCGGCGGCACCGTGAGGTCGGATCCGGGCAGTTCCTGGTACCAGTAGGCGGTCGAGGCCCAGCTGTCGGACAGGTGGTTGCCGTGGCCGTGCTCCATGGTCACCTTGATGCCGGTGTTGAACACAACCGGGTCGGCGATGTGGAACCGGTAGGAGACCTGGTAGCCGCCGGTGTCGCCCTCGTGCAGGATCGTGCCGCTGTAGAGCGACGCGTTGCGCTGCATCCCCCAGGCGTGGTTGAAGTAGTCCTCGCTGCCCGTGCCCAGGATGGCCGGCTTGTCGAAGTCGTCGACGTAGATCACGTCGTCGCCCTCGCCCCACCAGCTGCCCTGGTAGTGCGCCACGGAAAGGTTGCATCCCACGAAGTGGCCGCGGCCGCGGATGTCAGCGATCACGTAGTTCTGCGAGTCATCGTTGGGAACTGAGTTCACTTCAGGCGTGTTCACCGCGATGTCGTCGCCCCAGCCCTGGTTGTTGGCGTACGTCCACGAGGAGTGGAAGTACGCGATGTCCTCGACTGGGCGCGGGTACAGGTCGTAGTCGATGTGGAAGAACAGGCCCACGTGCAGATCGTTCTCGTTGACGATCTCGATCTTCGCGGCGCGGTTGAACGGCATCGCGAAGTAGCAGTTCATCGAGGCAGTGCCGCCGAACGTTCCCTCCTCCTGCGGACGAGACGAGACGCTGAACGGCACTGAGTTGTACGAGCCGGGCATCCCGTGTCCGAGCCCGAAGAAGTCGCCGAGCGGGACGAGGACGGCAGGCTTGCCGGAGTCTTCCCACGTGATCCGCAGGAGCACTTTGCGGTAGTAGTCGGGGTCGTTGATCTCCCAGTTGACGCCGATCGCGTTCTCCATCTCGGTGACCGGTGCGACGTCGGCGTGCAGCTCGGGTACCTGAATGCTGGGGCCGATGACGCGCCGGCAGAAGCTCGTCATCCAGATGTGGGTGACCGCCCCCGGCCCCTCCAGATCAGCGAGCACCGCGGTCGAACCCGGAGCGATGAGCCAGTAGTCCTTGTTGCGACCGCTCTGGTCCCAGCTCGAGGCACGCCCCGAGCGGCCATCACGCAGACGGGCTAGGCCGCCCAGGGTTGACGCGGGTCCAGTGCTGGGCATCGATGCTCTCCCTTGAGATCAAACGTTTACGTAAACGATTAACTCGCTCGCCGCAGAAGATACGGAGTGTCGAGGCATGCTGTCAAGCAGCCGCGGTCACAGGCACGGCCAGCCTGCGGCGGGGCGGCCTTACCGTCGAACCGGATGCGAGCCGCGACACCGGAGCTGGCCGGCGCACAGGGCGGCGCTGTGCATCGCTTCCAGCAGCGACACAGACTGAGCAAGTCATCGGGCCGGTCGGTGCGCAGGCTCGGTGGATGGTCGAACGTGTCGAGCGTGTCGAGCGACCTGTCGCGACTTTGACCCGGAAGGTGTCCCGCTCCGCATCCGCGGAGGCTGATGCGGTACGGAGCGAGGCCGGGCTCTCGGCTGTCGCATCAGCGAACCGTCGGGCGCGACAAATCAACCTCACCCGCGGTGCGCCAAACCCGTGTGGGACGAACCGTCCACACGGCGACCCTGCCCGGCGTGGAATCAGCGCGTGCCGACTCAGCGGTCTTCTGTCGGCGCACAAGGCACCTGATGGGAAACGCAAAACACCGGGCCAAAAGTGACCAGGTCAGCGCGTCGGATGCTCCAGCCACTACCCACAAGGACCGGGTTAAGCCGCGCGATGACTGTCCGCACACCGGCGAAAGCCCAGGTCAGACGCGGTGACACGTGTCCAATCGCCTGTCCGTTCGGTGGAGCTGAGGGGATTCGAACCCTTGACCTCCTGGCCGGGGTTGCCTCAGGTGGGCGGCACTGCCCAACTAAGCCAGTTCGGGATCGAGTCTGCCCATGAGTTCGGAGTACCGGCGGCGAAGGTTCTTGGCTTCCTCTGGCCCCGATTGAGAGAACGTGGCGTTGATCGCGATCGTCTGTAGCTCTTCGGAGCAAGGTTCGACCAGCAAGCCGAGGGTCGCCACTGCGATCGCGTCGCGGTTTCTGCCTGCCTGCTGGTGGATCCGGGCGAGCAGTCCGGCCCCGTCGACGATGGCGCCGACCATCTTCTGGATGTCGTAGTCGGCCCAGACGTATGCAGCGGGCGAGATACCTCTGAACGGACGATCCCGTACGAGGGCGACGGCGGCGGCGAGTTCACTTACCCGCGGTTGCCCCTCGAGCGCGACAGCCTGCGCGAGGTGGTGCTGGAAACTCGCCCAGTCGGTCGTGATGCCGTCACCAAGACGGAAGAGTCCGTCGATGCCGACCGGAGGCAGGACCTCGTCGCCGAGGCGTTCACGCGCGCGTCGGATGAAGACGTTTCGGGTGTTGGAGTTCCCTCGTTCGCCCTTCCAGATCATCTCGTCGAGGTCGGGCCCGGTGGCAGGGCCGTGTAGAGCGAGGTACACCAGCAGTTCGACGGTCCGCGGGCTGAGCGGCCGCCCGCCGATGCCCTCCACCTGGATCGGACCCAAGAGGTTGAGCCTGATGCCCGCAGCCGCGACGTTCGGTTCGTTGATGACGGGGTGGGCTGCACGCAACGCCGCGGTGTCCTCCTGCGGGGTGGTTGTCGGAGCTGCGTCGGCCAGGTGCGGCGCGGGCGGCAGGGAGATGATGAGCAGGTCGCGAAGGTGCCCGGTCTGTTCCGAGCTCAGGCGCTGGGCTTGGAAGGTGATGTCGAGCGGCTCGAGTCTGGCGACTCCCGCGGCGTCGACTCGGATGGTCCAGGCACCTTCTTCGTCTTGCCGGCTCAGCGTGACCACGCCGCTCCAGGGTGGGCTTAGGGGTGCGGTCAGCCTGGTCTCGATGAAGACGATCGGCAGCCAGACGTCATCCAGCTCCCGGCGTCCGCGTGCCTGCAGGACGTCGGCGAGGCTCCGCTTGGCAAGCAGCTCAGATACCGACTTGGCCCATCCGGTGCGGTCGTCGCGTTCGTCGGTGGCGCGCAGGCGGAAGTCCTCGAAGGCGTCGGTCAGGTCGGCGAACCTCTCGTCGGTGTGAATGGCGAGCTGGCTGGCCAGATCGGAGGTGGCTGCCTCCATGACCAGTGCACGCAGCGCCTCGTCAGCGGCGGCGTCGTCGCCGGTGAACGTCAGCGTTCCGGCTGCCTCGAGGTTGAGGATGAGAGTCGCGTCCTCGGTGTGACCAAGGGTGACGAGCAGCGGGTACGGGGTGCCCTGTGCGGGGTCGTCGATGGCTTCCACGGTGGCGACGGCGGCCGTCGTTGCGACCCAGGTGCGCGGGTTCGTCGCCGTGAATGGCGCTACTGCGTCGGGCATGTCCTGAAGGAGCAACAGAGTCAGGTTGTGCTCGTCGAGGAGGAGTGCCGCGACCCGGGGCAGCTCGCGGCCCACGTCGAAGCAGCGGCACGCGAGGTTGTGCAGGGTGGTGCGGATCGCGTCGATGCTGACGGCGATGGCGGCGGTCCGCAGGGTGCGTTCGGCGGCGGCTGCGGGCGAGGTGGGTTCGGGCATGGGAATGGTCTCCCCCAGGCGTCGGGCTCGTTGTTGCAGGTGTCGGCGCCGGGCGATCTCGCCGACGACGCCGGCGGCGCCGAGGGCTGCCAGGCCGAGGAACCAGGCGCTCGCGGCTTGGCGCTCGTCCTCGTGCGCGGGAGCGATCGACGTGCCGGTTGCAGCCTCCGGCGACCGGACCTCGGCAGTGGTGGCGGCTGGTGCGGGCGTCGTGGTGAGTGTCGGGGCGGGCTTGGCCGTCGGTGCGGGCGACAGCGTAGGTGATGGGGAAAGGTCCGATCCTGCTGCTGACTCTGCCTTCGGCTGCTGAGGGAGTTCGGGCACCGGTGCAGTGGTCGGCAGACGTAGGACCCAGCCCGGTCGCACGACATCTGGGTCGACGAGGTGGCTTCCGTCGGCCTGGGTGATCCCGGCGTTGAGGGTGGCGATCTCGGGGTAGCGGCGGCCGTCGCCCAGGTGCTCTGCCGCGATGCTCCAGAGGGTGTCTCCCGGCTCCACTGTGACGGACGAACCCTCGGCAGCGGAGCCGGAGGCGACGGTACGGACCACCGGCGGGAGGGCCGTGGCGTCAGCGGGGAGCAGGAGAGTCCACCCCGGCTTGATGAAGTCCGCGTCGCGGAGCTGCGCACCGTCGGGTTGGGTCCGGCCGGTGTTCAGGTCGCGGATCTCGGTGTACCGCAGCGGGTCGCCGAGGTGGCGCTCAGCGAGGTCCCACAGTGTGTCGCCGCGCTGGACCGTGATCGACGGCAGCGTTGCGGACGCTGACGCGGCGGCGGGAGTGGGCGTCGTCGTCGGTGCGGCCGATGCGGCGACCGGCGCGTTATCTGCTGCCGCATCCGGGGTGACGGTGGCGACCAGCGAGCTGGCGACGGCGGGGCTGGCTGCTGTGGTGATGGCGCTCGCTGTGGCGACCAGGAGGCTTGCGGTGGCGACCAGGCGCGCGGCGGTGCGCTGGAGGCCACCGAGCAGCGGGATCCGCGGCGCGTGCACGCGTCGCGCGGAGGCGGCGAGCTCGACGAGGACCGAGCCGGTGAACGCGGCCCAGGCGATCCAGGCGATGGCGCCGAGGACGGCCAGGAGGAGGGACCCGTCGTCGGGTGACATGACCCGGTCCCACAGCTGCCCCCAGGTGGGCACCTGGTTGGGCAGGTAGACGGGCGCGAGGGCGACGAGGGCGGCCGGGACGCCGGCGACGAAGCCGAGCAGGGCGAGTGCCGCGCCGAGGCCGCGCGCCAGGTCGGCGCCGTTGTGGCGGTTGTGGGTTGTGGTCATGTGCCACCTCCGGTGATGGAGCCGACGAGAACGGCTTGGGCGTGGCCGGTGACGGTCAGCTGGTCGATGCCGATCAGGGACAGGAAGGCTGTGGGGGCGGTGCGGGTGACGGTGACCGTGAGTCGGGTGCGGTCGGCGGAGACGGCGACGGTGCCGGTGGCGCCGGCTGCGGTCAGGTAGTGCTGGGCGGCTTGGAGCGCTTGGGTGCGGTCGACGTGGCCGGTGGCTCCGGCCGTGGCGGCGGCGGTGTCGAGGGCTTGTCCGCCTGCGCGTGCGGCTTCGGCGGCGACGGCGGTGGCCTGCTGGGTGGCGCGGAGCTTGGCCGCGCCGTCGGCGACGAGTCCGAGGAGCAGGAGCAGTCCGACCGCGGTGATGGCGAAGAAGACCGTCACCGATCCGCGGTCGGGGTCGGTGCGCCAGGGTGCGGGTCGGTGGGTCATCGGGATCGGTACCGGTCGAGGGGTGAGGTCGCTTCCCCGGTGATGGTGTGGGTGCCGGGCAGTCCGGGGACGGCCAGGTCTGCCAGGGAGACGGTGCAGGTCACCTGGACGCGGATCGCCGCGTCCATCCCGACAGGGGCGTCGAACCCGGCCATGTCGACGGTGATGTCGGGAGATGCGCAGCTCGATCCGGCGAGCTCGCGTTGCGCGGCTTCCATGGCGGTGGCTCGGGCGGCGTCGGGGGTGCGGGCGATCGAGGCGTCGCGGGCGGCCGCGCGGGCGGCCTGCTCGACGGCGGCCGAAGACGTCTCGACCCGTCCGACCAGGACCAGGGCGCCCAGGAGCAGGAGGAGTGCCGGCGCGAGGATGGCCAGCTCCAGGCTGACCGATCCCCGCTCGCCGTCGATCGGCGCGTGTCTCATCGGGGGTCCGCCACCGTGAATCGCTCGACCGGTCCGGCCGCTGACTGGGAGACCGTGATGCCTGCCAACCCCGGCAGCACGGACACGGACCGGCCGGTGACGACGACCTGGACCTGTCCGGTTGCGGGGCTGGACACGGTGGCCGTGGGGTTGAGGAGGGTGTCGGAACCGTGCTCGGTGATGAAGCTGAGGGCGCTGTCGCGTCCGGCTGCCGACGCGGACTGGTAGGCGCGGGCGACGCTCACCCCTTGCTGGGCCGCGGCCAAGGCGAGCGAGCGTGCGTGGAACCACAGCGCGTACTGGATCAGCGCGGTGACGATGACCAGCAGTGCGGGGAAGACGATGGCCAGCTCGACGCTGACCGACCCGTGGTCGCGGGCGGTCGGGCGACGGCGTCGTCGGGCGGGCATCAGTTGATCTGGTTGACACGTCGCTGGACGGCGGCGGTGATCGCTGCGACGAGCAGCCCGGCGACCAGGATCAGGCCCAGGACGATGATCACCAGCTCGAGCGTGGTCGCTCCGACGTCGTTGGTGACGCGCCTGCGGATGTCGGCGCGGGTGGTGGTGACCATCGCGTGCAGGTAGCTGAGCGTGAGTAGGACGGGCATGGTCTTCTCCGTTCAGGACAGCAGGATGCGCATCAGGGCGGGGTAGCCCAGCAGGGCCATGAAGCACAGGCCGAGCAGGGACACGGGCACGACCATGTGTTCGGAGGCGGCGTTCGCCTGGGCGGTCGAGGAGGCCAGCAGCTGGGTTCGCAGGGATGCGGCACGGGCGCGCAGGGTGGCGTAGACGGCGGCTCCGTCGCGGCCGGCCAGCCGCATGATGTCGGCGGTGTCGGCCAGCTCGCTCACCCCGGTCTCGGCGGCCAGGTCGGTCAGGCCGGTCCAGGACGGTTGCCCGGCCAGCTCGGCGCGTAGGAGGGCGTCGCCGATGCGGGTGAACTGCGGCGATCCGCCGATCGCGGCGGCTCGGTCGAGGGCTTCGGTGGGGCCGGCGTCGGCGAGGCGTTCCATCGCGACCAGCTCGAGGAAGACGCAGGTCGCCGAGCGCAGCGCCGCGCGGGCCTTGGCGGCGTCCTGCCGCAGGGACAGGTCGGGCAGGAAGAAGAACACCCCACCAAGCACGAGCCCGGCCGCGGTCGGCACCGTGAATGGCAGGCGGACACCTGCGAGCAGCAGAACCGTCGACATGAGGGGTGGGAAGCCGAGGCCGACAAGGGTGTAGCCGACCTTCTTGGCTGCCAGATCCTCCGGTGTCAGGTGCAGCGTGCGCAGGTCCGTAGCGAACCGGTCGAGGCCGAGCCCGTGTGCCAGCTGCGGCAGTGCGCGGGCTCTGAGGCGCGCGGCCCGTCCCGTCGCGACCGGCGTCGCGGGCAGCCGCAGGTCCTCGTCCGTGGGCAAGAGCCGGCGCACGGCGTCGGCGAGGTCTGGGTGGGCCGGTGACAGTCCCGCGAGGGCCACGATGAGGCCTCCGCCGACGAGCCCTCCGGCGAGCAGCGTCAGCCACAGCGGGGTCATCGCGTACCCCCGTCCGCACCGGTCGTCAGGAACCGTGGGGCCGGCGGGGTCAAGGTCAGGGCGCGCATCCACAGCAGGCAGCCGGTGAACGCGGCGGCGATGGCGGCCAGGACCAGCTGGCCGAGCCCGTCGCCGTAGGGGGCCAGATAGGTGCCGTTGAGCGCGAGCACTCCGGCGACAGCGAGGGTGATGAGGGTCACGAGGCGGGCGGTCGAGCGGGGCTTGGCACGTTCGGCCTCGACCTTGCGGCGGGCGGCGACCTCGTCGGCCACAGATCCCGCGACCGCGGTCAGAACGCCGGACAGCCCCGGGCCGTGGCGTCGGGCGGCCAGCAGCAGGGAGGCGACGACGAAATCGCCGGCGGCGTCGTCCAGGTCGTCCGCGAACGCCCGCAGGGCCTGTTCGGCCGGCCAGCGGGCCGTCAGCCGTGCCACCAGGGCGCTGACCTCGCTGCGCAGCGCCGGAGGGCATGTCGTGGCCGACGCGGTCAGCGCCTGCTCCAGGCCGACGCCCGTCGCCAGGACGTCGGCCAGGCGGCGGGTCCACTCCTCGATCGCCTCGACCCGGTCGATCTGGCGGGCGGCGACCTTCGCCGAGCCGAGCAGGTACGGCAGCCCGACGAGCACCGCGGCGACGATCATCCCGGCCACGGGCCACCCGCTCACGGCCCACACCACCAGCCCGAGCCCGCCGGCGGTGACCCACCGCCACCGGCCCCACCAGTCCGCCGCCGAGCGTGGCCGCGGCCGGCGTCGCCGCTGCTTGGGCGGCGACGGTTCCGAGCGCCGCAGGCCGACGAGGGCCATCAGCACGCCCGCGGCGACCAGTGCACCGGCCACGGCGGCGATCACGGTGCTCATCGCTCACCGTCCAGTGCCGTCGTCCACGTCCCGTGCCGGTGGTCGAGCAGACGCTCGTCGAAGCCGGCGCGGACCAGCTCGGCGAGGAACCCCGGTCGGTGCAGCGGGACCGCGCGCCCGTCTACGCCCGGCCCGAAGACCGCGGTCGTTGCCGGGCGGTTGGTCTCCCCCAGCCCGTTGATCTCGAGCACCTGGGAGACGTACCGGCGGCGCTGGCCGTGCTCGGTGAGCAGCTCGATGTGCACGATCAGGTCAACCGAGCCGGCCAGCAGCCGGTAGGCGAACGTGTCGGTCATGTGCACCCCGGCCGACAGGCACAAGGTGACGATCCGGTCGATGGCATGGGCCGCGGTGCGCGAGTGCAGCGTGCACAGCGAGCCGTCGCCGGTCGACATGGCCTCAAGCATCGGAAGGACCTCGGGGCCGCGGACCTCCCCGACGATGATCCGGCGCAGGTTCAACCGCAGCGCGTCCACCACCAGGTCGGACAGGCTCACCTCCCCTGCCCGCCTGCCGGCGCCGTCATGTTCGGCGGAGCCTTCGCGGGCTTCCAGGGCGACGACGCGGGGGTGCCGGTCGGGCAGGTCGTGCAGGTGCAGCTCGTACTCCTTCTCGATGGTGGCGAACCGCTCCATCGGGTCGAACTCGTTGGCCAAGGCCCGGATCAGCGTGGTCTTGCCGGCGTTCTGCAGACCGGTCACGACGATGTTCTTGCCGGCCCTAACCGCCGCCCGCAGGAACGCGGCCAGCACGGAGTCCAGCGTGCCCAGCGCGATCAGATCGTCCAGGTCGATGTCCCGCACCCGATGCCGGCGGATCACCACGTGCGGTTTGGGCGTCGTCCACGCCACGGCCGCCAACCGGGACCCGTCGTCCAGCCGCAGATGCAGCGCGGGGTGCGCGGAGGTGAACGTCCGCTCGGCGCCGCCGGTGCGGGCGGCGAGCAGCTGCAGCATCTCGATCAGCTCGGCGTCGGAGTCGGCGACCGGTGGGTGGCGCACGTCGCGCCCGTCGGCGTAGGACACCCAGACCTGGTCGTGGCCGTCGACCTCGATGTTCTCCACATCCGGGTCGTCGATCAGCGGCTGCAACCGGCCCAGCCCGAACAGCGCCGCCATCACCGCGCGAGCCGTCGCCAGCTCCACCTCGACCGGCCACGGCTCGTCGCCATGGCGGACCCGTTCGCGTCCACGCTCGGACAGCTCGGCAGCCACGAGCGAACGAGCCAGCTCCCGGCGGGCATCCGGTGACTGCACAGACCGGGCCTGCAACCGCTCTGCCAGCTGCTCGGCCACCACCGCACGTACCTGACGCACCGTGACCGGGTCCGCTGCCGGCAGCACGGGTTCACCGCGGGCCGGCCGCGGTATCGCCGTCGCGAAGGAGGGCCCCGCCGGCGCGAACTCCGACCTGGGCCGGTCGTCGACGCCGGTCACCGTGCCACCGCCGGCGCCACGTCGGGAGCCAGTTCCGTCAACCGCTGCACGACCGACCGTGCCGACCGCATCAGCGGCGAGCGGTCCAGCCACCCGCCACGGGCGCCATCCATCAGCGCCCGAGCAACTCGGGCGTCACCCGGCAGAGTCAGCACGTCCGTCACGCCCAGAGCCGAGGCGATCTCCGCAGGGCTGTACGGGCCGGGGTCCACGACCACCCCCACGACACCCGAGCGGGCGGCATGTGCCGCGCCCAACGCGCGGACGGCCGCGGCCGCCGGCAGCACCGTGGACAACTCCCCGCGCACCACGGCCGCGAGCAGGTCGGCCGCTTGCAGCCACACGCTCGGCTCCGACCGATGACCCAGACGCCCCACGTCCACCACGACGTCGACCCCGCCGGCCGACAAGTCCCGGGCCACCTCGACCAGCGCGCTCCACGTACCGGACAGGGGCCGCGCCTGACGCGGGTCCGCGACGCCGGGCAGCACGACCCGCTGCGCCTGCTCGTCCATCGCGACACACGCGGCCAGGACCTGCTCGACGGACAACGGCGCACGAGCCGCCGCGAGCACCGAGACCCCCGCTGACGCCGGCACTCCCCCGCGCAACGGCCCAACCAGCAGACCCGATCCGGCAGGGTCCGCATCGACCAGCAGAACCCCGCGACCCGGACGGGCCACCGGCCAGACCGACGCCAACGCGAACGCCGTCGTCGTCACGCCGGGAGCGCCGTGAGCCGAGCACAAGGCAAGGACGCTCACGGGGTCACCACCGGCAGCACCACGATCACGAACCGGCCCGTGGCTGCCCGCGTCGCCAACGCAGGCCCGTCCCCGGCCGACGCCACCACGTCGACCACCACGGTCCCGTTCACATCCGCCGACCCGACCCGCACCACCTGCGCCGAGAACGAGCGCGGCACCCCTGGCGCCGGGTCAGCACCCGCCGCGGGTGCATCCACCACTTGCAGACGATCGCCGGCCGACAGACCGCTGGCAGGAACCCGACCCGCCGGCAGCGGCAGCGGCACCAGCACCTGATCGGCACCCACCACGCTGGACGACGTCACGTCCGCGCGACCCAGCAGGGCGCCGCGGTGCAGGTTCACGGTCGCCCGCTGACCGACCACCGCGCTCAGTTGACCCGCCGCCATCACGGACACCGACGGGTCCACCGCGACCGACGTCGTCGTGACGTCCTCACGGGTCAGGACCGAGCCATAGGCGACGTCGTGCGCGACCATCACCACCGGAACCCGATGACCTGACGCGGACACCAGCCAGATCACCGCCAACCCGCCCAAGATGGCCATCGCGATGCCGGCGATCAGCAGTCCAGGCCGGCGCCGCCCGCGAGGTGTCACCAGGCCCGCAGGCCGCGGGCCGACAGCGGCCGACAGGCCGTTCTGCCCGCGGCGTTCGCTCGTCGTCGTCATCGGTCCCCCCTCTCCTGGTGGCCGCGCACGGCCACTGCGCTCAGCTCGTGGTCACGAGCACCTGCATCTCGCCGACCCGCACCTGCGACGTCGAGACCCGCGTCACCGTCAAGGACCCCGACGAGCCCCCGCCCGTCCACGTCACGTCCCACGTCGTCGTCGCCCTGATCGGGTACGCCAGCCCCGGCTGATCCGCCGACGACCGCTGGTACACGTGCTGACAGGTCGGAGAGACGACACCGCCCGTGTAATACGCCGTGCCCGGGTTCTTGCAGGTCTCCGACAGGCCGTCGCCTGTGTCCCAGACGATCTGACGCGCCTGCGCCGTGGCCGTCACCGACAGACCGGGCACCGACGCCGTTGCCGAGGTCGGGCCCCACGTCGTCGGCGTCACGTCCGTCCACAACCACACCGGCACGCCGACCGTGGCGAACTTGTCCGCCGGGATCGACAGCCGGATCTCCGGGCCCGCCAGAGCCATTTGGCTGATCGCCTCCTGGGCCAGCTGGGCGGGATCAGCACTGCCCCCGTAACCGGGCGGCGGGGATGCCCGCCATGTCCAACCGGCGTGAGAGCCGGGGACGATCACGAGGCAGACGAAGTTCCAGATCTGACCCGACGGGTAGTGCCCTTCCCAAACGATGGCGTCGCCCGGCGGTTGGGGTGCCACGATGTTCCAGTAGCAGCCGTCGGACGAGTTGAACCAGCCGAACGACGAGTCGAAGCAGGGGACCTGTTCGCCGTTCGGGGAGATGCAGGGTTGAGGCGCCCCCGCCGTCGTACCGACGGGCACATGCGACGGCTGGGTGCCCGGAGTCGCGACCTCCACCACGCAGAACTGCATCTCGGGTGGACAAGCGACTCCCGCCGGCACTGTGGATCCCGCAAGGGCATTGGGTAGCCACGTGAGAAGCGCGACGATCGGCGCGAGACCGCTCAACACGGCTTCTCCCGATCAACCGCAGACTCGGTCACGACCCAGCGGTTGTCGTAGTAGGCCAGCTCCGAGTTCGTGATGAGTCGCGGGCTCTGCCCAGGCGCCGCCGCGGACTTCTGCGAGGCGGAGTACACCGGCTGCCAGTTCGTCGAGTCGACGCAGTCCACGATCGATGCACTGCCACTCGTGACCCCCGAGACCTTCGGGTCGAGGGTCGGCGTCCCGGTAACCACGATCCCGTTCGACGAGAACGTGTGAACCGTTGCGAAGACGTCAGCCACCGCGGTGTCGGTGGCGAACTGTCGCAAGTCGTTCCAGCCAGGAGTCGAGGTGTCGAGGTTGGCAGTCGGGTCCGCCAGCATCGCCACCTTGGCCCGCCAGTACCCGTTGTAGGCGGTCAGGACTGCCGCCTTCGCCGCGGCGGTACTCGGTTCGTCGGTCGGCGCTGCTGCGACAGAGCTGGCCGGCGTTTCGGTCGCAGAGGCAGGGCCAGAAGTCGTGGACGGCGGAGCCGGTGGCTTCGGAGCGGACGAACAAGCGGCGAGCGCGAGCGCCACGGCCATCACCACGGCCGCAGCCCCTGCGGTGCTGTGTCGACTGCCCATCGGCGCACACCTGCTCCCGTCCGGCTCCCAAGCGCGGCGGCCCGGCTTGACGACGGTGTCGGTTTGTCCCATTGGACGCCCCGTGCCGTCACAGGACAACCCCCTGGCCGTCACGCACTTCTTGACTCGACCGGTGCTCATGGTCTCGGTGTGCGCCGAACTGGGCCTCGCCGGTGGCCTCCAGCCGCGATCTGTGGACATCGCCTAGCTCGCCGCAGCCTGTGGACGACCGGTGGCCACAGCACTGGCGCCCCGACGCGCCGCAAGGACCGGCGACCTGTGTCGGCGAACCCGCGTCGATCGCAGTGCGGCGTGCATGCCCGGCTCCCGCAACGCGGCCGAGCCGTCGGCAAGCAACCGGGGAATGAGCCCAGACCAGTCCGGGGTGCCAAGCAGGACGATGCACAGCCGCCGGGCTTGCCAGGGCGGCAGCCCGAGCTCGTCAGCCATGGTGCGCCACCCGACCAGCGTGCACCGGGGGTCCCTCGGCAGGACCTGAACCCCCACAGCGGTGGCAACGATGCCCTCCGCCTCGTCGCGGCCCCAACCCACCGCCGCCAACGCCGCCTGCGCCCGTCGCCGCGCGATCGCGAAGTCGACACCCAGGGCCATGTACTCATCGCTGACCGCGTCAAGGCCCATGTCGGTCCACTTGTCGAGGCTCTCGAGGCGGGCGACCGGCAGGCGCTCGTCGCCTGCGAGCAGATGCCACGCCTGCCGCTCAGACGTGCCGAACGATGCGGCAGCGACCTCGCCGTGCACGGCCCGCCTGGCTGCCTGCCAGACCACACCCCACGGCGAATCCGCGATGCGGAGCTGCGGCATCGTCAGCACCCGCCAGGCCGCCTGCCACGCAGACGCCTCAGCCTGCGCCGCCATGAAGCCGCTCAAGCCCCACTCCATGGCCAGCGGCCGCGCCAGATCGGCTCGGATGAAGCTCAGCAGCCTCGTGCCTGTCGGCCCGTCCCAGCCCTCATCGTCGATGACGTCGAGCGCCTGCAGCAGGCACTCCCGCGTGCGAACGATCCTCGGGCACGACTCCAGCCGGTCGGGTCGGTGGTCGGTGGTCATGGTCGCCTCCTCGTGTCACGTGGACACGAGCGAGGGTCCGCAGGGGCGCTGTACAACGCGGTGACATCACAGGCCGTCCGCGAATGTCACCGAGATGTCCTCGAGCACTGGCGGATCGGGGAGTCGCTGGGCGAAGGCGCGGCCGATCGCTAGTCCGCGGCCCATGGGAGCGGGGGGACCACCTCGGCCCGGGAAGAAGCCGGGCGAGGAGGGAGCGGTGGGTTCCCGGCTCTCCCCCTGAGAGCCGGGAACCCGTGACCGTTCGCATCACCAGCTGACGCTGCCTCCGCTCGCAGACCGTAGGCACCGCGGCGACCTGGACGGAAGTCCAGGAGCGGGTGATTCGACACACCGACAGCCCGGAGACCTACCGGGCGCCGCGGCGTCATTCGCGCCGAGGCCTGGCTTGGGCGGCACGACGCAGCCTTGAGGCG
The DNA here is from genome assembly GCF_001898175.1 of Cellulomonas sp. 73-92. Taxonomy (GTDB): domain Bacteria; phylum Actinomycetota; class Actinomycetes; order Actinomycetales; family Cellulomonadaceae; genus Cellulomonas. The sequence continues at coordinate 23,276 of NZ_MKTH01000019.1, forward strand.
GTCGGCGCCCATGCCGTGTCGGTCACGTCCCGAAGGCGCGTTGCGCGGCGGCTCGCACCGAACCGTCGGGGTCGGCCAGCAAGATCGCTTCGGCCATGGCTCCACATCGGCCGCGACGGATCACAGCAAGGCGGACTGCAGCGGACGGGTGCCTCGACAGGCGGTCCGCGAGCCCACCGGGACACTGCGAGTGCTCAACGATCGCAAGCGCAACGCCGACGGGAAGCCGATCGAGTTCACCCACAGGCGGGCACAACACCATCAGCGCCTCGCCGTCCGCTGACGGGGACCGGGCCACCCGCAGCATCGCGTGCACGTCGCGACCACGCGCGGCCGCCCACGCTTGAGCCCTCGTAGCGCGGGTCACCGCCGATGGTCGGGTTGCAGCATGACTCGAACGTATGTGTTGGGTATCTGCTTGAGTCCAGTAGCCTCAGGTGGTGGTCGAGCGGATGCCAGTAGCGGGCGTGGACTACCCACGGACGCATCAGCAGCTGCTGGGGTGGTTCGCCGATGAGGACGCGTGTCTGGAGTACCTGGCCAGGTTGCGCTGGCCGGACGGGTTTCGCTGTCCCGCGTGCGGAGGGGACGTCGCGTGGCGAACCGCGCGGCGCGCGTTGTGGATGTGCGCGGCCTGTGGCCGGCAGACGTCGGTCACGGCGGGCACGATCTTCCATCGCTCGCACACCCCGTTGACGACGTGGTTCGCGGCGATCTGGTTCGTGTGCGCCTCGAAGAACGGGGTCTCGGCCACCACGCTGCAGCAGGTCCTGGGCTTCGGCTCCTACGAGACCGCCTGGGCATGGCTGCACAAGCTGCGCCGGGTCATGGTCCGCCCCGAACGTGACCTGCTCAGCGGCGTCGTCGAGCTGGACGAGACCCTCGTCGGTGGCCGGGCGAAGCCCGCCTCCAGTGTCGTGATCACCAAGGTCCCGGTCATGGTCGCCGTCGAGACCCCGCCCGGGCACCAGCTCGGACGCATCCGCCTGGCCCGCGCCGACGCCCGCAACTCCGGTCAGATCATCGACTTCGCCCACCAGGTCATCGCCCCCGGCACGCTGATCCGCACCGACGGCGCCCGCAACCTGCGTCAACTCGCCGAGCAGGGCTACGCCCACGAGTACAAGGTCATGCTCACCTCGCCCGACCCGGCCCACGAGTACCTGCCCGGCGTGCACCTGGTCGCGTCCCTGCTCAAACGCTGGGTCGCCGGCACCTTGCACCACGGCATCTCCCGCCGCCAGCTCGACTACTACCTCGACGAGTTCACCTTCCGGTTCAACCGGCGCACCGCACGCTCACGCGGCCTGCTGTTCTACCGGCTCCTGCAACAAGCCGTCACCACCGACCCGCACCCACTGACCACCCTCATCGGCGGCACCGACCAGCCAAACCCCTGACCAGGGACACTGGACTCAAGCAGATACCCAACACGTATGTACGAAGCCATGGCGTGATCCTAGTTCCGCATGTGCGGCCCGCACACGTTCGATGGCGCGCCTGAGGTGGCGGCAAAGCCCGCGGCTCTTGGCCCCACTCGGTGGCGCGCGCGGTGGACGAGTGTCACCGCCAAGTCATCGCGGTCGGTGTATGTGCGCCCGAATCGCGGTCTTGGCCGAGGGCTCTACTTACGGCGGCCACCGCAGTGACAGACACCGGCTCGGGCACGCTCGCCGTGCACGTCACCGCGATGTCCCTGGGCGCCGAGGACGGTGAATACCCGCTGCGATCACCAGCCCGCCGGCGCGACCGACCGGCGCCTCGTGGCCATCCATGACCCCACGAGCTCACGTGCTCCGCAGCTCCGATGGAGGAGGAGACATGACGATCAGCATCGAGCACGAGCTGCTGACGGTCGCCGAGGCCGCCGACCGGCTGCGCGTCACGACCCGGTTCATCCGCATGCTCATCGCGGACGGCAGCCTCCCCGCGATGCGCCTTGGACGGCGCTCCATCCGCCTCCGACGGGACGACGTCGACCACGTCCTACGGCCCATGGGGACGTCGATCCGAAGGTGACGAACGACACCCTCGGCAAGTCCTTGTGACACGTATGTGACACGAAATCACGTTTCCGCAGGTCACAGCGCTCCGCCCCCAGGATTCGAACCTGGACCGCAAGGCTCCAAAGGCCTGCGTGCTGCCGTTACACCAGGGCGGACCGGCCACCGACGCCGGGACGGCCGGGCCGGCGACAAGTCTGCCAGCCCGCGGGTCCCCCACAGGCAGCGCTCGGTCCGGCAGAATGCCCAGGTGGCCACCACTCCCGGGCGGACCGCCCGCCGGATGACGGGCACGCAACGCCGCGCACAGCTCCTCGACGTGTCGCGCACGCTGTTCGCCGAGAAGGGCTTCGACAACACGAGCATCGAGGAGATCGCGGCCCGCGCCGAGGTCTCCAAGCCGGTGGTCTACGAGCACTTCGGCGGCAAGGAGGGCATCTACGCCGTCGTCGTCGACCGCGAGATGCAGGCCCTCCTCAACGCGCTGACCGGTGCGCTCGAGGGCGGTGGGCACCCGAAGGCGCTCGTCGAGCGCACGGCCCTGGCGCTGCTCGACTACGTGGAGCGGTCGGAGGACGGGTTCCGGATCCTCGTCCGCGACTCGCCGGTGGCCCAGGCGACCGGCACGTTCTCCAGCCTGATCGGCGACATCGCCACCCAGGTGGAGCACCTGCTGGCCGACCAGTTCAAGCGGACCGGTCTCGACCCGCGCACCGCGCCGATGTACGCGCAGATGCTCGTCGGGATGGTGGCGCTGACCGGCCAGTGGTGGCTGGACGCGAAGAGCCCCAAGAAGCAGGAGGTCGCCGCGCACCTGGTCAACCTCGCGTGGAACGGCCTGAAGGGCCTCGAGCGACGTCCGGCGCTCACCAAGGAGCATGGGGACGCGCCTGCCAAGCGGTCTCTCGACGTCGAGTAACCTGCTCGCGTGGCAGACGACGTGGCGCGCGACGAGGTCGACCGCATCGTCGCTGCCTGGGGCCGTGAGCGCCCCGACCTCGACACGGCGCCGCTCGAGGTGCTCTCCCGCGTGACGCGGCTCGCCCGCCACCTGGACCTCGCCCGCCGCGGCGCGTTCGCCCGGCACGGGCTGGAGACATGGGCGTTCGACGTGCTGTCGGCGCTGCGCCGCGCGGGGGCGCCGTACCGGCTGTCACCGGGCGCGCTGCTCACCCAGACCCTCGTCACCTCGGGCACGATGACCAACCGCATCGACCGGCTCGTCGAGCACGGCCTGGTGCGGCGCGGCCCGTCGCCCGAGGATCGCCGCGGCGTGCTGGTGGAGCTGACGCCCGCCGGCCTGGCGCAGGTCGACGCTGCGCTGGCGGACCTCCTCGAGTCCGAGCGACGGCTGCTCCGCGACCTGCCCGACGCGGACCGCCGAACCCTCGCCGACCTGCTGCGCGTGCTCGTGGCGCCCTTCGACGAAGCGTCGTGACGGCCGCCTCGTCGCGCGACGTGCGCCGCGGCCTCCTCCTGAGCGCCCTGCTGCTGTACGCGCTGAACCTGCGCGGCCCGATCACGGCCATGGCCCCGGTCATCGGGTCGGTCAGCACCGACCTGCACCTCACCGCGGCGTCCGCCGGCCTCCTCACCGGGCTGCCCGTGCTCTGCTACGCGCTCGTCACGCCGCTGGCCGCGACGCTCGTCAACCGGGCGGGCACGGCGCTGGCCGGCACGGCCACCCTGCTCGGCATCCTCGTCGGGACGGTGCTGCGCTCCACCGGTGGGTTCGCGACGGCCCTCGTCGGCACGGTCGTCATCGGGGCGGCCATCACGATCGGCAACGTCGCCGTGCCGGTCGTCGTCGCTCGCGACTTCGCCTCCGGCGTCGGCGGTGTCATGGGCGCGACGACCGCCGCGATGAACGGCGGCGCGGTCATCACCACCATCGGCATGGCACCGTTGGCGGCCGTCATCGGCTGGCGGTGGGCGCTCGTCTCGTGGTCGGTCGTCGTGCTCGTCGGGCTCGCCGCGTGGTGGCGCGCGTACGGGATCCACCGCCGGACGGACGACGAGCCCCGCACGACGCCCGACGAGCCCGCCGAACGGCCGCGCGTGATGCGCCGCCCGCTCACCTGGCTGCTCGTCGTGACCTTCGCGTTCCAGTCGGCGTCCTACTACGCCGTGTCGGCGTGGCTGCCCACGCTGCTGCACGACGAGGCCGGGCTCTCCCGCACCGGCGCAGGTGCGGCGGCGGCGCTGTTCCAGGGGTTCGGCATCCTCGGCGGCGTGCTGGCGCCGCTGGCCATGGCGCGGCTGCGGCCACGCGCGATGACGGTGCTCGTCGGCCTGGTGTGGCTCGCCCTGCCGGTCGGCCTGCTGCTGGCCCCGACCGCGTGGTCCGCCTGGGCGTCGCTCGGCGGAGTCGCGCAGGCCGCGAACTACGTGGTGATCTTCACGGTCGTCTCGACCGTCGCCGGCTCGCCGGCCGCGGCCGGCCGGATGTCGGCGGTGATCCAGACCGCCGGGTACGTGCTGGCCGGCGTGGCGCCGTCCGCGCTCGGCGCGATCCACACCGCGAGCGCCGGGTGGCGCGTGCCGCTGCTCGTCGTCGCCGTGGCGCTGACCCTCATGGTGGCCGCCCACACGGTCGCCATCGGCGCCCTGGTGCGCCACCGCGCGGCCGTGGCAGCCGCGACCCCAGTCCCCGTCCGAGACTGACGCCGGGCGGCCCCCCACGCGGAGCCGCTGGACAACCGCGTGGAGTGGAGCCGACGGGCGGGTCCACCCGGCGTGTCGCGGCGTGTCGGCTCCACTCGGCCTCGGCTGGCGGGAAGCGTCCAGGCGGCGGCACGGTTGTTCGGACGTCACGCCACCGTCGAGAGGATCCCCATGACCACCGTCGTCACCGGAGCGACCGGACACTTCGGCCGCCTGACCATCGAGGCCCTGCTGACGAGGGGCGTCGCGCCGGGCGACATCGTCGCCACCGGCCGGCAGGTCGACCGGCTCGACGACCTCGCGGCACGAGGCGTCGCGGTGCGGGTCGCCGACTACGACGACCCGGCGAGCCTGGACGCCGCGTTCGCAGGCGCGCGCAAGCTCCTGTTCGTCTCCGGCAGCGAGGTCGGCCGGCGGATGCAGCAGCACCGCAACGTCGTGGACGCCGCGGTCCGTGCGGGCGTGAGCCACCTCGTGTACACCTCGGGCCCGCGCGCGGACATCTCCGCGCTGCCGGTCAACGTGGAGCACAAGGCGACCGAGGAGTACATCGCCGAGGCCGGCATCCCGGCGACCATGCTCCGCAACAACTGGTACAACGAGAACTACCTGCCCGACCTGGCGACGGCGCGGGCGGGCGGCGAGATCGTCTCGGCGACCGGCACCGGGCGGATCGCGAGCGCGGCGCGCGTCGACTACGCCGAGGGGGCGGCCGCCGTGCTCACCGAGGAAGGCCACGAGAAGAAGGCCTACGAGCTCGGCGGCGACAGCGCGTGGGACTACGACGAGCTCGTCGAGACGCTGTCGCAGATCGTCGGCCACACGGTGACCCGTCGCGACGTCTCGCCCGAGGAGCGGCACGCGGTGCTCGTCGCCGCCGGCCTGCCGGAGGACGTCGCGGCCTTCGTCGTCGAGCTGGACACGGCGATCGCGCACGGCGCGCTCGCCGACGTCACGGGAGATCTGGCGCGCCTGATCGGCCGTCCGACGACTCCGCTGGCGACGACGCTCGCCGCCGGCTGAGGAACTGCCCGCGGTACCACGACGCGGTCCGGCGCGGATGCGACGCGGTGGCGGACGCGGCACGGGCGGCCGCCGCGGCGGCCCGCCGCTCGCGCCAGCGCGCGACCTCCGTCTCGACGTCGCGCGTCGACGTCACCACGGGCGGACCGCCGAAGAGCTGGCGACGGGCCTCGATCACCCGGTGGTTGAACTCGTCGAGGATGTCCCTGACCTCGGCCTCGCGGTACTCGCGGTCGAGCCGGTCGTCGAGCCCCGCGTCGGCCTGACGCAGCAGGAACGCCTCGGGACCGACCCCGGTGATGTGCTCGCGCTCGATGTAGGCCTTGAGCCACCAGTCGGGGTCGTGACGGGTCAGGCCGGGGATCGGCTTGCCCGCCAGCGACAGGTGGTCGAACTCGCCGCGCGCGATCGCCTGGCGGATCACCTCGTCGGCCCAGCTCTCGAGGTGCTCCGTGCGCCCGGCGTGCCGGCGCGCCTCCACCTCGCCGAGCGACGGGCCGGCCCCGAGCGCCCCGCCGTCGTCCGCGGCGAGGCGGTCCATCCGGTACTGCGATGCGGCCCGCAGGGGGTCTCGATCGGCTGCCACGGCCCCAGGGTGCGTCCGCCCACGGGACGACGCAACGATCGAAACGCGATGTTTACGACAGGGCGTCAGTAGCCGAAACATGGCTCACAGGCAGGTCACAGCCCGCAGAAGAAGTTCGGCGGGGCGGCGTCCGGACGAGGGAACCGGCAGCCGAACAGCGCGAGGACGTCGGGGACGACCTCGCTGTTCGCGATGGACGAGACGTTCCCGCCGTTCGCGGCGGTCGCACAGCCGCCGGCGCTGATGACCACGTCGACGGCCTGGGTCGCGCCGCCCTGGAAGTACGCCGCGACGCGCTCGCCCGTCTGGCCGCCGCAGCCGTGCCCGGTGAGGACGGCCCCCGGCGGGCGCCGGTATTGAGCTCGGTGGCCAGGGCATCCGCCTTCGCCGGGTCGGAGATGACGAGCTGCCGCGAGAACGTCTCGGCATACCCGGTCGGGTCCGTGTTCGATGGCTCCTGCTTGTAGAGGCAGAGCACCGCGGCCGTCGCCGTGAACGGCACCGGGTGGCGCCGCGCGTTCGAGAAGAACGGCTGCGGCCGGGGCTCCTCGCGCACCAACGGACAGGCCGCGGGGATCGACGACAGCGATGTCGCGCTCCCGACACCCACGAGCCCGAGCGCAAACGCCTGGAAGCCACCGACGAGCAGGACGGCCAGCGTCACGGCCACCGCGACCCGGATCCTGACCTTGGTGCGCATGACGTCCCCCCGTGACGCGACGGCACTGCCACGCGCAGGGATATCACCTGGTCAGGGCGCTCGGGCGTCGATCCGGCCGCGATTCGCTCACGGACCGACCACGTCCACCGCGGGCGGTCAGCCGGCGGTCTCGGCGGCTTCCAGCCAGGCACCCTCGAGCTCGTCGCGCTCGGCGGCCAGGGCCCGCAGGCGGGCGTCCAGCGCGAGCACCTTCTCGTGCTCGGTGGCGTGCTCCGCCATCTCGTCGTGCAGCGCGGACTCCTCGTCGGCCAGCTTGGCGAGGCGGCGCTCGAGCCGGGCGACCTCCTTGCGTGCGGCACGGACCTCGGCCGGGCTCGGCGCGGCGGAAGACCGGCCGGCTCCCGGCTCACCGGCTCGGTGGTTCCGCTCCGACTCGGCAGATCCCTGTGCCGAATCGGCGCCAAGGTACCGAGTCGGCGACGGGTTGGCGGACGACGAGCGGGCGCCCGCCTGCGTCCCTCCGGGCGTACCAGAGCCCGCCGCCCGCAGCGCCAGGTACTCGTCCACGCCGCCCGGCAGGTCGCGGATCGTCCCGTCCCCGAGGAGGGCCACCTGCCGATCGGCGACGCGTTCCAGCAGGTAGCGGTCGTGCGACACGACCACCAGCGTGCCCGGCCAGCCGTCCAGCAGGTCCTCGAGGGCGGCCAGCGTGTCGGTGTCGAGGTCGTTCGTCGGCTCGTCGAGCAGCAGCACGTTGGGCTCGCCGACGAGCAGCCGCAGCAGCGCCAGGCGCCGCCGCTCGCCGCCGGACAGGTCGCGCACCATCGTCTGCTGGCGCTCGCGCGCGAAGCCGAGCCGCTCGACGAGCTGGGCGGCGGTGACCTCCTTGCCGCCGACGACGAGCGCGTTGCGCTCCCGCTCCACCACCTGGATCACGCGCAGGTCCGCGAGCGCCGAGAGGTCCTCGACCTCCTGCCGCAGCTCGGCGGCGCGGACGGTCGTGCCGCGCTTCACGCGGCCGCTCGTCGGGCGGATGCGCCCGGACAGCAGGCCCAGCAGGGTGGTCTTGCCCGCGCCGTTGACGCCGACGACGCCCCACCGGTCGCCCGGGCCCAGCCGCCAGGTCACGTGGTCGAGGAGCACCCGGTCGTCGAACGCCAGCGTGACGTCCTCGAGGTCGAGGACGTCCTTGCCCAGCCGGGAGGTCGCGGTCCGCGCCAGCTCCAGGCGGTCGCGCGGCGGCGGCTCGTCGGCGATGAGAGCCGCGGCGGCGTCGAGGCGGAACTTGGGCTTGGACGTGCGGGCGGGCGCGCCGCGGCGCAGCCAGGCGAGCTCCTTGCGCAGCAGGTTGAGCCGCTTGGACTCCGCCGTCGCCGCCTGCTGGGCGCGCTCGGCGCGGGCCAGCACGTACGCCGCGTAGCCGCCGTCGTACGGGTCGACGACCCCGTCGTGGACCTCCCACGTGCGGGTGGTGACCGCGTCGAGGAACCACCGGTCGTGCGTGACGACCACGAGCCCGCCGCCACGCCCGAACCGCTCCGCCAGGTGCGCCGCCAGCCACGCGACGCCCTCGACGTCGAGGTGGTTCGTCGGCTCGTCGAGTGCAGATTCGGGGGGTACTAGAAGTTGAGGCAGACACTACACAACGGCGCAGACAAGAGCCTCCCCCCGGGGGAGTCTCAGCCGTTCGCCCTCATGTTGTTCAGTCGCCTCTGCCGGCCACGCTGGGTGCGACTCAATGGGGCACGCTGGTCGCGTTGCGGTGACGACACCCGCCAAGTGAGGTCCCTCTCCCACTGACCGTCGTGCTGCAGCTGGTAGTCCTTCCACGGAGTCGGGAGTCGCCGCTGGGACTCCCGCACGAGGAAGTTGAGTAGTCCGAAGTACCACTGAGCAAGGTGGCGCCCGTCGCTCGTCCTCGTCGGCAGCGCCTTACCCGAAAGCGGGACGTAGAGGCCCCGCGAGAGCACGAGTAGCGAGTCAAGCTCGTAGGCGGGCGACTTCGCCTCACGACACGCGGCGATCCACGCCTGCGATTCACCGCCAGGCCAGTTGGCCTTCCCGAATGCGGTCTCGTAGGCGAAGACCGAGTAGTAGAGCTGTGGCAATCCGCCAGAGGGTCTGCCGCCCAGGATCGGCGACCCCCACCCCGCTCCGAACGGCCTGAGGCGGTAGAGCGTGCGTAGCGAGCGGGCGATCTTCTCTAGTTCTGCACCATCGAGTGTCGACTTGACCTCGACGACTGCAAGAAGCGCCTCCGCCGCGAGCGTGACGATGCCCGCGTCCTGGCTCAGCGGGGCCGCAGACATGCTGTCGTAGATCACGATGTCGAGCTGGGGAGATTCCGTTCCGGCGGAATCGATCGCGTGTCCCTGAGCCACCGCGTATCGCTTCGGCAAGTGCTCGCGCAGGAAGTCACGGAGCGCCTCTTCGCGCTGGCCGCCGCGAGTTGTCGAGTGCGTAGCAGCAGCCGCGGACCTCTCGTACGCAGCCGCCAACTCACGTTCATGGGTGGCGAGGATTCCCTGGAAGCGGACCATCGCAGGTCTGTCCGGCACAGCATCGGACAGTACCGCCGCGCGGACCCCAATGTCGGCAATTGCGCTGGTGAGGGCCGCGCCTGCGGAGTTCGATGGGTGATCGATCAGCGGCCTGGCCGAACGTCGTACACGGTGAATTCGGTGTCGCGCGGGCGACCGAGTCCTGTCGAGTCGACCTCTCTGCTGGATGAAGGGCGCTCTGGCGGTCGCCTAGCCTTGCGGGGACATGGCGCACCTGCTGGGGGCCGAGGCCCTGCATCTTGAGTACCCAACCAAGGTTGTCCTCGATTCTGTATCTCTCGGGGTCAACGAGGGTGACCGGATCGGCATCGTCGGCCGCAACGGAGACGGGAAGTCGAGCCTGCTGGCACTTCTCGCCGGCCGGTTGCGCCCGAGCGCGGGACGGGTCACGGTGCGCAACGGCGTCCGCATGGGACTGCTCGACCAAGGCGACACCCTCGACGACGCCGACACGGTCGGCCACGCGGTGGTTGGAAACACAGCGGAACATGAATGGGCCGGGAACGCCCGGACCCGGGAGGTGATCTCCTACTTGCTCGCCGACCTGCCGTGGGACAGTCGGCTCGACACGCTCTCCGGGGGCCAGCGCCGTCGCGTCGCTCTGGCGCAGCTGCTGGTGGGTGACCACGACGTCGTCGCTCTGGACGAGCCTACGAATCATCTCGATGTCGAGGCGATCACCTGGCTTGCTGGGCATCTGAAACGGCGATGGTCCGCCAGCTCTGGTGGGCTCCTGGTTGTCACGCACGACCGCTGGTTCCTCGACGCGGTCTGCACCACGACGTGGGAGGTGCACGACCGGATCGTCGAGCCATTTGAGGGCGGCTATGCCGCCTACGTCCTCCAGCGCGTCGAGCGTGACCGGCAGGCCGGCGCCGTCGAGGCCCGCCGGCAGAACCTGGCCCGCAAGGAGCTGGCATGGCTCCGTCGGGGAGCCCCGGCGCGAACCTCGAAGCCGAGGTTCCGCATCGACGCCGTAAACGCACTGATCGCCGACGTGCCGGAGATCCGCGACAAGGTCGCTCTGCAGTCACTTGCCGTGTCGCGAATCGGCAAGGACGTCGTCGACCTGCTCGACGTCTCCGTGGCGTTCGACAGCACAGAGGTGCTGCGGCATGTCAAGTGGCTGATCGCCCCCGGAGAACGCACAGGGATCCTGGGCGTCAACGGAGCCGGCAAGTCGACTCTTCTCGGCCTCGTCGCCGGCACCACGGCTCCGACGACGGGCCGGGTCACGCGCGGCTCCACCGTCCGGGTCACGACGCTTACCCAGCGCTTGGACGGGCTCACCGAGCACATGGGCGAGCCCGTGCGGGTGATGTTGGCCGCGCTACGCGCCAGCTACACGGTCGGGGCGGGGCCTCGTGCGCAGGAGCTGACACCGGCACAGTTGCTGGAGCGCCTCGGGTTCGAGCCCGGGCAACTGTGGACGACCGTCAAGGACCTATCGGGCGGCCAGCAGCGCCGGCTCCAGTTGCTGCTCGTCCTGCTCGACCAGCCCAATCTCCTGGTGCTAGACGAGCCGACGAACGACATGGACACAGACATGCTCGCGGCGATGGAAGACCTTCTGGACTCCTGGCCGGGCACGCTGCTCGTCGTCTCCCACGACCGCTACTTCCTGGAGCGGGTGACTGATCAGCAGTACGCGATCCTCGACGGGCGGCTGCGGCACCTACCCGGCGGGGTCGAGGAGTACCTGCGCCTGCGGCACGAGCAGGACCAGCCGCAATCCTCCCGCCGGGCATCGAGCGCGGGAGCCGCCTCGAGCTCGAGGTCCACCGGCCCGACCGGAGCCCTTCTGCGCGCGGCGCAGAAGGAGTTGGCGTCCCTCGAGCGTCGGCTGACCAGGCTGCAGGAGCAGCTCGACGCCGCTCACACGGCCCTCGCGGACCACGACCACGCCGACTACCTCGGGCTGGCTGACGCTATGAGGCGCATCGGCACGCTGGAGGCCGAGCGCGATGAACTCGAGACCCGGTGGTACGAGGTCAGCGAAAACGCCGAATAGACCGCGCGCCGCGTCCGGTCAACCGGCCCGTGGTCGTCAACAGCGCTAATGACCGGAGGGCTGGGTCTGCGCACGCCTGCGCCGGAGACAGGCGGTCAATCCAGCTCGGCCCGTGGGGCCGCCTGCTCGAGGTCGTCGCAGAAGAACGCGAACAGGGCACGGGATCCGATGGGGGGCCCGCTCCCGCTCGCGGCGATGAAGTCCCTTGGTCGGCAGGCTCCCGACGATCCGTGGGCGGCGACCGCAGAGGGTGGGGGTGCGAGTGAGCCCGGACTCGAGGGGCAGGTTGGCGGCCGCGTCAGCGCGCGCGACCCGGAGGCTTGATGCGCCTCGTCGGCGCGAGGCCGCCAGGCGATACGAAGCTGGAGGCACGCTTCGGGAGATCGGCAAGAGCGCTCGACGCGGCGCTGCGTGCCGACGCGGTGACGACGCGCAGGCGGTCCACCTCGCCTGAGGTAGTGGGTGGGTTCGTCCGCGGGTATGTGGCGGGGTCGTCTTTGACCGTGCTGAGTGCACGCTTCGCCTGGAGCACCGAGATGACTCGGGCGCGACTGCTGAAAGCAGGTGTGATCATCCGCGACACCCAAGGCCGCGGAATCTTAGCTGCAGCCGGCGGCCCGCAAGTGCTGCAGGCAGGGCACTATGCAGCCGTCCGGATGGCGCGCCGACCCCACTGGTCGGATCTGGTCCGCGCCCGATGGCCAAGATTGCTTCTGTGGTAGCGGACATGGAGCGCATTTGTGAGACAGCGCACGCTCTGATCGAAACGGCGCACGATCGCGATCACGTCGCACCCATCGCCGTGCCCGACGAGCGCGGCGGCTTCGGGTACGCATTCTTGCCGTACGTGTTCCCTGTCGTGCTGGATGCGATGGCGCTGCGCGATCAGCTGCTGCGCATCGCTCGCACCGGGCAGCGCACGGTCTTGGTGACCGCGGCGAACAGTGGAGTGCTGCGGTTGTTCTGCGCCCGCCACGTCATGGAGGAAGTCGAGGAGCATCAAGCGGAGTGGGCAACCCAGAAGGGTGTGAGCGTGCCCCTGGTCCACGCGGTGTGGCTCGACACCCTGGCGCCTCTGCTGCGCTGCGTGGAGGTGCCCACCGGCCTGGCGGTGGCCGGCGAGCAGCGTCGGCTGGACGCGCTCGACGTTCGCGGCAGCAAACTAGGTGACCCGGACGATGTGCCGACGGCGACGCTGGCGCTGCTACTGGGGGCGCCGCTGCTGAGTCGAGACCACAAGCCGCTCATCGCCGTGTACGGGGCGGACATCGACCATGTTGCTCTCGGCAGGTGGCTTCCTCGGCTCTACGACGGGGGCGACGTCGGGGCGACGGGGAGCTTCTTGCAGAGCGTCGAGCTGCTGGGGAGTGTGCTCGGCCGCGGCGTGTTCGTCGGGCTACGCGAGCTGGCGGGACGAGTGCCCTGGCCGTGGCTGCTGCTCGGTGGTGTCGCCGCGGGGGCCGCAGTACACGTGTTCGTCCCATCTGCGACGCAGCGCAAGGTCGGCTCGGTGCTGGGCGACGGGCTGCTGTCGGCCGTCGGACTGGTAGCGGAGATGGCACGACTGCGCGCTGAGGCCGAGACCCGGTTCGAGGCTCTGCTGCCGGACCAGCCGTCCTGGAACCAGATCCGCAACGAACTGGGTGCCGCGGCGGGCCTCACCCGGGCATGCCTGTACCAGCTGGCACGCAGCCCGCGGTCTGACCAGAGCGCGGTCGAGCTCAGCGCGCTGCTCGGGGAGGTGGGCGTCCGTCCGCGGGGCCCGGCAGTGGTCAGGGCTGCGTTGCGGCGCCAGGCATGCTTCGACGAGCCGTATCCCGGCCGGTTCCAGGTCGGGCACCCCTGGTACACACGCTGATCGAGACAGGCAGTTGATCCCCCTGGGTGTGGAGCCGACGGGGCGAAGCGCTTCCGTTCGTTCGCCCTCGCTCAGACCGTGCTCCTTCGCAGGCGGCTCGCCAGCTGCTCGCTGGCCGACGTCACCGGGCTGGCGCCGATGATCAGGCCTGGTCGCGCCTGCTCAGTGCGGGGCGCGCCCACACCCGCCAAACAGAACGTAGTCGGTCAAACTGAGCGAGCTTGGAGCAAGCCGCCGACCTTCTGCTGAGCGCAGCTGCGATGCAGACGCGGAGATCGGCTCCTTCTCGGTAATCCGGCTGATCGTGACCTTGGACACCTGGGTGCCGCAGACCTCAGCGAAGTGCGCGGCGATCTCCCCGGTCTCAACCCCGCGCGGTCAACGACAGCACGAACTCGTCGACGGCCTTCAAACGCCGCTGCCGCTTACGAACGATCGGGGACTCGAACATTCCCTCCCGGTCCCCTGGCACGTCGATCTGCACCGGCCCGATCTCGGTGATCACCGTCTCGGACCGCGACCCGTTGCGCTCGTTCGTGCCCGTGGTGGCCTCGCTCTCGCCGGATCGGTGAGCTTCTCCTCCAGTGCGAGCTCCAGGACCTGCTTGGTCAACCCCGTCAGCAAACCGTCCGGGCCGACCAGGTCGACACCGATCTGCCGCGCCAGAGCGATCATCGCCCGGGCCATCCGCTGTTCTCTTCGTCGTCGAGCATCACTGGCTCGACGACGAGAGCCACGTCGAACCATGCCGCAGGCCCCGCCAGAACTCGGTGCTGGTTCAGCTGACCCGGATGTAGATCGGGTTCGACTGCCAGATCGCGCGGAACTGGATCGTCTTGCCGGGCCGCGGGGAGTCGATCTGCATGCCGTCGCCGGCGTAGATCCCCACGTGGCCGGGGGTGTAGATGATGTCGCCGGGCAGGGCGTCCGCCGCGGAGACCCGGGTGCCGATGCTCGCGTAGGCCGACGACGAGCGCGGCAGGCTGATGCCGAGCTGCGCGTAGACGTACTGCAGAAACCCGGAGCAGTCGAAGCCGTCCGGGGTGTTGCCACCGTACCTGTACGGGGTGCCGACGTAGCGGGCCGCGATCTCGAGGACGGCGTTGCCGGACACCGACGGCGGGGCCGGGGTGTTGGCGACGGCGCGCTCGGCCGAGCGGCTCGTCCTCGTCGTGCTCGTCGTCGCCTTCTTCGCCTTGACCGGCGCGGGCGGCGCCGGCTTGACCGGCGTGACGTCGGGGACGTCGAGCTTCCACTCCGCGGTGGCGGGTGCCGTGACCACCGGCGCCAGCTCGAGCTGGGCCTGGGCCTGGGCGGCGAGTGCCGCAGTGTCGACCGGGGGCAGCCCGACGGCGCTGTCGCTGGCCGCCTGGGCGGGAGCCGCGCCGATGGCGGAGACGATCAGCCCGGACGACGCAGCCACCACGGCAGTGCGGCGGCCGACGACCTGGAGCTGGGCTGTTGCGGTGGACGTCAGGTGCGTGAGAGGGGTCGACGGGCGCGTCGCCGCGCGATGCCGGCCGTGTGACGTGCGTACGGACAAAGCGTGCCTCTCCGTGCGCCTACGAGGTCAGCTGTCGGGTTCGGGTGGGAGATCACCCGGCCGTCCGGTCCGAGGACCGTCCGACTTCACCCCAAGGACGTCGTCTCCGGCGCCCACGATTGGGTCCCCCGCTCCTGCCGGCGAGTCGTGCGGACCCCGTGCGGTGGCAGGATTCGGCAATCCGCCCGAGGGCTGTCCGGAGGAGGGTTCCGAGCAGCGGATCGACCGTACCCGACCGTTCGTCCAGTTGTCACGTTCCGGTCACGAACATGTTCACGGGTCCAGAACGGGGCGAGGCCGGATACCTCGCAGGCTGGGTGATCGCCCGTCTGCTCGATCACGGCCGACGTTCCGCATCACGGTGCGGAACGTCGGCCGGGCGGACAGCGTGCGTGCCGCGATTCCAGGTCGGCTGGGGCGCAGGCCGGAGCCTCCATCGAATTCACGGGTCGCCGACCTGCTCGCCGACAGCGGCTGGGACGAAGCAATGAGCGGGATCGACTATGTCGCTCACACGGCTTCACCACTCGGCTTCGACCCGGGCGAGGACCTCGTCCGCACGGCGCGGAGGCGTCCAGCGGGTGCTGTGAGAGCGGCGGCACGAGTGGCCTGCGGCGAGCGGCGCTGAGGTCGTCGGGTGCGGCGGCTGCCTCACCCGATCCGAGCGTGCCGGTGCGCGAGAACGTGTGGGGCCGAACCCACCAGATCGCCGGTCAAGGCGTACAACGACTCGAAGATCTGGTCCGAGTGCGACGCCTGGACACTAACCGCCGATACGGACCTCGAGCTGACCACGGTGCCGCCGACTTCATGCAAGGCCCCCACTGAGAACACCGGTCCGAGAGGGGTCGGTCGAGATCGTTCGCCGCCTCCTCACAGGCGGACTGCCCGCCATCGCGAACAGCGGATGGGACGTTGTCGACGTCCGCGACATCGCGGAATTGCACCCAATTGCCCCGACAACGCCGGCCGCCGCCAGCGAACGGTTTATCTGCTCCGACCACTTCATGTGGGGGCGACAGATGGCGGCGATCCTCCACCAGTAACTTCCGGCCGAGCCGAAGAGGGCGCTCGCCAGGTCATGCCGACCTGCAGTTCGCGCACCTCACCCCGCAGATGGCCATGCTGTGCGAGCAGCTCGGCACCCACACGAGCGTCGACGGCAGCAAAGCACGGCATGTCCCCAGATGGCACCCTCGACCGGCGGAGCAGACGCCCGTCCCCACCGCCCGCGCACTCCTTGCCAGGCCCACACGATGATCTGCGCGGCTCCGACCACTGCGGATAAGCCTCGGTCAGTGGCGGTCGTCGTGGACGTCTTCCTGCCGCTGTCCCTTCGCGTCCCCGGCAACTGTCGTCAGCGGTTGACGCGGGCGTTGCCGCCGGCGGCGAGCTTGAGGATCTCGGTCTTGGTGGCGGTGGAGGTGTCGCCGGGGGTGGTCATGGCCAGCGCGCCGTGGGCGGCGCCCCATTGCACGGCGGTCTGGAGGTTCTGGTCGTCGAGGAGGGCGGCGATCAGGCCGGAGGCGAAGGAGTCGCCGCCGCCGACGCGGTCGAGGATCTGCAGGCCGGGGCGGTGGGTGGCGTGGACCAGGCCGGTGGCCGGGGACCAGGCGAGGGCGCCCCAGTCGTTGACGGTGGCCGAGCGCACGGTGCGCAGGGTGGTGGCGATGACGGCGAGGTTGGGGTAGGCGGCGGCGACCTGGGCGATCATCGCGGCGAAGGCGGTGGTGTCCAGCTCGGACAGGTCGGCGTCGACGCCTTCCACCTGGAAGCCGAGGGCGGCGGTGAAGTCCTCCTCGTTGCCGATCATGACGTCGACGTAGCCGGCGATCGCCTGGTTGACCTGCTGGGCGCGGGCCTGTCCGCCGATGGCCTGCCACAGGCTGGGGCGGTAGTTCAGGTCGTAGGAGACGACCACGCCGTGGGTGTGGGCGGCCTGGACGGCGGCCAGGGTGGTCTGTGCGGAGGTCTCGGACAGGGCGGCGTAGATGCCGCCGGTGTGCAGCCAGCGCACCCCGAGGGTGCCGAACAGGTGGTCGAAGTCGATCTGGTCGGCGCGCAGCTGGCTGGCGGCGGTGTGGCCGCGGTCGGAGACCCCGAGGGCGCCGCGCACGCCGAAGCCGCGTTCGGTGAAGTTCAGGCCGTTGCGCACGGTGCGTCCGACGCCGTCGTAGCCCAGCCAGGTGATGAAGGAGGTGTCTAGGCCGCCGGTGAGGATGAAGTCCTCGATCAGACGGCCGACCTCGTTGTCGGCCAGGGCGGTCAGGATCGCGGTCCGCAGCCCGAAGGCGCGGCGCAGGCCGCGGGCGACGTTGTACTCCCCACCACCCTCCCAGGCGGCGAACGACCGGGCGGTGCGGATCCGGCCCTCACCGGGATCCAGCCGCAGCATCACCTCACCCAGGTTGACGGCGTCGTAACGGCAGGACTCGACGGGACGGATCGACAGCACGGACATGCGGGGCTCCAAGGACGACGAACGGACGGCAGAGACGACGAGGCCGGGGCGATAAGGTCAGGGCCGCGCCGGGTGGGCGGCGGCGACCGCGTTGCTGATGAGGTCGACCAGGCCGGCCCTGTCGTGCGCGGCGACGCGGTCGGGTGGCACCATCCAGGACCCGCCGACGGCGGCGACGGTTGGCACGGCGAGGTAGTCCGCGAGGTTCGCTGGACCGATGCCGCCGGTCGGCACGAACCTCATGTCGCCGAATGGTGCGGCCAGGGCCTTGATCGCCGCGGCACCCCCTGAGGTGCCGGCGGGGAAGAACTTCACGGTGTCGAGCCCGAGCTCGAGGGCGGCCTGCACTTCGGTCGCGGTGACGGCGCCCGGCAGGGCGGGCACGCCGTGCTCGGCGCACCGCTCGACGACCGCCCGGCGGGTCCCGGGCGAGACGACGTATCGGGCGCCGGCTGCCACTGCCTGGTCCACCTGGGCGGCGGTCAGCACCGTGCCGGCGCCGACGAGCACGTCGCCCCGATCGGCGACGATCCTGATCGCCTCGGCGGCGGCCGCGGTGCGCAGGGTGATCTCAGCCACCGGCAGGCCACCGGCGACCAGGGCGTCGGCCAGCAGGCTCGCGTCCGCGGCGTCCTGGAGCACCACGACCGGCACCAGTCGGTGCTGGGTCAGCTGCGTCAGTGTGGTCATCGTGTGCCTCCGTCTCGTCTCGGGTGCCTGTGCCGGTGATCCACGGCGCGCTCAGACGGCCAGTCGGATGAGCGACCAGAACACCGCCGGCAGCTCGACCGACAGGGCGTTCTCCTCGACGGCGGCGGTGGCGTTGTGCCGTGGCGCGACGGTGGTGTCGTCGTCGGCCCTGGCCTGCCAGCTGGGGGTCGGGGTCGGCCAGGGTGAGCGCGTCGGTGAGCCGAGGAGGGGCACCGAACGGGCACAGGTCGACGACCGGCGCCAGGCCCGGCCGCCGGGTTCGGTCATGATCGGGGCGACTGCGTTGACCAGCTGAGCTGCGCCAGGGAGGCCGAGTGCACCCGGTCGCTGCTGCGCAGCAGGCTGATGAGCAGGTTGCCGACGACGACCGCGTCCGCGACGTTGTAGTGGTCCTCGAGCAGCACGGGTGCCGCCGGCCGGTTGTCGCCGGTCGGCGTCCTGGACTGCGCCCGGTGCTGGTGCCGACGTTCCACTCGTCGAAGGACAGGTGGATTCGCTTGGTGGTCTTGTAGTAGGCGTGGGCGGAGACGAGGTCGACCTCGTCGTGCGCCTCGGCCAGCACCGTCTATTCCCAGGCGCCGAAGGCTGGGCTGGCTGGAGGAGGAGCCGCAGGCGACCAGCACGAGGGTGGAGTCGACCATGCGCATGGCGCGTGCGGTCTCGGCGGCCAGCCGCCCGTCCTCGGTGGCGGTCTTGTACCCGGTCTGCCAGGTGCCGTCCGTCTCGTTGCCCAGGCACCACATCCGCACCCCGTACGGGGTTGGCGAGCCGCTGGTCGGACAGGGCGGTGCCGCCGGCCAGGTTGCAGTACTCCAGCAGGTCGACCGCGTCCTGGATGCCGCGGGTGCCGAGGTTGACCGCCATCATCGGCTCGACGCCAGCCTTGGCGCACCAGCGCATGAACTCGTCGGTGCCGAAGGTGTTGGGCTCGGTGGAGTGCCAGGCCAGGTTCGGTCGCCTCGGCCGGCCCTCGCGCAGGCCGACGCCGTCTTCCCAGCGGCAGCCGGAGACGAAGTTGCCGCCGGGGTAGCGCACGGTGGAGATGCGGAGCTCGCCGACCAGGGCAAGCACGTCCTTGCGGAAGCCGTCCTCGTCAGCCGCCGGGTGGTCCGGCTCGTAGATGCCGGTGTAGACGCATCGGCCCAGGCGTTCGACGAACGTGCCGAACGTCTGCCGGCGCACCGGTCCGGTGGTGAAGGCAGGGTCGAGAACGGCGTTGACCGCTCGCATGGGATCTCCTCGTCTGTCGTGGGACGGGTCGACGGCGGCGTCGGCCGCCGGGGTGAGGCGCTGGGCGTCATCACCCCGGCGGCTCGTCGCTCACCCGATCGGTGTCCAAGGGCCGTACGGGTCACCGGGGGCCTGGTTGCGTGTCCACCACTTGGCCCGGTAGACGCTGCCCTGGTAGGTGACCGTCTGGCCCGCGGTGAACACCCGGGTCGGCGTCCACAGCGCGGTGCCGTCCGGTGCGCTGGCCAGCTGCTCCCAGGGGCCGTTCACATCACCGGGGGTCTGGTTCTGCGTCCACCACATCGCCCGCCACACCGATCCGGCATAGGCGACCTGGTCCCCGCCGGTGTAGACCGACGACGGCGACCAGGGTGTCGGGTTGGCGACCGTGATCTGCTCGGTGACGGTGATCTTGGCGCCCCAGGCGTTGCTGGCCGTGGCCAGCAACGTGTGGCTGCCGTTGGTCAGGGTGGTGGTGTCCAGGCTGAACGCCTGCTCCCCGTCGGCCGGCTGCCAGCGGTACTGCAGGCCGGCCGAGTCGACGCGCAGGTTGTACGCCTGCAGGCCGAGCACCGACAGCGCCACCGTCACCGTCACCGTCCCGGACACGCTGGCCCCGGTCGCCGGCGTCGTGAACGACACAGCCGGAGGGTCGGGTGCGACGACCTGCACCGTGGCGGTCACCGGATAGGTCAGACCGGCGAACGTCGCGGTGCCGGGGACCTGGACAGTGCCGGGGGCCGCGTAGCTGGCCGGGTCGAGCGCATCCCAGGCGACCGGCGCCTGCTCGGTGCTGGCCGCGTCGCCGTACACGACGCCACCCGTGCTCACCTCGACGCTGGTCGGCAGCACGGGGGCGACGCTGGCCTGCGTCGTCACCGACGGGTCGCGCACCGGGTTCACCCGGGTCAGCACCCACTGCTGGCTGAACGATCCGCCGGCCTCGTAGCTGGCGATCGACAGGCCGGAGCCGGTCGGGGCACCTTCGGGGTACTGCACCAGCTTGCCCTGCGGGACCTGGGTTGAGGTCGGGTTGATCGTCTTGCCCGACTTGCGGTTCATCAGCAGGACGTGACCGTTGCCCATGTCCCGCAGCCGCCACAGCTGGGAGCCCGACGAGGGGTCCAGCCCCTGCTGGAAGACGTTGGCCGCGTTGGCCGTGGAGCCGGCCTCGATGTCCAGGTACAGCCCGCTGTTGACGTTCTGGACCCGGTACCAGCCGGCTGCGCCAGTGGCGGGCACCAACCGCCAGGCCGTCGAGACGCTGTCGGCGCCCTGCGTCACCCAGCCCTGGGTCGGCTTGCCGTTGTCGGAGACGCCGGTACGGGTGTCGTCGTCTGCGACCTTCAGGTAGGCGCCGGCCGTGGCGGCGCTCTCCAGCCGCCAGGTGCCGTCGGCGACCACCGGTGAGGCGTCGGCCAGGTACTGGGTGCCGCGGGCCCACTCGACGGCGGGGGCCGCCGGGCTGGAGACCGCGAACATCGACCTGCCGTCGGGCATCGTGACCAGGCTGCGGCTGTAGGAGGTGAAGACCGACGAGTAGTAGTAGACCCAGCTGCCCGGGGCGCCGTAGTCGTAGCTGACGAAGACGCCGTTGCGTGATCCGTTGCCGCTGACGACGACCGCGCCGTGGGGGCCGACGTTCGGCAGGTTCGTCACGTACGGGGTGCCCACCGGCCGGTACCCGGTGTCGGGGATCTGCACCTGGTAGTTGCGGTTGGCGTCCTGCTGCCAGTTCTCCGGGTCGTCGCTGATGCGGTAGTTGACGGCGCATCCGCCGACGGCGGTCTGCGAGACCGCGGTGCCGCAGTACTCGTAGGTGGCGATGTACCGGCCGTCGTTCATCTCGGCCATCGAGAACATGCCGGGCCGGCCAGGCGTCGCGTAGCTGGCGGACGGGGTCCTGCCCTCGGCCGCGTCGAACACGTCCCAGACGACCGGGCCCCAGCTGAGCCCGTCGGTGGAGACCTGATGGACGAGCATCTGACCGACGTAGGACGGGCGCTCGTCGGAGTAGTAGACGACCAGGCGGTTGGGCCCGCCGTCACCCCGGTCATAGGCGTACAGGAACGGCTCCCAGATGGGGTCCTTGCCTTCGACCGCCGTGCCGCCCTGGGCGACGGTGGACACGTACTGCCACGTCTTGCCGACGTCGGAGCTCTTGTAGACGTCGATGTAGGAGCTGTAGCCGCCGGGGTCGTTGTCGTGCTGGACCCACTTGCGGGCCAGCGCCGACAGCAGGATGGTCCCGGCGGGCATGTCGCCGACCGCGACCGGCAGCTCGTACAGCTGCCCCTGGGACGTCAGCTCGTACCCCGGGCCCCGGTCGACCTGGTTGTACACGCCGGAGTACGAGTAGTCCCAGGTCTTGCCGAGGTCGTCGCTGCGGAAGACCGGGATGTGGCGCTTGGCGTCGTCGGCGTCGGTGTTGCCGTAGTAGACCTGCAGCGACCCGAGCATGACCCCGTCGTCGGCCGGGTCGGCCTGGTGCTGCAGCAGCAGCGCCCGTGGGTACTTCGCCTGGCTGACGTCGGCGACGACGCCGGTCTGGGTGGCGAAGTAGTGCTCGTACTGGTAGCCGCCGTCCCCCTCGGCAGCGGCAGCGGCGGCCGGCGTGGTCATCGCCAGCCCCCCGATCAGGGCGGTCGTCGTCATGCCGACCGCCCACCTCCTCCATTGTCCAGACATCGCTCTCCTTTGAACAACCGATCAACGGCGCGCCCGTCACCGCGAGCGGTGCCGGCGGCCTGGGGACGACTCTTGGAGCTGTCGGTCTGCCTTCAGGGTGTTGTCGATCACCTCGTCTCTGGGTCGGGTCGGCCCGTCCCGGCCACCGGGTCGAACTCACCGCATGGCGGTCACGGGGAAGCCGTCCATGTCGTCGAAGGCCTGGTTCTCCCCGGCCATGGCCCACACGAAGGAGTAGGCGGCGGTGCCCACCCCGGCGTGCACGGACCAGGAGGGGGCGATGGTGGCCTGCCGGTCGGCCACGACCATGTGCCGGGTCTGGCCGGGCTCGCCGAGCAGGTGCAGCACCCGGGCATCGGCGGGCAGGTCGAAGTACAGGTAGCACTCGGTGCGCCGGTCGTGGGTGTGGGCGGGCATGGTGTTCCACATCGAGCCGGGGTGCAGCTGGGTGACGCCCATGACGATTTGGCAGGAGCGGATGCCGCCTTCGTGGATGTACTGGTTGAGGGTGCGCCGGTTGGAGGTCAGCGGGTCGCCGAGCTCACGGACGGTGCCCTGGCCGGGCAGCACGAGGGCGGCCGGATACGTGGTGTGGGCCGGGGCGGAGAACAGGTAGAACTGGGCGCCGGGCTCGTTCGGCTCGGCCGGGGTGTCGGCGAACACCACGTCGCGGGTGCCGCGCCCCAGGTACAGGCAGGCGCCCGTGGGCAGCAGGTAGACCTGCCCGTCGGCGGTGACCGTGCCGGTGCCGCCGACGTTGACGATGCCGACCTCCCGGTGCTCCACGAAGTACTCCGAGCGGATCTCCTGGTACGTCGCCAGGACCAGGGGCTGACCGGTGGGCTGGGCGCCGCCCAGCACGACGCGGTCGTGGTGGGTGTAGACGAGGCGCACCTGCCCGGGGACGAACACGGTCTCGACCAGGTAGCGCCGGCGCAGCTCATCGGTGTCCATGGCGACGATGTGCTCGGGGCTGGTGGCGTAACGCTGTTCCACTGCTGTTGTCTCCTTGTCAGGACCGACGGGTCTGTGCTGCGCGGTCAGCGCACGAGCCAGCCGCCGTCGACCGGGATGACCGCGCCGTTGAGGTAGTCCGAGGCGGCTGAGGCCAGGAACACGAAGGCGCCCTGCAGGTCGCCCGGGGTGCCCCACCGGCCGGCGGGGATGCGCTCGGCGATCGACTTCTCCCGCTCGGAGTCGGCGCGGATCGGGGCGGTGTTGTCGGTGGCCATGTAGCCGGGGGCGATCGCGTTGGCGTTGACGCCCCGGGAGGCCAGCTCGTTGGCGAACGCCTTGGTGATGCCGGCCACCGCGTGCTTGGCGGCGGTGTAGCCGGGCACGAGGATGCCGCCCTGGAAGGACAGCATCGAGGCGATGTTGATGATCTTGTCCGACCCTTGGGCGGCGAACCGCCGCCCGGCGGACTGCGACAGGTGGAACACCGCGTCCAGGTTGATGGCCAGCACGTCGTCCCAGTCCTTCGCGGAGTGCTGAAGCAGCGGGGCGCGGCGGATGATGCCGGCGTTGTTGACCAGGATGTCGATGTGCCCGCTCGCCGCGACGATGCTCGCGACGAGCAGCTCGATGTCGTCGGCGGTGGCGGCGATCAGGTCGGCGGTGAACCGGTAGGCCGTGCGGCCCAGCGTCTCGATCCGCTCGGCGGTCTGGTTGCCGTCGAGCACGTCGACCAGGGCGATGTCCGCGCCGGCCTCGGCCAGCGCGAGCGCGGCGCCCTGGCCCAGGCCGCGGCCGGCGCCGGTGACGATGGCGACCTTCCCGTCGAGGCGGAACGAGTCGAGAATCATGGACGTCCTCCTTGGTGCGGTGCGATTCGGGCGTCGGCGCTCGGGTCGACGAAGGTGGTGGTCAGGCTGCCGAGCCCGGCCACGCGCACGGTGACGGTGTCGCCGGGGGCGAGCGGGCGGTGGGCGGCCAGGGCGTCGGGCAGCTTCTGCGGGGTGCCGGTGGAGATGACGTCGCCGGGCTGCAGGGTCACCACCTGGCTGAGGTAGTGCACGAGGAACGGCAGGGCGAAGACCATGCTCGAGGTGCCCTGGGACACGGTCAGGACGCCGTCGCGCTCGACCTGCACGAGCAGGTCGTGGAAGTCGGGCACCTCGTCGGCGGTCACCAGCCAGGGCCCCAGCGGCCCGAAGCCGTCGAAGCACTTGCCGAGCTGCCACTGCGAGGAGCGGGTCTGCCAGTCGCGGGAGCTGACGTCGTTGAACAGGGTGTAGCCGGCCACGTGGTCCATGGCGCTGTCCAGGGGGACGTCGTGGGCGCGTCGGCCGATGACGACCGCGATCTCGCCCTCGTAGTCGACGTGCTCGGCCGCCGCCGGCAGCGGCACCGGCTCGCCGGGTCCGATCAGGGTGTTCGGGGTCTTGACGAAGATGTCCGGGTAGGGCGGGTCGCCGGCCGTGGGGTCGGCGCCGTCCGGCACGTGGCCGCGATAGTTGTAGCCCAGGCACCAGATCGCGCCGGGCCGTACCGGGGGCGCCAGCCGCACCTGTCCCAGCGCCGGCAGGCACGCCGGTGACGTGCTCGCCGCCAGGTCGCGCATCGCGGCCAGCGCGGCGTCGTCGGCCACGATCGCGTCGACCGTGCCCGGCAGGCCTGGCGTGGTGCCCAGGTCCAGCACCCGTGCCCCGTCGCGGTCGGGCACGAGGACCCCGGGCCGTTCGTGGCCGGCGGCGACGTAGGTCACCAGACGCACGAGCGGGCCCTCGTCTCGGGTCGCCGGCGGCTCACCAGTACCTCTTCCAGTCCGCCAGCGTGTGGCGGGCGAGCGCCTCCAGGTAGAAGTAGTCGCCCCACAGGCAGCCCTCGTCGATGCCCCAGCCGGCCGGCAGGCTGTAGACGGCGTGCAGCAGCAGGGCGTCGGAGTCCACACCTTCGGCGGCCGGGGTGTAGCCGGCGACCAGGGCTCGCAGGATCTGCACGCCGGCGCCGGCGTAGGCGTCGGCCCGGGCGCCGTCGGGTTCGACTCGCGCCAGCTCGTGCAGGCCGCAGGCGGCGATGGCGGCGGCCGAGCTGTCGCGCGGCTGGCCGTCGCCGTCGGTGAAGTCGAGGTCCCAGAAGGCGACGTGGTCGGCGGGCAGGTGGGCCAGGAAGTAGTCGGCGCACCGCTCGGCGGCGACGAGCAGCTCCTGGCTGCCGGTCGCCTGGAAGTTCAGGGCGAAGCCGTAGATGCCCCACGCCTGCCCGCGAGCCCAGCAGGAGTCGTCGCCGGCGCCCTGGGCGGTCGTGCCGCGCAGCGGCTGTCCGGTCACCGGGTCCCAGTGGAACGTGTGGAACGTCGAGTCGTCGGCGCGCACGATGTGCTCCGCCAGCTGTGCGGTGTGCCGGCGCACCGCGTCGGCGTACCGCTGCTCACCGGTCTGCTCGAACGCCCAGCTCAGCAGCGGCATGTTCATCAGCGAGTCGATGATCGTGCGGCCCCGCTGCTCGGGGTCGTCCAGGTCGCCCCAGGCCTGGATGATCCCGGCCGGCTCGAGGAACCGGCCCATCAGGTGGTCGGCGGCGGCCAGCGCCGCGGCACGCGCGTCCTGGTCGCCGGTCAGCCGCCACGGCGCCACGCAGGCCAGCGTGTACAGGAAGCCGAGGTCGTGGGTGTCCAGGTCCTCCCCGGCGCGCTGACGACGCTCGAAGTCCAGGGCGTGCCGGGCGGCGGCGGCCCGGAACTGCTCGTCGCCGGTCAGCTGCCAGGCCAGCCACTGCTGTCCGGGGACGAACCCGGTGGTCCAGTCCCGGTTGGCGCCCTCGGGGAAGGGCCCGCTTGCCGGCCGCAGCGGGTAGCGGTTGTGGTGGGTGGTGTCGTCGGGGTACTCGTCGGCGAAGCGGGCGATGTTGCGGCGCACGATCTGGGCCGCGGCGCCCACCGCGGGAGTCAGCTCTCTGGCAAGCGTCGAGGCGCCCGCGTCCGGTGCGACGTGGGCAGGCGATGTCGTCATGGTTGTTCCATCTCTTGTGTCGGTCTGGTCAGCGTTCGGGCAGGCACTCACCGAGCGAGGCTCGAGCCGGGGTCCAGGGCGCGCAGCATCTGCCGGCCGGCGCCCCACACCGCGTACAGCAGCGGTGCGGCGGTCAGGCCCAGCCCGAGGGCCGGGCTGGCGACGACCACGCCCGCCAGCAGCCACAGCACCCCGAGCGCGACGAGGGTCAGGTACCAGCGGCGCACCGCCAGGACGAAGCCGACCTGCACCAGGTCCCGCAGCCGGGCGGTCGGGGCCTGGGACGCCACGATCAGCGCCACCACGGCGGTGGCCGCCGTCAGCACCATGAGGACGGTCAGCACCGGGATGGCCAGGGCTCCCACGCGCAGCCCCCACACCGCGCGCACGTCCACGGCCATCACGGCGATCAGCCCGGTCGCCGCACCGCCCACAGCGATGGCCCGTCGAAAGCCGTGCCGGTAGGCCCGCGCGTAGGTGCGCACCACCGGCGCCGTGGAGTCGGCGGCGTGGGCGGCGAAGGTGGCGAACGCCGCGACCAGCGCCGGCCCGCCCAGCGGCGCCAGCAGCACCGCCGCCGGCCAGGTCTTCGCCCCGTCGGTGGCGACCAGGACCGCGAGCAGGGGCAGGCATGCCATGACGAGCAGGGCGTTGGTCGCCAGCCCGAGGTAGATCGTGCTCAGCACCGTCTGATAGGCGTCGGGGTTGAGCAGCGGCGGGCGTCGGACCCCGGCGCGCGTATCGGTCGTGGCCATCGTCATCAGCCCTTCAGCCCCGTGGTGGCGATGCCCTGGACGAAGTGGCGTTGGCCGAGCATGAAGATCAGTGCGATCGGCAGCACCGACAGCACCGAGCCGGCCATGATCAGCGCGTACTCGGCGTTGTACTGCGAGATGAAGCTGCGCAGGCCGAGCTGGATGGTCCAGATCTCCGGGCTGCGCAGGTAGATCAGCGGGCCGAGGTAGTCGTTCCAGGTGTTGGTGAACGTCAGCAGCGTCAGGCTGGCGATCGCCGGCACGGACAGCGGCAGCATGATGCGCCAGTAGATGCCGTACTCGGACAGGCCGTCGATGCGGGCTGCCTCGGACAGCTCCTCGGGGATCGACTCGAAATACTGCTTCATCAAGAACACACCGAAGGCGGCGAACGCCTGCAGCGCGACGATCGACCACAAGGTGTTCGACAGGTGCAGCTTGGAGAACAAGATGAACTGCGGGATCATGTACGACTGCCACGGCACCGCGATGGTCCCGACATAGGCCAGGAACAGCACGTCCCGACCCGGAAAGCGGGTGCGGGAAAAGCCGTATGCGGCGAAGCTTCCGGTGAGCACCTGCAGGAACGTCACCGCCACCGACAAGACCAGCGTGTTCTTCAGCCAGGTGCCCATGTCGGCCTTCGTCCAGATGTCGATGAAGTTGCTCCACCGCACTGGGTTGGGAATCCACTGCAGCGGGATGGTGAAGACCTGGTTGTTGCTCTTCAGGGAGGAGATCACCATCCAGACGAAGGGAAGCAGCACTGCCGCGGCGGCCACGATCAGGGCGCAGTAGCCCAGGACGCGACCGGCCACACCCCACGGGCGGCGGCGGGTGACGCGGGCGCCAGCCGTGACGACGGCCATCAGCGGTCCCTCCTCTTGTTCACAAGGAACTGGTAGATCGTGACGAGAATGCAGATCAAGAACAGCGAGACGGCGACCGCCGAGGCGTAGCCGAACTGGTTCTCCCCGAAGCCCTTCTGGTAGATGTACTGGCTGAGCACGAGGGTCGACTGTCCCGGACCGCCGTTGGTCATCACGAGGATCAGGTCGAACACCTTGAAGCTGCCGATGGTCAGCATCACGGTGACGAAGAACGTGGTGGGCCGCAGGCACGGCATCGTGACGTTGCGGAACCGCTGCCACGCGTTCGCCCCGTCCATCCGGGCCGCTTCGTGCAGTTCGGCGGGAACGGTCTGCAGGCCGGCCAGGAACAGGAGCATGTAGTAGCCCATCTCCCGCCACGTGCCCACGATGATGACGGCGGGCATCGACCAGGTGGCCGACGTCGTCCAGCCGGGAGCGTTCTGGACGCCGATGGCGTGCAGGAACTGGTTGATCGGCCCGTACTGCGGGCTGAACAGCATGTTCCAGACCACGGCGATCGCGACGATCGAGGTGATGTAGGGGAAGAAGGCGACGGTGCGGAAGAACGCCATGCCGCGCAGTCGTCGGTTCAGCAGCAGCGCCAGCGCCAGCGAGCAGGCCAGCGTCAGCGGGATGTGCACCGCGGCGTAGTAGACCGTGTTGAGCAGGGCGACGTGGTAGCTGCGGTCGGCCAGCATGCGGGTGTAGTTGGCGATACCGATCCACTTCGCGGTGCCGAACACGTTCCAGGTGGTGAACGACACGTAGAACAAGATGAGCACCGGCACGAGCGTCAAGACCGCGAACCCGATGAAGTTCGGCAGGACGAAGGTCCAGCCGACCAGGGTGTTACGCGCCTTGAGCCGGCTGCCGGGGCGGCGCTTGGTCGATCGCCCGCGGCGTGCCGGGGGCGATGACGGCGAGGCTGCACGCCCGGCGCTTGCGATTGCGGCGGTGGCCATGGGTGGCTCCAGGATCTGAGGCGGTGTTCGGTGTGCAGGCCACACCCGCGCGGCCGGCGGATCCGGGGGCGTCCTTCGCGGGGACGCCCCCGGAACCTGTGCTGCGGGACGGGGCCGTGCCTTCTGGGCCCGCCGGTCAGCCGGCGTTGGCCTCGGACTTGGCCCGGTCCTGCGCCTGGCTGATCGCGTCGTCCACGGACGAGGACCCGGACATGATCGCCGAGTGCATGTCGCTGAGGATGTTGACGATCGCGGCGGTGCGGGTGTCCACCGGGTTCTCCACGTGCACGTCACGGGTCGACCAGGCGAACTTCGACAGGTCGTCGGTCGGCACGCCCTTGGCGGAGAAGAACACGTCGCTCACCGCGTCGTTGATCAGCGCCGGCGTGATGCCGATCCCGGCCACGGCCTTGGCGCCGTCCTCGCCGGCCGCGAACGTCAAGAACGCCTTGGCCGCGTCGACCTTGTCCTTGTCGACCTTCGCGTTGATGCTCAGCCCGGTCGGGTCGGCGAAGGACACCGGGACCTTGTCCAGCTTCGTGGTCGACGTGTCGTACTGCGGGACCGGGGCGACACCCCAGTTGAACGTGTCCGCGTCACCCTTCGCCTGCTGGGTGGCCAGGGCCGCGATGTACCACGACCCGATGTTCATCATCGCCGCCTTCTGGGTGCCGAACTGCGCCTGGTAGGTCAGGCTGTTCGTCGTGGCGGTGCCGAAGTCGATCTGCGCGCCCTCGGACTGCAGCTTCAGCGACCGCTCGTAGTACGGCTTCAGGAACTGGAAGTCGCCGGACAGGATGTCGGCGCCGGGCGTCTGCCCGGCCGCCAGCCCCCAGTCGCTGGTCGGCCACACGTGCTGGTAGGCGGCGTAGGCGTCCGAACCGGCAGCCTTCAGGCCCTTCTGCAGCGACTCGGCCGCGGTGACGTAGTCGTCCCACGTCCACGAGCCGTCCGGGTAGGTGACCTTCGCCTTGTCGAACAGGTCCTTGTTGTAGAACAGCAGCCACGCGTCCTGCCGGTACGGCACCGCCCACGTCTTGCCGTCGACCGTGTACTTGTCGACGTTGGCGGTCGCCGGGTCGAGCGAGGCGGCGACGTCCGAGACGTCCAGCGCCATGCCGGCGGACTGGTAGGTGGGGAACGTCTTCAGGCTCTTGTGGACGAAGATGTCCGGCGCCGTGCCGGCCGCCAGGTCCGCGGTCAGCTGGGTGTCGTAGTTCGCGGCGTCGTACTCGACGAGCTTGATCGTCAGGTTCGGGTACTTGGTGTGGAAGCCGTCCGCCAGCGCCTGGAACTCCGGCGTGCTGGCCAGGCTCCACGCCGCCATCGTCAGCGTGATGGGGGTGTCAAACGTCGGCTCCGCGCTGGCGCTCGTGCTCGGGCCGGTTCCGCTCGTCTCGCCGGTGCCACCGCCTCCGCTACCGCACGCTGTCAGTACCAGGGTCGCCGCGGCGGCCATGGCGATCGCGGCCGGGATTGTGCGCTTCATCTCCTCGCTCTCCTTCGAGGTCGGGGGCCCGGTCGCCCGGGCCTGAGTTGAACCGGCGCCACGGCGGCGACCGGCACAGGCAGGGCTCAGGGCAGGTCGGTGGTGGTGGTCACCCCGTCCGGCCACACCACACGCGCGGACGGGTGCCGCGCGTCGATGTCGAGCGACGGCTCGTGCCGCTCGGTGCGCGAGGACGGTGTTCCCTCCAGCACCACCAACGCGGCCGACCAGCCTCCGGCGTGGACCGGGAAGTCGGCCCACGGGGTCGTGGACGCCTCGCCGAGGATGCTGGCGCCGGTGCGGTGCTCGCTGCCGGTGGCCAGTGCCTCGGTCAGCGGCAGCACGCTCGAGGTCAGGCCGTCGCCGTCCACCGTCGCCCACCCCCCGACGCGCAGCCGGGTGGGCACGGTCGTGGCATCGTCCGCCAGGGAGTCGACCCGGACCAGGCGCACCTCCCACGGTCCCCGCACCAGCGAGACGACCGTCAGCGTGCCGGCGTCGGTGGCCTCGCCGGTCCAGCCGTACCCGTGGTTCCACTGCTCGACGTCGGGGGTCAGCCAGTGCGCGGCAGCCCGCGAGCCGCCCACCCCCACCCGGGTGCCGTCGGCGCACTCCTCGACGCGCAGTGCGAGCCTGGTCAGGCCCGTGCGGTGGGTCGCCCTGCCGTCGCCGTCCAGCAGCACCGCCGACTGGTCGACCGGTGAGGCCCAGCTCGCCTCGTCCAGCCACGGCGCGGTGGCCGTCGAGTAGCCGATCCGCGCGTACAGCCCGGAGTCGCCGCGGCGGTCGCCCTCCACCGCGTGGTCGGTGCCGTGGTTGACGATGCGCACGATGCCGTCCCCCAGGGTGCCGGCGATCAGCCAGCCCGGTCCGCGCACCGAGCGCAGCACGTCGCCGCGCTCGACGGGCAACGGCTGCTCCACGGCGGTCCACGCCGGGTGGTCGGCCGGCAGCGACAGCCCGAGCAGGCCCTTGCTCGCCCAGTACGGCGACCCGGTGCCCGAGTACGCCTGGGCCAACCCCTGCCAGGAGCCGAACCAGCCGGTCGTCAGCAGGCCACGCTCGTCGGGCACGCCTTGCTCGGCGAAGTGCTTGACGATCCCCGAGGCGGCGCGGCGCAACACACCCGGCGCGACGCTGGGCACCTGCGCGATCGCGCCGACCCAGAACGGGGCCGCCGCCGCGAACCGATAGATCAGGCTGCGGCCCTGCACCAGCGGCCCGCCGTCCGCCCCGACCAGGGTGATCGCGTCCTGCAGGTAGCGGTCCAGCAGCTGACGGTCCCGCTCTCGGCGAGGTGCGGCCAGCTCCTGCGCGCCGTCCATCCGAGCCCACAGCGTGGGGTACAGATGCAGCGCCCAGCCGACGTAGTGGTCGAACGCGCGCTCGAACCCGTCGGAGATCCAGCCGTCGGCCTGGAAGAACGAGTCGTGCGTGGCCAGGTCGTCGGCCATGTCGTCGCTGGAGTAGGGGCCGCCGACCGACTTCAGGAACGTCTCGACGACCAGCCGGAACCAGACCCAGTTGATCCGCGGGTAAGTGTGGTCCCCGACCGCCTCGGCCAGGTAGTCGACCACCCGGTCCTGCACCGGCGAGTCCAGCCGGTCCCAGATCCACGGCCGGGTCATGTCCAAGACCAGCGCGATCGAGGCGGCCTCCACCTTGGCCTGCGGGTGCTCCGACAGCCGCACCCAGCGGTCCGGCACCGACGGGTCGGTGCCGGTCGCGATGCCCTGCGCGTACCACTCCGCGAGGTTGTCCGGGTCCTGCCCACGCTCGCCGGCCAAGCGGAACCCCGCCGCCAGGAACGTGCGGGCAAACCCCTCCAAGCCGTCGATGTCACGGCCGTACCCGCCCTCGGGGCCCGGCACGGTGATGCGCCCGTGACCCGGCGAGGCGTACGGACGCACCGAGCGCAGCAGCCGGTCCGCGAACGCCGCCCACCGCGCACGATCCCAGCCGGTCAGCGGCGACGTGGGCGCCTCCGCGTGCCCATCAGCATCCACCAGCATCGTGCGCTCGTCGTGTGCCATCAGGCCCTTCTCCGTTGAAGCCCGGAAACGCCGGCCTCCTCACCGAGGCCGATCGGTGCGCTCACCGAACTGACGAGAGCCGAGTGAAACGGTCACACTCGCTCACTGTCAACGTACTCATGTCGTATAGTGATCGACTTTGTTGCATTGCGTACTAGTCTTGAGGGCACACGTCCGTAGGCATCGGCAGGAAGGAGCGGATTCACCATGGCCGAAGGCGCCGACAGCCCGCTGCTGGTCGCCGCGCGACGAGCCCACCTGCTCAAGGTGCTCGAACGCGACGGAGCCGTACGCATCTCAGAGGTCTCCGCCGAGCTCGGCGTCGCACCAGTGACCCTGCGGCGCGACATCGTTGTGCTCGAACGAGAAGGACGGCTGCACCGGGTGTACGGCGGGGCCGTCGCGCTGCCCGCAGCCGAGGTCCGCGACCCGGTCCTGGGCGACGGCGCCTTCGGGGTGCTCGTGCCCTCGCTCGACTACTACTGGCCCGGCGTGGTGCGCGGCATCGAGGACGAGGCACGCAGCCACGGCCTGCGCATCGTGCTGCGGGGCTCCTCCTACGAGGCGACCGACGAGCGCCCCGTCCTCGAACGCCTGGTCGAGACCGAGAACCTGCTCGGCCTGATCGTCGCCCCCAGCCCGATCGGACCCCGATCGCAGGCCGTCGCCCAATGGCTGGGCGCATCGAGAATCCCCCACGTGCTCGTCGAGCGCGACGCCTCACAGTCCCTGCACGGCGAGGCACTGGAGTCCGTCGTCTCCGACCACGCCCTCGGCGCCCTGCTCGCCGTCAAGCACCTGGTCGACCTCGGCCACCGCCGAGTCGGACTCGTCCTGCTGCAGTCGCCCACCTCCCGACGCATCGCCGCCGGATGGCGCGCCGCCTGCGCCGAACTGAAGCTCGCCCCCGACGAACGGTTCGAACGCGTGATCCCCGACCGCCTCAGCCACACCTACCCCAGCGCGATCAAGAACGTCGGCGAGATCGTGCACGCCGCGCTCGCCAACGGCATCACCGCACTGCTCGTCCACGCCGACCCCGAAGCCGTCGCACTGGTCCAACACGCCCAAGCGGCCGGGGTCTCGATCCCCGGCGACCTGTCCATCATCGCCTACGACGACGAGATCGCCGGCCTGTTCAGCCCGGCCCTCACCGCCGTGCACCCGCCCCGCGACGACGTCGGCCGAGCCGCCGTCGACCTACTCGTCAAACGCATCACACACCCCAACCGAGCAATCCACCGCACCGTCGTCAGCCCCCGCCTCGTCATCCGGCAGTCCACAGGCCCAGTCGCCAAGTAGGTCGACACGAGCGAAAACCGCTTGCCCGCGGCCAGTGTCCACAACCAATCGCGTCGCTCACACGCGCCGCCCGCCTCTAGTTGGCTGCCGGCCCCTGCGGCGCTCGTCGAAGGCGCGCTGCGCGCCGAAGCGGCGAATCTCCGCTGACGGGCTACCTGGACCGCGACATTGACGCGGTGTTGCGCGGAACCCGGCGCGACCGACCGCCACCGCCGCGATGACCACGTCGGCGCAAGGCGGTTCGACTCGATGATCAGGTGGCGGGACGCGCCTGGCACCGCCGCCAACTCCACATCGTGCGTCACGGTGGTGGACGCGTAGTACGTGATCGAGAAGAAGTCCGGTTCAGCCGTCGCGATCGTGTCCACGTCGCCGTGGTCTACGGCCTTTCGCGTACACCGTGGAGGTCCCCACGGCCTTGGTCCGAGGTGCTAGGCAGTGAGAGGCACTCGAGCTCGCGCGCACCGTGTCTCCTCGGCAGAACTCCATAGAGATCGAGGCAGCCTGCTGCGTTGAGCTTTCGTCCACCGCTGCCCAGTTGGCATCGGACACCCCGGCCGCCCAGTGCCTCTCCACCATCCTTGCGGGCCCCCGGTCCGTACCTGCCCCGGTGACGGGCTGTCCGTCAGCTGGCCGGGACGCCTGGGGTGTCCCGTCGACGGGAGGGGCGAGTGATGCGTGTTCTTGGACCGCCGGATCGCGAGGCACGAACGGACGCGAGCCGTCGCGAGTCGACGCGGCCGATGTGGCGTCGGGCGGGTGCCGTGATCGTGGCGGTGTTGCTGGCCGGGCTCGGGGTGATGGTGCCCGGGTCGGCGGCTTCAGCGGCCTCGCTGGGTCCGGGGTTCAGCATCGGACCCGGACCGATCGGTGCCTACGTCGCAGACTCGGACGGTCACCAGATCTACTGCATCGACTCCGGGGCGCCGTCCCCGCTCGGGGAGTACACCTCCGGCCCGTCGACCGCGACCAGCCTGACCACCCACACCGGCGGGCAGCTTGGCGACGACGACCTGGCGCAGCTGAACTACGCGCTGTCCCGGTGGGGCGACTCCTCCGACCCGACGGTGACCTCAGCGGTGGCGATGTTCGTCTGGCAGGTTGCCGACCCGGTGACCTACGCCTCGCACGGCATGAGTGGCGACGACTGGTACATCCGCCGTGTCCCGGAAGATTCCCGTGCCGCGGTGCTGGCGAACCTGGCGACCATCCGCACCCAGACGGCCGCCAACGCCGCCGCGAACCCGGTGGTGGACGTCGCGGTGTCGATGAGCGACCAGTACAACGGCACCCTGTCGCTGACGGTGACCCCGGCGTCGCTGACCGGCAGCGTCACGCTGACGGGAGCCCGCTTCACCGACGGGGCCACCTCCAAGACGGTCGGCAGCGGCACGTACCCGATCGTCGGCACCCCCGCCTCGGGCGCGCCCTCGTACCAGGTCACCGCTTCGGCTTCGTACACCGGGCCGGGGATCGGACCACGGGTCAACCTGTACAGCACGCCCGGGGCGCAGCGGATGTTGGCCGCCGGAACGCAGACCGCGTTGACCGACACCGCGAGCTCGCCGGTGATCAACCTGGACTTCCAGCCGGCGATCGCCACCCAGGTGACCCCCCGGTACGTACCTGTCGGCGAGGCCTTCGTCGACCGACTGACCGTCAGAACGGTCGGAACGGGCGATTGGATCCGGGTGGGTGGCACCCCAGTGCGGCTGACCGCGACCGGCACCTTGTACGGGCCGTTCGACGCCCCGCCCACCCAGTCGCAGACCGTGCCGGCCGGCGCGCCGGTCGCCGGCCACCAGACCCTGTCGGTGGACCACGTCGGCAGCTACACCACCCCCGGGACGCTGACCGCCTCGACGTCGGGCTTCTACACGTGGGTGTGGCGCATCGACAAGACCATCCAGGGAGGCAACGCCCGGTACCTGCGCGGATCGTTCACCGACTGGTTCGCCCGAGCCGACGAGACCCACGTCACCCCATTCCAGCCGGTCGCCGTCTCCACCGCCGACACCCGGCTGGCAACCCCCGGGGACGCGGTGAGCGACACGATCACGGTGTCCTCGAGCAACGGGGCCTGGCTGCAGCTGGACGAGGCACCAATCCCGGTGGCCTTCACCGGCACCGCCTACCAGGTGCCCGACAACCTGCCGCCGACTCAGCTGCCGTTGAGCCCGACCTGTTCGACGCCCATGCCGACCGTGCTCCGGACCGCCAGCCTGACCCCGACCGCCCCGGACGGGGCGAGCGTGATCGGCACCGTGGAGGTCACCGCGACCGGTCCGGGCACCTATACCTCTCCCCCGGTGGTGCTGCCCGAACCGGGGTTCGTCACCTGGGTGTGGCAGGTCTGCCAGAACGCCCAGCCGGAGCAGTACCGGGACTACCTCGCCGACTCCTGGGTCGACAACTACGGCGTGCCGGTCGAGACGACCAGCGTCCGGCACCCCTTGTCGGTCACGTCCGAGCTGCGCGAGTACAACGTGCATCTCGACGGGCGGGCGTTCGACGAGATCACCGTCAGCGGGCTGCCCGACGACCACGGCGACTTCACCGGGGACGGCTACTGGGGACCCGATCTGGACCAGATCACCCACACCGTGTACGGGCCGTTGGCCGAGGCGGACCTGACCGACACCCTCGACCTGGCCACGGCCCCGGTGCTGACGTCGATCACCACCCCGGCCCGCAATGGGGTCTGGCATGTCGGCTACACCGACAGCGACGAGATCCGCCCCACCCAGCCCGGCTACTACGTGCTGGTCAGCCACTTCGACGGCGACGACCGGGTCCAGCCGTTCACCTCCAGCCCCGCCGACGTGCTCGAGCGGTTCTACGTGCCCGCTCCACCGCCGCCCGGGGTGGACGTGCACGTGAGCACGCGGGCCCGCGACGAGGCCCTGGTCGGCCATGACTTCTCCGACACTGCGGTCGTCACCGGCAGCAACATCCCGGACGGCGCCTACCTGGTCTTCGAGGCCTATGGGCCGTTCGACACGCCGCCAGCCGCCGGCACCGAGGGCGACCCGTTCTACGTCAGCGACCAGGTCCGGCTCACGGGACCGGGCCGCTACGACTCCGGGCCGACCCAGGTGCCCAGCGCCGGCCAGGTGTTCTGGGTCGAGACCCTCTACACCGGCGACGGGCAGGTCCTGGCCAGGGGTGTCCTGGGCGAGCCCGGGGAGACCACACATGTGACCAGCCCGGCACAGACGACCCCGACCCCAACCCCAACCAGCACGCCACCGGTGCCCGCGAGCACACCGACGACGCCGCCGCTTGGCCCGACGCCACTGAGGCTGGCAGAGACCGGGACCGGGGACTGGCTGCCGATCGCACTGGTCGCCCTGGTGGCGGCCTCGACCGGGGGGATCCTGCTGTTCGGACGCCGCCTGGCCCAGCACCGCCAGCGCACCGGATACGTGCGTGAGGAGGAACTCCCGCCCACCACGGACGACCGGGATCGGGCCGAG
The DNA here is from genome assembly GCF_001898175.1 of Cellulomonas sp. 73-92. Classification (GTDB taxonomy): domain Bacteria; phylum Actinomycetota; class Actinomycetes; order Actinomycetales; family Cellulomonadaceae; genus Cellulomonas. The sequence goes on from NZ_MKTH01000019.1 coordinate 60,118, forward strand.
CAGTAGCCGCAGCGCAGAGCATCGGCGCGGGGTGGCTGACCGTGTGTGGGCCACTCCGCGCCGACGTGCGATGAACGCCGCGGTGAAGAGGGGTGCGGGCGCGCGGGAGCGAGAACGCCTGCGTGAGGTCGCGCTCGAGCTCGGCGATCGTCGAGGTGAGGCGGTCGGGGTCGGTGATCGTTCGGGTCAGTCCGCAGAGCATCGCGGCGTCGAGCAGGTCGGCTTCTAGGCCTCGGATCTGTACTCGGTGGGTGGCGGTCAGTTGCGCGTCGCAGTTGTCTTTCAGGCGCACGATGCCGGTGGCGAGGTAGCCGACCGCGAACGTGCCGACCAGTGCGCCGGTCGATACCAGGCGCGCCAGTGGCCGGTCCCCGGTGACCAGGTAGCAGCTCTCGCCGGCGGCGCTTTCGAGCTGGCCGGCGGCGGCGAGGTCGGTGATGACGGGGTACGACAGGTCCCATGCGGCGGCACCCAGTGCCGCCCGGTGGACTTCTGCGGTCATCGCGTTCTTCAGGCACGGAAGCTTCTCCGTCTGGCCGCGGTCCTGGTTGGTGCCCAGGAGCAGGACGCGGGCGACCGCCAGGCAGTCGGCGGACACGCCCCGGCCGGCAGCGTTGAAGCGGGCGATGTGGCGGGCGTAGGCCTGGAGCCGTGAGGTGGGGGTCGAACCGGCCGGCGGCGCGGGTCTTCCAAGGTCAGCGCCAGGTGAGGGAGCGTCGCGGAGTTCAGGTTGGTGAGCTGTTCGCTGCGCACGTCGGGAGTCGGTCCACCCCGCATCTGCTGGCCCAGGTTGGTTTTCGTACAGGGCTGTCAGCGTGGCGTACGTCATGTCGGTGATGGGGCGTGCAGCCACGCGTGAAGGGCTGCGACGGGCTTGTGGTGAACCTCGGTCGGCTCAGAGGTCATCGAGGTGAAGCTCTCCGCGAGGGCGAACCCCGGGATGACGTGGAGTCCACGCAGGGTGGCGGCCAGGTCACGGGATGTCTCGAGCGCTGTCTCGGAGCTGCCTTCGATGGCCTTGCGCAGCGCGATGAGGACGTTCAGGTCGACGATCGCCGCGATCGGCTGGCCGATCGCGGCTGGGATGAGTTGGTGGGTCTGACTGCTGGTCGCCCCGGAGGCGAAGAACCGGTCGTGCTCGTCGTCGGGGTCCGCGGCGCTCAGGTCGACGACCTGGACGGCGCCGGCGAAGTGGCTGCGGGCGGCCGCGGCCTTGCGAGGCCTGCCGGCGAACGAGCGGTCTGGCGGCAGGTCCGGGCCGAGGACGAGCAGGAGGTGTCGTCTCCTCGGGCCAGCATCTGCTCGATCTCGGTTCGGTGTCCGGTGACGGTGAAGGGTCGCTGCCCGTGCAGCTCCACGTGCGCGTCCCTGGTGGACACGGTGAGGAACAGCGGTGTTTGCCAGGGGGGGTACGCGAGGCGCCGGGGGTGAGCGGGTCGAGTCCCAGTTGCTCGGCCGCCCCGGCCATGCCTTCGGTGGACGCCGGCAGTGTGCCGGACAGTCGGCTCGTCGTCGCCGACGCCAGCAGGCCCAGCACCGGCCGACCGTGGACGTGGCCGTAGCGGACCTGCGAGGTCGGGGTGGCGGGCACGCAGCCTGGGATGTCGCCGATCACGCCCGCCCTATCGGTCGGGCGGCCTTCGCACTCAGCGGTTGGGCTGCACCGTGCTGTGGCCGCCCGCGCTGGTGGGGCGCCCGGGGGCGCGCACGGGGCGGTGCTGCCTGTATCGGGCGGTGGCCAGCAGGAGGAGGCTGAGCGGGCCGAATAGAAGGAACTTCAAGGCGGTCCAGATGAACACGGCCGCAGGCAGGTAGAGCCAGCCGGGTGCGCCGTGCCGGTCGATGAGCGTGGTGCAGATCGCGGCGGCGTACAGGTAGGCCAGGCCCACGCTCATGGCGGGCACGCCCCACTTCAGGCCGCGGCGGGTCCGCAGCAAAGCCAGCAGGCGGTTGGAGGGCAGGCGGGCGGTGAGCGCCTGGGTGTGGGTGGACAAGGTCCACAGGCTGCGCAGCAGCATCTTGGGGCTTCCTCACGATGGCAGGGCACGGAACCTGGTGCGGCGTGGTCCTGTGCTGGTGAGGTCCCCGCGGGGGGTCTGCTCTGCCCGACCGGTGTGGGTCGGCTCGGCCCTGTTGTTCGTCCCGCCGCAGCCGTCAGACTACCCTCGCCGGCCTTGGCTGGCGGGGTTTGACGCTAGAGAGGGGGGCGGGCGGTGGTGCGGGTTGGTGCCGGCCACGGGCCAGCTGCCTCGTCGAGGGCGGGCGGCTGGAGGGTGCGCAGAGCGGCGCGGGCGCGTTCGTAGTCCAGGCGCTGGGCGTCGGTGCCGGGGATCGGGCCGAGTGGGTCGCTGGTGGTGATGGTCCAGCGGTCCCGGTAGGCGGCCACCGTCGCCAGCTGTCGGCGACACCGGGCGGCAGCCGTCGGGTCGGCGGGCACGGGCCCCAGATGGGTCGCCCAGGACTGGGGGTTGGCGGCCGCGGCGGCGGCCAGGGCGTCGGCGCGTTGGGTGATCAGCTGCTCACGCTGGGCGAGGGCGACCCGCAGTTGCGGGTCCGCCACACCGGTTGCCTGCGGGATCAGTCCGGCGATGAGCCGACGGCGGCGTGGAGCCGGGGTGTAGCGGCTGGTGGCCCGCTGGAGCCGGTAGCGCAGCAGGGAGCCGAGGTCCTGGGCGCCGGCCAGGCCGCCGGCGCGCACGACCTGGGGCAGCAGGCGCTCGACGTCGTGGCCGTCGGCCTCCAGCCGGCGTAGCGCGGCGGCCAGGATCGGGTAGGAGTCGGTGGTGACAAGCTCGTCCACGGTGGGCTCGTCCAGGCCGCCGGCACGCAGCAGGGCGAGCCAGCGCTCGTGCTGGGCGACCTGTGCGATGGTGTCGTACTCGCCGACCAGCTGACGGATCGACCCCCAGGCGTCCTGCTCAGCGACGAGGGTCTCGGTGGCGGACAGCTCGGCACCGGAGTGCTGCAGGATCCCGAACAGGATCGACGAGGCGGTCATGGCCAGGTCGTCGCGGCGCTGGTGGTCCTCCAGGTCGTGGGCGTCGGTGGCGACGTAGGCGATGTTGGACTGCCGGCCCCGGCTCATCGCGACGTAGAAGGCCTCGCGGGTCATGGTGGTGGAGGCGACCAGGGTGTGGGCGCTGTCCACGGTGACGCCCTGCGCGCGGTAGGCGGTGATGGCGTAGCCGAGCTCGACGTCGTTGGCCACGTAGTCGGCCGGTAGCCGCAGCGTGGTGTGCCAGCGGGACGCTTCCCGCCGCACCGTCAGGGACCCGTCGGTGTGGGCGGTGACGACCTGCCAGCGGTCGTTGTTCTTCACCCAGCCGCGGCCCAACGCCAGGCGGCGGTCGTTCTTGCGGGTGACGACCAGGTCGCCGCGGGCGGCCTGGGTGCCGTCGTGCAGCCGGACCCCGGCCTCGTCGACCAGGCCGGCCAGGACCCGGTCGGCGCGGGCCCGTTGGTTGAGCTCGATCACGGTCTGGTTCGCCTCGGCGATCAGCACCGACACCTTCCCGGCCCGCTGGTCAGCCCGCCACGCCTGGTAGGCGCTGTCCAGGACGGTGTCGTAGTCGGCGCCCAGGACTCGGCTGTGGGTGAGGTAGGTGTCGATGACGGCGGTGTCTCCCAGCCGCAGCCCGAGGGAGGCGTGCTTTTCCCAGTCGTGGCCGAACCGGCGCACATCAACGAGCTGTGGGGCGTCCGGCCGCTCACGTACCAGCATGCCGAACGCTCCGCCGGCGTCCACTGCCTGCAGCTGGGCCCAGTCCCCGACCAGCAGCACCTTGGCGCCCACCGTGGCGGCGTGGGTCGTGATCGCGTCCAGTGCGAAGGTGCCGGCCAGGCTGGCCTCGTCGATGATCACCAACTGGCCCGGTGTCAGCCGCCAGTTGCCGCGGCGGTGCTCGTACAGCCACTTGGTGGTGTTCTCCGTTGGGATGCCCAGCTCGTCGCCCAACACGGCGGCGGCGGCGGCCGACGGCGCCAACCCGAGCACCGACCCCGGGCCGTAGCGCTGCTCCCAGGCGCGCCGCAGCGCCGCCATTGTCCTCGTCTTGCCGGTCCCGGCCGGTCCGACCAGCAGGTCCAGCACCCGTGCGGACACCCCGATCGCGGTGATCGCGTCGACCTGGTCGCCGGCCAGTCCGCCGCCTAGCCGACCCCACGGTCGGGCGGCGTCCTGGACCAGGTCGGCCGAGACGGTCGGTGCGGTGCGGTGCAGGGTGGCGGCTCGCAGCCGGTCCTCGGCTGCCAGCATCTGGCCCGAGGAGTAGACGATCGACGCCCTCGGCCGCAACACGCTCGAGCCGTCCGCGCGGCGAAACTGCTGCGGGCTGACCGCCAGCTCGGGTGGCGTCAGCTGCAGCGAGGCGTGTTCGGCAGCCTCCACGATGATCCGCAGCACCGCCTCCCGGTCGCCAGCCGAACCGAACCGCAGCCTCATCGTCTGCCGCACCGCTTCGGCATGAAGGTTCCACCGCCGCCACGTCGAGCGGCGGTCACCGACTTCCTGTAGCACCGTGGCCGCGATCTGGTGCAAGTGTTCCAGCGGCAGGTCGTCGGCGCGCAGCAGTGCCTCCTGCGTGCCGGCGCCCAGCACCTGGCTGGCCCAGCCTGTCGCGTCCCGGCCCAGGAGGGTCGTGGCCCGCCGGCGCCAGGTGTCGGTCAGCTCGGCCAGCGAATGCGTCTCCTTGGGCGGGCGGGTCGCCAGGGTCGCCTGCTGGCGGATCCGCCACAGCACCGCCCGCGACGGCGCACGACCGTGGCGGGCCACGTAGTCGCTGACCAGCCGGTCCTTGGCCTGCTCCAGGTCGTGGGTGCGGACGGAGAACTCGTCCATCAGCTCCTGCGGCACACCAGTGATCTCCCAGCGGGTGATCCGCCCCGGCCCCCGGGTGCGCGCCTGCCAGCCGACCCCCAGCAGGCGCGCCACATGATCGGACAGCACCGCGTTGTAGTGCTCCGACAACCCCGCCACCGCCCCGTGCAAGGCCCGCGAGTCCAGGGTCCGCCACCGGCCGTCCCGCACCGCCTGCACCCTGTTGGCCACCACCACATGCGTGTGCAGCTGAGGGTCCGCCGCCCGGGAGTCGTAGTGGTCGAACGCGGCCGCAACCACGCCCCGCACCTGCACCTGGGCGACCGCTCCCCGCATGCCCTCAGCACCGACGCGGGTCATCGCCACCTCGCGCTCCATCAGGTCCAGCACGTCGTCGATCGCGGCATGGTGGGCCTGAGCGATCAACGCCTGGGTTCCCCCATCGGCGACCGCCCACAGGCTCGACAGGGACTTGGGGGCGGAGAAGGTCAGGTCGAAGCCTGCGACCGGAACCCTGATTGCCTTGGCTGCCTCCTCGGCGTTGATCCACGCCACCTGTCGGGTATGGTCGGCGCCCGTCAGGTCTCCCGGGAGGGCGGCCAGGCGACGGGCTACCCGGTCGGTCGCGGGAGCGAACGTGCGGTACGGGCGGCCCAACGGCTCACCCGTCATCGGGTCCTGGCCATGGCCGAGGAGGCGACGAAGCTGCTCCTCGGTCACGGGGCTCGAGCTCGTCACCGTCAGGCCCGTCAGTCCCCGACCCATCCATCGTCCTGGCGGCGTGCCCTGCTCGACGTAGTAGCGAGTCAGAGCCGTGGTCGCATCACGGTCACCGTCGCCGGCGATTATCGAGCTGAACAGGTAGCGCACTCCCTGCCCGGCCGTCATCACCCGGATCGAGACCGTCACGTCGAACAGGTGCGGTCTGCGGCAACCCATCACTTGACACCCCGCACGTCACTGCGCGACTGCCCGTCCCCCGATCGACGCAGGCTCCCCGTCGGGGTACGACGAACGCTTCATCTAGCGTCAGGGCGATCATCTGCCCGTCCCGTACCTGGACGGCCGGCTGGTATCCCCTCGACCGGTTCGTTGGTCGGCACGGCAGTTGGGTCAAGCGGATATCCACCGCCGCTAGGTTCTACGTCCACGAAAGGCCACGGAACCGGACGTCTTGGCCGACACGGCCGGCGGGCCCTAAGTCCTCAACGGGCGGGCGCTGGACTGGCAGCCTGGCCTGGCTGGGCAGTAAGGCAAGCCTCAGCTAAGCCAAGAGACGGGCGCGGTCTATGAGTCTTCGTTCGCTCGACGTCGCATCCGCAGCACGTCCGGTCTCGGCGCGGGCCGCGCATCATCCAGGTCGTCGCTGGATGGGGGTGCTGCTCGGTCCGGGCCTGATGGTCATGCTCGCCGACACCGACGCCGGCAGTCTCATCACTGCGGCTCAGTCCGGGGCGCGCTACGGATACCAGCTGATCCTGGCGCAGATCGTGCTGATCCCCGTGCTCTATCTGGTGCAAGAGATCACGGCCCGGCTGGGACTTCTCACCGGACGAGGGCATGGCGCACTGATCCGTCGCACCTTCGGCGCCCGGTGGGCCCTGCTCTCGGCAGGCACCCTCTTCCTGGCATGCCTGGGCGCCCTGGTCACCGAGTTCGCAGGACTGGCAGGCATCGGCGCCATGGTCGGCGTGCCACGACTGGTGTCGATCACGGTCCCGGCGATGGCCCTGGCGGCGCTGATCCTGCTCGGGCGATACCGGCGCATCGAAACGGTCGGCATCGCAATCGGCGCGCTCGAGCTGCTGTTCATCCCCGCGGCCTTGCTCGCTCGCCCGGCTCCCAGCGCGCTATGGGGCGGTCTGACCCATCCCGTCCAAGCGAACAGCCAGTTCCTCATGTTGCTCGCGGCCAACGTCGGCGCCGTGATCATGCCCTGGATGGTCTTCTACCAGCAGGAGGCCATCATCGACAAAGACGACCACGACAAGGACCTACGCACGGTCCTGCGGTCGGCCCGCTGGAACACCGCGCTGGGCGCCGTCGCCACCCAGGCAGTCATGATCGCGGTCCTGGTCGCCGTCGCTGCCACCATCGGCACCACACGCCCCGGTGCGAATCTGGAGAGCATCGGTCAGATCGCCGCCGCGCTGACACCATTCCTCGGGCAACGCAGTGCGGCTGTCCTGTTTGGGCTCGGAATGCTCGGCGCTGCCACCGTGGCCGCACTTGTCGTCTCCCTCGCCGGAGCGTGGGGCATGGCCGAAGTGCTGGACCTGCGACACAGCCTGAACGACTCACCACGGCAGGCCAAGGGCTTCTACGCCCTCGCATTGGCAGCAATCCTCGCCGGTGCTCTCGTCGCGCTTCTTGCCCCCAACCTCGTCGCGCTGTCATTGGACGTCGAGGTCATGAACGCCATCCTGCTGCCGGTCGTGTTGGGATTCCTGCTCCTCTTGGAACGCCGGGCGCTTCCCGGCGAGTATCGGATGCGAGGGGCCCGCCAGGTCACGACCTACGCCCTTACCGGGCTGGTCATCGTCCTAGGTCTGACGACTGCGGTCGAGGCGCTGCTGCCATAGGCGACGTCCCCAGCAGGCGCCGTGGACTACGTTCCAGCACAACCGGTGCGCGACATGCAGCAATCCGCCGATTTGCTGCCGTTCCGCGCTCCGACAGCGGCCGGCGGCCCGCGAGAGTCCGGGGGGCACCGACGGCGCCAGCCCCGAACCGGTATCGACTCGTGCACCCAAGGTCGATGAACTCGCAGGCCGGATCGAGTGGAATCCCGTCCCGGCGCGCGCAGCCCTGCTGCGAACCGCGCCGAACCAGTGCTCCCGTGGCGCATGGTCGCGCTCGCGACGTGCCCACCATCCAGACCTGGAGGACTCCGCCAATCCGCATCCGAGCGTCGAACTGCGCGCCGGTGCTGATGGTGCGCCACGACATCCGGCCATGCGGCACCCCAGCGCTGCAGCGTCCCCTTGAACGGACGTGCCCGGGCGCTCAGATGATGCCGGTACGGTCGCCTTTGTCGCACCAGCCAGAACGGAGGGGACATCGCCGTGCCGTACAGCCAGTCGGTTGACCGGGCACGACGAGCGGTCGTCGCCTGGCTCGACCGCACACCTGCCTACCTGGGCGTGGCGGGCGCGCTCGCCGTGTGCGCGGTCATCGCGCTCGGCATGGCCGTGGTGACCGACCAGCAGGCGCACCGCATCTGGGGCCTGCTGGCGGCGGCCGGGTACCTGGTGGCGGGGGTGGCCGCGCTGCGCACGCGCCGGCCGATCGCCGGGGTGCGGATCGCCGTCGCCGGCTCGGTGCTGCTGCCCACGCTGGTGCTCGTCGTGGCCGGCATCTCCCAGCCCGAGGTCGGCGTGGTCGAGCGCTCGGCCCGGCTGCTGGTCGACACCGGGTCGCCCTACCTGGCGCAGCCGACGACGACCTACGACGTCAACCCGTACCTGCCGCTGATGTCCCTGTTCGGCATCCCGCGGCTCGTGTTCCCGCACATCGGGCTCGGCGACCCGCGCTGGTGGTTCCTGCTCGTCTTCTGCGCGTGCTTCGTCGCCGCCGACCGCCTGGCGCGCCGCGCCGGGCGCACCGAAGGTGCCCTGTGGGCCGTCCTGGCTACCCCGTTCCTGGCGCTGCACGCCTCGGTCGGCGGACATGACCTGCCGGTCGTCGGCCTGCTCGCCCTGTCGCTGGCCCTCGCCGCCCGCGGCCGCCTCTCGCAGGCCGGCTTAGCCCTCGGTGTCGCCAGCGCGCTCAAGGCGTCCGCATGGCCCGCGGTCGCGGTGATCGGCGCGTTCGTCATCGCCCGGTGGGGCTGGCGGCACGCCGGCCGGTTCGCCGCCAACGCCACCGCGGTCGTCGTCGGCGTCTCGCTGCCCGTGCTCGTCGGGCCCACCGCTCGCGCGATGTTCGCCCAGGCCGCGGGCTTCCCGATGGCGAACAGCACCTTCGCGTCGCCGGCCGACTCCCCGACGCCGGGCGTCCTGCTCGCCCACGGCGGCCCCACCGCGAAGCTCGCCGGCTACGCGCTCATGCTGCTCGTCGTCCTGGCGCTCCTCGTGGCGCTCGCCTACCGCCCGCCCCGGACGCTGGCCCGGGCCGGCGCGTTCCTCGCCCTGGCCCTCACCGCGGCCATGCTGGTGCTCCCGACGAGCCGCGCCGGCTACCTGCTCTACCCCGTGGTGCTGCTGGTGCTGGCGCTCCGCGGCCGCCAGCGGATCCCCGGTCCACCCGCCGCCACGCCGCTGTGGGCGACTGCCGACCCCAACCGGCTTGTGCCCGCCGCCGCGGCCGCCGGTTCGCCGTGACGATGCAATCTAGATCCACTGTCGCCTCGCATCGCCAAGCGACGGTCGGGTGGCTAGAAGCGGTGCCGACGGCGTGCTGGTAGCGCCCTTGGTTGGCGCCCGTAGTAGCCGGGTGACCTGACGCGCAGACGCGCCTCGTTGGTCAGCGGGCGCCGCACGGCCTCGGCGTTGACGGCGCCGCGTCGGGGTGTCGAGGCACGCCGAGTATCCGAGCACGTGGTGCAGTGGCCTCCCTGGCGGTCATGTCGAAGCCGCGGGACGCTGGCTACTTCTCCAGTCCGGCGGCGACGAGCGCGTTGACGCCAGTCTCGTATTCCCAGTGCCACGGCTCGTACGGGCCGGATCCGCCGCGGCGGGCCCACGCCGGGTTATCCCAGTCGTAGGTGGCAGCGTTGGCCCTCAGCCAGGTGCCATGAATACCGGTGTAGGTCTCCTTGCAGAAGTCGACGGCCAGCCCCCAGCCGTGGTTGGACAGGCCGGCGGGGGCCGCCAGGCCGGGCTCCTTGCGCCGCAGCGCAGCTTGTTCTTCCAAGGTTCGGTAGCCGGAGGTCAGGCACATGGGTTCGCCGAACTTGGCGGTGTGGGCGTCGTTGAGCTTGGTGAGCGTGACGACCGCGTCCGCCCGGTCGCGGTAGGGCTTCTGCCACAGGTCGCACAGTGACTCGTCGGGCACGTGCCCGTTGGTGCCGATGTCGGGTACGACTCCTGAGCACTGCACGGTGCCGCCGGTGTCGGTGCGGAAGGTGGCGCGCGGCATCGACCGGGACACTTCGTCGGAGGTGGCGCTCGCCCGCAGGACGTCCTGTGCGTCATGGTGTGGCGGCGAGACGAGCTCAGCAGGGGGGGACGGCGCCGGGAGACTCGACGTCAGGGCCTCGACCGTGCTGAGGGTGGGCACATTCGCGGCGCTCTGCGCACCAGCCGGGCCGTTGCTGAGGGTCGACGCCGTCAGCGTGACGAGCATGACGGCCCCCAGGCCGAGGCGGCCCACCGCGATCAGCGGGAATCGACGCCGGACGGGGCGCGCGGCGCGTCGATGGCGGGCGCACCCCTGGTCGGGCGTCGGCGGTGTGGCGGTGTGTCGTCCCATGCGGTAGCAGCAGGCAGTGCGGTCCTCTCGCCGAGCGATGTGCGCCGGCGAAAGGTGCGGGCCCGGTCAGGCCATCTGCCCGCTGGCGCACAGCAGGGGTGCCGCGCCGTCGACGAGTGCCGATGAGGGGGGGTAGTGGTGCATCGCTTCGCCTTCCCGGCGACGGACCCGGGCGGCTTGCGCCGCGTCGCCTGACCATCGCTTCTCCGTCCACCCTGCCGGGGTTTGGTCAAGTTCCGGCTGGAGAACGATGAAGGTGGCGTGAAGCCGCGCCTGGACGATGGCCGGTTGGTCGTCGCCGTCATCGAGCACGCGGACCAGACCGAACGTCGGGCCGGGTGCGCCCGTCGGGGTGTCGGGACGCCAGGACATGGTCAGGACGACGGCGCCCATCAGGAAGGCGACCGCCGTCACGAGGCCAGCGACCTGCAGTCCGCGTCCGCGACGGTCGGGGTGGGCTGCCCGTGTGGTCGGATGGCTCACAGCGTGGCGCGTGACTGCAGCAGGGCCGCGCGCACCTGCTGATAGGTGACCAGGTCCACCTGACCGGTCGCGAGGCGACGGTCGAGGACCTCCAGCGGCGATCCGCCGATCGGCCCGCCCGGCACGAAGCCGTTCGCCGAGTTCGGCGCCTGGTGGAAGTGCTTGGGCCGGTCGACCTCGACGACCAGCCACACGATCGCAGCGATCAGCAGGACCCAGAACAGGCCCATGCCGATCCACATCGTGGGGACACCCCATCCCAGCCAGCCCATCATCGTCGTCTCCGTCGCCCGAGTGCTGCAGTGGTTCTGCGGCCACCCCTCGATGCTGGTGCCCTCGGGTGAAGGTCCGATGCCGGTGGCGACGAAGGTTTGATGAAGCCGCCGGCAACCGTGGTGATGAAGACTGGATCAAGATTCCGCTCGTGGACGGCTGCGGCGTCGTGGGGCCCCTCAGCGTTGTGGTTGCATGGACGTCGTGCGCGTGACCTCCACCCCGACGATGCCCGCGAACGCCGCGAGCGCGACGCGGTGTTGTCGTCGCCTTCGTCTGCGCTGCTGTTGACCGCCCGGCCCGCCGTGGGCGCAGCGTTGCGCTCCGGTGGCAGCTGACGGGTCGTACACCTTCACTTTGCACGTCTCGCCTAAGCCTGAGTGCCGAAGCGTGTGCCGACTGCGCCTGCCTCTCCCCTTCCGTTCTGTTCTGCTTGAAAGGCACGTTCATGAGTTCTCGACGTCTGCTCGTCTCGGCTGCCCTTGCCGCAGGTGCCGCCTTGGTGCTGGCTGCCTGCGCCGGCGGGGCGGCGGGCGGGGCTCCGACCGCCGCCGCCACCACCGGAGCCGACCAGTCGTTGGCCAAGGTCCGAGCTGCCGGCGTTCTGGTCGTCGGCACCGAGGGCACGTACCGGCCGTTCTCCTACCACGCCGACGGGGCCGGTGGCCTGACCGGCTATGACGTGGAGGTCGCGCGTGCGGTCGGCAAGCAGCTCGGCGTCGACGTCCGGTTCGAGGAGACCCAGTGGGACGCGATCTTCGCCGGCCTGGAGGCGAGCCGGTTCGACATGATCGCCAACCAGGTGTCCATCACCCCGCAGCGGCAGCAGACCTACTCGTTCTCCACCCCCTACACCGTATCCACCGGGGTGATCGTGGTGCGCGACGACGAGGACTCGATCACCTCGTTTGCGTCCCTGGCCGGCAAGACGACCGCCCAGTCGCTGACCAGCAACTGGTACACCCTGGCCCAGAACTCCGGCGCGAACGTGCAGGGGGTCGAAGGGTGGGCGCAGGCGGTCGCGCTGCTGCAGGCCAAGCGGGTGGACGCCACCATCAACGACAAGCTGACGTTCCTGGACTACAAGAAGCAGACCGGCGCGACAGGGCTGAAGATCGCCGCCGAGACCGACGAGAAGTCCCAGTCCGCGTTCGCCTTCCGCAAGTCCGACACCAGCCTGACGGATGCGGTCGACCAGGCGCTGGACACGCTAGCCGCTGACGGCACCCTCGCCCGGATCTCCACGGAGTTCTTCGGCGAGGACGTCTCCCACTAGCGGGCGCGCCGATGCCCCCGGTGGACTGGGACCTGGCGCTCCGATCGCTGGGACCGATCGCGCTCGGCGCAGTGCGCGGCACCGTGCCGTTGGCGGTCGTCTCGTTCGCCGGCGGCATGCTGCTGGCGGTCGGCGTCGCCCTGGCCCGCCTGTCGCGTCACCGGGTGCTTTCGGGGGCGGGGCGGGCGTACGTGTCGGTGATCCGCGGCACCCCGCTGCTGGTCCAGCTGTTCGTGGTGTTCTACGGCCTGCCGTCCCTCGGCCTGGTGATCGACCCGTGGCCGTCGGCGATCATCGCGTTCTCGCTGAACGTCGGCGGCTACGGCGCCGAGATCGTGCGCGCCGCGATCCTGTCGGTGCCCAAGGGCCAGTGGGAGGCCGCCCACGTCATCGGCATGTCGCACCGGCAGTCCCTGACCCGCATCGTGCTGCCGCAGGCCGCACGGGTCTCGGTCCCGCCGCTGTCCAACACGTTCATCGCCCTGGTCAAGGACACCTCACTGGCCTCGCTGATCTTGGTCACCGAGCTGTTCCGACGCGCCCAGCAGGTCGCCGCGTTCAGCCAGCAGTTCATGCTCCTGTACCTGGAGGCAGCCCTCGTGTACTGGGTGATCTGTCTGGTGCTGTCGGCCGGCCAGGGACGCCTGGAGAAGCGATTGGACCGTTATGTCGCCCACTGACCCGACGAGCGGGCCGCCCCTGCTGACCGTGCGCGGCCTGACCAAGAGCTTCGGACCACGCCAGGTGCTGGGCTCGGTCGACCTCGACGTGGTCGGCGGCCAGGTGCTAGCCGTCGTCGGCTCGTCCGGCTCGGGCAAGACGACCCTGCTGCGATGCCTGAACGGCCTGGAGATCCCCGATGCCGGCACCGTGCAGATCGCGGAGGTGGCGGTCGACTTCGCCCGCCGTCCGTCCCGCACCGCCCTGGGCCGGCTGCGGGACCGCTCGGCGATGGTGTTCCAGCACCACAACCTGTTTCCTCACCGAACGGTGTTGCAGAACATCACGGAGGGTCCGCTGGTCGTCCAGCGCCGACCCCGCGCCCAGGTCGAGGCGGAGGCGCTGGCGCTGCTGCGCCGGGTCGGACTGGCCGAACGACGCGACGCCTACCCGTCCCAGCTGTCCGGCGGCGAGCAGCAGCGCGTCGGCATCCTGCGCGCCCTGGCGCTGCACCCCCGGCTGCTGCTGTTCGACGAGCCGACCTCCGCCCTCGACCCCGAGCTGGTCGGCGACGTGCTGACGCTGATGCGCGACCTGGCGGTCGAAGGCTGGACGATGGTGGTCGTCACCCACGAGCTGCAGTTCGCCCGGGACGTGGCCCACCAGGTCGCGTTCGTCGACCAAGGCAGGGTGGCCGAGCTGGGACCACCGAGCCAGGTGCTCGGCGACCCACGACATGAACGCACTCGCCAGTTCGTGCGCCGACTGCTGCACCCGCTGTGACCACCGACCCGACGAGTGCCCCTACGCTGGCGGCAGGCCGAGTGAGGCACGCGGGTTGACGGTGGCGCCGTTGACGTAGACCTCGAAGTGCAGGTGGCAGCCGGTGGACACCCCACCGGTCTGCCCGGCGTAGCCGACGACCTGACCGGCCTTGACCTGCTGACCGGGGGCGACCGTCCAGCTGGTCAGGTGGCTGTAGCTGGACATCAGCGACTTGGACTGGACCCAGCCGTGGTCGACCATCACCTGGTTGCCGTACCCGGACAGGTACTTGGCCCACACCACGGTGCCGTCCCGGCCGGCGTAGACCGGCTGGTTGCAGCGGTCGCGCAGGTCGATGCCGGCGTGCAGCCGGTAGATGCCCAACACCGGCTGCAGCCGCATCCCGTACTCGCTCGTGACGTACATCGGGTTGGTGGCGGTCGGGTTGGCGAACAGCGCCCCCGCGATCGCCGCCCCGGGGGTGGTGCTGGACTTCTTGGCCGTGGCCTGCTGACGTTGGGCGTCGATGACCTGCTGCAGCTGGGCCTGCATCGCGGCGGTGGAGGCGTCGGCCGCGTCGACCTGGCGCTGCGCCTCGGCCATCTGGCTGCGCACGGTAGCCTGCTTGGCCTGTTGTTCTCGTTCCAGGTCGTCGAGCCGAGCCTTGGCGTCGGCGGCCTCCTGCCGCGCCTTGTTGGCTTCGGCAACCTTCTGGTCGGCCTGCTGCTTGAGCGAGCTGATCGTCTGCTGCACCGCGTCCAGACGGGCACCCTGGTTGCGGGCGTCGGCCTGGGCTTGGCGCAGCTGGTCGAAGACCTGCCCCTGCACGCGTTGGGCGGCGGCCGCCATGGTGTAGCTGTCGACGAAGTCCTGACTGCTGCTGGCGTCCAGCAGCACGGACAACGTAGACAGGCCACCGCCGTCGCGGTACGCCGCCCGGGCCATCGCGGCCACCTCCTGGCGCAGCCGCTGCTGGTCGGCGGCGGCCTGGGCGCCCTGCGCGGTGATCTGGGCCTGCTGCTGGCGGGCGTCGGCCAACTGGGCGGCGATCTGCTGCTGGTCGCGCATCGCCGCGTCCAGCACCGTGGTGGCCTGCGTGAGCGCGGCCTGTGCGGCAGGGATCTGCGCCTGGACGGCTTGCAGGTCGACTTGTGTCTGGACCAGCTCGCCGGACAGGTCCTCCAGCGCGGACTCCAGGTCGTCGCGCTGCTTGGCGGTGGCCTGCAGCTGGTTCTCCAAGCTCGAGCGCTTGTGCGACAGGTCGTCGTCGGCGAACGCCGAGCCGGCGGTGCCGGCGATCAGGAGGGAGACGGTGGCGACAGCGGCGGCCAGCTGCTGCAGGATCTTCATGTCACGTCCTTGGTGCGCCGGTCGGCGCGGGCGCTGGGGCGGTCGGCGGCAGGCCGTGATGGCCGGCGGGCGGGGTGTGGTCGGGTCGTTGGGCGATCCACAGGGCTGCCAGCACGCCGCCCAGTCCGAGCAGGGTCCAGCCGGTTGGGCGTTCGCCCAGGACGAGGGCGGCCAGCAGCACGCCAATGACCGGCACGAGCAGGGTCCAGCCGGTCAGCTGGTCCAGGCGGGCGTGCTGGGCTTCGGTGAACCAGATGACGGTCGTGGCGGCGGTGCCGACCAGCGCGAGGAACGCCAGGGAGGCCATGAACCGGCCGGTCCACGCGATGTCGGGCTGCCCTTCGCTGAGGCTCGCCCAGACGGCCAGCGCCAGGCCGCCGAACAGCAGGTGCCAGCCGGCCACGACGATCACGTCGACACCGGCCAGCCAGCGGGCCAGCAGGGTGCCGGCGGTGGTGGCGGCCGCGGCGGCCAGCGACAGTCCAGCCCCGGCCCCGGCGCCGGACGCCGAGGCCACCACGGTCAGCCCGGCCAGTCCGAGCAACAGGGCGATGGTGGTGGACCGGGTGGGCCGCTGCCCGTACAGCCACCACGCCGGCAGCAGGATCAGCAGCGGCTGGGCGTTCGCCAGGACCGCAGCCACGCCCTTGGCGGCGCCGGCTCCGGCGGCGAACATCGCAGCCAGGGCAAGGGTGGCGTTGACCAGCCCGAGCAGCCCGATCAGCGCCCAGGTCCGTGGCCCGCGTGGCAGCCGGCGGTGCTGGGCGCTAGCCACGGCGACCAGCGCGGCGCCGGCCAGCAGGGCCCGCAGGGCGGCGAACCACAGCACGGGGGCGTCGCGCAGGCCCCAGCTGATCGCGACGAAGCACGCCCCCCACGCCAGGGCGACCCCGATCATCCGGCCGGTATGCGGTCGTCGCGCCGTCACCACCGGGGTGATGGCAGAGGTCGACGCCAGCTGGCTAGTGGCCACGGGGCATGGCCAGCATCATCACGGTCATGATGCCGACGCAGGCCACCGCGAAGATCACGGCCCCGATGCCGGCCGTGCCGGTGGCCAGCAGCACGGCGACGATCACGAGCATCGGCACGCAGCAGGCCAGCATCATCCACCGGTGCCCATGATGCGAACCGCCCGTGGACGGCTGGTCGACCGGCGCGTGGTGGTGGTCGGGCATCCGCGGGGTGGTCGATGTCCGGCTCTGCGGCCGGTCCGCTCGCCCGCCCGACGGGTTCTGCTGCTGCTTCATCGCGCAGTCCGTCCGGCTCGGGGGTGGGCCAGGGAGGCCGGTACGTAGCCGAGCTTGGCATACAGCGGGCAGTGCCCTCGAGCGCCGGTGACCAGCAGGTCCACCCCGGCCAGGACCAACAGCACCTCGAGCACGACGGCGAGGGTGGTGTGGGCGCCGGCCAGCAGCAGCACACCGCCGACGATGCCGGCGACGCCGACGACGACCCGGGAGACGCGTTCGGTCGGGGTGATGTTGATCTTCGGTGCCGGAGCGTGTGGCGTTGTCATGGTGAGTCCTTTCGACGGCGATGTCAGTGGTGCTGGTCATGCCCGACAGGCATCTGGACCTGGCTCGGGGAGGGTGCCGGGACGTTGTCGGCTCCGCGGATCAGCGGGCCGATGACCGTCGTCGACACGACAAAGGCCGCCGCGAACACGGCCAGAGCCGCGGCCGGGGCCCACCACGAGCCGAACCGGCGGCGCAGCTTCAGGAGCATCGGCACCGAGGCCGCCAGCCCCAGGACACCGAACAAGACTGTGCCGCCCGCGCCGGCCACCAGGGCGGTGCCGACCAGCGGGCCGATGTGGTGCAGCACATGGGGTGCCAGGCCAACCACCACCCCGGTCGCCCCGCTGATCGCGGTCCACACCGTGCGCAGCGGCCCACGCCGCACACGCGGCGCGCTCGGCGCAGTAACGGCCTGCAGCTGGTCGGTCATGCCTCCATCGTCCGGACCTTTGGCTGCGACCTGGTCGAGGTTGGATGAAGGTCCCGCGAAGCCTCCAGCCCGCCTTCCCAACGGGCTGCTGGCGACGGTGGGACCCGCTCACCTCAGGACGTCGACCAGCAGCTGCTGACGGGCCGTCAGCACCACGACGACCACGGCCAGGGCCACAACCGCGACGCGCCTGACCCGGCGGGACAGCCGCACCCGCAAGGTGAGCCAGTGTCGCGTCAGGAGGCCGACCCCCGCGCGGAGCATCAGGACGGCCGCGGCGACCACGGCCAGCGGCCCCAGCGGGTTGTAGTACCACGCCAGCGTCCACCGACCGGTCATGGTGAGGTAGGCGGCCCGCGTTCCTCCACACAGCAGATCCATGATCCCTAGACGATGCAGCGGGCCGTGCAGGTCGATCGCCGGCAGCCCCCAAAAGGCCAGCGCCACGGCCGCCAGACCTCCGCCCAGGGCCGCCCACGTCAGCTGGCTGTGTCGGTCAGTCAACTGCCAGGACAGCCTCACCGAGGAGCGCACAACCGGTCCGTGCGTCACCTGGTGCCCCTTCGATCGGCCGGGACGCTCGGCTGGTGGCCGGCTCGTCGCCCAGATCGCGAGCCGGTTCGCACCCGATCCGGCCGAGCGGCGTCCGACCAGGCGTCGGTCGACTCCGCCTCACGACTGGCAGCACCGGCCAGCGCTGCTGCCAGGGCAAGGGCGACCGCGGCGGTTACGGGTGCGGCACCGAAGCGGTCGGCCGGAGTCAGGCTGGTGCGCAGCGGGAGCTCGGCTCGGAAGGTGGCCGGCGTGAACAGCCCAGTGCGCTGCTGCACGGTTCCATCCGGGGCGATGACCGCGCTGACGCCGACGGTCGAGATCTGAACCGCGGCCCGGCCGTGCTCGACAGCCCGCAGCCGGGTCATCGCCAGCTGCTGGGTCGACTCGCCGGTCCACCCGAACGACGCGTTGTTAGTCGCCACGACGATCAGCTGCGCGCCGTCGCGCACCGCAGTGCGCACCACGTCGTCGAACGCCACCTCGAAGCAGATGACGGTCGCCAACGGCACGACCCGGCCTAACCGCGGCACATCAAGGGGCACGAGCGCCGGTCGGTCGCCGGGCTTGGCGTCGGTGCCGACCCGGTCGACCTGGGAAGAGAACAGGCGGAACAGGGGGCGGGCGGGGATGTACTCCCCGAACGGCACCACCTTCTGCTTGGAGTAGGCGAACACCGTGCCACGACCGGGCTGCCATAGCAGCATCTGCACGTAGCGGCCGTCCGGCAGCCGCTGGTCGGCTCCCAGCAGGATCGGCGCCCGCACCGCCTGCGCCGCGCCCTCGACTGTCGCTCCAGCGGCGGCGTCGGTGCGAGGGTCGATGTCGGTCGCGTTCTCCGGCCACAGGACGACGTCCAGGCTGCCGGGCGCGGCGTCGTGCAGCAGGGTGCGGGTGGCGGCCGCATGGTTGTCGAGCACCACCCGGGATCGGTCGGCGACGACGGCGCGCCTGTCGGGCACGTTGCCTTGCACGCCGGCCAGCCGCAACGTGTCGGCCTGGGCCGCGGTCGACAGCGGGATCGAGAGGGCCAGCGCGATGATCGCGCTGGTGGTCGCGGCGGCCGCCAGCGCCGGCCACAGCCGCCGGTGCACCGGTGCCAGCCAGGCGCGGGCGAGGACGAATCCGACCAGGGCGACCGCGGCGGTCACCAGGGGCGCGCCACCAAGCCACGCCAGCGCGAGCAGTGGCCCGTCGGTCTGGGAGAACGCCAACCGGGCCCAGGGGAACCCGCCGAACGGCCAGGTTGAGCGCAGCTGCTCGTCGGCCACCCAGGTGACGGTGAAGGTCAGCGCCGCCGCCCACGAGGTGCGCTGGACCCAGGGCGTCCGGGCCGCAATGGCCCACGTGGCGGTGCCGACCCCGACCAGGGCGGCCTGGACCACCGCCAGCGCCAGCCAGGCCAGCGCTCCGGCGGCCTGGTCGGCCCACCACAGGTGCGGAATGAAGAGCCCCAGGCCCCAGATCAGACCGACCAGCCCAGCCCAGCGCACCGTCGCCCGGTGCAGCGCCACCACCAAGACGGCGAGGCCCAGGCCGGCCGTTGGCCACCAGGACAGGTCGGGGAACGCGGTCTGGGTCGCCAGGCCGCCGACGGCCGCCTGCAGCAGGCTCACCGGCCGCGACAACCTGCCGGTCGGTGCCGCGTCCGATGCTCGGGTCGCAGCCACGCGGCCGGCCGCCAGCAGGGTGCTCATCTGGGGTGCTGTCCGGTGGTCGTTGTCGCCGCCCTACTGCGGGTTGGGCTGGGGCTGGTCGTCGAGCGTGGTCTGGGGTAGGTGCAGGCGGCGTAGCAGCAGGGCGTTGGCGGTGACGATGAGCGTGGAGCCCGACATCGTCAGGGCGGCGATCTCCGGTCGCAGCCACAGCCCGAAGGCGGTGAAGAACACTCCGGCGGCGATCGGCAGCGCGATGGCGTTGTAGCCGATCGCCCAGGCCAGGTTCTGGTGCTCCTTGCGCACGGTGCCACGTCCGATCCGTAGCGCGGTCGGCACGCCCAGCGGGTCGGAGCGCATCAGCACCAGGTCGGCGGTCTCGATCGCCACATCGGTGCCGGCTCCGATCGCGATCCCCAGGTCCGCAGTGGCCAGCGCGGGGGCGTCGTTGACGCCGTCGCCGACCATCGCTACGTGGCGCCCCTGCTTCTGCAGCGCGGCGACCTGGGCGGCCTTGTCCTGCGGCAGGACCTCGGCGATGACGGTGTCGATGCCCAGCTGGGCGGCGATCCGGTCGGCGGTGGCCTGGTTGTCCCCGGTGAGCATGACCACCTGGGCGCCAGTCTGGTGCAAAGCAGCCACCGCCGCAGCAGCGGTCGGGCGGGGCGCGTCGGCCAAGGCGATGACGCCCGCCACGTGGCCGTCGACGGCGACCAGGACCGCGGTGCGGCCGGCGGCCGCCAGCTCGTCGCGGCGGGCCGCCAGGGCTCCGAGCTCGACGCCTTCGGACTCCAGCAGGCGACGGTTGCCGACCAGCACGTGGTGGCCGTCGACGCTGGCCATGGCGCCGTGCCCAGGCACGTTGCGGAACCCGGTCGCCTGCAGGGTGGGGACCCCGCGGCCGGTGGCATGAGCGGCAACCGCCTGGGCCAGCGGGTGCTCGGACTCGCGTTCGACGGCGGCGGCCAGCGCGAGCATCTCGTTCTTGTCCCGCCCGTCACTCAGCACGTCGGTGACCTCCGGCTCGCCCTTGGTCAAGGTGCCGGTCTTGTCCATCACGACGGTGTCGATGCGGGCGGCGGTCTCCAGGGCGGTCGCGTTCTTGAACAGCACACCGCGCTGGGCGCCCAGCCCGGTGCCGACCATGATCGCCGTCGGGGTGGCCAGCCCGAGCGCGTCGGGGCAGGTCACGACCACGACCGTGATGGCGAACAGCATCGCCTGCGCCAAGCCCGCACCCGCGGCTAGCCACACCAGCAGGGTCGCCGCCCCGCCGACGAGGGCGACGAACACCAGCCAGAACGCGGCCCGGTCGGCCAGACGCTGCCCCGGCGCCTTGGAGTTCTGCGCCTGCTGGACCAGCTTGACGATCTGGGCCAGCGTGGTGTCCGCGCCGACCTTGCTGGCCCGCGCCCGCAGCGTGCCGGTCGTGTTGATCGACGCCCCTATCAGCGCATCGCCGGGAGCCTTGGGCACCGGCAGGGACTCCCCGGTGACCATCGACTCGTCGACCTCGGACTCCCCCGACTCGACCAGCGCGTCGACCGGCACCTTGGCTCCGGGGCGGATCAGCAGCAGGTCGCCGACCTGCACCTGGTCGGTCGGCACCTCGACCGGGGTCTCGCCGCGCAGCACCAGCGCCTTGGGTGGTGCCAGCTGCAGCAGGGTGCGCACCGCGTCGTTCGCGCCGCCCCGGGCCCGCATCTCCAGCCAGTGGCCGAGCAGCACGAACGTGGTCAGCACCGTGGCGGCCTCGTAGAACACCTCCCCGCCGCCCGTGAGGGTCACCACCAGGCTGTACAGCCAGCCAGCGCCGACCGCGACGGCCACCAGGACCATCATGTCCAGGGTCCGGGCGCGCAGGGCACGCACCGCCCCGTCGAAGAAGATCCACGCCGAGTAGAAGACCACCGGCAACGACACGATCAAGGCGAACACGTCGTCGCGCAGCCCGAACGGGGCCGGGGCGCTGAACCCGAACACGTCACGGCCGATCGGCGACCACAGCAAGACGACCACCGACGCGGCCAACGCCACCAGGAAGCGGTTGCGCATGTCGGCGACCATCGCCGCCATCGACGCCCCAGCGTGATGACCGCCGTGCCCCATCGCCTCATGGCCGGACATCGCCATCTCGCCGGCGCCGGCCGCGGGCTTCTCGTGGACCATGTCGACCGTCGCGTCGCCGTGGCCGCCGTGATCGTCGTGCTGCTCATGGCCGGTGTGCTGCTCATGGCCGCTGTGCATGCGGCTGGCGGCGGCCGGCTCGGCGGCTGGGTCGCACACGTGCTGCGGCACCGACTGGCCCGTGCAGTGGTAACCGCACTGGCGCACCCAGCCGGTCAGGTCGGCGACCGTTGTGACCGTCGGGTCGTAGCTGACGGTTGCGGTCTGGGCTACGGCGTTCGGTTCGACGTCCAGCACACCGGGCCGCCGACGCAGCTGGCGGGCAACGACGGCACCCGAGGTGGCCCAGTGCAGGCCGGAGACGTCCAGCACCACGGTCTGTTCAGGCATCAGTAGGCCCCTTCTTTGTCACTAGGCGAGGCGATCGCTCGGGCCGAAATCCGGTCCGCGGCAGCGCTTCGGTCGGTCAGGCTGGCAGTTGGTGGACGTACCGGCGGGGATCGACCTCGAAGGCGGCCGCGCACCCGGTCGAGCAGAAGTAGAAGATGGTCGCCTCGTGCCGGCGGCTGGCTGGGGCGGTGGCCGGATCGACCTTCATCCGACAGACCGGATCGACCACCCGGGTGTCGTCGGTGGGACGGTTGTGGTGGTGAGGCATCCAGTCCTCCCTGCTCTCGTCGGGCAACTCGGGTGGGCGATGACGTAGGCCAACATACCCCATGGGGGTATGTTGGCGGTTAGGTGAGTGCGGGCACGAGGACGGCGGCTGCCAGGGCGAGCGGGGCCAGGACGAGCATCACCGCCCGCCCGTGGCGTGTCACTCGGGCCAGCCCGCGCAGCGGGAACAGGACCTGGCGGACGATGACGTAGGCCGCCAGCCCGCCGAGGAACAGGTAGCCGGCCTGCTGGGGTGGTGTGCGCCAGGCGATCAGTCCGGTAAGGAGGGCCAGCAACGCCGCGGAGCTGGACTCCAGGAGCTGGACCGGGATGCGGCGGGTGCCGACGCGTCGGTCGGAGGACCAGATCGCCCAGCGTGAGCGTGTTGGCAGCCCGTTGCAGCAGCCGGCGAACAGGCAGCCCAGGCGTCCGACCGCTTGTCCGGTCAGCAGGGCCGGGATGGAGGCGTCCAGCAGGTGCCCGATCGGCACGCCCCACCACCAGCCGCCCAGGATGAAGACTGCCGTGGCGGCCACGACGAAGCCTTGTACGCTCAGTCCAGCCAGCCAGGTCGTGCGTGGCTCGTGTCGGTGAGTGAGCCGGTAGTAGGTCTTGGCTCCGGCCAGCCCGAGCGCACCGGCCAGCAGCGACAGCGTCAGCACTGGGCCGGTGGGCAGGGTGTGGACCCTGGCGAGCAGACCTTGCACGAGCAGGCCGAGCAGGAATCCCAAGGCGACCATGGCCGGCCAGGAGCCGATCAGCACGCCGGGGGCCCGCATCGCGGCGATCGGTGCGTACACCGACTGGCCTGTGCCGGCGGCTGGCGGCAGGCGCACCGGCGTCGACCCGGCCGCGCGCTGGGGGTTGGCCTGCGCCTCGGCCGTGACCGACCAGCGTCCGGCTGCCGTGCCCGCGGTCCGCTGGGTCACCACGATCGGGCCGCTGGCAGGTGCCACATCCGACACCTCGCTGGTGAGCACGAAGTCGTCGGCTGGTGTGCGGGGCCCGGCCACGTCCAGGCGGTGGCCGGTGAAGCGGATGGCGACCTGGTAGGGGTTGGGGCCGGCCGGTGGAGTGAACCAGTAGCTGACCGCGACAGCCTGGGGTTCCAGGTCGGCCAGGGCGCGGAACGGGGTGGTGACGAACTCCAGCCCGGTGGCCGGGTTCGGTGAACCGGCGATCTTGGCCAGGGTGGGTACCGCGATTGGCGCCGCCGGGACGGGGGCTGGCCGGGCAGGTGGCCGCGGCGGGGCGGCGGGGGCGGGTGTCGTGCGGGCGGCAGTCGTTGCTGGTGACGTGGTGCGGGCGGCGGCCAGTCCGAGCAGCTCGGCGAGTGACTGGTCCGGCAAGCGGTTGGGTTGGTTGGGCCGTCTGGCACCCCCGTGCTGGCCCGAGGCCGGTCGGGGGCGTTTCCTGCTCTGGCTCATGACGACCTTCCCGATGACTGCCTCACGCGGTGCGCGAGGCGCCGAGCCGCTGGCAGCCGCCGCGGCGGTGCTGGCGTCGTCCTCGGCGTGCGGAACGTGAACCTGGTCCGCCCCGTCCAGCGCGACGAAGAGCGGTGGTGCGCCCGCCGGGGCGCTTGGGTGACCGGCGTGAGGTTCGCCCCGGGGGGTGGACGCGGTCGGCGCCTGTCCACAAGGACGCCGACCGCGTCCGGCTTAGCTGCGCACGAGGCGGGCGATCGCCGCCGACGCCTCGTGCACCTTCTCCTGGTGCAGCTCGCCGCCGACCTGGGCCGCCTCGGACAGGCAGTGGCGCAGGTGCTCGTCGAGCAGCACGAGCGCGACCGACTGCAGGGCACGGGAGGCGGCCGAGACCTGGGTGAGCACGTCGATGCAGTACGCCTGCTCGTCGACCATCCGGGCGATGCCGCGCACCTGCCCTTCGATCCGGTGCAGCCGCAGCAGGAGGGCGTCCTGTTCGGTTTGGCTGGCGGCCATGGCGTGTCCCTCCTCGTGCCTGGTCGGTCGCGGTGGTGGGGTCTGGGGTCCGGTCAGGCCGTGGCGTGCGGGTGGCCGTAGCGGTGCGGGTCGGCGTCGAACGCGGCGGCGCAGCCCGGGGAGCAGAAGTAGAACCTGGTCCCGTCGTGCTCGCGCGTGGTGGCGGTCGTCGGGTCGACCTTCATGCCGCAGACCGGGTCGACGACCTCGGTGACGCTGGTGTCGGGGGTGTGGCCGTGGTGGTGCATGGGGTCCTCCTCGTGTTCGTCGTGCTCGCTTGCCAGCTCGACCACCGGGGTGACGGTCGAGGTCTTCGGGTGGGCGGTGGACGGCCGCGGGGTGAAGCGGCGCAGCCGGTTGGCGTTGGTGACCACCGACAGCGACGAGGCCGCCATCGCCAGGGCCGCGATGATCGGGCTGAGCAGCAGCCCGAAGGCGGGGTAGAGCGCGCCGGCCGCGATGGGGATGCCGATCGCGTTGTAGCCGAACGCGAAGCCGAGGTTCTGGCGGATGTTGCGCATGGTGGCCCGGGACAGGTCGATGGCCGTCACTAGACCGCCGAGGTTGCCGGAGATCAGGGTGATGTCGGAGGACTCGATGGCCACGTCGGTGCCGGTGCCGATCGCCGAGCCGACGTCCGCCTGAGCCAGGGCGGGGGCATCGTTGATGCCGTCGCCGACCATCCCCACGATCCGGCCCTCGGCCTGCAGCCGCTTGACCTCGCGGGCCTTGTGCTCAGGCAGCACCTCAGCCACCACCCGGCCGATGCCGACCTGCCGGGCGACGGCCGCCGCGGTGCCGCGGTTGTCGCCGGTCATCATGACGACATCGATGCCGCGGGCGGTCAGGTCGGCGATCGCCGCCGCCGAGCTCTCCTTGATCGGATCGGCCACGCCGATCACGCCAGCGGGGAAGCCGTCGACGGCCACCAGCATCGGAGTGTGGCCGAAGGCCGCGAGCTCCTCGAAGTCGCCGAGCAGACTCCTCGAGTCGATCCCGGCGGCCGCCAGCAGCCGCTGGTTACCGACGAGCACCTGTTCGCCGTCGACCCGAGCGCGCACACCCTGACCGGTAACGGACTCGAACGAGCTCGCGGTCGGCACGACCAGTCCACGCTCACGCGTCCCTGCGACGATCGCGGCGGCCAGCGGGTGCTCGGAGTCGCGTTCGGCGGCGGCGACCAGTCGCAGCAGCTCATCGCCGTCCATCCCGTGGGCAGGTCGCACGTCGGTCAGAGCCGGGGCACCGGCGGTGATGGTGCCGGTCTTGTCCAGCACGACGGTGGTCAGCTTGTGCGCGGTCTCCAGCGCCTCGGCGGAGCGGATCAGGATGCCGTGCGTGGCGCCCTTGCCGGTGCCGACCGTGATCGACAGCGGGGTAGCCAGGCCCAGCGCGCACGGGCAGGCGATAATGAGCACCGCCACAGCAGCGACCAGAGCGAACACACCGGCCGGCGACGGTCCCAGCAGCCACCACACGACGAACGACCAGATCGCGATCGTGATGACTGCGGGCACGAAGTAGCCGGACACCTTGTCCGCCAGCCGCTGGATCGGCGCCTTGGAGCCCTGCGCCTCGCGGACCAGCTTGATGATCTGAGCCAGCATCGTGTCCGCGCCAACCTTGGTCGCGGTGTACCGCAGCGACCCGGTCTGGTTGATCGTCGCCCCGATCACGCTGTCCCCGGCGGCCTTGACCACCGGAACGGGTTCGCCGGTGACCATCGACTCGTCCACCGGCGACCGACCGTCGGTGACCAAGCCGTCGACGGGCAGCTTCTCCCCCGGGCGAATGATGACGGTGTCGCCCACGACCACGTCTTCGACGCCGATCTCGAACTCTTCCCCACCCCGCACCACCCGGGCGATGCGCGGCTGCAGGCCGATCAGGGCCCGAATGGCCTCACCGGTACCCGCCTTGGCCTTGGTCTCCAGCAGCCGACCCAGCAGGATCAGGGTCAAGATGACCCCGACCGCCTCGTAGTAGACCTCCCGCGAGTCCGCAGGCAGAACGCCCGGGGCAAACGTGCTGACCAGGCTGAACCCGAACGCAGCGATCGACCCCAACGTGATCAAGGAGTTCATGTCGGCGGTCCGGTGGGCTAGCGCCAGCCAGCCGGTGCGGTGAATCGGCCAACCGGTGTAGACCATCACCGGGGCGATCAGCAGCAGCTGGAACCACGTCCGCATCAGCAGGTCGGGCACCCAGGTGGCCCCGAACAGCGACGTGGACATCACAGCCAGCAGCACCGGAGCGGTCAAGATCGCGCCAGCGATCACCCGACGGCGCAGGTCGGCGATCTCGGCGGCCCGCTCGGCCGCCTCGCCGTCCGGCGACGCATCGCCGGACGGCGAGGACTGGCCGCCGGCCACAGGCTGCTCGGGTGCGGTCAGCTCGTCGCGCACAGCCGGCATGTGACCGTGATCGTGCCCGGCCGGCAGGCCGGAGGTGGTCGGGCGCTCCAGCACCGCGGTCGCCGTCCCGCCACCAGCCCGCCCACCGGCGGAGACGACCTTCAGGGTGCCATGCAGCATGTTCATGCCGCAGGCAAAGCCGAACTCGCCAACCTGCTGCGGAGTGAACTCCACCGAAGTGGTCGCGTAGGCCGGCAAGGTCTGGTTCACCTTGAAGTCGGCGAACACCACCCGCGAGGAGCAGTCCCCGGCCTCCTGCCGGTCGAACAGCAGCCGCACCGGCGTGCCCTGAACCACCTCGATCACATCGGGGCTGTAGCCGCCCTTGACCGCGACCGTCATGACCTGCACACCCTGCTCGACCGCCGCCCGGTGCGTACTGCGCGGCCCGAAGAAGTACCAGCCCAACAGCCCCGTCAGCACGACGGCAACCGCTATGACGACGACATCCATGGTCGTGCACTCCTTCCCTGCGCCGACCGGCGGCCGGCGGCAACTGGCCCCCCGCGGGCCGGGTGCGCGCTGCTCCACCGCAGTCCTGTCGCACTTCGGTCCACCGCTTCCCGATACCCCGCGGGGGTATTTGCAGCGTAGGGCGAGGAATGCTGCGCGTCGCTTGCGTCGCCATAGAGATTCGATAAAGAAACCTCGGTGCTCCAGGTCGAGTCGGCGCCCCCGGCACCTGTCGCTCCAGGCGGCCGGCGGCACCGGTCAGTGGCTGGGCGGCAGGGTTCGGGTGGCAGCGACCCCAGGTGTGTCCGGGACCGGTGCGTCCAGCGGCGCGAAGGTGAAGCCGACCTTGGTGACCGCGGCGGCGATCTGTTCGGTGGGCACCGGTCC
Organism: Cellulomonas sp. 73-92; assembly: GCF_001898175.1. Classification (GTDB taxonomy): domain Bacteria; phylum Actinomycetota; class Actinomycetes; order Actinomycetales; family Cellulomonadaceae; genus Cellulomonas. The sequence continues at coordinate 87,291 of NZ_MKTH01000019.1, forward strand.
GAGTGCGGTCACCGTGAGCGCTGACGGCGCACCGTGGACCAAGGTCACGCCGACGCCGATGACGCCCGGCACAGCGCGGACCGCGTCCATCAGCTCCGCCAGGCATGTCCCGCAGGCCAGGCCGGCGACAGCGAACGCTCTGCTGCTCATGGCTTCGCCCTCCCCATGTTCTGATCGGCATCGTCGGGCACCTCGCCGGCTGTTGGGCTGAGGGTCGATCAGGGAACGACGAAACTCTCGTCAACCCGTTCCCGGCCCTGTCGGGATGCCCAGGCCGTCACGCGATCGGTGGGGGTGCTGCCGGTCCGTCGCCTCGGTGGCGGTCAAGACCGGCCCGCGCGGCTCCGCGCGGCGACTTCGGCCGGGCCGGCCTGTTGCCACCCAGTTCGTGGCGGGGCTGATCCGGGTGGTGCGGTGGACGGGTACGGGCCGGACGATACGACGCTGCACCGCCCGGCCCGTACGCGTTTTGCTCAAGGTGGTGTGCCAGGACCTTGGCCCGGGAAGGGCTGGGGGTACTACGGCGCCAGGCAGCAGCCCGCCGTCTGGGGCGCATGGGTGCCTGGTGGGCAGTCGCAGCTGGCCGCGCAGGCGGCCAGGTCCGTGGCGTCTTCCGCGCGGTGAGCGGCGGGCCCGCTCGTGCACGGCACGCGGGACAGCGTGCGGGTCGCCTTGGTGTCAGGGGCCGCGCGCAGGGTGTCGGGGTTGGCGACCTGCCAGTAGGCGGCCTGCAGCAGGGGCGAAAGCCTGGGGCTGGCCGAGGTGCGCACGGCGTGAGCGACGACGCTCGGGGGCAGGTGCAGGGCCCAGGACTGCATGTGCTCCAGCGTCCGGTAGGCCGGACGAGTCCTGGTCACGGCCGTCCGGTAGCGGGCCAGTGCTGTGGGCAGGTCCTGGCGGCCGAGCAGCACGGCGCGGGCCTGTCGGCCGGCTTCTTGTCCGAACACCAGGGCGGGGCGGATGCCCTCTCCGGTCAGCGGCAGGCACTGGCCGGCTGCGTCACCGACGAGGAAGACCTTGTCGGTGACCGGTTCGGCCAGCCGGGAGGGAAACGCGCCGCCGTGGATCGCCTTGGCGGGCAGCTCGTCCACGTGCGTGAAGCGAGTCAGGTCGCGTTTGAGGCCGTGGGGGTGGGCCAGGTAGGAGGCCGTTCCCTCCCGGACGTGGTCGCCGGCGGGGAAGGCCCAGTGCACGCCGTCCGGGCGGCCTGGCGGGCGGAACCAGAACTCCAGGGCGCAGCCGGCATGAGCGGTGCCGGTCTCCACGCCCGTGGAGGTGTGCGCCCGGTCCAGGGGCGGGGCCCCCAGGGCGCGGGCCAGGACCCGCCGCCATCCCGAGGCGTCGATCAGCACTGCTGCGCGGACCCGGCGGGCACCCAGCCGCAGCGTGCCGTCGGGGTCGATCCCGCCGAACGGCGCTACCGCGACCTGCACGTCCCCGAGCTGGCTGGCCAGGACCTGGCACAGCGTGGCGTAGTCGAAGGTCGCGAAGGGGCGGTGCGTGGTGTCGAAGCCGACGCGCCGGCCGGCCACGTTGAGCACGACTCTCGGGTGGACCTGCTCGAGTGCGTCGCCGGCGTCGAGGCGTTCGAGCACGGCCAGCAGCGTGCCGCACGCGGAGGTCTGGCCGGCCCCGATCGGCTCTCGGTCTACCAGCAGCACGCGCCCGGCACCGGACAGCTGGCCGGCGGCCGCCAGTCCGGCGAAGCTGGCACCGACCACGACTGCGTCATAGGTCTCGATCTGGCTCATGCTCGCCTCCCGATGCCGTCGTACCGGCCACGGCCGACCGATCCGGGCGTTGTGCTGGCCGGCCCGTCCCCGGCGGAGCGGGCGCCGACGTGGCGGCGGCGGGTGGTCATCGTGGGGGCGACCCGGTCGGCGGGCCGCCCGCAGCCGACGGCCGGTGGGCCGCCTCGTGGCTGGTGGACTCCTGCGGGTGCGCGCCCTGGTGGGCCGAACCTCCGCAGTGCCCACCGGCCGCACCGCCGTGCCCGCCTGCCCCGCCGCCGTGCCCGCCGTGGCCCCCATGCCCGCCGTGGCCGGCGTGCATGAAGACCATGGCGCCGACAAGCAAGAGCCAGTACCAGTTGTTGGCCAGGAAGGTGATCATCGGGACCTCCGGGATCGCTGCAGAAGGATGGTTGGGGACAACGGGCGTCAGGCGGTCTTGCGTCGCGGCGGGTTGGGCGCCACGGGCACCAGGGAGGTGACCGCCTGGCCAGTGCCGGCGCCGGGGTGGTGGTGCCCGACTTCGGCGACCCGGTGCCACCAGCCGATGCGGCGTTCCAGCCAGGCGTCGGCGCTGTAGCGGGCGGTGCCCTGGTAGTAGCTGAACGTCAGCAGCGCAGCGAACACCAGCGCGTACAAGATCGCGGTGCCGATGTCCGCGGCACCGGAGGTGTACGGGCCGCCGAAGCCCTCGGCGGTGGACCAGATCAGCAGGCTGAACACGATCGCGGCGCTGTAGGCGATCTTGCGGGCGAACCCAACGATCAGCGCGGCGGCGATCAGCGTCTCCACGACGGCGACCAGGTAGGCGAAGAACGCGCTGTCCGGGTGCTGCAGGTCGATCCAGAACCGGAACCAGGGCTGCAGCCAGCCGGGCTGGCCCTCGGCCTGCTCCATGATGGTGTCCATGTAGGCGGCCCGGAACCCGGGCAGCCACTTCAAGATCGCGTCGATGAGCCAGATCAGGCCGAACGTCACCCGCAGCGCGGTCTTGGGCCAGTGGCTCGCCGCCGCTGGGGTGGTGACCGAAATGGTGTCCGGTGTCGCCATCACACACCTCCTTTGAGTGTGCTCTGCCGGCCGGGCGGCGTGCTGACGGGGACCGGCGCCGTCGTGTCGACGGCTGGGCCGCCGTCGAGTTGCTGACGCAGCTGGATGTAGGTGGTCAGGTCGACCTCGCCCACGGCGAGGCGAGCGTCGAGGGCCGCACGCGGGTCGGGGATCCGTTGTGCTGGTGTCGGGAACAGTCGGCACACCGCCCAGACGGCCAGACCGATCACGAGCGCCAGAACGACGACCATGAACACCCAGCCACCGACGGTCATCCGGCTGCACCACAGGCCCATCGAGCCCTCCTCGCCGCGGGGTGAGCGGCGTGGGTAGCAACCGCTCACCCACCAGCCTCAAGGCCGTGGATCAAGTTCCGGGTCGGACACGATGAAGCCTTGCTCAAGATCGGCGTCAGGCCACCGGCAAGTCGATGATGAACCAGGCACCTTGCCCGACGCCGGGGCTGTGCGCGCTGATCGAGCCACCGTGCGCCCTAACCAGCGCCTTGGCGATCGCCAACCCGAGGCCGGAGCCGCCGCCGTGACCATCGCCGGAGGTGTTCACCCGGTAGAACCGCTCGAACACGTGCGGCAGGTACTGCTGCGCGATCCCGTCACCGGTGTCGGCCACGACGATGCGCACCCCATCGCTGCACGATGCTGCCGACAAGGTGACCTTGCCCCCGGCGGGAGTGTGGCGGATTGCGTTGTCCAGCAAGTTGCCCAAGACCTGCCCGAAGCGCTCAGGGTCGACTCTGACGTCAGGCAGCCCGGGCGCGATCCGGAGTACCAAGGCAACGCCGGCCCCGTCGGCGCGGTCTTGGGCGCCCAGCACGGCAGCGACGAGCAGGTCCGCTGGGTCGTGATCGATCTGGTCGAGGTGAAGGATGCCGCTCTCGGCTTGGGTGACGGCGGCCAGGTCCGAGGCCAATCGGGTCAGACGGCAGGCCTGAGCGCGCAGCACTTCAAGTGTGGTCGGCGTCAGCTCCCGCAGGCCTTCCTCGAGCGCGTCAAGGTAGGTCGAGATCGTCGCCACCGGTGTTCGCAGTTCATTGGCGACGTCCGCTGTCAGCAGGCGCCGTACCCGCTGGTCCTCCTCCAGCTGCTCGGCCATCGTGTTGAACGCCTCGGCGAGGTTGTCGAACTCGATCCCCACGTGAGGCTGAATCAGGTGTAGGTCGAATCGTCCAGCTGCCACCTCGCTGGCCGCACGGGACAGATTGCCCAGCGAGGAGCCCATCCTGCGGGCGAGCAGCAGGCTAACCGCCAGGGCCGTCAACGTCGCGGCCGTCAGAGCGACTGCCAAGGTCAGAGCACTGACGGCGGCGAATTCCATCTCGGCATGCTCGACGATGGCTCCAGAGGCAGCCCGCACGTCGGCGGCCATGTGCCGGTCAAACAGGGCAGGTCCGATTGGCCCAGCGACCAGTCCTGCGGCTGCTGCCGCTGCTATGAGGACCAGTGCCATCGCGATCATGAGACGGACTGCGATGCCAGCGCGCGCGGGCCGGATCATCTGCCGCCACCCATCCCCGATCCGCCGTGGTTCCCGTGCCGCTGCTCGGTCACGGCGTCGCCATACGTGCGGCGCCGAACGAATGTCCCAGCGATCATGACGCTCAGTGTCGCCATGCTCGAACGCTCTGCGGATGCATCGACGCACCCGAATGGCGCGCTTGATCGAATCTTGATGAGAAGGACACAGACCGCGCAGGTCTGTGGACCAACACTGGATCGCTCGTGGTGGCTGACCCGCAAGGGTGACGTCCGAAACCCACGGCAGATCGGAGACGCGGTGAGCCCAGCCTCCAGGCACTGCACGGCAGGCGGTGATGCTTGCTCGTGTCGTTCGCTCCTGCGACGGCGGCCATGGCGTCGCGGTCAAAGCGATGGCCAGACCTTCGATCCGCAGATCGCTCGAGTTGCGAGCCAAACAGGGGCCTGCAGCCCGCCAGCCTCGGACCAGCGGGGGTCGCGCCCATGACGGTTCCCCACGCCACCCGGCCGGTGGCGGACGACGAGGCGGCGGGCGTGCCCAGCTTCGAGGCGTCCGGCGGCGACTGGTCGTCGATCGCCGAGGAGGCGGCACGCCTCGGCGAGGAGCGCATCGTCGTCAACATGGGCCCGCAGCACCCGTCGACGCACGGCGTGCTCCGGCTGATGCTGGAGATCGAGGGCGAGACGGTGACCGAGGCCCGTGCGGGCATCGGCTACCTGCACACGGGCATCGAGAAGAACATGGAGTTCCGCACCTGGACCCAGGGCGTGACGTTCTGCACCCGGATGGACTACGTCGCGCCGCTGTTCCAGGAGGCGGGCTACTGCCTGGCGGTGGAGAAGCTGCTCGGCATCACCGACGACATGCCGGAGAAGGCGTCCGTCATCCGGGTGCTGATGATGGAGCTCAACCGGATCGCGTCCCACTTCATCGCGCTCGGCACCGGCGGCAACGAGCTGGGCGCCACCACGATCATGACGCTGGCCTTCCAGGGCCGCGAGCACATCCTGCAGATCTTCGAGCTGGTCACCGGCCTGCGGATGAACCACGCGTACATCCGCCCGGGCGGGGTGGTGCAGGACCTGCCGCCGGGGGGTGTCGACGCGGTGCGCGAGGCGCTCGTCGGCGTGCGGAAGTTCGCGGGTGACCTGCAGAAGCTGATGCTGGCCAACCCGATCCTCAAGCTGCGCTACCAGGGCGTCGGGAATCTCAACCTCGCCGGCTGCATGGCGCTGGGGATGACGGGCCCGATCCTGCGCTCGGCCGGCCTGCCGTACGACGTGCGCAAGTCGAACCCGTACTCCGGCTACGAGACGTACGACTTCGACGTGCCCACCGGCAGCAACGCCGACGCGTGGGACCGGATGGTCATCCGGTTCGAGGAGATGTGGCAGTCGGTCCACCTCGTCGAGCAGTGCCTCGACCGGCTGACGAAGCTCGGCCCGCACGCCCCGGTGATGGTGGCCGACAAGAAGATCGCGTGGCCGGCGCAGCTCGCCGTCGGCCCCGACGGCCAGGGCAACAGCCTGGAGCACATCAAGGAGATCATGGGCACCTCGATGGAGGCCCTGATCCACCACTTCAAGCTGGTGACCGAGGGCTTCCGGGTGCCGGCCGGCCAGGCGTGGCAGGAGGTGGAGCACCCGCGCGGCGTGCTCGGCGTGCACCTCGTCTCCGACGGCGGCACGCGCCCGTACCGGGCGCACTTCCGCGACCCCTCGTTCAACAACCTGCAGGCGGTCTCGGTGATGTGCGAGGGCGGGAACCTCGCCGACGTCGTCGCGTCCGTCGCCTCGATCGACCCCGTGCTGGGAGGCGTGGACCGCTGATGACGCAGCCCATGGGCTGGACCGCCAGCCAGAGGTACGCGGCCGGCTTCGACGAGGCCAGCTGCCGGCAATCGGTCTCGGAACCATGGAGAGCAGCGAAGCAAGGGCAGCGGCTGTGAGCCGGCCGACCGGTCTTCTCCTCGCGCTGCTGGGCACCCTGACCAGCACGGGCACGACGACGACCGGCGAGGCGATCCTCTTCTGGGTGCTCGCGATCGTCATGGTGGCTGCCGCGCTCGGGATGTTGTTCGCCCGCAAAGCGGTCCATGGAGCGCTGTCGATGGTCGTCGTCATGATCGGGCTGGCGTTCCTCTACGTCGCCCAGGACGCCCCGTTTCTCGGGGTGGTGCAGGTGGTCGTCTACACCGGCGCCGTCATGATGCTGTTCCTGTTCGTCCTGATGCTGGTCGGTGTCGACGCGTCGGACTCGCTCACCGAGACGTTGCGCGGCCAGCGCTGGCTGGCCGCCCTCGGCGGGCTGGGCCTGCTCATCGTGCTTGTCGGTGTCGTGGTCCGGGCCGAGTTCGGCTCGCCGAAGGGTCTGACGGACGCCAACGCCGACTCCAACCCGGTCGCCCTGGCGCGGCTGGTGTTCGGCAGCTACGCGTTCGCGCTCGAGATCGTCGGCGCCCTGCTGATCACGGCGGCGGTCGGCGCGCTCGCGCTGACGCACCGCCGCCGGCTGACGCCGCGCGTGACGCAGCGCGAGCGGTCCGAGGCCCGGGTGAAGGCCGGCACCGCGGCCGGCAAGCCGGCACCCGGTGTGTACGCCCGGCACAACGCGATGGACGTGCCGGCGCTCGGCCCGGACGGCCGCCCGATCGAGGCGTCGGTCTCGCGTGTGCTGCGCGTGCGCGGCCAGGAGGCCGACGCCCGGGAGTACGCCGCGCGCATCGACCGGGTCTTGTCCGGCTCCGGATCGACGAGGCGTGCCTCCGGAGCCGAGGAGCCTGCGGCGCTGCAAGAGCCGCCGATCGAAGCGCCCGGCGAGACGGTGCCCGGCGACGGCCCAGGTGGAGACGGGGTGAAGGAGAAGTCGTGAGTCTGACCAACTACCTCGTGCTGGCAGTGATCCTGTTCTCGATCGGCGCGACGACGGCGCTGGTGCGGCGCAGCGCGATCATGGCCTTCATGGGCGTCGAGCTGATGCTCAACGCCACCAACCTCATGCTGGTGACGTTCAGCCGCCTGCACGGCAACCTCACCGGCCAGGTCCTGGCGTTCTTCGTCATGGTGGTGGCCGCTGCCGAGGTGGTCGTCGGGCTCGCGATCATCATCTCGATCTTCCGGACCAGGCACTCGGCGTCGGTCGACGACGTCAACCTGCTGAAGAGCTGAGGGACTCCGATGCTCATCACCGCCATCCCCACCGATGCGGCGTGGAGCGGCGCGGCGCTCGCCCCCTGGCTCGTCGGCATCCCGCTGCTGTCGGCGGCGATCCTCCTGCTCGCCGGCCGCCACTCCGACCGCTGGGGCCACTGGCTCGGCGTGCTGGCCCCGCTGGCCTCGCTCGGGATCGGCGTCGTGCTCCTCGTGCGCATGCTCTCGGTGCCGGGCGACTCCCGGGCGGCGACGGTGTCGCTCGGCCGCTGGATCGACGCCGGAGCTTTGCACCTCGACGCGAGCTTCCGGATCGACCCGCTGTCGCTGACGTTCGTGCTGCTGGTGACGTTCGTCGGCACGCTGATCCACGTCTACTCCGTCGCCTACATGGAGCACGACGCCGACCGCCGCCGGTTCTTCGCCTACATGAACCTCTTCGTCGCGGCGATGCTGCTG
>NZ_MKTH01000020.1:0-68867 GCF_001898175.1 Cellulomonas sp. 73-92
AGATGAGTCGCAACGTGGCCGAGGCCGCCACCGGGTCGGGGGAGATCGCCTCCAACATCACCGGCGTCGCCGCCGCCGCCGCCACCTCGTCCGGCGTGGTGCACCAGATCGGCGCCGAGATCGACGAGCTCGCGCGGCTCTCCGACGAGCTGCGCGGCCAGGTCGCCCGCTTCCGGGTCTGACGTGCGACCGGTTCGACCTGGCAGGTGCCCGCGATGACACCGGTCCGTGTGCTCGTCGTCGACGACTCCGTCGTCATTCGGCGGCTGGTCTCCGAGGCGCTCGGCCGCGACCCTCGGATCGAGGTCGTCGGCACCGCCTCCAACGGCCGGCTCGCCCTCGCCCGTGTCGAGCAGCTGGCGCCCGACGTCGTGACGATGGACATCGAGATGCCGGAGATGGACGGCATCGAGGCGGTCCGCGAGCTGCGGCGCTCGGGCCACCGGATGCCGATCATCATGTTCTCGACCCTGACGGAGCGCGGCGCCGTCGCGACGCTCGACGCCCTGGCGGCGGGCGCCACCGACTACGTGGCCAAGCCCACCGGCGGCACGTCGGTCACCGACTCGCTCCAGCGGGTGGGGGACGAGCTCGTCCCGAAGGTCCTCGCCCTCGTCGGCGCGCGGGCGCAGCGGCGCACGTCGTCGTGGCGGCCGGACGGGACCGGTCCGGCCGTGCGGGTGCCCTGCGGCGCCACGCTGCCGGCCCACGCCGTCCGGCTCGTCGTCGTCGGCTCGTCGACCGGTGGTCCGGAGGCCCTGTCGCGCTTCGTCGGCGGGTTCACGGCGCCGCCGCCGGTGCCGGTGCTCGTCGTCCAGCACATGCCGCCCGTCTTCACGCGCCAGCTCGCCGCACGCCTCGACCGGCTCGGCCCGGCCACGGTGGTCGAGGCGACCGCCGGCGACCCGCTGCTGCCGGGCAGCGTCTACGTCGCGCCGGGCGACCACCACCTCGTCGTGCGCGGCCGCGCGGCCGGGCTGGCGGCGGGCATCGACGACGGCCCGCCGGTCAACTTCTGCCGGCCCTCGGTCGACGTGCTGTTCGCGTCGGCCGTCGACGCCGTCGGTGGCGAGATCGTCGGGGTCGTCATGACCGGCATGGGCGCCGACGGGCGCACCGGCTCGGGCCAGATCGTCGCCGCCGGCGGCACCGTCCTGGTGCAGGACGAGCCGACGAGCGTCGTGTGGGGCATGCCGGGCGCGGTGGCCAACGCCGGCTTCGCCCACCGCGTGCTGCCGCTGGCGGAGCTGGCGCCCGCGCTCGAGGCGCGGCTGCGGGGTGCCCGATGAGCATCGCGCCCGACACCTTCGCCTTCGTCGCCGACCTCGTGACCAGGCGCAGCGCCATCAGGCTCGAGCCGGGCAAGGAGTACCTGGTGGAGAGCCGGCTCGGACCGCTGGCCCGGGAGCGGGGCCTCGGGCTCGACGAGTTCGTGCGCCGGCTGCGTTCGGGGGCGGCGGACCACGAGCTCGCCACGGTCGTCGAGGCGATGACCACGAACGAGACCTCCTGGTTCCGCGACGTCGCGCCGTTCGCCGCGCTGCGCGGCCACGTCCTGCCGTTGCTGCGCGACAGCGGCCAGTCGGTGCGGATCTGGTCGGCCGCCTGCTCCACCGGGCAGGAGCCGTACTCGATCCTCATGGCGCTGGCGGACGCACCGCGCACCGTGGAGATCGTCGCGACCGACCTCAACGAGCAGGTGCTGGGCCGCGCCCGGGAGGGGGTCTACAGCCAGCTCGAGGTCAACCGCGGGCTGCCCGCGGCAATGCTGGTGCGCCACTTCGAGCGTGTCGGCGCGCACTGGCGGGTGCGGGCCGACCTGCGGTCCCGGGTCGACTTCCGGCGCCACAACCTCATGGACGGCACGCCGCCCGGCCCGTTCGACCTCGTCTTCCTCCGCAACGTGCTCATCTACTTCGACCTGCCGACGAAGCGTGCGGTGCTCGACCGGGTGGCGCGGGTGCTGCGCCCCGGCGGCTTCCTCGTGCTGGGCGCCGCCGAGACGACGCTCGGCGTCCACGACGGGTTCGAGCGCGTCGAGGCGGGCGGCGCCGTGCTGCACCGACCCCTGCCGGGCGCCGCGCGAGCGGCGGCTCCCGGGCTCCTGCCCACGCCCGCACGAACCTTCCCGGTGCCGGTGGCGCCCCCGCCGGCACGCCGCACCGACCCCGTGCCGTCCACACCCCAGATGCGAGGCCTGCCATGAGAGCGCTGGTCGTCGACGACTCCCGCACGATGCGCCGCATCGTCGCCGGGATCCTGCAGGGCCTCGGGTTCGAGACGCACGAGGCGGAGCACGGCGCCGCGGCGCTGGCCCTGCTCGAGTGCGGGCTGGAGGTCGACCTCGCGTGCATCGACTGGAACATGCCGGTGATGGACGGCCTCGAGCTCGTCGTGCGGCTCCGCGCCACCCCGGCGTGGCGGGCCATCACGCTGATGATGGTGACGACCGAGAGCGAGCAGGACAAGATCGTGCGTGCGCTGGCGGCCGGGGCGCACGAGTACCTCCTCAAGCCGTTCGGGCCGGAGGCACTGCGCGACAAGCTCGTGCTGCTCGGCATGATCCCGGCCGGCGTGCTCGCGGGGGACCTCGCGTGAGCGCCATCACCGCCGACGACGTCGCCGCGATCGCCGGCGACGTGTTCGCGTCGATGGTCGACGGCGAGCAGGGCACGCTGGCGCCCTGGCCCGACGGTGTGCCGGTGGACGGCCCCGACTGGGTCGCATGGGTCGACGTGCACGGCCCCTGGACCGGCCGCGCGGCGCTGGAGACCTCGTCGGGGGCGGCCGACCAGCTGACCCGGGCCCTGCTGCGCCTGCCGGCCGCCGCGCCGGTGGCGGACGACGACGTCGTGGACGCCCTCGGCGAGCTGGCCAACGTCGTCGGCGGCAACGTCAAGGCGCTGCTGCCCGAGCAGGGGACGCTCGGGCTGCCGCGGGTGGTCCGGACGGCGTCCGACGAGGTCGTGGCGCCGGAGGACCCGGCGCTGCATCCGGTCCAGCGGCTGCCGCTGGGCTGGCGGGGGCGGTCGCTCGTGCTCACGGTGTGGGCGGCCGACGACCGGCAGAGGGTGGCCGCCCGCGCGGCGGGCACCGGACCACAGGAGGACCGATGATCCGTGTACTCGTCGCCGACGACAGCCGTGTGATGCGGCAGATCGTCGTCCGAACCCTGCGTCAGGCGGGGTTCGACTGGGAGGTGCAGGAGGCCGCCGACGGCCAGCAGGCGCTGGACGCGGTGCGGGCCGACGAGCCCGACGTCATCCTCTCCGACTGGAACATGCCGGTGATGACGGGCCTGGAGCTGCTCCGGGCGCTGCGGGCCGAGGGCTTCGGGACCCCGTTCGGCTTCGTCACGTCGGAGGGCTCCGCCGAGATGCGCCGGACGGCGGAGGACGAGGGTGCCCTCTTCCTCATCGCCAAGCCGTTCACCCCGGAGGCCTTCCGGGACGCCATCGAGCCCTGCCTCGCCTAGGAGCCGCCATGACGACCACGTTGCTGCCCGTCGCGCAGGCGGTCCGCGAGCTTGCCGAGGGCCTGCTCGGCCGCCCGGTCGGCGTCCAGCCCGCGCACCAGGGGGTGGACCTGAAGAAGAACCGCGAGAACCTCGTCGGCGCCTACGTGACCGACGCCGGTCACCTCGCCGCGCTCGTGCTCGTCGACCTGCCGCTGGCCGCCCGGCTCGGCGCCGCGCTCGGGCTGGCTCCGCGCTCCGCGGCCGATGACGCGATCAGGTCGTCCCTGCTGCCGGTCCAGCTCGGGGAGAACGTCGGCGAGGTGCTCAACGTCGCGGCCTCGCTGTTCAACGCGGACGGCGCGCCGCACCTGCGCCTGCTGTCGGTGTACGGCGGCGACGCGCCGGTGCCCGCGGACATCGCCGTGCTGGCCGCGACGTTCGCCCCCCGGGTCGACCTCGAGCTCGACGTGTCCGGGTACGGCGCCGGCGGCTGGTCTGTCGTCCTGGCCTGACTCAGCCGAGGACGGCCACCAGGCCGTCCGCCCGGACCGCGCCGATGTGCCTCACCGGGAGGCCGAAGGTGATCGTGCTGAGGTTCACGTCCTTCCCCTGCGTGGCGAGCAGCGCGCGGACGTCGGCGGTCCACCGGGCCCGCCCGTCGGCGAGGGCGTAGGTCCGGACACCGAGCGGGAAGCCCTGCGCGCTCGTCGTCAGCACGACCGCGAGCGTGCCGTCGGTCGACAGCCAGCCGCCGGCCCCGGCCACCGTCCACAGCGGCCGGCCGGTCGCCGCGTCGAACGCCCGCAGGTCCTGCAACCCGGTGTAGACACGGCCGTCCAGCACCACCCCGGACAGGGTGAACCGGGGGCCGACGACGGGAGGGCCGATCGGCGCCTGCCAGAGCGTGGCACCGGTGTGCCGGTCGACCGCCGTCAGCGTGGTCCCGGTGCCCGACGTCGAGGTCAGCAGGACGGCGTCCGGGACCGACCCGTCGTCCACGACCGCCGGCAGCGGCGTGCCCGCGAGCGGGCGCCAGGTGCCGTCGTCCAGCAGCAGCTCCCAGGGCGGTCGCGCACGCACCGCCCCGAGGTCGAGCGGCTGGCGCACCACGGACCCGCCGCGGGTCTCGGTCAGCGCCCACCCGCCGGCCCGGTGCAGGTGGACCCGGACCGTGCCGCCGGCGCCGAACAGCCAGGTGTCGTCGCCGACGCGCAGCGCGGTGTCGGTGGCCCGGAGGGGGCCGGCCACCGGGTACAGGTCGGCGCCGTAGTCGGTGGGGTCGTGGAACGGGTCGGTCGGCTCGTCCTCGGCGGCGACCCTGACGGCCGGGCCGGTCCACGTCCATCGCGTCGCGCCGGTGGCCGGGTCCTGCCCGGTGACGCGCCAGGTCACGCTCCAGGCGCCCGAGGCGGGCGCGCGGTCAGGGCCCGCGACCTGCTGCGCTACGACCATGAGGTCGCCGACCGTGGCGGCCAGCACGTGGTCGCCGTAGGTGACGCCACGCAGCAGGCGGCCGTCGGCCGGGTCGACGGCCCAGGTCGTCGTCACGGTCGGGCCACTGGCGCGGCCGGGACCGCCGGTCACCTCGCAGGCCACGACCCCGCCGGCCGCGGCGCACCGCGGGATGGCGTCGCCCCACGCGTCCCGGTCCCCGAGCGTCGTCGACCAGCGCCGCGCGCCGGTGGCGGCGTCGAGCGCGACGAGCGTGGAGTTCTCGCCGAACAGGCTGAGGGCGTCCACCACCGTGCGGCCGACGAGGAACCCGTCCTGCAGCGCCGTCCCGCCGTAGTCGCTGCCGGGGAGGGTGTAGAGCACCCGCAGGCCGGGGTGCAGCGGCGCCAGCAGGCCCGGGACCTGGGCGAGCGCCGCGAGCCGGGTGCGCTCGCGGGAGGCGTCCGCGACGGGCACGACGACGACGGCCGCCGCCAACCCGAGCGCGACCCATCGGACCGTCGGCCGGCGCCAGGCACGGGCCGCGCGAGGACCGACGACCGCGCCGACCCGCTGCGCCGCGCGGGCGCCGGTGGCCGCGACCCGCCGCAGCCACTCGGTCACGGGGTCCGGCTCGCCGCGCGGCGGCTCGTCCCCGACGAGCTCGACGTCGACCATCCGCCTGGCCACGCTCCACGATACGGACGGCTCGCGCGCCGGGCACCCGGTGAGCCGCACCGGAGGGACGCTCCTGCGGCCCTCCCTCCTGCGCGACGCGTCGCGTGCCGGGCGCGCCAGGCCCGCCGATCAGCCGAGGACCGCCGCCGAGCCGTCCGCCCGGGACGCGACGAGGCGCCGCAGCGCGGGCGACGCCCACACCTGCGCCAGGTTCCCCTTCCCCGAGGGAAGCACCAGCGTGCGCAGGTCCGCCGTCCACAGGAGCCGGCCGTCCCGCATCGACCGCGCCTCGACGGCGTTGACGTGGGCGGTGGTGTCGGAGAGGCCGACCAGCAGCACCGAGCCGTCCGTCGTCAGCAGGCTCGCCCCGGCCGAGCCGTCGGCCCACCACAGCACGGCTCCCGTCGCCACGTCGATGGAGCGCAGGGGGTTGCCCAGGTACAGCCGCCCGTCGAGCTGCACCGCGGAGAGGGTGAGACCCGGACCGGCGGCTGTCCGCCACAGCGTGTCTCCGGTGTGGCGGTCGATGCCGATCAGCACGTCGTCGTCCCGCCCGGTGGCCGGGATCTCACGCACCAGCACGTCCGGCACCGACCCGTCGTCGACGGCGGGCCACAGCGGATACCCGCCGACGGCGCGCCACGACCCGTCGTCGGTCAGCAGCTCCGCGGCCGGCTCCGTGCTGTCGGCGGGATCCGGGTTCGCGACCCGGAGGATCGCCCGTCCCTGCGTCCCCACCTGCCACCCGCCCGGGCGGGCGACGTGCGTCATCTCCTGGCCGCCGGCACCCAGCAGCCAGGTGTCGTCGCCGACGGCGAGCTCGACGTCGTCGGACGCCAGCATCGGGGTGGCGCCGACGAGCCACGAGACGTAGTCGGTGGGGTCGTGCGAGGCGTTCTGCTCCTCGGCCCCCGCGCTGACGGTCACGCCCGGGCTCGCCCACGACCACCGGGCCGCCCCCGTGACCGGGTCCTCGCCGGTGACCTGCCACGTCACCGTCCACGGCCCGGCGGCCGGAGCGCGCGCCGGCCCGCCCGACTGCCGCGCGACGACGAGCAGGCCGCCCGCCTCGGCGGCCCACGTGTGCTCGTCGTACGCGACCGACCGGAGCACGTGCCCGTCGGCGGGGTCGAGGACCCACGCCGTGGTCCTGGTCGGCATCCAGCTCCCCCCGGGTGTCGGGAGCTGTTCCGACCCCGTGCAGAGGATCACCGACCCCGCGGCCCCGCACACGGGAGCCTCCCAGACGCTGTCGGCCGGATCCCCGGCGGGTCGCAGCACGGTCGACCAGCGGTGGGCGCCGGTCGACGCGTCGAGCCCGACGACCGACAACGTGCCGCTCCGGCCCGAGACCGCCGCGGCGACGACCCCGCCGACGAGGAACCCCTGCTGCAGCACCTGGCCGGAGTCGGCCGCGACGCGGAACAGGACGTGCAGGTCCGGGTGCAGCGGCCGCACCACGCCCGGGACCTGCGCCAGCGCCGCCAACCGGGTCCGCTCGCGCGAGGCCTGCACCACCGGCACCGCCACGAGCGTGGCGGCGAGCGCGCCGGCCACCCACCGCAGCCACGGTCGGCGCCAGGCCCGCAGCGCTCGCGGCGCGGCGAACCCGACGGCTCGTCGGGCGCCCCTGAGCGTCGCGGCGAGGGCCCGCCGGACCCACGCGGTCGCGGGGTCCGGCCCCGGATCGGGTGGTGGCGGCCCGTCCTCGACGAGCTCGACCTCCACCATCCCCCTGGCCACGGCCACACCCTAGGCAACGGGTGTCGGCCCCCGCAGGGATTCGCCGGTCAGGCGCCCAGGGACTCGGCGAGCACGGCGAGGGCCGCGACGAGGTCGGCGGGCGTCGCGACCCGGTACCCGGCCCGTGTGGGACCGGCGCCGACCTTGATCCCCACGTCGCCCGGCCGCAGCACGGCGAAGGCGTGCTCGTCGGTCACGTCGTCACCGGCGTAGAGGGCCGTCGCCGCCCCGAGCTCGCCGCGCAGCTCGGCCAGGGCGGTGCCCTTGTCCGCGTCGAGCACCGGCAGCTCGACGACGTCCTTTCCGTGCAGCGCGCGGATGCCCGCGGTGCGCGCGAGGGCGAGGGCGTCGGCGGTCGCCGCCTCGGCGACGTCGGGCGGGGCCAGCCGGGTGTGGACGACGACCGCGGCGGGCTTCGTCTCCACCCAGACGCCGTCGCGGCCGCGGGCGATCGCGGCCGCCCGCCCGCCGAGCGCCGCCAGCGCGTCCGCCTGCTCGTGCGAGAGCCCGACGACCTCGCGGTCCAGCCCGGTCGCGGTGACCCGCGCCCGCTCGGCGCCGTGGCTGCCGACGAGCAGCGTGCCCACCGGCAGGTCGACCAGCTGCGGCAGCTGGCCCATCGCCCGGCCCGACACGAGCGCCAGGTGCACGCCGCCGGCGGTCGTCAGGCGCGCCATGACCGCCTCGCCGCCCGGCGCCACGCGCGAGGTCATCGGGTCGTCGCGCAGCGGTGCAAGCGTCCCGTCGAGGTCGAGCGCCACGAGCATGGGCCGGGCGCCCGGGTCGGCACCCAGCGCGCGCAGCCGCGGCTCGAGCGCGTCGGCGCCGCGCGGCCGCGTCGCGTCGTCCGCCCCGGCCGCGGTCTCGCGGCGCGCGTCAGGCACCGGTGCTCCGCAGCGCGGTGAGGAACGACGAGGACCACGCCGCGACGTCGTGCGTCAGCACCCGCCGGCGCAGCCTGCGCATCCGCTTCCGCGCCTCGCGGGGCTCCATCGTCGCCGCGGCGACGATCGCGTCCTTCATACCGTCGATGTCGTGCGGGTTGACCAGCAGCGCCGCCGTCAGCTCGTCGGCCGCGCCCGTGAACTCCGAGAGGACGAGCGCGCCACGCTCGTCGGACCGCGCGGCGACGTACTCCTTGGCGACGAGGTTCATCCCGTCGCGCAGTGCCGTGACGAGCATGACGTCGGCGGCGAGGTACAGCGCCGCCATCTCGTCCATGGGGAAGGACTGGTGCAGGTAGTGCACCGGCGCGCGCCCCACCGTCGCGAAGTCGCCGTTGATGCGTCCGACGAGGATCTCGACGTCGTCGCGCAGCTGCTGGTAGGCGCCCACCTTCTCGCGGCTCGGGCTGGCGACCTGGACCAGCACGGTCCGCTCGGGCGACAGCCGGCCCTCCGCGAGCAGCTCGCCGTAGGCCTTGAGGCGGTGCCGGATGCCCTTGGTGTAGTCCAGCCGGTCGACGCCGAGCAGCACCACGTCGGGGTCGCCGAGCTCTGCGCGGAGGGTTCGCGCGCGGTCCTGGATGGCGGCGGTGCGGACCAGGCCGTCGAAGCCGCGGGCGTCGATCGAGATGGGGAACGCCTGGGCGCGCACGGTGCGCCCGTCCCGCTGGAAGACGAGCGGACCGCGCGTCTCCAGGTCCGTCAGGCGCCGCACCACGCGCAGGAAGTTGGCGGCGTCGCCCGCGCGCTGGAAGCCGACGAGGTCGGCGCCCAGCAGCCCCTCGACCACCTGGGTGCGCCAGGGCAGCTGGTCGAAGATCTCCAGGGGCGGGAACGGGATGTGGAGGAAGAACCCGATCCGCACGTCGGGGCGCAGCCGGCGCAGGATCGCCGGGACCAGCTGGAGCTGGTAGTCGTGCACCCAGACGGTGCCGCCCGGTGCCACCTGGTCGGCCGCCGCATGGGCGAACGCCGCGTTGGCGCGCCGGTAGTCCTCCCACCAGGGGCGATGGAAGGTCGGTGGCGTGATGACGTCGTGGTACAGCGGCCACAGGGTGTCGTTCGAGAACCCCTCGTAGTAGCCGGCGACGTCGGCGGCGCTGAGCCCGACCGGCACCAGCTCGATGCCGTCGTCGTCGGCGAACGGGGTGGCCCCCAGGTCGGGCGCGCCGCTCCAGCCGATCCACGCCCCCCGGCTGGCCGCCATGACAGGCTGCATCGCCGTCACGAGCCCGCCCGGCGCCCGCGTCCACGACACGCTGCCGTCGTCGGCCACCGTGACGTCCACCGGCAGCCGGTTGGCGACGAGCACGAAGTCGTGGCCGTCGTGGGCCATGCGGGTCGTCACGGCGTTCCTCCCCCTGGGGTGTGGCCCTTGCGACCCTAGCCGGGCCACGGACGCCCCGCCCGTCCGGCTGCCGGACGGCACCGCCCCCCGCGCGGATTGCCGTGTAGCCGCGCGGGGGTGTCGATAGGTTGCCCACGTGGAGCGGATCGGCCTGGCGCCCGGCGCGGAGATCGGCGGGTACACCGTCGTCGCACCGCTGGGTGCGGGGGGCATGGGCGCCGTGTACCGCGCCGTGGACGGCGGCGGGAACGAGGTCGCCCTCAAGCTGCTGCACCCCGACCCGGCCGACTCCGCCGCCCGCGCGCGCCTGCTGCGCGAGGTCGCCGCGCTCCAGCGGCTGCGTCATCCCGCCGTCGCCGCGGTGCTGGACGCCGAGACGGACTCGACCGACGCGTTCCTCGTCACCGAGCTCGTCGACGGCACCGACCTCGAGCGGCTCGTCACGGAGACCGGGCCGCTGGACGCCGACGAGCTGCTCGCGCTCGCCTCCGGCCTGCGCGACGCGCTCCGGGCGATCCACGCCGCCGGCGTGGTGCACCGCGACGTCAAGCCCTCGAACGTCGTCATGACGCCCGACGGCCCGGTGCTCATCGACTTCGGCCTGGCGCAGGGGGAGTCGGACCCCCGGCTGACCTCGACCGGCCTGGTGGCCGGCACGCCGGGGTACCTCGCGCCGGAGCTGCTCGACGGCGACGACCCCTCCGAGTCGGCCGACTGGTGGGGGTGGGCCGCGCTCCTGGTCTTCGCCGCGACGGGGCGGCCGCCGTTCGGGAAGGGACGGGCGACCACGGTGCTCGCCCGCGCCCGCGCCGGCAGGCCCGACCTCACCGGCCTCGGGCAGCTGACCCGGACCGCGATCCGCGGGGCGCTCGTGCCCGACCCCGGCGAACGCACGTCGCCGGACGACGTCGTGGCGGCCCTGACGGTCGTCGCCGCCGAGGGGGACCGGCTGCCCGGCCCAGCGGCCGGTGCCGCCGCCCGCGCCGCCGCCGACGACGATGAGACGACCGTGCTGTCCGGCGCGGACGCCGTGGGCACGAGCGCGATGCCGGCGGGGATCGCCGACGGGGCGCGGCCGGGCGTTGCCGCGGGTGCCGCCGCCGGTGCGGCCGCCGCACCCGGCGCTGCCGCCGTACCCGGCGCTGCCGTCGAGCCGGCGCCGACGGCCGTCCTGCCGGGCTCCCACGACGGACGGACCCGCCTCGTCAACGGTGCGGCCTCCGGCGCCGGTCCCGCGGGCACCCTCCCGGTCGCGGCGGGGTGGGATGACGACACAGCGGCCGCGTCCGGGAAGCCGGTGACCGCCGGCGGTCGCTTCGGCCCGGGCACGTCGGCCGGTGGGCGCGGCACGGGCGCCGAGGCCGCAGAGGACGCGGCCGACGACTGGGACGAGGACTGGGAGGACGACCCCGAGTACCAGGCGGTCGACTGGATCGAGGAGGACCTCGACGCCTCGTCGGGCGAACCGGGCGAGGAACCGGGCTACCGGCGGCCCTCGGTGCCGCGCCGGTGGGTGACGCAGCTCGCGCTCGGGGCGCTCGTCGTGGCCTGCGGCGCCCGGCGACCGGGCACGACGCTCGTCGTCGTGCTCGCGTTCTTCCTGGTCGCGCGCGTCTACGGGTCGACGGTCGAGGCGATGCACGGCCGGCGCGAGCGGCACGGCGTGCGCGCCTCGGACCCCTGGGTCGCGCTCGCGACGACGCCGTGGCACGTGCTGCGCGCGGTCGCCGGGATCCTGCCGTCGCTGCTCGTGGCGGCCAGCTCGGTGGTCATCGTCGTCGGCGTCGCCTGGTGGTTCGTCGGCAACGGCCGCTGGACCATCGGCGACAACGTCCCGGGGCACGAGCTGACGGGCACGACGGCCGGCTGGCTCGCCGGCCTGGCGGTGCTGCTGGCCGTGCTGCTCGTGTGGTTCGGGCCGCTGTCGCGGATGACGCGCGTCGGCACCCAACGGCTGCTGGAGGTCGCCTCGCCCCGTCGCCTGGGCGCGCTCCTCGCCGTGCTGGTGATCCTTGCGGTCGCGTGGGCGGTGACCACGCGGGTGCTGCACGGCGAGCCCATCGTCTGGACGCCCCTGCCGGTGCCCACCGTCCCCGGACCCTGACGAGCGCGCGCGCACGTGGCCGCCGCCCGGTCCACGGGTGCAGGCCCTACCCTGGTCGCGTGATCGTGGGACGTCGCGGCCGGACGGCGCTGGCCGCCGCCCTGGCGCTGGCCGCCGTCGCGGTCTCGTCCCAGGGGCACGTGCTGCTGCACCGGTGCGTGCAGGCGGGCGGCTCGTGGACGGACTCGGCGCTGTCCCTCGCGCTGCTGCGCGACACCACGTCGTGCCCCGACGGCTCGCTGGGCCTGGGCGCGCTGCCGAGCGGCGCCATCGTCGTCATGTCCGTCGCGCTGCCCGTGGTCGCCGGATGGGTGCTCGCAGCCGCGCTCGGGATCAGCCTGGGCGCGGTCGTCGTGCGCGCCGCGCGGCTCGTCGTCGGGCTCGTCGGACGCTGGGTGCGCCTGCCGCGCCGTGGCTCGGCGCTGCCCGTCGCGGACCGCACGCCGGCCGTCGCGGTGGCGCCCGCCGCCCCGCCGACCGCGCTGGGCCTCCTGCTGGCGCGCCCGCACCGCGCGCCGCCGCTGCCGGCCTGACCCGCCCGCAGCAGCCACCAGACACCAGGAGCCAGCCATGCCCAGCAACGACATCCGTCCCACCAAGGCGCAGCGTCAGGCCGACGCCCGCGCCCGCGCCGCCGAGCTGCGGCGCCAGCAGCAGGCCGCCGCCCAGCGGAACAAGTTCCTCGCCATCGGCGGGGCCGTCCTCGCCGTG
This sequence comes from Cellulomonas sp. 73-92, assembly GCF_001898175.1. Lineage (GTDB taxonomy): Bacteria > Actinomycetota > Actinomycetes > Actinomycetales > Cellulomonadaceae > Cellulomonas. Next base: position 12,417 of record NZ_MKTH01000020.1, read on the forward strand.
CTCGTCATCGTGGGCGCGGTCGCGTACGTCCTCGTCCAGAACCGCGCGAACGCCACCGCGTCCAGCTCGGTCGCCTTCGGCGCAGCGGACGCGGACAGCAAGTCCCTGGTCAGCCCCCAGCTGACGGCCGTCCAGAAGCCCTCGGTCGCCGACGACACCGCGGGCATCCCGATCAGCGCCGACGGCATCGGGAAGACCGCCGCGAACGGCACGGTGCTGCAGGTGTTCTTCGACCTCCAGTGCCCGTACTGCGCGCAGTTCGACAAGGCCAACTCGGCCGACCTCGACGCGCTGTCGAAGGAGCCGGGCATCACGGTCGTCTACCAGCCGCTGTCGTTCCTCGACGGCTCGTCGCAGGGCACGCGCTACTCGAGCCGCGCGGCCAACGCGCTCATGACCGTCGCCGACAAGGACTCCGCCCACTTCACGGCGTTCCTCACCGCGCTCTACGCGGACCAGCCCGCGGAGAACACCAAGGGCCTGACGGACGACAAGATCGCCTCGATCGCCACCAGCGTGGGCGTCCCGCAGGCTGTCGTGAGCACGTTCACCAGCACGATCTCGGGCTCCTACCAGCTCAAGGACGCCAACGGGAACACGACCGACCACACGGGCACGTGGCGCACGTTCGCGCCCTTCATCGCCGCGGCGACCGGCCACGCCGAGACCCTCCCGGTGTTCGCCAACGGCATCGGCACGCCGACGATCCTCCTCGACGGTCAGCAGCTCCCCAGCACCGTCAACCTCTACACGCAGGGCCAGGTGAAGGCCGCGGTCGAGGCGGCGGCGGCCGCCAAGAAGGGCTGACCGAACGACGAGCGGCGCCCGCCGGGAGGGTTCCCGGCGGGCGCCGTTGTCGTCTCGGCGACGGTGGCTGCCGCTCGTCTACGCTGGGCGGGCGCCTTCGCGCGACGCCTCCTTAGCTCAGCTGGCCAGAGCAGCCGCCTTGTAAGCGGCAGGTCGTCGGTTCGAGTCCGACAGGGGGCTCCACCGTCCTACCGCCGGTTCTCCAGGTCCTTGAGCTTGATCCCGGCGAACAGCAACCCGGCGCCCCCGAGCAGCAGCAGCAGGAGCCAGGGCACGTTCCGGGCGTAGAAGCCGGTCCAGCCCCAGATCAGGCCGACCAGCACCAGCACCCCGCCGACCGCCTGCAGCCCGACCGCGCGGTTCATCGCTTGACCCGCTCGGCCGCCGGGAGCACCCGCATCGAGCACGTGCCGCCCGCGGCGGTCACTGCGGCGGCGATGGCCTCGCGCACCCCGGCCATGTCCTGGATGATCCCGTTCGACTGGACGACGCCGTCACGCAGCGTCCACTGGGTCACCGTCCACACGCCGGACGTGCCGCCGCCGGCGGCGGGCGTGAAGCCGGCCCGCCCGGTCCACTCCGTGCCGATCTTGGAGCCGCGCCGCACCTCGATCCGGCCGGTGTCCTGACCGGCCAGGTAGAGCCTGCCCACCACGGGCGGCGCCTCGACCGGCAGCGCGAGGGCGGCGACCACGCGGGCCTGCACCACCTCCGGCGCACCCGGCGCCGTGAACGTCAGCTCCGTCCAGACCTCGTCCATCGCGCGGGCGTTCGTGTTCTTGTACAGCACCTTGGACACGCCCCGGTTGACGCCACGCTTGAGGTAGTACCAGCCGACGCCGATCGCGATCAGGGCGACCAGCCCCAGGAACCCTGCCATGACACGTCTCCTTCGAGCGGGGCACCACAGGCGGGCGCTCATCCGTCGAGGAGGATGTCGGCCGGCGCGCGCGCCCGACGAGGGACGGGTCCGTTCGGACTTGTTCGACCATTCGCCGCCGCCCGCGCCCCGGTGCCGGCGGGCTACCAGCCGAGCTCGCCGGCGTCCTCCTGGAACGTGCCGGTGGGCCCGTCGGGGCCGATGGTGGCCAGCTTCGCGACGATGCGCGCGCTCTCGGCGGCCGGGCGTCCGGGGTGGCTCCCGGGGTCTCCGCCGCCGAGCTCGGTCGCCGTGATCCCCGGCTCCACCGCGTTGAACCGGATGCCCGGGTAGGCCATCGCGTACTGCACGGTGAGCATCGAGACGGCCGCCTTGCTCGAGCCGTACGCGATCGCGACGTAGTGCGACGCCGGGCGGGACGGCTCGTGGGTGGCCCAGAAGGAGCCGAGCGCGCTGGACACGTTGACGACGACCGGGTTCGCCGAGAGCTGCAGCAGCGGGAGGGCCGCCTGCGTCACCCGCACGATGCCCACGGCGTTCGTGTCGAACGTCTGCAGGACGCTCGGGCCGTCCAGGGCCTCGCCGTCGCCCCTCCGGACGGCGATGCCGGCGTTGTTGACGAGCACGTCGAGCCCCGTGCCCGCGGCGGCGATCGTCGCGAACGCCGCGGCGACCGCGTCGTCGTCCGTGACGTCGAGCCGGACGAAGCGGGCGCCGAGCTCGGCGGCGGCGGCGCGGCCGCGGGCCTCGTCGCGGGCCCCGACCCAGACGGTGTGGCCCGCCTCGACGAGAAGGCGTGCGGACTCCTTGCCGAGGCCCTTGTTGGCCCCGGTGATCAGTGTGGTGGTCATGGCGTCCATGCTCGGCCGGGCGGCCGCCGGCAGGCAGTCGTCCCGTGGTCGTAGGAGTGGCAGGGCCAGGACCAGGCCCGCCGGCGGGCGCACACTCGGTGGCGTGCAGGAGTGGGAGTTCGGCCGGGCGGTGCGCCGCTGGCGGGAGCGCGTTGCACCGGAGACGGTCGGGTTGACGGTGGGTGGTCGCCGGCGAGCGGTCGGCCTGCGCCGGGAGGAGCTGGCGGCGCTCGCCGGCGTCTCGGTGGACTACCTGACCCGGCTCGAGCAGGGCCGGGCGACGTCACCGTCCGCCCAGGTCGTCGAGGCCCTGGCCCGCGGCCTGCGCCTGGCCGACGGCGAGCGCGAGCTGCTCTTCCGGCTCGCGGGCCTCGCCGCGCCGGGGCCGGGCCTCGTCCCGACACGGATCACCGCCAGCGTGCAGCGGCTGCTCGACCGCTTCGCCGGGATCCCGCTCGTCGTCTACGACGCCGCCTGGAACCTCCTGGTGGCCAACGCCCCCTACGACGCTCTCATGGGCGACACCTCGGCCCTCCGCGGGAACGACCGCAACGGGGTCTGGCGTAACGTCGTCGGGCCCGGCTCGCGCGCCCGGCAGACCCCGCAGCAGCACGACGAGCAGGTGGCCCACCTCGTCGCCGACCTGCGCATGACCACGGCGCGCTACCCGGCGGACGCCGGCGTGCGGCGGCTCGTCGCCGACCTGCGGGCGGCCAGCCCCCGGTTCGTCGAGCTCTGGGAGACGGCCGCCGAACCGGCGCCCGCCGAGACGTCCCGGCACAAGGTCGTCGACCACCCGGACGTCGGCCCGATCTCCCTGGACTGCGACACCCTCGTCGTGGCGGGCGACGACCTGCGGATCATGGTCTACACGGCCGAGCCGGGCTCACCGGACGCGGAGCGCCTCGCGCTGGCGATCGTGCTCGGCACGCAGGCGCTCGTCGAGTAGGTGCCGGCCGGCGTCAGGCGGGGCCGGTCTCCTCGAGCAGCCGGAGGGTCGCCCGCACCCGGGGGTTGTGCTCCCGGTTGGCGTCGATGTCGAGCGTCGCGTAGATCGCGTTGACGTGGTTCTGCACCGACTTCTCGGTGATGGACAGCCGGTCCGCGATCCCGACGTTCGACAGGCCCTGCGCCAGCAGGCGGAGCACCTCGAACTGGCGGTCGGTGAGGCGTGCGACGTCGGAGCCGCGGCGTGGCCGCATCCCGGCCAGCAGCGCGGGGTCCAGCATGGTCTGGCCGTGGGCGGCGGCCGTCACCGCCTCGACGAGCAGGGTCTCGGTGGTCGACGACGTCTTCGAGAGGTACCCCCAGCCGTGCGAGACGTCCTTCGGGAGGTCGAGCAGCAGGTCCATCGCGTCGTGCGCGGACAGCAGGAGGATCCCGAGCCGGGGGTGCGTTCGCCGCAGCTGGACGCCGAGCGCGATGCCGTTGCCGTCCGGCAGGTCGATGTCGAGCACGGCGACGTCGACCGGCAGGGTGCCCAGGGCGGCGCGCGCCTCGGCGACCGTGCCCACGGAGGCGACGACGTGGAGGCGCTCGTGCGCTTCGAGGGTGCGCGCGAGCATCGCCCGGTAGAGGGGCTGGTCCTCGACGACGGCGACGCGCAACGGGGGTGTGGCGATGGGGTTCACTACCCGTCAGTATCGTCTGCGTCGCGGTCTCGGCGACCGCGACGCGACCGAGGAAGGGCGCGACATGATCGATCGGCCCCCCAGCCCGCAGGACGCACGCCAGGACCGGCGGGTGCTGTGGGTCACCGCGGCCACCGTCGCGGGATCGTTCGGGGTCGCCGCCGCGGTGCAGTCGACGTACATCTATGGGGTGATCGCCCCCACCTGGTCGGGCGTCCAGGCATGGACGCGCGTCGCCACCAACCTCGTGACGGTCGCCGTGTTCGTCCTGGTGCTCGCGGTGTGGCGCCAGCACCTGCGGTCGTCGGCGCGTGACCTGGTCACGGGCATCGTCCTGTCGGCGGCCGTGTGCGCCATCGTCCGCGTCCTGGCGCAGGCGACGCTCGGCGTCTATCCCCACCTGACGCGCGACACCTCCATCGTCGAGATGGCGACGGGGTTCGGCGTCGGCGTCGTCAGCGCGACCTTCGCGACGTGGACCATGGTGTCCGGTCGCCGGCTGCGGGCACAGGCGTGGACGAGCCAGCAGCTGGCGGTCGAGCGGGCGCTGGCGTTGCGCGCGCTGGAGGACGAGGAGGTCCGCGTCCGCCGCGACGTCGCCGAGGGGCTGCACGCGAGCGTGCAGCAGCGGCTCGTCCTGGCCGTGGCACAGGTCGCCCAGGTCGGCCGGCGGCTGCGGGCCGGGACCGCGGCACCGGGCGACGCGGAGCTGCTCGACGAGGTCTGTGCGACCCTCGACCAGGTGCGCGAGCAGGACGTGCGGGGCATGAGCCGGCTGCTGTACCCCGATCAGCTGGAGGTCGGCCTGGTGCCCGCGGTGCGCGCGCTGCTGCGACGCGTGCCCTCGTCGGTGGCGACGCGGCTGGACGTCGAGCCCGCGGTGCGCGAGATGGACGACCCCGTCACACCGGCGCTCGCCCCGACCGAGAAGCTCCTCGCCGTCCGCGTGGTGGAGGAGGGCATCGGGAACGCGCTGCGGCACGGCAACCCGTCGCGCCTGACCATCACCCTGGGCCTCGAGAGCGGACAGCTCGCGATCGGGGTGGACGACGACGGCGAGGGTGTGCCGCCGAACGCGCAGCGGTCGGGGACGAACCGTCTCGCCGAACGCCTGGCGGTCGTCGGCGGGACGCTCGAGCTCGTCGGCCTGGACGGTGCGGGGACCCGCCTGACGGGCCGCGTGCCGGTCGCCGGGGCCGAGCCCGGCGCCTGAGCGCACGACACCGTCGGGCGGTCACAGGACGCTCTGACCTGCGACAATACCGCTGTGACGGGCAAGCATCCGGGCTCGGCGAGACCGATCTCGGGTGAAAGAAGGTGGTATTTCGGACATCCGATGGGTGCTGGAACCTAGACACGCGTCCAGGTTCCCGAGTTGTCCCCCGATGCGGCCTTTACGGTGAGCGCGCTCGCCAGCGCCTGCGACGTCTGGGGTGGACGCCGAGGCGCGAGCGAGCCGGCCTGCGCGGCGACGGGATCACCCCGCCGTGCACTTCCACATGAGCATCCGGGGGTTCCGCCATGAGCACTGCCCAGCACACCCAGAAGGACCGGCGTCGCCGGGGCGTCGTCGTCCTGAAGTTCAGCCTCGCGGGCGCCGCCCTGCTGGGCATCGCCGCCGCCGCGACGTCCGCGGCCTGGAGCGACAACGCGTGGTTCTCCGCCAGCGCGACCGCAGCGAAGGTCACCCTGACCGCGAGCGTCGACGGTGGTGCGTTCGTGCACACCGACCAGGCCAATCCTGTCCCGATCTCGTACGGGCTCCTGAACCAGGGCGAGAGCGTCACGAAGACCCTGACCCTCAAGAACGAGGGCACGGTGCCGCTGACGATCAACGCCCAGACCCTGACGGTCGGCACGACCGGGATCTTCGCCGGAACGCCGGGTGGCGTGACGAGCGACGACCCGGCGTCTGTCTCCGTGGTCGGCAACACGTCGCTCGTGAACACAGTGCTCGCCGCCAACGGGGGCACGGCGTCGATCCAGATCCTGCTGACGACTCCGGGCGACTGGTCCAACACGTACCAGGGCGAGACCGGCACCGTGACCGTGTCCTTCGGGGCGACGAGCTGACGCGACCCTCGGTCCGGCCATCGGTCGGGGTGAAGGGCCGTCGCTCGGAACCGCACGTGGGGGTGCGCGAGTGATGCGCGGGATCAGGTTCGTCGGCAATGCGCTGCTGTGGGTGGTCGCCGCCCTCGGCCTCGTCAGCATGCTCGTCTGGGGAGCCACGCAGCTCGGCTACATCAAGCCGCTGGTCGTGATCTCCGGCTCGATGCAGCCGGGCATCATGACCGGCGACCTGCTGGTCGACGCGCCGCACCCGACGGCGGACCTGCAGGTCGGGCAGGTGGCGTCGCTGCCCAGCGACGTGACGCACAACCTGGTGTCTCACCGCGTCGTCGGCATCGAGCCGGCGGGTGACGGCCACTGGTCGGTGCGCCTCAAGGGCGACGCCAACCGGTCCGAGGACGGCGGCGCCTACCTCGTCGGCGACCACGTGTGGCAGCCCGTCCTCCGGATCCCGCACGGCGGGTACGTCGTCACCGCGATCACCCGTCGCGCGATCGCCCTCCCGCTGGGGTTCGCGCTCGTCTGCCTGCTCTCGCTGAGCCTGCTCCCGACCACCCCTCGGGAGCGCTCGCGGGGCCGGCACCGCGACGTGCCGGTCGGCGCGAACGGCCGGACCACGGCATGACGCGGCGGGCCGCGGCCGGCGCTGCCACGAGCTTCCTCGTGGCAGCGCTGCTCGCGCTCGCCTGCGTCGTGCTGACCGCGGCCACCGCCCGGGCGGCCTCGCTGCCGGTGCAGGTGTCGTTCGACAACCTGCTGCCCGGCGACGTGCGCAGCACCTCGTGGCCCGTCACCGTCCCGACCCCCGCCCGGATCGCGACGGCGACGGTTCACCAAGGCGGCTCGGGCGGGGTGCAGTGGACCGCCCGGCTGTGCCCGGCGGGCGGCGGTGGCTGCGTCGACCTGATGTCCGCGACGGTCGGCACGCCCCTCGCGCAGGGCACGTACAGCCTGCAGGTCGGCGTCAGCGCCGGTGACCTGCAGCCGGGCCAGACCCGGACGCTCGACGCGCGCTACACGCTCGTCGAGGTCGCCGACGGCTGGCTGGCGGACACCGGCGGCCCGCTCGGCGGCGGCGGCGGTCAGCTCGCCATGACCGGCCTCCCGGCCGTGGCGCTCGGCATCACCGCGGTGGGCGCGGCGGGGCTCGGTGGGGTGCTCGTCGTCCTGGCCCGGCGCCGGCGGGCGGCGGCGGACGCGGACATGGACCGGGAGGACCGGCGGTGACGGGCGTGAAGGAGCAGATCGCGACGATGAGGGAGACGACATGGTGAGCAACCGTCCCGCCCGGCACGTCCGCCGCCCCGACGTCCGTCGGCGCCGGCCCGTGGTGCGGCTCGTCCTGGCCGGAGGGGTCCTGGTGGGCCTCGGGGCCGGGCTGACGAGCGGCGCGTGGACCGACTCCGCCTTCTTCCAGTCCGCTGCGAGCTCGGCCAGCGTCGACCTGCAGGCGTGCGTCACGGCCACGCCGACGAACCCGTCCCCCACGTGGACCTGCACGCCCGCCGACACGAGCGGCAACGCCGCGGCGATCCTGCCGTCGACGACCTTCTCGGGCATGACGCCTGGGCACGTCTACACGACGAAGATCCGCGTGCTGAACAACGGGACCGCGGCCCTGACGGTCACGGTGGGCTACACCGCCCTGGCCGAGCCCCTGACCGGCACCGCTCCCAACGCGACGGTGGCGCTCGACACGACGTCGTTCGCCCTGGCGGCGGGCGCCGCGCAGGTGGTCAACCTCACCATCACCACACCCACCACGTGGGACCAGTCGCACGCGAACCAGAGCAGCGCCGCGGCGCTCCAGGTGCTGGCGACCGGGACCGCCAGCTGACGACGACCGCGCACGGCACGACGAGGGAAGGAGCGCCGGTGGACGGAGCGTCCGGGCCGCGAGGTCGGCGGTCCTCGCTGCGCGCGCTGCTGCGCTCGCGCGCCGTCGTCGTCCTCGGCGCCACTCTCGCCCTCGTGGCGGTCCGCGCCGCGACGGGACCCACCTCCGCTGCCTGGACCGATCCGGCCTACTTCACGGCTGCGGCGTCGTCGGGATCCTGGGTGGCGGCCTCGCCGTTCGGCACCTGCACGGTCGTCACCATGGCCGGGGTCCCGGTCGCCGGGCGCACGTGCACCGTGACGGGTCTCGTCTACGTCGACTTCGGCGATGGCAAGCCGGTCGGGCAGCGCACCGGACACATGAACCTGACGCTCGCCACCGACGCGCGCTCCGACGGTTCCGAGCAGATCCGCCTCGACCTTCTGCTGGCTGCCACCACCGGGCTGCCGACCAACTGGATCTGGACGAACGCCGCCGTCACCGGCGGGAACCTCACGGCCTACCCGGGGTACACCTGTGCGACGCTCACCCAGCCGGGGGCGCCCCTGACGGCCTACGCACCGGGTTGGGTCTCCACCACCGGGACTGCCCAGTTCCAGATCACGGAGCAGCGCTCGTCCGGGAAGAAGTCCAACTACATCTGCACCTAGGCGCGCCGGCGTGACCCGTGCTCCGCCCGCGGCTGGGACCAGCCTGTGAGTTGCGTCACCGCAGGTCGCAAAGGCTCCGGGCGGGAACATCCCAGGAGTACCACACGTTCTGACGGTCAAGATGAAGCGATACGAAGACCTCGAGCACGACGACGGAACAGTCGTCCGGTACCGGCGTCACGACAACGGTGACGGCCTGGTGGCGGCGGGCGCCCACGTGGCGGCCACCGCGTACATCGCGTCCTCCGCGTGGGTCGACCCGGGCGCCGGGGTGGGCGCGAACGTCCGCATCGGCGACCACTGCTGGGTGGAGCCGGGCGCCAAGCTGCAGCCCGGCGCACAGCTGGGCACGCACGTGCACGTCGGCCGCGACGCGGTCGTCGGCACCGGCGCGCGCCTCGGCAGTCGCGTCACCGTCGGCAGCGGCGCGGTGGTCGATCCCCGCGCGGTCATCGAGGCGGAGACCTCGATCCCCTCACGCACCGTGGTGCGCCGCTCCAGCCGGGCGTCCGCCTGGACGCCGGCGGCCTGACCCGCGCGAGCCGCCCGCCCGACGAGCCCGCGCTGGCAACGCGCTTGCCCGCGCCCACAGAGTTCCGTGAACCCTGGATCGTGCTCAACGGTCCAGGGTTCACTGACGTTCGGCTCCGGCCACGGCCGGGTCAGCCGCCCAGCAGCTCGCCGAAGCTCGGCACGTCGTCGAAGAGGCCGGCACGCCGGGTCGGCGCCTTCGCCGCGATCCGGTCCGCCAGCTCGGTGGCCGCGCGGCGGATCCGGTCGGGCAGCGACTTGACGTCGTCGACGTCCTCGGCCCAGTCGTCGGTCGCCGCGAACACGCTGGTCGGGACCACGTCCGCGTGCAGGTACGTGAACACCGGCCGGACGCCGTACTCCAGCACGAGCGAGTGGCGCGAGGTGCCGCCGGTCGCACCGAGCAGCACCGGCGTGCCGGCCAGAGCGGTCGTGTCGAGCACGTCGAGGAACGCCTTGAAGATCCCCGCCGCGCCGGCCGTGAACACGGGCGTGACGGCGATGACGCCGTCCGCCGCCGCGAGGGCGGCCTGCGCCTCGGCCAGCGGGGCCGCCGCGTAGCCGGTGAGGGTCATGTTGACCACCTCGTGCGCCAGCTCCCGGACCTCGACGACGCGCACGTCGGCCTGCCGGCCGCGCGCCGCGAGCTCGTCGTGCACCGCCTGGGCCAGCCGGTCCGCCAGGAGCCGGGTCGACGAGGGCTGCGAGACCCCGGACGACACGACGACGATCGACGCCTTGCTCACGTGAACGTTCCTTCCACCTGCCGCTGTCCTTGTGCGATGAACGCGCCCCCGGCCGCCCCCATTCCGCAGCGTCGAGGGTCGTGGCCGCCACGGCCATCCAGCCCTCGGACGTCGGGAACGGGCGGCCGGCGGTCGCCGGCGCGCGATCAGCCGCGTGCCGTGACGGCGTCGGCCGCCTCGACGTCGTCCTCCGCCGTCCTGCCGGTCCAGTGGTCGGCGGCGGCGACGGCCTGCTCGTGCACCTGCCCGGCGGCGCGCGCCGCGGCGACCATCTCGGCGTGCGTCGGCGGGTTCGCGGGGACGTCGGCCGGACGACGAAGCTCGGCCTCACGGCGCAGCACCGGGACCACCTCGGTCGCGAGGATGTCGATCTGCTCGAGGACCGTCTTCAGCGGCAGGCCGGCGTGGTCCATGAGGAACAGCTGGCGCTGGTAGTGCCCCACCTGCTCCCAGAAGGCGCCGTAGCGGTCGATCACCTGCTGCGGCGACCCGACGGTCAGCGGCGTCTCGCGCGTGAAGTCCTCCATCGACGGGCCGTGGCCGTACACCGGCGCCTCGTTGAAGTAGGGCAGGAACTCGTTCCACGCGTCCTGCGACCGCGGCCGCATGAACACCTGGCCGCCGAGCCCGACGATCGCCTGGTCGGCGCGGCCGTGCCCGTGGTGCTCGTACCGCTCGCGGTAGAAGTTCACCATCGCGGCGGTGTGCTCCATCGGCCAGAAGATCGCGTTGTGGAGGAACCCGTCGCCGTAGAACGCGGCCTGCTCGGCGATCTCGGGGGAGCGGATCGAGCCGTGCCAGACGAAGGGCGGCACACCGTCGAGCGGGCGCGGCGTCGAGGTGAAGCCCTGCAGCGGGGTGCGGAACTTGCCGCTCCAGTCGACGACGTCCTCGGTCCAGAGGCGTCGTAGCAGCGCGTAGTTCTCGACCGCCAGCGCGATCCCCTGCCGGATGTCCTTGCCGAACCACGGGTAGACCGGCCCGGTGTTGCCGCGTCCCATCATGAGGTCCATCCGGCCGTCGCTGATCACCTGGAGCATCGCGTACTCCTCGGCCAGGCGCACCGGGTCGTTGGTGGTGATGAGAGTCGTGGCCGTCGACAGCGTGATGTGCCGGGTGCGCCCGGCGAGGTAGCCGAGCATCGTCGTCGGCGACGACGGCACGAAGGGCGGGTTGTGGTGCTCGCCGGTGGCGAAGACGTCCAGCCCCGCGGCGTCCGCGTGCTCGGCGATCGTCAGGATGTTGCGCACCCGCTCGGTGTCGTCCGGGGTGCGGCCGGTCGTCGGGTCGGTGGTGACGTCTCCGACGGAGAAGATGCCGAACTGCATGGTCGCCTCACGATCTATGCGTTTGCATGAACATCCGCCTCAACCGGGCGCCCCCGGAGGGTATTCCACCGGTTGGGACCTTTGGCCCACGAAGCGTGTATCTGACGCCGCGTCATCGGCTCCTTCGTTCCCGGTGCGCCGAGATCCGGCGCAGGAAGGAGTGCCCGACGATGTCCCTCGCCACCGGCGCGACCACACCCGCCGTCGCCCCCGCCGCCGGCTCCCTGGAGGCCGCCCTGGCGGCGGCCGTCCCCCGCGTCCACCTGCCGGGCTCGCCGGCGTACGACGAGCTGACCGCGACCATGAACGCGCTGGTGCGGCCCACGCCCGCGGCCGTGGTCGAGGCCACCTCGGCCGACGACGTCGCGCGGACCGTGCGCATCGCCGGCGCCTTCGGCGTCCCGGTCGGCGTCATGAGCACCGGGCACGGCACGGAGGACACCATGGCCGGCGCCGTGGTGGTGGCCACGCGGGCGCTCGACGACCTCGTGGTGCGCCCGGCGGAGCGCACCGCACGCATCGGGGCCGGCGTGCGCTGGCGCGACGTGCTGGCCGCAGCGGCCCCCCACGGGTTGGCCGGGCTGTGCGGCTCGTCGCCGTCCGTCGGCGTCGTCGGCTTCCTCACCGGCGGCGGCGTCGGGCCGCTCGCGCGCTCGCACGGGCTGTCGGCCGACCACGTCGTCTCCTTCGAGGTCGTGACCGGCGACGGGCAGATCCGTCACGCCTCGGCCGACTCCGAGCCGGACCTCTACTGGGGCCTGCGCGGCGGCAAGGGGACGCTCGGCATCGTCACGTCGGTCGAGCTCGAGCTCGTCGAGCTCCGTGAGGTCTACGCGGGCTCGCTGTGGTTCGACGAGGCCGACGTCCCGGCCATGCTGCGCACGTGGGCCGTCTGGTCGACGCTGCTGCCCGACGAGGGCACCACCTCGGCGGCGATCCTGCGCCTGCCCCCGATGCCGGACGTCCCGCCCTTCCTCACGGGCAAGACCGTGCTCCAGGTGCGGTTCGTGTGGACCGGCGACCCGGCCGTCGGGGAGGAGATGATCCGGGCGATGCGCGGCGTGGTGACGCCCCTGGCGGACACCGTCGCCCTCATGCCCTACGAGCGCATCGGCGAGGTGCACGCGGACCCCGACGCGGCGATGCCGATGCGCACGGAGCACGTGCTCCTCGACGACCTGGACCCGGCCGGCGTCGAGCGGCTGCTCGACCTCGCGGGTCCGGGCTCGGCGACGGTGCAGCTGATGGTCGAGGTCCGCCGCACGGGCGGGGCGCTCGAGCGCCCGCTGCGTGGCGAGACCGCGTTCGCGGCACGTGACGCCCGGTGGTTCGTCTTCATGATCGGGCTGGTGCTGCCGGGGACCGACGAGCTGGTCGCGGCGGACGCCCGCCGGATCGTCGACGGCCTGGCGCCGATCGCACGTCCCGGCGGGATGCCCAACTTCGTACCCCGGTACGGGGCGGAGTGGGCGCGCCAGGCCTTCCCGGCGCGGACCGCCGAGCGGCTCGCGGCCCTGTCCCGGCGCTACGACCCCGCGGGGGTGCTGCTCGGCGGGCGGCTGGTGCGGGAGCTGTCACCGCTGCCGTGAGGCGGCGCGGTCAGTGGCGGGTGGGCCCGGGCGTCCTCGGGTGCCAGCGGCTCGTCGCCGGCGGCATCGGCGCCTGCAGCGGCGTCGCCGTCGCCGAGGGCTGGGGCGTCGGGCCGTCGGTCGGAGCGTCGGACGGCGTCGGGGTGGCGGGTCCGGCCGGTGCGGCGACGAGGGCCGGCGCGGCGGCGGTCACGGTCGGGTCGGCCGTCGGGGTCGCCGTCGCGGTCGGGTCGACCGTCGGCGTCGCGGTCGCGGTCGGGTCGCTCGTGGGGCTGGTCGTCGGCACCGGTGTCGTGGGCGCCGAGCTCGGCAGCACGGTGAAGCCGACGGTCGCGCTGTCGGTGTAGATCGCCCCCGTGCGGCCGACGGCCGAGGGCGCGACGAGCGCGGCCGCGCCGAGCACGCCGACGAGCGCGAGGCGCAGCCAGGCCCCGGCGCCCGCCGGCCGCGGCCCGGCGCCCGTGGGCCGCGGATCGGGTCGGTCAGTCGAGGAGGAGCGCATCGAAGCTCCGTCCCTCGGCCGGCTGCCGCACGGGTGCCGGGCGGCGCCGGTCACGCACCAGCGCCGCGAGCTCGAGGGCCCCGAGCGCGAGGAGCGGCGGCACGAGCATCGTCGCCCGGCCGCGTGGCGACCCGGTCCACGCCAGGACCGTGCCCCAGTGGTGGTGCCAGCCGATGACGACGCCGCGCACCCGGCTGACGGGGGTGGCGTTCGGGTCGGGCGTCGAGTTCGCGTCGCCGCGCGTGACGATGTAGGGCTGCAGGATCGGGTTCCCCGAGCCGTCGAGCACGGGCACCATGCGGCCGCTCGCGGTGTCCTCCTGCAGCGCCGGCAGCTGGCGGAGCTCGACGATCCGGTGCGTGACGAGGCTGTCGCTGCCGACCGGGCGGAACGTCACCACCTGGTCGACCTTGAGCTCGGAGGCGTCGGCGATGGTGCGGAGCACCACCACGTCGCCGGCGACGAAGCGCGGCGCCATCGAGCCGGAGGTCACCACGAGCAGCCGCTGACCGTGCACCTGGTACCAGAGCGGCACGGCGAGCGACGTCGCGTACGCCAGCCCGCCCACGGCGACGACCGTCCAGAGCAGGGCGCCGACCGCGATCCGCCACCAGGGGCGCCGGGGCCGCGCGGGCGTGCTGCGCACGGGCGGTCGCGGCGCGCGCCGGTCGACGAGCCGTGCGATGTCCTCGGCGGTCACCATGGCGGGCTACCTCACGGGGTGGACGTCGGTGAGGCGGTGTTGTTCACCACCTGCTCGGCGTCGAACCGGAGCGAGACGTTGGCGGCCGTGTTCTGGAAGTCGTTGGTGCTGGCGGGGTCCATGGCGAGGCGGACGCACAGCGTCTGCGTGTTGGTGCCGCCGCCCAGGATCTCGGAGTCACCCGTCTGCGGGCCGACCTCGGGCGAGCCGAGGATCGGCGTGTAGTCGCTCACCACGAGGCCCTGCTGGGTGCCCGCCACCGTCGGGTCCGTGGGGACCGGCGTCGTCGCGGTGCAGCCCGTGGCGTCCGTGACGTGGAACACCGACAGCGTGAGGGCCGACCGCAGGTCGCCGGTGCCCGGGACTCCCGTGCCGGCGCTGTTCGTGGGGTCGGGGGTGGGGCTCGTCGTGCGCGTCGCCAGGAAGGACACCGCGTAGCGCAGCGCCAGCGAGCCGGTGTTGTCGACCTGGATCGGCTGCACGACGACGTCGCCGGGCGCCATCCCGCCCTGGGGCATGGTGAACGAGAAGCTTCCGAGCGAGAGGTCGACCGTGCCGGTGAGCAGGTCACCGGCGGTCGTCTCGCGGTCGGTGAACAGGGCGTTCGTCGTGAGCGACGTGACGCCGATGCCGGCCAGCGCGAAGATCGCCGCGGTCGCACCCAGGCGCCGCCAGCGCGAGATGTCCGTCCGCGGCGGCGTCGGATCGATCATCTCCTGCAGAAGGTCGTCGACCATGGGGTCTCCTCGGGCGGTCGCAGACGTCGGGCACGTCCTTCAGCCGGTATCGGCACGTGGCCGTCGGTCATTGAGGGTGTATCGGTCATTTCACCGGGATCCTCGGCGGGGTCGGCGCCGGCTCGTCCTCCGACACGCCGCTGCGCCGCGGCCGGACCAGCCGGCGCCGCGCGTCGGCCACGTCGCCGGCCGGTGACGGGTGCGCGTAGAAGAAGCCCTGCGCCTGGTCGACGCCCAGCCGGGCGAGGATCGCCGCGGTGTCGGCGTCCTCGACGCCCTCGGCCACCACGTGTAGGCCGAAGGAGTGGGCCAGGTCGACCATCGCCTGGACCACCAGCTGGGAGCCCTCGCGGTTGTCGTCGTGCAGGTCGGACACGAAGAGCCGGTCGATCTTCAGCACGCTGACCGGCAGCTCGCGCAGCTGGGCGATCGAGGTGTTGCCGATGCCGAAGTCGTCGATCGCGACCTTGACACCCAGCGCGCCGAGGCGCTCGAGCACCGGCACCACGCGCGAGGTGTCCGCGATGAGCGCGGTCTCCGTGATCTCCACCTGGAGCAGCGAGGAGGGCACCTCGTACTCGGCGAGCAGCCGCTCGATGAGGTCGACTACGGCGCCGTTGGAGACGTCGTGCGCCGACAGGTTGACGGCGACCGGCGTCCTGCGCCCCTGCGTGCGCCACTGCGCCAGCTGCCGCACCGACTCCCGCAGCGCGAAGGCGGTGAGGACGTGGATGAGGCCGGACTGCTCGGCGAGCGGGATGAACGAGCTGGGCAGCAGCATCCCGTGCACAGGGTGCCGCCACCGGACGAGCGCCTCCAGCCCCACGATCCGGCCGGAGGCGAGGTCGACCTTCGGCTGGTAGTACATCTCGAGCTGGCGCATCCGCTCGTCGTCGGCCACGGCCACCGGGTCGGCGGCAACCGGCTCGGAGGCCACCTCATCGGGCGCCGCGTCCTCGTCGGGCTCCGCCGCGGTGGCGAGAGCCGCCTCGGCCGCCCCGCCGCCCTGCTCGTCGAGCGCGCGGTGCAGGTCGCCGAGCAGCTCGAGCCGCGCGGGGGACGAGTGGTCCTCGTCGGGGTCGTAGACCGCCACACCGGTGCGGCGGACCTTGGCCGAGTACATGGCCACGTCGGCGGTGCGCATGAGCGAGGAGGCGTCGGCGGCGTGGTCGGGCAGGCACGCGACGCCGACCGAGGGTTCGACGTGCAGCTCCATGCCCCCGAGCCGGAACGGCGTGGCGAAGAGGGAGCGGATCCGCTGCGCGAGCCGTTCGGCGTTCGCCACGGTGCGCACGTCCGGCAGCAGCACCGCGAACTCGTCGCCACCGAGGCGGGCGACGATGTCCTCGTCGCGCAGCGCGTCGCGCATCCGGTCCGCGACCTGCTCGAGCAGCTCGTCCCCGCGGTCGTGACCCAGGGTGTCGTTGATGTCCTTGAACCGGTCGATGTCGAGCAGCACGAGCCCGACACGGGTGCCCTCGGCCTGGGCCTGCTCGATGCCACGGCGCATCCGGTCGGCGAGCAGCCGGCGGTTCGGCAGGCCGGTGAGCGAGTCCAGCAGCGCCAGGCGGGCGTTCTCGAGGGCGGTGGACTGCAGCCGGCGCGACGTGGTGTGGACGGTGCGGAACAGCAGCAGCCACAGCAGCGCCAGGCCCGCGACGACGACGAGCGTCACGGTGCGCACCGCGTCGGCGAGCGCCTGCTGCGACACGGCCTGGTCGATCATCACCTCCGCGGCGCCGACGATTGCCGTCGGCGGCTGCGTGCCGACCGCGGTGTCCGGCGACGCGGTGTCGCTGGCCTTGACCGGGACGTAGACGTCGAGCACGGGCCGCTCGGTGGAGGCGAGCGCCTGCCCGCCGGGCATGGACCGGACGTCCGTGATGAGCCGCGCGTCGGGCTGGCCGGTGGCCCGCACGTTCTCGTACCGCGTGGTGTCGGGCAGCCCGGTGGTGGTGTTCTCCGCCGTGGAGTACATCAGCCGGCCGTCGCTGCTCCACAGCCGCAGCTCGACGAGCTTGTCCTTGAAGCCGGCGGTGGCGGAGGCGACGGCGGCGTGCGTCGCCTGGTCGAGGATCCCGGTGCGGAACTCCTCGGCGGTGACCGGCGCGACCGCGTAGGCGCTGACGGAGGTCGCCGTCACCGTGCCGAGCCGGACCGCCTGCTGGCGCATCACCGACGACGACACCCACACCAGGGCGAGCCCGAGCGCGACGACGGAGACGAGGCTCACCATGACGAAGTAGCGGGTGAGGCCCAGCCGGCGACGGGCGACTCGTGGCACGTGCACCTCTCCTGGCCGAGGACCACTGGCGAAAAGGGTAAGGACCGGCGAGGCGAACGGCGACATCGGAACGCGTCGCCACGTCGTGTTGTTGCTATCGGCATGACGTACGAGGTGGCCAAGAGTCCTGAGCAGTGGAAGGTCGAGCTGGACCCGCAGGAGTTCGCGGTGCTGCGGCTGGCCGCGACCGAGCGGCCGTGGACCGGCGCGCTGCTCGACGAGAAGCGCGAGGGCGTGTACCGGTGCCGCGCGTGCGGCAACGAGCTGTTCCGCTCGCAGACGAAGTTCGACAGCCACTGCGGCTGGCCGAGCTTCTACACGCCGCTGGCCGGCGACCGAGTCGAGCTGATCGAGGACCGCAGCCACGGCATGGTGCGGACCGAGGTGAGGTGTGCCCGGTGCGGGTCCCACCTGGGCCACGTGTTCGACGACGCGCCGCAGACCCCGACCGGGGACCGGTACTGCATGAACTCGCTCAGCCTGACGTTCGAGCCCGTCTCCGAGGCCTGATCTGGCTTCTCCGGGCGGGTGCGTGACGCATCCGGGTGATGCGTGCGCGACACCCCGTGGAAGGCCTCACCGGCGCGGCCCGCGCTGCCGATAATCCTCAGCGTGGAGGACGTGCTGACCGTGCGGCGGTGGCGGCGCTACGGCGCCGACCGGCTGTACGTCACGCACGAGAACGGCCAACCGGTCGGCTCGGTCGACCTCCAGTCCGGCGAGGTCGTCGCGTCCGACCCCCTCCTCGAGGCCGAGGTGCGCCGCGCCGCGCAGGCCTACCTGCGGTCCGACCTGCCCGAGCTCGTCGTCCCCGCGCAGCGGCTCGCCCCGCCCGACGAGGCGGAGCTGCGCGACCTGCAGGTGGCGCTCGAGGCGTGGCTGGGGACCAAGGGCGACGAGCCGGGTCCGGCCCGCGCCAGCTCGATCGGCGAGCGCCTCGACCGGCTGGCCGACGAGGGCTGGGCGACCGTCCACGACGTCCCGCTCGGCCGCCAGGGCACGTGCGTCGAGCACCTGCTCATCGGTCCGGGCGGGTTGTTCACCGTGACCGAGCGGCGGCACCCCGGTGCGGCGATCGTCGGCCGCGGCCGCGCGATGTCGGTCGACGGGCGTCCCGTCGCCTACCTGCGCGACGCCCGGCTCGAGGCCACCCGCACCCAGGACCGGCTGCTCGCCGCCGGGTGCGCCCAGATCCACGTCCGGGCCGTGCTGGTGCTGCAGGGCAAGCTCGACGTCGACGTCCTCACCACGGCCAACGACCCGCTCGTCGTGGCCCGGCACGAGGTGCCCGGCCTCTTCCGCCGGATGCCGGTGGCGCTCGACGAGCGGCGCGTGCAGGCGCTGGCGCGGGTGGCGCGCCGCGCCAGCACCTGGCTGGGCTGATCCGTCCGGGACGACGCCGGCCGCCGGAGCCACTGCCCCGACGGCCGGCGTCGTCGTGCCCGCGGCTAGTGCGCGGTGGTCGCGCCCGCCTCGTCGTGCTCGCCCGCCTCGAGCTCCGCGAGCGCGTCCTCGACGAGCGGGGCGAGGATCTCGTCGGCCTCGTCCTCCAGCTCCATGCGCTGCTCGATGCCGGACCGCTGACCGAGCGGGACCTCGCGGAGGAAGAAGACGGTCAGCAGGGCGACGACCGCCAGCGGCGTGCCGATGAGGAACAGCTCGGAGACGCCGTCGCCGAACGCCTTCTCCACGACGTCGCGCACCGGGGCGGGCAGGGTCGCCAGGTTGGGCAGGCTGCTCGAGCCGGACCCGCCGAGCGCCGCCGGGTCGATCCCGATCGCGGCGAGCCCCTTGACCATGAGGCCGCTCACGCGGTGCGAGAGGACCGCGCCGAGGACCGAGACGCCGATCGCGCCGCCGAGCGTCCGGAAGAAGGCGACCGCCGAGGTGCCGGCGCCGATCTCCCGCACGTCGAGCGTGTTCTGCACGGCCAGGACGAGGTTCTGCATGAGCATGCCGACGCCCGCGCCGAGGATGAGCATCCAGGCCGAGACCAGGACGAAGCTGGTGTGGTAGTCGATGGTGCCCATGAGGCCGAGGCCGGCGGACATGATGACGCCGCCCGCGAGCATGAAGCGCTTGTAGCGGCCGGTCTGCGTGATGATCCGGCCCGAGATGGTCGACGACAGGAAGACGCCGACGATCATCGGGATGGTCAGCAGGCCGGACTCGGTGGGCGTCCGGCCGCGGGCCAGCTGCATGTACTGCGACAGGAACACCTGGGTGCCGAACAGCGCGACGCCGACCGAGACCGAGGCGATCACCGCGAGCACGAAGGTGCGGTTGCGGAACAGCCGCATCGGGATGATCGGCTCGGCGACGTGGTTCTCGATCCACACCGTGGCCGCGAGCAGGGCGACCGAGGCGCCGAGCATCAGGCCGGACTGCCACGAGACCCACGCGAACGACGAGTCCGCGAACGTCACCCACAGCAGCAGGAGCGCGACGCCGACGGACAGGGTCAGCGCGCCGAGGTAGTCGATCGAGACCCGCTCCTTGCGGGACTTCGGCAGGTGCAGCGTGCGCTGCAGCACGACGATCGCGCCGATGGCGAACGGCAGACCGATGAAGAAGTTCCACCGCCACGACAGGCTGTCGGTGATGACGCCGCCGAGCAGCGGGCCGCCGACCATGCCGAGGCCCATGATCCCGCCGAGCAGGCCCATGTACCGGCCCCGCTCGCGGGGGCTGATGATGTCGGCCATCAGGACGGTCGCGAGGGCCGTCAGGCCGCCGGCGCCGATGCCCTGCACGGCGCGCCAGCCGATGAGCTCGCCCACGTTCTGGGAGAGGCCGGCGAGGGCCGACGAGACCACGGTGATCGACAGCGCCAGCTGGATGAGCAGCTTGCGGTCGACGAGGTCGGCCAGCTTGCCCCAGATGGGGGTGGTGATCGTCGTCGTCAGCAGCGTCGCGGTGACGACCCACGTGAAGGACGACTGGCTGCCGCGCAGGTCGGTGATGATCCGTGGCAGCGACGTGGACAGGACGCTCTCCGCGAGGACCGCGACGAGCATGCCGAGGAGGATGCCGGACAGCGCCTCCAGGACCTCCCGTCGGGTCATGGTCTCCCGGTGGACGCGGTGGTGCGCCTCGAGCGGCGCGGCCTGCGCCGAGGTGGTGGTGGTCATGGCGGTGCTCCAGCGGTGGTGGTCGGGCGCCGCCGACGACGGAGCCCTGGGTGGGGGTGTCGTCGTCGACGTGGTGGGGGCGGCGCCCGGTGGCGCCGGGCGGGTCAGGCGGGGACGGCCGTGGGTGACCCCGGTCTGAGGGCGGCCGCGCGCTGCAGCGCGCCGGCGTAGGCGGGGCAGCCGGTGGCACCGGCCACGCTCGTGACGAGGTGGTCGAGCGTGGTGGCGGCGACCTTGAGCTCGTCGACCGACCACCCGGCGAACGTGATCTCCGCCTTCACCTGCATGACGGCGCGCAGCTCGTCGGCGTACGCGCGGCCGGCGGCGGTGAGCCTCAGGTGCCGGGCCCGGCGGTCGCCGTCGACGACGGTGCGCTCGACCAGGCCCTCGGTGACGAGGTCGCTCACCTGGCGGCTGGCGACCGAGATGTCGACGCGCAGCGCCTCGGCGACGTCACCGACCCCGACCTCGCCGTCCTCGCCCGCGCCGTCCAGCAGGCGGGCGATCGCCATGGTGGCGCGCGTGGAGGCGTGGTCCTTGGCGACGCCCTGCGACATCTCGCGCAGCAGGCGGCCCATCCGCTCCATGGCGCCGATGATCTGCGCCTGGGCCTCCGCCCGCTCGTCGTCCACCGTCGTGCTCCTCGATTGGTTGCGTAACGCAAACACTGTAGGTCGACTATTTGCTGTTTGCAAGTGGTCGCCCGCGCGGGGTCGGCAGGAGAGGATGGACGCATGACGAGCGGACCCGACAACGGCGGGGCGGCGCCGCGCCCGCGTCGCCCCGTGCTCGTCGACTCCACGGCGGACTGGCATCCCGGGGGCGTCGACCCGGCGCTGCGCGCGCAGGTGGCGCACGCGACGGCGGCGGCCCTGGTCAGCGGCGGTCGCGCCAGCGCCGACCCCGCGGTGCTCGCGCGGCTGCTGGCCCTCGTCGAGACCGAGGGCCTCGACGTGGTCGCCGCGATGTGGGCCGACAGCCCGCCCGAGAGCCTGCCGGGCGCCCTGTGGCGGCTGTACGTGCTGCGCGAGTGGGTGCGGCGCGACCCCGCGACGGTCGCCGACCGCTACCGCCAGGGCGTCGACGCGGCGCCCGTCGAGGGCGCGGTCGCGGGCGTGGCCGTCCCGCCGGGCCCCGCGGACGTGCGTGCGGTGGTCGACGCGGTGCTGTCGGGCGTCTACACCGGGGACCTGGCGACGGCGCTCGAGCGGGCGGCGGCCTTCTGCCGGGTCCTGGCGACGGGGGCGGCCTTCGACGCCGACCACCTCGACCTCGTCGACCCCCGGGGCGCCGAGCGGCAGACCCGCGGCGCGTCGTCGCTGCTGCGCACGGCCGACGAGCTGGCGCGCGCGGGTGAGCTGTGGCGCCAGGGCCGGCTCGAATGAGCCGCCACGTACACTGGTGGGGCGTCGGGCCGCGGTAGCCCCGGGCTCCACTTGACGCCGCTTCGAGCGGCCACGCGCCGAGAGGCGCTCCCGGCCCGACGCTTCACCTGCCAGGCGGGGTCCCGTCCACATCCTGGCTACCGGGGGTTCGGGTGCCGTTAGGCTGTCCGACGTCCGGGCCGCCCGGGCTTCGTCGTGCCGTCTCCGGGAGCGTTCCGTGCGCCTGCGCCTCACCCCGCGCGAGGACTCGTATTTCACCCTCTTCACCGCCCAGGCCGAGCACCTGGTCACCGGTGCCAACCTGCTGGCCGAGATGCTCGGCGCCGACCGTGCCGCTGCCAAGGCCATCGGCAAGCGCTTCGCCGAGGCGGAGCACGACGCCGACGAGGCCGCGCACTCGATCATGCAGCGCCTCAACCAGACGTTCGTGACGCCGTTCGACCGCGACGACATCTACATGCTCGCCTCGCGGCTCGACGACTGCATGGACTTCATGGAGGAGGCGGCCGACCTCATCGTCCTGTACAAGATCGAGTCGCTGCCGCCCCGCGCGGCGGACGTGATCCAGGTGCTGCAGCGGGCCGCCGAGCTCACCGCCGAGGCGATGCCGAAGCTGCGCACCATGGGCGACCTGGCCGACTACTGGGTAGAGATCAACCGGCTCGAGAACCAGGCCGACAAGGCGTACCGCAAGCTGCTGGCCCAGCTCTTCGACGAGATCGACGACCCGAAGCTGCTGATGAAGCTCAAGGAGATCGTCGAGAAGCTCGAGGCGGCGGCCGACGCGTTCGAGCGCGTCGCCAACACCGTCGAGTCCATCGCCGTCAAGGAGTCCTGAGCCGCGGTGGAAGCGGTCCTCGTCGTCCTCGTGGTGGCGCTCGCCCTCGGCTTCGACTTCACCAACGGCTTCCACGACGCCGCCAACGCCATCGCCACGTCGGTGTCGACGCGCGCGCTGACGCCCCGGGTGGCCCTGGTGATGTCCGCGATCATGAACTTCGCGGGCGCCCTCATCGGCACCGGCGTCGCCGACACGATCGCCCACAGCATCGTGCGGCTGCCGGAGGACACCGCCCGGGCCAGTCACTTCACGCTCGTCGTCATCCTGTGCGCGCTGCTGGGTGCCATCACCTGGAACCTCATCACGTGGTGGCTCGGGCTGCCCTCGTCGTCCACCCACTCGCTCATCGGCGGGCTCGTGGGGGCCGGCCTCGCCGGCGGGCTGGGCATCTACTGGGGCCACGTCGTCGCCAAGGTCGTCATCCCGATGGTGATCTCGCCGGCCATCGGGTTCACGGCCGCGTTCGTCGTCATGGTCGGCGTGCTGTGGCTGGTCCGGCGGGCGGCGCCGACGCGCACCATGCGGCGGTTCCGCCTGGCCCAGACGGTCTCGGCGGCCGCGATGGCCCTCGGCCACGGCCTACAGGACGCCCAGAAGACGATGGGCGTCATCCTCCTGGCGCTCATCGCCAACGGCTGGGCGGCGCCGCAGTCCCACATCCCGCTGTGGGTCAAGCTCTGCGCCGCGGCGGCGATCTCGGCCGGCACCTACTCGGGCGGTTGGCGGATCATGCGCACCCTGGGCCGCAAGATCATCGAGCTCGACCCCGCCCGCGGCTTCGTGGCGGAGACGGTGTCCGCCCTCGTGCTCTACGTCATGGCGCTGGGGTTCAAGGCGCCGGTCTCGACGACGCACACGATCACCTCGGCGATCATGGGCGTCGGGGCCACCCGGCGGCTGTCCGCCGTGCGCTGGGGGGTGGCGAAGAACATCGTCGTCGCCTGGGTGCTGACGATCCCAGCGGCCGGGGCTGTGGCGGCGCTGCTCCTCGTCGCGCTGCGCCCGCTGATCGGCTGACCGCCGGCCCCCCGCGCCTCCGGTCCACCCGCCAGCCGGCCGCCACCACCCCCGTCTCCGGGCATCCATCCCCGGACCGCTGTCGCTAGGGCGCCCTGCGCCGCGGATCAGGCGCTCCCCGAGCGCGCATGGGCACCGTCGTCGGGAGCGCGAGCAGCCGGGGCGCCCTCACGCGCGGCCAGATCGAGGCGGAAGCCGAGGTCGTCCTGGCGCAGGTGCGCCGCCACCGCGGCGGGGACCAGGCCACGGTGCGCGAGGTCCCCTGCCGTGTACCGGAGCATCACGATGCGGCCGGAGGCGAGCACCGCGTTCTGGCGTGCCCGGTCGGAGAAGAGCGCGTCGGGCGCGCTGTGCGGACCGGCACCGTCGATCTCGACGAGCAGCCAGCGGCCCCGCCGGAGGCGCCAACCGAGGTCGCCCCGCGCGATGATGCGTCCGGACGCGTCCCGCACCGGCACCTGCAGGCCGTCCGGCCGGATGCCGGCATCCACGCACTGCAGCCGGGCGAACGTCTCCAGCGGCGACTGGGCGCGCCCGTCGACGAGCCCGATGGCTGCCGCGACCCTGGCGGCGCCCCGCCTCCCGCGCGCCGCGCGGCTCACGTCCGGGAGTGCGCCGGCGCCGATGAGCCGCCGCTGAACCGCCGAGTCCAGGACCGCCACCCCACGGTCGCGCCCGAGCTCGCGCACGGCGTGAGCCAGCGCCGCCACGGGCGCCTCCACCTCGAAGCCGTCGATGCAGACGGTCGGTGACGGGGGCCGGTACCGGCGGACCACCACACCGTCGCGCGGTCGCCGCGCGGATCCGTCGGGGAGCGCCACCTCCGGCCGGATCGTCGAGGGCAGCCCCTGCACCCCGAGCAGGGCCAGCGCGCACTGCCCCACGGCGACGGCGGCGGGCCCGTGGGCGAGCAGCGCGACGAGGGCTGCGCGCCGGCGGGCGTGGTCCGGCCCAGAGGAGACGGGTTGGCCGGCGGCGGCGAGGTGTCCCGACAGGTCGAGGACGCCCTGCGTGGCGCGCGCGGCGGTCCCGGCCACGACGAGGCGGTGGCGTCGGTGGCGGTCGAGGCCGTGCTCGTCGCACTGGTCCGCCGACGCGAGCCCCTCCTGGCGTGCGGCGAGGGCGAGCAGCGGCAGGGGGACGGTGACGTGACGCACCGGCCGAGCGTGCCCGCCGGTGGTGGCCGATGGGCCGCCGCCGACGCACCTGCGGGGGCCGGTCCGCTGCCCAGGGCTGAGGACGGTTCACGTCCTCACCGTCGCGCCGTCGGCCCAGGGCGCCCGGGGGCGGCCGCCGAGGGCGCCTTGGGGCGCGGTCGGCGCCGTCACAGCGGGCGCGATGGCGCCCTCGCCCGCGACTCGGGACGTCGGGGCGCCGGGGTGTCCGGCGGTGGAGGGGATGTCGCGCGGGCCGCAGGCACGTGATGACCCTCAGCCCCGCGGTCCCGTGGGCCGGGCCGCGTGCGCCCGTCAGGCCGTCGGCCGGCGCGGGTCCAGCCACTGTCGGAGCCGCTGCGCGTGGGCGGCCAGGTAGTCGCCCCGGTCGGCCGGGCCGTGGACGGTCACGACGAGGTTGACCATGCCGAGGACCCGGGCCGCGACCAGTGCCTCGACCAGCTCCGGAGGGCTGGCGGGCCACGGGCGAAGGCTCGCGTACCCGTCGCGGAACGCCTCCACCAGGCGCGGCCCGCCGGGCGCCCGACGCAGCGCCACGATGGTGATGGCGAGGTCCTGGACGTCGAACCCCCACACGACGTCCTGGAAGTCGATCGGGACGAGCGTCCCGTCGTTCGTCACGATGACGTTGGCCGGCGTCAGGTCGCCGTGGAGCAGGTGCGGCCGGTGCGGTGGAGTGCGCCACAGCTCGTCGAGCGCGGCCTGGGCCCGGTCGAGGGCGTCGGCGAACACGTCGTGGAACGGGATGTCCGGCGCCGTCAGGCGGACGGGCACGCGCCAGTAGAGCACCCGGTCGGCGACGAGCACGTCCGGGGGGTCGACGAGCCCCCAGTCCTCGGCGTCCGCATGCAGCTGCGCGGCGAGCCGGCCCAGCCGGGCAGCGGTCGGCGCCGTGAGCCGGGCGCGCAGGGAGCGGCCCGCCACCCAGTCGAACAGGGCGCAGGTCCGGGGAACCGCGTCGCGGGCGGCCACCACGGTGCCGACCTCGCCGGCCCAGTTGGTGCGCAGCGCCGGCACGACCATGCCGCGCTCTGCGAGCCGGCGGAGCCAGGCGGCCTCCGTCGCCAGCGTCCCGTCGGCGTGGATGCGCTGCTCCGCGCCCACGCGCAACGCGTGCGTGCCGGAGGCGGCGGTGACCCGGAAGACGCTGTTGAAGGACCGGGCTGCCCGGGAGAGGCGGCGCGGGGCGACGTCGTAGTGCCGCAGGGCCTCCAGCGCGATCTCCCGGACCTCGTCCACGGGGGCATCCTGCCGCGCGCGGGCGCGGTGGCGCGCCCGGTGGTCGGGCCCGGAAGCGACGGCGCCATGGGGCGCGGATGGTGGCGTCGAAGCGAGCATGAGGGCGCCCTCGCCGGCGAGGGGGCAGAGGCGAGAGGGCGGCTCCGCCGGTCAGGTGGCGGGCCCGGCCGGGTCAGGCGCGCGGCCGGTGCCGCTCCGTGGCGACGACGCGCGGCCCGACGTCGGTGGCGGCGACGTGCGCCACGAGCATCTCGGCCGTCCGCAGGAACGGGTCCTCGCGCGGCAGCGCATCGGCCACGGCCCGTCCGGAGTGCTGCGCGACGACGTCCAGCACCGTCGGCAGCACCGGCCGGTGCGTGCACAGGACGGCGTCCTGGCCGCCGTCGACGAGGCCGGCGACGATCGCGGCGACGCGCGCCGGGTGGTCGTCGTGCCCGGTCTCGGTCAGCGACGGCACCAGGGTGGTCGCCACGCCCGCCGCCTGCGCGTAGGGGTCGACCGTCGCGGTGCACCGCTCCCAGTCGCTCGTCACCACCGACGTCACGCCGAACGCCGACAGCATCGGCACCAGCGCGGTCGCCTGCGTGCGGCCGGACTCCGTGAGCGGCCGGGTGGCCTCGCCGCCGTCCCACACCGACCGCTTGCGGGCCGCGGCGTGCCGCACCACGACGAGCGCCCGGGTGTCGAGGCGGCCCTGGCCATGGGCGTCGACGAGCGCGGTGAGCGGCGCGCGGTCGGTCGCCCGGGTCAGCCGCTCGGCGGCGGCGTCGACGTCGAACCAGCGTGCGTTGTCGATCTCCTCGCGCTGGGCGGGGGGCACGGGGGGGCGCGCACGGAGCGCGGCCGCCTCTGGCCGCCCGGCGACCTGGGCGGCCCAGTACCTCACCCGCTTGGTGCGGCCGTCCTCGAGCGGGTAGCTCAGCGCGGGCAGCGGCACGCCGAGCACCACGTCGTGGCCGATCTCCTCCGCCACCTCGCGCCACGCCGCGGTGACCGAGGCCTCGCCCGGGTCGAGCTTGCCCTTGGGCCACGACCAGTCCTTGTAGCGGGGCCGGTGCACGAGGGCCACCTGGAGCCGGCTCTGCCGCACGCGCCAGACGAGGGCGCCGGCCGCGTGGACGACGCCGGGTTCGAGCGGGCTCACCGGCCGGTTCCAGGCCGCCGGCGCTGCCGCGCGATGAGCACCGCCTGCAGGTCGGCGAGCTGGGCCCCGTCCGGTCCGGTGGTGTGGCGCTCCCACTCCCCGTCCGGCTGGAGGTACCAGGAGGCCGTCGCGTCGTCCATCGCGAGGTCGATGAGGTCGATGAGCTCGGTGACGTGGTCGGGGTCCGCGACGCGCACCAGCGTCTCGACGCGCCGGTCGAGGTTGCGGTGCATGAGGTCGGCGGACCCGATGAACACCTCGGGGCCGGCGAAGTCGTAGCCGTCCTGCGGCGTCCCGTCCGCGTGCGCGAAGGCGAAGATCCGCGAGTGCTCGAGGAAACGGCCGAGGATGGACCGGACCCGGATCGTCTCCGAGAGCCCCGGCACGCCCGGGCGCAGCGCGCAGATGCCGCGGACGGAGATGTCGATCGGGACGCCGGCCTGCGAGGCGCGGTAGAGGGCGTCGATCGTGGCCTCGTCGACCATCGAGTTGACCTTGATCTTGATCCACGCGGGACGCCCGGCGCGGGCGGCGGCCGCCTCGCGGTCGATGCGCTCGATCAGCCCGGCGCGCACCGAGCGGGGCGCGACGAGCAGCCGGTGGAACCGCGACTTGGGCGCGTACCCGCTCAGCTGGTTGAAGAGCCGGGTGAGGTCCTGGCCCACCTCCGGGTCGGCGGTGAGCAGGCCGAGGTCCGTGTAGAGCCGCGCGGTCTTGGGGTGGTAGTTGCCGGTGCCGACGTGGGAGTACCGCCGCAGGCCGTCGCTCTCCTGGCGCACGACGAGCGAGAGCTTGCAGTGCGTCTTCAGCCCGACGATGCCGTAGACGACGTGCACACCGGCCTGCTCGAGCTTGCGGGCCCAGGAGATGTTGTTCTGCTCGTCGAACCGCGCCTTGATCTCGACGAGGGCCAGCACCTGCTTGCCTGCCTCGGCGGCGTCGATCAGCGCGTCGACGATCGGGGAGTCGCCGGACGTGCGGTACAGGGTCTGCTTGATGGCCAGCACCTGCGGGTCGGCGGCCGCCTGCTCGAGGAACGCCTGGACCGAGGTCGAGAACGAGTCGTAGGGGTGGTGCAGCAGGATGTCGCGCGCGCGGATCGCGGCGAAGATGTCCGTCGGCGTCGCCGACTCGACCTCGGCCAGGTGGCGGTGGGTGGTCGGCACGAACGTCGGGTAGTGCAGCTCCGGCCGGTCGATGTCCGCGACGAGGTTGAGGCCGGTGGCGTCCAGCGGCGCGGGCAGCTCGTAGACGTCCTCGTCGTCCATCTCCAGCTCGCGGACCAGCAGCTTGCGGACCCGCGGCGAGATGCCCTCCGCGACCTCGAGCCGCACGGGTGGGCCGAAGCGGCGCCGCAGCAGCTCCTTCTCCATCGCCTGGAGGAGGTTCTCGGCGTCGTCCTCCTCGACCTCGACGTCCTCGTTGCGCGTCACGCGGAACGAGTGGAACTCCTGGATCTCCATGCCGGGGAACAGGTAGTCGAGGTGCTGGGCGATGACGTCCTCGACCGGCACGAAGCTCGTGCCGCCGTCCGGCGCCCCGGGCCGCACGATGGCGTCGACCGGCAGGAACCGGGGCAGCAGCGGCGGCACCTTGACGCGGGCGAAGTGCTCCTTGCCGCTCGTGGGGTTGACCACGGAGACGGCCAGGTTGAGCGACAGGCCGGAGATGTAGGGGAAGGGGTGCGCCGGGTCGACGGCCAGCGGCGTCAGCACCGGGAAGATCTGCCGGCGGAAGTACTTGTGCAGGCGGTCCTGCTCCTCGTCGGACAGGTCCCGCCAGCGCACGATCGTGATGCCCTGCTCGGCGAGCGCCGGCTGCACCTCGTTGGTGAAGACGAGGGCGTGGCGCGCCATGAGCACGTGGGCCCGCTCGCTGATCGCCTCGAGCACCTGGCGCGGGGACAGGCCGGAGGCTGCGGTGACCGCGATCCCGGTGGCGATGCGGCGCTTGAGGCCGGCCACGCGCACCATGAAGAACTCGTCGAGGTTCGAGGCGAAGATCGCCAGGAACCGCACCCGCTCGAGGAGGGGCACGGTCGAGTCCTCGGCGAGCTCGAGGACGCGCTGGTTGAACGCCAGCCAGGACAGCTCACGGTCGAGGAAGCGCCCGTCGGGCAGGGGTTCGAGCTCGAGCCCGGGCGCGGCGAGGTTCTCCGCGTCGAGGTGCTCGGCGATGCTCGCGGCCAGCGCGGGCCTGAGCGTCGGGGCCTCGGTCATGCCCCCATCGTGGCACCGTCCGGCGGCGTCGCGTCGCCCGCGGCACGCCGCGCGTACCGGACGTCGAGGGCGGCCCTGGCGAACCCGGCGCGCGCGTACGTGCGGATCGCGGGGGCGTTGTCGCCCGCGACCCACAGCACGGCCGTTCCCAGGCCGCGGCCCACCAGGTGCGCCAGCCCCGCCGCGGTCAGGGCCCGGCCCAGCCCCGCGCCCTGCGCCGACGGGTCGACGCCGAGGACGTAGACCTCCCCGACCGGCTCGTCCGCCAGGTCACCGGCCGGGTGCACCTTCGTCCAGACGAACCCGGCGATCGAGCCGTCCGCACGCCCGGCCAGCAGGAAGCCGGCCGGGTCGAACCAGGGCTCGCGCTCGCGCGCGGCCAGGTCGTGGGCCGTCCAGCGCCCCTGCTCGGGGTGGTCGGCGAAGGCGCGGGCGTTGACGGCCAGCCACGCCTCCTCGTCGTGCCCGGGCCGGTAGGGGCGCACGACGAGGCCCTCGGGCCAGGTGGGCTCGTCGGCCGACCGCCCGCGGAGGTCGAGGGACATCCGCCACAGCTCGTCGACCGCGGTGAACCCGGCCGCCGCCGCCAGGGCGCGCGCCGCCGGCAGGTCGCCGTGCGCCCAGACCTCGAGGGTCCCGTCGGGACGTGCCGCGTCCGCCGCCGCCTCGAGCAGCGCCCGGCCGAGGCCCCGGCGCCGCGAGCCGGGGTCGACGACGAGCTGCGCGGTCGGCACGGCGCCCCCGCGGTCGACGTACGCGTACCCGACGAGGCCCGCGGGCTCGTCGGCGGCACCGACCATCAGCAGGTGGGTCAGGGTGCCGGGGGAGGGCGCCTCGTCGGCGATCGCCAGGAGGGCGGCCTCGTCGAGCGGGGCGACGCCGTCCGTCGCCGCGGCGCGCTCCGCGATGCCGCGCACGGCGTCGCGGTCGCGGACGGGCAGGGGGCCGGGAACGGCGCGCAGGGCCATGCCCCGATCCCAGCACAGCGGCCGGGCCGGCGCGGAGCCGGTGGCCGCGGCGTGGTCCGGGGGCGGTGGTCCGAGGCGCACGCGCCGCGCCCGTCGGGGGCGCCGGCAGGCGTTCGGCCGTCCGGGTGGCCGGCGAGGGGACCCTTCGCGGCGTGGGCTACGGTGGTCCGGCGATGGACGTCTCGGGGCAGGCCGCTGAGGCCGACGGCGACGCCGCGCTCGCCGCCCCGGCACCCGGCCGGCGGTCGCGGCGGGAGCGGCGCGAGGCGGCGGCGTCCGAGCCGCTCGTCGTCGACGTCGACGTCGTCGTCGTCGGGGCCGGGCAGGCCGGCCTCTCGGCCGGCTACCACCTGCGCCGCGCCGGGCTCGTCGCCGTCGGCACGTCCGGCTGGGAGCGCGCCGCCCGCACCTTCGTCGTGCTCGACGAGAACCCCCGCCCCGGCGGCGCGTGGCAGCACCGTTGGCCCGCGCTGACGATGGGCGCCGCGCACCGCGTCCACGACCTGCCCGGGATGGCCCTGCGGCCGACGGGCGACGGCGAGCCCGCCGCGCTCGTCGTGCCCGAGTACTTCGGGCAGTACGAGGAGGCGTTCGAGCTGCAGGTGCAGCGGCCGGTGCGCGCGGACCGGGTGACCGACGACGGCACCGGCCGTCTCGTCGTCTCGACCCACCACGTGGACCACCCGGAGGCGGCCGTGCTGTGGCGCGCCCGCGGGCTCGTCAACGCGTCGGGCACGTGGACCAAGCCCTTCTGGCCGGCCTACCCGGGGCAGTGGACGTTCCGCGGCCGGCAGCTCCACACGCGGGACTTCCGCACGCCGGGCGAGCTGGCCGACGGCCCGGTGGTCGTCGTCGGCGGCGGCACGTCCGCGGTCCAGATCCTCCTGCTGCTCGCGCCGCTGACCGCGACCACCTGGGTCACCCGACGCCCGCCGCAGTGGGTCGACGCCGAGTTCACGCCCGAGTACGGGCGCGACTCCGTCGCCCGGGTGGCCGAGCGGACGGCCGCGGGCCTGCCGCCGGGCTCGGTGGTGTCGGCGACCGGCCTGCCGCTGACCCCGGTGTACCGCGAGGGCATCGCCGCCGGCGTGCTGCGGGCGCGGCCGATGTTCGAGCGGGTGGTGCCCGAGGGCGTCGTCTTCCCCGCGGGCCCGGCGCCCGTCGGGTGGGTCGACGGCCCGACGACGGTCGAGGCGCGCACCATCCTGTGGGCCACCGGCTTCCGGGCGGCGCTGGACCACCTCGCACCCCTCGGGCTGCGCGGCCCCGGCGGCGGGATCGTCATGGACGGCACGCAGGTGGCGGCCGACCACCGGGTCCAGCTCGTCGGCTACGGCCCGAGCGCGTCGACGATCGGCGCCAACCGCGCCGGCCGCGAGGCCGTGCAGAACCTGCTTCGGGTGCTCGACGCCGGCCGCTGAGCCGGCTGCGTCAGACCTCGAAGCTCCCGCCGACCGGCACGTACCGGTAGTCGGCGGCCGCCTGGGCGCGGCCCATGAAGGTCGCGGTCATCTGCTGGCCCAGCTCCGAGAGGTGGACGTCGTGCACCCCGAAGCCGAAGGCCGTCGGCCTCACCGCGGCGAGGTACGCGATCGCGTCGGTGGTCCGCGCCCACGGGCCGCCGGTGGGGACCGCCAGGACCGCCGGCGTGACCGGCGGCACGTCGTACGAGTCGCCGGGGTACGCCAGCAGGCCGTTCACGACGATGCCGAAGTTCTCGTCGCGCGTCGGCGCCCCGACCTCGTGGTGCAGGCCCCCGAAGAACTCGACGTGGAACGGGCCGATCTCGACGCTGCCGCCGGCGCCCGGCCAGGTGGAGGCGCCGGGCACGGCGGCCGCGACGTCGGAGGTGGCGACGACCGGCAGGCCGGGCCGGGTGGCCAGGATGCGCTCGAGGGTCGCGGGCGCGAAGTGGTCGCCGTGAACGTGCGTGACGAGCACCCCGACGGCCCGCCCGACGAACGGGGCCAGGTCGCGGTCGTAGTCGACGTAGCTGCCCGGGTCGACGAGCAGCGCGGCGCCGTCCTGCTCGACGACGAAGCAGGCGTGCGGCAGCTTCGTGATCTTCACGTGAAGGTTCCTCCCATCGGGCGACGAACGCGGCGGACGGTACTCCGCGGGCCTGAGGACCTGCCCGTGCGAAGGGGCTCCGGCTGCCACACTGGCTGCGTGTCCACACCAGCCGACCCGAGCGAGCCGCGTCACGAGGGCAGCCCGTCGCCGAGCGCACCGAGCCGGGCCGCCGCTCCGTCGGTCGAGCCGGGTCGCGAGGCGGACCTGCGCGCCGCGCTGGCCGAGCACCGGCGCTACGTGCGGGTGCGTGCCGTCGCGTCGCGCGTGGTGCTGGTCGTCGCGCTGCTCACCCTGCTCGCGCTCGTCGGGCGCCATCCCTGGCGCGGCGTCACGGTGCTCGACCCGGTGGCGTGGGACGTCGACCGCAACGTCGCGCGACCCACGCTGGTGATGGCCGGCATCAGCCTGATCATCGGGGCCCGGGGCCTGCGGCGCGGACATCGGTTGGCCTGGGCCGCCACCGTCGCGGTGCTCGGCGTGTCGAGCGTGCTGCACCTGGCGCACCGGCTGAGCGTCCTCCCGACCGTCCTGGTGCTGGCCGCCGTGGTGTGGCTCGCCGCGCAGCGACGGGCGTTCCCGGTGCTGCCGAGCCGGCGGGACGTGCGTCGTGCCGGCCTGGTCACGCTTGCCGGGCTGGTGACGGTCGGCGGGATCGTCGCCGGGTTCGCGATCGCGACCGACGACAACCCCGTGCGCCGGCTCCACCTGCACCGGCTCTCGTCGGGGCTGACCGTCGGCCTCGGCGCCGTCTTCGTCGCCGTGCTGCTGTGGTCGCTCACGTCACCGCGGCGGCCGGTCCGGCTCCCGCACGCGGCCCACCTGGCGGAGCGGGAGCGGGCGCGCGCCCTCGTGCGCGCCTACGGCTCGGGGACGCTCGACTACTTCGCGCTGCGCGACGACAAGGACTGGTTCTTCGTCGGGCACTCGGTGGTGGCGCACGCGGTGCGCGGGGGCGTGTGCCTGGTGTCGCCCGACCCGATCGGACCCGTCGAGGAGCGTGCCGAGGTGTGGGCCGAGTTCTCCGACTACGCCGCGACGTACGGCTGGTCGGTCGCGGTCATCGGCGCGTCGGCGGACTGGCTGCCGGTGTACGAGGCCTCGGGTCTGCGATCGGTGTACCTCGGCAGCGAGGCGATCGTCGACGGCCCCTCGCTCGACCTGGCGGACCACCAGCACAAGGGGCTGCGGAACGCCGCCAACCGCGTGGAGCGCGCCGGGTACGTCACGCAGGTGCTGGCGCCCCGCGAGGTGGACGACGAGACCCGGGCGCAGATCCTCGACATCGCCACCCAGTCCCGCCGGGGTGAGGCCGAGCGCGGCTTCTCCATGACCCTGTCGCGGCTTCTCGACCCGGCCGACGACGACGTCATGCTCTCGGTCACCCGCAGCCCCGAGGGCCGCGTCGACGCCTTCTGCCAGTGGGTGCCGTGCGAGGACGGCTGGTCGCTCGACGTCATGCGCCGCCGGCTCGACGCCGGCAAGCTTCCCAACGGGCTCACCGAGACGACCGTGGTGCGCACGGTCGAGGAGGTGGTCCGCCGCGGCGGGCGCCGCGTCGGGCTCAACTTCGCCGTCATGCGCGAGGTGCTGCAGGGCGAGGGTGGCTCGCCCTGGGAGCCCGTGGTGCGCCCGGTGCTGCAGCGGCTCTCGGAGCAGACGCAGATGAGCTCGCTCGCCGCGTTCAACGAGAAGTTCTCCCCGGCGTGGGTGCCGCGCTACGTGGTGCTGGACGCGGCGGAGTTCGTCGCGACCCAGGCGGTGGTCATGGCCGGCGCCGAGGGCATCAGCGAACTGCCGGTGATCGGCAGGTTCCTCGCGGCCCGAAGCCGCACCTGAGGCGCCGTCGAGGGTCGCCGTGGCCGGTCCCGGTCGCGGCACCGCGCGGTGCGGTGCCCACGCCCGGTCAGGCGGGCGTGGCCAACGACGCGGACTCGCCGAGGGCCTCCAGCTCGGACTCGGCGGTGAGCGCGTCGTACGGCACGGGCTCGCTCGCCCGCTCGTCGAACCGCGCGCCGGCTCCTGCCCGCTCGTCGTGCGCCACGCCGGCGCCCGCCCGCTCGTCGACCCGCCGCGGCCCGGGTGCCGCGCCCGCCGCCGCCAGGCGCTCCTCCTCGACGAGCCGTCGCCGCTGGACCGTCCAGGCGATCGACGTCGGGATCACCGAGCCGACCCACGCGAGCGGCGCCGCGAAGCACACGCCGAGGAACCCGAAGCGGTGCACCAGGACGAGGCCCGCCGTCGCGCGCATGACGAGCTCGAGGAAGCCGGACAGGGTGGGCACCGCGGCCAGGCCCAGCCCCTGCACGGTGTTCCGGAGGATGAAGACCATCGCCAGGATCGAGTAGAGCGCGCCGTTGACCAGGAAGTACTGGCGCACCATGGCGACGACGCCGGCCTGACCGGGGCCGACGAACAGCTCGGCGATCGGCCCCGAGACCGCGACCAGCGTCAGGCCGACGACGACCGCGATGCCGATCGACACGAAGCTGATCCGGAAGACGCCGGTGCGGATCCGGTGCCACTGCCGCGCGCCGCGGTTCTGCGCGACGAACGTCGCCATGGCGATGCCGAACGAGTTGAGCGGCGCTGCCGCCAGCTGGTCGACGCGCAGCGCGGCGGTGAACGCCGCGACCGACTCCGCCCCCAGGCCGTTGATGCCGTACTGCAGCACGAGCGAGCCGATCGCGATGACCGACATCGAGAAGCCCATCGGCAGGCCGATGCGCACCGGCTCGGCCATCTCGTGCCAGCGCGGGCGCCAGTCGTCGCGCGAGAGGTGCAGCTCGGGCATGCGGCGCGCGATGAGGCCCAGGCACAGCACCACCGAGACCAGCTGGGCGATGACCGTCGCCAGCGCGGCGCCGCGCACGCCCATGTGCAGCCCGCCGACGAAGGCCAGCGAGAGCCCGGCGTTGAGGCAGCAGGAGATGACGAGGAAGACGAGCGGCGTGCGGCTGTCGCCGAGCGCCCGGATGGTCGACGAGAGGAAGTTGAACGCCACCATGGCGCCGCCGCCGAGGCACGTCATGGTGATGAAGGCGACCGAGCCGTCGATGATCTCCGGCGGGGTGTCCATCAGGTGCAGCAAGGGCCGGGCAGCGAGCGTCCCGACGACCATGATGATCGCCGCGAGGGCGGCCGAGACGTAGGCGCCGGCGGCGACGAACCGCCGCATCGCGGTCATGTCCCCGGCGCCGAAGGCGCGGGCGGTCGGGATCGCCAGGCCGGCCGACGAACCCCACGTGAACCCGATGAGCAGGAAGACGAGCCCGTTCGTGGCGCCGACCGAGGCGAGGCCGTCGAGGCCGACCAGCCGCCCGACGACCGCGGCGTCGGTGAACTGGTACAGCTGCTGGAACACGTTGCCGACGAGCAGGGGCAGCGTGAACAGGACGATGAGCCGGGTGGGCGGTCCGGCGGTGAGGTTTCTGGTCATCGGAGGGGGCGCGGCGTTTCGACGAGGGCGGGCGGGGCGTCGGGCCGCCCGGGGTGCGCCGGGCGGTGGGCCTCGCGCACGAGGCTAACCCCGCGCCGCGCGGCGCGTCGAATCGTTTCGAGAAGTATTGGCGCAGGTCAAGCGGCCATCATTGCGGGGTCAACACGCGGCCTCGGGTGACCCACGCGACCGTCGGTCCCTCATCCGACCCGCCCCAAGCCGCCGGCATCGACATCTCCACGTCGCGTCGACAGGTGCAGGTGTCGACGCGACGTGGAGATATCGACGCGGAGCGGAGCCGGGGCTGGGCGGGCTGGGCGGGGCTGGGGCGGGGGCTGGGCGGGGCGGGGCGGGGCGGGTCAGTCGGCGGAGCTGGTGGGGTTCGCCAGGCCGGCCGCGATCATCTCCATCACCGACTGGTCGGCCAGCGTCGTCGCGTCGCCGACGACGCGGTGCTCGGCCACGTCCCGCAGCAGGCGCCGCATGATCTTCCCCGACCGCGTCTTCGGCAGCTCCGGCACGACGAGCACCTGGCGCGGCTTGGCGATCGGGCCGATCTGCGTCGCCACGTGTGCGCGCAGCTCCGCCTCGACCTCCGCCGGCGCCTTCGTCTGACCCTCCGAGTCGCCGCGCAGGATGACGAAGGCGACGACCGCCTGCCCGGTGGTCTCGTCGGACGCGCCGACGACCGCCGCCTCGGCGACCCACGGGTGCGAGACGAGCGCGGACTCGATCTCGGTGGTCGACAGGCGGTGCCCGGACACGTTCATCACGTCGTCGACCCGGCCGAGCAGCCAGATGTCGCCGTCGTCGTCCTTCTTGGCGCCGTCACCGGCGAAGTACAGCCCGGCGAACCGCGACCAGTACGTGTCGACGTAGCGGTCGGGATCGCCCCAGATGCCGCGCAGCATCGCGGGCCACGGCTCGGTGATGACGAGGTACCCGCCGGAGCCGTTGGGCACGGGCTTGGCCTCGTCGTCGACCACCTCGGCGGCGACGCCGGGCAGCGGCGTCTGCGCCGAGCCCGGCTTCGCGTCGGTGACCCCGGGCAGCGGGCTGATCATGATGGCGCCCGTCTCCGTCTGCCACCACGTGTCGACGACCGGCGTCCGGTCGCCGCCGATCACCCGTCGGTACCAGGTCCACGCCTCGGGGTTGATGGGTTCGCCCACGGAGCCGAGCACGCGCAGGGAGGACAGGTCGCGCGCCGCCGGGATGTCGTCGCCCCACTTCATGCATGTACGGATGGCGGTCGGTGCGGTGTACAGGATCGACACGCGGTACTTCTGGACGATGTCCCACCAGCGGCCGCGGTCGGGGGTGTCGGGGGTGCCCTCGTAGATCACCTGGGTGGCGCCGTTGACCAGGGGTCCGTAGACCACGTACGAGTGGCCGGTGACCCAGCCGATGTCGGCGGTGCACCAGTAGACGTCGGTCTCGGGCTTGAGGTCGAACACGTTGAGGTGGGTGTACGCGCACTGGGTCAGGTAGCCGCCGGTCGTGTGGAAGATCCCCTTGGGCTTCCCCGTCGTCCCGGACGTGTAGAGGATGAACAGCGGGTGCTCGGCCGGCACGGGCACGGGCGCGTGCTCGTCGGACGCGGCCTCGACCGCCTCGTGCCACCACAGGTCCCGGCCGTCGGTCCAGTCCACGTGCTGTCCCGTGCGGCGCACGACGAGGACGTGCTCCACCGTCGGCGCGCCCTTCGCCAGCGCCTCGTCGACCGCCGGCTTGAGCCCGGTCGGGTTGCCGCGGCGGTACCCGCCGTCGGCGGTGACGACGAGCTTGGCCTGCGCGTCGAGGATCCGGCTGTGCAGCGCCTCGGCGGAGAAGCCGCCGAACACCACCGAGTGCGGCGCCCCGATGCGCGCGCAGGCCAGCATGGCGATGACGGCCTCGGGGATGAGCGGCATGTAGAGCGCCACCCGGTCGCCGGTGGTGACGCCGAGGGCCTGCAGCGCGTTGGCGGCCTTGGACACCTCGCGCTGCAGCTCCGCGTACGTGATCGTCCGGCCGTCGCCGGGCTCGCCCTCGAAGTAGAACGCCACGCGATCGCCGCGCCCGGCCCGCACGTGCCGGTCGACGGCGTTGTCGCACGCGTTGAGGGTCCCGTCGGCGAACCACGTCGCGAATGGTGCGCCGGACCAGTCGAGCGTCTGCGTGAAGGGCGTGTCCCAGTCGACGAGCTCGCGCGCCTGGTCCGCCCAGAAGCCGACGCGGTCGGCGGCCGCCCACGCGTACAGGTCCTGGTGGGCGTTCGCCTGCGCGACGAACTCGGGGGCGGGCGGGAAGCGACGCTCCTCGCTGAGCAGGTTCTCCAGCGCGCCCGGCTCGGGAGCGGGATCGGTCACGGCGTCCTCCGGCAACGACGACGGTGCAGGTGCTTGCCCCTGGGACTTTAGACCTACCGGGTCGAGGGTGCGGCGGGAACGAACGGGCCGGTCAGGCGGTGCGGTGGCGCTCCCGGAAGGCGCCCAGGCGGATGCCGTGCCGGCGCGCCACCGACGACACGATCCCGGCCCCGAGCAGCAGGACACCGACGACGGCGACCGTCCCCGAGGTCGCCACGACGATCGTCTCCTCGACGGTCGGCCGCCACCCCTCGGACGTCAGCACGTTGAGGATGCCGGTGCGCGCCACCCCTGGTGCGAACAGCGCGAACGCCCCCGCCACCGTCAGGATGACGCCGCCGACGAGCCCGACGTACGGGGTCCACAGCGACAGCAGCGCGCAGGCGAGCAGCAGGAGCGCGCCGAGCGAGACGAGCACGATGCCGAGGACGTCGACCTTCGCGACCCAGCCGTCCACCTCGACGACGAGGATCCGCGAGATGCCCAGCGCCGTGACCAGGGTCGCGGCCACCGGCAGGACGATCCCGACGAGGATGCCCAGCACGTGCGTGCCGAGGGTGATGGTGCGCGGGGCGTTGGGGTCGGGGAAGAGAGCCGAGTCGTCGGTCGCCTTCGGCGTCGCGGGGGGCATCACCGTGGTGGGGGCGCCGGCGGTGGTCGCCGCGGTGCCCGCCGCGGTGTGCGCGGCGGTGCCGGCCGCTGCGACTCCGGCCGCTCCCGCGGCCGCCAGCCCCGCGGCGCCCGTGGCGGCCGGAGCGGCGCCGGTGCGCTCGGGGGCGCCGGGGAGCGGGCGGGTCGGGGTCGGCATGGCCGGGTCGGGCGGGACGGGCGTGGGCCGCAGGGCCGCGTGGCGCGCGCTGGCGTCCAGGTCGGCGGGCGCCGGCGTGGACACCGGGCGCATCGGAGCGGCCGGCATCGCCGTCGAGGTCGACGGGGCGGGTCCGGCCGCGGGGCCGCCCGAGGGGCCAGCCGCGGGGCCGCCCGGGACGGGCGGTGCCGGTGCGAGGCCCGGCTGCGGGCTGGGCTGCGGGTTCGGCGGCACCTGGCGGGTGCTGGGCGGCACGTTGGCCGCGGACGCCGAGCCTGCGGCGGGGGCCGGCGAACCCGTCGGCGGCGCGGCCGGGCCGACCGGAGAGGTGGTGCTCGGGGCGGTCGGTGGCGCGGGGGTCGCGCCGGCCGGCGCCGCCACCGTCGCGGGCTTCTCATCGGCCGGCACGCCGCCCCTGGCGGCGGGCGTCTCGCCGCTGGCTGCCGCCGCCTCGGGGGCGGCCACGGGCTCGCCGGACGGCGCCGTCACGGGCGTCGCGGCGCTCCCCGGGCCGGTCGCGGGCTCGGTGGTCTCGTCGGCCGCGGTCTGGTCGGTGGCGTGCTGCTCGTCGGAGGTGCTCATCGCGTTCTCCTCGCCTCACGTCGCGCCTGTCAGGCGCGTGACGGGGTTCACGCTATTGGCTGTGCGGGCCTTGTGCCTCGTCAGAGGCCCGTGTCGCGCCCCGCACCGGCGCCGACCAGGGCCCCCGGCTCGTCGTCGGCGGGCCGCCGGACGGTGGCGGGACCGTGGTGCCGCGTCCCGGCGCCGTACGCGTAGGGCGCGCCGACGAGCAGCGCGCCGCCCACGATGTTGCCGAGCCCGACGAACAGCACGTTGCGCGCGAGCTCGCCGACGGTGGCGTGGGGCAGGCCGGCGAACAGGCCCAGCGAGAACGTCGTCATGTTGGCGACGACGTGTTCGAAGCCCGACGTGATGAACACCATGACGCACGCGAAGACGACGGCGATCTTGGCGCCCTCGGACTCCAGCCGCCCGGCGCACCAGATGGCGAGGCAGACCAGGAGGTTGCACAGGATGCCGCGGACGAACAGCTGCCCGTCGCCGGTGGCGGCCTTGTGCTCGATCATCCCGGCGAGCGTGGCTCCGGCGGGGGTGCCCGGGCCCAGCACGCCCGAGGCGTGGACCAGGGCGGCGAAGGCCATGGAACCGAGCAGGTTCCCGACGAGGACGGCGAGCAGGACGAGGGCGGCCCGGCCGGGCGCGACGCGGCGGCGCCACACGCCCTGCGTGAGGATCATCATCGCCGAGGTGGCCAGCTCGGCACCGGCGACGACGACGATCGTCAGCGCGACGCCGAACACGAGCCCCTGCACCAGCGGCGCCCACGGTGACCCGGCCTGCTTCAGGGGTCCGCCCGCCGTCACCATGATGAGGACGCCGATGCCGATGTAGGCGCCGGCGAGCATGGTGCGGACGAGGAACGGCCCGGGGGTCCGGAACAGGTCGGACTTGTGGACCGCGGCGTCGGCCTGGAGGTCGACGCCCTGCTCGATGCTCAGCACGCCGACCAGCGTGCGGGATCGTCCCGCGAATTCGTGGGACGAATGGCCTGGCCATGGCCCGCGACCGGGCTACCCCCAGTGCGCCTGCCGCGCCGCGTTCGCCACCGCGGCCGCGACCACGGACGTGACGTCCGGATGGAAGACGCTCGGCACGATGTAGGCCGGGTTGAGCTCGTCGTCCTTGACGGTCGACGCCAGGGCGTAGGCGGCCGCCAGGAGCATCTCGTCGTTCACGGTGCGGGACTGCGCGTCGAGCAGGCCGCGGAACACCCCGGGGAACGCCAGCACGTTGTTGATCTGGTTGGCCCAGTCGGAACGGCCGGTGCCGACGACCGTGGCGTAGCGCGCCGCCTCGTCGGCGTCGACCTCGGGGCGGGGGTTGGCCAGGGCGAAGACGATCGCGTCGGGGGCCATGGTGGCGACGTCCTCACCCGTGATGACGTCCGGCGCCGAGACGCCGATGAACACGTCCGCGCCCTTGAGCGCGCCCGCGATAGGCCCCGACAGGCCGCGGGCGTCGGTGTGCTCGGCGGTCCAGCGCAGGGAGTCGGGCAGCCCGGGGCGGTCGGGGCGGACGATCCCGTCGATGTCCGCCACGACGACGTCCCGGGCCCCGGCGGCGAGCAGCAGCCGCAGCACCGCGGTGCCAGCGGCGCCGGCGCCGGACAGGACGATGCGGACCGCGCCGATCTCCTTGCCGACCACCTTGAGCGCGTTGGTCAGGGCGGCGACGACGACGATCGCCGTGCCGTGCTGGTCGTCGTGGAACACCGGGATGTCGAGGCGGCTGCGCAGCCGCCGCTCCACCTCGAAGCACCGGGGGGCCGAGATGTCCTCGAGGTTGATGCCCGCGAACACCGGTGCGATGTTGCAGACGGTCTCGACGATCTGGTCCACGTCGGTGGTGTCGAGCGCGATGGGGAACGCGTCGATGTCGGCGAACCGCTTGAAGAGCACGGCCTTGCCCTCCATCACCGGGAGGGCGGCGAGGGGTCCGATGTTGCCCAGGCCCAGCACCGCGGTGCCGTCGGTCACCACGGCGATGGTGTTGCGCTTGATCGTCAGGCGCCGCGCGTCGTCGGGCCGCGCGGCGATCGCCTCGCAGATCCGCGCGACGCCGGGCGTGTAGATCATCGACAGGTCGTCGCGGTTGCGCAGCGGCACCTTGGCCTCGATCGACAGCTTGCCGCCGAGGTGGGCGAGGAAGGTCCGGTCGCTGACGCGCTCGACGACGATCCCGGGCAGCACCTCCATCGCGGCGACGATCGCCGCGGCGTGCTCCTCGCCGCGGGTGTCGCAGGTGACGTCGACCGTCATCTGCTCGCGGCCCGACGACTGCACGTCGAGGGCGGTGACGATGCCGCCGGCGATCTCGATGGCCGCCGTCAGCTCGCTGACTGCGGTCGGTCGGGCGCGCACCTTGAGGCGCGCG
This sequence comes from Cellulomonas sp. 73-92, assembly GCF_001898175.1. Classification (GTDB taxonomy): domain Bacteria; phylum Actinomycetota; class Actinomycetes; order Actinomycetales; family Cellulomonadaceae; genus Cellulomonas. The sequence goes on from NZ_MKTH01000020.1 coordinate 54,308, forward strand.
GTGATGGACGACGAGACGCTCGGCGCCGAGACCATGCCGTCATTGTGTGCACGCCGAGGCGGCAGGGCGCGTCAGCGCCTCCTGGCGCGGCGGGCGCCCAGGGGTCCACCGAAGACCAGCGAGATGCCGAGGACGAACCCGACGTCGTACCAGTTGCCGCTGTTGTGGACCTCATACGGGCTGACGGTGCTGGTGAACAGGGACACGATCCAGGTGATCGGCAGGATGATCCCGTGCCACAGGCCGAGCCAGAACCCGGCCGGTGCGGTCGCGCCCGGTGGTGGCGTCCCGACCTCGGGGTTGACCCCCGCCGCGCACGCTCCCAGCAGCAGGAGGACGCCGGCGACGAGGACGACCGTGCGGGTGGTGGTGGCGAGGCGGGAGCGGCGCACCGCGAGGGTCGGCTGCATGCCGACACCCTGGCACCGGCGCGGTGCGCGCACCAGGTCATGAGGTCGCACCGACGACGGCGCCCCGTCAGGGGACGCCGTCGTCGTCCTGAGGCTCGAGGGTGATCATGCGTGCACCGCGAGTGTCGCAACGGGTCCAGCCCGGTCGACCTGCCCCTAGGGGGGCCATCCTGCGCGTGGGTGCCCTCGGTCTTCAGTTGTGACTCTTTGATAACGCCTGGCGCGCGCCTTGCCTACCCCTGGCGGCATCGGCACAGGTGGCGCACGGGCGCCGGTCGGATCGCGAGACGCTCGGCCGGGATGTGGACGCCCTCAGACCCCCGAAGCCCGGTGCCGGCGGCCCAGCAGCCAGCCGAGGGCGGCCGCGAGCACGACGAGGCCGACGATCCCCGCCGCGGCGAGCCGGGAGCGGCGCGTCGCGAAGGGCCGGAGGCTGACCGGCCGCTCGAACCGGAGCGCACCCCAGCCGCGCTCGTCGGCCAGGCGGCGCAGGGCGCCGTTGGGGTTGACCACGAACGCGTGCCCGACGACCTCGAGCATCGGGGTGTCCGTGATCGAGTCGGAGTAGGCGTAGCAGTCGGCCAGCTCGTAGCCACGCTCGGCCGCCAGCTCGGCGATCGCGTCCGCCTTCTCCTGCCCGTAGACGTAGCGGTCGATGTGGCCGGTGTAGCGGCCGTCGACGACCTCCATGCGGGAGGCGATGACGTCGTCGGCGCCGACCAGCTCGGCGATGGGGCGGACCAGCTCGGCGCCCGACGCGGACACGACGACCACGTCGCGTCCCGCCGCATGGTGCTCCCCGATGAGCGTGACCGCCTCCGCGTACACCGTGGGGTCGATCGACTCGTGCAGGGTCTGCCGGATGATCGCGCCCACCTGAGCGGTGTCCCAGCCGGTGACCATGCGGGACAGCTGCGCGCGCAGCCGCTCGGTCTGCGCCTCGTCGGCGCCGCCCATGAGGAAGACGAGCTGGGCGTACGCGCCGCGCAGCATGGCCCGCCGGGTGAGCAGGCCCTCCGCCAGGAAGGGGCGGCTGAAGGCGGTGGCCGACGAGGTGGCGATGATCGTCTTGTCGAGGTCGAAGAACGCCGCCGCGCGCGAGGTGCCGTCCATGCGCCCTCCCCTCGACCAGACGAGCCGACCGGTGGCCGGCCCACGGGGCGTGCACCGCACGAACCGGGTCAGCGCCCCGCGCCGAGAGTAGCCGGGGGTGCCGACGCGCAGGCGACGAACCGACCACAGCCCGATCGGCCGGGTCCGGCTCCGCCCGCTCGGTGCGAGGCGCGGCGGGGGGCCGTGGGCCGTCGTCAGGGTGGCGTCGCGGACGTTGCCGGTCGGCCCGGACGAGGGCGAACGCGGACGAGGTGCCGGGACGACGGCGGGCGACACGGCGGGCGACACGGCGGGCGACACGGCGGGCGACGGATGGAGGTGCGGGTGGACGGGGGCGTGGTCGTCGGCGTCGTCGGCGCGCGCGGCGGTGTCGGCGCCTCGACGCTCGCCGCCCTCGTCGCCCTGCGGGCGTCCCGGCGCACAGCGACCGTCCTCGTCGACCTGGAGGCGGCGTCGGGCGGGCTCGACGTGCTCGTCGGGCTGGAGGAGCAGGCGGGCGCGCGCTGGCCGGACCTCGCGCGGGCGCGCGGCGACGTGGACGGCCGAGACGTCGTCGCGCTGCTCCCGCGCTGGGGCCGCGTGGCGCTGCTCTCGTGCGACCGGGCTCGGCCGGGTGCCGTGGAGCCGGAGACGGCCGCCGACGTGGTGGGCGCGCTGGCGCGGGCGTCGGGCTGCGTCGTCGTCGACCTCGGGCGGGCGGCGGTGCTGGCCAGGCACCCGGTGCTCGGCCGGTGCGACCGGGTCGCCCTGGTGGCGGGCCGCGACCTGCGCTCCGTGGCCGGCGCGATGTCGCTCCTGCCGGCCCTCGCCGAGGTCGCCGCGGGGCTCGTCGTGCGTGGCCCGGGACCGGGCGGGCTGGGGGCCGATGAGCTGGCGGAGGCCGTCGGAGTGCCGATGCTGTGGAGCGGCCGGCCCGATCGAGCGCTCGTGCGGGCCGCCGAGCAGGGACTGGTGCCGTCGCGCGGGCCGGCCGGGAGGGCCGCCGCCGCGGTCCTGGAGCGCCTGCTGTGACCGCCGTGGCCGACGACCTCCCGGTCGTGACGCCGGCGCTCGTGGCCGCCGTCCGGGCCCGGCTCGGCTCCTCGCGGCCGGACGGCGACGGCGCGGACCCCGCCGCGCTGCGAGCCGCGGTCGTCGTCGCCGTGCGCGACTCCGGGACGCTCCTCGGCCCGGAGGACCTCGAGCTCGCCGTGCGGCAGGTGCGCGACGAGCTGCTCGGCGCCGGCCCGCTGCAGCGGTGGCTCGACGATCCGGCGGTGACGGACGTCCTGGTCAACGCGCCCGACGAGGTGTGGGTCGAGCGCCACGGACGGCTGTCGCAGACGGCCACCCGGTTCGCGTCGGCGACCGACGTCCGTGCCCTGGCGGTCCGCCTCGCGGCCGCCGGTGGCCAGCGACTCGACGACGCGGCGCCGACCGCAGACGCCCGGCTGCCCGACGGCACCCGCCTGCACGCGGTGCTCCCGCCCCTCGGTGGGCCGTGCGCGCTGCTGTCGCTGCGCGTGGTCCGGGCGCGGCCATTCACGGTGGAGGAGCTCACCGCGTGCGGGACGGTCGCGCCCTCGGCGGCGCCCGTGCTGCGCGCGCTCGTCGCCGCGCGCGCAACCGTCCTCATCAGCGGCGCGACCGGCTCGGGCAAGACGACGCTCCTGGCGAGCCTGCTGTCCCTCGTGCCGCCCGACGAGCGGATCGTCCTCATCGAGGAGAGCGGCGAGCTGCAGCCGTCGCACCCGCACGTGGTGCGGCTGGTGACGCGGCGTGCGAACGTCGACGGCGCGGGGCGGGTGGACCTGCCCGAGCTGGTGCGCCAGGCGCTGCGGATGCGGCCGGACCGCATCGTGCTCGGCGAGTGCCGCGGCGCCGAGGTGCGCGACGTCCTGGCCGCCCTCAACACCGGCCACGAGGGCGGGTTCGCCACGGTCCACGCCAACGCCGCGTCCGACGTGGCCGCCCGGCTCGAGGCGCTCGGCTCGCTGGCGGGGCTGTCGCGGGACGCGCTCGCGGCGCAGGCCGCCTCGGCGGTCGACGCGGTGCTGCACCTGCGGCGGGTGGGGCCGGGCCGGACGGTACGGCACCTCGAGGAGATCGCCGTCGTGCGCCGCGCCCCCGGTGGCGAGCTGGAGGTGGTGCCGGCGCTGCGGTGCGCCGCGGACGGCGTTGTCGACCGTGGTCCCGGCTGGCAGGCGCTGGCGCGTCGGCTCGGTAGGGAGGTCGTCGCGTGGGACGGCGTGGATGCCGTGGCCGGTGGGCGGTGACCGGCCTCGGCGTTCTCGTCGGCCTGCTCGGCAGCGCGGCGGTCGCGTGCGCGGGTGGCGCCCGACGTCGGCCGCCCGCACCGGCCGGCCGGCGGACCACGACCGGCCCCGGCGCACGCGCACCCGGCCGCCGGCTCGGCGCACGACGGTCCGCCGCGGATCGCGGCGAGGCCCGGCTCGCGGGGGCGCTCGTCGAGGTGGCGGCGTTGCTGCGGGCGGGGACGGCGCCGGCGGACGCCTGGAGCGGCGTCCTCGGGCTCCCCGTCGCGGACCGCGTGCCGACTGTCGCACAGCTCGCCACGGTCGCCGGCCCCGCTCGTCGCGCGCGCGGCTCGCCGCCGCCACCGCTCGCCGCGGTGGTCGCCGCGGCGCGGGTGGCCGACGAGCTCGGCGCACCGCTGTCCGGCGTCCTCGACCAGGTGGCCGCCGCGATCGCGGCGCAGGCCGAGGCGGCGGCCGAGGTGGACGCGGCGCTGGCCGGTCCCCGCTCGTCCGCCCGCGTGCTCCTGTGGTTGCCCGCGCTCGGCGTCGTGCTCGGCACGGCGCTCGGCGCCGACCCGATCGGCCAGCTGATCGGCGGCGGCGTCGGGACCGCGGCCGGTGTGCTCGGCCTGGCCCTGGTCGTCATCGGCCATGCGTGGAGCACGACACTGCTGCGCCGCGTAGCGCGCGCCGGGACCGCGCCGTGACGGGGACGGCACTGTCACCGGCTCGCACGGTCGCCGGGATCGCGCCGTGGCCGGGACGGCGCGTGGCCGGGGCCGCGCGGGACCGGGATCCCGCCGTGCTGGGAACTGGGCGTGGCGGGGACCACGCCGTGAGGGGGACCGTGCCGTGACTGGGATCGCGGTGCTCGCCCTCCTGGTGGCGGCGCTGCCATGGGCCGCCGGCCGGAGCGTTCGAGACGTGGCGCGTCGAGGGACCGTGCCGACGGCGAGCGGCACGGGCTCAGCGGCGGAGGACGGGTCGGTGATGAGCAGCCCGGTGGGTGGTCGCACGGCGGGCCGGGAGCGCCGGCCCGGGACGACGACCGCCGGCCGGCCTGGGCACCCTCGAGACCCCGCCCGGTCGTCCGCGGTCGATCCGGCGCTCCTCCTCGACCTGGTGGCCGTCGCCCTCGCGGCGGGCGCACCCGTTCCGACAGCCCTCGTGTCGGTGGGCACCGCCTGGCCCGGCCATGCGGGGGAGGCGCTGGTGCGCGCCGCCCGGGCGCTCACGCTGGGCGCGTCGTGGGACGTCGCGTGGGCCGGCGGCGGCGCGGCGGCGCTCGCGGTGGCGAGGGCGCTCGAACCCGCGTGGACGGCAGGTGCGTCGCCGGTGCCGTTGCTGCGGACGGCCGCGGACCGGTTGCGCTCGCGGCGTCGAGCGGAGACCCGGGCGGCCGCCGGGAGGCTCGGCGTGCAGCTGGTCCTCCCGCTGACCCTCTGCTACCTGCCGGCGTTCGTGCTGGTGGGACTCGTACCGGTGGTGGTCTCGCTGTCGAGCAGCCTCCTCGGGTGAGGCGACCACAGCCCGTCGTCCGGGTGCGCCCATCCGGGGGAGGCCCGCGGTCCGGCCGGCACGGTCCTCGGTCGTCGGGACGCTCGTCCGGTCGGCCGTCCGGCCGGCGTCGGAGGAGGGAGCAGGCATGGACGGGGCAGGCACGGGCGACGGGGGCACGACGAGGGCGGCGCGCAGTGCGCGGCGGACGAGGAGCCGCGTGCAAGCGGCGGCACAGGCTGCGGTGCGGGGGCTGGGCCAGTGGCGCATGCCTGGGTGGCGGACCGGCGAGGTGGCCGGTGACGCCGGGACGACGACCGCCGAGTACGCCATGGTGACGATGGCCGCGGTGGCGTTCGCCGGCCTGCTGGCCCTCGTGCTCCGCAGCGACGAGGTGCGCGGCATGCTGACCGACCTGGTCCACCGCGCGCTCAGCCAGTGAGGCGCGGACGCGACGGCGGAGCCGTGACGGTCGAGCTCGCGGTCGGCATGGTGAGCGTGGTCGTCCTGCTCGGGCTCGTGCTCGCGCTGGTCGCCGCGGGCATCGCCCAGATCAGGTGCACCGATGCGGCGCGGGCGGGCGCTCGGGCGGCGGCGCTGGGCGACGACGACGAGGCGGTGGCGCTCGTGGTGCGAAGGTCGGCCGGCGGTGGTGCGTCGACGACCGTGGCGCGGGCCGACGGGTGGGTCGACGTCACCGTGCGCGTGCCGGTCCTCGGCGGCGTGCTGCTCGACGGCCTGACCGCTGACGCGACCGCCGGCCTGCCGGTCGAGCCGTGAGCGCGCGGGCCGCGACGGTCCGCGCGGGGTGGCGCTCCGACGAGGGCGCCGGCTCGGTCCTGACGCTGGCCGTCGGCGCGGTGGTCGTCGTGCTCGCGGTTGCCCTCGGTCTGCTGGTCCAGGCGACCGGCGCCCACGCCCGCGCCCAGCTGGTGGCGGACCTGTCGGCGCTGGCGGCCGCCCAGCAGGCGCAGCGCGCGGCGTTCGGGATCCCCGGCGTCGGCGACCCGTGCGGGAGGGCGCGGGACGTCGCCGTGCACAACGGCGGCACGCTCGCGCACTGCTCCGAGCCCCGCCCGGGCCAGGTCGCGGTCGACGCCGTCGTGACCACCCCGCTCGGCGCCGCCCACGTGACGGCCCGGGCGGGGCCCCGGCCGCCGTGACGGCACCGCTACGCGGGGGCGTGCGCCAGCACCGCGTCGAGCAGGCGGATCGCGGCGTCCTTCTCGAGGGGCTCGTTGCCGTTGCCGCACTTCGGCGACTGGACGCAGCCGGGGCACCCGGACGCGCAGCCGCACCCGGCGATGGCGTCACGCGTGGCGCGCAGCCACGCAGCCCCGAGGTGGAAGCCGCGTTCGGCGAACCCGGCGCCACCGGGGTAGCCGTCGTGCACGAACACCGTGGCCGTCTCGGTGTCCGGGTGCTGCACCGTCGACAGGCCACCCAGGTCCCAGCGGTCGCACGTCGCGAGCAACGGCAGGAGGCCGATCGACGCGTGCTCGGCGGCGTGCAGCGCACCCGGGGCCAGCTCGGCGGTGACGCCGGCCTCCGACAGGACCGAGGCGGGCGCCGTCCACCAGACGGCGGTCGTCGGCAGGGTCCGCGCCGGCAGGTCGAGCTCCTCCGAGCCGAGCACCTGCAGGTCGGGGAGGCGTTTGCGCTGGTAGCCGAGCACCTGGCTGGTGACGTCCACCGCGCCGAACCCCCACGTCACGGGCCCCCACGCGACCTCGTGGTCGACGCGCCGGACCTCCGTCGAGGTCACCCACCGGGCCCACGTGCCGTAGTCGACGGCGCGCCGCGTCACCAGGGCGATGCCGTCCTCGAGCGAAAGGCCATCGACCACGTAGGTGGTCCCCTGGTGCACGTAGACGGCGCCGGGGTGGACCGTCGAGTCGGCGGCGGCCGCGTCGACCGTGCCGAGCAGCCGGCCCGTCTCGGACTCCACGACCCGCACCGGCTCGCCGCCGGCACCCCGCAGGTCCGTCAGCCGGTTCGCGGGCTCGGGGTGCGTCCAGTACCAGCCCGACGAGCGCCGCCGCAGCCATCCCCGGTCGACCAGCTCGTCCAGCACGGCGGGGGCACCCGGGCCGAACAGGTCGAGCTCGTCGGCCCGCAGCGGGCGCTCGGCGGCGGCGGCGGCGAGGTGCGGGCCCAGCACGTAGGGGTTGCCGGTGTCGAACACGGTGGCCTCGACGGGCACGTCCAGGACGGCGGCTGGGTGCTGCACCAGGTAGGTGTCCAGCGGGTCCTCGCGTGCGACGAGCACGGCGAGCCCTTCGGTCCCCGCCCGCCCCGCCCGTCCCACCTGCTGCCAGAACGACACCCGGGTGCCCGGCCACCCGGCGACGAGCACGGCGTCGAGCCCGGTGATGTCGACGCCGAGCTCCAGCGCGTTCGTCGTCGCCAGCGCCCGCAGCTCGCCGGTGCGGATCGCCCGCTCCAGCTCGCGTCGCTCCTCGGGCAGGTACCCGCCGCGGTAGGCGGACACGAGGCCCTCGAGCCGGTGGTCCACCTCGCCGAGGTGCGCGCGTGTCGTCGTCGCCACCGACTCCGCGCCACGCCGCGACCGCGTGAACGCCAGCGTCCGGGCGCCCGCGACGACGAGGTCCGTCAGCAGGTCGGCGACCTCAGCCGTCGCCGTGCGCCGGGGCTTCTCGACCGGTCCCCACGGGTCTTCGTCGGGCAGCAGGTCCGACCAGGGGGCGTCGCCGCCAGGCAGCTCGGGCGGTCGCCACAGGACGACGGTCCGCCGGCCTGCGGGCGAGACGTCGTCATCCACCGCGACCACCTCGTCGGGCTCGACGCCGATCAGACGCGCGGCGCTGACCTGCGGCTCCGCGGTGGTCGCCGACGCGAGGACGAATGTCGGGCTCGCGCCGTAGGCCGCCGCGAGGCGCCGCAGCCGGCGCAGGACGAGCCCGACGTGCGCGCCGAACACCCCCCGGTAGGCGTGGCCCTCGTCGACCACGACGTAGGCCAGCGACGAGAGGAGCCGCGACCAGCGCTCGTGCTGCGGCAGCAGCGCGAAGTGCAGGAAGTCGGGGTTCGTCAGCACCACGTCGGCGTACTCACGGGCCCAGCGCCGCTCGTCGGGCGGCGAGTCGCCGTCGCAGGTCGTGACGCGCAGGTCGCGGACGGCCGCGGCCGCCAGCAGGCGCTCGAGCGCGTGCACCTGGTCCGAGGCCAGCGCCTTCGTCGGGCAGAGGTAGAGGGTCGTGGCCCGCCGGACGACGGTCTCGATCCGGCCCGACGACGCCGGAGGGGCCGCGGCGTGCCGGACGGCCGAGAGCGCCGGCAGCCAGAACGCGAGCGACTTGCCCGATCCCGTGGAGGTGGCGAGGACGGTGTGGTGGCCGGACCACGCCGCGTCCGCGGCCCGCGCCTGGTGGGTCCAGGGCCGCTCGACGCCCAGCGCGCGGTACCCCGCCACGACGTCCGGGTCCGCCCACGCCGGCCACTCCGCCGTCCTGCCCTCCCGGGCCGGCAGGTGCCGCACGTGCGTCGCCCGGTCAGCGCGGCGCCCGCCGGCGAGCAGCACGTCGAGCAGGTCGCCGGTGGGCACGGCGCCATCCTCACACGCAGCACCGACCCCGGCGGCGCCTCACCAGCCCCACGAGGAGTCCGCGTGCGGCGGCGTCGGGCAGGTGCCGCCGGGCTGGATCACCGGCTCGAAGTGCCACGGCTCGTTGGCGTACGTGCGGCACAGCCCGAACCGGCCCCCGTGGACGCCGAGCCAGGCGGCACCGGACGTCGGGCCGACGTCGATCGCCTCACCCTGCACGTGCGCCGACTTGTCGGGCGGCAGCACCCAGCGGTGCGCCTCCGTCACCGAGCCGTACGTGGCGATGTCCCCGGCGATGATCTGCTCCTGCTCGGCGACCGAGCGCCAGCCGGAGGTCAGGGTGAGCGTCACGCCGGCGGCGCGGGCCGCCGCCTTGGCCGCCTCGAAGCGGCGGAGCAGCTCGGGATCGAGCCCGGTGGCGGTGGAACCGGACGTCGGCTCGTCGGCCGATGACTCGGAGGCGCTGGCGGTGGGCCCGGGGCCCGCGGCGGCCTGGCCGGCGGCCGTCGACGTGCCGCCGGCCAAGCCGTCGGCCGCCCGATCGCCGTCGGTGCCCGACCGCGGGTTCGTCGTCCGCGCGCCCGGCTGCGTCCCGACACCGGGGCCCGGCGCCTGCCGAGCCGCGCCGATCGCCCCGGGCGCCGTGCGGAGAGGCTCGCCGGCCGCGGGCGTGGTGAAGGCGAGTGCCAGGACACCGGCGGACCCGAGCAGGATCACCGCGGCGACGAGCACCGCGACGGTGGCGTACCGGTGCCGTGGCTGATCCGTGGTGGGAGGTCGCATGCCTCCACGGTCGCCGGATCCCCGCCGGCCGTCGTCGCCGCGCGGGATGACCACGGCCGCCGGGGGCCGCGACGACCGTCGGACCACCGTCCGCCCGAGGGATGACCGGCCCGGTCCGCGGCTCCGCCCGGCGGTGGCCGACGACCCCGGGGGATCGCCGACCACCGCGCGGGGTGGCTCAGGAGCGGCCGTGCCCGAAGCCCGGCAGGGCCGCCGTACGGTCGGCCTTCACGCCCTGCAGCTCGTTCGGGTTGATGCCCAGCAGCGTGAGGATCGTGGGGGCGATCTGCGTGGTCTGCACGGCCGTCGCCACGGTTGCGCCGTGCTCCACCCCGGCGCCGGCGACGACGAGCGGGACGTCCCGGTCGTCGGGCGCGGCACCGCCGTGCTCGGCGATCTTCTTGACCCCGCCGGTGTAGACGACGCCGTGCTGGGCGATGCCGATGAGGTCGGGCGCGTGGGCGTCGCCGATCGGTGCGTCGACGAGCCGGTCGGCATCGGCGCCGGTCACGACGGACGTCAGGCCCGACGAGGCGACGGTCGCGGAGTAGACGCCCTTCGGGTCGGTCACCAGGTTGGCCGGCGCCGGGTGCGACAGCAGGTAGCCCTTGACGAAGGCCAGCGCGGCGGCGCTCCGGTCCGACAGCCACAGGAGCATGCCGTCGTCGTCGACCGAGAAGACCACGAGCTGCGTGTTCTGCGGGTGGCCGGCGGCCCAGGCCGCGTTGATCGCGTCGATGATCGCGCCGTCGTCCACCCGGCGGAGGGCCGCGGAGTCGATCGGTGACTGGCCGTGCTTGGCGGACAGGATGATCGTCGTGTCGCCTGTCAGGTGCCGTGCCGCGAGCTCGGCCTGGAACCGGCCGACCTGCGCGTCGATGTAGTCCAGGGCCTTCGAGAGCAGCGGGCCCGGCGTGCCGTCGGCGTTGTAGCCGCCGGTCAGCCCGTCGCTCGTCGGCAGCTTCTGCGCGGTGGAGACGGTCTGGAAGTTCATGCCGAACACCGCGGGCACGCCGACGGTGCGGGCGCCGGAGTGGTCCTTGCCGTCGATCTCGTTGAGGACGGCCGCGACCTTCGTGGAGTCGTACTCCTGGGTCAGCAGGTTGTCGTTGGTCCAGTCGGCGCCGGCCGCGTCCGCGACCGAGTTGATCTCGGGCGTGAAGAGGTCCTGCACGCCGGTGCCGGAGGGGCCGTTGAGGATCTCGTAGGCGGCGTGCTTGTCGGACCAGGCGGTCGTCAGCCCGTGCGCCCGCGCCACCTCGAACACGGTGTTCACCCGCAGGTACGAGTGCGGGTACACCGGCAGGCACGTGCTGGGGTCGACCGGCAGGGCGGCCGGGTCGAGCAGCGCCTGCGCGTTCGGCGTCAGCCGGAGGATCGCCTTCGTCACGGCGGGGGCCGATGCCAGCGTCTGGGCCAGGGTGTTCGTCGGGAGCGCCGCGAGCGCCGGGTCCTTGAGGCCCTGGCCGGCGTCGAGCGTGATGGGGTTCTGCGACCGGTCGGCGGCCTCGGTCCAGGCGACCTCGGTGCCGGGCGTCGCGGTGCTGCAGTCCAGCGTCCCGGGCGCGAGCAGGGTCCGGTTGTAGGTGTCGTCGTAGTAGACGCCGGCCGTCCCCGGGTCGGCTCCGGTCAGCTGCGCGATCATGCCCGGGAAGGAGTCCGACGGGAAGGTCGTCGTGGCCTGCGTGTAGCTGGTGCCCTGCCCGACGAGCGCGGCGAGCGACGAGCCCGGGTGCGCCGCGATGTAGGCCGCGAGGTCCGACTGGTGCAGGCCGTCGACGGACAGCAGCAGCACGTGGTGGGCGGCGGCGTGGTGCGTGGTGTCGCTCGCGGCCGCGAAGGGCGCGGTGGCGAGGAGGCATCCTGCGGTGGCGGCGACCGTGCCTGCGGCGATCAGACCCGCTGTGTGGCGCTGGAGCATGGAGAGCCTTTCCTGAGCGACGGGGGTGTCGGGGAGGCCAGTCAAGGTCGCGTCGGCGACGGGCCGAACGTCACCCGGGTGAACCTGCGATGAACGCACCCTGTGTGTCCGACGACCGGGCGTTCCGGCCGGCGGCCACCGGATCGGCCCGCGTCCGCTGCGGGCCGGGGTCGCGGAGGGGCAGGATCGGGCCGTGAGCATCGACCTCAACGCCGACCTCGGCGAAGGTGACGGCCCCTGGCGCCAGGGCCCGGTGCCCGACGAGGAGCTGCTGGCCCTGGTGACCAGCGCGAACGTCGCAGCGGGGTTCCACGCGGGCGACCCGCTGCTCGTCGCGCGGACCTGCGCGCACGCCGTGCGCCGTGGGGTGGCGATCGGCGCCCATCCGTCGTACGACGATCGCGACGGCTTCGGCCGGCGTCGCGTCGAGGTGGCGCCCGCGGTGCTCACGGCGCAGGTGCTCTACCAGCTCGGGGCGGTCGCGGCGCTGGCGCGCTCGGTGGGCGGGGCGATGACGCACGTGAAGCCGCACGGCGCGCTCTACAACCGGATCGTGCGCGACGACGAGCAGGCCCAGGCCGTCGTCGCGGCCGTCGCGCGGTTCGACCCCACGCTGACGCTCGTCGGGCCGCCCGGGGCGCGCGTCCTCCAGCTGGCCGACGAGGCCGGCATCCCCACGGTGCGGGAGGCCTTCGTCGACCGGGGCTACCGGCCCGACGGCACTCTGGTGCCCCGCGGGGAGCAGGGGGCCCTCGTCACGAGCCCGGTGCTGGCTGGGGAGCGCGCGGTGCGGCTGGCCGCCGAGGGCAAGGTCGTCGCGGTCGACGGCACCGTCATCGACGTGCCGGCCGACTCGCTCTGCGTCCACTCCGACACCCCGGGCTCGATCCAGATCGCCCGTGCCGTGCGGTCCGCGCTCGCGGCGGCGGGGGTCGCGGTGGCGCCGTTCCGCGCTCCGACTGCCGTGCTGCGGGCGGACTGAGGACGCGCCGCGTGACCACGCGTGTCGGGCGCCGTCGGTCGGGCGGCGCGATGCCGGGCGCCGACCTCCAGTGGCAGCTCGTCGGCGACGACGGCCTCATGGTCGACCTCCCGGGCGCCGACGCCGTCGGCAGGGCGGGCGCAGCGCTTCGCGCGGCACCGCCCGCTGGGGTGGTCGACGTGATCCCGGCGGCGCGCACCGTCCTGGTCCGTGGCTCGTCGCACGGCCGGGACCGGTGGGCTGCCGAGGCGCGCGCGTTGGTCGAGGTCGCGGTGGGTGCGGCGCAGGTGGACGCCTCGTCGTCAGCCGTGTCGTCGGGCCCCCTCGGGCGCCTGGTCGAGATCCCCGTGCTCTACGACGGCGCCGACCTCGCCGACGTCGCGCGGCTGGCAGGGCTGACGGAGGCCGAGGTCGTCGCCCGGCACGCCGCCGCGCGCTACCGCGTCGCCTTCGGTGGCTTCATGCCCGGCTTCGCCTACCTCGTCGGGCTCGACCCGGCGCTCGTCGTGCCCCGGCTGGCGACGCCGCGGACGCGCGTGCCCGCCGGCGCGGTGGCGATCGCGGGGGAGTACGCGGCGGTCTACCCGCGCGCCACCCCCGGCGGCTGGCGCCTCCTGGGGCGCACCGACGTGGTGATGTTCGACGCAGCGCACGACGAGCGCCCGGCGCTCCTCGCTCCGGGGGATGCGGTGCTGTTCGTCCCGGCGCGGGATCGTGTGGTCGCCGTCGGCCCACCCGGGGGGCGGACGACTCGCGAGACGTCCGGCGCTGCGACTGGCCTCGGGCAGGCGCACCGGCAGGTGCCCGGCCGTGCCGGGGCCTCCGCCGCGCCGGCGGGTTCGCCGGCATCGGGAGCTCCCGGCGGCGGCCTCGCCACGACCGACCCGCTGCCGTCAGCCGGCCTCGAGGTCCTGGCCACCGGGCCGCTCGTGCTGGTCGAGGATGCCGGGCGCCCCGGGCTCGCGGCCGTCGGCGTGCCGCGGAGCGGTGCCGCGGACCTCACCGCCCTGCGCACCGTCAACCGCCTCGTCGGCAACCGCGCCGACGCCGCGGTGCTCGAGGTGGTGCTCGGCGGGCTCGTCGTGCGCTTCGGCACCACGACGGCGTTCGCCCTGGTCGGGGCTTCCGCGGAGGCCGAGCTCGACGGGAGGCCCGTCCCCACCGGGCGGGCGGTTCGAGCACCCGCCGGCGCCACCCTCGCGCTCGGCGTCCCGCGGACGGGGCTGCGGACGTGGCTGGCCGTCCGCGGCGGCCTCGACGTGCCGGCGGTCCTCGGGTCCCGGTCGACCGACGTCCTGTCGGCGCTCGGACCAGCTCCGGTCACGGTGGGCGAGGTGCTGAGGCTGGGCCGCGCGTTCGAGGGGCTCCCCGAGCCGTCGGCTCCCGGCGACGGGGCAGGGGTCGCGGCCGGTGAGCCCGACCCCGGTTCGACCGGTTCGCGCGCCCCCGGAACGGACCCCGCCGGCGCGCCGGACGTCGTGGTGCTGCCGGCGACGTCCGGGCCGCGCATCGACCGCCTGGCCGACGAGTCCCGCGTGCGCCTCGTCGACCAGGAATGGGTCGTGACGGCGAGCAGCAACCGCGTCGCGCTCCGGCTGGACGGTCCGCCGGTGACGCGGGCGGACGACGACGAGCTGCCCAGCGAGGGCCTCGTCCTCGGGGCGGTGCAGGTGCCGCACGACGGCCGTCCGGTCGTCTTCGGCCCGGACCATCCCGTCACGGGCGGGTACCCCGTCGTGGCCGTGCTCACCGCCGAGGGGATCACCCGGGCGGCGCAGTGCCGGGCCGGAGACCGCGTGCGTCTGGCCGTAGGGCCCCTCTGACCTGCGAGGGCGCGGCCGGTCGGTTTCACCCGACCGACATGTCCGGTTCACCCGCGTTTGTGCCTTTCATGTCCGGATTGTCCGATAGCGTCCCGCCCAGACGAAGTTGGACATCCGACCGAAACGCACGAAGGAGCCTCTGAGCCCATGGCGTTCGCACGCCGCACTGCCGCCCGCCCGACCCGACTGGTCGGCGCCGCCTCGATCGCCGGTGGAGCTGTGGCGGTTG
>NZ_MKTH01000020.1:68883-146982 GCF_001898175.1 Cellulomonas sp. 73-92
CCCCGCCTCTGCCGCCTCGGCCACCCCGCCGGGTGGCGGCGGCCACGACAAGGTCTGGGTGTGCAAGTACGTCGACGTCCCGGGCAAGGAGGAGACCCTCAAGAACGGGAACGACGGCCTCGTCTGGGTCAGCGCCAGCACGCTCAAGGGCCAGCCGGTCGTGGTCGGCGCGTCCTTCACCGACGACCAGGGTCGGTCGCTGGTGGTCCAGATCGGTGGGGACCGTCCGTCGCCGACCATCTGTCCGGGATACGTCCCGCCGACCACGACGCCGACGCCCGACCCCACGACGACGACCCCGGCTCCGGACCCCACGACGACGACCCCGGCTCCGGACCCCACGACGACCACGCCGGCTCCGGACCCGACGACGACCACGCCGGCTCCGGACCCGACGACGACGACCCCGGCTCCGGACCCGACCACGACCACGCCGGCTCCGGACCCCACGACGACGACCCCGGCTCCGGACCCGACGACCACCACGCCGGCTCCGGACCCCACGACCACCACGCCGGCTCCCACCACGCCGGCCCCCGACCCCACCACGACGACGAAGCCGGTCACCGAGGTGCTCGCTGACGACTCGGCCAGCAACCCGCCGGACGCCACCGCGGTGCTCGCGTCGACCGGCTCCAGCGACGTCCAGCCGCTGCTCCTGGTGGGCCTCGGTGCTATCGCCCTCGGCGGCATCGTCCTCATGGAGTCGCGCCGCTCGACCCGCCGTTCTCGTGGCTGACCCACGGCTCGTGGCTGCGGCAGGCGGAGCCCGTAGCTAGCAACCCGCCTGCGCAGTGCGACCGAAGCCCCCGGACATGCCCCCTGTCCGGGGGCTTCGTCGTGCCCGCCTCCCGCGCGCTGGTGGCCGCCCACCTCCCGCGCGCTGGTGGCCGCCCGCCTCCCGCGCGCTGGTGGCTGCCCGCCTCCCGCGCGCTGGTGGCTGCCCGCCTCCCGCGCGCTGGTGGCTGCCCGCCTCCCGCGCGCCGGTGGCTGCCCGCCTCCCGCGCGCCGGTGGCTGCCCGCCTCCCGCGCGCCGGTAGCCGCCTTCCCGCGCGTCGGCGGCCGCGCAGCCCCGCCGGAACTCACCCGTCATTCGGGACCTTCGTCCTAAGCCCAAGGGCCCCGGCGGGGCTGCGCGCGTGACGAGAGAATGCAACATGTAGCCACGCCGGGCGTGTCGCACCACAACATCTTGTGTTCTCGGGTCGGATGGGGCCTGCACCCCGGGGCGGTGTGCGGGAGTCCGAGGAGAGGGAAGCGATGTCACAGGAGCCGGTTGTCGTCGAGGTGGGGAGCTCGATCGAGGAGTACCTCGACCGGAGCGACTGGCGTGTCAACGCCAACGCCAACCAGGGCTATTCGCTGGGTGGCCTGATCCTCAACACGGCCGGCAAGGTCGTCGCCAACTACTGGCTGAGCCACGTGTATCGCCCCGAGATCGGCGAGGCGCACCGCAACGGCGACCTCCACATCCACGACCTCGACATGCTGAGCGGGTACTGCGCGGGCTGGTCCCTGCGCAACCTGCTGCAGGAGGGGCTCAACGGCGTCCCCGGCAAGGTCGAGGCGACGGCGCCGAAGCACTTCTCGAGCGCGATCGGCCAGATCGTCAACTTCCTCGGCACCATGCAGAACGAGTGGGCGGGCGCGCAGGCGTTCAGCTCGTTCGACACCTTCATGGCGCCGTTCGTGCGGCTGGACAAGCTCTCGTACACCGAGGTGCGGCAGGGCATCCAGGAGCTGATCTACAACCTCAACGTGCCGAGCCGCTGGGGCACGCAGACGCCCTTCACCAACCTGACGTTCGACTGGACCTGCCCGGAGGACCTGCGGGACGACGTGCCGTTCGTCGGCGGCGAACCGGTGGACTTCACGTACGGCGACCTGCAGGTCGAGATGGACATGGTCAACCGGGCCTACATGGAGGTCATGACCGAGGGCGACGCCTCCGGGCGGGTGTTCACGTTCCCCATCCCGACGTACAACATCACCGCCGACTTCCCGTGGGAGTCGGAGAACGCCGAGCGGCTGTTCGCGATGACGGCGAAGTACGGGCTGCCGTACTTCCAGAACTTCATCAACTCCGACATGAAGCCCGGCGACGTGCGGTCGATGTGCTGCCGGCTCCAGCTCGACCTGCGCGAGCTGCTCAAGCGCGGCAACGGCCTGTTCGGCTCCGGTGAGCAGACCGGCTCGGTCGGCGTCGTCACCATCAACTGCGGCCGCCTCGGGTTCGTCCACGCGGGCGACGAGGCCGGGCTGATCGCCGCCCTGGACCACCTGCTCGACCTGGCGAAGGAGTCGCTGGAGCTCAAGCGGACGACGATCCAGGACCTCATGGACCGAGGGCTCTTCCCCTACACCAAGCGCTACCTGGGCAGCCTCGAGAGCCACTTCTCGACGATCGGCGTCAACGGCATCAACGAGATGATCCGCAACTTCAGCGGGGACGCCTACGACATCACGGACCCGCGCGGGCACGCCCAGGCGATCCGCCTGCTCGACCACGTGCGGGAGCGGATGGTCGAGTTCCAGGAGGAGACCGGCAACCTCTACAACCTGGAGGCGACGCCGGCCGAAGGCACCACCTACCGGTTCGCCAAGGAGGACCGCAAGCGGTTCCCGGGCATCCTCCAGGCCGGCACCGACGTCAACCCGTACTACACGAACTCCTCGCAGCTGCCGGTCGCCTTCACCGACGACCCGTTCGAGGCGCTGGCGCGGCAGGACGAGCTCCAGACGAAGTACACCGGCGGCACGGTGCTGCACCTGTACATGGCCGACCGGATCTCGACGTCCGAGGCCTGCCGCGAGCTGGTCAAGCGCGCGCTGTCGTCGTTCCGGCTGCCGTACCTCACGATCACGCCGACCTTCTCCATCTGCCCGAACCACGGCTACCTGTCGGGCGAGCACTGGACGTGCCCGACCTGCGAGGCCGTGGGCAAGAAGGTCGAGTGCGAGGTCTGGACGCGCGTCATGGGCTACTTCCGCCCGGTGGCGTCGTTCAACGTCGGCAAGAAGGGCGAGCAGGCGGAGCGGGTCTCCTTCCAAGAGTCGGTCGCGTTCGGCGCCGACCCCGGGATGCACTCCTTCTCGCACGACGAGCTCGTCGGCGCCTCTGCAGGGATCTGACCATGACCGACCCCGCCGCTGCTGCGACGCCGAGCGTTCCCCCCACGGGGGCGCAGGGCGGTGCGCTCGCGCCGTCCGCGTCGCAGCGGCGGGACGCCGCGCCGGCCGCCGTCCGCGCCACGGCCGTCGGAGCCCCGCAGGACGAGGCCCGGGTGGTCTCGCTCGCGCAGGACGAGGCCCGGGTGGTCCCCCCAAGGCAGGACGAGGCCCGGGTGGTCCCGCCAGGGCAGGACGAGGCCCGGGTGGTCCCGCCAGGGCAGGACGAGGCCCGGGTGGTCCCGCCAGGGCAGGACGAGGCCCGCGTGGTCTCGCTCGCGCAGGGCGCGGACTCGTTGGCGATCGCGGGGCTCGTCGCGCTGTCGACGGTCGACTGGCCCGGCAAGCTCGTCGCGACCGTGTTCCTGCAGGGGTGTCCGTGGCGGTGCACCTACTGCCACAACGCGGGCATCCTCGACACCCGCACGCCGGGCGCCGTCCCGTGGTCGGCGGTGCGGACGCTCCTGGCCAAGCGCCACGGGCTGCTCGACGGCGTCGTGTTCTCCGGTGGGGAGCCAACCCGTCAGGTCGGCCTCCTGGACGCCGTGCGCCAGGTGAAGGGCGAGGGCTTCATGGTTGGGCTCCACACGGGTGGCGCCTACCCGGCGCGGCTCGCCCCGCTCCTGCCCTACGTCGACTGGATCGGGTTCGACGTCAAGGCGCCGGCGCACCTCTACCGCGCGATCACGCGCGTCGGTGGCGAGACGACGACGGCCGATCGCGCCTTCGAGTCGCTGCGCATGGTCCTCGACGCCGGGATCGACGTGCAGGTGCGCACCACGGTGGACCCGACGGTGCTGACCGACGACGATGTGCACGAGCTGACCGACACGCTCTTCGACATGGGCGTGCGCGAGCACGTGCTGCAGCAGGTCCGCACCGAGGGCACGACGCCGGAGTACCGCGCGGCGCTGGCGGCAGTTCGCGCCTGAGCGGGGGACGCCGCGGGTGCCGCGGGCCCTCGACGACGTCGTGCGCCAGCGGTGAGTCCGCCGAGACGTACGCCGGGCGGTCGTCAGGCAGGGCGGTGGCGGGGCCCCTCAGAACGGCGGCTCGTCGGGGTCGCCGGCTGAGCCGGTCGGTCCCCCTGGGGGATCCGCCCCAGGGCGGCAGCCCCAGCGCGGTTCGTCGGGGTCGCGGTGGCGAATGGCGGCCAACGCGGCCGCAGTGAGCGTGATGGGGATCGCCAGCCTGGTGAAGGTGATGCCCCACGGGTCGGTCCACTCGCACGCCCCCGACCCTGGGACCCGGCGCACCGACCAGCCACCGCTCGTCTTCTGCTCGTGGTGGTGCTTGCACCGGGCGTCGAGGTTCGCGGCGGTGGTCTGCTCGTCGGCCGGCCGCTCGGCGTCGAAGGGCTCCCGGTGGTCGAGCTCGCACCGCCATCCGGGTTGGCCGCAGCCCATGAACGTGCACGTGACGTCGCGGGCGATGACGAACGCCGTGAGGTCCGCACCAGGCCGGTAGGTGGCGGTGCCCCGCTCGACGAGGGTGCCCGTCACGGGATCGGTGAGGAGCCGGCGCCACGTCCCGTCCCGGGCGATCTCGCGCGCCATGCCGGCCGGGATGGGCCCGAAGCCCGCCAGCTCGCCCGGCATCTCGTCGAGCCCGAGCAGCGTCGTGGCGGCGACCGTCACCTGGATCTCGGCGCGGCGACGGTGCTTGCGGGGGAGCGCGGTGCCGTCGGGCAGCGCCCCGGTGGCGGCGATCGTGTCGAAGAGGCGGGCGAACGCGTCCGCCCGGCGCTGGTGCACGTCACGCTCGTCGCCGGCGTCCCGTGCGGTTCCCGCGAGAGCGTCGACGACGGTGAAGACGGTGACCGCGGCCGGCGCGGGCAGCAGGGCGGTGAGCAGCGACATGCCGTCGCCGACCGGCCGGAGCTCCAGGCCCCGGTCGGCCCGGGCGCGGGCGCATCGCGCCTCGGCCTGTGCGGGTTCGGCCGCGATGACGAGCTTCTCCGCCAACCGCCGGAGCGCCGGCGGAGACAGGAGCGGCGCGTCGTCGAGCGCAGCCTCCACGACCCCGTCCCAACGCCGCGGGTCGCCGCCGACCGGCAATGCGTCCAGCACCGCGTCGACCCGCCGGAGATCGAGACTGCCGGACGCCAGCTCGTCGGACACCCGCGGGTGGGCCGCGAGGCCCTCCGCGCGAGTGACCATCCGTTGTGCCTGGTACGCGGTGCAGGAGAGCGCCGCCTGCAGCTCGTCGACCAGCCGGAACGCGCCGACCTCGCTCCTGGTGGTGAGCTCGCCGAGCACTCCGGCCTGGGCGGCCTGCGCCATCGCGATGACCTGATCCCAGCCCACCGCCCGGGCCAGCAGGTCCACGCTGGGGGCCCCGGACAGGTCGACATCGGACAGCGCTGCCGCCAGCGCCGCGACGTCGCGAGCGGGCACGACGTCGCGGAAGTCGGGCAGGCGCGTGCCGGCCGCGAACGGCCTCGGCCGTTCGGACTCCATGACAACCGCCGTCATGCGAACAACTGTACGAGTCGCCACTGACACGACCGCACGCATGCGATCCCTGGTCGGCGATGGGGATCGCCACCTCCGCCGAAGCGCCTCCGCTACGGCCGACGAGGGCGGGCCTGCGCTCGCGGACCATCCTGACGAGCCCCGCCTACACCCGCCACGGTCGCCCCTCGCTCGTCGGGCCGCGTGGTGCGGCCCTGTGCCCATGGTGACGAGCGGGCGCCCCGGAAAGTTGGGTCCTCGGGGGTGACGTGGCTGGATCGGTCGTCACGGGAGCGGCGCGCTGGCGATCAGCCAGGTGCCGGGTTCGGCCCCGGTCACGGTGACATCGACGACGAGCCGGAGCGCGTAGTCGCCCTGCAGACCGGGACCGCCGTCCGTGGGGGCGGGCACGCCGGGGCACCGGGTCAGCGCCGGAGGGTCCGGGAAGGTGATCGTGAGGCCGCCCGTCCATGCGTCCGGGTGGTTCGGGACCACGCTGCGCGCGACGACCGTCCCGCCCTGGATCGCGACGACGACCGGGTTCGCGACATCGACCAGGTCGTGGGCAACGGTCCGACCGGGCGTCGGCGTCAACACGGGCGACGCCGGGATGTTGGCGTACCCGTAGGGAGTCGGGTGCGGGTTCAGCGCGGCGGTGTACGGCGCCCCGGGCGCGTCGACGAGGGCCGCCAGGTCGTCGGCCGGTGCGCCGCAGCCGGTGCGCGCCGCGAGGTCGGCAGGGCCGGCGGTGGTCGCGGACCCGGAGCTCGCCGAGCCCGGGGTCGCCGTGCCCGGGCTCGTCGAACCCGGACCTGCCGTGCCCGGGCGCGCCGGGGTCGTCTCCGGGCCCGTCGCACCGAGGCCGGACGGGCCGGCGCCGGCTGCGGGTGCGGTGATGGTCACGGAGGTGGTGACGCTCGAGCGCACGTCGACGAGGGCGGGATCGACGGCGGGGACGGTCGTCGCGTACGAGAGCGTCTGCGTCACGACGAGCGTGTACGAGCCGGGCGCGAGGTACGGCGAGCCTTGGCCGCTCGGGTACTGGTCGCACGACGCCAACGTGCGCGTGACCCGCGTGGTGACCGGGAACGGGTTGGCGACCAGGTACCCGTCGGGCCCGAGGCGTTCGGCGAGGCTCCCCGAGAGGTCGGGCGTGGCCGGGCCCTCCTGGACGCCGATGACGACGCCGTTCCTCACCACCGACAGGTCGGTGCCCCACACGACGGCGGACGAGCCGGCGGGCGCCGCCGGCACGGCGACGGTCACGGAGGCGCTCCAGGGACCGTCGGCGGGGATGGACGACGAGGCGTCGGTCACCGTGACGGGAACGTCGCCGCCGAGATGGGGCAGCGCGTCGCCGACGACCTGCCCGCAGCGGAGGAACTGGGCGGGCCAGTCGGCCTGGACCTGCGACGAGGGGGCGGGCCCGGGGCCGGGGAGGACGCGCGGCGCGCCCGCGAGGTGCGGCAGCCCCGCGTACGCCCCGCCGGCCATCGCGACGACGACGAGCGCCGCGAGGCCCGACGTCACACCCGTGCGCCGCGCACGCCGCCGCCGGGCACCGGCCCGCACCGCCTCGACCGAGATCGTGAAGGCCCGCGCCTCGGCGCCGCCCGAGGCCTCGTCGAGCGCCCGCGCCAGCGGGTTCCGCTCGTCGGGGCCGGTCACCGGGGCCTCCGCCGGGGAGCGGCGGACGGCGCGGCCCGTGCGGACATGTCCTCACGCGGCACGTCCCTCCGCAGGGGACGCTCGTCGGGCGCCGGCGGCCGTCCCCGGCGCGGTGTCAGCTCGACCACCACCTCGTCGTCCGCCTCCGGCATCGGCCCGAGCAGCGGCTCCAGCCGGTGCCGCGCGTCCGAGAGGTAGCGCTTGACCGTCCCCTCGGCGAGGTGCAGGCGGGCCGCCACCTCCGCCACGGGCAGGTCCTCGGCGTAGCGGAGCACCGCCACGGACCGCTCGGTGGGGGACAGCCGCAGCAGCGCCAGGCGCACGTCCGTCGCCGCGGTCACCGCGGCCTCGGGGGACGGTGCCGCCGGCTCGTCGTCCGACGAGCCGAACAGGTGCCGCACCCGGGCCCACCGCGCCGCTCGTCGTGCCCCGTCGAGGTAGGCCGTCAGCATCGCGCGGCGCACGTAGCGTTCGGCGTCGTCGGGCGCGAACCCCGTCCTCGTCCGGCTGAACGTCCGCACCAGCCCCTCCTGCACCAGGTCGGCGGCGGCGTCGCGGTTGCCCGTCAGCAGGTAGGCGTAGCCGAACAGGGCCCCGGCGCGCTCGCGGGCGAGCACCGCCAGGGCGTCGTCGGCGTCGCCGCTGCTCACGTCACCTCCGTGCACCGTCACAGCCCTAGACGCTCAGCGTGGCGCACCGGTTGGGGGGACGCAGGTGATTCCGTGGCGTCACCCGCGCGGCCGGCCACCCTTGTTAGGACCTAGGTCACGTGTCGCGGCTAGACTGCCGCCTTCCGTGGGCGCCGCTGCCTGCGACTCCGCGGGGAACGGCGCCGGGACGACGGTCAGCACGACCGTCGGCACGGCGGAGCAGCGACCGGGAAGGCGTGAGCAGCGGGTGGCCACGAGCCACGAGCCACGTGCCTGAGCAGGGGAGGACTCATGCTCCATCTCGACGCCACGAGCGTCGCCATCGTCTCGGTCGTCGGCGTGCTCGCGCTCGCCGCGCTGGTGGTCGCGGGCGTGCTCGCGCGCCAGGTGCTGGCGGCCGACGAGGGCACGCCCCGGATGCAGGACATCGCCAAGGCCGTCCAGGAGGGTGCCACCGCCTTCCTCCGCCGCCAGCTGCGGACCCTCGCCCTGTTCGCCGTGGTCGTCGTCGCCCTGCTCCTGCTGCTCCCCGGCTCCGCCGGCGTCAAGGCCGGCCGCTCGGTGTTCTTCCTCGTCGGCGCCGCCTTCTCCGCGGCCATCGGGTTCCTCGGCATGTGGCTCGCCACCCGGGCCAACCTCCGCGTCGCCGCCGCCGCGTCGACGAAGCACGGGCGCGCCGAGGGCGCGCGGATCGCCTTCCGCACCGGCGGTGTCGTCGGCATGTCCGTCGTGGGGCTGGGCCTGCTCGGGGCCGTGACCGTCGAGCTGATCTTCGGCTCCGACGCGCCGGCGGTCCTCGAGGGCTTCGGCTTCGGCGCCGCGCTGCTGGCGATGTTCATGCGCGTCGGCGGCGGCATCTTCACCAAGGCGGCCGACGTCGGTGCCGACCTGGTCGGCAAGGTCGAGCAGAACATCCCCGAGGACGACCCCCGCAACGCCGCGACCATCGCCGACAACGTCGGCGACAACGTGGGCGACTGCGCCGGCATGGCGGCGGACCTCTTCGAGTCCTACGCCGTCACCCTGGTCGCCGCGCTCATCCTCGGCCGGGCGGCGTTCGGCGAGCAGGGCATGGTGTTCCCCCTCATCGTCACGGGCATCGGCGCGCTGGTGGCGGGCCTCGGCGTGGCGATCACCCGGGTGCGCGGCACCGAGTCGGGGCTGACCGCGATCAACCGCGGCTTCTACGTCTCGGCCCTGGCCGGCCTGGTGCTGGCGGCCGTCGCCTCCTTCCTCTACCTGCCCTCGTCGTTCGCCGGCATCACCGGCGGCACCGCGGGCCTCGAGACCCATCGCGGGGACCCCCGGCTCGTCGCGAGCGCGGCCGTCCTCGTCGGGATCCTGCTGGCCGGGGTGATCCTCTGGGTGACCGGCTACTTCACGAAGACGACGAGCAAGCCGACCCTCCACGTCGCGCGCACCACCCTCACCGGCCCCGCGACGGTCGTCCTGTCCGGCATCGGCGTCGGCTTCGAGTCGGCGGTCTACACCGCGGGCATCATCGCTGCCGCGATCTGCGCCGTGTTCCTCGTCGCCGGCGGCTCGGTGCCGCTCGCCCTCTTCCTCATCGCGATCGCCGGCTGCGGCCTGCTCACCACGGTGGGCGTCATCGTCGCGATGGACACGTTCGGCCCGGTGAGCGACAACGCGCAGGGCATCGCCGAGATGTCCGGCGACGTGACCGAGGAGGGCGCGCAGATCCTCACCGACCTGGACGCCGTCGGGAACACGACGAAGGCGATCACCAAGGGCATCGCGATCGCCACGGCCGTGCTGGCCGCGACCGCGCTGTTCGGCTCCTTCGCCGACGAGGTGACGCACGCCGTCTCGAACGTCTCGGGCACCGTGACCGGCGACCTGGTCAAGGCGATGCTCGACTACCAGGTGATCTCGCCGATCACCCTGGTGGGCGTCATCCTCGGCGGGGCGACCGTGTTCCTCTTCTCCGGCCTGGCGATCGACGCCGTCACCCGGGCCGCGGGCTCCATCGTCTTCGAGGTGCGACGGCAGTTCCGCGAGCACCCCGGCATCCTGTCCGGCACGGAGCGGCCGGAGTACGGCAAGGTCGTCGACATCTGCACGCGCGACTCGCTCCGCGAGCTGGCGACCCCGGGGCTGCTCGCCGCCTCCGCGCCCATGGCCGTCGGCTTCGGCCTCGGGATCGGCCCGCTGGCCGGCTTCCTCGGCGGTGCGATCGCCACGGGCGTGCTCATGGCGGTGTTCCTCGCCAACTCGGGCGGCGCGTGGGACAACG
This sequence comes from Cellulomonas sp. 73-92, assembly GCF_001898175.1. Lineage (GTDB taxonomy): Bacteria > Actinomycetota > Actinomycetes > Actinomycetales > Cellulomonadaceae > Cellulomonas. The sequence goes on from NZ_MKTH01000020.1 coordinate 79,077, forward strand.
CGAAGAAGATCGTCGAGGACGGCCACTTCGGTGGGAAGGGCTCGGCCGCGCACGCCGCCGCCATCATCGGCGACACCGTCGGCGACCCGTTCAAGGACACCGCCGGCCCGGCGATCAACCCCCTCATCAAGGTGATGAACCTCGTGGCGCTGCTCGTCGCGCCCGCGGTGGTGTCCGTCTCGGTCGGGACGGGGGCCAACACCGCGCTCCGGCTGACGCTGGCGCTCGTCGCGGCGGCCGTGGCGTTCGGCGCGGTGATCGTGTCGCGGTACCGGGCGTCGAAGGCGGACCGCGAGGGGCGGCTCGAGGCCGAGGCCGCGCTCGCGGGCGCCGAGCCCATCGACGTCGTGCTGGCCGACGAAGAGGCGCGCGCCGCGCGCGGTCAGGTCGCGTAGCGGGATCAGGCGGCGGTCAGCGCGACGATCCGCATCGTCGCGTCGTCGCGCAGGCACGTCTGCACGAGGATCTGGCCGTCCAGGCCGGCGGCCGCGTCGTAGCGCGACCCCTTGGGCACGTCGCGCCGGTCCGTGACGACCCACACGATGCCGTCGATCCGCACATGGTCGCCGAGGCGGAGCGCGAGGACGGGCATGCCGCCGCACGCGCGGTGGATCGGGTAGTACGGCTTGCCGTCGACGTCCTCGAACCAGTGGGTCAGGCCGCCGAGGCACCGGTTCACGGCCTCCTGGCCGCCCGTGTCGACGACGGTGGTGCTCCAGGCGATCGTCGGGCCCGGTGGCGGCTTCGGCGGTGCGGGCGGCCGCGGCGGGGGCGCGAGCCGCGGCGGGGTGGCGACCTTGGCGGTCCGCTGCGCCGCCTGCGCGGCGGCCTGCGCGGCTGCCACCTGCTCGGCGGCGGCCTGCTCCGCGGCGGCCTGGGCTGCTGCCGCCTGCGCGGCGGCCTGCGCCGCAGCCACCCGCGCCGCCTCCTCCGCCGCGGCACGTGCCGCCGCCGCCGCGGCCTCCTCGGCCGCCCGCCGCGCGGCGGCCGCCTGCTCCAGGGCGACCTCCCGCTGCTCGATCATCACCGTGGCGGTCTGGATGGAGCGGACGGGTGCCGCCACCCCGGTGCGCTCGTCGGCGCCCCCGGCCACCATGTCCGCGGCCGCGCGGGACGCGGCGTCCCCCGGACCGGCAGCGCCCGCACCGGGGGCGGCGATGCCCGCGACGAGCACCGACGCCGAGGCGGCGGTCGCGAGCACCTGCTTCCACATGCCCGACCCATCGGCGGGTGAGGCGCCGTCGTGTGGAGTTCACCGCGACGTCCCCCGGACGGGCGAACGCGTCAGGGCCGAACGGTGCGGGCGCGCCTCAGCCGGCCGTCGACCGCTGCGCCTCAGCTGTGGGTGAGCGCGTACGTCAGGACTGTCAAGTGGTCGGCCGTCTGGCCGTCCAGCGTCACCCGGACCGTCCACGAGTGCGTGACGGCGGTGAACCCGTCGAGCCCGGCGAGCGTGTAGACGGCCTGCGACCCGTCCAGGGGTCCCGGCGTGGCCGCCGCCGAGGCGAGGGCTTGCTGCGCTCTCTGCTGAGCCTGCAGCTCCGCCAGGTCCGCCTGGATGGTCGCGGTCGACAGGTTCGCCTCTGCCTCGGCGATCTGACCGTCGAGGCTGGTCACCTCGGTGCGCGCGGCCTGCAGCGTCCGCGCCGCCCACTGCAGGGCGTCGGGCGATGCCTGCGCCGCGACGAGCGAGTCGTAGGTCCCCTGGGCGGCGGCCACCGCGGCCTGCGCCGAGGCGCGGCGGGCCTGGAGCGCGGCGAGCTCCGCCAGAGAGGCGTAGCCCGCGGCGGTGGGCGGCGTTCCGGGGGCCGGCGAGGCGTCTGCCGTCCCGGCGGTCGAGCCGCCCGACGCGACGAAGCCCAGCGGATCGGCCACGGTGGCGCCCGCGGCGCGCAGCGCCGCCGCCGCGCGGGTCGCACCGTCGTCGCCGGCCACCCCCACCTGCACCGTCCAGGCGGTCGTCGAGCCGTCGTCCGACGAGGTGTTCGACGTCACCGACACCAGCCTCCCGGTCACCACGGGGACCTCGTCGGACGGGAAGGCCGCCGGCAGCGTGACGCCGCCAGGCTGGTCGAGCAGCGTCACCGTCCAGGACCCGGCCGACGATCGCACGAGTCCGCCGCCCGCTGCCCGGTCCCACACGTACTGGACCGAGTACGTCCCCGCCGGCACGCGGGTGGGCGTGCCGGCGGGGGTCGGGCACGGCGCGAGGTCCGACGAGACCACCGAGGCGGTCTGCCCGGCCGACCCGGCGGCGGACAGGACCGAGGCCCCGATCCGCGCCGTGCCGACGGCGACCACGGTGCCGTTCCTCGTCAGCGTCAGCTCGCCCGGCGCGGCGTCCGTCGGCCCCACGGCGATCGCCGTGAGGGTGCGCCCGACGAAGGTGCCCAGCTGGGAGACCGCCCCGTCGACGGCGGCGCCGCCCGCCGCGTCGACCACGACGGGAGCGCCGGCCTGTGCCAGCCGTGGGCCGTCCAGCCGGGCCACCCGCGTGATGTCCACGCCGCACAGCTGCTGCAGCACCTCGCCCGGCGCGGGGACCGTCCCCGAGCTCTCGACCCCCCTGCGGTCGAGGCCCTGGACGCCGACGAGCGCCACGGCACCGGCGGCGGCGACGCCCACCGCCGAGCGTGTCGCGGCCCGGGCCCGCCGCCGGTGCCGGATCCGCGCCGAGAGGGCGGGCAGGTCGAGGTCCGCCGGGTCCTCGCCGACGAGCTCGTCGAGCGACGGCCCGTCCACGGCGTCGCGCAGCGTCTGGCCCAGGTTCAGCGCCATCGCTTCCTCCCCTCGACGAGCCGGACATCCTCGGTCTCCCCGGCGTCCTCGAGCGGGCCGAGCAGGGCCTCGAGCTGCTGCGTGGCGTCGGACAGGTACCGCTTGACCGACCCCTCCGCCAGGTCGAGGTCCCGCGCGATCTGCGGCACGGTCAGGTCGTCGTAGAACCGCAGCACCACGCAGGCCCGCAGCCGCGGCGGCAGCGTGGCGATCGCCCGCTGCACGTCGATGCGGTCGCCGGCGGCGTGGTCCGGTCCCTCGTCGTCGAGCACCAGGAGGTGCGCGACACCGGACCACCGCCGCCGGCGCCGGGTCCCGTCGAGGAAGACGGTGAGGATCGCGCGGCGCACGTATGCCTCCGCGGCCAGCGCGTCGCGCAGCGGCCGGCCGGTGCCGAAGGCCTTGACCAGCGCGTCCTGCACCAGGTCCTCGGCCGCGCGGCGGTCGCCCGTCAGGAGCGTGGCGTAGCGGACGAGGGCGCCGCCACGGTGGCGGACGAGGTCGTCCAGCACGTCCTCCCACGATCGCACCGCGCGCTCCGCCTCCTCACGTCGAGCCTCGACCACGCCGTCATCATCAGGACGCCCGGCGACGGCGAATCGTTGGGTGCGTCCTAGGCTGGTCGCGCCCCCCTCCGGAAGGAAGACGAACCGATGTCCGCCGACCTGCGCGCCACCGTGGCCGCGCTGATGCCCCGTGCCCTGTCCGACCTCGCCGAGCTGGTCGCCATCCCGTCGATCGCCGACGAGAGGATCGTCCCGCTCGCGGAGTGCGACCGCGCGGCGCAATGGGTCGCGGACGCGTTCCGCGCCGAGGGGATCGACGACGCCCGGCCCGAGCGGACGCCCGACGGGACGGCCACGGTCGTCGGGCAGCGGCCCGGCCCGGACGGCGCGCCCACGGTGCTCCTCTACGCCCACTACGACGTGCAGCCGACGCTCGACGAGGCCGCGTGGACCACGCCGCCGTTCGAGCTGACCGAGCGCGACGGCCGGTGGTTCGGCCGCGGCGCGGCGGACTGCAAGGGCAACATCGCCGCGATCCTCACGGCGCTGCGGGCGCTGCGCGACGACGACGGCGGCTACCCGGTCACCCTCAAGCTGGCGATCGAAGGGTCGGAGGAGCAGGGCGGCGGCGGCCTGGACCAGCTCGTCGAGGCCCGGCCCGAGCTGTTCTCCGCGGACGCGGTGCTCGTCGTCGACGTCGGCAACGTCGCCGTGGGCCGGCCGACCCTCACCACGTCCCTGCGCGGCAGCGCGGACGTCGTCGTCCACGTCGCGACGCTGCAGGGCGCCGTGCACTCCGGGATGTTCGGGGGTGCGGCGCCCGACCCGGTCGCCGCACTGATCGGCATGCTGGCCACGCTGCGCGACGAGCACGGCGACACGACGATCCCGGGCCTCGACAGCACCCAGACGTGGCCTGGCGCCGGCTGGGACGCCGGCGAGTTCGCGGCCGCCGCCGGCCTGCTGCCCGGCGCCCAGGTGCTCGGCTCCGGCTCGGTGGCCGACCAGCTGTGGGCACGCCCCACCGTCACGGTCGTCGGCATCGACGTGCCGCCGGTCGTCGGCTCGACGCCGGCCATCCAGGGCCGGGCCTCCGCGCGCCTCAACCTGCGCGTGCCGCCGGGGACGCGCGCGACCGACGCGCGGGACGCGCTCGTCGCGCACCTGCACTCCGTCGCGCCGTGGGGGGCCACCGTCACCGTCGAGGCGGACCACGTGGGCGAGCCGTTCCTGGCGCGGACCGACACGCCGGCGTTCGCCGCGCTGTCGGGCGCGCTGGAGGAGGCGTTCGGGTCGCCGACGGTCACGGTCGGCGAGGGGGCGTCGATCCCGCTGTGCAACGTCCTGGCCACGCTCATGCCCCAGGCGTCGATCGTCCTGCTCGGCGTCGAGGACCCGGCGGCCGCGATCCACGCGCCCAACGAGTCGGTGCACCCCGGCGAGATCGAGCACCTGGCGCACGCCCTGGCGCTCTTCCTGACCCACCTGGGCTGATCCCCGGCCGGCTGCCCGGCCTGCCACCACGGCGCCCGCGCGGCCCCGGCCACCCCATGGCCGGGGCCGTTGCCATGCTCTGACCACACGGGTTGACGCGGAGCCGTCGGCGTCCCATCCTTATCGAAGCGCTTCGCGGAAGCGCTTCGACCGATGGGGGTCACAGTGGCGACGATGCAGGACGTGGCGCAGCGAGCGGGAGTCTCGCTCTCCACCGTCTCCTACACGCTGACGGGCAAGCGCCCCGTCGCGCCCGCCACCAGGGCCCGCGTCGAGCAGGCGATGGCCGAGCTGGAGTTCCGTCGCAGCCCCGTCGCCCGGGCCCTCGCCTCGCGCCGCACCCACGTGCTCGCGCTCGCCTACCCGGTGTTCGGAGTCTCCCTCGGCGCGACCCTCAACGAGATCGTCCGGGGCGCCGTCGAGGCCGCGCGCGAGGCGCAGTACGAGCTCGTGCTGTGGCCCGTCTCCAGCGGCGAGCCCGGCCTGCTGCGCGAGCTCGCCGAGCAGCGCACCGCCGACGGCGTGCTGCTCATGGAGGTCTCCCTGGACGACCCGCGTATCGAGGCGGTGGAGAGCGCCGGGCTGGCCTGCGCGCTCATCGGCCGCTCCGCCGACCCGGGTGACCGCGTCTGGGTCGACATCGACTTCGAGCAGGCCATCGAGGCCGCGGTCGAGCACCTCGCGTCCCAGGGCCACAGCCGGATCGCGTTCGTCAACCGCGCGCAGGCCGAGCTCGACGCCGGGTACGGCCCGGCGGTGCGTGCGCAGTGGGCGTTCGACGCGGCCACCGCCCGCCGCGGCCTCGTCGGGTACTCCACCGCGTCCGACGTCACCCCGTCCGCCGGCCGTCGCGCGACGAGCGCGCTGCTCGCCGCCCACCCCGACCTCACCGCCGTCGTCGTCATGAACGAGCTCGCGCTCTTCGGCGTCTCGGCGGCGCTCCGCGAGGCCGGGCGAACGGTCCCCGGGGACGTCTCGGTCGTCGGCGTCGCGATCTCGGGCGAGATCAGCGAGATGTACGACCACCCGCTCACCTATCTCGCCGCGCCCGGCCCCGACCAGGGACGACGCGCGGTGCACGGGCTGCTCGAGGTCCTCGACGGCCGTCCCGCACCGGCCGGCGTCAACCTGCCCTGCACGTTGCAGGTCCGGGAGACGTCCGGCCCGGCCACCCGGCTCGACCCCCGCTGAGCCGGCGCACCACCCCTCGCGGACTCGACGCCGAGCCGCCAGACGGAAGGAAAGGCATGTCTCGTTCCACCCGCATCAAGGTGGCGGCCGCGGTCGCCGTCGCGGCGCTGAGCCTCGCCGCGTGCTCCTCCGGCGGTGGCTCGCCGGCGTCCACCGCCGGCGCCGGCACCGCCGGGGCCGCCAACCCGACCACCCTGACGTTCTGGCACTACGAGGGCGACGACTCGGCCATGGCGCAGTCCTGGAACGCCGCGATCAAGGAGTTCGAGGCGGCCAACCCGGGCGTCACCGTCAAGGTCGAGAAGCAGACGTTCGAGCAGCTGCAGAAGAACGCCAAGATCGTCCTCGCGGGCAACGACGTGCCCGACGTCATGGAGTACAACAAGGGCAACGCCACCGCCGGCCAGCTGGCCTCGCAGGGCCTGCTGACGGACCTGTCCGACGACGCCAAGACCTACGGCTGGGACACCAAGCTCCCGTCCTCCGTGCAGACGACGGCGAAGTACGACGACAACGGCCTCATGGGCTCCGGCAGCTGGTACGGCGTCCCGAGCTACGGCGAGTACGTCACCGTCTTCTACAACAAGGACATGTTCGCCAAGTACGGCATCGCCGTGCCGACGAGCCTGGCCGAGCTCGAGTCGGCCATGGGCACGTTCGTCAAGAACGGCGTCACGCCGCTGGCGGAGGCCGGCGCCGAGTACCCCCTGGGCCAGCTCTGGTACGAGCTGGTGCTCTCCGGCGCCGACCGCTCCTTCGTCGACAACTTCCAGCTGTTCAAGGGCGACGTCAGCTTCACCTCCGGCCCGCTCCTCGACGGCACGAACAAGCTCGCCGACTGGGTCGCCAAGGGCTACCTGTCCAAGGACTCGTCGGGCCTGAAGGCCGAGGACATGGGCACGGCCTTCATCGCCGGCAAGTACCCGATCATGGTCTCCGGCTCGTGGTGGTTCGGCCGCCTCAACAAGGAGGTCACCACCTTCAAGCTCGGCCAGTTCACGTTCCCGGGCAACACGCTCAACCCGGGCTCGTCGGGCAACCTGCTGGTCATCCCGAAGAACGCCAAGAACAAGGACCTCGCCGCCAAGTTCATCGACGCGACGCTCGGCAAGACCGCGCAGAACACGTCCGCGCAGCTCGGCGGCCTGCCGGTCGCCGGTGACTCGTCCGTCATCACCGACGAGAACACCAAGGTCCTGCAGCAGAACTTCGACTCGATCGTCAAGAACGACGGGCTCGCGTTCTACCCCGACTGGCCGGTCCCCGGGTTCTACGACCAGCTCGTCAGCTTCGGCCAGTCGATCGTCAACGGCTCCAAGAGCCCGACGGACGCGCTGGCGGCCCTCGGCCAGTACTACGACTCGGGTCGCAAGGACCTGACCGGCAAGTGACGTGAACCGCCGGGCCCCGCCACCACGGGGCCCGGCGGGTCCGCCACCCCCTCGTCCCGACCCACCACCCGGACTGGAGAGCCCATGTCGGCCCCGACCCGCGTCCTTCGCGCCGCCCGGCGGCGGCAGGCGGTGTACTGGCTCTACCTGCTGCCCGGCGTGCTGGCCCTCACGGCGGTCATCATCGTGCCGTTCGGCCTCAACATCTTCTACAGCCTGCACCGGTGGAAGGGCGGCCTGTCGCCCATGCACTGGTACGGGCTGGGCAACTACGCCGACCTGCTGCACGACTCGGCGTTCTGGGGCTCGTTCCGCAACTCGGTGTGGATGATCGTCGCGATGGTCGTCGTCCCGACGCTCATCGGGCTGGTCCTGGCGGCGGTGCTGTTCGACCACGTCGGCAAGAACGTGGGCAGCCGGACCGCCAGCCTGCTGCGCGCGACCTACTACCTGCCGCAGATCATGCCGGTGGCGGTCGCGGGCATCGTCTGGAACTGGATCTTCAACGCCGAGACGGGCGCGCTCAACACGTTCCTGCGCGACATCGGCATCACCAGCCCGCCGAACTGGCTCGGCAGCCCCGGCACGGCGCTGCCCGCGGTCATGCTCGTGCTCGTCTGGGTCCAGATCGGCTACCCGACGGTGATCTTCATGTCCGCCCTGCAGCGGGTGGACCCCGAGCTGTACGAGGCCGCCGAGCTCGACGGCGCCGGCTGGTTCCGGCGGTTCCAGGCGATCACCGTGCCGCAGATCCGGCCCGAGACCTACGTCATCACGCTGACGTGCACCATCGCCGCGCTCAAGGTCTTCGCGCCGATCTACGTGCTCACCCGGGGCGGGCCGGAGCTCTCGACGCTCGTGCCGTCCTACTACTCGTTCCTCAACTTCTTCGACAAGTCCAAGGTGGGCTACGGCGCCGCCGTCGCCACGGTGCTGACGCTCGTGATCGTGGCGGTCGCCACGGTCATCCAGGTGCTGCAGAACCGCGCCGCCCGCCGCGACGAGGAGGGCCTGTGATGGCCACGCTCACGCAGGCCCGCACGCGCCCGGTCGTGGCGCCGACGCGGACCCAGGACCGCCATCACCGCGGCGCGCTGCGCTGGGTGGTCCTGGCCGGGTGCGTCGTCGTCGCGCTCCTCATGCTGGCGCCGTTCGGCCTCATGGTGATGAACGCCTTCAAGTCGCCGGCCGACTACTCGACGCACGGTCCGCTGACGCTGCCGTCGTCGCTGTACTTCTCGGGGCTGGCGAAGTTCTGGAGCTACGTCGACTTCCCGGTCAAGCTGTGGAACTCGATCTGGAGCTCGGCGGCCGTCGCGGTGCTCGGCACGCTGCTGTCGCTGCTCACCGCGTTCGCCATCGGCGTCGGCAAGGTCAAGGGCCGGGTGTGGCTCGTCGCGGTGTTCCTGCTGGCCAACATGCTGCCGCAGGAGGTGCTTCTCTACCCGCTCTACACGATGGCCCAGAAGGTGGGGCTCAACAACAGCCCCTGGTCGATCGTCGTGATCTTCACGGTGATCCAGGCGGCGTTCGGCACGTACCTGCTGGCCTCCGTGCTCGGCACGTTCCCCAAGGCGCTGCTCGAGGCGGCGCAGCTCGACGGCGCGAACAGCTGGCGCGTGCTGTGGCGGGTGGTGTTCCCCATCGTGAGGCCCACGCTGTCGGTGCTCATGATCTTCTTCTTCATCTGGACGTGGAACGAGTTCTTCATCCCCCTGGTGATGCTCACCACGCCGGACTCGCAGACCGTGCCGATCGCACTGGCCTCCCTCCAGGGCGACCGCATGCTCGACGTGCCGACGCTCAACGCCGGCGCGCTCGTCTCGCTGGTCCCGACGCTCATGTTCTTCCTGTTCTTCCAGCGCACGCTGACCCGCGGGGTGACCGCGGGCGCCGTCAAGTAGCCCGAGAAGGATCCCCGCAGAGATGAAGTTCACGAACGGCTACTGGCTGGACCGCGACGGGTTCTCCGTGCTCCGCGCCGTCGAGGTCCGCGACGTGGTGGCCGACCCCGAGGCGGGCACGCTCACCGTGTACGCCGCCACGAAGCGGGTGCGCGGCCGGGGGGACACCCTCAACGCGCCCCTGCTCACCGTCACCTACTCCGCGCCGGCGCCCGGCGTGGTGCGGGTGCGCATCGCGCACTTCGACGGCGGCGTCGAGCGCCGGCCCCGGTTCACGGTCGCCGCGGTCCCCGGCTTCGTCCCGCAGGTGCGGGTGGACGACGAGACCGGCGAGCTGGTCGCGGGCGACCTCGTTCTGCGCGTGCGGCGGGGACCGGGGTGGCTCGTCGAGCTGCGCTCGGGCGGCCGGCTGCTCACCTCGTCGACCACGCGCTCGATCGGCGCGGCGACCGGGCCCGACGGCACCCACTACGTGCACGAGCAGCTGACGCTCGCCCCCGGCGAGCTGGTGTACGGGCTCGGCGAGCGGTTCGGCCCCGTGGTGAAGAACGGCCAGACGGTCGACATCTGGAACCTCGACGGCGGCACGTCGAGCGAGCAGGCGTACAAGAACGTGCCGTTCTACCTGACGTCGCGCGGGTACGGCGTGCTCGTCGACCACCCGGAGCAGGTGTCCTTCGAGATCGCCTCGGAGATGGTCGAGCGCACCCAGTTCTCGGTGCCCGGGCACGTGCTGGAGTACCTGGTCATCGACGGCCCGACCCCCAAGGACGTGCTGCGCCGGTACACCGCGCTGACCGGGCGGCCGGCGCGCGTGCCGGCGTGGTCGTTCGGGCTGTGGCTGTCGACGTCGTTCACCACCGAGTACGACGAGCGGACGGTCACCTCGTTCATCGACGGCATGGCCGAGCGTGACCTGCCGCTGTCGGTGTTCCACTTCGACTGCTTCTGGATGCGCGAGTTCCACTGGACGGACTTCGTGTGGGACCCGGCGACGTTCCCGGACCCCGCCGGGATGCTGGCCCGGCTCAAGGCCCGGGGCCTGCGCATCTGCGTGTGGATCAACCCGTACATCGCCCAGCGCTCGCGCCTCTTCGAGGAGGGCCGGGCCAAGGGCTACCTGCTGCGCACCACGGACGGCGGCGTGTGGCAGTCCGACCTCTGGCAGGCGGGCATGGGGCTGGTCGACTTCACCAACCCGGCGGCCTGCGACTGGTACGCCGGCGAGCTGAAGGTGCTGCTCGGGCAGGGCGTCGACTGCTTCAAGACCGACTTCGGCGAGCGCATCCCCACCGAGGGCGTCGCGTGGTTCGACGGCTCCGACCCGCAGCGGATGCACAACTACTACACGTACCTCTACAACCGCACGGTGTTCGACGTGCTGCGCGAGGAGCGCGGCGAGGGCGAGGCGGTCCTCTTCGCCCGGTCGGCGACGGTGGGCGGCCAGCAGTTCCCCGTCCACTGGGGCGGCGACAACGACTCGTCGCTCGCCTCGATGGCGGAGACGCTGCGCGGCGGGCTGGGCCTCGGGCTGTCCGGGTTCGGCTACTGGTCGCACGACATCGGCGGCTTCGAGGGCACGCCGGACCCGGTGGTGTTCAAGCGGTGGCTGCCGTTCGGGCTGCTGTCGTCGCACTCGCGGCTGCACGGCTCCGGCTCGGTGCGGGTGCCGTGGGCGTTCGACGACGAGGCGGTCGCCATCACCCGGCGCTACACGCACCTCAAGCACTCGCTCATGCCGTACCTCGGGCGGGTCGCCGAGGAGGCGCACACCGACGGCGTGCCGATGCTGCGCCACATGCTGCTGGAGTTCGCCGACGACCGCGCGGCGCTCACCGCCGACACCCAGTACCTGCTCGGCGACGGGCTGCTCGTCGCGCCGGTGTTCGACGCCGACGGCGAGGTCGACGTCTACGTGCCGGAGGGCACGTGGACGTCGCTGCTCGACGGCTCGACGCTCACCGGCCCGCGCTGGGTGCACCAGACGCACGCGACGGACTCGCTGCCGGTGCTCGTGCGACCCGGCACGGTGCTGCCGATCGGCGCGGTGACGTCCCGCCCGGACTACGACTGGGCCGACGGCGTCACGCTGACGGCGTTCGAGCTCGCGGACGGCGACCGGCGCGAGGTGGTGGTCCCCTCCTCGTCCGGCGGGGCCGCGACGACCTTCGTCGTGCGGCGCGACGGCGACGCCCTCGAGGCGACCGGCCCGTCCGACGTCGCCTGGCAGCTGCGGGCGGGCGACCGCACCGTGGCGGCCGCCGGGGGGGTCGCGCGGCTGACCCTCTGACCCGAGGCCTCACAGGATCGTTCCAGGCCGGCTTCGTCGAAGGCCCAGGTGGCGTCCGTAGCGTCTGCCGACGACGAACGACGTGACGGACGACGTGAGGACGACGAGGACGACATGGTCAGGCGGTGGAGGGCTGCTCGGCCCGTGGGAAGGGTGGTCGCCATCGTCGTGGCCGTCCTGGTGCTCGCGGGTGCCGGCACGGGGGTCTGGTGGTTCACCGGACGGGACAAGGCGAACGCGGCCTCGACGACCGGCGCCACGACGACCACGGTCGCCGCGAGCCTGACGACGCTGGAGAAGTCCGTCAGCGCCACCGGCACGCTCACGCCGACGGTGCAGCAGGCGGTCAGCTTCGCGGTCAGCGGCACGGTCACGGCGATCCCCGTCAAGGTGGGCGACACCGTGACGGTCGGCCAGACGCTGGCGACGGTGGACACGCTGCAGCTCAACGCGGACCTCCTCGCCGCCAAGGCGACGCTGGCGAGCGCGCAGGCGACGCTGTCCGACCTGCAGGCGACGAACACCGGCACCGCGGCCGCGACCGCCCAGATCGCCGCCGCGTCGGCGAAGGTCACGGTCGCGCAGGCGGCCGAGACGGCGGCGGAGGCGGCGATGGGCGACGCCACGCTCCTCGCGCCGGTCGCCGGGCTCGTGACGGCCGTGAACCTCCAGGTCGGCGACAAGGTGACCGGCACCGGATCGACCGGCACCGGCTCGACCGGCAACGTGCCCAGCTCGAGCTCGTCGTCCGGCTCGAACAGCTCGTCGGCCAGCGGCCAGTTCGAGATCGTCGGGACGGACGCCTACGACTCCAGCCTGTCGGTCAACGACTCGGACGTGGCGCTCATCAAGCCCGGCGACCAGGTCGAGATGACGTCCGACTCCGTCACCGGCACCGTGTTCGGGGTCGTCCGGACGGTCGGCCCGCTGTCGACCGCCACCGGCGTGGCGGCCTACCCCGTGGTGGTGGACGTCACCGGCGACACGAAGTCGCTGCACGACGGCATCTCCGTCACCGCGCGGATCATCTACGAGCGGCGCGCCAACGTGCTGACGATCCCGACGGCGGTGATCACGAAGGCCGCGAACGGCACGTCCACCGTGACGAAGGTGGCCTCCGACGGCACGACGTCGACCGTCACGGTCACCACCGGCGAGTCCTCCGGCACCGTCACCGAGATCACCGCCGGCCTGTCCGAGGGCGACCAGGTGCAGGTGACCACGTACGCGCGGACCTCCAGCGGCACCAGCACCGGCGGCACGAACCAGAACCAGCAGGGCTTCCCGGGCGGCTTCCCCGGCGGAGGCACCGGGTCGTTCCAGCTGCCCAACGGCACCACCGTCCAGCGCAACTCCAACGGCAGCTTCTCGGTCACGCAGGGCAAGGGCGGCAGCAATGGCTGACGGCACCGCGACGCGCGTGGCCGGCCGGGCAGCCGTGATCGAGGCGGCCGCACCCGTCATCGAGCTGGTCGGCGCCCGCAAGACCTACACCACGGGCAGCCTCGAGTTCGAGGCGCTGCGGGGGGTGGACCTGCGGATCGGGGCCGGCGAGTACGTCGCCGTCATGGGCCCGTCGGGATCCGGCAAGTCGACGCTCATGAATATCCTCGGCTGCCTGGACGTCCTGACGGAAGGCACCTACCGGCTCGCCGGCGAGGACGTCGAGGAGCTCGACGAGGTGGAGCTGGCGGCGATCCGCAACCGGCGCATCGGGTTCGTGTTCCAGCAGTTCCACCTGCTGCCCTCGCTGCCTGCGTGGCGCAACGTCGAGCTGCCGCTCATGTACGCCGGGGTGCGGGCCGTCGAGCGCCGGGAGCGGGCGATGCTCTCCCTCGAGCGCGTCGGCCTGGCGGACCGCACCGCCAACCGCCCGGGGGAGATGAGCGGTGGCCAGCAGCAGCGGGTCGCCGTGGCCCGCGCGCTGGTCACGGACCCCGCGCTGATCCTGGCCGACGAGCCGACGGGCAACCTCGACTCGTCGTCCACCGACGAGGTGCTCGGGTTGTTCGACGAGCTGCAGGCGCAGGGCCGCACGGTGGTGCTCATCACGCACGAGGCCGAGGTCGCGCACCACGCGCACCGCGTGGTGCACGTGCGCGACGGCCTGGTGACGGTCGACGAGCAGGTGGCGCGATGACCTGGAGCCAGACGCTGCACACCGCGTGGTCGGCGGTCCGCACCCACGTGATGCGGTCGTCGCTGACGGTGCTCGGCATCCTCATCGGCATCGCGGCGGTCATCCTCACCGTCGGCCTGGGGCTCGGCTCGCAGCGCGACGTCTCGGCGCGGATCGACTCGCTGGGGTCCAACCTGCTCATCGTCACGCCGGGCTCGTCGACCACCGGCGGCATCCGGGGCGGCTTCGGGTCCGCCACGACGCTGACCCGGGCCGACGCCGAGGCGCTGGCGTCGTCGACCAACGCCCCGGACGTCAAGGGCGTCGCCCCCGAGAAGTCGACGTCGCTGGAGATCCAGAACGGCTCGACGAACTGGACGACGACGGTCACCGGGACCACCGCGTCGTGGCTCTCGGTCCGCAACCGCACGCTGTCGTCCGGCAGCTTCATCACCGACCAGGACGACACCGCCCGCAACGCCGTCATCGTCCTGGGGTCCGACACCGCGACCGAGCTGTTCGGCACGACCAACGTCGTCGGCCAGTCGGTGACGATCTCGGACGTCCAGTTCCAGGTGGTCGGCGTCCTGGCCAGCGCGGGGTCCGCGAGCGGCACCAGCCTCGACGACCTCGCGGTCGTCCCGCTGTCGACCGAGGCCGAGACGCTCGTCGGCGGCTCCTCGCGCAGCTCGGTGAACCGGATCTACGTGGAGGCCGCCAGCACCGGCCAGCTCTCCGCGGCCTACCAGGAGGCGCAGAACACCCTCCTCAACCTCCACGGGATCTCGAGCGCGTCCAGCGCCGACTTCTCGATCGCCTCGCAGCAGTCGCTGGTGTCGACCGCGACCGCCGTGGCCAAGACGCTCACGGTGCTGCTCACCGGCATCGCGGCCCTCTCGCTGCTCGTCGGCGGCATCGGGGTGATGAACATCATGCTGGTGTCCGTCACGGAGCGGACCCGGGAGATCGGCCTGCGCAAGGCGCTCGGCGCCCCGCCGTGGGCGATCCGCCGGCAGTTCCTCGCCGAGGCCTCGATCCTCGGCCTGTCCGGCGGCGTGCTCGGTGCCGGGCTGGGCGTGCTCGCCGCGCGCACGCTGCCCACGCTCGTCGGTTCGACCATCGTCGTCTCGGGCGCCGCGATCGCCGCCTCCCTCGTCGTCGCCGTCGGCATCGGCCTGGTCTTCGGTGTCTACCCCGCCACGCGAGCCGCCCGGCTCGCCCCCATCGACGCGCTGCGCTCGGAGTGAGCGTGCTTCCCGACAGGAGAACCCCGGTGCCCACACTGTCCTCGCTGCGAACCGCCGCCCCGCTGGGTCTCGGCCTCGGCGTCGCCCTGCTGCTCGCCGGGTGCGGCGGGGGCACCGCCACACCCCAGGCCGCCGCCACGCAGCCCGCGGCCGGCGCCTCCGCCGCGCCGCGGCCCGCCGGCACGCCCGGCGCCGGCGGCGGCGGGGTCAGCGGCACGATCGCCTACGTCTCCGGCCAGCTCATGCAGGTGCAGGACACCTCGATGCAGACGGCCGTCGCGTGGACCGCCACGACGACGATCTCCAAGGAGACCGCCGGCACGCTCGCCGACGTCACGGCGGGGTCCTGCGTCGTCGCGACGAGCTTCGCGGTCGGCACCGGCGGGACGTCGACGGCGGCACCGACCGCCCAGCCGACGGTCGACCCCAACGCTCCGGCGACCCGGGTGGTCGTCACCCCACCGGTCAACGGCACGTGCCAGGCCGGGGCGCTGGGCGGCTTCGGCGGCGGGGCCTTCACCGGCCGGACCCCGGGCCAGGTGCCGACCGACCGGCCCACGGCGCGGCCGTCCGGCTCGGCCGGCGGGTTCGGCGCCGCGCGCGCCGCCGGCATCCACGTCGGGCTGGTCACCGGGGTGTCGGGCGACACCGTCTCGATCCAGACCACGGGGCAGAACGGCAGCACCGCCGGGACCACGACGTTCACGGTCGATGCGGCGACGACCTACACGACGACCGTGAAGGCGGACGCCAGCGCGATCGTCGTCGGCCAGTGCGCCGCCGCGTTCGGCCCGTCCGACGCGTCCGGCCAGGTGAACGCGACCTCGATCACGGTCTCGGCGCCGGTCAACGGCACGTGCTCGTCCTTCTCCGTCAACCGCGGGGGCACCGGCTTCGGCCGCACCGGCGGCACCCGGAACCGCAACGGCGGCACCGGCACGGGCACCAGCACCCAGGGTGGCTCGAATGCCTGACCGCTCCCGCCGGCGCCGGCGTCCCCGCTGGCGCCGCCCGCTCGCCATCGGCGTCGGCGTCGCCGTCGTGCTCGTGGCCGGCGGCGGCGGCGTCGCGTGGGCGCTGTCCGGCCGCACCGGCGAGCGCTGGACGACCGCCACCGTCGCGATGGGCTCCGTCCAGCAGACCGTCTCGGGCACCGGCACGGTGGCGTCGGCGTCGCGGCGCGACGTGGCGTTCCCGGTGGCGGGCACGGTCGCCACCGTCAAGGTGGGGCTGGGCGACACGGTGACGGCGGGCGAGGTGCTCGCGAGCCTCGACCCGACGTCGTTGCAGAACGCGCTCGACCAGGAGAGCACCACGCTCCAGCAGGCGCAGCAGCAGCTGTCCGACGACCTGCAGTCGCAGACGGCGAGCACGACGAGCAGCGCGAGCACGACGAGCGCGTCGTCCACGTCGTCCACGTCGTCCGCCACGTCGTCCGCCACGTCGTCGGCCGCCAGGAGCTCCACGCAGGCCTCCTCGTCCACCGGTACCTCTCCGGTGGTGACCAAGGCAACCCAGGACGTCGCGACCGCGCAGCAGGCGCTGCTGGCGGCCTACGGCGCCGCCCACGCCGCGCTCGGCGCCAGCACGCAGGCCCTGGCCGACGCGCAGGCCGCCTGCACCGGCGTCACCGGGCTGGACCCCGCGACGGTGACGGCCGACGGCAGCACGCCGTCGCCGTCGCCGTCGGACTCCGCCACCCCCACGCCGTCGCCGTCGGACTCCTCGACTTCCACGCCGTCGCCCTCGGACTCCTCGACCCCCACGCCGACGCCGACCTCGACCGGGTCGACGACGGTGGCGCAGGTCCAGGCGCTCATCGCCGCCTGCCAGGCCAAGCTGTCGTCCGCCTCCCAGGCGCAGGCCGACACGACGACGAAGCAGCAGGCCGTCAACGATGCCGCCACCGCGCTCGACCAGGCGGTCGCGGCGCTGCAGAAGGCGCTCGGCGGGTCCGGGACGAGCGGTGCGAGCGGCGCGGGTGCCGGGGCCACCGGGTCGACCGGCGCCGGGTCCACGGGCACCGGCTCCTCCGGAGCGGGGGGCACGCAGTCCACCGCGCCGGCGACGGGCTCGTCGTCGGCCGCGGCCACACAGAGCCGCTCGGGCTCGGCGTCGCTCGGCTCGTCGTCCGCCTCGCAGGGCAGGGTCGCGACCGCGGCCGACATCCTCTCCGACCAGGCGGCCATCGACGCGGCGCAGTCGCAGGTGGCGATGGCCACGCAGGAGCTGACCCTCGTCAACCTCACCTCGCCCATCGCCGGCACCGTCGGCGCCGTCTCCCTCTCCGTGGGCCAGCACGTGCAGGCGTCGTCGACGTCGGCCGTCATCACGGTGCTCGGCACCGACGGCTACGTCGTCGACCTCACCGTCCCGCTGACGTCGCTGGAGAAGGTGAAGGTGGGGCAGACCGCGACCGCGCTCGTGCCCAGCACCTCCACCCAGCTCACCGGGAAGGTCAGCAGCATCGGCGTGCTCAACGTGTCGTCCACCTCGACGCCGGAGTACGACCTCGTCGTCGCCCTGGACGCGACGAAGGACCGGCTGTTCGACGGCTCGTCCGCGCAGGTCGCCATCGCGGTCGCCGCCACCGGGCAGGTCGTCACGGTGCCGACCTCCGCCGTGCACGTCTCCGGTCAGAGCGCGACCGTGCAGGTCCTCGCGAACGGCCAGGTCAGCGACGTCACCGTGCAGCGCGGCGCCGTCGGCGCCCAGCTGACGGAGATCACGTCCGGCCTCACCGTCGGCCAGGTCGTGGTGCTGGCCGACCGGAACCAGCAGCTGCCGAGCAGCTCGACGAACCAGGGCTCGGGGCTGTCCGGCCTGACCAACCGGTCGACGACGCGCGTCGGGGTCGGCGGGAGCGGCGGCTTCGCGCCCGGAGGGGGGACGTTCCGCAACGGCGGCTGACGCTGACCGGTCAGGGACGGTGGCCCGTCGTCGAGCGCCGCACTCGCTTGCCGAGCGCCGTAGGAATTGCGGTGGCGCTCGGCGGACGACTGTGGCGCTCGGCGAACCATGTGGGGGGCGGCAGGTCGGGCGGCTCATGACCGCCGCCGGGGACGGGCAATAGGCTCACCCCGGCGCAGTCGCCTGGTCAGGAGGTCGCGATGTCGGAGCAGGGTGCCCCCCGGGCGCGGGTGCTCGTCGTCGGCGGGGGCGTGATGGGCGGCACGCTCGTCACCGCGCTGCTGGCGGCGGGCTGGTCGGCGCGTGACGTGGAGGTCATCGAGACCGACCCGGGCCGTGCCGAGGTCCTGCGCCGCACGTACGGGGTGGTGACGAGCGCGTCGGCCGCCGCCGCGGCGCCGCGTGCGGACATCGTCCTCGTCGCGGTGAAGCCGGACGTCGTCGGCGACGTGCTCGCCCAGGTGGGTCCGGTCCTGCGCCACGGCGCACCGGTGATCAGCGTCGCCGCGGGCGTCCCGCTGGCGTTCTACGAGGAGCGGCTGCCGCTGGGCACGCCGGTGGTGCGCGTCATGCCCAACACGCCCGCGGTCATCGGCAAGGGCGCCGCGGCGATCGCCGGCGGGACGGCGGCGACACCCGACCACCTCGCGCTGGCCGAGACGATCCTGGCGCCGACCGGGCTCGTCGTGCGCGTCGCGGAGAAGCACCTGGACGCGGTGACGGCGATCTCGGGCTCCGGCCCCGCGTACGCGTTCTACCTGGTCGACGCCATGGCCGAGGCCGGCGTGCTGCTCGGCCTGCCGCGCGACCTGGCGACGCGGCTCGCCGCGGCGACGGTGGAGGGCGCCGCGGCGCTCGTCACCAGCACGGGGGAGCACCCGGTGGTGCTGCGGGAGCGGGTCTCGTCCCCGGGCGGGACGACGGTCGCGGCGGTGGCCGAGCTCGACGCGCACGGCGTGCGGGCGGGCGTGGTCGCGGCCGCGCGCGCCGCGGCCGCCCGGTCGGCCGAGCTGGGCCGCCCCACGAAGCACTGATGAGCGGCGACCAGGCCTCGCGCCCGCCCGCGATGAGCGACGTGGCGGCGCTCGCGGGCGTGTCCCACCAGACGGTGTCGCGCGTGCTCAACGACCACCCGAGCGTGCTGCCCGCCACCCGGCAGCGCGTCCTCGACGCCATCGCCACGCTCGGCTACCGGCGCAACCTCGCGGCGCGCGCGCTGGTGACCCGGCGCACCGGCACCATCGGCGTGCTCGCCTCCGGCTCGGCGCTGTTCGGCCCGACGAGCACCCTCATCGCGATCGAGCGCGCGGCGCGCGACGCCGGCCTGTTCGTCTCGGTCGCGACCCTCCCGCAGTGGCGCGCCGGCGAGGTCGCCGGCGTGCTCGAGCACTTCATGACCGAGGGCGTCGACGGCGTCGTCGTCATCGCGGCGCACGACGAGGCCGTCGAGGCGGTCCAGGCGTTCGGCACCCCGGTTCCCGTGGTCATGGTGGGACCGGTCGGCCTGCCGGCGCCGCTGCGCTCGGTGGCCGTCGACCAGTACACCGGCGCCCGGCTGGCGGTGCGGCACCTGCTCGACCTCGGCCACCGGGACGTGACGCACCTGGCCGGACCGCTGGACTGGTTCGACGCGCGCCGGCGCATCGAGGGCTGGCACGACGAGCTGACGGCGGCCGGCGTCCTCGCCGGCGAGCCGATCCCCGGCGACTGGAGCGCCGACCGCGGCTATGCCGTCGGCCGCGAGCTGGTGGCGGGCGGCCTGCCGACGGCGGTGTTCGCCGCGAACGACCAGCTGGCCCTCGGGCTGCTGCGGGCGTTCGCCGAGGCCGGCGTGCGGGTGCCGGGCGACGTCTCCGTGGTCGGGTTCGACGACGTCGACGGGTCCGCCCAGTTCTTCCCGCCGCTGACGACGGTGCGCCAGGAGTTCACGGCCCTCGGCGAGCGCTGCATGGAGGTGCTGCTGGCCGCCATCGCGGGCGAGGAGGGCGCGTCGGCCGGGTTGATCGCCACGAGCGTCGTCGTCCGCGCGAGCAGCGGACCGCCGCGCGCCTGAGGCCGCGCCGCGCCGCCACCGGCGTGGGCCGGAGGTCATGGACGGCATCCCATGTGATCGCTAACATCGGGGGAGCGCCCACCACGGGCGCGGGGCGCCCGGCGGTGCCCGAGCAGAGCGTGAAGGAGCGACCGATGACGGTCGAGGCCGGCGGGCCGGTGGCCCGCACGTCGCTGGGCATCGAGCTCGGTTCGACGCGGATCAAGGCGTGCCTGGTCGGGCCCGACCACGAGGTCGTCGCCACCGGGAGCCACGACTGGGAGAACCGCCTGGTCGACGGCGTGTGGACGTACTCGCTGGACGCGGTGTGGACCGGCCTGCGCGGCGCCGTCGCCGCGGTGCTGGCCGACTGCGAGCGCCGCGGCGTCGACCCGGCGGGGATCGGCGCCCTCGGCGTCTCGGCGATGATGCACGGCTACCTGGCCTTCGACGCCGCCGGCGAGCTGCTGGTGCCCTTCCGGACGTGGCGCAACACGTCGACCGGCCGCGCCGCGGCCGAGCTGAGCGAGCGCTTCGGCTTCAACGTGCCGCTGCGCTGGTCGATCGCGCACTACCGCCAGGCCATCCTGGACGGCGAGCCGCACGTGCCGGCCGTGGCGTTCCTGACGACGCTGGCCGGCTACGTCCACTGGCGGCTGACCGGCCGCACCGTGCTCGGCGTCGGCGACGCCTCGGGGATGTTCCCGATCGACCCGGCGACCGGCACCTACGACGCGGGCATGCTGGCGACGTTCGACGCCCTGTCCGGGCGGCCGACGCCGCTCGTCGACCTGCTGCCGCAGGTGCTGGGCGCGGGCGTGCCGGCGGGCGTGCTGACCGACGAGGGTGCCGCGCTCCTCGACCCGACCGGCGCGCTGCGAGCCGGTGTGCCGCTGTGCCCGCCCGAGGGCGACGCCGGCACCGGCATGGTGGCCACGAACTCGGTGGCGCCGCGCACCGGCAACGTGTCGGCCGGCACCTCGATCTTCGCGATGGTCGTCCTCGAGCGGCCGCTGGCCAGCCTGCACCACGAGATCGACGTCGTGACGACGCCCGCCGGCGACCCGGTGGCGATGGTGCACTGCAACAACGGCGCGAGCGAGGTCGACGCCTGGGCGGGCCTGTTCGGCGAGTTCGCGCGGGCGCTCGGTCACGACGCGGCGCCCGACGAGGTGTTCGGCGCCCTGTTCCGGGCGG
Organism: Cellulomonas sp. 73-92; assembly: GCF_001898175.1. Classification (GTDB taxonomy): domain Bacteria; phylum Actinomycetota; class Actinomycetes; order Actinomycetales; family Cellulomonadaceae; genus Cellulomonas. Next base: position 100,136 of record NZ_MKTH01000020.1, read on the forward strand.
CCCTGGACGGCGAGCCCGACGGCGGCGGCCTGCTGGCGTACAACTACCTGGCCGGCGAGCCCATCACCGGGCTCGAGGCGGGCCGCCCGCTGGTGGTCCGGACGCCCGGCAGCACGCCCAGCCTGGCCAACTTCATGCGGGCGCAGCTGTACGGCATGTTCGGCACGCTGAGCCTGGGCATGGAGGTGCTCGCCCGCGAGGGCGTGGCGCTGGACGCGATGTTCGCCCACGGCGGGGTCTTCCGGACCGCGGGCGTCGCCCAGCGCTTCCTCGCGGCGGCGATCGGCGCGCCCGTGGCGGTCGGCGCGACGGCCGGCGAGGGCGGCGCGTGGGGCATGGCGGTCCTGGCCGCCTACCTGCACGCGCACGACGAGCTGCCGCTGGGGGAGTACCTGGCGGCGCGCGTCTTCGCCGGGGCGCCGACCACCGTGGTCGAGCCCGATCCGGCCGACGTGGCCGGCTACGCCGCGTTCCTCGACCGCTACCGCGCCGGCATGGCCGTCGAGCGCGCCGCGACCGAGGCCGTCTGACCCACCGCACGACCCGATCCGACCCGCACCACCCGACCGCACCGCCCTGGGGGCCCACCCGATGACGCTGTCCCGCTACGCCGACGAGGTCCGCACCGAGGTCGCGCTCGCGCGCGACGTCGTGGCGCGCCTGCACGCCGAGCTCCCTCGCTGGGGGCTCGTCGTCTGGACCGCCGGCAACGTCTCGCAGCGCGTGCGGGTCCCCGCCGCGCTCGGCGGTGCCGACGACGGCAGCGCCGACCTCCTCGTCATCAAGCCGTCCGGTGTGACGTACGACGAGCTGAGCCCCGAGTCGATGGTCGTGTGCGACCTCGACGCGCGGCTCGTCGACGGCGACCGGTCGCCCTCGTCGGACACCGCGGCGCACGCGTACGTGTACCGGCACATGCCGGCCGTCGGCGGCGTGGTGCACACGCACTCGACCTATGCCACGGCGTGGGCCGCCCGGGGCGAGCCGGTGCCGTGCGTCCTGACGATGATGGCCGACGAGTTCGGCGGCCCCGTCCCGATCGGGCCGTTCGCCCTCATCGGGGACGACTCCATCGGCCGCGGCATCGTCGAGACGCTCGCCGGCGGCCGCAGCCGAGCGGTCCTCATGCGCAACCACGGCCCGTTCACCATCGGCCGCGACGCCCAGGACGCCGTCAAGGCGGCCGTCATGGTCGAGGAGGTCGCCCGGACCGTCCACATCAGCCGGCAGCTGGGCGAGCCGACCCCGATCGACCCGTCGCAGGTCGACGCCCTGTACGAGCGCTACCAGTACGTCTACGGCCAGGGCGGCGCCTCGCGCACCCCCCTGACCGAGGCGATCTGACCCACCAACCGCACCCAAGGAGCAGCACCACGATGAGCAAGCCGTACGCCGACCGCGAGGTCTGGTTCCTCACCGGCAGCCAGGACCTCTACGGCGAGGAGACCCTGCGCCAGGTCGCCGAGCAGTCGCAGGAGGTCGCGCGCCTGCTCGACGCCTCCGACGCGGTCCCGGCGCACGTCGTCTGGAAGCCCGTCCTCAAGGACTCCGCGTCCATCCGCCGCGCGATGCTCGAGGCCAACGGCCGCGACGACGTGCTCGGCGTCATCACGTGGATGCACACGTTCAGCCCCGCGAAGATGTGGATCGCCGGCCTGGACGCCCTGGCCAAGCCGCTGCTGCACCTGCACACGCAGGCGAACGTCGAGCTGCCGTGGGACACCATCGACTTCGACTTCATGAACCTCAACCAGGCGGCGCACGGCGACCGTGAGTACGCGTACTCCCTCACGCGCCTGGGCGTCTCCCGGGCCACGGTCGTCGGCCACGCGTCCAACCCGGCGGTCGCCGCCCGGGTCGGCGCGTGGGTGCGTGCCGCGGCCGGCTGGGCCGCGACGCACGAGCTGAGGCTCGTCCGGTTCGGCGACAACATGCGCAACGTCGCGGTCACCGAGGGCGACAAGACCGAGGCGGAGCACGTCTTCGGCGTCAGCGTCAACACGTGGGGCGTCAACGACCTGGTCGCAGCGATCGCGGCGGTGTCCGACGAGGACGTCGACGCGCTCGTCGCCGAGTACGAGGCGGCGTACGACGTGGTGCCCGAGCTGCGCAAGGGCGCCGCCCGGCACGACTCGCTGCGCTACGCCGCCCGGCAGGAGATCGCGCTGCGCGGGTTCCTCGCCGAGCGGGGTGCCACCGCGTTCACGACGAACTTCGAGGACCTCGGTGAGCTGGAGCAGCTGCCGGGCCTGGCGGTGCAGCGGCTCATGGCCGACGGCTTCGGCTTCGGCGCCGAGGGCGACTGGAAGACCGCGGTGCTGGTCCGCGCCGCCAAGGTGATGGGGGCCGGCCTGCCTGGCGGCGCCTCCCTCATGGAGGACTACACCTACGACCTGACGCCGGGCGCCGAGGTGATCCTCGGCGCGCACATGCTCGAGATCTGCCCCTCGCTGACCACCTCGCGCCCGCGCGTGGAGATCCACCCGCTGGGCATCGGCGGCAAGGACGACCCGGTGCGGATGGTCTTCGACGCCGACCCCGGCGTCGGCGTCGTCGTCTCGCTGGCCGACATGCGCGACCGCTTCCGCCTGACCGCCAACGTCGTCGACCTCGTCGAGCACCCCGACCTGCCGCACCTGCCCGTGGCCCGCGCCGTGTGGAAGCCGCGCCCGGACTTCACGACGAGCGCGGAGGCGTGGCTGACCGCGGGCGCCGCCCACCACACCGTGATGACCACCAACGTGCCGGTCGACACGTGGGAGATGTTCGCCGACATGGCCCGCACCGAGCTGCTCGTCATCGACGAGACCACCACCCGCCGCGGGTTCAAGGACCAGGTCCGCGCCAACCAGGCCTACTTCCGGCTCGCCCGCGGCCTGTAGCTCACCCCGGGATCGCCAGGTCACGCCGCCGGAAGGCGGCGAACCCGAGGGCGCCGAGTGCGAGCGCCGCCGCGCCCAGCCACAGCAAGGGCGCGGCGGCGAACGGCTCGGCCGGCACGGCCGGCACGTGCGTGAACGGGGACACGTCGAGCAGCCACTGCGGCAGCTCGAGGATCTCGCCCAGCTGGCCCATGACCAGGGCGGCGGCGAGGGCGAACCACGCCACCGGGCTGGTCCACCGGGGCAGCAGGCCGAACACGGCGACGACGAGGCCGGCCAGCGCGAGCGCGGCGGGCACCTGGACCGCGGCGGCACCGAGGATCCCGGACGCGCCGGACCAGTCGTCGGTCAGGGCGCCGTACGCCAGGCCGCCGACGAGGCCAGACGAGCCGAGCACCAGCGCCGTCCCGGCCCCGACGACGAGGACGTGGCTGGTGAGCCAGCACGCGCGCCCGACGGCGGTGGCCAGCACGGGTTCCAGCCGGCCCTCCTGCTCCTCGGCCCGCATCCGCAGCAGCGCCTGCACGGTGTACCCGGTGCCCGCCACCCCGAGGAAGGCCATGAGGAACGCCTGGTAGAGGTCGAGCGGCGCCGCGCCCGGCGCGATGGTCTCGAGCATCGCCCGCATCGCGTCGTTCCCGGCGACGTAGTCCGCGAAGGTGCGGCCCACCGAGCCGAAGGCCGCGCCCATCGTCGCCATCGCGGCCACCCAGACGAGCAGGACGCCGCGCTGCAGCCGCCACGTCATGCCGGTCGTCGACAGCAGGCCGGCGGGCGCCCGCGCCGGTCCGTGCGGGGCTCCCACCATGCCGGTGCCGAGGTCGCGTCGCCCGCGCAGCGCCGCCGCCACCAGGACGAGGAGCAGCGTCGTGCCGGCGAAGAGCCCGGCGATCCACCACCGGTCCAGGAAGTACGGGCGCACCTGCTGCCCCCAGCCGAGCGGCGACAGCCAGGAGGGCCAGGCGCTGACGACGGACAGGCCGCCGGGCGCGACGTGCCCGGTGAGGTCGCCGATCGCCCGCAGCACGAAGGCCGCCCCGAGCGCGCCGGCGGCCGCACCGTTCGCGCCGCGCGACGTGCCGAACACCTGCGACGCGACCGCGGCGATGCCGGCGAACACCCACCCGGCGCCCGCGACGGCCATCCCGCCGGCCCACGCCCCGGTCCACCCGACCCCGGTCGCGCCGACCGCCAGGGCCACGCCGACGCCGACGGCGACGCACGCGGTCAGCGCCACCACGACCGCGGCGGCGAGCGGTGCGCGCCGGCCGACGACGGCGGAGCCGACGAGCTCGGCTCGGCCGGTCTCCTCGTCCCGCCGGGAGTGCCGCACGACCGCCTGGGCCGCCATGAGCGCGGTGAGGATGCCGAGGATCTTGTAGCCGTCGTTCATCGACATCGCCCCGACGGACGGCCCGGACGCCGGCCCGTCGAACACGCGGGACAGGGGGTTGGACGCCACGAGGGCCGCCGCCGCGATGCGGTCGGCCTCGGTCTGCGTCAGCGAGACGTAGCTCTGCACGGTGCCCCAGGCGAGCCCGGCGATGGCCACGACCCACACCACCAGGACGATGCGGTCGCGCCGCAGCGCCAGCCGGACCAGCCGCCAGGTCGCGGTCATCGCGTCACCGCCGGTTCCCGCTCGCCGTCGAGGCGGGCGAGCGCGTCGCCGTAGTGGCGCAGGAACAGCTCCTCGAGCGTCGGCGGCGCGCTGGTGAGGGTGACGACGCCGTGGGCGGCGATCCGCTCGATCACGCCGCCCAGGTCGTCGGCGCCGACCTCGAGCCGGGCGGTGCGGTCGGACACCTCGGCCCCGAACACCCCGGGCCAGGCCTCCGGCCGGTCCAGCGGCACGCGCGTCGTCACGTGCAGCGTGGTGCGGGTGAGGTGGCGCAGCGCGGCCAGGCTGCCGGTCTCGACGATCCGGCCGGCGCGGATGATCGACACGGCGTCGCAGAGGGCCTCCGCCTCGGCCAGGATGTGGCTGGAGAGCAGCACGGTGCCGCCGGCCGCCGTGATCTCGCGGACGACGTCGCGGAACACGGCCTCCATGAGCGGGTCGAGGCCGCTCGTCGGCTCGTCGAGCAGGAAGAGCTCGACGTCGGCCGCCAGGCCGGCGACGATCGCGACCTTCTGCCGGTTGCCCTTCGAGTACGACGAGCACCGCTTGGTCGGGTCGAGCGCGAAGCGGTCGACGAGCTCGTCGCGCCGGGCCCGGTCGACCGAGCCGCGCAGCGCGCACAGCAGGTCGATCGCCTCGCCGCCGGAGAGCGTCGGCCACAGCGCGACGTCGCCGGGGACGTAGGCGAGGCGGCGGTGCAGCGTCACGGCGTCCCGCCACGGGTCGGCGCCGAGCACGGTCGCCTTCCCGCCGTCGGCCCGCAGCAGGCCGAGCAGGAGCCGGATCGTCGTGGACTTGCCGGCGCCGTTGGGGCCCAGGAAGCCGTGCACCTGGCCCCGCTCGACGACGAGGTCGAGCCCGTCGAGCGCGACGGTGCGACCGAACGACTTGGTGAGACCCCGGGTCTCGATGGCCTGGTCCATGACCGCCCCCTGATGTGAGAGTCACTATCAGTTGACCGTAGGTCGCAGTATGGCCAGAAGTCAATAGTTGCTGTCAACTGAGAGCAACAGTCTTTCGGGGTTAGGATGTCCTCATGCCTGGGGGCCTGCGGGAGCGCAAGCGTGCCGCCGCGATGCTGCGGATCCAGTCGGTCGCGGTCGGCCTCTTCGAGGAGCGCGGCTTCGACGCCGTGACCATCGACGAGATCGCCGAGGCGTCCGAGGTGTCGGCGAGCTCGGTGTACCGCTACTTCGGCACCAAGGAGCACGTGCTCCTCTGGGACGGCTCGGAGCGGCTGCTGCGCGGGCTCGCCGCCGAGGCGATGACGGACCCGGTGCCGCTGGCCGGCCTGCGCCGCGTCGTGCTGCGCGCGCTCGACGGCTTCCCGCCCGCCGACGAGCAGTTCCTCGTGCGCCGGCTCCGCATCGCCGGCACCACGCCGGCCCTCGAGCAGGCGACCGTGGCGTACACGTACTCGGCCGCGCGTGTCCTCGAGGTGGTCCTCGCCCGGCAGCTGCGCCGCCCCGTCGAGGACCTCGACGTCCAGGTGTTCGCCCACGCGCTCGCGGGCGCGCTCCTGGGGATGTTCCACCACTGGCAGGGCACCGGCTTCGCCGAACCCCTGCGCGACGTGGTCAAGCGCGTCTTCGAGCTGTTCTCCGAGGGCCTCGACATCGTCACGCTGCCCGCACCAGCCCCGGCTCGCTGACCAGCCCCATCACTGTCCCCGGATGGGGAATTCCCCTACGCTGCGGCCATGGAGCCGGTGCGGCCGAGGGGACGGCGCCCCGCCGGGGCCGACACCCGAGGGGCGATCCTCGCCGCGGCCCGCGCCGAGTTCGCCGAGCGCGGGTTCGAGGCGGCGAGCATGCGGTCCGTGGCGCGGCGGGCCGGCGTCGACCCGGCCCTCGTCCGGCACTACTTCCCCGACCGGACGGAGCTCTTCGCGGTCTCCGTGCTGCCGCCGACGGCGAACCCGGCCGAGGTCGCCGCCCGCATCGTCGGCGGCGGGCTGCCCGGCCTGGGCGAGCGGCTGGTCACCGAGGTCCTCACGCTGTGGGGCGGGGACGACGGCGAGGCGTTCCGCGCGGCCGCGGGCCTCATGGCGGGCAACCTCGAGCGGCCGCGGGCGCTGGTGGCCTACCTCGGGCGCACGATCTTCGAGCACATCGGCCGCCTGGTGGCGCCCGACGAGGTCGCCCTGCGCGTGGGGCTGCTGGTGTCGCAGGTCGCGGGCCTGCTCATGGTGCGGTTCGTCATCCGGATGGAGCCGCTGGCGTCGCTGCCGATCGGCCAGGTCGCGGCCGTCGTCGGGCCCACGCTCGACCGGTACCTGAGCGCGCCGCTGGCCGAGCTCGTGCCCGCACGCCCGTAGCCGTGGGTCCTTGCGCAGGAGGCGCACCAAGGCCATTATTCCTCGCATGGGGAATAGTGAGGTTCCGGCGATCGCGGTCCGCGGGCTGCGGGTCGTCCGAGGCAGGAACCACGTCATCGAGGGCCTGGACCTCACGGTGCCGGCCGGCCAGGTCGTCGGGCTGCTCGGCCCGAGCGGGAGTGGCAAGACGACGCTGATGCGCGCCGTCGTCGGAGCCCAGATCGTCGCCGGGGGAACGGTCGAGGTGTTCGGCGAGGCGGCCGGCTCGGCGGCGCTGCGGCGCCGCGTCGGGTACACCACGCAGGCGCCGAGCGTGTACCCCGACCTCACCGTCGCCGAGAACCTGCGCTACGCGGCGTCGATCCTGCGGGTGGACGGCGAGCGGGTGGGCGCCACCCTGGCCGACGTCGACCTCGCGGGGTTCGAGAGGCGGATCGTGCGCACCCTCTCCGGCGGCGAGCTCTCCCGCGTGTCGCTCGCGGTCACGCTGCTGGGTCGGCCCGACCTCCTCGTGCTCGACGAGCCGACGGTCGGGCTCGACCCGGTGCTGCGGCGCGACCTCTGGACCCTCTTCCACCGGCTGCGGGACGCCGGCGCGAGCCTGCTGGTGTCCAGCCACGTCATGGACGAGGCGGTCCGCTGCGACCGGCTCGTCCTCATGCGCAACGGCGCGATCCTCGCCGACGGCACCCTGCCCGACCTGCTCGAGCGCACCGGAGCCGCCGACGCCGAGGGCGCGTTCCTCCACCTCGTCGACCAGGCGAACGCCGCCGAGAAGGGAGCGGTGGCATGACCCCCGCGCTGACGATGGCCACGACCGAGCGCGTGCTCGGCCAGCTGCGCCACGACCGCCGCACCATCGCCCTCATCATCGGCGTGCCGATGCTGCTGCTCGGGATCATCGCGTGGATGTACCACGGCAGCCGTGTCCCGGTGATCGACACGATCGGGCCCGTGCTGGTCGGCTTCTTCCCCCTGCTGGTGATGTTCATCGTCACGAGCGTGGCGACCCTCCGGGAGCGCACGGGCGGCACGCTGGAGCGGCTGATGACGATGCCGCTCGGCAAGGGCGACTTCGTCGTCGGCTACGCGCTGGCGTTCGCGGTGATGGCGCTGATCCAGTCGGTCGTCGTCGTGCTCTGGGCGATCTGGGTGTGCGGCATGGACGTGGCCGGCCCGGTGTGGCTGCTCTTCGTCGTCGCCGTGCTCAACGCGGTGCTCGGCTGCACGCTCGGCCTGGCGGCCTCGGCCCTGGCGCGCACCGAGTTCCAGGCCGTGCAGCTGATGCCGGCGTTCCTGCTGCCGCAGCTGCTGCTGTGCGGCGTCATCATGCCGCGCGACCAGATGCCCGCCGTCCTCGAGTGGATCTCCCGCGTGCTGCCCCTGACGTACGCCGTCGACGCGATGCAGAAGATCGCCAAGGGCGGCGGGTGGCTGGAGACCCGGGGTGCGATCGGCGTCCTGGCGCTGTTCATCGTCGGCGCCGTCGCGCTGGCGACGACGACGCTGCGCCGGCGCACCGAGTAGCTACGTCCCGGTCGCCTCGAGCCGGGCGAGCTGCTCCGCAACGTCGAACTCGGCCGACGGCCAGTCGAGGTCCAGCCCGACCAGCGCCTGCCACAGCAGCTGCGAGACCGCGAGGCGGGCGTACCACTTCTCGTCGGCCGGGATGACGTGCCAGGGCGCGACGTCGGTCGACGTCCGCTCGAAGACGGCCTGGTACGCCTCCTGGTAGGCGGGCCACTTCGCCCTGGAGTCGACGTCGTCGGGATTGAACTTCCAGTACTTGTCGGGGCGCTCGAGCCGCTGGTGCAGGCGCTTGTACTGCTCGTGGTGGGAGATCATCAGCGCCACCTTGACGATCGTCGTCCCGCCGCCGACCACCTCGTCCTCGAAGGCGTTGATCTCGTCGTACCGCTTCTCCCACTCCTCGGGCGGCACGAGCCGGTCGACCCGGACCACCAGGACGTCCTCGTAGTGGGACCGGTCGAACACGCCGATGCGGCCGGCGAGGGGCAGGGCCCTGCGGATGCGCCACAGGTAGTGGTGCCGGCGCTCCTCGGGCGTCGGCACGCCGAACGCGTGCAGCTCGACGCCCTGCGGGTCGACCATGCCGACGACGTGCCGCATGATGCCGCCCTTGCCGGACGTGTCCATGCCCTGCACGACGAGCAGCACGGACCGGGTCCCGCCGGAACGCCCGTGCGCGTAGAGGCGCTCCTGCAGGTCGGAGGTCGCCTCGCCGATCTCCGCCAGCAGGTGGCCCGCCTTCGTCGAGCCGCCGGAGAACCCGGGCGTGGCCGAGGTGTCGAGGTCCGCCAGCGAGAACCGCGGGCCGGGGCGCAGCTCGTTCCATGCGTCGAACGCCCAGGGACCGTCGGACATCGTCGCCCTCCTTCGTCGGGCAAGTCCTACCGCACGGGTGCCGGCGAGGCGCGGCGAACCGCTGGTCCACGTCTGGTCCACGTCGACACCACCGGGCTCCGGGTGCCACGGTTGGCGCATGTCAGCCGGGGGGACGGTCGCGCGGGTCGTGTGGTCGACCGAGCTGCTCGGCTACGACTTCGGCCCGGGCCACCCGATGTCGAGCGACCGGATCGACCTCACCATCGCCCTGGCAGCCGGGCTCGGCCTGCTCGAGCGGCCCGACGTCGCCGTGGTCGCCGCCGGCGAGGCGCCCGACGAGCTGCTCACGACCGTGCACGAGCCGGCCTACGTCGCGGCCGTGCGGGCGGCCTCGGACGCCGGCGTGACCGACGAGGTCCGCGGCCTGGGGACCGAGGACAACCCCGTGTTCCCCGGCATGCACGAGGCCGCGGCGAGGATGGTCGCCGGATCGGTCGACGCCGCGCTCGCGGTGTGGCGGGGCGAGGCCGAGCACGCCGTCAACGTCGGCGGCGGGCTGCACCATGCCATGCCCGGTGCCGCCTCGGGGTTCTGCATCTACAACGACGCCGCGGTGGCGATCCGCGCCGCGCTGGCGGCGGGCGCGTCCCGCGTGGCGTACGTCGACCTGGACGCCCACCACGGCGACGGGGTGCAGGCGGTGTTCTGGGACGACCCGCGCGTGCTGACGGTGTCGGTGCACGAGACCGGAGTCCGGCTGTTCCCCGGCACGGGCTTCCCGCGCGAGATCGGAGGTCCGGGGGCGGAGGGCTCCGCCGTCAACGTCGCGCTGCCGTCGGGGACGGGGGACGCCGGCTGGCTGCGGACCCTGGACGCGGTGGTGCCGCCGCTGCTGCGGGCGTTCGCCCCCGACCTGCTGGTGACGCAGCACGGCTGCGACACCCACCGGCTGGACCCGCTGACCACGCTGCGGACGTCGGTGGACGGCCAGCGCGTGGCGGCGTCGATGCTCCACGACCTGGCGCACGAGGCGGCCGGGGGCCGGTGGCTCGCCCTCGGCGGCGGCGGGTACGCGCGCGTCGAGGTGGTGCCGCGCGTGTGGGCGCACGTCATCGGCCTGGCGACGCACCGGCCGGTCGACCCGGCCGCGCCGCTGCCCGAGATGTGGTGCGACGCGGTCCGCCAGCGGTACGGCCGGCTGGAGGCGTCGACCATGACCGAGGGCGCCGCCGCGACGTTCCGCCCGTGGTCGGCCGGGTGGGACCCGGCCGACGACGTCGACCGGGCGATCAGGGCGACACGGACGGCCGTCTTCCCCCACCATGGACTCGATCCGGACTACGACTGAACCGCGTCGAGTCGGTCACACGCGTCACCCCTTTCACACGCGTCCCATCAGGCACTACGCTGACGCGCGAGCCCGTGGGCGACACCGCGACGCGACACCGCGACCGAGGCCGGGAAAGAGAGCGAAGGATGAGCCAGGAGACCGGCCGCGTGCGCTACCTCACGGTCGAGGAGGTCGCCGCCGTCATGCGGGTGTCGAAGATGACCGTGTACCGGCTGCTGCACTCCGGCGAGCTGCCCGGCGTGCGCGTCGGCCGTTCGTTCCGCGTGCCCCAGGACGCACTCGACGCGTACCTGCGCTCGTCCTCCACGGTGCCGTTGCCGGAGGACCGCGGCGAGGGTCGCCTCAGCTCCTGACGACCCCGGCGTTACGGCGACGGCCCCGGTGGGCGTAAGGTTTGTCCCCGGACTTTCTGCGTGGGCTTCCGGCCCCGCCGGTCGACCACAACGAGAAGCGAACGAGGACCACCATGGGCTCCGTCATCAAGAAGCGCCGCAAGCGGATGGCCAAGAAGAAGCACCGCAAGCTGCTGCGCAAGACGCGTCACCAGCGTCGCAACAAGAAGTGACGCCGGCCGCCTGAGGCGGCACCGACGTGAGGGCCCGGCCGGCGACGGCCGGGCCCTCGTCGTTCCCCGGGTGCCTCGGCCTGGCCGGCGCGCGCCTCAGGCGAGCCAGCGGAGCACCAGGGGTTCCAGGCGCGCCGGCCAGTCCGGGCTGTCGTAGACCCGCTCCGGGACGAGGTACCGGTCGGGCCGCACCTCGCGGATGACGTCGTCCCGCACGGGCAGCACGAGCAGCTCGAGGACGAACGGCGGAGCAGGGCGCCCGAGGCGCCGCTCCAGGTCCGCGACCAGGTGAGTCTCGCGGAGGGGGTCGGACAGGGAGCCCGCGCGCCGTCGGCGCGTGCCCGCCTGCTCGAGCCGTTCGTGCCATCGCCGGGCGGCTCGCTCCTTGCGCCGGTCGTGCCAGGCGCGGAACTCGTCGAAGCGTGCGTCGACGAGTCGGCTCAGACCGGGCTCGTCGGCGAGGACGTCGAGGTCGGGGCGGGCGTCGACGGTCACGCCCCCCGCGATCGCCGTCCACCACCGCGACCACGCGGCCGGCAGGCCCGGGTCGGGGGTGCGCGGGGTGGGCGCCGGCAGGTCGTCCTCGTCGAGCGGGCCGGGGACCACTCCTCCGGCCGGGGCGTCGATGCGTTCGACGCCGCGCACCCAGAGCGCCTGGTCCGCGAGCACGCTCGGGGAGTCGATGCGGATCGACCACGACTGCTGCCCCCGGACGCGCACGTTCCGAGGATCGTGTCGACGCCACGGCGCCGCAACGGGAGGAGGTCGGCGCCTCAGCCCCGCGTCGAGAACTCCTGCACCGGCCAGCCGACCCGCTCCGCGTGACGCCGCAGCCGGCGGTCGGGGTTGATCGCCACGGGGTTGCCGACGAGCGACAGGATCGGCACGTCGTGGGTCGAGTCCCCATAGGCGTACGACGAACCGAGGTCGATGCCCTCGCGCTCGGCCAGCACCGCGACCGCCTCGGCCTTCGCCGTGCCGTGGAGCAGGTCACCGCAGAGGCGACCGGTGTAGCGGCCGTCCTGCTGCTCGACGATCGTGCCGAGCGCGCCGGCGGCCCCGAGCTTGCGCGCGATGATCTCGCCGACCTCGCGCGGCCCGGCGGTGACGAGCCACACGCGGTGACCTGCGGCGCGGTGCGCGTCGAGCAGGCGGCGGGCGCCGGGGTAGATCCGCAGCGTCATCACCTCGTCGTACACGTCCTCGGCGATGAGGCCCATCTCGGCGACGGAGTGGCCGCGCACGATGGCCAGCGCCGCGGCGCGCACCTCGTCCATCTGCCGCCGGTTCTCCCCGAACGTGCGGTAGCGCACCTGGTGGCCGGCGAACCTCACGATGTCCGGGGCGCGCAGCAGGCCGCGCCGGTAGAGGCCGACGGCGAGGTGGAACGCGCTGGCGCCGCGGATGATCGTGTTGTCGACGTCGAAGAACGCGCCGACCCGGGCCTCCGGACCGGTCACGTCGGACCGGTCGGGGCGCGCGAACACGCCGCCACTGTAGCGAGCGCGGGCGAATGGTCCGGAACCGGGGTGTGTCTACCGTGGTGACGTGACCCCGCCCGCGACGCCTCGTGTCGTCCTCTACGGCCGTGCCGGCTGCCACCTCTGCGACGAGGCGCGGGCCGTCGTGGCACGCGTCTGCGACGAGGTCGGCGTGCCGTGGGCCGAGGTCGACGTCGACGACCCGCCGGCGCCCGGCGCGCCGGACCTGTTCGACGCCTACGGCGAGCGCGTGCCCGTCGTCGCGGTGGACGGCGTCGACGTGGCGCAGTGGCAGGTCTCCGAACGGCTGCTGCGCGCCGCGCTCGCCTGAGGGCCCGCCGGACCCGTAGCGTGAGGCCAGGTGCCTGGACGGGCCCCGGAGAGGTGGTGCGACGTGACGACCGCGAGTGCGGAGGGTGCCCGGGAGCGCCTGCCGCGAGCATCGGTCGCGCGGCTGCCCGCCTACCTCCTCGCCCTCGACGGCCTGTGGTCGGAGGGCACGAAGCTGACGTCGTCGCACGAGCTCGCGGCCCGCTCCGGCGTCAGCCCCGAGCAGCTGCGCAAGGACCTGTCGTTCCTCGGCTCCTACGGGCGGCGCGGCGTCGGCTACGACGTCGCCCAGCTGCGGGGGCACATCGGCTCGGTGCTCGGCCTGGAGGAGCCGAACCGCGTCGTGATCGTCGGCGTGGGGCACCTGGGGCACGCGCTCGCGGCGTACGGCGGGTTCGCGGAGCGCGGGTTCTCCATCGTCGGGCTGGTGGACGACGACCCCGCGGTCGTCGGGACGACGGTCGCCGGGCTCGTCGTGCGGCCGGTGGCGGAGCTCGCGGACGTCGTGGCGTCCGGCGGCGCGACGATCGGCGTCATCGCGACGCCGGCGGCGGTGGCCCAGCAGGTGGCCGACGCGCTGGCGGCCGCCGGGGTGCACGGCATCCTGACGTTCGCGCCGCAGACCCTGCAGACGCCCGACGGCGTCCAGGTGCGCGCCGTCGACCTCGCCTCGGAGCTGCAGCTGCTGGCGTTCCACGGACGGCACCGCGAGCACGCGAAGGCGTAGCTAGGCTCACGCGGTGGGCCACTACCTGTCGTTCCTGGCGTTCGCGCTGGCGCTGGCGCTCGTGCCGGGACCCGACATGCTGCTGACGATGCGCAGCACGGTCGTCGGGGGACGGCGGCGCGGGCTCTGGACGCTTCTCGGCATCGGCGTCGCCAACGTGGTGCAGGGCGTGCTGGCGGGCTCCGGGCTCGGGGCGGTCATCCACGCGTCGCAGCCGGCGTTCGAGGCGATCCGCTGGGCGGGCGTCGCGTACCTGGTCTACCTGGGTGTCCGGGCGCTCATGGCGGCCGCCCGGCACGACGAGGCGGCCGAGGCCGCCGAGGCCGTCACCGGCGGCCGGCGATGGTCGGCGGCGCGGACGGGCTTCCTGTGCAACATCACGAACCCGAAGGTGCTCGCCTTCAACCTGGCGGTGCTGCCGCAGTTCGTCGGGCCGCACGCGGCGCTGCCGCAGCTGATGCTCTACGCCCTGACCCTCACCGCGGTCGGGGTGACGGTGCTGCTCGTCGTCGTGGCGGCGGCCGGTGCCGCCCGGCGCGTCCTCACGTCCCGGAGTGCGCGCCGCCGGCTGGAGGGTGCCGCGGGCCTCGTCTTCCTCGGGTTCGCCACCGGGCTGGCGGCGGAGCACTGACGACGACGGCCCGGCCCCGCGTGCTGGTGACGGGGACCGGGCCGACGAGCGGGCAGGCTCAGGCCTGCTTGACCGCCGCGACGTCGAGGTTGATGACGACCTTGTCGGAGACGAGCACGCCGCCGGCCTCGAGCGCCACGTTCCAGGTCAGGCCGAAGTCCTTGCGCGACACCGTGAGGGTCGCCTCGGCGCCGGCCCGCGTGCCGCCCCACGGGTCGACGACCACGCCGTTGAACTCGGTGGCGAGCTCGACGGCCTTCGTGACGCCGTTGATCGTCAGGTCGCCCGCGATCGCGTAGGTGTTCTCGCCGGTCTGGCGCACGCCGGTGGAGACGAAGGTCCACGGCTGCGCGGTCTCGGCGTTGAAGAAGTCGGCGCTCTTGAGGTGGCCGTCGCGGGACTCGTTGCCCGTGGCGATCGTGGTCGGGTCGAGCGTCGCGGTCAGCGTGGAGCTCTCGAGCGTGTCACCGAGCACGAGCGCGCCCTCGGTGACCTTCACGGTGCCGCGGACCTTGGTGACGCCGGCGTGGCGGGCGGTGAAGCTGGCTTCGGTGTGCGCGGTGTCGAGGGCCCAGGTGCCCGAGGTCAGGCCCTGGGGGAGGGCGGTCTGCGTGGTGGCGGTCATGTCGACTCCATTGGTTGAATCATCACGTATGTAGTTCAACTTTCTACTACACTGTTGCGCCGAGCGCAAGCGTTGGACACTGACGCGGCGCATGGAGGGGAGCGATGAGGACGACAGGTACGGACATGGGCACGGCCGGCGCGAGCGCGACGAGCGCCGCCGGCACCGGGACGACGAGCGGGGGCACCGTGGCGACGGCGCCGGTGCGCTGGCTGTCGGCGGACCAGCAGCGCGACTGGCGCGCCTTCCGCGACGGCACCGTGCTGCTGCTCGACGCCCTCGGCCGCGACCTCGAGGAGCGCTCCGGCCTCTCGCTGCACGAGTACGAGGTGATGGTCCGGCTGTCGGAGGCGCCCGGCCGCACGCTGCGGATGTCGCAGCTCGCCACGGACATCGCGCACTCGCGCAGCCGCCTGACGCACACGATCTCGCGCATGGAGTCCGCCGGTCTGGTCGCGCGCGTCGCGTGCTCGGAGGACGCGCGAGGGGTCAACTGCGTGCTGACCGAGAAGGGCTGGGCCGCGCTCGTCGCGGCGGCGCCCGGGCACGTCGCGAGCGTGCGGGCGCACCTCGTCGACGTGCTGTCCGGCGAGCAGCTCGTCGCCCTCGGCGAGGCGATGGAGCAGGTGCGCGCGCACCTGCGGGGCGAGTGCCCGGCCGACGACGTGCACTGAGGTTCGCCTGACACACTGGGCCCATGGTCGCGACGACGGTCCACCTGCTGCGCCACGGCGAGGTGCACAACCCCACGGGGATCCTGTACGGGCGCATGCCCGGCTACCGGCTCTCCGCGCGCGGCGAGGCGATGGCCCGGACCGTGGCCGACCACCTGGCGGGACGCGCCGGCGCACCCCGCCGGGACGTCACCGTCGTCGTCGCCTCCCCGCTGGAGCGGGCGCAGCAGACCGCCGCCCCGGTCGGCGAGGCGTTCGGCCTGCCGGTCGGCAGCGACGCGCGGCTCATCGAGGCGGCCAACCACTTCGAGGGCATGAAGTTCGGCGTCGGCGACGGCTCCCTTCGGCACCCCGGCCACTGGCCGTACCTGCGCAACCCGTTCACGCCCTCGTGGGGCGAGCCGTACGCCGAGCAGGCCTCCCGGATGCTCGCGGCCGTCGCGGACGCGCGGGCCGCCGCGCGCGGGCACGAGGCGGTGCTCGTCTCGCACCAGCTGCCGATCTGGATCACGCGCCTGACGCTCGAGCACCGCCGGCTGTGGCACGACCCGCGCCGCCGGCAGTGCTCGCTGGGCTCCCTGACGTCGCTGCACTACGACGACGACGAGCTCGTGGGGATCGGGTACACCGAGCCGGCCGCGGCGCTGCTCGCCGGCGCGTCCACGGTGCCGGGGGCGTGATGGGCCGGTCACGGCGTCCGTTCGTCGCCGGCGCCCTCGCCGGGCTCGTCGCGCTGCTCGCCGCCTGCTCCACGACGCCCGCCGGGCCGACCGCGACGAGCAGCACGGACACGGGCTACACCTCGGCGGACGGGACGACGAAGACCTGGCCGGTCGGCCGGCGGACCGGTCCCGTCGCGCTGGCGGGCAAGGACGCGGACGGCACCACCCGTGACGTCACGGCCTGGCGCGGCGACGTGGTGCTCGTCAACACGTGGTACGCCGCGTGCCCGCCGTGCCGGGCCGAGGCGCCGGACCTCGTCGCCATCGCGAACGACGACGCGCCGCGCGGCCTGCACGTCATCGGCGTCAACTCGACCGACGCCGCCGGCACCGCGGCCGCGTTCGCGCGGCAGTTCTCCGTGCCCTACCCGACGATCATCGACAGCGACGGCTCGGCGATCGCGGCGCTCCAGGGCGTCGTGCCGGTGAACGCGGTGCCGACGACGGTGCTGCTCGACCGGCAGGGCCGCGTCGCCGCCCGCATCCTCGGCCGGGTGGACCCCTCGACCGTGCGCTCGATCGTCGACCAGCTGCTCGCCGAGGGCGGCGCCCCGAGCGCGTCGCCGACCCCGAGCGCGGGCACGCCGTGACGCCCTTCGACGCGGGCGACGCCTTCGGCCGTGCCGTCGCCGGCGGCTCCCTGGCGCTCGCCGTCCCGGTGGCGTTGCTCGCCGGGATCGTCTCGTTCGCCTCGCCGTGCGTGCTGCCCCTGGTCCCGGGGTACGTCGGCTTCGTCGGCGGCTCGCTCGGCGCGGAGGCGGGCGCGGCGCGGCGGGGGCGTGTGCTGGCGGGCGTCGGCCTCTTCGTCCTCGGCTTCGCCGTGGTGTTCGTCGCGTTCGGTGCGGTGGCCGGCGGGGTCGGGGCGTGGCTGGCCCGCTGGCAGGACCCGGTGCAGCGCATCCTCGGCGTGCTGGTCGTCCTGCTCGGGCTGGCGTTCGCCGGGCTGGTGCCGTTCCTGCAGAACGAGCGCAAGGTGCACCTGGCGCCGCGCGCCGGGCTGTGGGGCGCGCCCGTGCTCGGGCTGACGTTCGGCCTCGGCTGGACGCCGTGCATCGGGCCAACGCTCGCCGCGATCCTCGCGCTGTCCCTCGGCGGCGGCTCGGCCGGGCGCGGCGCGCTGCTGGCGGCCGTGTTCTGCCTCGGCCTCGGGCTGCCGTTCCTGCTCGTCGCCCTCGGCCTCGAGCGCTCGCGCCGCCTCACCCGCTGGCTGACCCGGCACCGCCTCGGCGTGCTGCGGGTCGGCGGCGGCCTGCTCGTCGTGCTCGGCCTCGCCCTGGTCACGGGCGTGTGGGGGCACTGGGCCGCGTGGCTGCAGGGCCTGCTGACCGGCGCCGACCCGTTCGTGCCGGTGGTGTGAGATGAGCGGCTACCGCCCCGAGGGGCTCGACGACACCTTCACCGCCACCGCCTCGTCGGACGACGGGCGGCCGGTCGCCGTGCCCGCGATCGGCGTCGTCGGCTGGCTGCGCTGGGCCTGGCGGCAGCTGACGAGCATGCGCGTGGCGCTCCTGCTGCTCGTGCTGCTCGCGGTGGCGGCGGTGCCGGGGACGATGTTCCCGCAGCGCGGCCAGGACCCGGCCAAGGTGTCGGCCTACATCACCGCGCACGGCGCACTCGGCACGTGGCTGGACCGGCTCGGGTTCTTCGGCGTGTACACGTCGGCGTGGTTCAGCGCGATCTACCTGCTGCTGTTCGTCTCGCTCGTCGGCTGCATCCTGCCGCGGACCAAGCACCACTGGGCCGCGATGCGCGCGCGGCCGCCGCGGACGCCGCGGCGGTTCGGCCGGTTCCCGGCGCAGGCCTCCGTCACGGTGCAGGGCGAGCCCGAGGCCCTCGTCCGGCGCACGGCCGCCCTGCTGGGGCGGGGCCGGCGGTACCGCGTCGACGTGCACGACGAGGGTGACGGCACGTGGTCGGTGTCGGCGGAGCGCGGCTACCTGCGTGAGACCGGCAACCTCCTGTTCCACCTGGCGCTCGTCGGGCTGCTCGTCGCGGTCGCCTACGGGCAGCTGCTGCACTACCGCGCGCAGGTGATCGTCGTGGCCGGCGACGGCTTCGCCAACTCCGAGACGTCGTTCGACACCTTCGAGCACGGGCGCGCGTTCGACGCCGCCAAGCTCGAGCCGTTCACGCTGCGGCTCGACGACTTCGAGTCCCGGTTCGACGCGGCGACGCTGGCGGCCCGCGACTTCACCGCGCACGTCACCGTGACCGAGCCCGGCGCGGCACCCGTGGCGCGGACCATCAAGGTCAACCACCCGCTCGACGTCGGCGGGACGCAGGTGTACCTCCAGGGCAACGGGTACGCGCCCCAGGTGACGGTCAAGGACGCGGCGGGCCAGGTCGCGTTCTCCGGCCCGGTGCCGTTCCTGCCGCAGGACCAGGTGTACACGTCGCGCGGCGTGGTCAAGGTGCCGGACGTGTCCGGCGGTCAGCCGCAGATCGGGCTGCTCGGCTTCCTGCTGCCCACGGCGGCGCAGATGGGCCCCGACCAGTGGGTGTCGACGAACCCGGAGCCGACCTCCCCGCTGCTCGTCCTCTCGGTGTGGTCCGGGAACCTCGGGCTGGACACCGGCGTGCCGCAGAACGTGTACCAGCTGGACGAGAAGGGCCTCACCGAGGCCAAGGACGCGTCCGGCAAGCCGGTGACGCTGGACCTCCGGCCCGGGGACACCGTGACCCTGCCGAACGGCCTCGGCACGCTGACGTTCGACGGGATGCGCCGGTTCGCCGCCTTCGACCTCCGCAAGGACCCGGCCCTCGGCTGGCTGCTGGCGTTCGCGCTGACCGCGCTGGCGGGGCTGGCGACCTCGCTGTTCGTACCGCGTCGGCGGCTGTGGGTCCGGGCGTCGACCTCGCGCGGCAACCAGGACGAAGGTCCTACTACAGTGGTGACCGCCGCGGGGCTGGCCCGGGGCGACGACGTCGGGCTCGCGCCCGAGCTGGGCCGTGTGCTCGAGGCCGTCCTCGGGTCCCCGGTGCCGGTCACGGGCCGCGCCCCGGTCGAGGACGACTCGGGAGGGGACTAGTCATGCCGGTGGGCGACCTGTCGACCCTGTTCGTGTGGGCTGCGGCGACGGCGTTCACCGTCGCGCTGTTCGGCTACTCCGTCGCCCTCGCGCGCATCGCCGACGCGGCGGCACGCCCCCGCCAGGCCGCCCGTACCGCCAAGGTCGCCGCCGCGACCGCGGCGAAGACGGCGAACCGCCAGCGCGTCCCGGCGCTCGCAGGCGCGGGTGCGTCGTCGTCGTACGCCTCGGCGCTGCCCCCGACGCCCACGGACGTCGAGCCCGCCGCCGGCGCGGCGTCCGCGCCGGTGGCCACGGCCGCCCGTCCGGCAGGCACCGGCCGCGGGAGCGGCGCCAAGGCCGAGGGCATCGCCCGCTCGACGCACTGGCTCGGGATCGCCCTGCTCGTCATCGGGATCGTGCTGCGGGGTGTCGCCGCCGGACGCTGGCCCACCGCGAACATGTACGAGTTCAGCCTCGTCGGCGTGCTCGTCGCCACCTCGGTGCTGGCCGTGGTCCAGCGTCGCCGAATCATCGCCTTCGTCGGCGTCGTCGTCACCGCGATCGCGGTGCTCGCGCTGGTGCTGGCGCTCAACGCGTTCTTCGTGCGGGCCGACGCGGTTCAGCCGGCGCTGCAGAGCTACTGGCTGGTGATCCACGTCGGCGTCGCGATCTCCGCGACGGGCGTGTTCACGGTCGCCCTCGGCACGAGCGTCACGCAGCTGCTCTCGGCGGCGCGGGCGGAGAACCGCTCGCGGCTGGCCACCCCCTGGGGCCGGGCCGACGCGCTGCGTCGGCCGCTCGTCGGCTGGCGCGTCACCGGGCCGCGGTTCGCGTGGCTCAAGCAGGTGCCGGATGCGCTCCACCTGGAGGCGCTGAGCTTCCGGCTCAACGCGGTCGGCTTCGTGCTGTGGACGTTCACCCTCATCGCCGGCTCCATCTGGGCCGAGCACGCCTGGGGCCGGTACTGGAACTGGGACCCCAAGGAGGTCGGCACGTTCGTGGTGTGGGTGGTCTACGCGGCCTACCTGCACGCCCGGACCACGCGCGGCTGGAGCGGGCGGCGGGCCGCCTACCTCGTCTTCGCCGGGTACGCCGCGGTGCTCGCCAACTTCACGGTGGTCAACCTGTTCGTCGCCGGCCTGCACTCGTACTCCGGCCTGCGCTGACCCCCTAGCCTGGAGCCGTGCCGCTCCTCGTCTACTCGGTCCTGCGGCTGGCGCTGTTCGGGGCCTGCTGGGTGGCGCTGCTGCTGGTCGGCTTCGTCAACCCGTGGGTAGCCGCGGTCATCGCCGCACTCATCGCGTGGGGGCTCAGCTACGTGGCGCTACGAGGACCCCGCGACGCCGCCGCGCGGTGGCTCGCGGACAAGGACGCGAAGCGGAAGGGCACCACCCAGCTGTCCGCGCGGGCGCGCCGGGACGCGGCCGACGAGGACGCGCTCCTCGCGTCGCAGGACGAGGACGTGCCCGACGACGCGCCCGGCGACGACGAGGACCGGCAGGCCTAGCGCATGCTCGAGCGCGACCTCTACGCGCCGGTCAAGGCCCTGCTCGAGGAGCGCGGCTACGCGGTGCAGGCCGAGGTCGCCAGCTGTGACGCGGTCGCCGTGCGCGGTGACGAGTGCTGCGCCGTCGAGCTGAAGCTGCGGCTGAACCTCGAGGTCATCGTGCAGGCGGCCGCCCGGCAGCGGTTCGCCGACGCCGTCTACGTCGCGATCCCGGCCCCCGGCCGCGCCTACTACACGGCGCGCTTCCGGGACGTCTGCCGCGTGCTGCGCCGCCTCGACGTCGGGCTGATCACGGTGCGGGCCGGCGGCGCGAGGGTCGACTTCGAGGCGCGAGCCCACGGCGTGCGGCGCAACGCGCGGCTGCGACGGGAGGCGCTCGCGGAGTTCGTCGCGCGCCGGACCGACCACAACGTCGGCGGTGTCGCCCGCGTGCCGCTCATGACGGCCTACCGCGAGCGCGCGCTGACGGTCGCCGCGTTGCTGCGCACCGGCCCGGCCACGGCCGCCGGCCTGCGGGCGCTCGCGGCGCCCGACGACACGTACGCGATCCTCTACCGCAACCCGTACGGCTGGTTCACGCGGCTCGGGGCCGGGCGGTACGAGCTGAGCGCCCTGGGCCTGACCGCGCTCGACACCTATGCCGGCCTCCTGCCGACGCTCCTGCCGACCCTCCCGCCGGCGGCGCCGATGCCAACCGAGCCGGCACCGACCGTCGACTGAGCCGGGCGCCGCCGGCGGCGTGCCCGTCCGGGCTCGGCCCGGCCGGGTCTCAGACCGCCAGGCCGAGCCCGAGCAGCACGCCGAAGCCGAGCTGCAGCATCCCGGTCCCGGCGAGCACCGGGACGAGCGCGATGCCCCGCGCACCGGCCCGCACGGCCGTGACCAGCACGGCGACGGCCGCACCGAGCAGCACGACGAGCAGCGACCACGGCGCGACGAACGCGCACGCGACGCCGAGCAGGATCGGCAGCGTGACCAGCCACTGGTAGGCGAGGCGCGCACGGTGGTCGCCGAGCCGCACCGCCAGCGTGCGCTTGCCGGAGAGGGCGTCGGTCGGGATGTCGCGCAGGTTGTTCACCATGAGCAGCGCGCACGCCAGCAGGCCCGTGCCGATGGCGCCGGCCCACGCCGGCCACGAGAGCCGGCCGGCCTGCGTGTAGGTGGTGCCGAGGGTCGCGACGAGCCCGAAGAACACGAAGACGCCGACCTCGCCGAGCCCGCGGTACCCGTACGGCCGCTTCCCGCCGGTGTAGAACCACGCGGCGAGGATGGCGGCCGCGCCGACCGCGAGCAGCCACCAGTGCGCGGAGACGGCGACCAGCGCGAGCCCCGCCAGCGCCGCGAGGCCGAACGCCGCGAACGCGGCGGCCTTCACCTGGCCGGGCCTGGCCGCGCCGGACGCGGTGAGGCGCATCGGCCCGACGCGGTCGACGTCCGTGCCGCGCACGCCGTCGGAGTAGTCGTTGGCGAAGTTGACGCCCACCTGCAGCGCGAGCGCCACGACGCCCGCCAGCACGGCCCGGCCCAGCGACGCCGCGCCCAGCTGCGCGGCGGCACCGGTGCCCAGGAGCACGGGTGCGACCGCCGCCGGCAGCGTGCGGGGCCTCGCCCCGGCCGCCCACTCATGCCCGTTCGCCACGGATCGAAACCCTACGTGGTCAGGACGTGCTCCCCTCGGCCGCCCCGCCCCTGGCCGAGCACCGCCGCCATCCGCCGAGTGCCGGTGTCGTTCACCGAGTGCCGGTGGAACGTCGGTGGCGTTCGACGAACAGGGGTGGCGCTCGGTGAGGGTGGCGGCCTCGGCGAGGGGCCGCGCCGAGGCGTCATGCCGGTGGTGCGGGGGGCTCCGTGGCGAGGGCGGCGGCGGCGCGGCGGTCGGGCTTGCCCGGGCCGCGGGTGGGCAGGGCGGGGACGACGACGAGCCGGCGCGGCGCGGCGGCCGTCCCGAGGTGCGCCGTGACCAGGGCGCGGACGTCGGCGAGGGCAGGTGGGCCGGACGGCCCGACGACGAGCACCGCCACCACGGCCTGGCCCCACTCGTCGTCGGGCACCCCGACGACGCACGCCTCGCGGACGGCGGGCAACGTCACCAGCAGGTCCTCCACCGGGCCGGGCGTGACGTTGACGCCGCCGGTGATGATGACGTCGTCCGCCCGGCCGACCACCCGGAGCCGGCCACCGGCGTCGAAGCGACCGAGGTCGGACGTCCGCAGCCAGCGCGTGCCCTCGTCGTCCACCAGGAACGCCGCCTCGTCGAGGTCGGGGCGGCCCAGGTACCCGTCGGCGAGCACGGGGCCGGCCAGCAGCACGCGGCCGTCGTCGGCCACGCGCGCCCGCACGCCCTCGAGGGGCACGCCGTCGTAGACGCAGCCGCCGCAGGTCTCGGTCATCCCGTACGTGGTGACGACCGTGATCTCGGCGTCGAACGCGTCGTCGAGCAGCGCCGGCGGGATGCCCGAGCCGCCCAGCAGCACGGCGTCGAACGTGCGCAGCGCGGCGCGGCCGGCCTCGTCGTCCAGCAGCCGCACCAGCTGTGTCGGCACGATCGAGGTGTACCGACGTCCCCCGGCCGGGAGCTCGGCGGCGGCGGCCGCGAACGACGAGGCCCGGAACGGCCCACCGGGCGCGACGTGCGCCACGGCGCCGGACAGGGCCGCGCGGGCCAGCACCTGGAGGCCCGCCACGTGGTCCGGCGGCAGCACCAGCAGCCAGCTGCCCGGCCCGCCGATGCGTCGCAGCGTGGCCTCGCCGGACGCCCGCAGCGCTGCGGCGGAGAGGAGCACGTCACGGGGCGCGCCGGTGGATCCCGACGTGCGGAGGACGACGGCGACCCCCTCCGGCACGTGCGGCTCGTCGTGCGCGGAGGCTGGACGCGTCACGGCCGCTCCCGGCGCGAGCACGCGCAGGGCCGGGCCCGACCCGTCCAGCGCGGCGGCCAGCGCGGCAGCGAGGTGCGGGTGGTCCGCGGCCAGGTCACGCAGCGGGCGGTCCACGCGTCCAGGGTATTCGTGCCTCCCCGCGGCTCGGCCAACTAGTGGCACCCTGGTACCCGCTCACCGCGACGGACGGAGGAACGATGACGACGACCCGGCTCGGGCCGGTCCGCAGGCCGATGCTGGTCGCGCTCCTGGGGGCCCTGACGCTGGCGCTCGCGGCGTGCACCGGCGGCACCACGCCGCCCACGACATCGACCCCGTCGACCAGCACGGTCGCCCTCCCGCCGACGGTCGACCCCAGCAAGCAGCCCGTCCCCACGCCGACCGTCCCGTCGGTGTGGCCGCTGACCGGGATGCCGGTGACGGGCACCGCCGCCAACCGCCCTGCGCTCGCCGTCAAGATCGAGAACACCGCCGAGGCCCGCCCGCAGGAGGGGCTCAACGAGGCTGACCTGGTCTGGGAGAACATCGTCGAGTTCGACGTGTCCCGGTTCAACGCCGTGTTCCAGTCGCAGGTGCCGGGGGAGATCGGCCCGATCCGCTCGGTGCGGCCGATGGACATGCCCGAGAGCGCGCCGCTGCACGGGCTCTTCGCCTACTCCGGCGGCCAGCCGGGGATCCTCGCGCTGGCGCAGTCCAGCGGCGAGCAGAACTTCTCGTTCGACTCGGGCAACTCGGCGTTCTACCGGATCAAGGCCCGGCCGGCGCCGCACAACGTCTACTCGCACCCGGCGGACATCTGGGCGCAGGCCGACCCGAGCCGCGTCGCGCCGAAGCCGTGGTTCCAGTTCGGCCGCTCGGCCGCGCAGGCCAGTGCGATGGTGGCGGGGACCCCCACCAACGTCCTGAGCTTCAAGCTGTCGGCCTACGCGCACCCGAGCTGGACGTGGGATGCGACGTCGGGGACCTGGCTGCGCTTCGAGGGCCCGGCCAAGGCGATGACGCAGACGTCGGGCGCGGCGGAGTCGCAGATCCACGCGGTCAACGTGCTGACGATCGTGGCGTCGCACCCCAACACGCAGTTCCGGGCGCAGAACAACGCGCCGGTGCCCACGTACACCCTGGTCAACGCCAGCGGCGACGGCGTGCTGGCCAGTGGCGGCAAGACGATCCCGGTCAAGTGGAGCAAGGGCGCGCAGGACGCCCCCATGGTGGTCACCCTCGCCGACGGGACCCCGGCCGTGTTCGCGCCGGGCAACACGTGGATCGAGATGGTGCCGAAGGAGACCGGCAGCTACACGGTCGGCTGAGGGTTCTCGCCGCGCCCGGGTGGAGCACGACGAACGGCTCGTCGTGCCCGGCGCTCAGTAGGAGTAGCCGAACCGCGACCAGTCCGGGTCGCGGTGCTCGAGGAACGCGTCGCGGCCCTCGACGGCCTCGTCCGTCAGGTAGGCCAGCCGGGTCGCCTCGCCGGCGAACACCTGCTGCCCGGCCAGGCCGTCGTCCGCCAGGTTGAACGCGAACTTCAGCATGCGGACGGCCTGCGGCGACTTCGTCGCGATGATCCGGGCGTACTCCAGGCCGGCCCGCTCGATCTCGGCGTGGGGCACGACGTCGTTGACGGCGCCCCACGCGTAGGCCTCGTCGGCCGAGTACTCGCGGGCGAGGAAGAAGATCTCGCGGGCGCGCTTCTGGCCCACCTGCCGGGCGAGGAGCGCCGAGCCGTAGCCGCCGTCGAAGCTGCCGACGTTGGCGTCCGTCTGCATGAAGCGCGCCTGCTCGCGGCTGGCGATGGTCAGGTCGGCCACGACGTGCAGGCTGTGCCCACCGCCGGCGGCCCAGCCGTTGACCAGGGCGACGACGACCTTCGGCATGGTGCGGATGAGGCGCTGCACCTCGAGGATGTGCAGCCTGCCGGCGCGGGCCGGGTCGATGCCCTCCGCCGTGTCGCCCTCGGCGTACCGGTAGCCCTCGCGGCTGCGGATGCGCTGGTCGCCCCCGGAGCAGAACGCCCACCTGCCGTCCTTGGGGCTGGGGCCGTTGCCCGTGAGCAGCACGGTGCCGACGTCGCTCGTCTGCCGCGCGTGGTCGAGGACCGTGTAGAGCTCGTCGACCGTGTGCGGGCGGAACGCGTTGCGGACCTCCGGCCGGTGGAAGGCGACGCGCACCACCGGCAGGTCCCGCCCGGCCGTCCGGTCGACGCCCCGGTGGTAGGTGACGTCCGTCAGCCCGTCGAAGCCGGCGACGGTGCGCCAGCGCTGCGGGTCGAACGTCTGCGACACCTGCTCCGGCAACGGGATCTCGGTCACGCGGTCACCCTAACGGCGGCCCGGTCGGCGGGCGTGTCCGCTCGTCGGCCGGCCGCGACCGCGGCGAGGATCGCGGGATGGCGAGCGAGCCGCTCCTGCGGATCCACAGCCCGGAGTTCACCGCGATGAGCGAGCGGGTGCTGCGGGTCACCGCCCTGACGTCGCGCCTCAACGTGCTGCCGTTCGACGACGAGGCGGGCCGGGCGGAGCTCCTCGCGCAGATCCTCGGCCGGCCGCTGCCGCCGTCCGTGACGATCTACCCGCCGTTCTTCACCGACCACGGCCTCCACCTGGAGCTCGCGGAGCGGGTGTTCATCAACCAGAACTGCACGTTCCTCGACTACGCCGGCATCCGGCTGGGCCCCCGCGTGATGGTGGCGCCCCAGGTCACGTTCATCACGGTCGGCCACCCGGTGGACACCGCCGACCGGCGCCTGTGGCTGACCGGCGGACCGATCGACGTGGCCGAGAACGTCTGGATCGGCGCCGGGGCGACGATCCTGCCCGGCGTGACGATCGGCCGGGACGCGGTGATCGCCGCGGGCGCGATCGTGGCCGACGACGTCCCGCCGGCGACCCTGGTGACGGGCGTGAAGGCGACCGTGCGCCGCCGCTGGTGACCCGCCGTCGGCCGCTCGCGGTGAGCCCGGCCTAGCCTGGGACGGTGCCCGTGCCGCCCACCGTCGCCGTCTGGTCCATCCCGCTGCGGACGCGGTTCCGTGGGCTCGTCGTGCGCGACGGCGTCCTGGTCCGGGGCGACGCCGGGTGGGGCGAGTTCTCGCCGTTCTGGGACTACGACGACGCCGAGTCCGTGCGCTGGTGGCGGGCGGCCCGCGAGGCGGCGGACGAGGGCTGGCCGGCGCCCCTCCGGGAGTCGGTCCCCGTCAACGTCACCGTGCCCGCCGTCGACGCCGCGCGCGCCCGCGAGATCGTCCTGACCTCCGGCGGCTGTCGCACCGCCAAGGTCAAGGTCGCCGAGCCGGGCCAGGCCGCGGCCGACGACGAGGCCCGGCTGGAGGCGGTCCGCGACGCGCTCGGCCCCGACGGGCGGATCCGCGTCGACGCCAACACGGCGTGGGACGTCGACGAGGCCGTGCGCCGGCTGGCCGCCTACGACCGGGCCGCCGGCGGCCTCGAGTACGCCGAGCAGCCGGTGCCCACCGTCGACGACCTGGCGGCGCTGCGCCGGCGCACCCACGTGCCGCTGGCGGCCGACGAGTCGGTGCGGCGGTCCGACGACCCCATGGCGGTGGTGCGCAAGGCGGCCGCCGACGTCGTGGTGCTCAAGGTGCAGCCCCTCGGCGGCGTGCGGGCCTGCCTCGAGCTCGCGGAGCGCGTCGGGCTGCCGGTCGTCGTGTCGTCCGCGCTGGAGTCGTCGGTCGGCCTGGCGGCCGGGGTCGCCCTGGCCGCGGCGCTGCCCGAGCTGCCGTACGCCTGCGGGCTGGCGACCGGCCGGCTGTTCACCGACGACGTCGTCGCCGACCCGCTGCTCCCGGTGGACGGCGAGATCGCGGTGCGACGCCCCGAGCCCGATCCCGTGGCCCTGGCCCGCACGGCGGCGGGCCCGGACCTCGCGGCCCGCTGGTCCGATCGGATGAACCGCGTGGTGGCCCTCGTCACTCCGGGGGTCTGAGGCACCGTCTCGGGCGGGGCGCGGACCGTCCGAGCCCGCCGCGCGACCGACCGGCACCGCTGGTGGGGGCGTTGCGGCGCCTCCGCGGCCCCGCTCGTGCGGCGGGCCGGCGGCATGCGGCGGGGTCGGCGGCGGTCCCGCCCGGCACGGCATGATGGCTTCGTGACCCCCGCGATCGCCGCCGCCCGCGTGCTCGTGCAGTCGCTGGCGGCGCTGGGTGTGCGGGACGTCGTGCTCGCCCCCGGCAGCCGGAGCGCCCCGCTCGCCCTCGCCCTCGCCGACGCCGCCCACGCCGAGCGCCCCGCCGGGGCGCCGGCGCTGCGGCTGCACGTGCGGATCGACGAGCGGTCCGCCGGGTTCCTCGCGCTCGGGCTCGCCCGTGCGGCGGCGGCCGCCGAACCGCCCGGGGCGCCGGTGGCCGTCGTCACTACGTCGGGCACGGCCGTGGCGAACCTGCACCCAGCGGTGCTCGAGGCGCACCACGCCGGGCTGCCCCTGCTCGTGCTCTCGGCCGACCGGCCGCACGAGCTGCGCGGCACCGGCGCCAACCAGACCACCGAGCAGCCGGCCCTCTTCGGCTCGGCCGTGCGGCTCGCGATCGACGTCCCCGCGCCCGCCGGCCTGCCGGGCGAGGCCCGTGACGTCCGCTCGGTCGTCGCGCGCGCCGTCGCGGCCGCGCTGGGGTCGCGGACGGGCACGCCGGGGCCGGTGCACCTCAACCTCGGCTACCGCGAGCCGCTCGTGCCGGAGGACGACGAGCCCTGGCCCGCCCCCGAGACGGCCGGCCTGACCCTCGTCGAGCCGCGCTGGGCGGGCGAGCGCGTGCCACCGACGCCGGCGGCCACCGCGACCGGCACCACCCCCGTCGTCGCGCCGGCCGATCCCGCCCGCCGCCGCCGCGGCCGGCGCGCGCAGCCCGCGGTCGTCGTCGCCGGCGACGGCGCCGGCCCGGCCGCCCGTCGGCTGGCCGAGGCCACCGGCTGGCCGCTGCTCGCCGAGCCGTCGTCCGGGTCGCGCGGCGGCCCCCAGGCCGTCACCGCCTACCGGCACCTCCTGGACGACGAGCGGCTGGGCGGCGCGATCCGCCGGGTCGTCGTGCTCGGCCGCCCCACCCTCAGCCGGCAGGTGAGCCGGCTGCTGGCCGACCCGGGTGTCGAGGTCGTCGTGGTCGCGCCGCGCGGCGCGCGGTGGCCCGACGCCGCCCGCAACGCCGCCGAGGTGCTGCTGGACGTTCCGGCCAGCCTCCGCCGCGTCGGTGCGCCCGAGGGCTGGACGGAGGCCTGGCGCGCCGCCGACGTGGCCGCCCGCGATGCCCTGGACCGGATGTTCGACGTCACGCCCGGGGGACCGGGCACACGCCGGTCGCGGTCGAGCGCCCGTGTCACCGGCCCCGCCCTCGCCCGGGCGGTCGCGCGCGTCAGCGAGCCCGCGGACGTCATCGTCGTCGGCTCGTCGAGCCCCGCCCGCGACCTCGACCTCGTCGCCGCGTGGGACACCCCGCCGCTCGTCGTCGCCAACCGTGGGCTGGCCGGCATCGACGGCCTCGTCTCGACCGCCACGGGGGTCGCGCTCGGGCTGCCCGACCGCCGGGTGCGCGCCTACCTCGGCGACCTGTCGTTCCTGCACGACGTCGGCGGCCTGCTGCGCGGCCCGGCGGAGCCGACGCCCGACCTGCAGGTCGTCGTCGCGAACGACGACGGCGGCTCGATCTTCGCCACGCTCGAACCGGGTGGTCTCGACGACGGCGCCACGTTCGAGCGCGTCTTCGGCACGCCGCACGGCACCGACCTCGCGGCGCTGTGCGCCGGCTACGGCGTCCGGCACACGCGGGTCACCGACGTCGACGGCCTGCTGCCGGCGCTGGCCGCGCCCGGGACCGGCGTCAGCGTGGTCGAGGTGCGGGTCGACCGCGCCGGACGCCGGGCGCTGGGGGAACGGGTCGCGGCGGAGGTCGGGGCCGCGGTGAGCGCCGCGCTCGGCTGACGCGGGCACCAGGAACTCCTAGCCGATTCCCAGGTTTGTCCGAGTGCGCCCTCAGAGCCATGTCGTTTCATGGGAGGCGACGAAGGAGGAGTCATGACCACCACCCCCGACGGGCCCCGGCCCGACGAGGCACCGGAGCCCATCGCGGACGGCGCGACCGAGCCGGCGACCCCGGCCGAGGCCGCCCACGAGGCGGTGTCGCCCGCCGCAAGCGACACCCAGCCGCTCCACGGCGCACCCGCGCCGGGCGACACCCAGCCGATCGAGGGCACGCCCGCGCCGGGCGACACGCAGCCCGTGCAGGTGAACGAGACCGCGCCCCTCCCGGCGACCCCGGCCGCCCCGGCGGTGCCGCCGCCGGCGCCGGCGTCGGCCGCCCCCTCCTACCCGGCGCCCGGCTACCACCCGCCGTACCAGGGCCCGCCCTACGCCGGCCCCGCCTACCCGGCCCAGCCGGCCTACCCGCCGGCGCAGCAGTACGGCTACGGCGCCCGTCCGATCAGCGGCAACCAGCCCTACGGGTCGCCGTACGGCGCACCGCAGCAGGCGTACCCGCAGCACCCCTACGCCGCACCCGTCGGCGCGGTCCCGCCGCCCCCCGGCGCACCGGCCCCGGCCGGCGTCGCACCCGTCCCGCCGCACCGCAGCCGCACCTGGCTGCCGGTCGTGGCGACGCTCCTCGTCGTCGTGCTCCTCGCGGTGGCCGCGATCCTCACCGCCACCCACCACTGGCGCAACACCTCCGCGGCGAGCCAGGGCGGTCCCCAGCCGACCTCGATCGCCAACATCGGGCAGGGCGGCTCGGGCACCGTGCCGGTCGCGGGCTCGACCGCCGCGAACCCCAACTGGACCGCGGTCGCCGCGGCTGTCCAGGGCTCCGTCGTCGCGATCGACGTGCAGACGAGCTCCGGCGAGGCCCTCGGGTCCGGCGTCGTCGTCGACGACAAGGGCCGCATCGTCACCAACAACCACGTCGTGGCCGGCGTGCAGGGCGGCACCGTCCAGGTGACGCTCTCCGACGGCCGGCTGTACGACGCCACCATCACGGGCACCGACCCCAGCACCGACCTGGCGGTCGTCACGCTGAAGAACCCGCCGTCCGACCTCACGGTCGCGCAGTTCGGCAACTCCGACGACGTCCGCGTCGGCGACCCGGTCATGGCGGTCGGCAACCCGCTGGGCCTCGCCAACACCGTGACCACCGGCATCGTGTCGGCGGTCAACCGGCCCGTGTCGCCGCAGAGCGACACCGGCACGCAGGGCCCGGTGACCAACGCCCTCCAGATCGACGCCGCGATCAACCCGGGCAACTCCGGCGGGCCGCTGTTCAACGTGCAGGGCCAGGTCATCGGCATCACGTCGTCGATCGCGACGACGTCGAGCAGCTCGGGCTCCATCGGCCTGGGCTTCGCGATCCCGGTCAAGCTCGTGTCGAGCATCGCGCAGCAGATCATCGCCAACGGCTCGGCGAAGCACGCCTACCTGGGCGTGAGCCTGCAGGACGGCCAGGCCACCGCGGACGGCGTCACGCGGCGCGGCGCCCAGGTGATGTCCGTGACGGCGAGCTCGCCGGCGTCCGCCGCGGGCCTGCAGGTCGGTGACGTCGTCGTGGCGATCAACGGCCAGCCGGTCGGCAGCAGCGACTCGCTCGCCGCGTACGTGCGGGCGATGTCGACGGGCGACAAGGCCTCGCTCGTGCTCGTCCGCAACGGCAAGGCCCTGACCGTCGAGGTCACGCTCGCGGCGAAGGCCGACACGGGCAGCGGCACCCCGACCCAGAACCCGCAGGGCGCGCCGAGCAACCAGAACGGCGGCAGCGGCTCCGGCAACAGCCTGCAGGGCAACATGACCCCGCAGCAGCTGTGGCAGTGGCTGCAGCAGCAGCAGGGCCGGAGCACCACGCCGGGCGGCAGCTCGCAGGGCTGACCGGACGGGACCGGGCCGAGCAGGGCCCGGCGGTCAGGACGACGGGCGGTCATCCGCTGGGGTGGCCGCCCGTGGTCGTCCTCAGCGCGTGCGCACCCCGAGCGCCCAGCGCATCGGCTCGAGCTTGGCCTCCGACTCGGCCAGCTCGGCCGTCGGCTCGGACGCCGCCACCACGCCGCAGCCCGCGAAGATCCGCACCCGCCGGGGGTCGTCGGCCTGCACGCGGCCCGACCGCAGGCCGATGCCCCACTCGCCGTCGCCGTCGGCACCGAGCCAGCCGACGGGCCCGGCGTACCGGTCGCGGTCCATGTGCTCGACCGCGCGGATGACGTCGCGCGCGGCAGCCGTCGGCGTGCCGCAGACGGCTGCGGACGGGTGCAGGGCGGCGGCCAGCGCCAGGGACGTCGGCCGCGGCTCGTCCGGTGCCAGCACGCCCGTGACGTCGGAGGCCAGGTGCAGCACGTTGGGCAGCGGCAGCACGAACGGCACGTCCGGCACGTTGGTCGACGAGCAGAACGGGGTGAGCGCGGCGGCGACGGACGCCACGGCGTACTCGTGCTCCTCGAGGTCCTTCGACGAGTGGGCGAGGATCCCGGCGCGCGCCATGTCCGCCTCGTCGTCCCCGGTCCGCCGGATGGTGCCGGCGAGCACCCGCGAGGTGACGAGCCCCTTCTGCGAGCGGACCAGCAGCTCGGGCGTCGCCCCGACCAGGCTGTCGACGACGAACGTCCAGGTCGCCGCGTAGCGGTCCGCCAGGCGGCGGGCGACCCATCGCGGGTCGACGGGCTCCTCGGCGGTCACGGTGACGTCGCGCGCCAGCACCACCTTGTCGACGTCGCCGCGCCGGATCCGGGCCACCGCGTCGCTCACCGCCGCGCCCCAGCGAGCGGGGCTCAGCGCGCCGTCCGCCTGCGCCACGGCGCCGGGGGAGGGCACGTGGTCGGCGACGCGCAGCGTCGCCGGGTCCGGGGGCGCGCCCAGGTCGCCCGCGGGCGTCTGGGTGGTGAGCCAGGCGCGTCCGGCCCGGCGCCCGACGACCACGCGCGGCACGACGAGCACGCCGCCGGCCGCCGACTCGTCGTCGAACGCGAAGGAGCCGAAGGCCACCGGCCCGGTGCCGGGCAGCCGGACCTCGTCGCGCACCACGGCGTGGGCGACGATGCGGCGCCACGCCTCGTCGGCGTCGGCGAACCGGCTCGGCCCGGACGTCTCGACGCGGGCCGCCTCGCCCCAGGCGACCAGCCCGTCGCCGCGCCGCACCCAGGCCAGGGGGGCGTCGCCGGCGGGCAGCAGGTCGAGCAGGTCGCGGGCGTCGGGCTCGTCGCCCTCGCCGGTGCGGGCGCCGGGCAGCCGGTCCAGGGGCACGGTGCGCACGACGAGCGGTGCGGCAACGGGCGTTGCCGCCGGCGTCGAAGTCACCGCCGCAGGTTAGTCCGAACGTCCCGCCACCTCCGACTCGTCGTGTTCGGCGAGGGGGTGTGGACGACCTGGGAGAGGATGGGCCCATGCCCCGTGCCGGACTCGACAAGGACACCCGCGACGTCGCCGCCATGTTCGACGCCGTCGCCGACCGCTACGACCTGACCAACGACGTGCTGTCGATGTTCCAGGACCGCTCGTGGCGGCGGGCCACCCTCGACGCGCTGGGGGTCGGGCGCGGCGACCGGGTGCTCGACCTCGCGGCCGGGACCGGCACGAGCGCTGTGCCGCTGGCCGACCGCGGGGTGCGCGTGGTCGCGTGCGACCTGTCGCTGGGCATGCTCCAGGTGGGCCACCGGAAGCGACCCGACATCGCCTTCGTCGCCGGCGACGCCGGCCGCCTCCCGTTCGCCGACGAGTCCTTCGACGCGGTGACGATCTCGTTCGGGCTGCGCAACGTCCCGGACGTGGACGGCGCGCTGGAGGAGATGCTGCGGGTGACGCGACCCGGTGGGCGCGTGGTGATCTGCGAGTTCTCGCGCCCGACGAACAAGGCCTTCCGCGCGGTCTACGACCAGTACCTGTCCAAGGCGCTGCCGCGCATCGCCGGTGTGGTGGCCAAGGAGTCGGACGCGTACACGTACCTCGCGGACACCATCGCGGCCTGGCCGGAGCAGCGGGAGCTCGGCGTGAAGATGCGTGCGGCCGGCTGGGCGTCCGTCGCGTACCGCAACCTGTCGGGGGGGATCGTGGCCCTCCACCGAGGCTTCCGACCGTCGCCGGAAGGCGTGTGAGAGCCGCGTCGTCGCAGGTCAGGCCGCATGACCGGGACGAGCGTCCCAGGCCTGCCTGTCAAGTTAGGCCAGCCTTCGCAGACAGCCTCGCGACGGCGTGTATAGAGTCGCCGGGAGGGGGCAGGTGAACGTCGTCACAAGAGGGGTATCCAGTGGTGGCCGCAGGCTCCGATGACGCGGACGTCGTCGTCGTCGGCGCCGGTCCCGGAGGCGCCGCCACCGCCTACTGGGCGGCCGCGGCGGGCCTGGACGTGCTCCTCCTCGACAAGGCGTCCTTCCCCCGCGACAAGGTCTGCGGCGACGGCCTGACCCCCCGTGCGGTCGCCGAGCTCGTCCGCATGGGCGTGGCCATCCGCGAGGACGACGGCTGGATCCGCAACCTCGGGCTGCGCGTGCACGGCGGCGGGCACACCATCGAGCTGCCGTGGCCGGAGCTCTCGAGTTACCCCTCCTACGGCCTGGCCAGGCGGCGCACCGGGCTGGACCAGCTGCTCGTCGAGCACGCACGCGCCGCCGGTGCCAAGGTCCTCGAGCGCACCGCTGTCACCGGCCCGCTGCTCGACGAGCGCACCGGCCGCGTCGTCGGCGTCCGCGCTCGGCGCGAGGGCGACGAGGAGGTCGTCCTGCGCGCCCCGCTCGTCGTGGCCGCCGACGGCGTGAGCTCCCGCCTGGCCACCGGCCTCGGCCGCACCCCGCGCCCGGACCGCCCGATGGGCGTCGCGGTGCGGACCTACTTCCGGTCGCCGCTGCACGACGACCCGTGGATGACGAGCTACCTCGAGCTGTGGGACGGCGAGCCGGGGGCGAGCAACCTCATGCCGGGCTACGGCTGGATCTTCGCGCTGGGCGACGGCACCGTGAACGTCGGCCTCGGCTCGGTGAGCTCGACGAACGCCGCGACGAAGGTGGACTACCGCGACCTCTTCGCCACGTGGATGGCCAACACGCCGCCGGAGTGGGGCTTCACGAAGGAGAACCAGGACGGTCCGGTGCGGGGTGCCGCGCTGCCGATGGGCTTCAACCGCGGCCCGCTGTACGGCAACGGCCTCATGCTGGTCGGCGACGCCGCCGGCATGGTGAGCCCCTTCAACGGCGAGGGCATCGCGTATGCGCTGGCCGCGGGCCGGGTGGCGGCCGAGGCGGCGGCCCAGGGGCTGGCCCGAGGGTCGGCAGCCGGACGGGAGCGCGCGTTCGCCGCCTACCAGACGAGGATGAAGGACGACCTGGGCGGCTACTACACGCTGGGACGGATCTTCGTGAAGCTGATCGAGCACCCGCAGGTGATGCGCGCCTGCACGCGCTACGGTCTACCCCGCCCGCTGGTCATGCGCTTCACCCACAAGCTGCTCGCCGACTGCTACGAGCCCCGTGGCGGGGACGCGTTCGACCGCGTCATCGCGGCGATGACGAGGATGGCGCCCCGGGCATGAGGAAAAGCATGATCTGCTGTCCCGCGACGACTGCGTGGAGGTCCCGATGAGCAACCCGTACGTCCCGCTGCTGTGGATGATGGGCATCGCCGGCGTCATGGCGCTCGGCGGCGTCGGGGCGTCCGCGATCCTCGGCCCGCGGAAGTACAACCGGGCGAAGCTCGAGGCGTACGAGTGCGGGATCCAGCCGACGCCGCACGCGATCGGCGGCGGCCGGTTCCCCATCAAGTACTACCTGGTGGCGATGACGTTCATCGTCTTCGACATCGAGGTCGTGTTCCTCTACCCGTGGGCGGTGGACTTCGGCGAGCTGGCCTGGTTCGGCCTGATCGCGATGCTCGGCTTCCTCGCCCTCATCACGGTGCCGTTCGTCTACGAGTGGCGGCGCGGGGGGCTCGAATGGGACTGAGCGGACGCACGAGCACGACGAGGGAGGTCTGACATGGGCATCGAGGAGCACGCCCCCTCGGGGATCCTGCTGACGACCGTCGAGAGCATGGTCGGCTACGTCCGCAAGGCGTCGCTGTGGCCGGTGACGTTCGGCCTGGCCTGCTGCGCCATCGAGATGATGGCGACCGGCGGGCCGCGCTTCGACATCTCCCGCATCGGCATGGAGGTGTTCCGCGCCTCGCCGCGGCAGTCGGACCTCATGATCGTCGCGGGCCGCGTGTCGCAGAAGATGGCGCCGATCGTCCGGCAGGTCTACGACCAGATGCCCGAGCCCAAGTGGGTGCTCGCGATGGGCGTCTGCGCCTCGTCGGGCGGCATGTTCAACAACTACGCGGTGGTCCAGGGCGTCGACCACGTCGTGCCGGTGGACATCTACCTGCCGGGCTGCCCGCCACGTCCGGAGATGCTGCTGCACGCGATCCTCGCGCTGCACGACCAGATCCAGCACTCGCCCCTCGGCGTCGACCGCCGCGCCGCGGCCGCCGCGGCGGAGCAGGCGGCGCTGGAGGCCACCCCGACCTCCCACATGACGGGCCTGCTGCGATGACGGATCCGAAGGACGCGACCCGCGACGCCGCGGCGACGCCCGTGCCGACCGGTGAGAAGGCGGACGCCGCCGCGACGGTCAAGCCGGGCGAGTCGACCACCCCGGCCGCCGCGGCCGCCCAGGCGACGAGCGAGACGGCCCTCGAGGCGGGCGCGCAGAACACCGGCCGCGCGGGGGCGGGCACCACGATCCCGATCATCGACGTCCGGTACGGCATGTTCGGCGTGCACGGCTCCGGCGACACCTCCGGCTACGGCGGCCTCGTCGCCCCGGTGGCGATGCCCGGCCCGAGCGAGCGGCCCTACGGCGGCTGGTTCGACGAGGTCGTCGACATCCTCGCCGAGGTGCTCGACGAGTCCGGCACCGGCTTCGCCGACGCGGTCCCGTCCGTCGTCGTCGACCGCGGCGAGCTCACCCTGAACGTGGCGCGCGAGCACCTCGTCGAGGTGGCGCAGGCGCTGCGCGACGACCAGGACCTGCGGTTCGAGCTGTCGATGGGCGTCAACGGCGTGCACTACCCGCACGAGACCGGCGAAGAGCTGCACGCGGTGTACCACCTGGTGTCGGTGACGCACGGGCGCCGCCTGCGCCTCGAGGTGACGGCGCCGGACGACGACCCGCACATCCCGTCGACGGTCGGGGTCTACCCGGCCAACGACTGGCACGAGCGCGAGACCTGGGACTTCTTCGGCATCGTCTTCGACGGCCACCCGGGCCTGGCGCGGATCGAGATGCCGGACGACTGGCCGGGCCACCCGCAGCGCAAGGACTACCCGCTCGGCGGCATCCCGGTCGAGTACAAGGGCGCCACCACGCCGCCCCCGGACCAGCGGAGGTCGTACTCCTGATGAGCAACGTTCACGCCACCCGGCCCGTGGTGGACGACGAGGCCACGGCCGCGGTCCCCACGTTCGAGGCGTCCGGCGGCGACTGGTCGTCGATCGCCGAGGAAGCGGCGCGCCTCGGCGAGGAGCGCATCGTCGTCAACATGGGCCCGCAGCACCCGTCGACGCACGGCGTGCTCCGCCTGATGCTCGAGATCGAGGGCGAGACGGTGACCGAGGCCCGCGCGGGCATCGGGTACCTGCACACGGGCATCGAGAAGAACATGGAGTTCCGCACCTGGACCCAGGGCGTGACCTTCTGCACCCGCATGGACTACGTGGCGCCGCTGTTCCAGGAGGCCGGCTACTGCCTGGCCGTGGAGAAGCTGCTCGGCATCACCGACGACGTCCCGGAGAAGGCCTCCGTCATCCGCGTGCTGATGATGGAGCTCAACCGGATCGCGTCGCACTTCATCTGCCTGGGAACCGGCGGCAACGAGCTGGGCGCGACGACGATCATGACCCTGGCGTTCCAGGGCCGCGAGCACATCCTGCAGATCTTCGAGCTCATCACCGGCCTGCGGATGAACCACGCGTACATCCGCCCGGGCGGGGTGGTCCAGGACCTGCCGCCGGGGGCCGTCGACGCGATCCGTGAGGCGCTCGTCGGCGTCAGGAAGTTCGCGGGCGACCTGAGCAAGCTGATGACGGCCAACCCGATCCTCAAGCTGCGCTACCAGAACGTGGGGTACCTCAACCTCGCCGGGTGCATGGCGCTGGGGATGACGGGCCCGATCCTGCGCTCGGCGGGCCTGCCCTACGACGTCCGCAAGGCGAACCCGTACTCGGGCTACGAGACCTACGACTTCGACGTCCCCACCGGCACCAACGCCGACGCCTGGGACCGGATGATGGTCCGGTTCGAGGAGATGTGGCAGTCGATCCACATCGTCGAGCAGGCGCTCGACCGGCTCGCCAAGCTCGGCCCGCACGCGCCGGTGATGGTCGCGGACAAGAAGATCGCGTGGCCCGCGCAGCTGGCCGTCGGCCCCGACGGGCAGGGGAACAGCCTCGAGCACATCAAGGAGATCATGGGCACCTCGATGGAGGCCCTGATCCACCACTTCAAGCTGGTCACCGAGGGCTTCCGGGTCCCGGCCGGCCAGGCGTGGTCCGAGGTGGAGCACCCGCGCGGCGTGCTCGGCGTGCACGTCGTCTCCGACGGTGGCACCCGCCCCTACCGCGCGCACTTCCGCGACCCGAGCTTCAACAACCTGCAGGCGGTCTCCGTGATGTGCGAGGGCGGCAACCTGGCCGACGTCGTCGCGTCGGTCGCCTCGATCGACCCCGTGCTGGGAGGCGTGGACCGCTGATGTCGAAGCCGCATCCGAAGTGCAGCGGACGGTGGGGGTCGCCGCAGGCGGCGCCCGCCGGGAGCGAAACGCAGGGAAGGCTGAGCAATGGGCGCTGAGCCGCAGGGCCGCACCCTCGGCCAGACCCACGCGACGGGGTACGACGACGCGACGCGCGAGCGCCTCGCCGCCGACGCCGCCGCGATCATCGCCCGCTACCCGGAGCCGAGGTCGGCGCTGCTGCCGCTGCTGCACCTGCTGCAGGCGGAGGACGGCTACGTCTCCCCGCGCGGCATCGCGTTCGCGGCCGAGCTGCTCGGCCAGACGACCGCCGAGGTCAGCGCGGTCGCGACGTTCTACACGCAGTACAAGCGGCACCCGAACGGCACGTACACGGTGGGCGTCTGCACCACCGCGCTGTGCGCCATCATGGGCGGCGACGCGATCTGGGAGGAGCTCGTCGAGCACCTCGGGATCGGCAACGACGAGACCACCGACGACGGGGTCATCACGCTCGAGCACGTCGAGTGCAACGCCGCCTGCGACTACGCCCCGGTGGTCATGGTCAACTGGGAGTTCTTCGACAACCAGACCCCCGCCTCGGCGGTCGCGCTGACCGACGACCTGCGTGCGGGCAAGCCCGTGAGGCCGACGCGCGGCGCGGACACCGTCGTGACCTTCAAGGAGATGAGCCGGGTCCTGGCCGGGTTCCCCGACGGGCGGGCCGACGAGGGCGACACGGCCGGCCCCGCGACGCTCGTGGGGCTGAAGGTTGCCCACGAGCACGGCTGGGCCGCCGCTCCCTACGGGGACGAGAAGGAGGCGAAGTGACCACGACGCTCACGCCGGTGCTCTCGGCGAGCTGGGACGCCGACCACTCCTGGAGCCTCTCGTCGTACCAGCGGACCGGGGGCTACCGGGGCCTGCGCAAGGCCCTCTCGATGGCGCCCGCCGACATCATCGCGATGGTCAAGGACTCCGGCCTGCGCGGCCGCGGCGGCGCCGGCTTCCCCGCCGGCATGAAGTGGTCCTTCCTGCCGGCGCCGGACGGCGGCCCCCGCTACCTCGTCATCAACGCGGACGAGTCGGAGCCGGGTACCTGCAAGGACATCCCGCTCATCATGGCCAACCCGCACTCGCTCCTCGAGGGCATCGCCATCACGAGCTTCGCGATCGGCTGCCACCACGCCTTCATCTACATCCGCGGCGAGGTGCTGCACGCGACCCGGCGGCTGCAGCACGCGGTGGCCGAGGCGTACGACGCGGGCCTCCTGGGCACGAACGTGCTCGGCACGGG
Organism: Cellulomonas sp. 73-92; assembly: GCF_001898175.1. Classification (GTDB taxonomy): domain Bacteria; phylum Actinomycetota; class Actinomycetes; order Actinomycetales; family Cellulomonadaceae; genus Cellulomonas. The sequence goes on from NZ_MKTH01000020.1 coordinate 139,766, forward strand.
CTTCGACCTCGACGTCACCGTGCACGCCGGCGCGGGCGCCTACATCTGCGGCGAGGAGACCGCGCTGCTCGACTCGCTCGAGGGCCTGCGCGGGCAGCCGCGGCTCAAGCCGCCGTTCCCCGCGGTGGCCGGCCTGTACGCCCGCCCGACGGTGGTCAACAACGTCGAGACCATCGCCTCGGTCCCCGGCATCCTGCGGGGCGGCGCGGCGTGGTTCGCCGCGATGGGCACCGAGCGCTCGCAGGGCCACGGCCTGTTCAGCCTCTCCGGCCACGTCGAGCGCCCCGGCCAGTACGAGGCCCCGCTCGGCATCACCCTGCGCGAGCTGCTCGAGATGGCCGGCGGCGTCCGCCAGGGCCACCAGCTGAAGTTCTGGACCCCCGGCGGCTCGTCGACCCCGATCTTCACCGCCGAGCACCTCGACGTGCCGCTCGACTACGAGTCGGTCGGCAAGGCCGGGTCGATGCTGGGCACGCGCGCGCTGCAGATCTTCGACGAGACGGTGTCCGTCGTCCGGGCCGTCACGCGCTGGCTCGAGTTCTACAAGCACGAGTCGTGCGGCAAGTGCACGCCGTGCCGCGAGGGCACGTACTGGCTGGTCGCGGTCCTCAAGCGGCTCGAGGCCGGCGAGGGCCGGCCCGGCGACCTCGAGGTGCTGGCCGACTCCACCGACAACATCCTCGGGCGGGCGTTCTGCCCGCTCGGCGACGCGGCCTGCAGCCCCGTGCAGTCCGGCCTGCAGTACTTCCGCGAGGAGTTCGAGGCGGGCATGCACACGCCGGCCGACGTCCTGTTCCCGCCGGAGAAGAGTTCCTTGTTCGCCTACACGCCGCGCTCGCGCGCGCAGCTCGCGGGGGTGCACTGATGACCGTGACGACTCCCCGCAGCGGAGCGGCGACCCCGCTGGTCCCGGCCGCGCCCCCGGCGACGGAGCCCGAGCCGACGGCGACGGTGACGTTCAGCATCGACGGCATCGAGACGACCGTGCCGAAGGGCACGCTCGTCATCCGCGCCGCCGAGCAGCTGGGCATCCAGATCCCGCGGTTCTGCGACCACCCGCTGCTGGCCCCGGCCGGCGCGTGCCGGCAGTGCCTCGTCGAGGTGTGGGCGCCGCGCGGCGACCAGCTGGCCAAGTTCCCCAAGCCGCAGGCGTCCTGCACGCTCGAGGCCACGCCGGGCATGGTGGTGAAGACCCAGCGGACGTCGCCGGAGGCCGACAAGGCCCAGCACGGCATCATCGAGTTCCTGCTCATCAACCACCCGCTGGACTGCCCGGTGTGCGACAAGGGCGGCGAGTGCCCCCTGCAGAACCAGGCGATGAGCAACGGCCGGGCGACGAGCCGGTTCGTCGACGCCAAGCGCACCTACGCCAAGCCCATCAACATCTCCACGCAGATCCTCCTCGACCGGGAGCGCTGCATCCTGTGCCAGCGCTGCACCCGGTTCCAGGACGAGATCGCCGGCGACCAGTTCATCGACCTGCAGAAGCGCGGCTGGCAGCAGCAGATCGGCCGGTTCGACACCGGGATCCTCGGGATCCGCGGCGAGCTGCCGGTGGGCGAGTCCAGCATGGACGCCAGCGGGCAGCCGTTCGCGTCGTACTTCTCCGGCAACACGGTCCAGATCTGCCCGGTCGGCGCGCTGACCAGCGCGGCGTACCGGTTCCGCTCGCGGCCGTTCGACCTCGTCTCGACGCCCTCGATCGCGGAGCACGACTCGCAGGGCTCGGCCATCCGGATCGACCACCGGCGCGGCGTGGTGCTGCGCCGCCTCTCGGACAACGACCCGGCCGTCAACGCCGAGTTCGTCACCGACAAGGACCGCTTCGCGTTCCCGTGGCAGGCCGGCAAGGACCGCCTGACGGCGCCGCAGGTGCGTGAGGACGGGGTCCTGCACGCCACCAGCCTCACGGAGGCGATCGACGCGGCGGCCGCGGGCCTGGCGGCGGCGCTCGCCAAGGGCGGCGCGGCCGTCCTGCCCGGGGGCCGGCTGCCGCTGGAGGACGCCTACGCGTACGCCAAGTTCGCGCGCGTGGCGCTGCGCACCAACGACGTCGACCACCGGGCACGCCCGCACTCGGCGGAGGAGGCGGCCTTCCTCGCCCACCACGTGGCCGGGCGCACGCTCGACGTGACGTTCGCCGACCTCGACGTGGCACCCGCGGTGCTCTTCGTCGGGCTCGAGCCGGAGGAGGAGGGCGGCATCCTCTTCCTGCGGCTGCGCCAGGGCCTCCGGCGCACGAAGGGCCAGGTCTTCACGGTCGCGCCGTTCGCCTCGCGCGGGGTGGCGCGCCTCGACGGCACGCTGCTCAGCGCGGCCCCGGGCACGGAGGCCGAGGTGCTCGACGGCATCGCCGAGGGCGCCGACGGTCCGCTGGGCGCCGCGGCGGCCGGCCTGGCGAAGCCGGGCGCGGTCGTCCTCGTGGGCGAGCGTGCCGCGACCGTGCCGGGCGCGCTCTCGGCCGCGCTGCGGCTGGCCACGCGCACCGGCGCCAGGCTCGCCTGGGTGCCGCGACGTGCGGGCGAGCGGGGTGCGGTCGAGGCCGGCACGCTGCCGGGCCTGCTGCCGGGCGGCCGCCCGGTCGCGGACACCGCGGCCCGCGTCGACATGGCGGCGGCCTGGGGAGTCGAGTCCCTGCCGAGCGAGCCGGGCCGGGACCTCACCGCGATCCTGCAGGCGGCGGCGGACGGGCAGATCGCCGCGCTCGTCGTCGGCGGCCTGGAGGTGGCGGACCTGCCGGACCCGGAGCTCGCGCGACGCGCGCTCGACCGGGCCTTCGTCGTCAGCCTCGAGGTGCTGCCGTCCGAGGTGACGCAGCGCGCCGACGTCGTGCTGCCGGTCGCCCCGCCGGTGGAGAAGCCTGGCACGTTCGTCACGTGGGAGGGCCGCCCGCGGCCGTTCCCGCAGGTGCTCGTCAGCACCGCGCTCACCGACGCCCGGATGCTCGACGCGCTCGCCGACGCGCTCGGCACCCCGCTCGGCCTGCGCTCGCTCGCCCAGGTGCACGACGAGCTGGACCAGCTCGGCGGCTGGGACGGCGCCCGGGCCGAGGCGCCCGACGAGGCCGCCGCCGAGCCGCCCGCGGTCGACGAGACCCAGGCGGTGCTGGCGACGTGGCACCTGCTGCTCGACGCCGGCCGGCTCCAGGGCGGCGAGCCGTTCCTCGCGGGCACCGCCAAGCGGTCCGCGGCCCGGCTCTCGGCTGCCACGGCCGCCGCGCTGTGCGTCGCCGACGACGAGCACGTCACGGTCTCGACCGATGCCGGGGCGGTGACGCTCCCGGTGCTCGTGACCGACATGCCGGACCGGGTGGTCTGGGTGCCGACGAACGCCGCCGACTGCGCGGTCCGGGAGACGTTGCGCGCCGACGCGGGTGACGTGGTACGCCTGGCACGCGCCGACGAGGCGTCCGCCCTCGACGAGAAGGAGGTCACGGCGTGAACCGTCTGCTCGCCGCGACGGGCAACCCGGTGGTGGCCGACTTCAGCCACGACCAGTGGTGGGTGTGGCTGGTCAAGGCCGTGCTGCTGCTGGTGTTCCTCCTGGTCAGCGTGCTCATCGCGATCTGGTTCGAGCGCCGGGTCGTCGGCCGCATGCAGCTGCGTCCCGGCCCCAACGTGCATGGCCCCCTCGGCCTGCTGCAGTCGCTGGCCGACGCGATGAAGCTGCTCGTCAAGGAGGACATCAACGTCCGCGCGGCGGACCTGCTGGTGTACCTGGTCGCGCCGATGGTCTCGGTGTTCTGCGCGCTGCTCACCTACGCCGTGATCCCCATGGGGCCCGAGGTGAACTTCTTCGGGGTCCACACGCCGCTGCAGCTGACCGACTTCCCGGTCGCGGTGCTCTACATCCTCGCGTGCACCTCGGTCGGGGTGTACGGCATCGTCCTCGGTGGCTGGTCGTCGGGCTCGACCTACCCGCTGCTCGGCTCGGTCCGCTCCACCGCCCAGGTGATCAGCTACGAGCTGGCGATGGGCCTGTCGCTGGTCTCCGTGTTCATCGTCGCGGGCTCCATGTCGACCAGCCAGATCGTCGACTCGCAGACCCGGGTGTGGTGGTTCCTGCCGCTGATCCCGGCGTTCATCCTCTACGTCGTGTCGATGGTGGGCGAGACCAACCGCCTGCCGTTCGACCTGCCGGAGGCCGAGGGCGAACTCGTCGGCGGCTACACCACCGAGTACTCGTCGATGAAGTTCGCGTGGTTCTTCCTCGCCGAGTACATCAACATGCTCAACGTCTCCGCGGTCGCCACCACGCTGTTCCTCGGTGGCTGGCGCGCCCCCTGGCCGATCAGCGCGATCGGCGACGGCTACTTCAACCAGGGCTACTGGCCGCTGGCGTGGTTCGTCGTCAAGGTGTGGCTGCTCATGTTCTTCTTCGTCTGGGTGCGCGGCACGCTGCTGCGCTTCCGGTACGACCAGTTCATGAAGCTCGGCTGGAAGGTGCTCATCCCGGCCGCGCTCGTCGTCGTCGTCATCGTCTCCGTCTCGCAGGCGATCGCGAAGTTCGGCACCATCAGCTTCGGCGTCTACCGGACGTGGCTGATGGTGTTCGCCGGGGTCGTGGTCGTCGGGGCCGTGATCTCGATGTTCCTGCCCGAGCGCAAGAAGCCGGGTGCGCCGCCGTCGGCGAAGCCCACAGCCTTCGACGCCTTCGCGGACGGGTTCCCCGTGCCGCCGCTGCCCGGCCAGGTCCTCCCGCCGTCGCCGCGCGCGGCGCGCCGGGTCGCGACCCCGGTCGAGGCGTCCGTGGCGATCGCGTCCGGACCGACCACCACCGAGGAGGAGCCCCGTGGCTGACGAGCCCCAGCCCCAGTGGCCAGGTTCGACCCCGCCGGGCGGCGACGTCGCCCGGCAGGCGCCGGCCAAGCCCGTGGCCCGGCGGTCCACCGAGGTGGGCAAGCCGGCCGAGTTCCGCTCCCGCATGCCGCGCCCCAGCGGCGTCGGCGAGCTGCTCGCCCCGGCCGCCGGCTTCGGCGTGACGCTGTCGAACTTCTTCAAGAAGACCGTCACCGAGGAGTACCCGACCGAGAAGGTGCCGCCGAAGCCCCGCTTCCACGGCCGGCACCAGCTCAACCGGTACGCCGACGGCCTGGAGAAGTGCATCGGCTGCGAGCTGTGCGCCTGGGCGTGCCCCGCGGACGCGATCTACGTCGAGGCCGACGACAACACGCCCGAGGAGCAGTACTCGCCGGGCGAGCGCTACGGCCGCGTCTACCAGATCAACTACCTGCGCTGCATCCTCTGCGGCCTGTGCATCGAGGCGTGCCCGACGCGGGCGCTGACGATGACGAACGACTACGAGCTGGCCGGCCCCACCCGGGCGGGCCTCATCTGGGAGAAGCAGGACCTGCTGGCGCCGCTGCGCGACGGCATGCTGTCGACCCCGCACCCCATGGTGGAGGGCACCACGGACAAGGACTACTACCGCGGCGCGGTCACCGGGCCGACCCGGGAGCAGGAGGAGTGGGTGGCCGAGCACCGGCCCGACGACCCCTCGCTGCCGGTCAACGTCGCCGCGGGCATGCCCCCGGCGCCGCGCGGGGCCACCGCCCAGGCGCAGGCCGCGATCACCGCGGGCGCGACGAAGCAGGGGCGGCGAGTGCTGTGATCACCTCCCTCACCGACGCCGGGCAGACGACGACCGGCGAGGCGATCCTCTTCTGGATCCTCGCGGTCGTCATGGTCCTGGCGGCGGGCGGCCTGCTGTTCGCCCGCAAGGCGGTGCACGCGGCGCTGTCCCTCATCGTCGTGATGATCGGCCTGGCGTTCCTCTACGTCGCCCAGGACGCCCCCTTCCTCGGGGTGGTCCAGGTGGTCGTCTACACCGGCGCGATCATGATGCTGTTCCTCTTCGTCCTCATGCTTGTCGGCGTCGACGCCTCCGACACGCTCACCGAGACGCTGCGCGGCCAGCGCTGGATCGCCGCGCTCGGCGGTCTCGGCCTGGCGGTCGTGCTCGCCGGGGTCGTCGGCCGGGCGCACTACGGCCCGGCCGCGGGCCTGACGAACGCCAACGCCGACTCCAACCCGGTGGCTCTGGCGCGCCTGGTGTTCGGCAGCTACGCGTTCGCGCTCGAGGTGGTCGGCGCCCTGCTCATCACCGCGGCGATCGGCGCGATCATGCTCACGCACCGTCGCCGGCTCACGCCGCGCGTCACGCAGCGGGAGCGCTCGGCGGCCCGCGTCCTCGACGGCACCATCGCGGGCAAGCCCGCGCCGGGCGTCTACGCGCGGCACAACGCGATGGACGTGCCGGCCCTCGGCCCGGACGGCCGGCCGATCGACACCTCCGTCTCGCGCGTGCTGCGCGTGCGCGGCCAGGAGGCCGACGCGCAGGAGTACGCCGCCCGCATCGACCGCGTGCTGTCGGGCAGCTGGGCGACGGCGCCCGCGTCGGGCGTCGAGGCGGCCGAGCCCCCGGAGCTGGGCGAGGCCGGGCGGGTCGACGAGGCGGCCGCGGCCGGAGCGAAGGAGCAGTCGTGACCCTCACCCACTACGTCGTGCTCGCGGCGATCCTGTTCTCGATCGGCGCGACGACCGTCCTCGTGCGGCGCAACGCGATCATCGTGTTCATGGGCGTCGAGCTGATGCTCAACGCGACGAACCTCGCGCTGGTGACCTTCAGCCGCATGCACGGCAACCTCACCGGCCAGGTCCTGGCGTTCTTCGTCATGGTCGTGGCCGCGGCCGAGGTCGTCATCGGGCTCGCGATCATCATCTCGATCTTCCGGACCAGGCGCTCGGCGTCGGTCGACGACGTCAACCTGCTGAAGAGCTGAGGGACTCCGATGCTCATCACCGCCATCACCACCGACGCGGCGTGGAGCGGCGCGACGCTCGCCCCGTGGCTCGTCGGCATCCCGCTGCTGTCCGCCGCGGTCCTCCTGCTCGCCGGCCGCCGGTCGGACCGCTGGGGCCACTGGCTCGGCGTGCTCGCGCCGCTGGCCTCGCTCGTCCTCGGCGTCGTGCTCCTGCTCCGGATGCTCTCCGTGGCGGGCGACGCCCGGACGGCGACCGTGTCCCTCGGCCGCTGGATCGACGCCGGCACGTTCCACCTCGACGCCGGCTTCCGGATCGACCCGCTGTCGCTGACCTTCGTGCTGCTGGTGACGTTCGTCGGCACGCTGATCCACGTCTACTCCGTGGCGTACATGGAGCACGACGCCGACCGCCGCCGGTTCTTCGCCTACATGAACCTCTTCGTCGCGGCGATGC
>NZ_MKTH01000021.1 GCF_001898175.1 Cellulomonas sp. 73-92
ACACCCCCCACGAGGAGAAGCCATGACCGCGTCGACGCATCCCGTCACCCTGTTCACGGGCCAGTGGGCCGACCTGCCCTTCGAGGAGGTCGCCCGCCGCGCCGCGGAGTGGGGCTACGACGGGCTCGAGATCGCGGCATCCGGCGACCACCTCGACCTCGAGCGCGCCGACGAGGACGACGCCTACGTCGCCTCGCGGCTCGAGATCCTCGACCGGCACGGGCTGACGGTGTACGCGATCTCCAACCACCTCGCCGGCCAGGCGGTGTGCGATGCTCCGATCGACTTCCGGCATCAGGCGATCCTGCGCGACTACGTGTGGGGCGACGGCGAGGCCGAGGGCGTGCGGCAGCGTGCCGCCGAGGACATGAAGCGGTCCGCGCGCGTCGCCCGGAAGCTCGGCGTCGACACCGTCGTCGGGTTCACGGGGTCTTCGATCTGGCCGTACGTCGCGATGTTCCCGCCGGTCCCGGCATCCGTCATCGATGCCGGCTACGAGGACTTCGCCACCCGGTGGAACCCCATCCTCGACGTCTTCGACGCGGAGGGCGTGCGGTTCGCCCACGAGGTCCACCCGAGCGAGATCGCCTACGACTACTGGACGAGCGTGCGCACCCTCGAGGCCATCGACCGCCGCCCGGCGTTCGGCTTCAACTGGGACCCGAGCCACATGATGTGGCAGAACATCGACCCCGTCGGGTTCATCTGGGACTTCCAGGACCGGATCTACCATGTCGACTGCAAGGACACCCGGCTGCGCCCCCAGAACGGGCGGGCCGGGGTGCTCGGTTCGCACCTCGCGTGGGGCGACCCGCGCCGGGGCTGGGACTTCGTCTCGACAGGGCACGGCGACGTGCCGTGGGAGGACGCGTTCCGCGCGCTCGAGGCGATCGGCTACGCGGGGCCGATCTCGATCGAGTGGGAGGACGCCGGCATGGACCGCCGGCACGGCGCCGCCCAGGCGGTCGAGTACGTGCGGTCGCTGCTGTGGCCGCTGCCCACCGCGTCGTTCGACGCGGCCTTCAGCAACCAGTAGCCGTCGGGCTGTCGCTGGCCGGTACCTGTCGCAGATTCAGGAGAAACCTGACACCCGGGCTTCACCGCGGGTGAAGATGGCCGGTTCTTCCTGAATCTCCGACCGGATCGCGACGCGAGGACGCCGTAGCCTCGGGTCATGACCCTCTCGACGGCGGATCTGTACGACGAACGCGGCGACGAGCTCGACTCCCTCGTCCTGCAGCTGCACGACCTCGGCGGCCGGGTCGCCTTCGACGGCCCCGTCCGCACCGTCCGGTGCCATCGCGACAACGCCCTCGTCAAGGCGGTGCTGGCCACTCCCGGCGACGGCGCCGTGCTCGTCGTCGACGGGGGCGGGTCGCTCGAGTCCGCACTCGTCGGCGACCTCATCGCGGCGTCGGCGGTCCGCAACGGGTGGGCCGGGATCATCGTGCACGGCGCGATCCGCGACCGGACCGCCATCGCCGCGCTCCCGATCGGGGTGAAGGCGCTGGGCTCGAACCCGCGGCGCAGCGCGAAGGACGGCGTCGGCGAGGTCGACGTCCCGGTCGTGATCGCCGGTGTGGCATTCGTGCCGGGGCGGCATGTGTGGGCCGACGCGGACGGCATCCTCGTCGAGCGGTGACTCCGGGGGTCTGGACGAGCGCGGGCCGAGGGCGGATGCTGGGACCATGACCGCCTTCACCACCGCGCACGCGTTCAG
>NZ_MKTH01000022.1 GCF_001898175.1 Cellulomonas sp. 73-92
TGTCATGTTCACAATCGCTTTCCGCGGGGCACCCTGTCCCGCATCTAACGAGATATCACACGTATGATGTTTCTATCAAGAGACATACGACGTGTTATGTCTGGCGCAAGGCGTTGTTCACGTGCGACAGACGCTCAGCGCGCGGGCGGGTCGGCGCCGGGGGTCGGCTCCGGCGGGGCGGCGCCGGCGGGGCGGCGCCGGCATCCGTGCGTACCGTTCTCAGGAACGCAGGGGTCGCGGCGCCTCGACACGCCGCGGCCCGGCGCCCTGGGGCTCTCGCGGTCCTGAGAACGGTACAGCCGAGGCGCGGGGGAAGCACTCGCGCGGGCGGCTCGCGGGCGGCGCGCGGGCGGCGCGCGGCCGGCTCGCGGGCGGCTCGCGGGCGGCTCGCGGCCGGCTCGCGGGCGAGGTCGCGGGCTGGTCCCTCAGCGCGCGGGCGGCTCGGCGCCGGGCGCGGACGCGTCGCGCGATGGGTGGAAGCGGGCCACCCTGCGCCATCCGCGCGCCACGACATCGACCTCGCGCGTCATGCTGGCGCCGACGACCATCCCCAGGGCGATGGACACGAGCGACACCAGCGTCCCCGCGACGAGGTCCGCGGCGCCGGCGCCGTCGGTCCCCTCGGCCACCCGGCTGAGCCCGATGAAGCCGAGCGCACCGGGGACGAGCAGCCAGTACGCGCACATCAGCATGACCGCCGACGGCGGCGCCGCCGGGATGCGGCGCAGCAGTCCCACGACCACGATCACCACGACCGCGCCCACGAACCCCGAGAGCTGGGCGCCGATCGCGAGCGCCCCGAGCGCCTGCGCCCCGTAGGCGACGACGAGCGAGACCACGATCCACGGGAACGCGCCGCGCGGCGCGACCGAGAACAGCGTGTAGCCGATCGCCGTGAGCACGACGCCCACCCACGGAGCCCACGCGCCGAGCGGCGGCAGCGGATTCTCGGCCGGGTGCACACCGAGGATCGAGATCGCCGCGAACACGCCGAACACCAGCAGTCCGAGCCGGGCGACGCCGTAGACCATGCGGCTCGCGCCGGCGACCACCTGATTGCTGGTGAGCTCCACGGCGGCGAGCGTGAGCGTGAGCCCCGGCAGGAGGCTCACGAGGGCGGGGGCGACGAGCCGGATCGGGTCGTCGCCGATCAGCGGCGCGACGAAGAGTCCCGTGCCCAGCGTGATGCCGAAGGGGATCAGCACCGGGAGCACGAGCGACAGCTGCGCGAACCTGGCGGTCAGCACCACGACGGTCCCCACGATCGCGCCGAGGACGGCGTAGAAGGGGAGGGCGAGCGCCACGGGATCGAGCACCAGCCCGAAGCCGACGGTGAGCAGGGCGTGTCCGAGGATCATCGTGACCGCGTTGAAGCGAGGCGGCGTCGCGCGGATGCGCTCCAGCTCCCGGACGACGTCGGCGGGAGGCATCCGCTGCATCCGCGCCCGCTCGATGAGGCGCTCCACGGCGCCGGCCTGGTCGAGCCGCAGGTCGCCGTGCGTCGCCGGGAAGAGCTCCGTGCGCTGCGAGCCCGCCGACGGGTCTTCGACGAGGACGAGGGTGGGCAGCACGAAGCTCTGCACGTCGTCGCGCCCGTAGGCGCTGCTGAGCTCGTGCAGGATGCGCTC
>NZ_MKTH01000023.1 GCF_001898175.1 Cellulomonas sp. 73-92
ACACGTCGTCGACCGCCCGCACCGTGCCCCGCAGGCGCGCGCGGAAGTCGACCACGAGGTCCGACACGGACACGACGGCATCGGATGCCGCCGCCTCGGCGGCATCGTCGCGGCGCACGCCCGCACCCATTCGGGGGACGGATGCCAGCAGGTCGCGCGTGTAGCCCTCGCGCGGGGCGGCGAAGATCTGCTCGACGGCGCCGGTCTCCACCACCGACCCGTTGCGCATCACGACGACCCGGTCGGCGAGGTCGGCGACCACGCCCATGTCGTGGGTGATGAGCAGGATCGCCATCCGGCTGCGGGTGCGCAGGCGGCGCAGCAGATCGAGCACCTCGGCCTGCACCGTGACGTCGAGCGCGGTCGTCGGCTCGTCGGCGATCAGCAGGCGCGGCTCGCCGGCCAGCCCGATCGCGATGACGACGCGCTGCGCCTGGCCGCCGGAGAGCTGGTGCGGGTAGAAGCCCATCCGCGTCTCGGGGTCGGGCATCTCCACGGCCCGCAGCAGCTCGATCGCACGGCGGCGGGCCTCGGCCCGCGACATCCGGGCGTGCGCGCGCAGCGCCTCGACGAGCTGCGATCCGACAGTGAAGACCGGGTCGAGCGCCTGGGACGGGTCCTGGAAGACCATCGCCACGCCCCCGCCGCGGACGCGCCGCAGCTGGTCGGTCGACGCCCCGACGAGCTCGATCCCGTCGAAGCGGATCGAGCCGGAGACGCGGGCGTTGCGCGGCAGGAGTCCGAGGACGCTCATCGAGCTCACGCTCTTGCCCGACCCGGACTCGCCGACGAGGGCGACGACCTCGTCCTCGTGGACGTCCGCGTCGAGGCGCTCGACCGCCACCGCCTCGCGGCCCTCCACGTCGAACACGACGTGGAGGTGGCGGACCTGCAGCAGGCTGTCCGCGGTCACCGGATGCCTCCCCCCATGGGGGACGCCGACGTCACTCGTCCGACTCGTCGCGCTCGGCCTTGTACGCCTCCCACGCCTCGAGCATCTTGTAGTGGTAGTCGCGCAGCCACCGCATGTAGTCGCGACCGTTGCGCATCCGTCGATACGCCATGCGGTCGCCCGGGTCGTCGCTGTCCGCCACGACCCCCATGCCCTGCTCGATGTTGTCCCGCTGCCGGTCCAGGTAGCGGCGCTCCCCCGCCAGCCACGTCCCCCAGACGTCCTCGTCCGAGTAGAAGTAGTGGTTGCGGTCGCCGGGGATGATCCTGCGCTTCGCGAACCCGGAGTCCACCAGGCGCCGCGTCGACATCGACACCGCGCCCGCGCTCGCCTCCAGCGCGGCGGCGAGATCCGCGGAGGAGATGTACTCCCGTCGCATGATCATGAGGTAGCCGAGCACCCGGCCGTCCATGATCGGAGCGCCGGTCGCCGACCACATCGTCGCGAAGTCGTCGGCGAACGCCCTCCGCTGTTCGCTCAACGGATCCGGCTCCTGCTCGGACACCGACGCGTCGTGGACATCCACCATCGGACGCGCACCTCACTTTCATCCCTCCGGGCGCGGTCGCGGTCAGCCTAACGTGCCCCACGGCACCTCTCCTTCCGCCCGCGCGGGATCGAACGCCCACATGGTCATCCCGCCGCTGCCCCGCACGCGGACGGTCTCGCCCGCCGCGTCGCGCGTG
>NZ_MKTH01000024.1:0-105492 GCF_001898175.1 Cellulomonas sp. 73-92
CCTATCGTCCCAGGTCAGAAGGGCATTCGCGTCTCACGACCCGCCCATGACCGCGACCTCATCAGCGGATCCGGGCTCAGCGAGATTGGCAACGTGATCACTGGCAACACACCACCGACACGCCTCGGCGACGCCTTCGATGGCGACCTGCCGTTCATCACCCCAGGCGACGTGCATCACGGCACGCAGATCCGAGATTGGCAGCGCACCCTTAGCGGTGTTGGCCAAAAGTCCGCCCGAGTGCTTCCCTCCGGAGCTGTCCTGACGGTGTGCATCGGGGCGAGCATCGGCAAGACCGGTTGGATTGACCGCCCGTCCGCAACGAACCAGCAGATCAACGCTGTTGTTGCCAACTCGACGAGCGCGAGGCCCGACTATCTCGCCGCCCTGTTTGCATCACCGGCGTTCCAGCGACAGATCACGGAGAACGCGTCGAGCACAACTCTGCCGATACTCAACAAATCGAAGTTCGAACGACTCGCGGTTCCGGTCGCCCCGCGCTGGACGCAGGACGGGCTAATGTCGCGCCTCGACACGATCCGCAACATGAGTGCCGACCTCGGTGACGCTTCGTCGGCCGCCGAGCGCCGCTCGTCTTCCCTTCGCCACGCGCTGCTGGCTGCTGCGTTCTCAGGCCGGTTGACCGGCCGTTCTTCCGACCTCGACATTGCAGAGGAGTTGATGCCCGCATGACCGCCATGTGGGGAATCCACAACGACACCCTCACGACGCAACTCGTCAACGAGGGCTTTGTCAGCATCGGGTGGGACGAACTCGGCGACCTCAGGCAGCTGCCGAGGACCTGGGAAGCGTTCAAGTCCACGTTGGCGAAGGTCTACCCGGACAGGAAGCCCCAGGCCATCGCCGGCTGGGCGGGCGTCCTCACGCGGTTCCGCGACGAGATGCAGGTCGGCGACGTCGTCATCGCACCCTACAAACCGGATAGCACCGTCAATATCGGGCTCGTCGCCAGCGAGTACTACTACGACGCTGACGCGACGATCCACCGTCACCGGCGGCGGATCGAGTGGAAGCGGGTCGGCATTCCCCGAAACACCTTCTCGCAGGCGGCGCGCTACGAGATCGGTGCGTTCCTCACGGTGTTCGCCGTGCGTCAGCACGGGGATGAGTTCCTTGCGGCCCTTCAAGCCGAGCCGTACGCGACGACGGAGCAGGTCACGCGGGCGGTCGAGGCCGTCGTCGAGACCAAGGTCGACGACTCGCCGGACGAACCGCGTGCCAGCCGCATCGCGCAGCACACGCGCGACTTTGTCCTCGATTCGCTGCTCGGCGGCATGTCGCATCGTGATTTCGAGATCTTCACGGCGGACTTGCTGCGCGCCCTCGGCTACCAGGCGCGTGTGACCGCGTACTCGCAGGACGGCGGGGTCGACGTCATCGCTCACCACGATCCGCTTGGACTCGAACCGCCACTCATCAAGGTCCAGTGCAAGCACCAGATGGGCACCGTCGGAGCGCCGGCGGTGCAGCAACTCGTGGGGACGCAGGGCGTCGGCGAGCTGTCGCTCTTCGTGACGCTCGGCTCCTACAGCCCCGACGCCCGGGCCATCGAGCGCCAGCGCAGCGGGTTGCGGCTGCTCGGCGGCGAGGACGTCGTGGACCTGGTCCTGAGTCACTACTCGGCCCTGCCCGAGTGGGTTCGCGCGGTGATTCCCCTGACGTCCGTGCTCGTCGTCGACGACACCGCAGACGCGTGAGGGTGATCGCGACATCGCCCACTCCATGTCGGGCGAGTGCGGCACAATCGCCGAGGTGCTAGGCGTTACTCAGTGCGGAGAGGGGGTGGGCGTCATGAGCGGACAGTTTGAGTTGCGGCTTCGTGGCATGGACGTGCCGCCCGGCGAGATCGGCCTTCGCGACCTCGCCAACATCAGCACCCAGCTGCAGGATCTGGCGACGCGTCTCGGGCGCTGGGTCGCCGGGATCGAACGTGTCGGTCGCAGCACGGGCGACGTCGAAGATGCGGTTGCCCTCCGGCTGACGACGATCCGCGCGGGTAGCACCGGCCTCGTCATCGAACGCGGGCGGGCATCCCAGCCGCTGTTCGACGTCCCGCTTGAGGAGGAGTTCGACGCTCTCCTGTGGGAGACGTGGGAGGCAATCGCGGCCGACGCCCCCCGCCAAGACACGCCACCGCTGGTGCGCCAGAGTGCCGTCGGGCTACTCGAAGCCCTCGGCCATGCGGCGCCTGAGGCCGAGCTGAGACGTACCGCGGATGGCGCGCGCATCTCCTTTCGCCCCGGCGAGCGCGACAAGCGGGTCTGGATCGCCCCCGACACGACCGTCGACGAGAGCGACCTCACCCTCAGCGGCGTCGTGAAGATGGTTGACCTGGATTCTCACAAGTTCCGACTCGTCGATGACGTTGGAAACCGAATCCCGCTCGAGGGCGTAGACAACTCAGATGTCGCGCGGGAGCTGCTGGACCGCCGGGCCGATGCCGTCGGTCAGCCACGTCGAGATTCGCGTGGCCGCATTTCGGCACTCGTTGTCTCGTCCATCAGTCCGGCGGACGTCCCAGTGCCGTGGACGCAACACGTACGAGACGACTCCTGGCGTGAGGCGCCGATCAGCGGTCCTGACCCTGACGGCGGCGTCGAGTTCACGGACGACGAATGGGCCGCCTTCATTTCCGCAATGAACGGCGCGTAGCGCATGGCGGCTGGAAGCTGGGTGATTCTCGACACGGACGTCTGGAGTGCACTCTACGCACACAAGCGTCCGGATCCTCGCGCGATCGAATGGCGTGACTTGCTGAGGGGCCGGCCAGTCGTGATCGCCACACAGAGCCGTGCCGAGGTGTTGTCAGGGCTGCGACAAACCCAATTGGGCCCGGAGAGGGAGACGTCAATCCGCGGACAACTCGATCGGACGCCCACTGTGCCAGTCGACGAGGCGGTCGTCGTCGCATACGCCGCTCTCACGGCGGACTGCAGAGCCGCAGGCCACGCACTGTGGGGCAAGGTCCACACCGGGGACCGCTGGATCGCGGCAACTGCCATCGCCATCGGTGCCCCGCTGCTCGCCGGGGACGCCATCTACGACGGCGCGCCCAAGCTCCGGCTCGTCAATTGAGGTTGCGCGCCTCGAATGACGTTGAGAGTTTCACGACAACGCAAGACCCGAGCGCCACGACCATTCCGGACGGGTCTCGGGTCCACTTCCCGAAGCTCAGCGCAACGGGCACACCCATCGTAGAGACGCACGCCTTGCGTACGCCAGAGTTTCGCAAGCCTCACCCGGGACTGTGCGCCGTCGGCTCGGTCGAGGTTGCGGGAGGATGGCGCGGTGGTCCGGGACGTCGGGAGGAACGCAACGTGGCTGACGCTCGTCGCCTGGTGGACAAGCTGTGGTCGTACTGCAACGTGCTGCGCGACGACGGGGTCGGGACGCTGGAGTACACCGAGCAGCTGACCTACCTGCTGTTTCTTAAGATGGCCGACGAGCGGGCTCGTCGGCAGCTCAAGCCCGAGAAGATCGTCCCGGACGACCTGTCCTGGCAGCGGCTGCTCGACGCCGACGGCACCCAGCTCGAGGTCGAGTACACGAAGATCCTCGTCGGCCTGGCCAACCAGCCCGGCACGCTGGGGACGATCTTCCGCAAGGCGCAGAACCGCATCCAGGACCCGGCCAAGCTCAAGCGGCTCATCCACGACCTCATCGACGCCGAGCAGTGGTCGGCCGCCGACGTCGACATCAAGGGCGACGCCTACGAGTCGCTGCTGTCCAAGGGCGCGGAGGACGTGAAGTCCGGGGCCGGTCAGTACTTCACGCCGCGGCCGCTGATCCGGGCGATGGTCGACTGCGTGCGCCCCACGGTCGCCGACACGGTCACCGACCCGGCCGCCGGCACCGGCGGGTTCCTGCTGGCGGCGCACGAGTACGCCTCGTCGGACGCCGAGCACCTGGACCCCACCCAGCGCGCGCACCTGCGCGACGGGTTCGTGCACGGCGTCGAGCTGGTGGACGGCACCGCGCGCCTGGCCGCGATGAACCTGCTGCTGCACGGCATCGGGCAGGCCAACGGACCGTCGCTGATCGAGGTCAAGGACTCCCTCATCGCCGACCCGGGCCGGCGCTGGTCGGTGGTGCTGTCCAACCCGCCGTTCGGGCGCAAGTCGTCCCTGACGATGGTCGGCGCCGACGGGCGTGAGGCGCGCGAGGACCTGGAGATCGAGCGGCAGGACTTCGTCGTCACCACCAGCAACAAGCAGCTGAACTTCCTGCAGCACATCATGACGATCCTCGACATCAACGGCCGCGCCGCCGTGGTGCTGCCCGACAACGTGCTGTTCGAGGGCGGCGCCGGCGAGACCTTGCGCCGCCGCCTGCTGCGCGACTTCGACCTGCACACCATGCTGCGGCTGCCGACCGGCATCTTCTACGCCCAGGGCGTCAAGGCGAATGTGCTGTTCTTCGACAAGAAGCCCGCCGCCGAGCACCCCTGGACCTCGCGGCTGTGGGTGTACGACCTGCGGACCAACCAGCACTTCACGCTCAAGCAGAACCCGTTGACCAGGGCGGCGCTGGACGACTTCGTCGCCTGCTCCGCACCCGGACGCCCGCGCTCCGAGCGGGCGGAGACCGAACGGTTCCACGCCTTCACGTACGACGAGCTCGTCGCCCGCGACAAGGCGAACCTCGACATCACCTGGCTGCGCGACGAGTCCCTGGAGGACCTCGACAACCTGCCGGCGCCTGAGGTCATCGCCCGCGAGATCGTCGAGGACCTCTCCGCCGCCCTCGCCGAGTTCGAGGCCGTCGCCGCCGCCCTCGAGGGCACTCGCGGCGACGACTGAGATGGGACCAGGCGATCAAGACGAAGCGGTGCACTGCCGATCGTCCGACCAAACCCACAGCCACAGGGGGCACGCATGACCGACGCCGAAGTCGTCACGCTGGAAGCGGAACTCTCCGACGGTGACGCCGCGCGCGACATTGCGAAGGCGGTCAGCGCTCGCCACTCGATCGCACGCAAGTACGTCATGAGGCTCCGGCGTCGGCACCCGGACGCGACACCGGCCGAGGTGATCCAGATGCTAGAGAGGCACTACGCAACCTCGATCACCACCGCAGGGGCGGTCATCACGGCCGGCGCGATCGCAGCGGACATCGGCATCGCCATGATCCCTGGCGTCGGGGCAGCGGCCGCAGGCGCCAAGAGTGCGGGTCAGCAGGCTGCCAAGAAGGCCGGGAAGCAGGCGGCGAAGGTCGCGGTCAAGAAGGCCGCCAAGGAGGCCGCCAAGGGAGCGGCGCTGGGCGCCGCAAGGACGGGCGCCACAAGAGTCGCAGCGCTCTTGCCGGCCGGTGACGAGCAGCTGCAGTTCGAGATCACTGCGGTCTTCGCCCTGGCGATCGCCGATATCCACGGGATGGAACTCGATCGAGACCAGGCTCAGGCACTGGTGTACGGCCTGTCGAACGAACGAGTCAGCCAGCAGCAGATCACGGCGATGGCCGCAGACTTGGCCAGCTCCTCGCCCGACGGGGTCGTCGATGTCGGCCACAGGATCGCCGCCGGCCGCACCGACTGGTCCCACTGGGCCAACACCCTCGCAGACGCGCTCCCCGCCAGCGGCGCGCAACAACTGGTCCGGGGCATCCAGACCGGTCAGCTCGACACGGTGCGCACGGCCCTGAGCGGAAAGCAGCAGGCTGCGATCGAGTACGGGGTCGGGGCGGTAGCAGGTGGCGTTGCGCGGTTCGTCTTCGGTCGCGAGGTCGTCGACGCGGCCAGGATCGCGTTCGGTGACGCACCCGACGCGTTCCCCGCACACCTGGCCCTGCAAGCCAACGGCGTGACTGAGGTCGATGAACACGCAGGCGCCGAACCGAATCGAGCTCTCGCCGTCCTCGAGCACGCCGCTGAGGCAACTGAGCATTGGGTCGGCGACGCGGCCAGCACGGTTGCGGCCGGGTTCAACAGCAGTGCCGACGCGATGACGCGTCCCTTCAGGAGCGTGGATATCGACGGGGATGGGATTCCCGACGAGCCGAGGGCGCTGACCGCGGTCAAGGAATTCGGTGGTGCGGTCGCGGGAGCCGCCGACGCGGTGGGCGGGAGCCTCTCAGGGATGCTCAAGCGATTGAAGCCGCACCAAGATGATCGTGAGCCTGGGGTTCAGCCCTAGTCGTCTCGCTGGGGCGCAGACTCCCAGGTGTTGGCAATCCCACTGGTTGCGCGCGCCTCCTTCGGTCACGAGGCTCCCAGCGGGGCGACCTACCATCCCCGCATGGTTCGGCGGGTGAGGCGATCGCGGGTCGTCATCGCCATCTCTGCGGCCGGTCTCGCGCTGGCCGGCTGCGCGCCCAGCTTCGCGTCCGACGCCGCGGGAACGTCGATCGCCACGTCGGGCACCACCGCGAGCGCGAGCGCGGCTCCCACCAGCAGCGTGATCCCGAGCCCGACACCCACGGCGTCACCGAGCGCCGCCCACACCGGCCCGTGGTCGGTCGTGGCCCTCGGCGACTCCGTCCCGGCGGGCGCCGCCTGCGGGTGCACACCGTTCCCGCAGCTCAGCGCCGCGCTGCTCGCCGCCCCCGGGAGCGGCGAGGTGCCGACGGCCGACGACGCGGTCAACGGCGCGACGAGCGCCGACGTCCTCGACTCCGCCACCACGGACCGCGAGGTCCAGGCGGACGTGGCTGCCGCCGACATCGTCGAGATCGAGATCGGCGCCAACGACGTCGCCTACAGCGCGGCGTGCGGGACGACGGTCAGCTGCTACGAGCCGACCGTGCCGATCGTGGAGCAAAACGTGCGGGCCATCGTGGCCGAGGTCCGCACGCTCACCGCGGCCCGAGGCGCGCTCGTCGTGCTGCTCGACTACTGGAGCGTGTGGCTGGGCGGGACGTACGCCGCGGCGCAGGGGCAGGCGTACGTGGATGCCGCCGCGGCCGTGACCGGCCAGGTGAACGCGGCGATCCGCCAGGTCGCCGCCGACACGGGCGCGATCTACATCGACGTCCGGGCCGCCTTCAAGGGTCCCGGCTACACGAACGACGAGACCCGCTTCCTGGCGCCCGACGGCGACCACCCAAACGCCCGCGGTCACGCGACGATCGCGCAGGCGGTCGTCTCCGCCGTCCGCGCCACGCTGCAGGGTCGCTGACCCCGGCGGGAACGCCCGGGCCGGCGCTCAGAGCCGGAGGCCCGCCTCCAGCTGACCCATCGCCTCGTCGAGGAGCGCGACCAGGTCCGCGGTCGGGTCGTCGAAGAGCACGAGCTCGACGGCCACCGCCACCCCCACCACGGCTCCCACCAGGGTGCGCACGGCCGGATCGTTCGGCGGGCGTCCGGTCCGCTGCGCGACTGCCTCGCCGAGGACCTGCATCGTCGAGGAGAGCTGGTCCAGCATCGCGGCCCGCAGCTCGGGCACGGTCACGACGAGCTCGTTGCGTTCCTTCATCGCGGCGGTCTCGTCGTCCGAGAGAGCGCCGAACGTGTCGCGGAAGCTCGCGCGCAGCGCCTGGATCGCGGTGAGCCCGGGGGGCTGTGCGAGGAACGAGCTGACGAGGATGGGGTCGAAGTCGTCGACGAGGACGACCTCCGCCTTGGTGGGGAAGTACCGGAAGAAGGTGCTCTCGGAGACCTCGGCGGCATCGATGATCTGCTGCACCGTGGTGGCCTCGTAGCCCTGCTCCCGGAAGAGGCGCAGGCCGTGCTCCTGGATCAGCTGCCGCGTGCGCGCCTTCTTGCGCTCGCGCAGCCCGGTGGTCTGCGGATCACTCGCTTCTGACAACGTCGCCTTCCTCGTCGCGCACGGCGGCAACCGGCGCCGCGGCACCCGTGCGCGGCAGGAACACCAGGGTAAGGACCATACCCGCGACGGCGATCGCCGCCGAGACCACGAGCGCCGCGTCCATGCCGTGCACGAAGGCCGCGCGGACGGACGCGAGGAGCGCGCGGGAGCCGGTCTGCTGCGCGACGGCGACGCCGCCGAAGACGCTCCGGCGGACCGCGGCCGCGGCCGGTGCCGGCAGCGCCCCCAGGTGCAGGCGGCCGAGGTAGCCGGCGGTCAGGACGCTGCCGAGGATCGCGGTGCCGAACGGTCCCCCGACCTTGTTGACCGCCTGCACCACCGCCGAGCCGACCCCGCTGCGCTCCTCGGACAGCTCGACGAGGGCCGCCGAGGACGCGGTGGCCATGGCCAGGCCCATGCCGGCGCCGACCACCGCCATCCAGACGGCCACCTCCAGGTTCGTGGCGCCGACCGTCGTCCGGGACCCCAGGGCCAGCCCGATCGCCAGCACGGCGAACCCCGCCGCCGCGGCGAGCTTCGCCCCGACCCGCCGTGCCAGCCGATCGGCCGGCAGGGCGCCGAGCATCAGGCCGGCGATGAGCGGCAGCAGCCGCAGGCCGGAGCCCATGGCGTCCGTGCCGTGCACCGCCTGGAAGTACTGCGGCATGGTGAACAGGACGCCGATCATCGCGAGGACCGCCACCGCGGCGAGGATCGCGCCCCAGGTGAACGAGGCCGACCGGAACAGCGTCAGGTCGAGCACCGGCTGCCCGCCCGGGCGCAGCGTCAGCCGCCGCTCCCAGGCGAGGAACAGGGCCAGCACCGCGACGCCGACCACGATCCACCCGAGGGCCGCGAGCGAGCCCCACCCGTCCTGACCGGCCCTGATCAGGCCGTACGTGACGGCCACCAGCCCGGCGGCCGAGGTGAGCACGCCGACCGGGTCGACGTCGGGACGTGTGGCGGCGCGGGACTCGGGCACCAGCAGCGCGGTCGCGACGAGCCCGACCACGACCACCGGCACGTTCATGAGGAACACCGCGCCCCACCAGTACCGGGTCAGCATCCAGCCGCCCAGGATCGGCCCCAGCGGCATGGAGACGAAGTTGGCCGCGGCCCAGATGCCCACCGCCCGCGGCCGCTCCTCGGCGCTGAACAGGACGGTCAGCGAGGAGATCGCCATGACGACGATCCCCGCCCCGCCCAGGCCGAGCAGCACGCGGGCGGCCATGAACTCGGCGGGCGACGTCGAGTAGGCGGAGACGGCCGATCCGATCCCGAACAGGACGAGCCCCATCTGCAGCACCTTCTTGCGCCCGTACCGGTCACCGAGCAGCCCCGCGGGCAGCATCGCCGCGGCGAGCACCAGGAAGTAGCCCGAGGAGAACCACTGCAGGTCCTGCTCCGAGGCCCGCAGCGCCGCGGCCAGCGTCGGCAACGCCACGTTGAGCACCGTGCTGTCCAGCCCGACGGCCACCACGGCGAGGCTCACCCCGACCAGCGCCCACCACTTGCGCACCCCGTTCATGACGGTCTCCTTCGTTCGGTGGTTACCTTCATCTGAAGGTAACCACCATTTCGCCGAGACGCAACGGGGACGCGCGTGGGGCTCGGGCTCGAGCGATCGCGAGGCACGGTCGCGGCGGGTCGCCCGCCGCAGTTGCGGGCAGCCCGTATGGCGAGTCCAATCGAAGGACACCGAGGGTTCCGGGCACGACCGATGACAGGGAGGCGCTCCGTGAGCACCAACGACGAGCCGATGACCCCGCAGGACGAGGAGCTACGGCGTCGCACCGCCGCCGAGCAGGCTGCCGAGCAGCGTCAGGACTGGTCCGGCTCGGTGCCGGAGGACAGCCCCGGCCCGTACTCGGGCACGGGGCCGCTGGGCACGCCGGACGAGGAGCTGCTGGAGGAGGTGCCCTTCGACAGCCCCGGGCCCGAGTCGGGCACCCTCGGCGGCGTCCCCCTCCCGGAGGACCGCGGCGTCCCGATGGACAGCCCGGGGCCCCACTCCGGGACCGACGCCGAGGGCAACCCGCTCCCGGAGAGCCGGGAGGTCCCGGAGGACAGCCCGGGCAGGGACTCCGGACGCTGAGCCTCGGCCCACCGCCACCGGTCAGCTCGTCGCTGCCGAGCCGCTGACCGGTGGGACGGACCGCCGACCGGACGCGACGGGCACGATCCGGTCGGCCAGGGCCCGTGCGTCCGCGGGGTCGTGGGTGACCAGCACCACCGGCCGGCGGGTTCGCGCCACATGGTCACGCAGCAGGGCGTGAACGAGGGGCTTCGTGTCCTCGTCGAGCGCGGCGAACGGCTCGTCGAGCAGCAGCACGTCCGGCTCCACGGCGAGCGTGCGGGCCAGAGCGACCCGCTGGGCCTGGCCGCCGGACAGCTTGGCCGCCGGGTGGTCGGCGTGCGCGGCCACGCCGAAGCGCGCCAGCCACTCCAGCGACACCCGCCGGGCCTCGTCGTGCGCCACCCGTCGGGCGCGCAGCCCGAAGGCGACGTTCTCGGCCGCCGAGAGGTGCGGGAACAGCAGGTGCTGCTGGAAGACGAGCCCGCACCGCCGCTCCTCGGCGGGGACGTGCACGCCGGCGGCCACGTCGTCCAAGGTCCTCCCCCCGAGCGTCACGTGACCGTCGTCGAGGTCGACGAGCCCGGCGACGGCGTGCAGGAACGTCGTCTTGCCCGCGCCGTTGGGGCCGACGAGCGCGACCACCTCCCCCGGCTCGACGGCCAGCGGCAGGTCGAGCGTGAAGGCCGGGCGGCGCACGACGACGTGCGCGTCGAGCCTCATTCGCCCGCCCCGACCAGGGCGGACAGCCAGCGGGAGCGCAGCCCGACGAGCACCGCGAGCGCCACCGCCATGAGCACCAGCGACAGGGCGAGCGCGACGTCCGGGTCGCGCTCCATCGCCAGGTAGATCGCCAGCGGCATGGTCTGCGTGGTGCCCGGGAAGTTGCCGGCGAACGTGATGGTCGCGCCGAACTCCCCCAGGGCGCGGGCGAAGCACAGCACCGCCCCGGCGGCCACCGAGGGCCCGACGAGCGGCAGCGTCACCCGCCGGAACGTGTACCAACCCGAGGCGCCGAGCACCGCGGCCGCCTGCTCGTAGCGCTGGTCGGCGCCGCGCAGCGAGCCGTCGACCGAGAGCACGACGAACGGCAGGGCGACGAACGCCTCGGCGATGACGACGGCACCCGTGGTGAACGGGATCGTCAGGCCGAACCACGCGTCGAGGTGCGCGCCGAGCAGGCCGCGCCGGCCGAGCAGGCTCAGCAGCGCGACGCCGCCGACGACCGGCGGCATGACCAGGGGCATGGTGATGACGGCGCGAACGAGCCCCTGCCCCCGGAAGGTCGTGCGGGCCAGCAGCCACGCCAGCGGTACGCCGAGCAGCAGGCAGACGACCGTCGCCGCAGTGGCGGTGCGCAGGGACAACCACAGCGCCTGGCGGACGGTCGGCGAGGTGACGAGCGCGCCGAGGCTGCCCCACGGCGCCCGGACCAGGAGCGCGACGAACGGCGCGACGAGGAACGCCAGACCCAGCAGGGCGGGGACCAGCAGGACGAGCGGTGCGCCGCCACGCCGACGAGCACCGCCGCGCCGCCGGGTCGAGCCGCCCGTGCCGGCGCGGCGGCCGAGGGCGCCTCGCCGATCGGGCCGTTCGACTCCGTCGTGACCTGCCGGCACGGTTCCGGAGGCGACGCGCTCCCCAGCGCCCTGAGCGTGCTCGTCCGTCGCGCGTGCGCCGAGGCCGGGCCGGGTCATCGCACCTCCGCGGCTCAGCCTGCCGGATCGAACCCGGCGGCGGCCAGCACGTGCCGGCCGGCGGGCGAGAGCACCTCGTCGACGAACGCCTGGGCGGCGGCCGGGTTCGTCGTGCCCTTGACCAGGGCGATCGGGTAGTCGTTGACGACGGCGTCCGCCTGCGGGACGGCAATCGCCTGCACCGCGGGGCCCGCGGCGATCGCGTCGGTCTTGTAGACCAGCGCCGCGTCGACCTCGCCCGCGGTGACCAGCGCCAGCGTGGCCTTGACGTCCTGGCCCAGCGTGTCCAGGGCCGGCGTGATGCCTGCCTTCGCAAACACCTGCTTCGCGGCCGCGCCGCACGGTGCCGACGGGTCGCACAGCGCGATCTTCAGCGCGGGCCTGGCGAAGTCGGCCAGGCCCGTCACGCCCGCCGGGTTGCCCTTCGGCACGACGATGACCAGCGAGTTGTGCGTGAACACCGTCGGGGTGCCGACGACGGAGGCGGCGTCGGCCATGGTCGTGGTGCTCGCGGAGGCGTAGACGTCCGCGGGGGCGCCGGCCAGCAGCTGCTGGGTGAGCGTGCCCGACGAGCCGAAGCTGAACGTCACCGTCAGGCCCGGGTGCGCCGCCATCATCTGGTCGCCGAGCTGCGTGAACGTCCCCTGCAGCGACGCCGCGGCGAACACCGTCAGCCTGCCGGTCAGCGCGGGGGTGGTGGTCACGGGATCGAGCGTGCCCGACGAGGCCGTGGGCCGCGCGGCGGGGGTCGACGCGCACGCGGCCAGGGCCAGCACGACCGCGACGGCGACCGCGGCGGAGCGGAGCACCCCGGCCATCGGGTCGCGCGGGCGGCCGGCGTCGGCGCGGGTGCGCCGGAGCTCCTCTCGCGCGAACGCCCGCCGCGCAGTGCGAGCCCCGCGGCGGGCACCCGACGGTTCGTCGTGCGTCACCGCCGCCGGACCGGGAAGCCGGCGACCAGCGGGGTGTCGACGCCGATGGCACCGAGCTTGTGCGCGCCGCCGGGCGAGCCGAGCGGCTCGTCACGGCCGGGCAGCGGTTCGGTGAAGAAGCGCGTGTTGTCCTCCTGGTAGACCTTGAAGTCCTCCGGTAGGTCGTCCTCGTAGTAGATGGCGAGCACCGGGCAGACCGCCTCGCAGGCCCCGCAGTCGACGCACTCGTACGGGTGGATGTACAACGATCGCCCACCCTCGTAGATGCAGTCCACCGGACACTCGTCGACGCACGCGCGATCCATGACGTCGATGCACGGCTCCGCGATCACGTACACAACCGGCCTCCTCACGCCCCACGGCCACGTGATTTTCACGGTTCAGGCCGTAGTAATTCGCGCTCGCAGCGTACAGCGCGGCGGCCGCCCCGCGGCACACCGGGCGCGCCCCGGGGGCGACGGCCGCGCCGATGGGACACCATGTGCGCCGTGAGCCCCCGGCGCCGAGCCTCCGCGATGTCCCCCGCCGCAGTGCGCGACAGGGTGCGCACGCTCTACCCGGGCTATTTCGCCCTGGTCATGGCCACCGGGATCGTGTCGATCGCGCTCGCCGGGTTCGCCGCGCCCGTGCTGTCGACCGTCCTGCTGTGGATCGCCGCCGGCGCGTACGCGATCCTGCTCGCCCTGCTCGTCTGGCGCGCGATCGCCTACCGCCCCGACCTCGCGCGGGACCTGCGGCACCCGGGCCGGGGCTTCGGGATGTTCACCCTCGTCGCCGCGACCAACGTGCTGGGCACGCGCCTGGCGATGGACGGGCACGTGCGGACCGCGACGGTGCTGCTGGCCGCGGGTGCCCTGCTGTGGCTCGTGCTGGGCTACGCCATCCCATGGGCCGTGCTCGCCTCGGTGCACCGGCCCGTGGTGGCGGCCGCCGAGGGCACGTGGTTCATCTGGGTCGTCGCCACCCAGTCGGTCGCCGTCCTGGCAGCGTCGCTCGAGCCCGACCTGCTCGGCGGGCGGCGCGAGCTCGCGCTGCTCGCAGTCAGCTGCTGGGCCATCGGGACGTTCCTGTACGTCGTCGTCGGCGGCCTGGTCACGGCGCGGCTGGTGCTCTACGACGTCGCGGCGGAGCACCTGACGCCGCCCTACTGGGTGTCGATGGGTGCCGCCGCCATCACGGTCGTCTCCGGCGTCCGCATCACCCGGATGGCCGCCGCGCCGGCGTTGCTCCCGACCGGCGGGCTCATCGCCGGCATCTCCGTGCTGTTCTGGGCCTTCGCGAGCTGGCTGATCCCCGTGCTGCTCGGCATCGGCTGGCGCCGGCACGTGACACACCGCATCCCGCTGCGGTACGAGCCCGCACTGTGGAGCGTCGTCTTCCCGCTCGGGATGTACGCGGTCGCCTCGCGCACGCTGGGCTCGACGCTCCACCTGCCGATCGTGTCCACCGTCGGTAGCGTCGAGGTCTGGGTGGCGGCGGCAGCGTGGGCTGCGGTGGCCGTGGCGGGCCTGGCGCGCTTGGCGCGCCGACCGCAAGATGGCGCATTTTCACGGCCTGATCCGTAGTAAATTGCGGACGCTGCGTACGCCGTCAAGGAGGATCACGTGTCCCAGCTCGCTACCACCGGCCGGGTGCTCACCGACTGGAATCCGGAGGACCCGGAGCGGTGGGACAAGCGGCTCGCCTGGCGTACGCTGGCGGTCAGCACCTTCTCGATGATCATCGCGTTCTGCGTCTGGTACCTGGTCAGCGCGGTGGCCCCGAAGCTCGACCAGGTCGGGTTCACCCTCACCAAGGACCAGCTGTACTGGCTCGTCGCCGTGCCCGGCGTCTCCGGCGGCCTCATCCGGCTCGGCTACATGTTCCTGCCGCCGGTCGTCGGCACCCGCAGGCTCGTCGGCATCACGTCGCTGCTGTTCGCGCTGCCTATGCTCGGCTGGTTCGCGGCGGTGCGGAACCCGGCCACCCCCTACTGGTGGCTCATGGTGCTCGCGGCCCTCACCGGCATCGGCGGCGGCTGCTTCTCCGGCTACATGCCGTCCACGGGCTACTTCTTCCCCAAACGCCTCGCAGGCACCGCGCTCGGCCTGCAGGCGGGCATCGGGAACTTCGGCGTCTCGCTCATCCAGTTCCTCGGACCATGGGTGATGGGCTTCGGCCTGCTCGGGCTGGGTGCCGTGGCAGCGCAGACGACGAGCAGCGGCCACGTCATCTACGTCTACAACGCGGCGATCGTGCTGGTCCCGTGGACCATCGCCGCCGCGATCCTCGCGTTCTGGCTGCTCAAGGACGTGCCGATCAAGGCGAACTTCCGCCAGCAGATCGACATCTTCTCCAACCGCAACACGTGGATCCTCACGCTCGTCTACATCATGACGTTCGGCGCCTTCTCCGGGTTCGCCGCCCAGCTCGCGCTCATCGTCAACAACACGTTCGGCAAGGACTCGGTCTTCGCGACCTCCGGGGCGTACAAGGTCTCCGACCTGCCGCTCGGGGCCGCGTACGCGTTCCTCGCACCGCTCATCGGCTCGCTGGTCCGGGCGCTGGCCGGACCGCTGTGCGACCGGTTCGGCGGGGCCGTCTTCACGTTCATCGGCGGGGTCGGCATGGTCGCCTCCGCCGCGGTGGCGTCGGCGTTCCTCACGCCCTCGTCGCCGCGCGCGTTCTGGCCGTTCCTCACCGCGATGCTCGTGCTGTTCTTCTTCTCGGGCCTGGGCAACGCGGGGACGTTCAAGCAGATGCCGATGATCCTGCCGCCACGCCAGGCCGGCGGCGTCATCGGCTGGACCGCCGGCATCGCGGCCTTCGGGCCGTTCTTCGTGGGCGCCGCGCTCACCGCGGTGTCCGCGCACGCGTTCTTCATCGGCGCCACCGTCTACTTCGCCTTCTGCACCGTCCTCGTGTGGGTGTTCTACGCCCGCCCGAACGCGCCGCACCGCGGCTGACACCCTCGGAAGGACCGCCATGACCACCGAGCACACGGCCGACCCGGCCGCCCCGATCTTCCGGTTCGGTTCGTTCCTGCGCCGCGGCGAGGCGTCGCCGGACACCCGGCAGATCTTCCTCACCGGCGGCCGCGACGCCGACACCTTCTACCGGGACCGGTGGAGCCACGACAAGATCGTGCGCTCCACCCACGGCGTCAACTGCACCGGCTCCTGCTCGTGGAACGTGTACGTCAAGGACGGCGTCATCACGTGGGAGACCCAGGCGGTGGACTACCCCTCGACGGGGCCGGACATGCCCGAGTACGAGCCGCGCGGCTGCCCCCGCGGCGCGGCGTTCTCCTGGTACACGTACTCCCCCACGCGGATCCGCTACCCCTACGTGCGGGGCGTTCTGCTCGACGCCTACCGGGCGGCCAAGGCCCGGCTGGGTGACCCGGTGCTGGCGTGGCGGGACGTCGTCGAGAACCCCGTCACCTCGAGCGCCTACAAGCGGGCGCGCGGCAAGGGCGGCCTGGTCCGCTCGTCGTGGGCGGAGGCCACCGAGATCGCCGCCGCCGCGCACGTCTACACGATCAAGCGGTACGGGCCGGACCGGCTGGCCGGCCTGTCCGTGATCCCCGCGATGTCGATGATCAGCTACGGCGCGGGCTCGCGGTTCTACGAGCTGCTCGGCGGCACCATGCTGTCGTTCTACGACTGGTACGCCGACCTGCCCGTGGCCTCGCCGCAGGTGTTCGGGGACCAGACCGACGTGCCGGAGTCCGGCGACTGGTTCAACGCGGGCTACCTCATGATGTGGGGCTCCAACATCCCGGTGACCCGCACGCCCGACGCGCACTTCATGACCGAGGCGCGCTACCACGGCCAGAAGGTCGTCGGGATCTCGCCCGACTACGCCGACAGCACCAAGTTCGCCGACGAGTGGCTGCGGATCTCCCCCGGGACCGATGGCGCCCTCGCCATGGCGATGGGGCACGTCATCCTCTCGGAGTTCCACGTCCGAGAGCGCACGCCGTACTTCCTGCAGTACATGACGCGGTTCACCGACAGCCCGTTCCTGATCCGGCTCAAGGCGCGCGACAACGCGTTCGTCCCGGGCAAGTTCCTCGTCGCCGCCGACGTGGCCACCGGCGGCGTCGTCGAGCCCTCGTCGTCCGCGGTGCGCGACGAAACCCTCGCGAGCACCCCGCACGCCGCCTTCCGCCCGCTGGTGTGGGACCGGGTCGGCGGCATCGCCGACCCCGGCGGCACCCTGGCCGACCACTACGGGCCCGAGGGCGAGGGGCGCTGGAACCTCGACCTGTCCGGGGTCGACCCGGTGCTGTCGATATCCGAGCTGCCCGGCGCCGAGCCGGTCGAGCTGCTGCTGCCTCGGTTCGACCTGCCGGGGGCGGCCGGCCAGGGCTCGGTCGGCGCCGGCGTCGTGCGCCGCGGCGTGCCGGCCGTGCGCGTCGGCGACGAGTACCTGACGACCGTCTACGACGTCCTGCTCGCCCAGTACGCCGTCGGGCGCGAGGGGCTGCCGGGCGAGTGGCCGAAGGGGTACGACGACGCGACCGTCCCCGCCACCCCGGCGTGGCAGGAGGAGCTGACCGGCGTGCCGGCCGCCGCGGCCGAGCGCATCGGGCGGGAGTTCGCCCGCAACGCGGAGCAGACCGGCGGGCGGTCGATGATCGTCATGGGCGCCGGGACCAACCACTTCTTCCACTCCGACGAGATCTACCGAACCTTCCTCGCGCTGACGACGATGTGCGGCACGCAGGGCGTCAACGGCGGCGGCTGGGCGCACTACGTCGGCCAGGAGAAGGTGCGGCCGCTCACCGGCTGGGCGCAGCACGCCTTCGCCCTCGACTGGCACCGCCCGCCGCGGCAGATGATCTCGGCCGGCTTCTTCTACCTGCTCACCGACCAGTGGCGGTACGACGGGACGCCGGTGGCGCGGCTCGCCTCGCCGCTGTCCGAGGGCTCGCTCGACGGCCTGACGACCGCGGACACGCTCGTCGAGTCGATGAAGCGCGGCTGGATGCCCTCCTTCCCGACGTTCTCCCGCTCGTCGCTGCTGCTCGGCCAGGAGGCCCGGGAGGCCGGCGTCGACCCCCAGGACTGGGTGGTCTCGCAGCTGAAGTCCGGCGACCTGCGGTTCGCGTGCGAGGACCCCGACGACCCGGAGAACTTCCCGCGCATCCTCACCTCGTGGCGGACCAACCTGCTGGGCTCGCACGCCAAGGGCGCCGAGTTCTTCTACCGGCACGTGCTCGGCACCGACTCCGCCGCACAGGCCGAGGAGGTGCCCGAGGAGCGCCGCCCGAAGCACATGACGTGGCGAGAGACGGCGGCCGCCGGGAAGATCGACCTGCTGCTCACCTTGGACTTCCGCAACACGTCCACCACGCTCTACTCCGACATCGTCCTGCCGGCCGCGACCTGGTACGAGAAGAGCGACCTGTCGTCGACGGACATGCACCCGTTCGTCCACGCCTTCGACGCGGCGATCGACCCGCCGTGGGAGGCGCGCACCGACTTCCAGACGTTCCAGACCCTCGCGGCGCTCGTCTCCCAGCTGGCCGCGCGGCACCTGGGCGTGCAGACCGACGTCGTGGCGGCACCGATCGCCCACGACAGCCCCGACGAGTTCGCCAACCCCGGCGGGGTCGTGCCCGACATCGCCACCGTCGGGCTCGTCCCCGGCGTGACGATGCCGAAGCTCATCGTCACCGAGCGCGACTACACCGCGATCCTCGACAAGTTCAACACCATCGGCCCACTGGCCGACGGCGCCGGGATGATGACCAAGGGCGTGCGTTTCTCCCCGCACCGGGAGATCGCTGCGCTCGGCCGGCTCAACGGCACGGCGGAGGGTGGTCCCGGCGACGGGCGCCCGCTCGTCGACACCGACGCGAAGGCCGCGGACATGGTGCTGGCGCTCTCGGGCACGACGAACGGGCGGCTGGCCGCGGAGGGCTTCGCCGACCTGGCGCGGCGCACCGGCACCGAGCTCGCGTCGCTGGCCGAGGGTTCGGAGGACCGCCGCATCACGTTCGCGGACCTGCAGGCCCACGGCCCGCAGCCTGTCGTCACGTCGCCGGAGTGGTCCGGGTCGGAGCACGGCGGGCGGCGGTACTCCGCGTTCGTCGTCAACATCGAGCACTCGCGGCCGTTCCACACGCTCACCGGGCGCCAGCACTACTACCTCGACCACGACTGGATGCGGGACATGGGCGAGTCGCTGCCGGTGTTCCGCCCGCCGCTGGACCTGCACCACCTGTACGGCGAGGCGGCCGTCGGCTCGACCGGCAGCGCGCCGGGCGGCGAGGCGCAGGTTGCCGTGCGCTACCTCACCCCGCACAACAAGTGGTCGATCCACTCCCAGTACTTCGACAACCTCCACATGCTCACGCTCGGGCGCGGCGGGCAGACGATCTGGATGAGCCCGGCGGACGCCGACAAGGTCGGGGTCCGCGACAACGACTGGATCGAGGCAACCAACCGGAACGGGGTCGTCGTCGCCCGCGCGGTCGTCTCGCACCGGATGCCCGAGGGCACGGTGTTCATGTACCACGCACAGGAACGGACCATGGGCACGCCGCTGTCGGAGACCTCCGGCAAGCGCGGCGGCGTCCACAACTCGCTCACCCGGGTGCTCATCAAGCCGTCGCACCTCATCGGGGGCTACGCCCAGCAGACGTACGCCTTCAACTACATCGGGCCCACGGGCAACCAGCGCGACGAGGTCACCCTCATCCGCCGCCGCTCCCAGGAGGTGCAGTTCTGATGAAGGTCATGGCCCAGATCGCCATGGTGATGAACCTCGACAAGTGCATCGGCTGCCACACCTGCTCGGTGACCTGCAAGCAGGCGTGGACGAACCGGACCGGCGCCGAGTACATGTGGTTCAACAACGTCGAGACCCGGCCTGGCGTGGGCTACCCCCACACGTGGGAGGACCAGGACACCTGGCACGGCGGCTGGGCGCGGACGAAGAAGGGCCGGCTCAAGCCGCGCTCCGGCGGCCGGCTCGCGCGGCTCGCGAAGATCTTCGCCAACCCGGACCTGCCGGAGCTCGTCGACTACTACGAGCCGTGGAGCTACGAGTACGACAAGCTGCTGTCGGCGCCCAAGGACTCGGCAGCCTTCCCCGTCGCGCGGCCCGTCAGCCAAATCACCGGCAAGCCGATGGACAAGATCACGTGGGGCCCGAACTGGGACGACGACCTGGGCGGCTCGACGGAGACCATGAGCCAGGACCCGGTGCTGGCGCAGATGAACCTCGACGTCCGCACCGAGATCGAGCAGACGTTCATGTTCTACCTGCCGCGCATCTGCGAGCACTGCCTCAACCCGACCTGCGTCGCCGCCTGCCCGTCCGGCGCGATGTACAAGCGGGCGGAGGACGGCATCGTCCTCGTCGACCAGGACCGGTGCCGTGGCTGGCGCATGTGCGTCTCGTCGTGCCCCTACAAGAAGGTGTACTTCAACCACACCACGGGCAAGGCCGAGAAGTGCACGCTGTGCTACCCGCGCCTGGAGGCCGGGCAGCCGACGATCTGCTCGGAGACCTGCGTAGGCCGGCTGCGCTACCTCGGCGTGCTGCTCTACGACGCCGACCGCGTCGGCGAGGCCGCGGCCGTCGAGGACCCGCAGGACCTCTATCCCGCCCAGCGCTCGGTGCTGCTCGACCCGTACGACCCGCAGGTCGTCGCCGCCGCCCGCCGCGACGGCGTACCGGAGTCCTGGATCCAGGCCGCCCAGGACTCGCCGATCTGGGCCCTCATCGACACCTACGAGGTGGCCCTCCCCCTGCACCCGGAGTACCGGACGCTGCCGATGGTCTGGTACATCCCGCCGCTGTCGCCGGTGGTCGACCAGGTGACGGCCTCGGGCAACGACGGCGAGGACCACAAGATCCTGCTCACGGCCCTGTCGACGATGCGCATCCCGCTGGAGTACCTCGCCGGGCTGTTCACCGCCGGCGACACCCGCCCGGTGGAGAGGTCGCTGCGGCGGCTGGCCGCGATGCGCTCCTACATGCGCGACGTCAACCTCGGCGGCGCCGGCGACGAGGACATCGCCGGGGCGGTCGGGATGTCCGGCGCGCAGGTCGAGGACATGTACCGGCTGCTGGCGATCGCGAAGTACGACGACCGCTACGTCATCCCCACCACGCACCCGGAGACCCCGCGCGGCATCGCCGCGCTCGGCCAGGACGTGTCCGATCTCATCGGCGCGGGCGACGGGTCCCCGGAGGCGTGCTCGGTCTCGACGTTCCACGGCCAGAGCACGCTGCGGATGACGTCGCGGGGGCGGGCCGCTGCCGCCGCGTCGGCCGCGTCGCAGCCGTCGACGCCGGGGCGCGTGAACCTGCTCGACTGGGGTGGCGACGAGCACGCCTCCGGGCTGTTCCCACCCGCACCGTCCGAGGGCAGCGACCGATGACCGCCCGGATGGTCGACTCACCCCGGCTGCCGCGCCTCGAGCGCACCGCCTGCACGCCGGACCAGCTGCGCACCGCGCACATGATCGTGTCGGTGCTGCTGGACTACCCCGGCGAGGCGTACGACGAGGCCCTGGCGGCCGCGTCGGAGTCGGCCGCTGGACTGCCGGCCGCGGTGCGCGACGACGTGCAGGAGTTCGTCGCCTGGGCCCGGTCCACCGGGGCACGGGCCGTCGCCGAGCACTACGTCGACACGTTCGACCAGCGGCGCCGGTGCGCGCTCTACCTCAGCTACTACGCCGTCGGCGACACGCGGCAGCGCGGCGTGGCGATCCTCGGCTTCAAGGCCGTGGTGCGGGCGCTCGGCTTCGAGCTGGGGCGCGACGAGCTGGCGGACTACCTGCCGCTGGTCCTCGAGCTGTCCGGCCGCACCGGCGACCGGGTGGTGCTCGAGCTGCTCGCCTCGCACCGCGACGGCATCGAGGTGATGCGCTCCGCGCTGCGCGGCTTCCGCTCCCCCTACGCCCACCTGCTCGACGCGCTGTGCCGCACGCTGCCGCCGATCGACGAGCGGACTTCCGAGCGCTACCAGCGCCTCGTCACCCAGGGACCGCCCGCCGAGATGGTGGGCGTGGGCACGTCGCTGCCGTTCCCCCTCCCGGACAGGAGTGCTCAGCCGTGAGCGCCCTCGACACCCTGCTGTGGGTGGCCTTCCCCTACGCCAGCCTCACGCTGCTCGTCGCCGGGCTGGTCTGGCGCTGGCGCAGCGACCAGTTCGGCTGGACGACGCGCTCGTCCCAGCTGCACGAGAAGGCGATCCTACGGCTGGCCTCGCCGCTGTTCCACGTGGGCTTCCTCATGGTGATCGCCGGGCACTTCCTCGGCCTCATCATCCCCAAGACGTGGACCGACGCGGTCGGCTTCCGCGAGCAGGCGTACCACGTCCTGGCCACCTCGGCCGGCTCGCTGGCCGCCCTGCTGACGGTCGTCGGGCTCGTCGGGCTGCTGTGGCGGCGCTTCATCACGCAGTCCGTACGGCTGGCCACGACCCGCCGCGACAAGGTGATGTACGTGCTGCTCACGCTGCCGATCCTGCTGGGCACGTGGGCCACGCTGTCCACCCAGCTGTTCGGCCAGCCCGGCGGCTACGACTACCGCGAGACGATCAGCCCCTGGCTGCGCTCGATCCTCACGTTCACGCCCCAGGCCGAGGCGATGCCCACCGTGCCGCTCGCGTTCCGGCTGCACATCATCGCGGGGTTCCTGCTGTTCGCGATCTGGCCCTTCACGCGCCTGGTGCACGCCGTCACCATCCCGGTGCAGTACCCCACGCGGCCGTACATCGTGTACCGCGCCCGGCAGGCGTCCGTCTCCGCCGCGCCGACCCGCCGCGGGTGGGCACCGGTGGACACCACCACGGCGCACGAGGGCGCCGGGTCCCGTGGCGCGTGACGTCCGGCGCGGACCCCGGCCGCGCCGCGTGACAAGATCGTCGGCGACATGACCAGGACGACGACCACCACCGCCCGCGGCCCGGCGAGCCCGCGGGCGATGATGCAGGCCCTCGCCGGGCTCTCGGCCGCCCAGCACGCGCTCCTCGACGAGATCTCGCGGCACCCGCGGCCGGTGACCGTCGCCGACGTCGCGGCCGCGATGGGCCTTCACCAGAACTCGGTGCGCGACTCCCTGGCCGTGCTCGTCGACGCCCGGCTCGTCGCCCGCACCCGCCTGCCGGCGGTCGGGCGCGGGCGGCCGTCCTGGGCGTACGAGTCGGTCGCGCCGACGCAGGCCGCGGCGCTCTCCCGCGAGTTCGCCGACGTGTGCGACGCCGTGGCGGAGCACCTGGCCACCACCGACCCCGATCCCGAGGGCGCCGCGCACGACATCGGCGTGCGGTGGGGCCGCCGCATGATGGACCTGCTCGCCGCCGGCCCGCAGGCGCCCGCCGACGACCTCGTCGACGCGCACGCGGGCCGGATCCGGCTGCTCATGTCGTCGCTCGGCTACCAGGCACGGGCCGACGAGCCGACGCGGATCACGCTCCACCAGTGCCCGCTGCGCACGGAGGGCGCCGTCCCGGTGCCGCTGGTCTGCCAGATGCACCGCGGCATGCTCGACGAGATGCTCCAGACCATGTCGGGCGGCGCCGTCGTCGGCACGCTGACGCCCTTCGCCGGGGCCGACTACTGCATGATCGAGGTCGGCGCCTCGTCCTGACCCCGCGTGGCGCCGACGGTTTTTCACGGTGAGATCCGTAGTAAATTGCCCGGGTCGGAAGTGCCGGACGAGTCTCGGAGGCGGTGTCGTGCAGAGCGCAGGCGGGCTCCCACCGCTCGTCGAACCGGGGGCCCCGCTCGGCGGCGCCGAGTCCGCGCGCACGCAGCGGCAGGCACGGCTGCCGGAGCTCGGCGAGATCGGCCAGCGGCGCCTGGCCAACGCGCGCGTCCTCGTCGTCGGCGCCGGAGGCCTGGGCGCCCCGGCCCTGCTCTACCTCGCCGCGGCGGGCGTCGGCACCATCGGCATCGTAGACGACGACGTGGTCTCGGTCAGCGACCTGCACCGTCAGGTGATCCACTCGGCCGGCGCCGTCGGCGAGCCCAAGGTCGACAGCGCCGCGCGGCGCCTCGCCGGGCTGGCCCCCCTGGTCGTCGTGCGCCGGTACCCGGTGCGGCTCGACGAGACGAACGTCGCCTCGCTGCTCACCGGCTACGACCTCGTTCTCGACGGCGCGGACACCTTCGCCACGCGCTTCCTCGTCAGCGACGCCTGCGCGGTGGCCGGGCTGCCGCTCGTGTGGGCGTCGGTGCTCCGGTTCGACGCCCAGGTGTCCGTGTTCTGGTCCCACCCACCCTCGGACGTCGCGCCCGTGACGCTGCGCGACCTGTTCCCCGAGCCGCCGGCGGCGCACCTGGTCCCCTCGTGCGCCGAGGCGGGCGTCCTCGGAGCCCTGTGCGGGATCGTCGGCTCGATGATGGCGATCGAGGCGATCAAGCTGGTCGCGGGCATCGGGCGCCCGCTGCTCGGGCGGGTCGCCGTGGTCGACGCGCTGACGATGCGTGTGCGCGAGGTGCCGCTGGTCCCCGGGCCGGCCGCCCACGAGGACCCTGCCGCCGAAGCGCGGCCGTCGGGCGTACCCGCCCGTGCCGCGTGGGCGCCGGACGACGGGCCCGGCGCCCTCACCCTCGAGGCGTATCTCGACCTGACCAGGGACCCTGCCCGTCCGACCGTGCTGCTCGACGTCCGCGAGCCGTCCGAGCACGCCGTCGACGCCCTCGCCGGCGCCGTGAACGTCCCCATCTCGCACCTGGTGCAGGCCGCCCGCGGAGATCAGGTGGCCGAGCTGCTCGCCGCCGCCGGCGTGCCCGACGACGCACAGGTCGTCGCCTACTGCAGCCACGGGATCCGGGCGGCGCGGGCGGTCGGGATCCTCACGGAGGCAGGCCGGCGTGCGGGCGTGCTGTCGCCCGAGGCGGTCGCCCGGCTCTGGGCCGCGGAGCGCGTCACGCGATGAGCGCCCTCGTCCCGGTCGCCGAGCACCTCGAGCGGGTGCTGCGCGCCACCCCGCTGCTGGACGCCGAGCGGATACCGCTCGACGAGGCGAGGGGCCGCCGGCTCGCCGAGGACGTCACCGCGAGCGTCCTCGTGCCGCCGTGGGACAACTCGGCGATGGACGGCTACGCGCTGCGCCACGCGGACCTCGCCGGAGGCGGGCCGGTGACGCTGACCGTGGTGGCGGACGTCCCCGCCGGCTCGACCGCCGACCCGCGCATCGGGCCCGGCGAGGCGGTGCGGATCATGACCGGCGCCACGCTGCCCGGCGACGCCGACACCGTGGTGCGCCTCGAGGACACCGACCGCACCGACCCGCTGGCGCCGCTGCCGCCGACCGTCACGGTGCTGGTGACGCCCCGGCCGGGCATGCACGTGCGGCAGGCCGGCGAGGATCGCAAGGCCGGCGACCTCGTCGCAGCACGCGGCAGCCTCCTCACCCCGACCGTGCTGTCCGGGATCGCGTCCGGCGGCCACCGCAGCGTGCTCGTCGTGCGCCCGCCGCGGGTGGCGGTGATCACCACCGGCAGCGAGCTGGTGCCGCCGGGGACCGCCCTGCGGCGGGGCCACATCCCCGACTCCAACGGCGTGCTCGTCGCCGGGCTCGTCGAGGACGCCGGCGGCCGGGTGGTCGCCCACCGACACGTCGACGACGACCCCGCCGGGCTCGCCCGCGCGCTCGCCGAGGTCGGCGGCTGCGACGCCGTCGTCGTCACCGGCGGCGTCAGCGCCGGGGCGTTCGACCCGGTGCGCCGCGTGTTCGCGGGGTCCGACGACGTGGCGTTCACGTCGGTGGCGATGCAGCCGGGCAAGCCGCAGGCGTTCGGGCGGCTGCCGGGCGGCGCGCTCCTCTTCGGCCTGCCGGGCAACCCCGTGAGCGCCTGGGTGTCGTTCCACGTCTTCGTACGGCCGGCGCTGCTGGCGATGCAGGGCGCGCCCGCGCGGGTCGTGCGGCCGATGCCGTGGCCGCTGCCAGCGGCGGCAGGGTGGGGCACGCCGGCCGGCCGCGCGCAGTACATCCCGGTGACGCTGTCCGCCGGTCCGGACGGCTGGACGGTCCGTCCGGTCTCGTCGGGCGGGTCGGCGTCGCACCTGGTCGCGAGCCTGGCCGGAGCCGACGGGTACGCCGTGGTGCCGGCCGGCCACGGCCACGTGCAGCCGGGCGAGACCGTCCCCGTCCACGTGACGAACCACGACTGAGCCGGAGGCACCGTGCACACGTTCACCCACCTGGACTCCGAGGGCCACGCCCGGATGGTCGACGTGACACAGAAGGAGCCGACGGTCCGCTCGGCGACGGCGAGCGGGTTCGTCCACTGCTCCCCCAGCGTCGTCGCCGCGCTGCGCGAGGGCACGGTGCCGAAGGGCGACGCGCTCGCCGTGGCGCGCGTCGCCGGCATCGCCGGCGCCAAGCGGTGCCCCGAGCTGCTGCCCCTCGCCCACGTCATCACCGTGCACGCGGTCTCCGTCGACCTCGACGTCACCGACGAGGGGGTCGCGATCGAGGCCACCGTCAAGGCGCACGACCGCACCGGCGTGGAGATGGAGGCGCTGACCGCTGTGTCGGTGGCGTCGCTCGCGCTCGTCGACATGGTCAAGGGCCTCGACCGTTCGGTGTCGATCGGCTCGATCCTCCTGCAGGAGAAGACCGGCGGCCGGTCCGGGACCTGGCGGCGGGACGAGGCGGCGCGGTGACCGACCGCAGCGGCATCGAGGCCGTCGTGCTGACCGGCGGCCTGGCGCAGCGGCTCGACGGCGCCGTCAAGGGCGAGATCGACATCGGCTGCGGCCCGATCCTCACCGGCGAGCTCGACGCGGTGCGGCGCGCCGGCATCGGCCGCGCGGTCGTCGTCGGCCCGGGGCCGATCCACGCGCCGGACGGCCTCGACGTCGTCGTCACCCGGGAGGACCCGCCGTTCGGCGGGCCGACCGCCGCCGTGGCCGCCGCGCTGCCGTTCGTCCGCTCGGACTGGGTGCTCGTCCTGGCGTGCGACCTGCCGGGCTCGGCCACGCTCGTCGACCTGCTCGCCCGCGCCTGGGACGAGCTCGCCGACGAGCCCCGGCCGCCCGACGAGGGCGCGATCGTCGTCGACCGGGCCGGCCGCCCCCAGTGGCTCGCCGGGATCTACTCGCGCGCCGCGGTGGAGCGCGAGCTGGACCGTGCCAGCGCCGTGGCCGACGCCGACCGCCCGGGGCGGGGCGCCCCCATCGGCCGCGTGCTGGGCGGGCTCGACCTGCGACGGGTGGCGGACCCGGACGACGCCTCGCACGATGTCGACACGCCCGAGGACCTTGCCTGGTGGCGCGACCGCCATCCCCGCCAGCGCCCGCACGAGGAGGAGCCGCACCATGACGAGTGAACCGACCGCGGTCCCCGAGCCGCTGCAGGCGTGGCTCGCCGAGCTGGCCCCGCTGCTCGGGCTGCACGACGAGATCGACGTGCCGACTGTGCTCGACGTGGCGCGTGACGCCGCGCACGGCATCGCGCGCCCGGCCGCGCCCCTCACCACGTTCGTGCTCGGGCTCGCGGTGGGACGGAGCACCGCCGGCGGCGCCAATGTCGGCCCCGAGCTGGCCCGGCTCGCGGCCATCGTCCAGGCGCGGGCGCTGCGCGACGTAGGACAGGCATGAGCACCGTCACGGTGCGGCTGTTCGCCGCCATCGCCGAGGCCGTGGGGCGCGACGAGGTCTCGCTGCCGGCGGCGACCGTCGGGGACGTCGTCGACGCGCTGGTGCTGGCAGGCGGCCCCGACACGCCGCGGGTCCTGGGCCTGTGCTCCGTGCTGGTGGACGGCCGCCGGGCGGACTCGGTCGACGTCGGCGTGCCCGCCGGGGCGACGGTCGACGTCCTCCCGCCCTTCGCGGGCGGCTGACGGCGGACCACAGCGGCCCCTTCTTCGTCGGGCGCCCTCCGAGGCGGCCCGCGGACGCCCTGATCGGCTCGCGGCAAGCGCGCGGGCTCAGCCGCCGATCGCGTTCATGCCGCGCGCCGGCTGCAGGAACCCGGGGTCGTTGATGCCGTGCCCCGGCAGCTTGGCCTCGACCGATCGCCGCAGCATGGCGTCGATGGCCTCGTCGTTCCCGCCGCCCCGCAGCACGGCGGCCAGGTCGAGCTCGTCCTTCGCGAACAGGCAGTTGCGCAGCTGACCGTCGGCGGTGAGTCGCAGCCGGTCACACCCGGCGCAGAACGGCGCGGTGACCGCGGCGATGACGCCGACGGTGGCCGGGCCGCCGTCGAGCAGGAACCGCTCGGCGGGCGCGTGCCCACGGCCCGGCACGGGCGTCAGCACCCAGCGCCGGGACAGCGCGTCGAGGATCTCCTCGCGCGTCACCATCCGGGCGCGGTCCCAGGTGTGTCCCGCGTCGAGGGGCATCTGCTCGATGAACCGCATCTGCGCGCCGATGCCGGTGGCGAACTCCACGAGGTCGACGAGCTCGTCGTCGTTCACCCCGCGCATCGCCACCGCGTTGAGCTTGAGCGGGCGCAGCGGGCTGTGCGCGGCCTCGTCGATGCCGCGCAGCACGTCGTCGAGCCGGTCGCGGCGGGTCAGGGCCGCGAACCGCTCGGGGCGCAGCGTGTCGAGGCTGATGTTGAGCCGGTCGAGCCCGGCGTCGACCAGGTCGTTGAGCAGCGCGTCCAGCCGGATACCGTTCGTCGTCATCGCCACCTCGACGGGCTCGCCGGCGGGGCCGCGCAGGCCGGCCAGCCGCCGCACGACGTCGACGACGTCGCCGCGGACGAGGGGCTCGCCGCCGGTGACGCGGAAGGTCGTCATGCCAGCCGCGGCGCACACCGCGGCGATGCGCTCGATCTCCGCCGCGGTGAGGATGCTCGGCGTCGGGATCCAGTCCATCCCCTGCGCCGGCATGCAGTACGTGCAGCGCAGGGAGCACCGGTCCGTCAGGGACACCCGCAGGTCGGTGTGGACGCGGCCGAAGCGGTCGACGAGCGGCGGTGCCGGGGCCGGGCCGACGCGGGCGGTGGAGGCCTGGGTGATCGTCACGTCAGGCCCCGATCCAGCGCGTGGCGCCGTCGGCCTCGAGCTGACGCTTCCACACGGGTAGCGAGGCCTTGATCTCCTCCACGAGCCCGAGGGAGACCGTGTAGGCCTCCCTCCGGTGCGCGGTGGCGACGCACGCGAGCAGCGCGATCTCGCCGACCGTGAGGCTGCCGACCCGGTGGCTCACCGCCACGAGCGCGCCGGCGGCCTCCGCACGGTCCGCCATCTCGCCGAGCAGCCGCTGCGCGTCCGGGTGCGCCGAGTACTCCACCGCGACCACCTCGCCCACGGCCTCCGGATCGTGGTCGCGCACGCGGCCGACGAACGTGACGACCGCGCCGCACGTGGCGTCGTCGACCGCGGCCAGGTGCTCCGCCAGGTCCAGCGGGGCGTCGGTGACCCGGGCCAGCCGCGCCATCAGTGGTCCCCGCCGCGGAGCTGGTCGACGACGTGCGGCACGAGCGGCAGCAGCACCTCGAGCGCCTCGCGGACCGCCGCCGGCGAGCCCGGCAGGTTGACGACGAGGGTGTCGCCGAAGCAGCCGGCCACCCCCCGGGAGAGGGCGGCCGTCGGCGTCGTGCGCCGGCCGTTCGCCCGGATCGCCTCGGCGATGCCCGGCAGCTCCATCTCGATCACCTCCCGCGTCGCCTCGGGCGTGCGGTCCCGCGGCCCGACGCCCGTCCCGCCGAGGGTCAGGATGACATCCGCCCCCGCGGCGATCGCGTCCCGCAGCGCGTCGCGCACCGGCACGACCCCGTCGGGGACCACGGTCGACGACCGCACCACGAGGCCGGCGGCCCGCACGGCGTCGGCGGCCGCGGGCCCGGACTCGTCGACCCGCTCGCCGGCGGCGCACCGGTCCGAGACGGTGACGACGACCACCCGGGCCGCCCCGCCGTGCGCGTGGCTCATGGGGTCACCTCCAGCACGCCGTGCGCCCCCTTCTCCGCCAGGCTCATGGCGTGGTCCACGAAGGCGTAGTGCCCAGCTTCCTTGGGCACGAGCTCGACGAACCCGCCCTGCGCCGCCAGCAGCGGCAGCACCTGCGCGCCCGCCGCCCCCGACGCCGCGCCCGAGGCGGCCACGCCGTCCCGGACAGAGTACGAGCCCTCCGACCACACCGTGTCGAACTGCGCCCCGACCACGTGGAAGGACAGCGCGAGGTTGGGCCCGGCGTCGAGCACCCAGAACCGCACGCGCTGGCCCACCGTCGCGGTCAGGTGGTGCGCGTCGTACTGGAAGGCGCGGCCGTTGAAGGTCACCACGTCGGGCACCATCGCGGCGATCTTCGCGGGGTCCGCCGGCTGCCCGTCCGCGCCGAGGTACTCCTCGGACTGCACGACGACGTACTGACGCTCCACCGGCTCGAGGTCCGCCGGCTCGATGACGACGGCGCCGAACATCCCGTTGGCGATGTGGTTGCTCATCGGCATCGTCGAGCAGTGGTACATCCAGATGCCCGCGCGCGACGCGGTGAACGTGTAGTCCAGGCTCTGGCCGGGCTCGATGGTGCGCATGGGCTGGTCGGGCGCCAGCTCGCCGGCGTGGAAGTCGATGGAGTGGCCCATGGTGCCGTCGTTGACGAGCGTGACGTGGAACGTGTCCCCGATGCGCCCGTGCAGGATCGGCCCCGGCGACGTGCCGTTGTACGTCCACACCTGGCGCGTCAGGGCGCCGGTCACGGGGTCCGGCGCCTCGGTGACGTGGAACGTGTAGCTGTGCTCGGTGGTCGCCTCGAGCGGCGGCAGCTCGGCCGGGTAGGCGGGCAGCACGGCGGCCTCCTGCTGCAGCTCGGCCATCGTGGGCGCGGACGACGAGCCCGGCGCGCCGCCGGCCATGCCGGGCATGCCGTCGCCGGACGACGTCGGCGTGGGCGCCGGCGCGGCGGTGGCCCCGACGGCGTGGACGTGGATCACCATCCCCATCTGCCGGTGCCCGGGCAGCGAGCACCAGCCCTCGAGGTCGCCGCCGATGACGCCGGCGTCGACCGTCGCCCGGGCGCCCGGCGCGAGCACGCCGGTCGTCGCACCGTCGGCGAGCACGAGGTCGTGCCGCTGGTCGCCGGTGTTCTCGAGCGTGATGCGCAGCCGGTC
The DNA here is from genome assembly GCF_001898175.1 of Cellulomonas sp. 73-92. Lineage (GTDB taxonomy): Bacteria > Actinomycetota > Actinomycetes > Actinomycetales > Cellulomonadaceae > Cellulomonas. The sequence continues at coordinate 30,489 of NZ_MKTH01000024.1, forward strand.
GCCGGCGGGCACGTCGATCGACGACGGCATGAAGGCCATGCCCACCACCTTCACCGTCACCTCGGTGGTGTGGCCGGTGGGCGTCACCGACGGGGTACCCGTCGTGGCCGGGGCCGGGGACCCGGCGGCCGCCAGCGCCGGGCGCACCAGGAGCCCGGTGACGGCCAGCGCGACGACGACCACCACCCCGACGACGGCCATGCCGGCGCGCGAGACCGGGCTGCCCTCCCGGCCGGGCAGGGCGCGCGGGCCGGTCGGCCGCTCGTCAGACATCGAGGTCTCCGCTCGTCGTGCGTGGTTCGGGGAGTGGTGCGGGCGGCGCACCGGCCAGGGTTCGTCGCGCCCGGGCCTGGCGCGCGCCCGCGAGAGCGAACGCGACGACGTCGACCGCGTAGCACGCGACGACGAGCGCCCACCAGAGGGTCCCGAGCCCCGGGCCGCCGCCCACGGAGACAGCGACAAGGAGGAGCGCCGCGTTGCGGAGCGCGACGCGCAGGGTCCAGCCGGTCTCCAGCACCCGCATGCCCTCGCGTGCCGCCTCCGGCCCGCCGCCGACGACGACCGGCATGAGGTACGTCATCGCGCCGATGAACACCTGCGCGAGCCCGCCCGCGCCGAGCACGGCCAGCCAGGGCAGGTCGTGGTCGCGCAGCGCCGTCGCGTCGGGCGCCGTGAACGCGCCGACCGCGACCGCGACGAGCCCCACGACCACCCAGCCGAGTCCGGCGCTCGTGGTCCAGGTCGCGTAGCTGCGGGGCGCCTTGACCCGCGCCTCGCGCACCAGCGGCACGACGATGCCGACCGCCGCCGCGCCCGCGAAGACCAGGAGCCCGAGGCCGATGCCCGGCATCCACCCCGCGCAGGCGGCCGTGGCGGCCGCGACGATCCCGCCGGCCAGCCACGGCAGCGCGCCGACCGCGGCGTCGACCGCGGCCGGGTCCATGCGGGTGCGCAGCATCGTCGGGCCGAGGGTGACGAGCGTGCCGGCCATGGACAGGCCGATCCAGCCACCGACGTTGACGAGCGCGTGGGCGAGCGTGAGGTCGTCGCGCGCCGCGAGCAGCCAGGCCGGGGCGCCGTGGGCGAACATCGCCACCGTGACGAACCCGGCGAGCACGCAGCCGACGACGAGGAACGCCGCCGCGGTGACGTAGTACCGGATGACCACGGCGAACCGCGAGGCCAGCCGCGTGCGCGCGGCCTGCACCAGCGCGAGCCCGTGCCAGGCGATGACCGCCCCGACCGCCCCCGCGGCCACGACCGTGCCCCACGCGCTCGCCGTCCACATCGCCGCGACGAGCCCGACGAGCGCGACGTTGAACGCCACGCTCCGCGCCCGCGCCCCGCTGCCGGAGCGACGGTCACCGGCCGGCAGGTGGAGCAGGGCCCGCGCGAAGTACCACGACCACTGGAGGATCGCGTTGCTCAGCACGCCGAGCGTGACGACGTGGATCATCGTCCACAGCGGCTGCGGCAGGGCGTTGCGCGCCGCGAGGCCGACGGCCATGACGACCAGCGCGGCGACCATCCAGGCCGACGTCATCTGGTCCGTGCGGGCGCGGCGCGGCGCGGCGGCACCGGGGCCGGCGAGGGTCATCGGATCGGCTCGCGCTCGTCGTCCGCCCGGGCGTCGGCCGCCGGATCCTCCGCGGCGGGGTGGTCATCCGCCCGCTCGTCGTCCGGCCGGCGGACCACCCGGGCCCGGCCGGCCCCGCGCACGACGAGCGTCACCGTGGACGCCAGGAACGCCAGCAGCGCCACGACGCTCAGGGTCCCGCCGAGCTGCCAGCCACCGACGGCCGCCCTCGCCCCCGAGACGACCCGCACCAGGAGCCCGACGTGCAGCAGCCCCCACACGGCCCACATCACGGGGTGGTACGGCAGCGGGCGCCGCGCGAGGGCGGGCACGATGACCGGCGCGTGCGCCAGGATCATCGACATCACGAAGCCGATGGTCAGGCTGTGGACGACGATGTCGTACCGGTAGCCGTCGAGTGCCGGGCCGCCGACGACCCAGACGAGCGCCGACACCAGTGCCCAGCCGTACCCGGCGAGCATGCAGGCGGCCATGAAGCGCGTCAGCCCGCGGGCTCGCACGGTGCGCCAGGCGATGTCGTGCACGCCGACGTCCACCATGAGCACGCCGAGCGCCAGCCCGAGCAGCGGGTACCCCCATGCCGGGCTGAGCGCGGTCGCGGCCAGGGCAAGCACCGTCAGGGACGACTCGGCGAGGATGCGCCGCTCCACGGCCGGCGACATGAAGGCGACCCGGGCCAGCTCGAGCCGCTCCCCGACGATGGTCAGCACGAGCAGCCCGGCCCACCAGGGCACGATCCCGGCCACCTCGAGGCCGCGCGCCCACAGCGCCGCGCCGAACAGCCCGGCCAGCGCGCCCAGCAGCTGCACGAGCACGGCGTACGACTGCTGGCGCCGCCACACCGCGAGGTAGATCGCGACGAACACGGCCATCGCGGCGACCCACGCACCGCCGGGCAGCGCGCGGCCGGCCGGGAGGACCCCCGCCGCCTGGAGGATCACCAGCACCGCGCCGAGCCCGCCGGCGGCCGGCGCGGCATACGCCCAGGCCGCTCGTCGGGCGCCCGCCTGCAGCGCGACCGCCCTCTCCAGCGCGATCGCGGTGCCGAGAAAGCCGTAGACCATGAGCACGCCGTGCTGGTCGGCGAGCGACTCGGAGTGAACGGGTGCCGCCACCCCGACCCGCAGCAGCGCGGCGTCGAGCCCGGACACGGCCGCCGCGAGCGCCATGACGAGCACCACGAGCCGCCCCCGCGGGACACGGGTGCCGGCGGTGGTGCGGGTCGCGGTCGGGGCGACCGAGGGGCGGCTCACCGTGGTCTCCGTTCGGTCGTCGTCGGGTCGTGGCGAATATAGCGGATAGTGATACGTTCAATCCATGAGCGAGCTCGAGGACGCCGGCCGCCACGCCGCGCTCGCGTCCCCTGTCCGCCAGCGGGTGCTGGACGTGCTCGGCGACGCCGCCGACGCGCAGACCGCCCAGCAGCTGGCCGGCGTCCTCGAGCTGCACGTGTCCACCGTGCGGTTCCACCTCGAGCAGCTCGAGGAGGCCGGGCTCGTCGTGCGCGAGACGCGTCACGCGGCGCGCCGCGGGCGCCCGAGCGTGGTGTTCCGCGCCCTCGGGCTGGACGCCGGCCGCGCGCGGGACCGCATGATCGAGGCGCTGGCCGACGCGGTGGCGTCCCCCGACCGCGACTCCGCACCGCTCGTCGCGGGGCGCCGCTGGGCCGAGCAGCTCCCGGCCCCGACCGGGACGGCGGGCGAGGCGATCGCCGCGACGTTCGCGCGGCTGGGGTTCGCCCCCGAGCTCGCCGGCGACACGGTCCGGCTGCACGCGTGCCCGTTCCGGGAGGCGGCGAGGCGGCATCCGGACGTCGTCTGCCGGGTCCACCTCGGGCTCGCGCAAGGGTTGGCGCGCCGCGCGGCCCCCGCTGACGATGTCCTGGTAGGGCTGCAGCCCTTCGTCGAGCAGGAGCTCTGCCTGCTGACCCTCCGAGCACCGGAGCCGGGCCATGACGACTGACCACGCGACCTGGGACCCCCGGTCGACCGCCGTGCTGGAGAACCAGGTCGCGGCGTACGACGAGCTGCGGGCGCGCTGCCCGGTGGCGCACGACGAGTCGGGAGCGTGGACGCTGTTCCGCCACGCCGACGTGCTCCGGGTCGCGCTGGACCACGAGACGTTCTCCAGCGACGTCTCCCGCCACCTGCAGGTGCCCAACGGCATGGACCCGCCGGCCCACACCGCCTACCGGGCGATCGTCGACCGCTACTACACGCCGGACGTCGTCGGCGCCTTCGAGGACGCCTGCCGCGCCATCGCGGCCACGCTCGTCGCCGAGCTGCCGCGCGACACGCGCGCCGCCGTCATGACCGACCTGGCGGAGCCGTTCGCGCTGCGCGTGCAGTCGGCGTACCTCGGCTGGCCGGAGCGCCTCGAGGAGCCGCTGCGGGCGTGGACGGCGCGCAACCGCGCGGCGACGCTGGCGCGCGACCCCGTCGCCGCGGCCGCGGTGGCCGACGAGTTCGACGGCTACATCACCGGGCTGCTCGGCGAGCGCCGCGCGCTCAGCGGCGACGCCCCCGACGACCTGACCACCCGGCTGATGCGCGAGCGCGTCGACGGCCGGCCGCTGACCGACGACGAGCTCGTCTCAATCCTGCGCAACTGGACCGTCGGGGAGCTCGGCACCATCGCGGCGTCCGTCGGGATCGTCGTGCACCTGCTGGCCACCCGGCCCGACGTGCAGGAGATGCTGCGGCGGTACCCCGTGACGATCACCGAGGCCACCGACGAGATGCTGCGGATGGAGCCGCCGTTCATCGCCAGCCGCCGTGTCGTCGCGCGGCCCACCACGCTCGCCGGACGCCGGTTCGAGCGCGGCGACCGGCTGACCGCGCTGTGGGCGTCGGCCGACCGCGACGAGGACGTCTTCGGCGACCCGGACGAGTTCCGCCTCGGCCGCCCCGGGCCCGACAACCTGGTCTACGGCGCCGGCATCCACGTGTGCCCGGGCGCGCCGCTGGCCCGGCTGGAGCTGCGCGTGCTCGTCGAGGAGCTGCTGGCCGCGACGTCACGGATCGAGCCGTGGCCCGGCGAGCCCCCGACCCGCGCGGCCTACCCCGCCGGCGGGTTCACCGACCTGTCGGTGCGGCTCACGGCCGCCCCGGCACCCACGCCGGGCACCGCCCCGGCACCAGCCCACCGAGGAGCAACGCATGACTGAGCCCATCCAGATCCGCGACGACTCGGCCGCCCCGGCCGGGCACGCGTGCGGCTGCCACGAGCACGACGAGGACACGCCCGTCCTCGACGTGCGCGCGATCCCCCACGCCGTGCGGCACGCCGCGATCTTCGGTGCCTTCGAGGCGATCGCGCCGGGCGGCTCGATCGTCCTCATCGCCCCGCACGCGCCGGTGCCGATGCTGACCCAGCTCTCGCAGCGGGCGCCCATCGAGGTCCAGTACCTGGTCGAGGGCCCGACCGAGTGGCACGTCAAGGTCACGCGCGCCGTCGCGTGAACCTTCCCTGACGGCGGTGCCGGGGCCAACCTGGAGGGTCCCGGCACCGCTCCCTTCCTCCTCCTCGTGAGGTAGCCATGAGCGAACCGACGTTCCGCATCAAGCGCGTGTACGACCACCCGGCGCCCGAGGACGGGTTCCGCGTCCTCGTCGACCGCCTCTGGCCGCGCGGCCTCACCAAGGAGCGCGCCGCGGCCGACCTGTGGCTCAAGGACGCCGCCCCGAGCACCGCGCTGCGGGTCGAGTGGCACCACGACCCGGGCCGGTTCGGCGAGTTCGCCGACCGGTACCGCACCGAGCTCGAATCCGAGCCCGCCGTCGCCGAGCTGCTCGACCTCGCGCGCACCCACGGCGTCGTCACCCTCCTGTTCTCCGCGCACGACCCCGAGCTCAACCAGGCGGCCGTGCTGCGCGACTACCTCCGCGAGGCACTGGCGACCGGTCGCGGCCGCGGGTAGCGCCCGTCGCACGACGAAGGACACCCGATGGACGACGCCGCTAGGCGTCGGAGTGCGGCAGGGCTCGCACCGTGAGCTCGTCGATGCCCTCGAAGTCGTCCGGGTTGCACGTGTACAGCGGCATCTCATGGGCGATCGCAGTCGCCGCGATGAGCGCGTCGAGAGCCCGTGCACCGGCCTTGCGACCCCTCCGTCGGAGGGCGGCCGACACTCCCCCGAACGCGCGCGCCGCGGCCGCGTCGAACGGGATGGCGTCGAAGCTCGCCTCGACCAGCTGGAGGTGTTGCAGTCGCCGCGCGCGCTCTTCCTCGGTCGCCACGACCAACGGACCGACGGACAGCTCGGCGAGCGTCACGGTGCTGATCGCCGGCTCGTCGGGCAGCAGCGCCGGATCGAGCCGCCCGACGAGGATCACGGCGTTCGTGTCGAGCAGGCCGCGGGCGTCCGGGCTCACAGCCGCTGGTCCAGGGTCTCGTCGATGTCCCGCCGAAGCCGGTCGGGATCCACCCGCGGGGCCTGGCGGAACCGGGCGACGAGCTCGGCCGCCGACAGCCCACGCCGTCGGAGCGGCCGCAGCTCGGCGACCTCCACCCCGTCACGGGTGACGACGAACGAGTCGCCGCGCTCCACCGCCGCGAGCACCTCACCGCCGCGATTGCGCAGGTCACGAACTGTCACGGTTCGCATGCTACGAACGTATCACCGGTGAGACATCCGTGCCCTGGGGGACAGCTAGCCGTAGAACGCGCGCTCGACGACCTGGCGGGCCCGCCGCGCGGTGCGCAGGTAGCGCTCCTCCAGCTCGGCCGACGAGCCGGCGGGCAGGCCCATCACCCGGGCGACGCCGGCCAGGGCGGCGCGGTCGTGCGGCAGCACGTCGGCGTGCGGACCGTCGGCCCGGCCGGTCCACAGCACGTTGGCGTCGCGGAGGCGGGAGGCCAGCTCCCACGCCTCGCGCAGCACCGCGGCGTCGTCGGCGTCGAGCAGGCCGGCCTCGGTCGCGGCGACGAGCGCGTCCAGGGTGCTCGTCGTGCGCAGCGCCTCGACGGCGCCCGCGTGCTGCAGCTGGAGCAGCTGCGCCGTCCACTCGACGTCCGAGATGCCGCCGCGCCCGAGCTTGAGGTGCCGGGCGGGGTCCGTGCCGCGCGGCAGCCGCTCGGCCTCCACGCGGGCCTTGATGCGCCGCACCTCCCGCACGTCGGCGGCCGCCAGGCCGCCGGCCGGGTACCGCACCGGGTCGACGAGCGCGACGAACCGGTCGCCGAGCTCGTCGTCGCCCGCGACCGGCCGGGCGCGCAGCAGCGCCTGCGCCTCCCAGACCGAGCGCCAGCGCCCGTAGTACTCCGCGTACGAGTCGAGCGAGCGCACCAGCGGGCCGTTGCGGCCCTCGGGCCGCAGGTCGGCGTCGACGGCCAGGGCCGGCTCCGGGCCGACCGACCCGAGCAGGGACCGCAGCAGCGTCGCCGCACTCATCGCGTACTCGTGCGCGAGGCCCGGGTCGTGGCCCGGCAGGGGCTGGTAGACGAACAGGACGTCCGCGTCCGAGGAGAACCCGACCTCGGCCCCGCCGAGCCGGCCCATCGCCACGACGAGCACCTGCGCCGGGTCGTCGGCCAGCCCGTGGTCGGCACGCGCCTCCCACCGCGCCACCCGCAGCGCGCCCGCCAGCACCTGCTCCGCGGCGACGGTGAGGGACTGCGACGCCCGGATCCCGGTGGTGACGCCGAGCACGTCGGCCGTCGCCGTGCGGGCCAGCTCCCGCCGCCGCAGGGCGCGCAGCGTGGTGACGGCGGCGACCGGCTCGTCGGCCCGCGTCAGGACGGCGTCCACCTCGGCGGCCAGCCGCTGCGCGCCGCGCGGCTCCAGCTCCTCGTCGTCGTCGAGCCACGTGACGGACTCCGGCGACCGGGTGAGCGCGTCGGCGACGTAGCGCGACGTGGAGAGCACGCGCGCCAGCCGCTCGGCCGCCGTGCCGGAGTCCCGCAGCAGCTTGAGGTACCAGTGGGTGCTGCCCAGCTCCTCGGACAGCCGCCGGAACGCCAGCAGCCCGCCGTCGGGGTCGGGTCCGTCGGCGAACCAGCCGAGCATCACCGGCAGCAGCTGGCGCTGGATGGCCGCCCGCCGCGACAGCCCCTCGGTGAGCGCCGCGATGTGCCGGGTGGCGCCCGCCGGGTCGCGGTAGCCGATCGCCGCCAGGCGCTGGCGCGCCGCCTCGGGGGCGAGCGACACGTCGGCCTCCGAGAGGCGGGCGGTGGCCGGCAGCAGCGGACGGTAGAACAGCTCCTCGTGCAGCCGGCGCACGTCCCGGCGCACCGCCCGCCAGCGCTCGACGAGCCCTTCCGGCCCCTCGGCACGCATCCCGACCGAGCGCGCCAGCCGTCGCAGGTCCGCCTCCGCCGTCGGCATGAGGTGGCTGCGCTGCATGCGCCACATCTGGATCCGGTGCTCGAGCAGGCGCAGGAACCGGTAGCAGGTGGACAGCTGCGCGGCGTGGTCGCGGCCCACGTAGCCGCCGGCCGCCAGCGCCGCCAGCGCGGTGAGCGTCGACCCCGAACGGATGGACTCGTCGGCGCGGCCGTGCACCAGCTGGAGCAGCTGCACGGTGAACTCCACGTCGCGCAGGCCGCCGACGCCGAGCTTGATCTGCCGGTCCGCCTGATCCAGCGGCACGTGCTGCTCGACGCGCCGGCGCATCGCCTGGGCGTCCTCGACGAAGTTCTCCCGCCCGACGGCGGCCCACACGAAGGGCTGCGCCATCTCGACGTAGGCGCGCCCCAGCGCGGCGTCCCCCGCCAGCGGCCGCGCCTTGAGCAGCGCCTGGAACTCCCACGTGCGGGCCCAGCGCTCGTAGTAGGCGCGGTGGCTCTCCAGGGTCCGCACGAGCGGCCCGTCCTTGCCCTCCGGCCGCAGCGCCGCGTCGACGGGCCACAGCGCGGGCTCGCCGGACGGGGTCGAGCAGGCCCTGGCCAGGCCGGTGGCCAGACGAGCGCCCACGGCCAGCGCGTCCGCCTCGCTCGTGCCCTCGGCCGGCTCGACGACGTAGACGACGTCGACGTCGGACACGTAGTTGAGCTCGCGCCCGCCGCCCTTGCCCATGCCGATGACGGCGAGCCGGACGCCGGCGCCGCCGTCCGGCTGCTCGGCCCGCGCCAGCGCCAGCCCGGCCTCGAGCGCGGCCCCCGCCAGGTCGGCCAGCGCGGCGGCGACGCCCGGCATCCGGCTCAACGGATCCGGGGCGACCAGGTCGGTCGCGGCGACCCGCAGCAGCCGCGCGCGGTAGGCGCGGCGCATCGCGTCGATCCCCGCCGCCCCCGTCACGGTGGCGACCGGCGTCACCGCGTGCGGGTCGGCACCCACGGCGCGCAGCAGCTCCGCCCGGACCTCACGGACGTCGACCCCGGTGCCCGGCGTCTCGTCGAGCACCACCCGCAGCGTCTCGGGGTGCGCGACGAGCGTCTGGCCGAGCGCGATCGAGGCGCCGGCCACCCGCAGCAGCCGGTCCCGGGCGGGGCCCTCGTCGGCCAGCGCGCCGGCCAGCAGCCCGACGAGCTCGTCGTGCCCGCGCACCGCGGCCGCGAGCTTCGTCAGGGTGAGCAGCGCCTCGTCGGGGTCCGCGATGTCCGCGAGGGCGCCGACGAGCTCGTCGGGCCCGTCCGGGAGCACCGCGCCCAGGTCGGCGTCGGCCAGCAGGCGCTCGGCGCGGTCGACGTCGGCCACGCCGGCGCGGGACAGCCGCCCCGCCAGCGTCGCGCCCCGGCCCGCCATCAGACCAGCGGGAGGAACCGCTGCAGCTCGAAGGGCGTCACCTGCGAGCGGTACTCACGCCACTCCTGGCTCTTGTTCTTCAGGAAGTAGTCGAACACGTGCTCGCCGAGCGCCTCGGCGACCAGCTCCGACTTCTCCATCGCCTCGAGCGCGGACTCCAGCGACGTCGGCAGCGGCTCGATGCCCAGCGCGCGGCGCTCGGCGTCGGTGAGCTCCCAGACGTCGTCGTCGGCGCCCTCCGGCAGCTCGTACCCGTGCTCGATGCCCGACAGGCCGGCCGCCAGCAGGACCGCGAAGGCCAGGTAGGGGTTGGCGGCCGAGTCCAGCGCGCGGTACTCGACCCGGCTGGAGTTGCCCTTGCCGGGCTTGTACATCGGCACGCGCACGAGGGCCGACCGGTTGTTGTGACCCCAGCAGACATAGCTCGGCGCCTCCGCGCCGCCCCACAGCCGCTTGTACGAGTTGACGAACTGGTTGGTGACGGCGGTGATCTCCGGCGCGTGGTGCAGCAGGCCCGCGATGAACTGGCGTCCCACCTTGGACAGCTCCAGGTCGGCGCCCGGCTCGTGGAACGCGTTCTTGTCGCCCTGGAACAGGGACAGGTGGGTGTGCATGCCGGACCCGGGCCGGTCCGACAGCGGCTTGGGCATGAACGACGCGAAGACGCCCTGCTCGAGGGCTACCTCCTTGACCACCGTGCGGAACGTCATGATGTTGTCCGCGGTGGTCAGGGCGTCGGCGTAGCGCAGGTCGATCTCGTTCTGGCCCGGGCCCGCCTCGTGGTGGGAGAACTCCACGGAGATGCCCATCGACTCGAGCATCGTGATGGCGGCGCGCCGGAAATCGTGCGCCGTGCCGCGCGGCACGTGGTCGAAGTAGCCGCCCTGGTCGACGGGCACGAGCTCCTTCGTCGGGTCGGCCGGCGCCTCGAACAGGTAGAACTCCACCTCGGGGTGCGTGTAGAAGGTGAACCCCTGGTCGCTGGCCTTGTCCAGCGCGCGCTTGAGCACCTGGCGGCTGTCCGCGAGCGACGGCTCGCCGTCGGGCGTCAGCAGGTCGCAGAACATGCGCGCGGTGCCGTGCCGCTCGCCGCGCCACGGCAGCACCTGGAACGTGGACGGGTCGGGGCGGGCGATCATGTCGGCCTCGTAGACCCGGGTGAGGCCCTCGATGGACGAGCCGTCGAACCCGATGCCCTCGGCGAAGGCCTGCTCTAGCTCGGCCGGGGCGACGGCGACCGACTTGAGGATCCCGAGCACGTCGGTGAACCACAGGCGGACGAACCGGATGTCCCGTTCCTCGACGGTGCGGAGCACGAACTCCTGCTGCCTGTCCATGGCGTACATCCTGCCGGATCGGCGGCCATGGGAGGACCCCGCGCCGCGCGTGGCTAGGCTCGATCCCATGACCAGTGACGCACCGAAGCGCGTGCGCGTGCACCACCTGCAGGCGGCCAAGGACAAGGGCGACAAGCTCGTCATGCTCACCGCCTACGACGCGGTGACCGCGCGGATCTTCGACGAGGCGGGCGTCGACATGCTCCTCGTCGGCGACTCGATGGGGAACACCATGCACGGCTACGGCACGACGCTGCCGGTGACCCTCGACGAGATGCTCGTCGCGGCCCGCGCGGTCGCCGGCGCGGCGAGGCACGCCTTCGTCGTCGCCGACCTGCCCTTCGGCACGTACGAGGCGGGGCCGGAGCAGGCGCTCGCCTCGGCGGTCCGGGTGATGAAGGAGACCGGCGTCGCGGCGGTGAAGTTCGAGGGCGGCCGCCGGGTCGCGCGGCAGGTGCGCGCGCTGACGGATGCCGGCATCCCCGTGGTCGGGCACCTGGGCTACACGCCGCAGTCGGAGAACCTGCTCGGCGGCCCACGGGTGCAGGGCCGGGGCGAGGAGGCGTCGCTGCGGCTCCGCGAGGACGCGCTGGCGATCGCCGAGGCCGGCGCCGTGGCGATCGTGCTCGAGATGGTCCCCGCGCCGCTGGCCAAGGAGGTCACGGAGATCGTCGGGGTGCCGACCATCGGCATCGGCGCGGGCGCCGGCTGCGACGGCCAGGTGCTGGTCTGGGTGGACATGGCCGGCATGACCGACTGGTCGCCGCGCTTCTCCAAGCGGTTCGGCGAGGTCGGTGCGGCACTGGCCGCCGCGGCGAAGGCCTACGCCGACGAGGTCCGCGCCGGCACCTTCCCCGACGACTCCCACTCCTTCGGCGCCTGACCTGCCCCCCCTGCCCCCTTCCCCTTTCCCCCAAACCCCGCAACTTTCATTTTCCTGACGAATCGGTCGCGATTCACGCCCGGAACTTCAGGAAAATGAAGAGCCGGGGGGCGCGGTCAGGCGGTCGGCGCTGAGCCGTCCCAGCCGCGGGGCGTGAACTCGGGACGGTTGTGCTGCCACTCCTGGCCCATGACGGGGCTGGAGATGAGCATGTCGGCCGTCGCCGAGTTGCAGGCCATCGGCACGTTCCACACGGCCCCGATGCGCAGCAGCGCCTTGACGTCCGGGTCGTGCGGCTGGGGCTCGAGCGGGTCCCAGAAGAAGACGAGCATGTCGATGATGCCCTCGGCGATCTTGGCGCCGACCTGCTGGTCGCCGCCGACCGGCCCGGACAGCAGCCGGGTCACGGGCAGGCCCAGCTCGTACTCGAGCATCGTGCCGGTGGTGCCGGTGGCGTAGAGGCGGTGCCGCAGCAGGGTGCCGCGGTTGAACTCGGCCCAGCGCAGCAGGTCGACCTTCTTGTTGTCGTGCGCGACCAGCGCGATGTCGTGGGCGACGAAACTCATGGCGATCCGCTCCTGTCGGGCCGTCGGGCTCTCGAGCGGGACGCTACTCGCGCGAGCCTCGCCGATCGTGCGCCGGCGCTAGGAGGACGACGAGCCCCCGTCCTCGCCCCCGGCCCACTCGCGGTCCTCACGGTCCTCGCGGTCCCACGCCTCGGTCCGCGCCCGCGCCGTGGCGAGCGCCCGGGCGGCCGCCTCGCGGGTGGGGTACGGCCCCATCACCTCGCTCCAGTCGCTGACCCGGCCCTCCTCCACCGCGCCCGTCCTCGTGTTGAACCAGAACTCCGGCATCGCAACCTCCTCCAAGGCTCCCTCCTAGACTGCACACCATGGCCCCGGTCGATGCCACCCGAACCCCCCTGGTCCCCGGACGCATCTCGCCGCGACGCCACGTCCCCGCCACCATCGCCCGGCCCGAGTACGTCGACCGTCCCGCTCCGAAGCCCTGGACCGGACCGGACGTGTTCGACGACGAGACGGTCGACCGCATCCGCATCGCCTCGCGGATCGCCGCGCAGGGGCTCGCGGAGGTCGGCCGCCACATCGCGCCCGGCGTCACCACCGACGAGCTCGACGCGGTGGGCCACCGGGTGCTCGTCGACGCCGGCGCCTACCCCTCGACGCTCGGCTACCGCGGGTTCCCCAAGTCGCTGTGCACCTCGGTCAACGAGGTGATCTGCCACGGCATCCCCGACTCGACGGTGCTGCAGGACGGCGACATCGTCAACATCGACATCACTGCCTACATCGGCGGCGTCCACGGCGACACCAACGCGACGTTCCTCGTCGGCGACGTGGACGACGAGTCCCGCCTGCTCGTCGAGCGCACGCGCGAGGCGCTCAACCGCGGCATCAAGGCCGTGGCCCCCGGCCGGCAGATCAACGTCATCGGCCGCGTCATCGAGAAGTACGCCTCCCGGTTCGGGTACGGCGTGGTGCGCGAGTACACCGGCCACGGGGTCGGGCCCGCCTTCCACACCGGCCTCGTCGTCCCCCACTACGACGCCGCACCCGCCTACGACACCGTCATGGAACCCGGCATGGTGTTCACCATCGAGCCGATGCTCGACCTCGGCACCGCCGACTGGGAGATGTGGGACGACGGCTGGACCGTCGTCACCGCCGACCGCAGCCGGTCCGCCCAGTTCGAGCACACCCTCGTCGTCACCGAGACAGGAGCGGAGGTGCTGACCCTGCCATGAGCCGCGACGAGCGTCCCAAGGCCAAGGGCCGGACGGCATTCGGCATCGACATCGGCGGGTCGGGGATCAAGGGCGCCCCGGTCGACCTGCGCACCGGCGAGTTCACCGCCGACCGCGTGCGGATCCCGACGCCGCAGCCGGCGACGCCGCCGGCCATCGCTCAGGTGGTCGCGCAGATCGTCACGCAGTTCGGGCTCCGCAAGTCCGTGCCGATCGGCGTGACCTTCCCCGCGGTGGTGCGCCACGGCGTCGCCCAGTCGGCGGCCAACGTCGACGAGTCGTGGATCGGCACCGACATCGAGAGGCTGCTGCGCGCCGCGACCGGCCGGCAGGTGCTGGCCGTCAACGACGCGGACGCCGCCGGTTACGCCGAGGTCGAGTACGGCGCCGCACGCGACGTGCCGGGCCTGGTGATGGTGGTCACGCTGGGCACGGGCATCGGCACGGCGCTCATCAACAACGGCCGCCTGGTCCCCAACACCGAGCTGGGGCACCTCGAGGTCGACGGCGTCGACGCCGAGACGCGGGCCTCCGACGCGGCCCGCGAGCGCGACAACCTCTCCTACGCCGACTGGGCCACGCGGCTGCAGCGGTACTTCGACGAGCTCGAGCGGCTGTTCTCCCCCGACCTGTTCGTGGTCGGCGGTGGGGTCAGCAAGAAGTACGACGAGTACCTGCCGCTGCTCCACCTGCGCACGCCGATCGTCCCGGCGGCCCTGCGCAACGCCGCCGGCATCGTCGGCGCCGCTCGCCTGGCGGCCGAGGCCCTGTAGTCAGCCGCGCGACGCCGCGCGGCGTCGCACCTCCTCGCGCTGGAGCTGGAGCACGAGCCGGTAGAGCCGTTCGGTGGTGCGCTGGTCGACGTCGAGGAGCTCGGCCCCGTAGCGGTAGCCGCCGCGCGTGTCCTCGATGCGCAGCACCCGGGCCCGCAGCTCCAGGACGCCGGTGGGGGCCGGTAGGTGCACCACGAGCACCGCGCCGTGCACCAGGTCACGCCGGGACGAGAACCGCAGGCCGGTGGCGCTGACGTCCAGCACGGTGATCACCACGCGCTCGGGCTCGTCGCCGGTCTCCAGGACCGCCGCGCACGTCACGTGGTAGTCCGCGCGTGCGGCCGAGCGTCGCTGGCGCTGCCCGGTCGTCTCGACGACGACGACGTCGACCGCGGTGCCCAGCACCTTCGCGACGAGCCCGCGGTACGTGCACTCGCCGCGCACGGGGTCCAGCACCTCCACGGCGACGGGGTCGTCACCGGCGTGCACCGGCCCGGCGGCCTCCACGTGCAGCCGCAGCACGCCGTCCGCGTAGGCGACGACGTGGCCGCCCACCATGCCGTCCGCCGTCATCAGCCGGCACCCGGCCAGCTCGTGCATCCCGCTCCTTCGCGCAGTCCCCGGCGACCTCGCCGTGCCCGGCGCGGCAGCCTACTCCGGACCGCCGTCGCGGCCGCGCACGCCCGGTGGCTCGGGGGATGAGCCAGCCGAAGCGCCGGGTACTGGTCCCTGTGCGTCTGCTGGCAGTGGCCGGCGATGGATTGAGGGGCTGACCAGGCAATATGCCCCTCCCGACCGGTGGGGAGCGTTGGCAGTCCGTGAGCATCTTGCGGACTCCCTGCGGACTCGCAGTCCGCGCACCACATGCTTGGCACCGCCCCTGGGAGGGGCGTCCATGTCCAACATTCACACGACCGGGTGGTGCGGGATCGTCCCTCGTGACATCTACCGCGCTGGCATTCCGTACCCGCTGACGCTCCTCCGGGTTGCTGCCCCGCGGTCCCGGGTCGAGCTCAGCTGCGCCGCGGTCGGAGCCCGTCGAGCACCACAGTGATGCGCCGGCTTCGGTCGGTGTCGCTTGAGGCGGGATAGGCGTCAACGGCGAGCAGCGCGGCGGTGATGGCGTGAACGTCGGCGAGGTCGATGTCGTCGCGGATGGTCCCGTCTGCTTGCGCTTGAGCAAGGAGCGTCTCGAGCGCGGTGCTCATCTCCTGCTCCGCCGTCTGCACGGCCGAGTCGCTGCCGGCCCCGGCGAAGACGGCGGCTAGCGAGCGGTTCTGGCGCGCCTGCTCGACCGTCTTGGATACGAACGCCAGGAACGCCGTCCCCGGCGGCTCCTGGGTGTCGAGCGCTCGCGCCAGTTCGGCCAGTTCCTTCAGCCGGTCGACCGCGATCGCGGAGAAGAGCGCCTGTTTCGTGGGGAAGTGCCGATGCACCGTGCCTTGGGCGACACCTGCTCGACGGGCGATCTCTCGCAGATTCGCCTCCGGGCCGAGTTCCTCGAACGCGGAGCGCGCCGCGGTGAGGACCTTCGCTCGGTTGTCACGCGCGTCGGCGCGCAGCGCACGGTCATTCACTGCTCGGCGCCTCTCGATCTGGTAATCGGGTCGCATGACCCGTATACGGTGCTCCTAGCCGGGTCGGCCGACCCGGATCCGATTCATCGTACGGGAGTGCATGTGTTCGTCCTCACTGGCGCCAACGGTCCCCTGTTCGGTCGGCCCGTTCTCGATCATCTTCGTCGCCTCGTTCCGGCCGACGAGATCGTCGCCGGCACCCGCCACCCCGAGGAAGCCGACGAGCTCAAGGAGTTCGACGTTGCTGTTCGCCGGGTGGACTTCGACGAACCGGCGACGCTGGGCGCGGCGTTCAGGGACGCGACGGCGGTCTTGATCAACGGCACCAACTACGGCACACCCACCAAACGGCGAGGCGTGCAGCACGCTGCCGCGATCCAGGCTGCCGTCGAGGCAGGGATAGAACGCATCGTCTACCTCAGCTGGCCCGATCCGGACCGTTATCTGCTTCCGATGTTCTCGGACTTCGCCGGCTCCGAGGCACTGCTCCGTCGGCTCGCGCCGGGGGCGACGATCCTGCGCACCACTTATGGGCTGGCGCAGACCGTTGGACGCGATGTCACCGAGGCCGCCGCGCTCGGCGTCCTCGCCGCGCCGGCTGCGCAGGCGCGAACCGCGCCCGCGCACGTCGACGACCTTGCCGAAGCGACCGCCCGGGTCCTCACTGACGACCAGCACGGCGGGCGCCTCTACACGCTCACCGCCAGTGACAGCATCGACTGGACGGACCTGGCCCGACTCGCCTCCACCATCAGCGGCCAACCGACTGAGTACCAACCCATCAGCGATGACCAGTTCACCGCGAAGTCACAAGACGAGGGCGTCCCAGCCCCGATGATCGACATCCTGCTGAGCGTCTACCGATCCTTCCGTGCCGGATGGACGAGCAGTCCTACCGAGCACCTCGCCAGCATCCTCGCCCGCGCGCCCAGAGCGGCCATCGACGCTGTCGCGGCCGTGGTGGATCAGTGAGTCGGTGCCGCAACCGGCGCGGCGACGAGACACCCCCGAAGCAGGCGCTGCCGCGTGACGCGCAACTCGGCTTGAACCATCGCACGTTCATCGACCCGAACGACGAGACCAACCGATGGCAGGACGAGAAGGCCGCCACGGCGGTCGCGGTCCTCGACCGGCCGGGAAGCCGTGGACCCGGTCCTCGGCGCTCCTGCGGACTCCGTGCGGAGCCCTTATGGGCGGATGAGCCAGCCGATACGCCGGGTTCTGTGCCCGCGCGCGGTTGCCCTCGCGCGGGTGGCGGCCATCCATCTACGACGTACGTTGCCGCACGCCTCCAGCGGCCTACCCGGGAGCTCGGGCGGGCCGCCCTCGAACGCTCCCTGTCTGGCCTTGCTCCGGGTGGGGTTTGCCGAGCCGCGCCGGTCACCCGGCGCGCTGGTGGTCTCTTGCACCACCGTTTCACCCTTACCGGTCCCCCGAGGGGGTCCGGCGGTCTGTTCTCTGTGGCACTGTCCCGCGGGTCACCCCGGGTGGGTGTTGCCCACCACCCTGCCCTGCGGAGCCCGGACGTTCCTCGGCGGGTGCAAGCACCCGACGCGACCGCCTGGCTGGCTCATCCGCGTCGCCCAGGGTAGCGGGTCCGGGGCGCTGCCGGGCACCGGGGGCGGACACGCTGGCCAGCGCGACACCTGGGACGTTCGGCCGGGGGTGCGGACCCCGACGTCGCCGCAGGTCAGCGCCTCGCAGATCAGGGACGGCCCAGGGTAGATCCCGATGCACCACCCTGTGGGCCCCCGCCACGATGGCCGCGTGACCACGACAGCAGAGCTCGATCCCGCCCGCGCGGCGGACGCCCACCCCTACGCGATCGCCTCCGCCCGCGGCCTGACGAAGGTCTACGGCAGCGGCGAGGCTCAGGTGCACGCCCTGCGGGGCATCGACGTCGACCTGGCCCGCGGTGAGCTCACCGCGATCATGGGTCCGTCAGGGTCCGGCAAGTCCACCCTCATGCACTGCCTGGCCGGCCTCGACCGCCCGAGCGGCGGCTCCGTGGTCGTCGACGGCCTCGAAGTCTCCTCGTTGTCCGAGCGGCGGCTGACGAAGCTGCGGCGCACCCGCATCGGGTTCATCTTCCAGGCGTTCAACCTCGTCCCCACCCTCACGGCGGCGGAGAACATCACGCTGCCGCTCGACATCGCACGCCGCCCGGTGGACCGCGGCCTGTTCGACGAGGTCGTGGACGCCGTCGGCCTGCGCGACCGGCTCAACCACAAGCCCGCCGAGCTCTCCGGCGGCCAGCAGCAGCGCGTCGCCTGCGCCCGCGCGCTCGTCGCCCGCCCGTCGGTGATCTTCGCCGACGAGCCGACGGGCAACCTCGACTCGCACGCGTCCGGCGAGGTCCTCGCCTTCCTCCGGCGGTCGGTCGACCTCCTGGGGCAGTCCGTCGTCATGGTGACGCACGACCCGCGCGCGGCCTCGTACGCGCACCGCGTGCTGTTCCTCGCCGACGGCGAGCTGGTCGCCGAGCTGACGTCGCCGACGCAGTCGTCGGTGCTCGCCACGCTCGCGCAGCTCGACGGCTTCCCGAAGGAGAAGTGATGGGCCGCATCGGCCTCCGGGCGGTCACCTCGCACGCCGCCCGCTTCGTCATGTCGGTGCTGGCCGTGGCGCTCGGCGTCGCGTTCGTCACCGGCACGTTCGCGCTGCGGAACATGCTCTCCTCGACGTTCGACGAGATCGTCGGCGCCTCCGCCACCGCGGACGCCTACGTGCGGATGCCCACGGGCACCGGCGCGACCGACCTCACCTCGGCCGGCGCCGTGGGCAAGGGTGTCCCACTGTCCTCGCTGGACGCGGTGCGCGCCACCGACGGCGTGCGGCTGGCCAACGCCGACATCCAGGGTCCCGTGACGCTGGTCGGGGCCGACGGCACCGCCGTGCGCAGCACGCAGGCGCCGAGCTTCGCGCTCCCGTTCCACGCCGACGACCCGACCTTCACCCACGTCGAGGGCCGCGGCCCGACGAACGCCTCCGAGGTGATGCTCGAGCGGCACACCCTGGAGTCGTCCGGCCTGCACATCGGCGACCGCACCCACCTGGTGGTGCTCGGCAAGGCCACCGAGGTCACGGTCGTCGGCGAGGCCGACTTCTCCGCGCCGATGGCCGGCGCCACGATCGTCCTGCTCGACGAGGCCACGATGCGCGCGGCGTTCGCGCCCGCCGGGACCGTCTCGTCGATCAGCGTGCACGCGCAGCCCGGGACGTCCCCCAGCGAGCTGGTGCAGCGGCTGCAGGCCGTGGCCCCCGCGGGCACGGAGGTCGTCACCGGCGACCAGCTGCGGCAGGAGACGCACGACGCCATCGCCCAGCAGCTCGGGTTCGTCTCGACGTTCCTGCTGGTGTTCGCGGTGCTGGCGCTCTTCGTCGGCGCGTTCATCATCGCCAACACGTTCACCATGTCCGTGCGCCAGCGGATGCGCGAGTTCGCGCTCCTGCGGGCCGTCGGCGCCTCCCCGGCGCAGGTGTTCGGCTCGATCGTCGTGCAGGCGGTCGTCGTCGGGCTGGTCGGGTCGGCCGTGGGCGTGCTCGGCGGGTTCGGGCTCGTCGAGGGCATCGGTGCGCTGCTGCGCCGGATGGACATGACGCTGTCCAGCCGGGTGCCGCTGTCCGCGTCGACGATCCTCGTCGGGCTCGTCGTCGGCACCGTGGTGTCGGTCGCCGCGGCCGCCCTGCCCGCCCGCCGCGCCGCCGTGGTGCCTCCGGTCGAGGCGATGCGCGACGAGGTCACGGTCAACGAGCGGTCGCTGCACCGCCGCGGCTGGGCGGGCCTGGCGCTCGTCGTCGCCGGCGTCGCGGCCGTCGTCGTCGCGGCGGTCCGGCCGGACGCCGACCGGGCGGGCACGCTCCTGGGCCTCGGCGCCGCCGCGGCGGTGGTCGGCGTGCTGGTGGTCGGGCCGATCGTCGTGCCCGCCGTCGTGCGCTGGCTCGCGGCTCCCGCGGTCGCCTGGTGGCGCCCGGTGGGCCGGCTGGCACGGGGCAACGTGGTGCGCAACCCGCGCCGCGCCGCGAGCACGGCCGGCGCGCTCACCATCGGCATGGCCCTCGTCGGGGCCGCGGCCGTGCTCGCCACCTCCACCCAGGTGTCGATGCGGCACGTCGTCGTCAGCGAGATGCACGCGGACTACATCCTGCGCACCGAGTGGCCGGACACGGTGGCGCCCGAGGTGGTCGACAAGGTCAAGGCCCTGCCGGGCGTCGCCGCGGTGCACGGCCTGCCGTTCGCGGAGGCGCCGGTCGAGGCGAAGGGCACGACGACGACCCAGGGCGTGGCCGGAATCGACCCCGCGATGCTCGGCACGGTGCTGACGCCGGAGACGGTGGAGGGGCCGGCGGCCGACGCCCTGGCGCACGGCCAGGCCGTGGTCGACACGACCTACGCCACCGACCACGGGCTGGCGATCGGCGACCGGATCACCGTCACCGGACCCTCCGCGACGCAGACGCTGACCATCGGCGGCCTCTACCGCTCCGTCGCCCTCGGCGCCGGCGTGGTGACGTCACCGGCCGTGCTCGACAGCCTCGTGCCCGTGGCGCAGCAGACCGACACGACCGTCACCGTCGTGGCGGCGCCCGGAGCGGACCTCGGGGCGATGCGCGGCGAGCTGACGGCGATCGTCAAGCCGTACTACGTGGTCTCGGTGATGAACTCCGACGAGTTCGTCCAGGGGCTGGCCGCCCAGGTGAACCAGATCCTGGCGATCCTGTACGCGCTGCTCGGGCTGTCGATCGTCATCGCGGTGCTGGGCATCGTCAACACGCTGGCGCTGTCGGTGATCGAACGGACCCGGGAGATCGGGCTGCTGCGGGCGGTCGGGCTCGGCAGGCTCCATCTCGCCGGGACCATCACCACGGAGTCCGTGCTCACCGCCGTGTGCGGCACGGTGGTGGGGCTCGTCACCGGCGTGGGGCTGGCGGCGGCCCTCCCCCGGGTGTTCCACGACCAGGGGCTGTCGCAGCTGTCGATCCCCGCGGGCAGCCTGCTGTCCATGCTGGCCCTGGCGGTCGCGGTCGGTGTGGCGGCGGCCGTGTGGCCGGCCGTCCGCGCCGCCCGGCTCCCGGTACTGGACGCGGTCTCCCAGGAGTAGTGCTGCGACGTCCGAGCAGGCCGGTACCCCCGGCCTGCTCGGACGTTCAGTGCTGCGGGACCTGCGACCAGCCCTCGCCGGGGACGCCGACCACCGCGATCTCGTCGCGCCGGTCGGAGTACAGCCGGACGATGCTCACCGACGCCGGCGCCACGCGCAGCTGGCTCCACGACCCGGGGTTGGCGCCCATGGTGACGCCGAGCATCGCCCGGATCGCCACCGCGTGGGACACGACGACGACGGTGCGCGGGCCGCCGAGCTGCTGCAGGCGCACCAGGCCCTCCCGGACCCGGGTACCGACGTCGGCCACGGACTCACCACCACCGGCCGGGCGCACCAGCCCGAGCGTGTGCCACGGCTCGAGCTGCCCGGGCCAGCGCGCCTCGATCTCCTCGGCGGTCAGCCCCTGCCAGTCGCCGAAGTTCGCCTCCTGGAAGGTGGCGTCGACGGAGAACGGCAGGCCCAGCCGCTCGGCCACGATCTGACCGGTCTGCTGCGTGCGGACCATGGGCGAGGCGATGACCTGGCTCGGGTAGGCGATGTCGTCCCAGAGGTCGGTGCCGATCCGGTGCACCAGCGCGGCGGCGTCGCGCGCCTGCGCACGGCCCGTCTCGTCGAGCGACGGACCCGGCTCGCCCGACCCGGAGTAGCCCCGCGCGACCGTCATCTCGGTCTGGCCGTGCCGTACGAGCACGACCGTCACCGGCGTCTCGTCGTCGAACCGGACGCCCTTGCCCGAGACGAAGGTCGTGCTCGTCACTGCGTGCGCACCAGGATCCGGCCGCACTCCTCGCAGCGGACCACCTGGTCCGCCGGCGCCGCCTTGACCTTCTCGAGGTCGAGCGGGTTGAGCTCCATGCGGCAACCCTGGCACTGGCGCCCGACGAGCGCAGCCGCACCGCGGCCGGCCAGCTGCGCGCGCAGCTTCTCGTAGAGGCTCATGAGGCCGGCGTCGAGCCCGTCCGCGGCGCTCGCCCGTTCGGCGCGGACGCCCGCGGCCTCGTCGTCCAGCGCCCGGTAGTCCGCGTCGCGCGACGCCTGCGCCTCGGCGCGCTGCCGCTCGACCTCCGCGTTCGCGGCCTCGAGCTCGTCGAGGGCGGCGGTGTGCGCCTCGAGCCGCTCCATGACGGCGAGCTCGACCTCCTCGAGCTCGGCCTGCCGGCCGGCGAGGTGCTCGATCTCGCTCTGCAGCGCCTGCGTGTCCCGCACGCTCGCCTGCCCGGAGTCCAGCCGGTCCTGGTCGCGCCTGGTGCGCGCCCGCACCTGCTCGACGTCCGCCTCCGCCTTCGCCAGCTCGCGGCGCAGGTCGTTCGCCGCGGTGCGGCTCGTCACCAGCGCCGTCGACAGGTCCTTGAGGCGGGCGTCCAGCGCCACGAGCTGCGCCAGGGCCGGCACCTGTCCCCGCCGGTGCGCGATCTGGTCCAGCCGGGTGTCGAGGTCCTGCACGACGAGCAGCTGACGCTGGTCGGCGAGGGGGGCGCTGGTCACACGCTGTCCTTCCGGTCGGGGGCGCCGCCCACCCGGGCGGTCCACGGGTCGGTGCACAGCGTGCTGACCCGGGCCTCCACGGTAGTGCCCGCCGCCGCGAGGTCGGCCACGAGGGCCCGCGCCGCCCGCTCCAGCCACGGCCACTCGGAGGCGAAGTGCGCGGTGTCGACGAGGGCCGGGGTGCCGCGCCCCTCGAACAGCGCGCGCTCGCGCGCCTCGGACGCCGGGTGGTGGCGCAGGTCGGACGTCACGTACGCGTCGACGCCCGCGGCGCGCACGGCGTCGAACTCGCCGTCCCCGGCGCCGGCGAGGACGGCCACGGTGCGCACGACGAGGCCCGGGTCGCCCGCGTAGCGCACGCCCTGCACGGTGGCGGGGATGGCCGCGGCGACGCGCGCCGCGAAGTCGGCGAGCCGCTGCGGCTCCGGGAGGCGCCCCACGCGGCCCAGCCCGGTGCCGGCGGCGAGCGCCGCCTCCTCGAGCACGTCGAACGCGGGCTCCTCGTACGGGTGCGCCGCGCGCAGCGCGGCGACGACGGCCCCGCGGCGGCCGCGCGGCGCGACCATCTCGACGCGCGCCTCGACCACCGTCTCCCGGACGCCCGGCGCGCCGATGGCCGGGTGTGCGCCCTCGCCCGGGACGAACGTGCCCTCGCCGGTCGAGGTGAACGCTGCGCGGGTGTACTCCCCCTGCGCCCCGGCGCCCGCGGCGGCCAGCGCGTCGACCATCGCCTCGGCGTGACCGACCGGGACCATCACCACGATCTTGTCCATCGGCTCCCGCGGTGCCGCGACGAGCGGCGCGAGGTCGACGAGGCCGATGGCCTCGGCGAGCGCCTCCGCGACACCGCCCGCCGCAGCGTCGGCGTTGGTGTGGCCGGCCCACAGCGCGACGCCGCCGCGGACCAGGCCGTGCGCCACGGCGCCCTTGAACGTGGTGGCGGCGACCGAGTGCACGGCCCGCAGGAACAGCGGGTGGTGGGTCACCAGCAGGTCGGCGCCCCAGGCCAGGGCCTCGTCGGCCACCGCGGCCACCGGGTCCACGGCGAACAGCACCCGGCGCACCGGCTGCGCGGGGTCGCCCACGACGAGCCCCACGGCGTCCCAGCTCTCCGCCCCCCGCAGCGGGTAGCGCCGCTCGAGCGCGGCGACGACGTCGGCCAGGGTGGGGGTCGCGGTCACAGCCGCAACCTACCGGCGCCGCGCCAGCCGTGGACCCTCCCGCCGCCGCTGCGACTCTGCAGCTCGGCTCGCCGCAAGGCGTGGGGCTGGTGTGGATGCCGGAGGGCGGCGCTCCGGCTCAGGGGCGCAGCATCACCTTGACCGCGCGCCGCTCGTCCATCGCGGCGTAGGCCTGCGCGACCTCGTCGAGCGGCAGCGTCAGGTCGAAGACGAGGCCCGGCTCGATCGCACCGGACCACACGTCCGCCAGCAGCTCGGGGATGTACGAGCGGACCGGCGCCACTCCGCCGACGACGCCGACGTTGGTGCCGAACATCTGCCGCACCGACACCTCGGGCCCGCCGGCGGGCACGCCGACGAACCCGACGAGGCCGCCCGGCCGCGCCACGTCGAGCGCCTGCTGCATCGACTCCTTGGTGCCGACGCACTCCAGCGCGCTGTCCGCCCCGACGCCGTCGAGGAGGTCGAGGACGTGCGCCACCCCCTCGGCGCCGCGCTCGGCCACCAGGTCGGTCGCGCCGAACCGGGTGGCCAGCGCCTGCCGCGCGGGGTTCCGGCTCATCGCGACGATCCGCTCGGCGCCCAGCCGCCTCGCGGCGATGACCGCGCACAGGCCCACCGCACCGTCGCCGACGACGACCACGGTGGACCCCGCCCCCACGCGCGCGGAGCGCGCGGCGTGGTGCCCGGTGCCCATGACGTCGCTGCACGCCAGCACGCCGGGCAGCAGCTCGTCGGACGGCACGGCGGGCGCGACCACGAGCGTGCCGTCGGCGTACGGCACGCGCACGCGCTCGCCCTGGCCGCCATCGGCGAACAGGCCGTCGTCGTTGACCGCGCCCCACGAGCCGCCATGCACGCACGAGGTCTGGACGCCGTTGCGGCAGTGCACGCACGTGTTGTCGCTGATGGTGAAGGGCGCGACGACGAAGTCGCCCGGCCGCACAGCGGCGACGGACGCGCCGACCTCCTCCACGATCCCGACGAACTCGTGGCCGATGCGCCGCGGCTCCGGAGTCGGGGCCACCCCACGGTACGGCCACAGGTCGGAGCCGCAGACGCAGGCGGCGACCACCCTGACCACGGCATCGGTCGGCAGCTCGACGCGGGGGTCGGGGACGTGCTCGAGACGGACGTCACGGGGGCCGTGGATGAGGGTTGCGCGCATGGGGCCCATCCTGCCGCGCCCGGTAGGCTCGCCGCCGTCGGGCCTGTAGCTCAGTTGGTCAGAGCGCCGCGCTTACACCGCGGAGGTCGTCGGTTCGAGACCGGCCGGGCCCACCATCGCCAGGACCGGTCTGGACCTCGAGGCCGAGGATCCACGCCGCGGGGATGTGCGTGAGCATCTCGATCCGCTTCGCGATCGCCACGAGATCCCGCGGCCGCGAGCGATCGGTCTCCCAGGCGGCGAGTGAACCGGCGGGCACACCGAGCGACTCGGCGAACTCCTTCTGGCCCATCTCCACCTGGAGCCGCGCCTTGCGGAAGTGGTCGCCGAGCGACCAGCTGGGAATCACGTAGCCGCTTGCCTGCTGCGTACTCATGGCCACACCATGCCACCCCACGCGAACCCATGCAAGGGATAGCAACACGGCGACACGCCGAATTCGCCCATTGACACCGCTATTCGCAGCATGCTTACCTCTGCACCCATGCGGACCAAGCATGCTGCGGATCACGACGAACTCCTCAGTGTCGGCGAGGCTGCCGAGTTGCTGGCGGTGCACCCTGACACGCTCAAGCGTTGGGAGCGTGCGGGTCGCATCGAGGCGTTACGGACCCCGACGGGTCATCGCCGCTTCCGGCGGCGGGACGTCGAGCACCTGCTCGCACGGAGCGCGTCGTGAGCACGCCGGCGGCTGAATGGGTTGCGGTGGCCGTGACGGGCCTCCTTTGCGCGCTCGCCATGGTGGCGATGCTTCGGGCTTCGGATGCCGCGGACCGTGCCGAGCGTGCGGCTCGCCGCGCTTCCTTGGAGCGGGATCGTGTTCTCGGGCTGCCGAGGAGCTACCGCAGCACCGAGCTGCCGCCGCCGGCTGATCCGGCGGACCCGTACGGGCCGCCGCTTGGTGGGTTCTGCGATCTGCGGTTCGCGGACGCGCGACGCGAGTGGCTGAAGGCGGAGCGGGATCCCGCTCGACGTTCAGGCGGTGGTCTCGCTGTCGTCGGGGAAGGCGTCGATGGTGATGCAGCCGCCGCCGGTGGCCTCGTCTTCCCACCGAGCGACCAGGTCGGCGCCCCGGTGGACGGGCTCGACATTGTTCACGACGAAGGCCAGCGGCACGCCGGGGCTGAACACCAGCCAGATGGTGTCCGCGGGTCGGCGGAGCTCGACGTGGAAGGTGATGTCGCGAGCGAAGGCCTTCCAGACGGCGAACTGGAGCGTGACGAGGTCAGCGTCGGCGATGTCGAGCTCGGTCGGGCCGTAGTGCAGGACGCCCATGGTTCTTCTCCTTCGGTCGGATCGGTCGAGGTCGGTCCCTCGCCGGTCGTCGGTGCCGTCGACGCTCCAACGTCGTCGGCTGATGTCCCGACCGTAGGAGATCCCGCCGACTCTCCCGCGCCTTGTGGCCGCGCGGTTGAGGGCATGTCGGCGGTTGGCCCGGTCGGGGACGGAGAGGCACCGTCCCCGACCGGGGTTCTGGTCGCCACCGGAGACGGAGACCGCTCCCGGCTCGCGGCTGCGACGGGCGAGTTCATCGCCGCGGTCGCGGACTGGTGGGGCGTGGAGCTCGACGACGTCGAGGACGTGCGCGTCCTGCCGGCTCTCGACATGGACGGCGGCGTGCACGTGCTCACGCGGCTCGACGGAGGCCTCGTCGAGCGCTCGGTGTGGGTGTGGCCGCCGCAGACCACCTGATCCGGGGCCGGCCCGTGCGCTACCCCCTGCCGCCGGGCTGGCCCCTTTCCCTCTCCTGCGAGTCCCACTCATCGACTGGAAGGCCCCGTGATGATCTCGCTGAACAAGCTGTCGTACGTCGGTCGGATGCGTGCCGACGCCGAGCAGGCGATCCTCGACGACGCGTCGCGTCGAGTGTTCGCGCTCGACCTGGCGACGCCGCGGGGCCGTCTGCTGGCGGTGCCGGTCCTGGTCGTCGCTCAGCTCGAGCTCGAGCGCATCGGCTCCCGGATCCTGGGCGGTGCCCGGTGACCGACGACGCTGCTCCCGACGTGTTCGCCCTGATCCAGGCGACCACGACCGAGCCCGTCGGTCATCTCGAGGGACACGTGACGGCCCGGGACGAGGCGGACCTCGAGCTGCTGCACGCGGGCACGCCGCAGCATGCGCGCCCGTCGCGTCGCTCGGCTGACGCGCTGGGCCGGATCCTGCTGGCCCTCGCCGTGGTGACGGCCGTCTCGGCGACGGTGATCGTCGCCGGCGAAGTCGTTGCCACGCCGGGGTGGCGCCGCGCCGAGCAGGTCGCCTGCTGCGTCCTCATCGCCCCCGGGCTGGTGGTTCTGGCCGCGGCGGCCGGCTGCGTCGCCCTGGGGCGGCTCGAGGCCTGGTACGAGCGGCGTCGCGGTGGTGGGTCCCCGTGACGCGCGGCATCGATGAGCTCCTCACCCCGGTCACGTGCCGCCACGGCGGCCGCGCCGGCCGCCGCCCCGACGGTGAGCTCTGGTGCCCGATCTGCCGCACCGAGCAGGCCCGTGCGGCCGCGGAGGCCGAGGCCCGTGAGGAGGCCCACCAGCGGCACCTGGCCTACCTGCGGCGCCTCGGCTGGCGAAACGGCCGCCCACCGCGTGACGCCGCGATGCGCCGAGCCAACGACGACTACGACCCCGACTCCGACTCCGACTGAACGAACCCCGACCACCACTCCAGGAGCACCCCTCATGGCAAAGACCCCCGACTCCATCCCCGTGACGCTGAACATCGACGTCACCGCCAAAGGCCGCGCCGTCGTCGCGCTCGCGGACGCGAGCGAAGCGACAGCCGCGGCGCTGCTCGACGTCTTGGCGGCTCGTCAGGCGTCCGGCGACTCCGACGGCGAGGACCTGGGCCGCCTCGTGATGGCCGCCCGTCGCTCGGCTGACAAGGCCGACTGGCTGGCCGACCGCTCGCTCGCTCGAGCGAACCTCGCCCGCGCCGCCGCGCTGTTGATCGCCGCGATCGAGAACGCCGACGCCGAGGACGACGAGGCCGCGGCCCTGCCCGTGGTCGGGCGCATGGCTTGGCACAAGAACCACGACCTCGATCCACGTCGCGTCGTGCGCGTGGAGGCGGAATCGGTGTACCTCGAGCTCCCTGGCGGTGTGGCGGGGCCGTTCCCGGCATCGAACTACACCTACAGCGAAGCCGGGCAGCGCTGATGGCCGCCCGGGGGAAGCGCGCCGAGATCGAGATCCCGACCACCGTCCGCAACCTGCCGTCGCCGGCGTTCGACGAGCTGACGGGTGTCCTGCCGCGGCTCGTCGAGATCTCGCTGACGACGCTGTTCCCGCACCCCAAGAACCCTCGTCGGGACCTCGGGGACCTGACCGAGCTCGCGGACTCGATCCGCTCGAGCGGCATCCGTCAGCCCTTGACCGTCGTGCCGATCCTCGACACCGACGACGAGCCGTCCGGCCACTACCAGACCGTCATCGGCCACCGCCGCGCCGCGGCCGCGAAGCTCGCCGGCCTGAACTCGGTGCCGGCGATCGTCGACGAGACGTTGACGCCGGCGCAGCAGCTCGAGCTGATGCTCGTCGAGAACGTGCAGCGCGCGGACCTCTCGCCCATCGAGGAGGCGGACGGCTACCAGGGCCTCCTCGACCTCGGTCTCGACGTCGACGCGATCGCCCGTGAGACCGGACGCAGCGAGTCCACTGTGCGGCGCCGGCTGCGCCTGGGCAGCCTGCCGGAGAAGGCCCGGGAGAAGCTGCACACGGGGCAGGCGACGCTGGCGCAGGCCGATCGACTGTCCGACTTCGAGGACGACCCGGAGCTCGTCGAGCAGCTGGCGAAGGTGCTGGGTTCGGCGGACTTCGAGAACGAGCTCGCCAAGGCCACCAAGAAGGTCATGATCGCCCGTGCGGTGGCCCGTGTGGTGGATGCCCTGCAGGCGGCCGGCGCGACTCCGATCCCGCTCAGGGAGCACGGTGAGTACCAGGGCTACGCGCCTGATGGCATGGTGCAGGTCGGCTACATCAGCCGGTGGGAGCTCCAGCAGGGCTCGCAGTCGCAGAAGGTGGCCAACTGGCTCGAGCACTACCTGAGCGACGTCGACGCGACGTGCGTCTTCCGCACCTTCCACAACACGTACGACGACAACGTCTACCTGTTCCGGCCCCGGTCGGAGCCCTCGGCCGGCGACCAGCCCGCGACGCCGGCGGTGGACCCGGAGTGGGAGCGCCAGCAGGCCGAGCGTCGCGCCGCCGTCGCGGCGCAGGCCGAGCGGCACGAGCGGTTCACCGGGCTGCGCAGAGCCTTCGTCGACGGGCTGAAGGCCCGGTCGATCACGACACAGCAGGTCGCGATCCTCGCCGGGTTCGTCGCTCGCCGTGACCTGATGTGGGTGTGGACCAGCTTCGACACCTACGGCGTCGACAAGAAGCTGCTGGCGTGGCTCGGCATCGAGCCCTTCGGCAACGCCACCAGCGACGACGAGGATGACGCCGTGGTCGCCGCGGCGATCGCCGCCCTGGACACCGGGCACGCCCTGCTCGCGCTCGCCGTGCTGGGCGAGGAGGACGGACTCTGCTCGGATAACTATCCGACCGCCCGCGTCGGCGCCTACTACGAGCTGCTGCAGCAGCTCGGCTACGCCCCGTGCAGCGAGGAGGTCGATGCCCTCACCGAGCGGCCGGCCGACGAGGCCGACGAGGCCGACGTCGACGACGAGGGCTTCTACGACGCGGCCGACGACGTCGACGACGACGAGGGCGACGAGGACTGAGTCCGGTGCCCAAGACGATCGGTGCGTCGGCGCATGCGGCCGCGTACGCGGGTGAGCAGGACCCGGCGCGGCTGCGCGTCGCCCCGCCCCTGCGAGCCGAGTCGCGTGAGGAGTGGCGCGAGCGGATGGCCCGCAAGGGTGCCGAGCGTCGCCGGATGGAGGCAGGTCTGCCGCGCGGGCAGGTCGTCTCGGAGGCCTCGGCGTACGACCCGGAGCACGACCCGACCGTGGCCGAGCGGCGGGCGACGCGTGACGAGCAGATCGTCGCGGCCTACGAGGCGGACGACCAGCCGAGCATCCAGGAGCTCGGCCACCGGTTCGACCTGAGCCATGAGATGGTGCGCCGGATCCTGCACCAGCAGGGTGTGCAGCTGTCACCCAAGGGCCACCACCGCACCCCGTCCCAGGCGGCGCCAGCATCCGTCCCCGCGCCGCCGGCGTCGGCCCCGGCGGTGGTCGTCCCCAAGCCGGCGCCGCCAGCCTCCCGCCCGGCTGCTCCGAACCCCGACTCGCGCGACCGGCTGGCGGCGGTCACCGCCTACGTCGCCGGCGACTCCATGGCCGAGATCGCAGCCCGCACGCACCGCAGCGCTGGGACGGTGCGCGGCTGGCTCGTCGACGCCGGCGTGCAGCTGCGGGCTCGTGGCGGCTACGTCCTGGTGCCGGGCCGTGACGAGCAGATCGTCGCCGCGTTCACCGGCCCGGAGCACCCCTCGACGAGGGACCTGGCGCAGCGGTTCGGTGTGGGCGAGTCCCGCATCGGACAGATCCTGCGCGACCACGGCGTGTCCGCTGCCCAGCCCGACCGCCCACGCAGCCCCGCACGTCGCGATCCCGCACCCAGCGTGCCGGCACCGCTGTCCACCCCGGCACCCGACGAACCCGACGCCCCCACCCAGGATCCCGCGCCGGTCGAGCCGGCAGCCGTCGAGCCGCTGCCGCCCGCCGACGCCGCCCCGGTGTCGACCACCGCCCCGGCCCCGAGGACCGAGCTGACCGCTCTCCTGCCCGACGACGTGCGCCGCGCGATCCACGACGTCGTGGCAGGCCTCATGGACGCCGCAGCAGGCCTCGCCGGCGCCGCCAAGGGCATGGCCCGCCTCGAGGCCTACGCCGCCCTGTACCTGCCCGCCACCACCGCACCGAAGGAGACCCTGCTGTGACCACCACCACCGACACGACCGACACCACGGCCGTGCAGATCGCCCTCGAGGAGCGCCGCAGGCACCTCGCCGGCGACCTGCCCCGCCTGGTCCGCATCGCCGCCGAGCGGCACTCCGTCGCCGACTCCGCGGACGACGACGTCGCCTGGGTCGAGCGCCAGCTCACCGAGCTCGACGCCGCGCTCGCGGGTCCCACGCCGAGCCTCCCGATCCCGGACGGCCCGAAGATGCTCCGCGAGACGCTGAGTGCCGCGCAGTCCGCGATCGCGGCAAGCCCATACACCGAGCGTCGGCCCGAGCACGTGGCGCGGCTCGGGGTGCTCATCGACGCCCTGGACGTGCTGCGCCCCCTCGGTCCGAACGGCAAGCACGGTGACCTGCACACGTCGTCATGCGGCTGCCAGGCGGTGCAGCCGTGACGAAGCTGTCGGGTGCGCTGCCCAAGGATGCGGCGCTGAACGGGATGCACGCGATCGAGCGCCAGCTGATCAACCAGCCAGAGGACGAGCACCTGGTCCTCATGTGGGTCGGGGTGTCGAAGCTGACGACCGCGATCGAGTCGGGCGAGGTCGAGGCCACGCTGCACGTCGTCTCGATCGAGCCGGTCCTGCCCGGTGACATCACGGTCGCCGACAAGCTGATGCGCGCCGCCCGGTCGGCGCACTCGGGTCAGCACGAGCTGGAGATCGACGGCCTGACCGTCACCAAGGGCACGGGCGAGGTCATCGACGGCCCCTGGAACGCGCAGGAGATCGACGGGTCCGGCGTCGTGCGCGTGCCCGCCGACAAGGGACTGTTCCGTGAGCCCGGCGTCAACGACGAGCCCGACGACGGCGGCGACGGGGATGAGGAGTCGTGATCGCCCCGTTCGGCCTGCAGGCGCTGCCGCACCCACGTGAGGGCATCTACCGGCGCGCCGACCTCGCCCGCACCCACGCCGAAGAGCAGCACCGCCAGGCCCTGGCCGACCGCGACACCGCGATCGACCGCTGCCCCGGCTGCGGCGGCTGGCGCGCCCACCCACAGCCCGGCGAGGGCGGCCGCAACCGCCTGCCTCAGCGGCTTCGCCCAGCCCGACACATCTGCCCCGAGGCCCGCTGATGAAGATCTACGTGGCGTCGAGCTGGCGCAACGCCCGACAACCGCAGGTCGTCGACATGCTGACGCGGGCCGGGCACGAGGCCTACGACTTCCGCAACCCGCCGGGCGCGACGGGCTTTGCCTGGCACGAGGTCGGCTTGGCGACCGACCGGCAGACGCTCGGTGGACACGACACGGTGCCGACGCTGGACTTCCTCGACGCGATGGACCACCCACGCGCGCACGCGGCCTTCGGATCCGACTTCGCGGCGATGCACTGGGCCGACGCCTGCGTCCTGGTCACACCCTGCGGTCGCTCGGCTCACCTCGAGCTCGGTTGGGCGGTCGGCGCCGGCAAGCGCACCGCGGTCCTCCTCGACCACCACGTCACTCCCGAGCTCATGTACGGCATGGTCGACCACCTGACCGTCTCCGAGCCCGAGCTGCTCGCCTGGCTCGCGGACATCGAGGCCTTCGGTGGCTGACGTCGACGTCGCGCCGGCCGGCCACGAGTACGTGCCGCGCGACACCGCGCGCGCCGGCGAGCTGCAGGCGGCATGCGCCTGCGGATGGTGCGAGCCCGGCGCGCGCCATGGCGACCCGGCGTGGGTCGCCGCAGCGACGCTCGACGCCTGGCAGACGCACATCGACGCCCTGGTGCCGGACTTCGCGCACACGCCGAAGGCCGAGGCCTCGCGTCGACGCAAGGCGCGCGCGCTCGTGGACGCGGCGATCGCCCTGGGCCTGGCCGACGAGGACCTGCTGCCGGCCGGTGGCCACCGCGCCGAGGTGGTCAAGGCCGCCGGCGTGAAGACCCCGCACGACGACGACACCTGGTTCGTCGTGCACGAGCTGATGACCGAGAGGACCGCCCGATGACCGCCCTGACCACCAAGACCATCGTCAGCGACTCGTTCCTGATCCCTGGCAACGAGAACGGCAAGCCCATCGCGCTGGCCAAGCTCGGCGACCGGCTCGAGCAGCTCGCCTCCCGGTTCCCGCCCGGGACCACGGACATCGACCTGTCCACCCTGCGCGTCAGCGTCGACAACGGCGAGCTCGTCCGGGTGTCGGTCAGCACGCACGAGCGGCCGGTCCGATGAGCGAGGTCCCGCACCTGGCGATCCCGGGCGATGGCCAGACCCTCGACGAGCGTCGGATGCAGCGTGTGATGGCGGCGCTGCTGGTCCACGACCAGCGCCACGGCGACACGCTGGCTGATGACTTCCAGGCGATCCTCACCGCCCGCGTACCGCTCCCGCCGACGCTGCCGTCCTGGGCCCAGCTCGTCGAGCGGCAGCCGTGCATCAAGGTCGTCTGCTCCGGCTGCGGCGAGGGCTTCCACGACGACGAGTACACGACGCACCACACGACGGTCAACGACGCCCGGGAGGACATCGACTCCTGGCTCGGCCTCGAGGACGACGACAACGACCCGCTGTGGAAGCTCGTCGACGACGACCTGCTCTGCCAGGAGTGCCGACAGGCGCGCGAGCAGAAGGCCGCAGCACCCGCCGGGGAGATCCGATGACGCGCAACGTGCGCCGGGCGGCGATCGACGACGACCTGGACGTCTACGTCGAGGTCCAGCCCAACGCGGATGGGTCGTTCGACATCGTGCCGTTCGTCCGGCTGCTGGCCCCTGGCGGCGGTCGTGAGGGCTCGTCGCACTACCCGAGCGGCTCCCACACCTGGCGGCCGACGCGCCGCGAGCTGAAGGCCCTCAACCGTGCCGGCATCGACCCGTTCGACGAGGCCGAGCGCCGCGCCCGCGTCTACCTCGAGCGGCTGCGCGCCCAGCGCGAGCAGGAGGCCGACCTGCGCCGGCAGATGCGACGGCTGACATGAACCCAGCCCGATCCCCGCCGCGCTCGCGGCTCACCCCGCTCAGAACCGAACGAAGGAGATCTCGCCCGTGCCTTGGGCCCGCGTCGGCGACAACGCCGCGACCTACCCCCCGCTGCTGTCCGTCGCCGGCGTCAAGGGCGCCGACGAGCGCACGGTCAACGAGGTGGCCGGGTTCGTGTTCCGCTGCGCCTGGCAGGTCGCCGCACACACCACGGACTACGTGATCGACATCGGCACGGTGCAGATGATCGGCGGCGCGAGGTGGTCCGAGCTCGTCAAACTCGCCGAGCGGGTCAAGCTCCTCGAGCGCACCCGGGTCAACGGGCTGCTCGCCTGGCGGCTCGTGGAGAAGGACGACTTCATCCACATCCGCACGGTGGCGGAGATGGAGTGGAACAACCGGCAGCGCAACGACACCCGCGACCCGCGCCTGATGGTCCCGATCCGTCAGCGCGACGGCGACCAGTGCCGGTGGTGCCGCATCGTCGTGGTGTGGTCGGGGCCGTCGAACAACCGGTCGGCCACGGTCGACCACCTGGTGCCCGGCGAGGCGGCCACGGTCGACACCGCGGTGATCGCCTGCTGGGAGTGCAACCACGCCCGCAACGACGACCGCTCCGGCAAGTGGGAGGCCGAGCATGCCGTCTTCCCGCCGCCGGTCAAGCCGCTGTACGGGTCGGCGACGGTGAAGTACCTGTTCGAGAACGCGGGCGTCGTCGTCGAGCAGAACATCGGCCGGCCTCGCAAGACGGTCGAGCGAGCCAGCGACCCCGACACCGCACGGACCACGCAGCCGCACGGCGCGTCTCCAGTGCGACCGGGCGGCGCGGCTACCGCTCCCGCCACCGATCCGCTGGCCGGCGCACCGCCAGGTGAGTCGTCGCGTGTCGTTCACGACTCGCCCTCCGACGAGTTCGAACTCGCCGGGTCGGGTCGGGTCGGGTCGGACTCGGGTAGTGACGGGCTGGGTAGTGACGGGCTGGGTAGTGACGGGCTGGGTCGCTCTCGGCGTCGTGGTCGTCGTGGGAGTGGACGATGAGCGCCCCAGCCTTGACGATCGAGGACATCCGCACCCGGCTGGTCGATCGCCTGGACGAGCTGCTCGAGCCTCGCACGGTGCGTACCCGGCGGTGGGTGCATCGGGTGGGGACTGATGCCCTGGTGCCCGAGGATGTCGAGGTGCGGATGCCCGGGCTGCTGGGTCAGCTGGCGCGGGGCAACCCGTCGTCGACGGCTGGCCGCTCGTCGTCGTCGGGCGGGTCTCGTCCGCCGGGTTCACTCGTGGCGGCTGACACGCTGCTGATGATCGACCGGGAGGCGCGGCCGTTGGCGGCGCAGCTGGTGGCCCTGCGGGTGCAGGCGGCGATCGATGGTGTGCAGCTGGTGGCTCACCCGCGCCGGCTCATCGACGCGGTGCGGATCATCCGGGGCTTCGTCCCTGACCTGGACCGGGCGTGGCTGCACAGCGTCGACCGGACGGTGGAGCGCTGGTGGGTGCATGCCCGGGTGACGACGACGTGGGACGACGCGCCGCTGCGGCCGCATGTGCCCTGCCCGGCCTGCGGAAAGGTCGGCGGGCTGCGTGTGGTGCCGGAGCCGCTGACGATGGCGTGCCTGGACTGCGGCGGCGCATGGGAGGGCAGCGAGGCCGACCTCGCCGCCGTGGCCAGCGACACGCGACACGCCGCTTCGGCCGCCGGGTCCAACGAGCAGGAGCCGGTCGCGCGCTAGTGTGCACCTCGGTGGGTTCGTCATGCCCACGAGGCCTCAGCCGGTTCGGCTGGGGCCTTCGTGCTTCCCGGGGTTGGGCATGCCCCGGGGTGCAGGACCGCCTCGGCGTGGCCGGGTGCAGCTGGCGGGCGGCGAGGGGTCGCCGGGTCGAGCCTCTAGCGGTCGGAGGTCCCGCCAGCCTTCGGGGGGTGCGTGGTGCTCAGCGAGTGGGATCCGCGTCGCGGTCGTCAGGGTCGCACGTGGCGGCGCCTAGTCCAGCAGCTCTGCCCGCCGGGCTCGGTCTGCCAGGCGACCCCGTGCCGGTACCTGCGCGAGACGGACGGACTGATCCTCTTCGGCCTGCGGCACAACCACCCGTGGGGTCCGAGCCTGCACCACCTGGTCTCGCCTCTCGACGGCGGCCACCCGACCGACCCGCGGAACCTGGTGCCGGCGCACTTCGGGTGCAACGCGTCGATCGGTCGCCCAGGTGCTGGTCGAGGCCTTGCGGGCCGGCCCCGGTCACGCGACTGGCCGCCCCTCGACCTGTCGTGACGCGCGGATTTTTCAGTTCGCGCCATTGTGGGCGACCGCCCCATCGACCTTTTTTTCTCCCCCCACTTGATTGCCCGGCGTGGGGCCTCACACGCGTGTGACCTGCGGCGATGTCTCACACGCCGGACGCGGGGAATGGTCGCGGCGGCGTCCGTTCGGACGGTCCAAAGCGATTTGCGGGTGAAGAACGGGGGTGCGTGATGGCGCGCGAGATCTCCAACCACGGCGCCTCGGGCTACCGGCAGGGCTGCAAGTGCGGGGTGTGCCGCGGCGCGCACGCGGACTACGTGCGGGACTGGCGGGCGCGTCGCCGCGCCGCCGCGGCGGCCGCGGCGAACGCCGACAGCGAGCCGCTCGTCGTCACGACGCCTCCGACCGAGCCGGTCGTCACGCCCGCGGGCCTGAACATGAGCGCGCCGAACGGAGTGCTCGAGGCGGCGCTGCTGGACGACCTGCGGGAGCCGGACGACAAGGTTGCGTTCCGACACACGTACATCGGGATGGCCCGGCTGAACGCCCGGATCCTCGACCAGGCCGCCACGATCGACCGTCTCGACTTGGTCTCGCCGCTGCAGCTGCGTCAGTTCGAGCTGCTGCAGCGCATCGCCCTGCTCGGGTTCAAGGGGCTGGACGACGCGGGCGCCGGCGCCGGCCACCACGGCGAGGCGGACGGTGTCGCGGCCGAGGCTGAGGCGATACTCGCGGCGATCGAGCAGGAGGGACGCGGCAGTGAGAGCGGGCGGCAGGCCTGAGGCCGTTCCCCTGCACTCCACCGAACGCAACCCAACCCGGGACACGACCGGCGGCCGCATCGCTGCGGTGTCGGCTCGCATGGGTGAGCCGTTCATCCCCTGGCAGCGCGACGCCGCCGACATCATCGGTGAGATCGACCCGCACACGGGCGACCCCTGGTACCAGGAGTACCTGATCGTTGGCGAGCGGCAGATCGGCAAGACGACGCTGGTCCGCGCGAAGCTCACCGACCGCTGCCTGTTCACCCCGCGGGCGACGGTCCGCTACACGGCGCAGAACCGCACGATGGCGCTGATGCGCCTCGAGACGGACATGTGGTTCCCGATCAGTGCCAGCCCGCTCCGCTCGTTCCTGGACTTCAACGTCGGCAAGCGGTCGAAGAAGCCGGGCCTGTCGGGCAAGGGCGGCCAGGAGCACATCGCGTTCGCCAACGGCGCCGGCTGGTGGATCGACTCCGTGAAGGCCACCTCGGGCCACGGTCCGAAGCTGCACGAGGCGGCGATCGACGAGGCCTTCGCCCACTCGGACGCCCGCCTCGAACAATCCGCGCGACCGGCGATGAACAACGTCGCCGCCTCCCAGCTCGGCGTCATGTCGGCCGCCGGCGACGCGTCGTCGACGTACCTGCGGGACAAGCTCGACACCGCGATCGCCCGGCTCGAGCTCGAGCAGTCCAGGCCGATGCACGAGCGCACGTCGCGCACGGCCCTGATTCACTACGCCGCACCACGCGACGCCGACCGTGAGGACCCCAACACCTGGTGGACGTACCACCCGGGCCTGGGATACCTGACGACCGAGGCGAAGTTCCAGGGTGCGCTGGAGGGCTTCGCCGCCAACCCGGAGGAGTTCGACCGCGGCTACCTCGGCTGGTGGCCGGCGGCGAAGGTGCCTGACCCGGTGATCCCTCGGCTGGCGTGGGCCGATGACAAGCTCGACGAGGACGAGATCGACTGGCGGGGCGAGCCGGTCTGGGGCGTGGACGTCTCCCCCGACCGCGACTGGTCGGCCGTCGGCATGGCGGCCCGCCACCCCGGACGCCGCGCGTACCTCGAGGTCCTCGACCACGAGCAGGGTACCCACTGGCCGGTGCGTCGCCTCGTGCAGCTGCGTGCCCAGTTCGGCGGCAACGTCGTCGCCCTCGACGGCAGCGGCGGGGCGGGCGCGTTCGAGCAGGACCTGAAGGACGAGGACTTCGACGTCGTGCGACTCAACACCGGCGAGAAGGCCGACGCGTGCGGCGCGTTCTACGACGACGCGCTGACCAAGCTCCTGGCGCACGGCGGCGACCCCGTACTGAACGCGGCCCTGTTCTCGGCCGTCAAGCACCGCGTGGCCGACCGCTGGGTGTTCAGCCGCGGCCGCTCCCTGCAGGACATCACCGCCCTGTACGCGGTGCTCCTGCCCCGCTACGTGCTGGCCCGCCAGCTCGGCGACGACTACGACCCGGACGGGTCGACCTTGTGAGGAGGCCTCGTGGTTGCCGCGATCACCGACGTGCTCGACCTGCTCGGCCTGCTGCTGCTCGTCGCCGCGCTCGCGGTCTGGGCCTGGGCGTGGCATCCGGCGGCCGGCTTGGCCGTAGCGGGCGCGGGACTGCTGCTGGTCTCGGTGGTGCTGAGCCGCGTCGAGCGTCGCAACACGAGAGGAGGCGGGCGGTGAGCCTTCTCCGTCGCGACCAGGTGGCGTACGGCACCCCGCAGGAGTGGCTGGCTC
The DNA here is from genome assembly GCF_001898175.1 of Cellulomonas sp. 73-92. Lineage (GTDB taxonomy): Bacteria > Actinomycetota > Actinomycetes > Actinomycetales > Cellulomonadaceae > Cellulomonas. The sequence goes on from NZ_MKTH01000024.1 coordinate 68,583, forward strand.
GCTCGCGTGCTTCGCGCCTGGGGGCTCCGGTCACATCGACGTCGGCGATGCGCAACTCGGCGTACTGGGCGGCGCTACGGCTGCGGTCTGAGCTGATCGGGATGCTGCCAGTCGACACGTACCGCCGCATCGCGGGCGAGAACATCGACGTCGACGTCCCGAGTCCGATGTCGATGGTGCAGCCCTCCTCGTACGGGGCCGGTCAGCCGATGGGCATCGGACAGTGGATCTCCTCCACGCAGATGGACCTCGACCGGTTCGGCAACTGCCTGGGACTGATCGTCGCTCGCGATGCGTTCGGTCTGCCGGCGGTCGTCGACCCGGTGCCGTTCGAGGACGCGGCGATCCACACCAAGGGCAGCAAGGTCGTCGGCTACCGGCTGGGCCGTTCCGACTACACGACGATCGAGGTGTGGCACGAGCGGGCGTACGTGCCCGCCGGCTCGCCGATCGGGCTGTCGCCCTTGGCCGCAGCGGCCTGGTCGCTGCAGGCTTCCTTGTCGGCGCAGGCGTTCGCGATCGCATGGTTCCAGGGGTCAGCGGTGCCGTCGGGCGAGCTGGTGTGGAACAAGGGCGAGCTGGACGCCGTCCAGGCAGAGACCCACAAGCGGCGCTTCATGACCGCGGTGCAGTCCGGTGAGCCGTTCGTTCACGGCAAGGACTGGACCTACAACTCGTTCGGCGCGAAGGCCTCTGAGGCGGCGTTCCTGGACCAGCAGAAGGGCGCGGCGTCCGACGTCTGCCGCTACATCGGCGTGCCCGGCGACATGGTGGACGTCCCGGTCGACGGGTCGTCCGTCACCTACGCGAACGTCACCCAGCGCAACCTGCAGCTGATGGTGATCAACCTCAACGCCCCGATCGTGCGCCGAGAGACCGCGCTGTCGCAGTGGCTGCCCAGGCCGCGGTTCGTGAAGCTCAACTCCGACGCCCTGCTGCGAATGGATCCCCAGCAACGTGAGCAGATCCTGCTCAGCCGGGTGGCCGGCAAGGTGCTGGCTCCCTCCGAGGAGCGGGCGCTGAACAACCTGCCGCCCTTCACCCCTGAGCAGATCGACGAGATGAAGACGCTGCAGATCATCGGCGAACCAGCCAAGCAGCAGCCGAAGACGACGGGAGGCATCCAGTGACCACGATTCGTGAGGCCGCACAGGCCCGTGCCGAGGCGATGAAGCGGGCGGCGGACCGGCCCACCCAGCGCCGGTGCGCTGCCGATCCGCACGCCTCGTCGCGTGTCACGGCACGCATGCTGGGCGTCGAGCTGCGCGACCAGCCGGACACGGGCCTGCTGACCTTCGAGGGGTTCGCGTCGGTCACCGGTGTCGGGTACGAGATGTGGGACTTCTTCGGTCCCTACACCGAGCAGGTCGTGCCCGGCGCGTTCGCCGCGACCCTGGCTCAGCCGGACCTCGACGTTCCCCTGGTTCTGGCTCACGACTCGCTGCGGCGCATCGCTCGCACCACCAACGGATCCCTGAGCCTCGACGAGGTTCTCACCGGGCCGAAGACGGGCCTGCACGTGCTGGCCCCCGAGCTGGACCCCACGGACGCTGACGTGGCGTACATCGTCCCGAAGCTGCGGTCCGGCCTGGTCGACGAGATGTCGTTCCGCTTCGTCATCAACTCGGGCGCCTGGTCGCCGGACTGGATGGAGTTCCACATCGAGTCCGTCGACATCCACCGCGGCGACGTCGCGATCGTCGGCTACGGCGCCAACCCCGCCACCGCTGGCTCCGGCCTGCGCGCTGCGAAGTCCGGCCGCCAGGTTGTCGACCTGGCCGACCTGCAGCCGTACCGGGCCCGATGACGCGCACCCCGGCGGTCCGTCTCGACGACGATGGCCGCCACATCCTGTGGTCGCACGAGTGCAACTTCCTTGACCTCGCCTCGGCCGGCATCGCCGGACGCGAGCCGTCGTTGTGGCACCCGGACGTGCTGCTTCCGCTGAACGACGACCGCGGCTGGCGCGTCGAGTCCACCGATCCTCTGACGGTCTCGCCGTCGATCCTCTGCGGATCGTGCGGCACGCACGGCTTCTGGCGCGACGGGCGCTGGATCAGCGCCTGACAACCCCCGCTCGCCTCCACCGACTGCCGCGCCTGAGGGCGCGGTGCTGCCCCTCGTGCTTCGCGCATCGCCCACCCGCGGCTCTGCCCTGGGCGGCTCTTGCCTCTGGCTGGAGGGCGACCACCTCACCAACCATGAAGGGAGCACGACGATGACGCTGGAGCAGCTCATCGCCCAGCTGCGCGGCCAGGTGGCCGCCAAGCTGGAGAACCGCGCGAACATGACCGACGAGCTCGCAGCGATCCGCGCGAAGGACGCGGTCGACCCCGCCGACGAGGCCAAGGCCGAGCAGCTGCGCACCGCGAAGACGGCGCTCGACGGCGAGATCTCGGCGCTCAACGACCGGGTCGTCAGCCTCGAGACCGAGCTCGCCGCCGACCAGGCGGCACAGCGCTTGCAGTCCGAGCGCACCCCGGGCGCCAAGCCGCCGAAGTACGACCAGGTCGCCCGCGTCGAGACCGAGCCGCGCGTCTACACCGCGCACACGGCCAAGAGCGGTACGTCCTTCTTCTCCGACCTGTACCGCGACCAGACGGGCCGGGGCGACTCGCAGTCCCGTGACCGCCTGGCGCGTCACCAGCGCGAGGTCGAGGTGCACGGCGAGAACCGCATCCAGTCGCGCGGCGGGGAGTATGAGGGCCTGGAGCTCGCCGGCGGCCCCCAGCAGATCCGTGCGATGACGACCTCCTCGGTCGGCTCGCTGGTGCCGCCGCAGTACCTGCTCGAACTGGCGGCCCCGATCGCCCGCGCCGGGCGCCCGACGGCCAACGTCGCGGTCCACCTGCCCCTGCCCGAGCAGGGCATGACCCTCACCGTCCCGCGCGGCACGACCGGTGCGACGGCGGGCGTGCAGGCCAGCCAGAACACCGCGCCGTCGCAGACGGACGGGGCCTGGACGGACCTGACGATCCCGGTGGGAACCGTCGCGGGGTCGGCGAAGCTCTCCCGCCAGACCCTCGAGCGCGGCGGCGTCGACGTCGACACCCTGGTCTTCACCGACATCGCCGGCGCCCACGGCGTCGCAGTCGACGGCCAGGTCCTCTCCGGTACCGGCTCCGCGGGACAGGTGCTCGGCCTGCTCAACACCGCCGGCATCACCCAGATGTCAGCTTTCACGGCCGCTGTCTCCATCCCGACGCTGTACTCGAAGCTGGCCGGCGCGATCGCCGCGGTCGGCGGCGGGCGGTACCTCGCGCCCGACACGGTGATCGCGCACGTGCGTCGGTGGGGCTGGCTCACCTCGCAGATGGACTCGACGAACCGGCCGCTGGTCGTGCCGCGCGCGTGCGGCCCGCTCAACGCGCTCGGGGTCTGGGACGGTCCGCTCGACCCGCCGTCGACGGCCGCGGCCGGCGAGATCCAGGGCCTGCCGTGGATCACCGACGCGTCGGTGCCCACGGCCGTCGGGACCGGCCCCGAGGACCAGGTGATCGTCGGGCGGCGCGCCGACTGGCTCCTCTGGGAGGAGGGCGACGGCATGCCCCGGCAGCTGAAGTTCGAGGCCAACGGCGCCGACACGATGTCGGTCCTCCTGCTCTCGTACTCCTACATCGCGTTCACCGCCGGCCGGTACCCGCTCGCAACCGCGGTCATCGGCGGCAACGCCGGTTCGGCCGGCTTCGGCCTCGTCGCGCCGACGTTCTGACGCACCGACGCGGTGGCCCCAGGCACACGCCTGGGGCCACCGCACCCCAGCACGACCAGACCCCCTTGACGGCAAAGGAGCACGACCATGGCGTTCGACGACATCCCGGACGACATCAAGAAGAACTACGAGCAGCTCATCAAGGACCGCGGCTGGGACCACGAGACCGCGGCCGCGAACTACGAGCAGGCGGACCCCCGCCTGGCGGCGTACCTCCGCTCGCTCGGCACCGACGACCCGAAGACCGAGCCGAAGGGCCGCAAGGGCTCCGCTCGCTCCAAGGTCGCCGAGGCCACCACCCCGCCCACACCGCCCGCGGCTCCCACCCCGCCGGCCACGGCCGACGGCAGCACCCCGCCGGCGACGCCTGAGCGGGCCTGAGCCTCGTGGCGTGGCCGATCACCGCGGCTGACATCCGCGAGGCGCTCAAGGGCGTCACCGCCGCGGTGGTCTCCGACGCCGAGGCCGACCGCTGGGCGGAGGTGGCGATGACCCGCATCGAGGACGAGGTCGGCCTGTGCCGCGGCCAGACGGGCCAGTTCTGGTACTCCCGGTCGTGGCGTGAGCGCCTCGAGGTGGTGCTGCCGCAGAACGTGGCCTCGATCCAGTCGGTCACCGTCGACGGCCTGGCCGTCGGGTACACGTTCGACCCGCCGGCGAGCATCGTCGGCCCGATCCCGCCCGGTCTGCTGGCGGTGTCGTGGACCGCTCCCCCGACGGCGGCCGCGAACATCGAGGAGGCGGCGATCACGTTGGCCGCGTTCCTGGCTCGTCAGCGCAAGATCAGCGATCGGCGCACCGGGGCGACGACCTCGGACGTCCCGCAGGGCTTCGCGCTGCCGAACGCGGTCGTCGAGCTCATCGGCCGGCGTGCCGCCGACAGGGGCGGGTTCGCATGAGCCCAGCCCCTGCCGGCGGCCCCGGCACCTACCCGACCGTCGCTGACGCGGCCTCCACCGTGGTGGCCGCGCTCCTCACCGCCTGCCAGGCGGCGCTGGCGAACGTCGTCGACGCGGACCTGGTGAAGGTCGTGCCCGGCTACTACTTCCCGCAGATGGCGCCCGACCAGGTGACGGTCGAGTTCGTCGCGTCCGCGACCGTCGAGGGCCCGGCGACGTCGACTCTGCGTACCCACCACGAGCTGACGTTGCAGGCGACGTTCGACGTCGAGCGCATCACGGACGACCAGTCGGTGACGCGCGGGCGCGCGTTGGCGTTGATGGCCGCGGTCGAGACCTACGTGAACGTGACGAGCCCGACGCTGGACGGCGCGGTGGTCTGGTGCCGCATGGCTGAGTCGCGCACGGCCACCTCGACCGACGAGACCAGTTCGGGTGATGGCATGGTCACCGAGATCCAGGCGACGTTCACCGCCCGGGTGATCGTCCGCAACGCGTGAGGAGGATGCCGTGAAGTTCCGCAACATCTCCGGCGTCGACCTCGAGGTCCCGGCCGCTGGCGTGATCGTGCCGGCCGGCCAGGTGCTCGACGTCGACGGACCGCTGGCCGATGGCATGGCCGGCCAGGACAGCGTGTGGGCGCCCGTGGTGGCCCGCACGAAGACGAAGAGCAAGGCGCCGGCCGACCCGCCGACGCCCACGGTCTGATCGAGCTGAAGGAGCATCGTCATGACGCTGCAGTCCGACTTCCAGGTGGGTCTGGGGCTCGAGTCGTCGTACGGCACCGCCGTGACGACCTCCCGCTTCTACGAGGCCGACTCGTCCCTGGGCCAGAAGATCTCCCGCACTCAGGGCCGCGGCTACCGTCCGGGTCGCCGGGTCGCCCGCGCGGACCGCGCTGTCCCGACGAAGTACGAGGTGACCGGTGACATCGAGGTCGACGCCTCGAGCCGCAACCTGGGCATGCTGCTCAACGCGTTCTTCGGTGCGGTGACGGTCAACCAGGACGGCGCCACGACGGTCTACCAGCAGGTCCACACCCTCAAGCAGGCCGACTTCCTGAACTCGTACACGATTCAGCAGGGCGTGCCCCGGCTCGGGTCGACGGTGGACGCGTTCACGTTCCCGGGGTGTGTGTGCACCGACCTGGAGGTCACGGCCAAGTCGGGCGACATCGCGAACATCAAGACCAGCTGGGTCGGCCGTGGCGACGTGAGCACGGCCACCGCGCTGGCCACCGCGTCGTTCCCGGCCAGCCAGGAGCTGCTCACGTTCGTCGGCGCGAACCTGTCGGTGGGCGGCACCCTGACCGCGGCGACCACCACGACCAAGGCGTCGATGACCACGCCGATCGCGGCGTCGATCCAGTCTCTGACGCTGAAGCTGAAGAACGACGTCGACTCCGACGGGTACAACCTCGGCGGTGCCGGCAAGCGGTCCCGCCCGCCGGCGGCCAAGGGCGCGTCGGACGGTGTGATCAGCGGATCTTTCGTCCTGGAGTACACGCTGCGTGACCTCGTCGACGCCTACATGGCGCAGGGCTCGCTCGCGCTGCTCGTCGAGTTCGCCGGCCTGGCGGACATGGTGACCGGGCAGAAGCCGCTCCTGCAGTTCGCGATCCCGGCGATCAAGCTCGACGGCGACCTGCCCAAGGGCAACAAGGGCGACGTCATCACGGTGTCGCACTCGTTCACCGGTCTGGACCCGGTCGGCGGCGCCGAGCCGATCCAGGCGGTGTACCGCTCGCTCGACACGGTGGTCTGAGGGTGGCCACGAGCTCGTCGCCCCAGGCGCTGGTGCTCGGCTTCGACATCAAGGAGGACCTGCGCGGCTTCTTCGCCGACCTCAAGCAGGTCAATCCGAGGATGGCCACCGCGGTGCGGCGCAAGATGCGCCGCTCCGGGGACGTGGCGATCGCCGCGATGACGGAGATCCTCGACGAGTACAAGGGCGGCGTGACGGTCGGCAAGACGTACCACGCCGGCACCGACGCGGCCGGCCGCAAGCGTCATCACCTGGTCCTGGACACCGTCAACCGGGAGGCGGCGCGCTCGCGGCTGGACGGGCGGGCCCGCCGCGACATCGAGTCGGGGCTGAAGTTCCGGGTGCAGGCCAACCAGTACCGCACCACGGTGCGGCTGACCTCCTCCAAGGGTGAGCTGCGCAAGGCGCTCAACCGCAAGCACTCGTGGCGCCACCCGGTGTTCGGTGATCGCGAGGTGTGGATCGAGCAGCCGGCGGACAACTACTTCAGCCGCGGCGCGTGGGGTACGGCCAGCCAGCTGCGCAAGGACCTGATGGACGCGATCGCCGAGGGCCTGGCCCTCATCGAAGCCAAGAGGTACGAGGGAGCCTGATGTCTCGACTGCTGTTCAAGGGCCCGCAGGGCCGCCCGTGGGTCGGTAAGACGCTGCGGATGATCACGCCGGACGACGCCCGCAACCGGGATCTGTGGGAGCTGCAGACGCAGTCGGGGTTGACGATGCCGGCGATCAACGAGTTCTTCGCCGGCGAGAAGACGGTGCTGGGGCCTGCCACCGCGGTGATCCAGTTCCTGACGCTGCGCAACGCGGGCTTCATGGTCGACTGGGACGAGGTCCTCGACATGGGGCCGGCCGACTTCGAGGAGATCGTCGAGCCCGAGCTCGAGGAGGCGCCGGACCCTACGGCGCCGGCGGGAACCGTTCCCGCCGGCGAGCCGAGCGACGCGCCGCCGCCGGCGCCCAAGGCGTCGGGGTCCCGGCGGTCGCCCTCGAGCCGTGGCTCGCGACCTCGGTCCGCCGCCGGCTCCTGATCCTCGCCGAGCTGTGGAACCTGACCCCGGACGACGTGTGGGCTCTGCGGTTCGGCGACTGGGTGATGTTCGCCACCGCCGCCGACAACACCAGGGCCGAGCTCGACAGCCGCAAGAACTCCAGGAGGTGACCTCGTGTCGGCACAGCTGATCTTCGACCTCATCGCCAACGACAAGTCCGGCAAGACGGTCGACTCCTTCGCGGGCAAGGTCACCGGCACGATCGGCGGGGCGTTCAACAAGCTGAGCTCGACGGTCGGCGGGGAGTTCGGCGACGTCCTGGGCAAGGTCGGCTCGATGATCGAGGGCATCGGCGGCAAGACGAAGACGACCGCGGACAAGCTCGGCCTGGTCGGCGGCGGCGTCGTCGGTCTGGGTGCGGCGATGTCGATGTTCTCCTCGTCCAACGTGCAGGCCGACAAGCAGCTGGAGGCCGCCTTCACCGGCGCCGGCGAGTCGATCGACGACTACCGGGCCCGCATCGACGAGACGGTCAAGGCCAACCAGAAGTTCGGCAAGTCGGACGACGACACCAAGAACGCGTTGGCCACCCTCACCGAGGTCCTCGGCGACCCGACGAAGGCCCTGAACGACATGGGCCTGGTGGCCGACTACGCGGCCGCCAAGCACTCGTCGCTGCAGGACGCCGCCGACACCCTCGGCAAGGCTCTGGGCGGCGGGTCGACGAAGGCGTTCACCGCGTACGGGGTGCAGATCAAGACCGCCGCGGACGGCACGAAGGACATCGACGGCGCCGTGGCGGAGCTGTCGGGCAAGCTGCAGGGGCAGGCCGCGGCCAGCGTCGACACGTTCGCCGGCAAGGTCGGCGTGCTCAAGACGCAGGCCGAGGACACGGCGGCGGACTTCGCGGCCAAGCTCGGCCCGGCGGTCACGATCGCCGGCGGCGCGCTGACCGGGTTCTCCGCGGTGATGCAGATCGCCTCTGCGGTGAAGACCGCCCACGCGGTGGCTGCCGCGGCCGCGACGGCGGCGACCCAGGCCGAGTCGGTGGCCACCGGCGAGGCAACGGTCGCCCAGACCGGTTTCAACGTGGCGATGCTGTCCAACCCGGTCACGTGGATCGTGCTCGGTGTGGTGGCCCTGATCGCCGCGATCGTGCTGCTGGCCACCCACTGGGACAAGGTCAAGGAGGCCGGCGCCGCGGCGTGGGATTGGATCAAGGGCGCCTGGTCGTCCGCCGGTGAGTGGTTCTCCGGCATCGGCGACCACATCGCCGGCATCTTCACCAGCCTGCCCGACAAGCTCAAGACGGTCGGGACCACCGTCGCGAACGTGCTGACGTGGCCGATCCGCACCGAGTTCAACGGCCTGGCGGACATCTACAACGATTCGATCGGCAAGATCCACGTCACGCTGCCGAGCTGGCTGGGCGGCGCGTCGTTCTCCATGCCGCAGATGCCCCACATCCCGGCGTTCGCGTCGGGCGTCACGGGTTTCGGTGGCGGCCTGGCCTGGACCGGTGAGGACGGCCCCGAGCTCGCCTATCACCCGGCCGGGACGAACGTCTACCCGGCAGGCAACGCGGCCCCGGTGCAGCTGCGCCGTGAGGACCTGGACTACCTGGCCGACCGGCTCGCTGCCCTCATGGGTGTCGCCTCCCGCGACGCGGCGGTCCGCACCCTGAAGGCGGCCCTGCGGTGAGCGTCGCCCTGGCCGCCACCCTGGTCGGGTCGAGCGACCCACAGAAGGTCATCCTGTCGATCACTGGCATGACGACCGGTGCCAGCTGGTCGATCGCGGCCTCCACGGCGGGGGCGTCGTGGACCGTTCCCGGTGCTCAGGGCGTCTCGAACGGCTCGACCGTCACCCTCGTGGACGACCGCTGCCCCACGAATCAGACTGTCAACTGGGCCTTGACAGTCAATGGGGCGATCGCCGCGACCGCGACCCTCACGGTCCCGTGCGGCTCACCCATGGTCCTCACGTCCCTGGACGGTGCCACCGTCGCGGCAATCGACCTGGCCTCCGGTGAGCTGCCCCGCACCGGCTCCCCTCGGGTGGCGGTCGTACGTCCGGCAGGCCGGGGCTCGGGAATCCCGTTCTCCGACATCGCCGGCGGCGACAGCTGGAAGTGGGACCTGGAGGTCGACGGTCCGAACAGTGCCCTGCTGGACGCGATGCTCGGTACCGGCAAGCCGCTGGTGATGCGCTCCTCCCCCGGCTACGGCGACCTGTCCGGGACGGTGATCCTGCAGCCGACGGCCTGGGACAGCTCGCTGCTGTCGCCCCTGTCGAGGTGGCGCACGTGGCACCTGTCCGCCGAGGAGATCGACGAGCCGGAGCCGAGCACCGCCCAGGTCGCCTTCAGCTGGGACTACATCGACGCCCTCGGCTTGACGTGGGACCAGTTCGACGCCCTGGCCCTCACGTGGGACCAGCTCGACGCGTTCGATTGGAGCACGCTGGCATGATCGCGCTCGCGGGCCTGACCAGCGAAGTCCTTGCTGGTGCGCCACGGTGGGGCTGCAAGATCTCCTCGTGGCTGGGCAGCACGTTCCTGCGGGACGTGCCGATCGTGTCCGGCAAGCTGACGAGCAAGACCACCACGGACGTCCTGCACACCCTGTCGATCACGGTCCGCCGCTTCGACCACGGCTTCGACTGGCGTCCCGGGTCGGACCCGCTGCACCCGCTGGCCCGCTACGGCCAGGAGCTGGACGTGTCGGTGCTTGTCGGGTCGGCGGTCAGCGACCAGGTCTGGACGGTCCGCAAGGCCCGCGTCCTGATCACCGACTGGGACGACGACGACAACGGCAACGTGGTCGTCACCGGCGAGTCGCGGCTGCGGCGCATCAAGGACGACAGGCCGGCGGTGCCGCTCGTGCCGGCGACGGGCGGCACCCTGGCCTCTGAGGCGCTGCGGATCCTGCCCCCGGGCATGGGTCTGGCGGTCGATGCGACGCTGGCGGACCGGGCGGTGCCGTCGACGATGGTGTGGGGCACGGACCGGCTGGCGGCCCTGCAGGACATCGCCACCGCGTGGCCGGCACTGCTACGGGTCGACACCTGGGGGCAGATCGTCATGGCGGCGCCCCTGCCACAGGTCCCCACGCCGGTGTTGACGCTCACCGACGGCAAGGGCGGCACCGTGGTGGCGGTCCCCCGTTCGGACACCCGGTCCGGCTCGGCGAACCGCATCGTGGCCCGCTCGAGCGCTTCAGGGGCAGAGGACGTGCAGGCGGTCGCGGAGCAGGCCACAGGACCGATGGCTGTCACCGGCCCGTACGGGGCCGTGACGACCGAGTGGAGCAGCCCGCTGCTGGGGAACGTCGCGCAGGCGCAGGCGGCCGCGGCGACCATGCTCGCTCGCTCGCTAGTGTCCGCCGCGATCTTGCCGGTCGTGCACGCCCCGGATCCGCGCCTCGAGCTGGACGACCCGGTGGCCGTCGTGCGTCGTGGTGAGCCGCTGTGGGGTTGGGTGACGGGCACCGAGCTGCCGTTGACGGTGTCCGACATCGGCTCCGGGCAGCGCACCGATGTGGGGGTGGGGACGTGAGCAGCGGTCTCGACGTGCTCGGTGCGCTGTCCGCGTCGATGCCGCAGGCTCCCGGCCCGGGCGAGGATCCGGGCCTTGTCGTGGTGGGCACCGTCTACGCCATCGACGTGCCCAACGTTCGGGTCCAGGTGATGATCCGGGGTGCGCTCATGTGGTTGCCAGCCGAGCCTGGCCGCTACCGGGTTGCTGCGACCACGCTGAGCGTCTCGCAGGGCAAGGCACGCGTCCTGGTCTCCTCCACGACGGGTCGCCCGGTCCTGGTCCTTGGACCGGTGGACTCGGATGCCGCTGTCCAGGCCGGCACGGTCACGGCGACGGCGAGCTCGCCGCCCACGGTGACGCTGACGCTGCGCGGCGTGTCCCGCACCCTGCCGGCGATCCCCTCGACGTACACCGTCAGCTCGCAGGCCTGGGTCCTGACCGACGACTGGGGCACCCCGGTTCTCGTGCTCGGGCCGACCACCGCCGCCGCCGACGGAACCCCGACAGCCCCGACTCCGCCACCAGGCGCGACCACGGTCGCGTTCACGACGACGATCTCGCCCACCTGGTCGTCCACCTGGGAGGTCAAGGTGGGGCACTGGACCGACGAGGGTTCGTACTGGAACACCGGCCGCTACGGCGGATCGAGCACCCTGTACGAGGGCGACAAGTACGGCTCGGGCTCGCTGCGGGGTCTGGCCACCTACGGCGACCAGATCGTCAACCTGGGCGCGCTGTCGATCCAGTCGATCGGGGTCGCCGTCCGCGGCGTCGGCCTCTCCCCGGCAGACGCCGGTTCGGCGGTCACCCTGCAGGGAGCCCCCTACGGCTCCAAGCCGGCCGGGATGCCCGCCGCCAGCGGGGACACCGTCACCGTCGTGCCGGGTCCCGGGCCCCTCCAGGCGCTGACCTCCCCGATGTGCGAGGCGCTGCGCACCGGCGCCGCCAAGAGCCTGGCGCTCGTCGGCGCTACCTACGCCGCCTGTGCCGGCGCCGGCAACGGCGACGGCATGGTCCTGACCGTCACCGGAACGAGGGCCGCCTGATGTGGGGTATCTGCCAGATCTGCGGGGTCGTCGTCGCCGACGAGCAGCTGCACACCGACTGGCATGCCGCCCACGGCGACGTCGCCCCCGATCCCGTCCCGACCACCTAGGAGGTGCACCGATGGGCACTGACGCCGCCAAGCACGTCATCCCCGCCGGTTCCGACGGCGCTCGCCGTCAGACCCTGCTCGACCTGATCGCGTCGGCCCACGACGTGATCCCCGTCGCGAACGCCACCGAGCGGGCCACCGTCCTGGCGGGCCTGGTCGCTGCCGGCCGCAACCCGGCCATCGCTCCCGTCTACGTCGACCAGCTGGACGTCGGCCTGGTGCTTCGCAACGTCACCACGAGCGACGCGAACTGGGCGACGATCGCCAACGACTCCACCGCGTGGACGACGCCGACCCTGGTGAACGGATGGCTCGTCTACAGCAACCCGCCCTACGAGTCCCCCGCCTACCGCAAGCTCAACGGCGTCGTGTACCTGGCCGGCTTCATCAAGTCGGGCTCCACCGGAACGATCTTCACCCTGCCTGCCGGGTTCCGGCCCACCAAGGTCGCCACGTTCGTCGTCGCGTCCGGTACAGGTTCGGCTGTCGTAGCGGTGAACAGCACGACGCTGCCCGCCGACGGTCAGGTGCAGGTGGCCGCCTACGGATCCGGTGGCTCGAACGCCAACGTGTCCCTGCGCGGCATCAGCTTCCCCGCCGAGGTCTAGAAGGGGCGGCCCGACTGCGGTCGGACATCCCCTGAGCTCGTTGATCGTTCCCAACCTCCCAGCCCCGCCGCGTCCGCGACGGGGCTTCGTCATGCAAGGAGGCTCCTGATGCTCACGATCTTGTCGCCGAACCGGTACCCGGGCCGGATCTCCCCGGTGCGGTACGTGGTGATCCACACGATGGAGGTCGACGAGAACGACCCGAACGTGGCCGAGGCGGTCGCCCGGGTCTTCGCGACCCCGGCGCGGCAGGCCTCGGCGCACGTGTGCGTCGACACCGACTCGGCGGTGCGGTGCGTGGCCGACGAGGACACCGCGTGGGCTGCCCCCGGAGCGAACGCTGCCGGGCTGCAGATCGAGCTCGCGGGGCGGGCCGGGCAGACCACGGCCGACTGGCAGGACGCCGCCTCGCAGGCGGTCCTGGCGCGCGCTGCTGGGGTGTGCGCCGACTGGGTCGCCAAGTTCGGGATCCCACTGCGGCACCTGAGCGTCGCCGAGCTGGCGGCCGGCACCACCAAGGGCTTCATCGGTCACGTCGACGCCAGCCAGGCCTTCCACGCCTCCGACCACTGGGACCCGGGCACCGGCTTCCCGTGGGACCAGTTCCTGGCGATGGTCGCCGCGGCCGCCGGCACCACGCCCGCCCAGCCGCCGGTGCCCGTGCCGGCCGTCGAGCCGCACATCGACGAAGACGGGATCCGCGGCCCGGTCACGATCGGCCGCTGGCAGCAGGTCATGGGCACCCCGGTCGACAAGACCATCTCGACGCCCCGCTCCACGCTCATCGAGCACGACCAGGCCTACCTGAACAGCGTCGTGGCCTCCAGCCACATCCAGGACCTCACGGGCAAGCCGGCGCTCGAGGTCGACGGGGACGAGGGGCCGCTGACGATCGTCGTGCGGCAGTTCTGGCTCTACAACACCCAGGCGCAGGCCGTGCTCGGCCGCGGGCCGCGCACCAGCGACTTCGACCGCGACGCCGGCCCCGAGACCACTCGGCTGCACCAGCACGCTCTCAACCTGGCCCACACCGCGTCGGGCCGGTACTGAGGTGACGATGCCGTACATCACCGAGCCGCCGTGGGCGCGATGGTCGCAACTGGTCGCGCTCGCTGGACGGTACGCGCTCCTGCTGCTGCTGGGACTTCTCACCTGGGACGTCGACGGCTACGCCAAGCTGCTGCAGGCCGCCGGAGCCGTCGTGGCGGGGTCTGCCGCGGTCGCCCTCGTCGGCATCGTGATGCGGTCGTACCGCCTGGAGTGGGTGATGCTGCCGCCGCTGATCACCGCACTGCTGTGGGTGGCGCTCCTCATTCAGCACGGCGCCGACTTCGTCGTCACGCTCCTGGTCGTAGGACTGGCCGTGGCCCAGGCCGACCGGCTGGTGTACCTGACCCGCGTCGCGAGCAAGCTCCGCGCCCTGCCGAAGGGATGACCACGTGAGCGACACCGCCGTCCTGGCGATCGTCACAGCCGTGGGTGGGGCGTCGTGGATCGCTACCATCGTCCGCGCCTGGCTGGACCACCGTGACCGGACCACCGCCCGTGAGGCCGACGCCGACAACCGGTTCACCGGCCGGCTCGAGCGCCGCCTGGAGGCCACCGAACGCCGCCTGTCCACGGTGGAGAACGACCTCGAGGACGAGCGGACGTTCACCTCGCTGCTCGTCGTCGCCCTCGCCCGCGCCGGCATCCCTATCCCCGACCGTCCCACGCGCCGCTGATCAACCCAACATGACCTGAGGAGGTCACATGCTCACCCAGTACGCCAAGGCGATCGCCGCCATCATCGCGGCCGCGCTCGCGGTGATCGGCGCCGCCATCACGGACGGCACGATCACCCCCGTGGAGGCGGTCACGATCGCCATCGCGATCCTGACTGCAGTCGTCGTCTACCTCGTCCCCAACTTCGACGCCGGCGCGCAGGCCTACGCCAAGGGGGTCGCCGCGTTCCTCGGCGCCGGCCTTGCAGCCCTGGCCACCGTTCTCGCGAGTACCACCGGCTGGGCCACCGTGACGCTGTCCGACTGGATCACCGTGGCGCTGGCCGCGCTCGGCGGTATCGGCGTCGTCGTCGTGCCCAACCTGAAGCCGACGAGCGCGCCGAGCATCACGAGCTCCAGCACGACGAGTGACGTCTCCCGGACCTGAGCCTCACCGCACGAACGAAGCGGGCCCCCGTCTCACCCCTTCACCGGGTGGGGCGGGGGCCCGCTTTCGTGCGTTCAGCCGGCCAGGGCGGCCTTGAAGGCGGCTTCCTGGGTGCCGTCGTTGGCGACCCCGACGACATTGCCTGCTCGCACGATGTGCGCCTCGGTGATGCCGTAGGAGCCCACGGCCGTCACGAAGGTCTTGTAGTTCGCGTCGGAGGTGATCAGGTACAGCTGGGCCTTCGTGCCGTTGAACGTGCAGGTGCCCCACTCGTCGACGCCGGGGGCCATGTCCGAGCCGACGGCCCAGCCGGTGCAGCCGATCCTGACGGCTGCCGCGGCGAGCGGATCGCTGGGTGCCGCCGGTGTGGTGGGTGCCGCGCTCGTCGGGATCTGGGTAGGGCCGCTGCTGGCGCGCTGCGGGGAACTGGCGGCGGAGCTGGTCGGATCGGCCGCGGCGCCGCTGGAGGGCGCTGAGGCGGGCGTCTGGCTGCCGGAGCATCCCGCCAGCGCGGCAGCCAGGACGACGGCGAGGGTGAGGGTTCGTGTGCGCACGACGGCGATGATGCTCCGCTCGAGGTGCGTGCGGGGGCGGTTCTGCGGGTGGTTCATGCTGCCTTCCTGACCTCGGTGGTGTGCGGCTGCTCGGCGAGCGGTCGCAGGCGCGCCAGCCCGGCGCGCTGCTGGTCGGCGTGGACCTTGGTGTACAGCGCGGTGGTGTTCAGCGAGGCGTGCCGCATGAGCTCCTGCACGATGCGCACGTCGACGCCGGAGCCGAGCAGGCTGGTGCCGAACCAGTGCCGCAGCTGGTGGCCGGTGGCGTTGACGCCGGCCCGGCGGATCGCCCGGGCGACCACACCACCCACGGAGTGGGCTTGCACGTGGCTGGTGGGGTCGCGGTAGGCGGGGAACCACCAGCCGCGTCGCGGCATGCTGGCCGCGTCGGCGGCGATGACCTCGTGCAGCGGGTTGACCGCGACCACGCCGCCCTTGCCGACCACGGTGACGGTGCCGGCGATCAGGTCGATGTCCTCGCCGCGGAACTTGGCGACCTCGTGCCGGCGCAGCCCCTGGTAGGCCATGAGGTGCAGCATGACGCGAGTGCGGTGGTGCATCCGCGAGCCGAGCACGAGCTCCAGGCCCTCGTCGGCGACCGGCCGCGGCTGCCGACGCGGCACGCGTGGGCTGCGCAGGTTCTCGGTCGGGTCGTCGGGTCGCACGCCGGCGCGCTGCAGGTGGCTCGACCAGGTGTGCACCGCGCCGTAGTACTTCTGCCGGGTGCCCGGCGAGAAGCTCGGGGTCGTCAGCCAGGCGACGACGTCCTCCTCGAGCAGCCCGGTCGCCGGCTTGCCGGTCGCCTTCGCGCACTCGGTGACGATGCGGGCGCGCTCGCTGATGGTGCGCTCCGCCAGGCCCTCGGCGCGCATCTTGGCGGCCCAGATGTCGATCTCGGACATGGACGGTCGTCCTTCCAGGTAGGGGGTTGGACAGACCCATCGGCCGCAGCAGCGGCCACGTGCACCGGACGGCGCGGACTTCGCCCCGGCGACTAGGCCGATCGGGCGGAGACGGCGTCGACCTTCACGCCGTAGCGCTGCTGCACGGCCTGCCGGCTGGTGCCGGTGGCGGCGGCGATCTCGGACCAGGACCGGCCGGCGTCCCGCAACCCCGCCACGGCCCGGGTGATGGCCTCATCGACGGCGTCGCGCACCGCGAGCAGCTCGGCGAGGTCCTCGACGTCGGCGTGCGCCACTCGCCGGCTGTAGGCGCGCAGGATCCGCACCACGAAGGCCCGGAACTCGCTGTGGTCGCCGCCGCCCATCAGGCGTGCGCCTCCGCCAGCACCGTCACCGACGCCGCGGCGTACAGCAGGCCGCGCTCGCGGGTGCTGCCCAGCACGTTCAGGTCGGCGGCGAACTGCTCGGCCTCGGTCCGGCTGCGCGGCCGCGACGCGTGCGGCTGCCACGCGCCGGCGCCGTCGCGCTGCATGACGACCCACCAGGACTCGACCAGCGGCTCCGCGTCCATCAGGCCGCCGCCCCGACCTCGTAGCCCTCGCTCAGCGGCAGAGCGTGCAGCAGCCGCACCGCGGACAGGCCGCGAAGTGTGGACCTTCCACCGCGGAGGTCGTCGGTTCGAGACCGGCCGGGCCCACCCGAGCAGCGGTCGTTACGCTCGCGGCGTGGACGACGGGATCGCCAGCACGCCGGAGCCGCCCTACACCGCCGTGATCTTCACCAGCCTGCGCACCGAGGGCGACCGCGACTACGCGGCGACCGCCGCGGCGATGGAGCGGCTGGCCGCGCGGGAGCCCGGGTTCCTCGGGCTCGAGAGCGCCCGAGAGGGCCTCGGCATCACGGTGTCCTACTGGCGGGACGAGGCCGCGGCCACGGCCTGGAAGGGCGTCGTCGAGCACCTCGCCGCGCAGGACCGCGGCCGCCGCGAGTGGTACCGGGACTACGCCGTCCGCATCGCCACCGTGCACCGGGCCTACACGCTGTCGACGTCCACGTTCGGCGACGCCGGCCCCCGCTGACGCGCGCTGCGTCAGCCGGCCGCGCCCGCTCAGAACGCCGCCGCGACCTCGCGCACCCGCTCCAGCGCCGCGGCGACGATCTCGCCGGCGTGCTCCGGGTCGTGGTCCATGCCCTCGGCGAAGACCTGCTGGAAGTCCTCCACCCCGAGGAACGTGAAGATGGTCTTGACGTACATCGAGGCGGGGTCGTAGCCCTCGAACACGCCACCGGACGTCTGGATGTGCAGGGCCTTCTTGCCGTGCACCAGGCCCACCGCGACCCCGTCCTCGTTGTAGCGGAAGGTCTGCCCGGCCACCGCGATCGTGTCGATCCACGCCTTGAGCCGGGTCGGCACGTTGAGGTTCCACAGCGGGTTGGCCACGACGACCTTGTCGACGTTGAGGAACTGGCTGGTGTACCCGTCGAACAGGGTCACCTTGATCTGCTCGCCCTCGTCGAGGTGGGCGAAGGGGGTGCCGGCGCCGAGCTTCTTCCACGCCGACAGCAGGTCGAGGTCGATCTCGGGGACGGCGCGCCCGTAGAGGTTCAGCTCGAGGACGTCGTCGGCGGCGTGGGTCCGCCGGTAGACCCGGACGAACTCGTCCGTCAGCTGCATCGAGCGGGAGAGCTCGCTCGTCAGGGGGTGGGCGCGGACGACGAGCAGCTTCGCCATGGTGGTGTCACGAACCTTCGGTGTCGAGGGCGACTCAGAGAGCTGACAGCGCCTCGCGGTACGCGGCCAGCGGGCGCGCCTGCGACCGCGGGTGGACGACGCTCCACCGAAGGATGCCATCGGCGTCGACGAGGAACGAACCGCGGATCGCCAGGCCGCCGTCCTCGTCGAACACGCCGTAGCGGCGCGACACCTCACCGTGCGGCCAGAAGTCGCTCAGCAGGTCGAACGGATAGCCCTCGGCCTGCCGGAACGCTGCCTGGGCGTGCGGCGGGTCGCACGAGACGCCGAGCAGCCGGACGCCGGCGTGCTGGAAGTCCGCCATGTTGTCCCGCAGCTCGCACAGCTCGCCGGTGCAGGTGCCGGAGAAGGCGAACGGGAAGAAGACGAGCGCCACCGGAGCGCCCCGCAGCCCGGCGAGCGAGACACGGGTGCCGCTCGTCGACGGAAGCGTGAAGTCGGGCGCCGCGGCGCCGATCACCAGGTCGGTCACCACGTCGCCCATCCCGTCAGGGTAGGCCGCCGCGTCAGCGACCACGGCCCCGCGTCGCCAGGCGGGTCGCGGACCACTCGGGTGCCGCCGCGAACGTCGACATCGGGTGCAGGCCCGCGGTCGTCGCGGCCTCCTCGATGTCGGAGTGGGACACGTGGCCCGGCCGTCCGGCCTTCGGCGTCAGCAGCACGATGGGCCCGCTGTCGTCGAGGACCGTCAGGGCGTCGACGAGCGCGTCCGCGAGGTCGCCGTCGTCGTCCCGGAACCAGATGAGGGCGCCGTCGGTGACGTCGTCGTAGTCCTCGTCGACCAGCGCGGAGCCGGTGACCGTCTCCAGCCCCGACCGGAGGTCCTCGTCGACGTCGTCGTCGTACCCGAACTCCTGGATCACCTGACCGGAGGTGAACCCCAGGCGCGCCGCCGCCAGCGCGGCGTCGTCCGCGGTCTCAGACACCGGACCTCTCCCTCCCCATACGGAACGCGGCGCCCGATCGTCCGGACGCCTCGATGTGTGCAGACGCTAGCCCACCTGCGGCCCTCTGGCGCCGCCAAGGGGCCCATCCCCGCCCGTCGAGTGTCGCGCAGATCACGGCCGCCGGCTGCCGCCGCGTGTGACTTTCGACCCAGGAAGGTCGGAGAATGGGTGCACTTCACACACGAGAACCCGAAGGAGCTTCTGGTGGCTTCGATCGACGAGACCGGCCCACTCATCGGTGGCCTGCTGAGCCAGGTACCCGACATCGACCCCGCGGAGACGGGCGAGTGGATCGAGTCGCTCGACGGGCTGATCGACTCCGAGGGCGGGCCGCGGGCCCGCTACGTCCTGATGAGCCTGCTGCGACACGCCCGGCAGCGCAACGTCGCGATCCCGGTGTCGCTCAACACCCCGTACGTCAACACCATCGCGGTGCACAACGAGCCCTACTTCCCCGGTGACGAGGGCATCGAGCGCCGCTTCCGCCGCATGATCCGCTGGAACGCCGCCGTCATGGTGCAGCGCGCCCAGCGGCCGCACATCGCGGTGGGCGGCCACCTCTCGTCGTACGCGTCGGTGGCGACGCTCTACGAGGTGGGCCTCAACCACTTCTTCCGCGGCAAGGACCACCCGGGCGGCGGCGACCAGGTCTACTTCCAGGGCCACGCCTCCCCCGGCGTCTACGCCCGGGCCTTCCTCGAGGGCCGGCTCACCGAGCAGCAGATGGACGGCTTCCGCCAGGAGCAGTCCAACCCGGGCGGCGGCCTGCCCTCGTACCCGCACCCGCGGCTGCTGCCCGACTTCTGGGAGTTCCCGACCGTCTCGATGGGTCTCGGCCCCTCGTCGGCCATCTACCAGGCCTGGACCAACAAGTACCTGCACAACCGCGGCATCAAGGACACCAGCCAGCAGGACGTCTGGGCGTTCCTCGGCGACGGCGAGATGGACGAGCCGGAGAGCCGCGGCATGCTGCAGCAGGCGGCGCAGCAGAACCTCGACAACCTGACGTTCGTCGTCAACTGCAACCTGCAGCGCCTCGACGGGCCGGTGCGCGGCAACGGCAAGATCATCCAGGAGCTCGAGGCCTTCTTCCGCGGCGCCGGGTGGAACGTCATCAAGGTCATCTGGGGCCGCGAGTGGGACGTGCTGCTCAACGCGGACAAGGACCGCGCGCTCGTCAACCTCATGAACACCACGCCCGACGGCGACTTCCAGACCTTCAAGGCCAACGACGGCGCCTACGTCCGCGAGCACTTCTTCGGGCGGGACCCCCGCACCGCGCGGCTCGTCGAGCACATGACCGACGACGAGATCTGGGCGCTCAAGCGCGGCGGCCACGATTACCGCAAGGTGTACGCGGCCTACAAGGCGGCCCGGGAGCACACCGGCCAGCCGACCGTCATCCTCGCCCACACCATCAAGGGCTACGCGCTGGGCTCGCACTTCGCCGGCCGCAACGCGACGCACCAGATGAAGAAGATGAAGGTCGACGACCTCAAGCAGCTGCGCGACACGCTCCAGCTGCCGTTCACGGACGCGCAGCTCGAGGAGAACCCGTACCTGCCGCCGTACTACAACCCGGGGCCCGACGACGAGGCGGTGGCCTACGCCCTCGACCGACGGCGCAAGCTCGGCGGCTACCTGCCCGAGCGACGCTCGACGTTCAAGCCGCTGACGCTGCCCGAGGACAAGGTCTACGCGGGCCTGGCCAAGGGCTCCGGCACGCAGCCGGTGGCGACGACCATGGCCCTGGTGCGGCTCTTCAAGGACCTGGTCAAGGACCCCGAGATCGGCAAGCGGATCGTGCCGATCGTGCCCGACGAGGCCCGCACCTTCGGCCTGGACGCGATCTTCCCCAGCGCGAAGATCTTCAACACCCTCGGCCAGCACTACACGCCGGTCGACGCCGACCTCATGCTCTCCTACCGGGAGTCCGAGTCCGGCCAGATCATGCACATGGGGATCAACGAGGCCGGGTCGGCCTCGGTGTTCCAGTCGGTCGGGACGTCCTACGCCACGCACGGCGAGCCGCTCATCCCGTTCTACTTCTACTACTCGATGTTCGGGTTCCAGCGGACGGGTGACCAGTTCTGGGCGGCCGGCGACCAGATGGCGCGCGGCTTCCTCATCGGGGCCACCGCGGGCCGCACCACGCTGACCGGCGAGGGACTGCAGCACGCCGACGGCCACTCGCCGCTGGCCGCGGCCGCCATGCCGCACGTCGTCCACTTCGACCCGGCGTACGGGTACGAGATCCGTCACATCGTCAAGGACGGGCTCGAGCGGATGTACGGCGACGGCTCCGACGGGCGCGACCCGAACGTCATCTACTACCTCACGGTCTACAACGAGCCGATGCCGCAGCCCGCGGAGCCGGAGAACGTCGACGTCGAGGGCATCCGGAAGGGCATCTACCTGCTGTCCCCCGCCGAGGGCGACGGGCCGCGGGCCCAGATCCTCGCGTCGGGCGTGGCGGTGCCCTGGGCGCTCGAGGCGCAGGAGCTGCTCGCCGCCGACTGGGGCGTGCGCGCGGCGGTGTGGTCGGTCACCAGCTGGTCCCTGCTGCGTCGCGACGGGCTCGCGGCCGACGAGGCGGCCTTCCTCCGTCCGGGTGAGGAGACGCCGACGGCGTACCTCACGGCGAAGCTCGCCGGGGCCGAGGGTCCCTTCGTCGCGACGACGGACTACAACCACCTCGTCGCCGACCAGGTCCGCAAGTGGGTGCCCGGTCGCTTCGACACGCTGGGCGCCGACGACTTCGGCTTCTCCGACACGCGCGCCGCGGCCCGCCGGTACTTCCACATCGACGGCGCGTCGGTCGTCGTGCGGGTGCTGGAGCAGCTCGTCGCGGAGGGTCGCCTCGACCCGTCGGTGCCGGGCCAGGCCATCGAGAAGTACCGCCTGTACGACGTCAACGCCGGCACCTCCGGCGTCGCGGGCGGCGACTCCTGACCCCACGCCCACGTTGAGGGGCTCGGTGGAGCGAGATGACGGCCGCCTTCGGCGTGTCGATGTCATCTCGCTCCACCGAGCGCTGAGCAGTGCCGGCGGAGCGGGCGCCGGCGGACCGACGCCCGGGGCTCAGGCGCCGGGGACGGGGTGCTCGGCGTCGGCGATCGTCTTGGCGAGCTCCGCCCGCAGCGGCATGAGCTGCGCGGCGTCGTCGCGCTCGCCGAGGGCCGTCAGGTACTGCTTGGCCTCCAGCGGCCGGCCCGCCTCGAGGGCGGCGTTGACCAGGTGGCGGGCGACCTCGGGGTCGTGCTCCCGCGCCCGCCAGTGCCCGACCCCCAGGCCGAGCGCCTCGACCGGCATGTCCGCCTCGCGCAGCAGCTCCAGGCCGGCGGCCAGGGCACGCCCGGACGGATCGCGCTCGGCGGCGGTCACCAGCCGCCGCAGCGCGGCGTCGTGGTCGTCGTGCACCGAGAGGCGGGCCAGCTCGACCAGCGGGTACCAGCCCCTCGGGTTGCCCGCGAACTCCTCCGCCAGCGCCCACACGGCCAGGTTCTCGGCCTGCTCGCGCTCCTTCTCGTCCGCCGGCGCAGCCAGCGGGTCGTGCTCGTCGAACTGGTCGCCCGCGCGGCGCCGGACGATCTCGGCCAGCGCGCGGAACGCCCGCTCGTTGTTGGGGTCGTCCGCCAGCATCGAGCGCAGGGCGTCCTCGTGGAGGGTGTCGCCGCGCGGCTTCGCGGACGTCGGCCGGCGCGCACCGACCTTGGACGCGGAGGTCGGGCGCCGGATCAGTTGACGCAGTCGTGGCAGAAGTGCCATGTCACGACCATAGCCGAGTCATCCCGGTCCCAACCCGCCGGAGCGCGCCCGGTGCTCCGCGGCACCCGCGGCGTTTTGTCGAGTCTCCACAACGGGGTGCGTATGCTCCCCCCATGGCGACCACCGAGCCGCGGGCCGCACGCGAGCACAGCCGCCCGGAGCGCCACCCGGCGCCGGGCCCGCACGTGGCACCGTCCCCCGAGACGAGCGCCGAGACGCAGAAGCGCGTGAAGGGCGCGGCGGGCGACCTCGCCGCCGCGACGATGCGCCGCCTGGAGACCGACCTCGAGTGGTACCGCGGCCTGCCGGCCGAGGACCGGTCGTGGGTGGGACTCGTCGCGCAGGCCGGCATCACCGCGTTCGTCGACTGGTTCACGGACCCGACGCGCGCGCCCGCCGGGGCGGGCGAGATCTTCTCCGGCGCACCCCCCGAGCTGACGCGCTCCATCTCCCTGCAGCACACGCTGCAGCTGGTCCGCATCGGCGTCGACGTGGTCGAGACGCACAGCGAGCAGCTGGCGGCCCCCGGCGAGGAGCGTGCGCTGCGCGAGGCGGTGCTCCGCTACAGCCGCGAGGTGGCGTTCTCCGCCGCCGAGGTCTACGCCCGTGCCGCCGAGGTGCGCGGCGCGTGGGACGCCCGGCTCGAGGCGCTCGTCGTCGACGCGCTCGTGAGGGGCGACGTCGACGACTCCCTGCGCTCGCGCGTGGCGGCGCTGGGCTGGTCGCACGGCGACACCATGCTCGTCGTCGCGGGGACCACGGACGGCGGCCTCGACCCCCGGCGCTCGAGCGACCTGCGGCGTGCCACCCGCCGCGAGGCGGACGTCCTCATCGGCATCCAGGGCGACCGGCTGCTCGTCTTCCTGCGCGGCACCGGGGACCTGGCCCCCGCGGTCACGGCCATCGTGCCGCGGTTCGGTCCCGGCCCCGTGGTCGTCGGCCCGCCCGCCCGCGACCTCGTCGAGTGCGCCCGCTCCGCGCGGGCGGCGCTGGCCGGCCTGCTCGCCGCGCCGGCATGGGCGCACGCGCCGCGCCCCGTCCCCGCGGACGAGCTGCTCCCCGAGCGGGTCCTCGTCGGCGACCCGGCCGCCCGGACCCAGCTCGTCGCACGCGCGTACGCGCCGCTGGCCGCCAGCACCGGGGCGCTGCTCGAGACGCTCGAGGCGTACCTCGGCACGGGCCGCTCGCTCGAGGCCGCCGCGCGCGCCCTGTACGTGCACCCCAACACGGTGCGCTACCGGCTGCGCCGCGTCAGCGACGTCACCGGATGGGACCCCCTCGACGCGCGCGACTGCTACGTGCTGCAGACCGCGCTCGCCCTCGGCAGGCTCGACGGCGCGGCCGCTGCCGGGCCAGGGCCTTTGTAGGACTGCGACAAGGTCCCTCGGACAACCTCGTCGGTGGCGCCACCCGGGCGCCGGGCACGCGAAAGGCAGAGTGGTCGGGTGCTTGCGGTCGTCTGCCCGGGTCAGGGCGCCCAGACTCCCGGGATGCTCGCGCCATGGCTCGAGGTCCCCGGCGTCGCCCACACCCTCGGCGAGCTCTCCGAGGTCAGCGGTCTCGACCTCGCCCGCCTGGGCACCACCGCCGATGCCGACGAGATCCGCGACACCGCCGTGGCCCAGCCGCTGCTCGTCGCGAGCGCGCTCGCCTCGGCGCGCGCGCTGGGTGCTGCACCCGACGTGGTCGCGGGCCACTCCGTCGGCGAGCTCGGCGCGCTGGCCCTGGCCGAGGTGCTCGACGACCGCACGGCCCTGCGTCTCGTCGCGCTGCGCGGTCGCGCGATGGCCGAGGCCGCTGCGCGCGTGCCCACCGGGATGAGCGCGGTGCTCGGTGGGGATCCCGACGAGGTCCTCGCCCGCCTGGCAGAGCTCGGGCTCACGCCCGCCAACGTCAACGGCGGCGGCCAGGTGGTCGCGGCGGGCACGCTGGACGCGCTCGCCGAGCTCGCGGCGGCGCCACCCACCCGGGCCAAGGTGATCCCGCTGCAGGTCGCGGGCGCGTTCCACACGGACGTCATGGCTCCCGCGGTCGACGTCCTGCGCGACGCGGCGGCCGGCGTGACGCCCGCCGACCCACGCGTGACGCTGCTGACCAACGCGGACGGCACCCCGGTCGCGACGGGGGCGCAGGCCATCGACCTCGTCGTGCAGCAGGTCGCCCGGCCGGTGCGCTGGGACCTCGTCCAGGAGACGATGGCCTCGCTCGGCGTCACCGGGCTGCTCGAGCTGGCTCCCGGTGGCGTCCTGGCAGGGTTGGCGCGACGCGTGCTGCCCGACGTCGAGCGCGTCGCCCTCAAGAGCCCGGCCGACCTCGATGCCGCACGCGACCTCGCCGCCCGGCATTCCGGCACGTCCGTGCCCACGACGAACCAGGAGGACCAGCCGTGACCCGTCCCACCCTGCGGCAGGCGACCGGCCCCGCCCACACCCGGATCCTCGGGCTCGGCGGCGTGCGGGGCGAGATCGTGGTGACCAACGACGACATCGCCGGCCCCATCGACTCCTCCGACGAGTGGATCCGGCAGCGCACCGGGATCGTCACCCGTCGGCGCGCCGGTGCGGACACGGACCTGCTCGCGCTGGCCACCGGGGCCGCGGAGGCCGCGATCAAGGACGCGGGCCTGACCGGCGCGGACATCGACGCCGTCATCATCTCGACCGTCACCTATCCGCACCAGACGCCGTCCGCCGCCGCCATCGTGGCCGACCGGATCGGCGCCACCCCCGCCGCGGCGTGGGACATCTCGGCCGCGTGCGCCGGGTACTGCTACGGCATCGGCCAGGCCGACGCGCTCGTCCGCTCCGGGAGCGCTCGCCACGTGCTGGTCGTCGGCGCCGAGAAGATGAGCGACTACGTCGACCCGACCGACCGGTCGATCTCGTTCCTGCTCGGCGACGGCGCCGGCGCGGTCGTCATCGGCCCCTCGGACACTCCCGGCATCGGCCCCACCGTGTGGGGCTCCGACGGCGCCCAGGCGCAGGCGATCCGCCAGACGCACTCGTGGCTGCAGTGGCGCGACGACCCGTCCCTCGGGTGGCCGACCCTGCGCCAGGAGGGCCCGACGGTCTTCAAGTGGGCCGTGTGGCAGATGGCACCGGTGGCGCAGCGCGCGCTCGACGCCGCCGGGGTGACCGCCGACCAGATCGACGCGTTCATCCCGCACCAGGCGAACATGCGGATCATCGACCAGATGATCAAGCAGCTGAAGCTGCCCGAGACGGTGGTCGTCGGCCGCGACATCGCGGACACCGGCAACACGTCCGCCGCCTCGATCCCCCTGGCCACCGAGCGGTTGCGCCGCGAGGGCCTCGTCGAGCCTGGCGCGCTGGCGCTGCAGATCGGGTTCGGCGCCGGCCTCGTCTACGCGGCCCAGGTGGTCGCCCTCCCGTAGCAGCCGCCCGACGACCGGACGGTAGCGTTCCGACCGACCCGCCCCACCGATCCCCAAGGAGACACCCGAATGGCGTACAGCGAGCAGGAGATCCTGGCCGGCCTGGCCGAGATCGTCAGCGAGGAGACCGGCCTGCCCGCCGAGACCGTGCTGCCGGAGAAGTCCTTCACCGACGACCTCGACATCGACTCCCTGTCGATGATGACGATCGTGACCTTGGCCGAGGACAAGTTCTCCGTCACGATCCCGGACGACGAGGTGAAGAACCTCACCACGGTCGCCGACGCGGTGAGCTTCATCGCGGGCGCCCAGTCCTGACACCGGCGGCCGGCGGCGCGTCCTGCGCCGCCGGCGCCCCGGTCCACCCGACCCACCCGGCCCAGGTCAGCGCGCCCACCCCATCAGCCCTCGAGGAGCACCATGACCGGAACCACCGACGTCGTCGTCACCGGGCTCGGGGCCACCTCACCGCTCGGCGGTGACGTGCGCTCCACCTGGACCGCGGCCCTGGCCGGCGCCTCCGGCGCCCGGCCCTTCGACCCGGAGTGGGTCGAGCGCTACGGCCTGCCGGTCACCTTCGCCGCGACGCTCGCGGTGCCGGCCGCCGAGGTGCTGACCGTCCCCGAGGTCAAGCGGATGGACCCGTCCGCGCAGTATGCGATCGTCGCGGCCCGCGAGGCGTGGGCCGACGCCGGCGCCCCCGAGGTCGACCCCGAGCGCCTCGGCGCCGTCGTCTCGTCGGGCATCGGCGGCATCCAGACGACGCTGGACGGCTGGGACACGCTGCGCGAGAAGGGCGCCCGGCGCATGCTGCCGATGACGGTGCCCATGCTCATGCCCAACTCCCCCGTCGCCTACGTGTCGCTCGAGCTGCACGCCCGTGCGGGCGCGCATGCCCTGGTCTCCGCCTGCGCCTCCGGCTCCGAGGCGATCGGCTACGCGGTCGACATGATCCGCGCCGGGCGCGCGGACGTCGTCGTCGCCGGCGGCACCGAGGCCTGCATCCACCCGATGCCCATCGGCGCGTTCGCGGCGTCGCGCACGCTGTCGCTGCGCAACGACGACCCGGCGGGCGCCTCCCGGCCGTACGACGTCGACCGCGACGGCTTCGTCCTCGGCGAGGGCGCGGGGATCGTCGTGCTCGAGAGCGCCGCCCACGCCGCTGCCCGCGGGGCGCGCGTCTACGCCCGGATCGCCGGCGTCGGCCTGTCCGCGGACGGCTACCACATCACGTCCCCCGAGCCGAGCGGCGACGGGCAGATCCGCGCGATGCGCGCGGCGCTGGCCGACTCCGGCGTCGCCGCCCGCGACGTGGTCCACCTCAACGCGCACGCGACGTCGACCGTGGTGGGCGACCTCATCGAGGCGCGCTCCGTGCGGGCCGTGCTGGGCGACGACGCCGACCGCGTCGCCCTGTCGGCGACGAAGTCGATGACCGGCCACCTGCTCGGCGGCGCCGGCGCGTTGGAGACGATCCTCACGGTCCTGGCCGTGCAGGAGCGCATGGCGCCACCGACGATCAACGTCGCGAACCCCGACCCCGAGCTCGTCCTCGACCTCGTGCGGGACACCCCGCGGCAGCTGCCGGCCGGCGACGTCGCGGCGATCAACAACTCGTTCGGGTTCGGCGGGCACAACGTCGCGCTGGTCGTGACGAGCGCCTGAGACCACGCCCTCGCCCGGGGATCGGCGCGAGGCGAGGGTGTGGTCGGTCAGCGTGCCGGCGCCTCGAGCAGGTCGTCCACCGTCGCGCCGTCGAGCGCGACCGTCACCAGCGTGTCCCAGGGGTCGCGCGCCGTGACCGACCGCGCGTCGTCGGCGTAGGGGACGCCGGCGGCCCGCAGGCGCCCGGTGACCGCGTCGAGGTCCTCGCGGCCGGGCACGGTGACCGCGACCTGCGCCAGCCCGAGGCTCGCCGCCCGCGGCCCCGCGCCGCGGCTGTTCCAGACGTTCATCGCGAGGTGGTGGTGGTACCCGCCCGCCGACACGAAGAGAGCCCCGGGGAAGTCGCTGAGGGTCGCCTCGAAGCCGATCGCGTCGACGTAGAACGCCCTCGCCGCCGCGAGGTCGCCCACCTGCAGGTGGACGTGCCCGACCGTGCCGGGGAGCCCGGCGCCGGCCGCGAGCGCGTCCTGGCTCACGTGGCTGCGGAGGTACGCGTTCGGGTCGAGCCCGATGGTGTCCATCCGGACCGAGCCCTCCTCCCACACCCACTGCTCGCGCGGGCGGTCGCGGTAGAGCTCCACGCCGTTGCCCTCGGGGTCGGTGAAGTAGAACGCCTCGCTGACCAGGTGGTCCGCGGAACCGGCGAACCGGCTCCGCGGGTCCTGTGCGGCACGCAGCACGGTCGCGGACAGGCTCGCCTCGTCGTCGAAGAGGAAGGCGTTGTGGAACAGGCCCGCCTGGTGGGGCCCGGCGACCGGGAGGTCCGGGGTGTGCACCAGCCGCAGCAGCGGCGTGGCTCCCCGGCCCAGGACCCGGTGCACCAGGCCGTCGACGACGCGCTCCTCGAGGGGCTCGAAGACCAGGGCCTCCTCGTAGTACGAGGACATCAGCTCGAGGTCACCGACGCGCAGGGTCGGCGCGCCCATCCCCGCCGCCGCGCTGATGACGCGCTCGTCCACCGTCCCACCCCCGTTCCGGCTCAGCGCACCAGCCCGAAGCCGCCGGTCCACGCGATGGCGCCGCCCGCGGCGAGGCCGATCTGCAGGAAGCCGATCGACTCCAGCTCGTGCGCGCGCGCCAGCGAGCCGGCGTCCAGCGCACGGACGCCGCCGGCCTCCACCGCCGCCGCCAGCGTGGCCTTGGCAGTCGCGTCGTCGCCGGCGATGAGCACCGTCGTGGCCAGGTCGCCGACCTTCTTCGTGGTCAGCGTGGCGGCGAAGGTCGTGTTGAAGGCCTTGAGCACCGAGCTGTTCGGGAGCTTGGCCTGGATCTGCGCGGCCGCGGAGCTGCCGGCGGGCACCACGAGCGAGTCGAAGGTCTCGAAGTTGACGGGGTTGGTGATGTCGACGACGACCTTGCCGTCGAACGCGTCGCCGTACGCGGCGAGGACGCCCTCGACCGCGCCGTACGGCAGCGCGAGGACGACCACGTCGCCCAGCTCCTTGGCGCCCACCTCGGCGCGCGGGACGTACGTCACGTCGTTGCCGCCGTCGGCCAGCAGGCCGCCGATCGCGTTCGCCATGCTGCCCGTGCCGATGATGCTGAACCGTGCCATCGTGACCACCCTCGTCGTCTCGCCTTTGGTTGTACCTACAACCGCGGACTCTACGACGAGTTAGTTGAAGATGCAACCAGTGGCGCTACCCGACCCGGTGCAGCCAGCGCACGGGCGCGCCCGCGCCGGCGTAGCGGAAGGGCTCGAGCTCGTTGTCCCATGCCTGGCCCAGCGCCAGGTCGAGCTCCTCGCGCAGGCGCAGCGGGTCGTCGGCGAACTGCAGCGCGGCACGGATGCGGTCCTCGGGCACGACGACGTTGCCGTGCACGTCCGTGGCGGCGTGGAAGATGCCGAGCTCCGGCGTGTGGCTCCAGCGCGAGCCGTCCGCGCCGTGGCTGGCCTCCTCCGTCACCTCGTAGCGCAGGTGCGCCCAGCCGCGCAGCGCCGAGGCCAGCTTGGCACCGGTCCCCTGCGCGCCCTGCCACGAGAGCTCGGCGCGGTAGAAGCCGGCCCCGGCAGGCTGCACGGTCCAGTCCATCGCGACGCGCACGCCGAGCACGTTGCCGGCCGCCCATTCGACGTGCGGGCACAGCGCACGGGGCGCTGAGTGCACGAAAAGAACACCGCGGGTGATGGCACCGGCCATGTCGTCCTCCGTAGTGGTCCGAGGTTCGTCTTCCCCAACGACCTCTGCCCAGCCAGGAGCACGTGGCGCACGCGGCGTGCGGTACTCAGGATGCCCGACGAGCGGCCGACGCGCCAGCACGCGGGCGGGCGCGTCTCACGTCGGCGGCGATCAGCCGAGCTGCTCGCGGATGGCCTTCATCGCCTTCTTGCGCACGGAGCGCTCCAGGCGGTCGAGGTACAGGTGGCCGTCGAGGTGGTCGACCTCGTGCTGCAAGGCCCGCGCCATGAGCCCGGTGCCCTCGACGACGACCTCCTTGCCCTCGAGGTCCTCGCCGACGACGCGGGCGTACCACGAGCGGCGGGTCGGGAACCACAGGCCCGGGACGGACAGGCAGCCCTCGTCGTCGTCCTGGTACTCCTCGTCGGACAGCTCGACGATGACGGGGTTGAGCACGTACCCGATCTCGTCGTCGATGTTCCAGGAGAACGCCCGCAGGCTGACGCCGATCTGGTTGGCGGCCAGGCCCGCGCGGCCGTCGGCGTCGACGGTCTCGAGCAGGTCGTCGACGAGCGAGCGCACCCGGTCGTCGATCGTGGTGACGGGGTCGCACGGCGTGCGCAGCACGGGGTCGCCGACGACACGGATCTCACGCATGGCCATGGGCCGATCCTCCCATGGAGAAGGGTCCGGACACGGGGACGCCGGCGGGACCAGCCCGCCGGCGTCGACTCGTTGCGAAGCTCAGTCGCTCATCCGCTGCTGCGGGACGTCACCCAGCAGCTGGCGCACCTCGTCCTCGTGGAACCGGCGGTGGCCGCCGAGGGTCCGCACGGTCGAGAGCTTGCCGGCCTGCGCCCAGCGCGTGACCGTCTTGGGGTCGACCCGGAACAGGACCGCAACCTCGCCGGGCGTGAGCAGAGGACCCTGCGAGAGCGCGGTGTGGGGGGTCGGTGCCATTTCAGAACTCCTGTCGTTCGGTAGCTCGGCTGACCCAAGGGGTCCCGTGGCTTTGCGTCCCCGCCTCGCGGCGGGTTTGCCGTTGTCGCTGACGTTGGCACTATGCCCCGTTTGGGTGCCATGGGACAAGAAGTGCCCGGGAATGTCTGTTTCGCGAGCGGGTGAAATCGCCGGTTTCCGGCGGATCGACGGCCGTTGGGACCATCCAGGTGGGGCTGTCGGGTTCCGGTTGATGGCTGACGCCTGAGTTCCGGTTGATCTTTGACGCTCTTGGTGGTCAGTGTGCCTGTCGGGTCTTGACCGGTGCACCTCCTTCCGGTCGCTTCTTGCGGACCGGTCCGCTGCTGGTGCGCCGGGCGGTGCGTAGCAGCTCGTTGCCGATCCAGAACTGCAGGGTGTCGGGGCCGACGAGCGCGTCGCAGCGTTCCCCGGCATGGTGCGTGCCGACCGAGACCTGCTGCCAGGACACGCAGACCACCCCGACAGCCGAGACCTTGCGGGCGACCCATTCCGGCCCGGTGCGGTCCGGGGTGCTGGCCGGCGGGCGGGGCCCGCCGGTAAGGAACCGGGAGGCGGGTGTGGCCATCTCCAGCCACTGGTGCGGGCGGTCGGTGTTGTAGAACGCGACCCACTCGTCCAGGGCGGCTTGCGCACGCTCCAGCGTCGCGAACTGCCGGCCTGTGCCGAACTCGGCGCGCAGGCTGCGGTGGAACCGCTCGATCTTGCCGGTCGTGGTCGGCGACCGTGGTGTGGTCAGCAGGTGCTCGACCCCGTTGCGGCGGCAGATCGCGTCGAACAGCACCTCCACCGGCGGGTGCCCGAACCGGCCGGTGAAGACCTTGCCGTTGTCGGTCAAGATCTGCTCAGGCACCCCGTACCGGTCCAGGGCCGCGACCAGCGCGTCGCAGACGAACCGGGTGCGCTCGGCCGGCATGAACGCCGCGCACACGCAGAACCTCGAGTGGTCGTCGACCCCGGTCAGGCACTTGATGCTCGCCCCGCCGACCAGCACGATCCCGCCGACCACGTCCATCTGCCACAGCTCCATCGCCCGGCCCCGCTCCCACCGGCGCCAGTGCTCCTGGCGACGCCGATGCGCAGACGGGTCGATCAGCCCAGCCCGACGCAACGCCCGATAGACCCCCGACCGGGACACCACCACGCCCCGGCGGCCCAGCTCGTAGACGATCCGCGTCGGCCCCCACCCTCGATGGGCCCGCCGCATCTCCCAGACCGCCACCTCGGCATCCGGATCGATCTGATGCGGACAGCTCGCCGGCCGATGCGAACGATCGGCCAGCCCCTCCAACCCGCCGTCCTCATAGCGGGCCAACCACCCATGCAACGTCTGACGCGAGACCCCCCACGACGCCGCCACCTCGGTGATCATGCGACCATCCGCAACGACCGCCAGCACCGCCTTGTACCGCTGCTCAGCCACGCTCAGCTCCCTCATCCAGGGAGCGTCAACGATCAACCGGAACCGGTGTCAACCATCAACCGGAACCCCGTCAACCCTCAGCCGAACCTCAAACGTCCAACATCAGGCGGAACCACACACCATCCAGGTGGGGCAGGCGGGGCTTGAACCCGCGACCGACGGATTATGAGTCCGCTGCTCTGACCGGCTGAGCTACTGCCCCGGCGCCGCCAGGGTATCGGCAGCGAGTACGGTGGACGGCCGTGCCGCGCTTCAGCCACCGCCTCCCCGCCGACGTGACGACCCGCCTCGACCTCCCCCACGGCGACAGCGTCCTGGCCGGGGTGCACCTGGACGGCGGCGGCTGGGCGGTGGCCACGCTCCGCGCGTTCCACCTCCTCGCGGAGGACGCCGCCACGCCGGAGGCCGCCACGCCCTGGTGCGACGTCGACCGCGGCTCGCTGGACCCCACGAGCCGCACCCTGACCGTGT
Organism: Cellulomonas sp. 73-92; assembly: GCF_001898175.1. GTDB lineage: Bacteria > Actinomycetota > Actinomycetes > Actinomycetales > Cellulomonadaceae > Cellulomonas. The sequence goes on from NZ_MKTH01000024.1 coordinate 101,377, forward strand.
GGTGGGTGTCCGGAACGCGTCGGGCCGTGACGCTGCCCGACGACGCCGACGCCCGACGCTTCGCCCGGACCTTCCGCGACCGCGTCCAGCAGTCGGTGGTGCACGCCGTGACGGTGGCGCTCCCCGGCGGCGGCCAGGCACAGGTGGCACTGCGCCGGGGGCCGGACGGCCTGCTGTTCACCCAGACCCTCGGCACGGCGGCGGTCGATCCGAGGGATCCGGAGGTCGCCGCGGCGCTCGCGAAGGCGGAGGCCGCGGTCCGCGATGCGGCCGGTCTGCCGGCCTGACGGGCGTCCGGAGGCCCTCGATCGGCTGCTACAGTTTCCCGTCGGAACGCCCCTGAGGGCTGACCGCGATCCCCCGTAGCTCAATTGGCAGAGCATCCGACTGTTAATCGGAGGGTTGCTGGTTCGAGTCCAGCCGGGGGAGCTCACGCTCCCCCTCTCCGCGGCCCCTCGCGGGCGTCCCGGTGAGCAAGACCGAGGTCGTGGTCCGCAGATAACGGGCCACGACCTCGATCTCACTCAGGGACCATTCGCGCCGGGCTCGCCACCGCAGCGAAACGATTGACTGGCTGACGCCCAGCGCCCTCGCGAGTTCCGTCTGAGTGACACGCCGGCGGCCGGCCTCAGCGCGGATGTTCGCGGCGACCCGCTCGGCGAGCGAGTCCATCGCTGGCGACGGAAGTGCTGTGCTCATGGCGCGAGGTTATCGGCTGAGCCGATATTTCCGCTACGGCTGAGATGACGACACGCCGGGTGACATCTTGACGGCAATCGCGTCACGCGATAAATCTCTCCCTCGTGCACAACTCCCCCGCCGGCGCAGCCGTCATCATCCGTGCACTCATGAGACAGCGCGATGTGTCGCAGACCGACCTCGCGCGAGAGCTGGGCCTGACGCAGAGCGCGGTATCGGATCGCCTTCGCGGCCGCACCCCGCTGCGCGAGCCTGAGCTTCGCGCGATCGCCGACTTCCTCGCCGTGCCGGTGGAGCAGCTGCTCGAGGCGCCGGCGCCGACTCTCGCCGAGGTCGCCTCGTGAGCGCGGGCCCGCAGATCGCTGACCCGAGCATCACGGTCACGCCGATGCCCGGCATGGGCCGCCTCGTCGCGGCGGTGTGCCGGGAGTGCTCCTGGCACACGGCGCCGAACGTGCGCGAGCTCGTCGACCTCGAGCGGGCGCACCACGTCGACGCGCACCGCCGCGGCGCGGTGCCGGCCCCGTTCCACGGGCTGCTGCCATGAACGCCGCGTCCACCATCCCCCGGTCCGTCACGAGCGTGCTGATCGCTCGCAAGGTCATGCGCTGCGACGGACGCGGCTGCCGCATCGCGCGCGGGGATCGCTACCTCGCGCACGTCATGCCTCCCAGCCGGCGGCTGGGCAACACCACCGACATCACGACGGTCGAGTGCATGCGCTGCGCGGGCCAGCTGGGGCGCCAGCCGGAGCAGCAGCCGGAGGCCTACGCGGTGCCGCTGTTCGACCCGGAGGGGATCGCGTGAACGAGAAGCTGCGCAAGATCCGCAAGACCATCATCGAACGGCTGTTCATCGAGATGCTCGTCGACGCCGACGCGCACACGAAGGACAGCCGCTGGGGCATGCCCCTGATCCGCGAGAAGGCGGCCGTCGTGACCATCGACGGCACCCCGCAGCTGGTGTGGGCATGAGCGCCGCGATCGAGCAGTGGCGGCCCGTCGTCGGGCACCCGACCTACGAAGTCTCCGACGCCGGCCACGTCCGCAACGCGCGCACGGGGCACATCCTGGCGCAGACCCCAGCCGGCAAGTCCGGCCGGTACCGCAAGGCGCACCTCGGGCGCAGCGGCCGAAACCGCCTCGTGCACCGCCTCGTCGCCGCCGCCTTCCTGGGGCCGGCGCCGTCGTTCGAGCCGCACGACGTCGACCACATCGACGGCGACCCGACGAACAACCACGTCAGCAACCTGCGGTGGCTGTCCAAGTCCCTCAACTCCGGCCGTCACCCCGTCTTCGCCGCGCGCTGCGGAAGCCGCGTGCTCTGGTCCATCCCTGGCGACGAACCCGCACCCGACGACTACGTGCCCCTGACCGACGAGGAGCTCGACGAAGCGCTGGCCGGGTGGGCCGTCGCATGACCCGCCGCATCCTCGACAACCTCCTCACCTGGGCGCTGGCCCTGGCGCTGCCGGGCTCGATCCTGCTGGCCGACTGGTGGGTGGCCCGGTGAACGTCGAGCGGCTCGTGCACGAGTACGTCGAGCACACCGAGCAGCAGCGCGACGGCGTGAGCCGACTGCTGTCCCGCCGGATCAAGCGCCGACCCGCGCTGGCCACCTGGCTCGTCGCCTGCTTCCTGACGGGCCTGCTGCTCGGCTGGCTGGCGACCCGATGAAGGCCGCCGAGGCGCTCGAGCAGGTGCAGCTGTGCGCGAACGTCATCGCCGCGCTCAACGAGCTCCTGACGGAGCGCTGCCGGGCATACGAGGAGCTCGAGCGCAAGGGCAAGATCCCGCAGGGCTCGCCGTACCTGATCGACGCCCGTGAGGTGCTCCAGGTGCTCAACGCCGGAGCTGACATGGGCATCGCGATCCACGCCACGCACGCGCTGTGAGCGGTCGGCACGCCGCGCCGCGGCCGCCACGCCGCGAGCTCGTGCTCGAGCTGCTGACGGCCATGCTGGACGGTGCGCTGCTCTACGGCGCGCTGGCCCTGGCGCCGGCCGTTGTCCGTGTCGTCGAGTGGCGCGCTGCGGCGCGTAGGGCTCGGTGACGCCGCGCGACGTCGCCGCACTCTCAGACATCCTTGAGCCGCTCTCGGGCGGCTCTTCGGCGTGCCCGCGTCGCCTGCCGTGGCGGGAGCGGAAGGCCGGCCAGGCGTTCCGGCAGCGCCTCGGCCGGGCAGGTGAGCGCAAGCCGTGGCGGGTGATCGACGCCCTGCCGCCGGGCACGGTGCGCTCGAGCTCGCAGAAGGCGTGGCTCGACGCGGTCGCCGCCGCCCCCGCCCTGGCGGCCCTACGCGCGGATGCCCTCGCGAACGTGCGCCAGGTGGCCCAGCAGCTCGCGTGGCGGGCCGACTGGACGACGATGACCACCCGGCCCACCTGGCCCGTCCTGACGTCACAGACGGGCCTGTCGCGGGCCACGATCGGCCGGGTGCTGCTGCGGCTACGCCGCGCCGGCCTGCTCGGCGTGGTGGCCTCGGGCCGGTCGGCCGGGTGCCAGACCGTCGAGTCGCTACACGGCCAGGGCGACGCCGCGGTCTACGTGCTGGCGGTCCCCTCCCCGCTGCAGGCCGTCGCGCCTGTGGACGAAAGTGAGACCCCATCGGCACCCCTGCCGGTTGTAGACGAACCCATGCGTGCGCGCGAGACCGCGAACGACTCTTCGGAGCCGCTGCGCGGCCCTCACCCATGGCCGGCTGACGCCGGCGCGGTCCAGCTCGAGCTGGCCGACCGGACGGTTGTCCGGCTGCCGGGGCGGTCCACGCGAGCACTGCGCCTCGAGAGGCGCAAGGCGCAAGCCGGGCAGGTCGCCTCCCGCGTGCCGATCCTGGCCACGCTGAGCACGAGCTACGTGGCGGCGATCCTGCGGGACTTCGCGTTGGCCGGATGGACGACCAGCGACCTGGTCGAAGCGATCGACTGGCGGCCGGACGGCACCCGCTGGCCGCACACCGCCGCGACCGGCATCGACCCCGACCCGCGCCGCGGCGCGGCCGCGCACTGGCTCGAGCACCGGCTCGCCGCGTGGCGCGACGAGGCCGGCGACCCGATGACCGCGCCGGCGGCTCGTCGGCTGGCCGCGGCCCGGGCCCGGATCGCCGCGCAGCTGCAGGCGCGGGCCGACGACGACGCCGCGGCCGAGCGCCGGCCGCCGGTGCAGGACAGCGCGGGATTCGCCGCGTTCAAGGCCGCCCGGGCGGCCCTCACGAGAAGGGCACCACGATGAACAGTTCGACGATGTCGGTGCGAGACGCCACGGGGCGCCGGCTGTCCGTCCTGCAGGTGTTGGACGACCGCGGAGAGCTTGCCGCGTTCGAGCTCGAGGTGAACGGGAGCATCACGCTCGACCTGCACGACGCGGCGAGCCTGGCCGGGTTCCTCTCCCCGGCAGGGATCACGCTGGCTCGGCGGCC
>NZ_MKTH01000024.1:105511-317462 GCF_001898175.1 Cellulomonas sp. 73-92
CGCACGCCGAGCTCGAGGCGCAGCCGGCTATGGAGTTCATCGACGACGTCGAGGTGACGACGATCCGGCGCCGGCGGGTGGAGGTGCGGCTCGCGCCTGGTGAGCGGTGGACGCTGCAGCGGCTCTCGGAGTTCGTGTCGTTCGCCTACTACGCGGGCGTGGCCGGCACCGACTGCGTGCACGTCGGCGAGGGCTACGCGATGGTGCCGCGCCACGCGCTCGACAGCACGGATCGGGTGGTGCTGCCGCCGCCGCCCCGCTAGGCCCTCCCGCCGCGGCGAATACACCGCGGTGTAACGGTCCCGTTCTCTTGCAGAGCGCCCCACGGCTCCGGGTAGTCCGGTGTGGTCATGGACAAGCCGGTTGGGGCCGCGCGTGTCGACGATCGTCGCCCGGCCCCAACCAGGCCGACGCTCTGCACACGCGGCTTCAGCCGGCCCCACCAGCACACGTCATTGTCTGGAGCTGCGCGATGAGCGTGAAGTCGATCCTCCTGACGGCCGGCATCGCCCTGGTCGTCGTGATCGCGTTCGAGAAGACCAAGGGCAAGGTGCCCGGCGTCCACCTCGGGGCCTGACGTGGCTCGCGTCCACGTGCCCCGCCAGCTGGCGTTCTGGCTGGCCGTCGGCGGTGTCGCTCTTCTGGCGCCCGTCGTCTTCAACCTCGCCGTCGACAAGGTGGGGAACAAGCTCCCCGGCCTCGACGCGCTTCGCAGCGTGATCAACGGGAACAGGAGCAACTGACCATGGCGCCGACCGCCACCACGGCCCCGCAGCGGTACATGCAGGGCATCGCGATCCCCGCGACCTCGGTGAACCCGACCGAGTTCTTCGCCCGGACCCGCCGCAAGACGCAGACCGAGAAGTCGATCGCGTGGAACGGCCAGAGCAACGACACGATCGAGCTGCGGAAGTCCGACATCCTGTCGAGCCTGCTGGTGCGGTTCTCCGGCTCGCTCGTCGTGACGCCGGGCACCGGCTCGGTGGCCTCGCTGCGCCGCTGGCCGTACGACCTGCTCAAGCTCGTGCGGTACACCGCGAACGGCGCGGCGAACATCATCAGCGTCTCGGGTGCCAAGCTGAAGGCCCGCGACCTGATGAAGCACACCGACCTGTCCGACCGCGGCGTCTCGCAGGCGATCGGGGCCGGCACGGTGACGCAGGGCACCCTCGCCCGGGCATCGGAGTCCTGGGGTGTCGGCTCGGGCGTCTCGGCCCTGGCCAACGGCACCTACTCCGTCGAGCTCGAGTGGTCCGTGCCGGTCGCCGAGGACGAGATCCAGCTCATGGGCGCGAGCTTCCTCGCGACCTCGAGCTCGGACCTGACGCTGTCGCTGGACTACAGCCCGCTCACCGAGCTGTTCGCCACCACCGGCAACGGCACGGTCGCCCTCACCGGCACGGTGCAGGTCATCAGCACGAAGTTCAGCATCCCGATCGGCTCGGACGGGCAGATCGTGGTGCCCGACCTGTCGGTGTTCCACTCCCTGATCCAGAACCGGACCACGGCGCTGCAGAACGGCGTCAACGAGGTCCGGCTCGTCGGCCAGGGCGCCGGCAAGTCCCTCCTGCGGGTCTACGGCCAGATCTGGAACGGTGCCCCCACCGCCCCGGTGCAGCTGTCGACCACGAACTTCGGCAAGATCGCCTGGGCCTACGGCGGCGCCGAGGTGCCCGAGGAGTACCCGGACGGCAACGCCGCCCGGATCGCCATGGAGCGCATCTACAACGACGACCTGGGCGGCCAGCACGGGTTCTTCGGCTTCGACTTCGCCGCGGAGTCCGCGTTCCGCGACGTCGTCGACACCGGCACCACGGCCGACCTGCGCCTGCAGTTCACCCTGCAGAACGGGCTCACGCTCTCCTCGCCGGGCCTCGAGTACGTCACGGAGCACGTCTACATGGCCGGCCAGGCGGCCTAGGCCATGGACACCGCGTTCCGCGAGCCGGGCGGGTTCGAGCGCTACCACCTCAGCGCCACGGGCCCGCTCAGCTCGGCGACCACGGAGCTCAACGCGATGGCCACGCCCGCTGTGGGCGCGGCCGCCGCGGGCTCGCTCCTGAGCCTGCACAACCCGCTGACGTGGTTCGGGATCCTGGCGGCCGTCACCCTCGGCCTGGCCGCGATCTCGACCTCGGTGCGGGTTGGTCCGGTCAAGGCCGGCCTGCAGCTCGGGAAGTGAACCGTGGCGTTCGCGGCACCGGTGCTCGTCGAGGGCGCCGCGGCGGGTGGGTCCGCCGCGGCCGCCTCCGGCGCGGCTGAGGCCGGGGCGGGCAGGGCAGCCACCGCAGGCGCCACGAGCGCCAAGTCGGCCCGCACCGCTCCGGCCGCCGGCCGTCCCACCAAGACCGCGGCCGCTCGAGCAGACGAGCTCGTCGGTTCCGGCTCCTCGCGCACCAAGGCGCGGCGCACCCTGCGCCACGAGTACGGGGCGACCGAGGAGCAGGCCGACGACCTCCTGGACGCCGCCGGCGGGCGGGTGCCTCCCCCGTCCGACGACGACAAGCCGGCCGGCGAGCCCTCGGGGTCGGGCTCGCCAGCCGGCGCCCAGCGCTCCGGTCCGAGCATGCCGACCCTCGCCCTGGGCGGGGCCGCGACGGCCGGCGGGGGCCTGGTCCTCGGCGCCTTGACGTACGCCGTCGGCCTGGTGTTCCTGCGCGGTGGGTGGGCCGGTGTGCGGGCCTGGCTGGCCGCCAAGTTCCTCAACCGGGTGTCGGCCGGCGCGGGGGCCACCACCGCCCCGACGTCGCCCCACACCGCACCAGCGCTGCCCGACGGGGCGCTGCGCGTCATGTCCCGGCCCGGCAAGCCGGCCGTCTCCTAGGAGGACCGATGAACCCCGGCGGCGTCGTCCTGGTCATCCTCGGCGTGCTCGTCCTGACCCAGATCCTGGCCGGCGACGCGCTGGGCCGGCTCAAGGTCGTGCCCTCGTGAGGACCTTCGGCTGGATGTTCTCGACGTGGCTGGGGCTCATCGCTCTGCAGGCTCTCACGTCGCCGTCGGCACCGACCCGGGTGTCGCAGCTGTTCTCCGGGGCCGCGGCCTTCGTGAACCGGGCCCTGGACCCGACCGTCCCCCTGATCCCCGACCTGCGCACCGCCGGGGCCGCCTCCGAGTCCGCCGGCGGCGGGTTCGGTGGCGCGTTCGGCGGCGCACCGGCCGCCACCACGACCACCGCCCAGGCTCGCCCCGGCCGGCCCATCGCCGGCTAGACCAAGGAGAAGCACACCATGGTTCGTCAGCTCGCCAAGTACGGGGCCGCCCTGATCGGCCTCTACCTCGTCGTGGCGTACGGGTCCGGCTTCGGCAAGTCCTTCGGGGCCGTGGCCACCGGCGTGTCCGACGTCACCCGCACACTGCAGGGCCGCTAGGCCATGGGCCGCACCGACGTCGCCGCGGCGGCCAACGCCACCGTCGACCGGATCGTCAGCTACCACACCGACCCCCGCGGCGTCGGCGCCTTCCGTCGTCTCCTGGCGTCGATCGCATCGGCTGTCAACAGTCAGAGCGGGCAGCACGTCTACACCAACGGCGGCCCGACGTTCTCCGGCTACGCCGCCTCCCCCCAGCAGTACACCGGCGCCGCGAACCTCGGCGCCGGCCGGGTCGTCGCGCCACGCAGCTCGACGCTGGACGCCGAGAAGGAGGCCAGCCCGTCGAACGCGATCGCCATGGCGCTGTTCGCCGAGCGGATGAAGGCCGGGCGCCCCTGATGCTGACCAACCTGCGCGCGGGGTTCGCCCGCAACAAGAAGACGCTGGCCATCCTCGGCGCCGTTGCGGTGGCCGGCTTCGCCCTGCTCATGCGCAACCGGGCCAAGACGACCGCGGCCGCGGCGGCGCCGGCGACGAGCTACAGCAACGGGGCCGGCGCCACCTCGAGCACGCCCTACGCGACGACGTCGACCTCGACGTACGACTCGACGGCCTCGGACGTCTACAACTCCTTGCAGCCGCAGATCGAGCAGCTGCAGCAGATGCTGTCCAGCACCCCGGTGCCCAACACCAGCGCCAGCCCCAGCGTGCCGGACGGCTTCTACCAGGCCGCCGGAGACCAGGCGATCTTCCAGGCCAAGAACGGCGTGCTCGACTTCCTGACCCACGACGAGGCCGTAGCGCTCGGCTCCCCGACCCCGACCATCGTCACCAAGCGGGACCCGATCTGGAACGCGCCGCTGGCCAACCCCGGCAAGACGATCCCCTGGGTGCAGCAGAAGTGAGCGTGCTGACGACCTCGACCACCTCGAGCTCCGGCTCGCAGGTGGTCGTCGGCACGCTCATCACCGGCGAGCGGGCGTGGCTTTCGCCGGCCGCCGCGGCCTCCTACCAGCAGATGCAGGCCGCCGGCATGCCCGCCGGCGGGATCACGTCGGCGGGTCGCAGCAGCGCCGCCCAGGCCGGGCTGTATCAGGCCTACCTCAACGGGACCGGGAACCTGGCCGCCAAGCCGGGCACCAGCCCCCACGAGAAGGGCATCGCCCTCGACATGAACGTCGCCTCCTCCGCGCACCGCTGGCTGCTGGCCAACGGCGCCAAGTACGGGTGGACGCAGGCCGTGCCCGGCGAGCCCTGGCACTGGCAGTACGGCGGAGCGGCCGCGACCAAGTCGAACATCCCGGTCATCGGCGGGCTGATCGACGGGGCCAAGAACGTCGTCGGCGACGTGACCGGCGCCGTCACCTCTGGGGTGTCCTCGGCGCTCGGCCTCAACGACATCGCCACCACCGCCACCAGCGTGCTGCTGCGCATCGTGTTCGTCGTCGGCGGCGTCGGCCTGGTCGTCCTCGGCCTGGGCCGCATGGTGGCCAGCACCGCGGCCGGCCAGAAGATCCAGACCCTGGGCGACCAGGGCCTTTCCACCGTCACCGGAGGTCTCGCGTGAGCATCCAGGAGCAGATCGTCGACGCACTGGCCCAGGTCGCCACCGCCCTCGAGCGCGACCACGAGCTGCAGCGCACCGTGCTCACCGTCACGCAGAACGCGAACCGACTGCGCGGCAACCGGCCCCAGCCCATCGGCACGGGCGGGCGGATCCTCGCCTGGGGCGGGCCCGGCCGGCTCGTCGGCTGGACCATCGCCGCCGGCGCCACCGCGGTCAACGTCACGTTCCGCGACAGCCACGACAACACCGGCCCCGCGATCGCCGGCCCGGTCAACGTGCCGGCGAACACCAGCAAGGAGTTCGCGGTGCCCGCCGGCGGCGCGGGCTTCGGGGAGGCCCTGTTCGTCGACGCCGACCAGGCCTTCACCGGGGTGGCGTGGATCGGGGCCGACTCGTGAGCCAGCTGCTGTCGTCCCTGCTCGCCGCCGGCGCACCCTCCGCGGTCGCCCTCGTCCTCCTGGTGAAGATCATGACTGGCGACCGCCGTACCGACCGCCGGCTCGAGCTCTACACCAAGAGCCTCGAGGACCGGATCGTCCTGCTCGAGGCCTTCAAGACCGCCGCCACCAGCACCCTGGTCGCCGCCGGCCTTCCCCTGCCCACCGTCGTGGCCGTACCCACCTCATCCGATCGGAGAACCCCGTGAAGCAGATCACCGCGTCCCTGGCCGCCCTGCTCATCCTGGTCGTCGTCATCGTCGCCATCGCCGTGCTCGTCGCCCTCGGGCACCCGGTCCCCTCGATCCTGGAGACCGTCGCCCTGGTGGCCGTCGGCGGCCAGGCCGGCGCCGCCCTGCCGACCCTGTACGCCGCGCCGACACCGACCACCCTCGTGCTCAGCCAGCCGGCCCCGACCGCGACGCCGGCCCCTGCCGCTGCGACGACGACTCCCGCCGCGCCCGTGACGATCGCCGCACCCGTGACCGCAGTGCCCGCGGCCGTTCCCGTGGCCGCCGTGCAGACCCTGCCCGACGCGCTGGCCCCGATGGCCGGCACCGCGCCGACCGTGGTGTCTGGCTCGGGTGTCACCTCGGTGTACCCGGCCGCCGGGGAGTAGCCGTGCGGCTCGTCGTGCCCGACCAGCGGGCCGCCCTCGTCGGCGGCCTGCTGTCGCTCGCGCTGGCGATCTGGCTGCTCGACCAGGCCTACGACGCCCGCGGCAAGAGCAAGCCGTGGTTCGTGCGACTGGCCCCCAACCTCTGATGAGCGTCATCCTGCCCACCGCCGTCGGCGGCACCGCCACCGGCTGGCAGCTCGTCGACTACGCCACCCCGCAGTCCTCCGCGCTCGTCGACGCCAACGGACGGGCCGTCATCACGTTCGACCAGCTGGACCCCAACCAGCTGTGGCTCATCGACCACGCCGTGATCAACTGTCCCGCCGGCGACCTGCTGCCGCCCCAGCTGCGGCTGTACGCCGGCAGCGAGACCCCCAGCCGGCTGCTCGACGGGTCGTCGACCGGTGACTTCGACGTCGCCGACTGGCCCAACGGGTTGCAGCTGTCGCCGTCGACGAGCCTGCTCGTCGTCTGGTCCGGTGCCGTGCCCGGCGCGACCGCCACCATCGCGCTGCAGGTGCGCGTACTGCGGCGGCTGTGATGGGGTTCCGCAACCCGTTGACCATCGCCCGGTCGATCGCCACCAACCCGCCCGGGCTGCCCCGGATCGTCATGGGGCCGGCGCAAGGCCTCGGCGAACAGATCGCGTTCTCCACCGAGGACCTCGGCGCCGGCCAGCCCGTCTCCGACATCCGCGCGTTCACCCTGCCCAGCCTGCCCAGCCACAGCGAGCTCGTGATCGAGCCGGCCAACAGCGCGGGCCTGTCGCTGCTCTCCCAGGCCTCGACCAGCAGCCCCTTCGGCTACCTGACCACCGCCGAGCTCGACACCGACAAGCTCGTCATCCACGGCACCCAGGCCGGGCGCCCCGACGTCGACCTCGCCCGCCGCTCCCGCTCGACCACCGGAGCCTCCCTGGGCTCCCCCGGCACCGTCGACACCGTCCCGGCCGGCTGCTCCTTCGCCCTGACCGCCGAGCTCGACGCCGGCAACTGGCTGCTGCTGGCCACCGGCCAATGCGACTGGTCCACCGGCACCCTGGCTCCCCGCTACCGGTTGCGGCTGAAGGCCGGCACCACCGTGCTCGACGAGGTCGGCATGTACATCGGGCAGCTCACCGGAACCGCCCCGTTCGCGATCGCCGCCCAGACCGTCATCACCGCCGACACCACCGTCTCCCTGGCCGTCGCGCAGACCAACACCGGCATCGGCGGCGGCTGGAACGTCTCCGGCATCACCTTCGCCGCGCTCCCGATCGGATGACCATGATCACGCTGCCCGCAGCACTCAACGGACGGATGCCCGCCGACCAGCTCGTCGTCGTCGACACCGGCCCCAACGGCCCCCAGCGGCTGCACGTCTCGGTCGCGCCGATCTGGGCCGCGATGCTCGCCTCCGGCATGCCCGCCGGCCACCTGCGCTCCGGATACCGCGACCTCGCCCAGCAGGCGGCCGAGGTCGCCGCCGCGGCCGCCGGCCAGACCCCCACCGCCCTGCCGCCCGGCCAGTCCAAGCACGGCCTGGGGCTGGCCGCCGACATCGACGAGCCGGCCCGCAGCTGGGCCCACGCCCACGCCACCAGCTGGGTCCTGCTCTTCCCCCTGCCGATCGAGCCGTGGCACTGCGAGCTCGACCAGGCCCGGATCTACCCCACGTCCGCACCCACCCCGCCCGCACCCCTCAAGGAGCTCATCATGGCCGGAGCACAGATCAGCGACCTCGTCGCCCTCATCCGCCGCAGCGACGGCGCAGTCGTGGCCGTCAACAAGATCACCGGCAAGGTGAAGACCGTCACCTTCGACGCCTGGCAGACCATCGAGAACGCCGGCCTGAAGAGCCTGCTGCTCGTCGACGACGGCAACGGCAACGACCTGGCCAACATGGACCCCGGGCCGTTCAACGCGCTCGTCGACCTGCTGTCCTGACGGGCTCCGCGCCGGCGCGGGTGTCGAGCGTCCGCTACACCCATCGAGTGGCCACCCGATGGGTGTAGCGACATCTCTACACCCGGCGGCCGCGGGGTGTAGCGTCGGCTCTACACCCGAGGTCCTCAGGAGGAGCCATGGCGGGGCATGCGCGCATCTTCCGCGACGACAAGTGGAGTGCCGGCAAGCCGGCCATCGGGGGCGCCTACGCGCTACGCAACGACAACCCCGCAGCCGTCGACCTGACGATCCTGCGCGGCCTGGTGGCTCAGCGGCGCGACGTCGAGGAGCGCACCGCGCTGACGGTGCAGAAGCTGCGCGCCGCCGGCGCCAGCTGGACCGTCATCGGCGACGCGCTCGGCACTACCCGCTCGTCGGCACAGAAGCGCTACGGCGGCACCGAGCTGGTCTAGTCCTCGGCCATCGGGGGCAGGGGCGCGCACCGGTAGAGGGTGTGCGTCTCGGCGTGCCAGAGCAGGAACCAGTGCTCACCGCGGCGGAACGTCGTCTCGCACTCCTCGAAGAACCGCCGCGGCGGGTAGCCGATCTCCTTGGCGATCCGCTCCCGGTCGTCGGGGTCCGGCAGGTCGAACACGGCCACGAAGTCGGACTGGCCGAGCACGAGCTTGTTGACGTGCACCGGCCGCGGCCCGTCGAACAGCGCGGAGGCCTGGTAGTGCCGGTTCTGCATCAGCAGCCGGCGCATGTGCGGGCGCGTGCGGCCCGCTGAGGGCATGAACTCCCCCACCTCGCCGCACCACACCAGGGCCCGGTGATCCTGCGGGTACAGGGCCATCCCGACGGCGCGATCGAGGTCGTCCTCGTAGGTCGGGCTGCCCGGGTCGGCCCGGTAGACCAGGTTCCGGGCGCCCGGACGCGGCGCGCCCGGAACGCTCGGCGCCACGTCTGGGAACCGCGAGGGCAGCAGCCCCAGCGCGTCCTGGTGGACCGCGATCGCGTCGGCCCCGGGGTCGGCGTCGCCGTTCACGTCGATCGCGAGCTTGTCGAACGGCCAGGACCGATACAGCCGCCGGTTGAACGTGCTCTTGCCTGACCGCTTCCGCCCCCACGCGCTGGCGATCATCGGCTTCGTCGGGTCGATCGCCGGCAGCTCGTCGCCGATCTCCTGCGCCGGCGCGTCCGCCACGATCGGCGTCCGCTCGCTCACCGCTGCCCCTTCCGCCGGCGTCCGAGCGGGCGGCCCAGCTCGTCGAGCCCGTGCGCGTGCGCCCACTCCAGGCCGGCCGTGCTCGAGCGCAGCCTGTCGCGCACCCGGACCTTCTGCCGGACCTCCTCGAGCTCGTCGCGCGTGTACGGGCCCGCGCTGGCGTCCGTGATGATCGCGCGCGTGCGCCGCGGGATCTTCGCGAGCTCGAGCGACCGACCCGAGGCCATCAGCGGGCCGGCCAGGAGGGGCCGGCGTCGGTCGCGTCGTCGGCCTGCTCGGTGCCGGCCTGCTCGGCGGCGCGCTGCAGCTTGCGGAGCCGGCGGGCCTCCCGCACCCGCTCGAACTGCTTCCACCCGTAGACGGCCAGGCCGACGAGCGCGTTGATGCCGTCCATGACGTCGGGGTTCGCCGCAGCGCCCAGCAGGCCGTGGCGGTGCACGATCGCTCCGAACGGGTCGCCGATCGACTTCGCGTCGTCGGCGTCCGCGCGGTAGAGGTCGACCTGCTCGTCGAACTCGTCCTTGGACAGCAGCTGGTGGGCGCCCTCGCCGGCCATGAACACGGCCTTGCGGGCGTTCTCCTGGATGACGCGCTTGGTCGGCGCGCTAGCCGAGGATCCCGTCGAGGAAGGTGGGGCGGCGAACTCCGGCGCGCTCTCGACGTCGTACGGCTGGCTGCTCGAACTCGACGGGTCCGGCTGGAACGCCGGCTCGGTCGGCAGGCTCGTCGGGCTCGTCGGGTCCGCGTCCCCCGGCTGCAGGAACGTCAGCGGGCCGCTCGGACGCAGGCTCTCGACGGTGGGCATGCTGTTTCGGCTGCTGGCCATAGTGGGCCACCTCTCGGACGCGGTACGGGTCCTCGTCGCCCTCCTGGGCGTCGGGCTTGGCCTGCTGCTCCGGTGGGGCGGCAGGCACGTCGTGGGGCACCTTGCGGGCGCGGACGCGGTTGGTGCAGCCCTCGTGAGAGCACGGCCCCTCCCACGTCAGCCGGCCCGGGTCGCTGGTCGCCTCGGTCACGTGGCCGGCGGCGCACGTCCCCCGGACGCGGATCCCTCTCTTCGGGGTGCTCACCCCGGTAGATTCCTCGTGGGGCCGGGTGTTCTCGCAAGAGAACAGCACTGTGTGTCCCCCAGGCGAACGGCCGTACACCGCGGTGTACTTCGGCCGTTCACCCGGGTGGACGCGACAGCGAAAGCGCAGGTCAGCGTGCCCACACCGGTGCTCACCGACATGAAACCCCGCCTCGAGGCCGCCGCCCGCGCGGTGCACGACGCCGAGGACAACCTCAAGGACGCCCGCACGCTGCGCAACGAGCTCATCGTCGCGGCCGTCGACCACGGGATGAGCCAACGCGCGGTGGCCAAGATCACCGGCCTGACCATCAGCCGCGTCAACGCCGTGTGGGGCTTCGGGCCCGAGCAGAGCGACGAGCCCTAGGCCGCTGGCCGGTTCATCGCCTCGACGATCGCGCGGGCCGCGGCGTCGTCCACGCGCACGTAGTAGCGGGTCGTCTTCGGCGAGCTGTGGCCCAGCAGATCCTGCACGGCGGCCAGGTTGTTGTTGACGGCGAACGCCCTGGTGGCGAACCGGTGGCGCAGCGCGTGCATGGTCACCCCGGGCGGCAGCAGCCGGCCGATGATCTTGCCGACCCACATCGCCGACAGGTGCCCGTGGTCGGCGCCCGGGAACAGGAACCCGTCGCCGCGGCCGCGGATCTCCGCGGCGAGGCCCTCGGTGACCGGGACGACACGCTCACGGTTGCCCTTGCCGTGCACGACGAGCGACCAGCCGAGCAGGTCGCGGAACAGGTCCGAGCTGTGCGCGGCCGCGACCTCGCCGCGGCGGAGGCCGGCCTCAGCTGCGAGACGCACCATGAGGTGCTCACGAGCCGGGGCGTGCTCGAGCGCGTCGAACGTCGCGTCGTCGTCGGCCGGGTGCGGGGCCGGCGGCCGGCGCGGCACGGTCGGCAGCGACAGCGCCGGCGAGGCCTCCACGCGGCCGGTGGCCACGCCCCAGTCGTAGAAGCCGCGGATGGAGGCCCGGACGCTCCGGCGCGTCTCGATCTTCCAGTCACGCGAGCCGAGGTAGTCGACCAGGTCGCCACGCTCGAGGTCCCACGGTCGGCGCGGGCCCACGGCGCGGGCCAGTGTGCGCAGGTGCGCTCCGCGTAGGCGGATCGTGGTGGCGGGTCGCCCGGCGGCGCGCAGCTCGCGGCACCAGGCACTGATCTCGGAGTCCCAGGGGGAAGGTAGAGCGTTCACGATGGCCCTATCGGACGCTGTGTCGTGTCCGGTCAGGCCCCTATCGGGTCAATCGACGCCGCGCCAGCAGCAGGCCAGCGCCGGCCGCGATCGCAGCACCGGCCGCGACCGCGTACGGACCCTCGGGCACGCCCGTGTACGCGAGGACCGTCACGGGCGCCGGCGTCGGCGCTGGGGCGAAGATCTGGCCGCCGTTGGCGTCCAGGCCGACGACGACCAGCGGCTCGCCGTTCGGGCCGTCGATCTGCCGGCCGATGACCTCCCCGGGCAGCTGCGGCTGCGCGCATCCGTCGACCCAGGAGACCTGCCCCGGCTCGCACACCGGCGAGTCTGGCCCCGGCGTCGCCGTCGGCCCGGCGATCAGCGCTGCTGCGATCAAGATCCCGATCATGCTGTTGCCCCCTCAGTGAGTACGGCGGCGTCGTTCGCCGCCCGATAGGCCTGCTCGCTCGTGAGCATCCGCAGACACGTCTGATCGATCGAGCTGAGCGGCTTGCCCTCGACGCGCTCGAGCTCGGCGAAGTGAGCGACCGCGTGCTCGAGCTCGGCGTCGGTCGCGAGGTCCGGTGCGAAGCTCGTCGCCCGCGCCCACGCCCGCAGCAGCCGCGGGTCGTCGCCGGCGCACATCCCGTGCGCGCTCACCAGAACCACCCCCGTGGCGTCCGAATCGGCCCGCGGGTCGCCTCGTCGACGTACGGCCAGCTGCTAGCCAGCGCGCGCACTTGCTCGGACTCCCACGAACCCGGCCGGCCGTTGACGAGCGCCTCGGCGTCTCCGACGCGCGCCGCGGCGAGCGAGCATGCGGCGGCCAGCACGTCTCCGACGTCCTCGCCGGCGCGGGCGGCCGCCGCGAGCTCGCGCGCGATCCGCTCGACGCGGCTCATGCCGACACCGTCTCGTGCCGATGGGTGCTGCGGCGCGCGCGCTCGAGCTCGAGCGAGATGACCTCAGCCTCTTGCGCGGCTCCGGCCAGTCGACTGGTCTCGTACCAGTAACCGGAGGGTTACTGGTACGAGACCAGTCGGGGGAGCTTCACAGGGCCGTTGAGCAGCGATGATGCTCCGCGGCCCTTCGTCTTGACCGGACCACCCGACCGGCGCCTCAGCGACCCAGGAGCGGGAGGCCGCCGACGATCTTGTCGACCCGGTTGCGCGGACCGACGACGCTGATGGCCAGGTAGCGCGGCTCGGCTCCGCTGCCGACCGCCGCCCGGTACTCGTCGTAGACGAGCGTGCGCTGACCGTCCTGCGTCATGTCTGCCACGAAGACACCGAACGCCGCCGCGGCCTTGGTCCGCACCGCCGCCAGCCGCTCCCGAGGTGCCCCCAGGACCGCGCAGCCGATCCACGGCAGCCCCGGGTGCACGTCACCGGCGGCGTCGACGGCGTCCGGCCCGACGATCCCGGGCACCCGGTCCACGGTGCTCGCCGCGACGCAGACCGCCGCGTTCGCGGCCAGGCCGGCCGGCAGGTCGGCGTCGACGACGACCACCCACTTGAGCCTCGCCTCGCGGGCCGACACGTCGGTGCGGACCTCGTGCGGAGCGAACCCGATGACGGGCGTGGTGACGGTCGACATGGCATTCCTCCGGATGAGTCTCGGTCGTGGTGACAGACGGTAAGCAGTGTTCCGTCAAGAACTCAACCTGCCCGTATGTCATACGGATAGGCTGGTCGCATGACCGATCTGGACGCACTTGATACGGCGATCCTGCGGGAGCTGCAGGACGACGCACGGCGCACCAATCGCGACGTCGCGGCCGCCGTCGGCGTCGCGCCCACCACCGCCCTCGACCGCACCCGGGCGCTGCGCGACCGCGGCGTGATCCTGGGGGCGAGCCTGGACGTGGACCTCGCCGCGATCGGCCGACAGGTCCAGGCGCTCGTCGCCGTGCGCATCCGGCCGCCCACGCGCGCCAACATCGAGGAGTTCCGGACCTGGGTCATCGGCCTTCCGGAGACGGTGGGCGTCTTCGTCGTCGGCGGCAGCGAGGACTTCCTCGTCCACGTCGCGGTCCCCGACAACGACGCGCTCTACGGGTTCGTCATCGACAGGCTGACCCAGCGCCCGGAGATCGCCGACGTGCGCACCTCCGTGGTCTACGAGCACCTGCGCAAGCGCCAGGTCGGCCCGATGACGCGGAGCCGGCCCGGCCGCTGACCGCGTCGCGGTCCGGTGCCATGCTGGCGGGGTGCCCGAGGACCAGCCACGCGTCGTCGTGGCGCGGGCTGCCGACGAGCACGGCGAGGTCGCCCTCGCGCGGCGCGGCGAGGTGGTCGAGCTCGTCGTCGACGGGGTCTTCGCGATGGACACCGTCCACACCGCGACCGAGGCGGCGCTGGCGACCCTCGCGCTGGCGCGCGTGCCGGGCGAGGGGCTGCGGGCGGTCGTCGGCGGCCTGGGGCTCGGGTTCACGGTGCGGGCGCTGCTCGACGAGCCCCGCGTCGACCGCGTCGACGTCGTCGAGCTGCACGCGCCGCTCGTCGCCTGGGCGCGCGACGGGCTGGTGCCGTCCCTGGCCGGGGTGCTCGACGACCGACGGGTCGCCGTGCTCGTCGCGGACGTCCTCGACGCCGTCCCGGCGCTGCCGCCCGGCTCCGTCGACGTGCTGCTCCTCGACGTCGACAACGGTCCCGGCTTCCTCGTCCACCCCCGCAACGCCGCCGTCTACGGGCCGCCCTTCCTCGCCACGGCCGCCCGGGCGCTGACCGCGCGCGGGGTCGTCGCCGTCTGGTCGGCGGACCCCTCGCCCGGGCTGGCGGCCGCCCTGGCGGCGACGTGGCGCAGCGTGGAGACCGCCACGCTGCCCGTGGAGCGCGACGGCCGGGCGTTCGCCTACACCGTCTACCTCGCCGGCGGGAGCCGCTCCCCCGCGTGACCGCGGACGCGGGCGTCACGTCGCGTCACGTCACGTCACATTGGCTCACATCGTGGTCGCCGACCCCTCACCTGGGAGGACGCCGGTAACGTCCGGCGCCGTCCGCCCCTCCCTCAGGAAAACTCGCATGGCTCTGCACACCGCCCCGCGCACGATGCGCGTCGCGATGTGCTGCATGCGCCGGCGCCTGGCCTGAGCCCACCGGCTCGTCCAGGCGCGCCCCGGCCCGGGCGGGCCGCCCTCGTCGTCCGTCGCCGTACCCGCGACGCGACCCGCGGCATCCACATGCGCCTGCCCGTGGCCTTCCCGCCTTGGAAACCACCACGAAGGGCAACCCCATGAAGCGCACCCTGTCCCTGGCCCTGCTGGCCTCGCTCACCGTCGCGGCGCTCGCCGCGTGCGCGGGCGGCACGGGGGGTCGGACGACGACCGGAGCCCCGACCGACGCGGCCGCGGGCACGCCGGTCACCGTGACCGTCGGCGTCACGGACGCGAGCAAGGACTACTGGAAGGTCTTCACCGACCTTGCGGCGAAGCAGGGCATCACCGTCAAACTCCAGAACTTCACCGACTACCAGCAGCTCAACCCGATCGTGTCCCACGGCGACCTGGAGCTGAACCAGTTCCAGCACCTGCTGTTCCTCGCGAACTACGACGTCAGCGCCAAGGCCGACCTCGTCCCGATCGGGGCCACCGCGATCTACGCGCTCGGCCTGTACACGTCCAAGGGGTACGCGTCGCCGGCCGACATCCCCCAGGGCGGCGAGGTCGCGATCCCCAACGACCCGACGAACCAGGCGCGCGCGCTGCTCGTGCTCCAGTCCGCCCACCTCGTCAGCCTCAAGGACGGCGGCAACGCGCTGTCGACCCCGGCCGACGTGCTCCCCGGCTCGAAGGTCAAGGTCGTCCCGGTCGACGCCAACCAGACCGCGGTGCAGCTCAAGTCGCTCGACGCCGCGATCATCAACAACAACTTCGCCTACGACGCGAAGATCGACCCGACGACGGCGATCTACTCCGACCTCAAGGACCCGTCGGCCGCCGACCCGTACATCAACGTCTGGGTCGCGAAGAAGGCCGACGCCGACAACCCCGTCTACCAGAAGCTCATCGCGATCTACCACGACAAGGCCGTGACCGACGAGCTGCTCAAGGAGAACGGCGGCACCGCGCTGATCTCCGACAAGTCGCCCGCCGAGCTGCAGCAGATCCTCTCCGGCCTCGAGGACCTGGTCCGCAAGAGCTCCTGAGCGACCGCGGTCCCCGGGGTCCGGCGCCCCGGGGATCTGCCGTGTCCAGGGTCCGACGAAAGGGTGGTGCCGCCGTGGCGGCGATGGTGGAGCTGCGGGACGTGACGAAGGACTTCGTCGACGGCCCCCGCACGGTGCGCGCGG
Organism: Cellulomonas sp. 73-92; assembly: GCF_001898175.1. GTDB lineage: Bacteria > Actinomycetota > Actinomycetes > Actinomycetales > Cellulomonadaceae > Cellulomonas. The sequence continues at coordinate 121,074 of NZ_MKTH01000024.1, forward strand.
TCGACGGCGTCTCGCTCGACGTCGAGCGCGGCGAGGTGTTCGGCGTCATCGGCTCGTCGGGCGCCGGCAAGAGCACGCTGGTACGGCTGGTCAACGCGCTCGAGCGCCCGACGAGCGGGAGCGTCGCGGTCGGGGGCACGACGATCTCCGACCTGCCTGAGCGGCGGCTGCAGCCGGTGCGGGCGGGCATCGGGTTCATCTTCCAGCAGTTCAACCTGCTGTCGTCGCGCTCGGTGGCGGGCAACGTGGCGTACCCGCTGGCGGTCGCGGGGTGGCCGAAGGACCGGCGCCGCGCGCGCGTGGCGGAGCTGCTCGACTTCGTCGGGCTCACCGACAAGGCCGACCGGAGGCCGGGCGAGCTCTCGGGCGGGCAGAAGCAGCGCGTCGGCATCGCCCGCGCGCTGGCCACCTCCCCCGCGCTGCTCCTGGCCGACGAGGCGACGAGCGCGCTCGACCCCGAGACGACGAAGGACGTGCTCGACCTGCTGCGGCGCGCGAACGAGGAGCTCGGGGTGACGATCGTGCTCATCACGCACGAGATGTCCGTGGTGAGCTACCTGGCCCACCGGGTGGCCGTGATGGACGCCGGCGCGCTCGTCGAGCTCGGCGACGTCTACGACATCTTCGCCTCGCCGCGGCGGCCGATCACCCGGCGGTTCATCGCCACCGCCCTCCACGACCGGCCGCGGCCCGACGCCCTCGAGCGGCTGCGCTCGCGCCACGCGGGGCGCATCGTCACGGTCGCGGTCGCCGAGGGCCGGGCGTCGACGACCTACCTGGCCGACCGATGGCTCGCCCACGGCCTGCGCGCCGAGATCGTCTTCGGCGGCGTCACCGAGGTCGCCGCCAAGCCGCTGGGGTCGCTGACGTTCGAGCTCGTCGGCGAGGGGCGCGCGGTCGAGGCCGCGATCGCCGACGTGCGGTCGCGGACCGAGGTCGTCGACCACGGCACGGCGGCCGACCCGAAGGACGGTGACCTCTGATGGACTGGACGGAGCTCGGACCGTCGTTCGCGCTGGCGGTCGGCCAGACCCTCTACATGACGAGCATCTCGCTCGTCATCGGCGGGCTGCTCGGCCTCGCCCTCGGCGTCGCCCTCTACGTGACGCGGCCGCGGAACCTGTGGCCGAACCGCGCGGTGGCCGCCGTCCTCAACGTGCTCGTCAACGTCGTGCGGCCGATCCCGTTCATCATCTTCGTCACGGCCATCCAGCCCGTGGCGATCGCCATCGCGGGCAAGAGCTACGGGCCGAACTACGCGATCGTCGCGATGTCGGCGATGGCGACCTTCGGCACGTCGCGCATCGTCGAGCAGAACCTCGTCGCGCTGGACCCCGGAGTGGTGGAGGCCGCCCGCGCGATGGGTGCGGGGCGGCTGCGCACCATCCTCACCGTCGTCATCCCCGAGGCGCTCGGCCCCCTCATCCTCGGCTACACGTTCGTGTTCGTCGCGGTCGTCGACATGTCGGCGGTCGTCGGGGTGGTGGCAGCCGGCGGCCTCGGCGAGTTCGCGCTCGTCTACGGCTACCAGCGCTACAACTACGCGGTCACGTGGATCGCGGTGGCGGCGATCGTCCTCATCGTCCAGCTCGCGCAGCTGCTCGGGAGCACGCTCGCCCGACGGGTGCTGCGCCGGTAGCCCGCCCGCCGCGGCGGGGCCGGGCGCCGACCCGACGACGCGCGGCTCGGGCACGCTCGGTGCCGCCCTCGCGGGCGCTCGCGGCGGTCAGGCCGGGGTGCCGAACTGGACGTCCGCGGCGGCGACCGTCCCCGCCGTCCGGCCCGGCGCGCGCTGGAAGCTCCAGTACAGGTTCGTGTGCGCGATGACCTGGTCGACCGGCGGCGCGCCCCAGGGCGACTTGTCGCCCGCGGTGTGCGCGTCGGAGACCAGGGTGGCGTCGTACCCCCGGGTGAAGGCGCCGTGCAGCGTCGAGCGGACGCAGGCGTCGGTCTCGGCGCCGGTGACGACGAGCCGTCCCACGCCCAGGCCGGCCAGCACCGACTCCATGGTGGTGTCCTCGAACGCGTCGCCGTACGCCTTCTCGACGATCGGCTCGCCGTCCGCCGGGACCAGCTCCGGCACGATCTGCCAGCCGTCGCTGCCGACGACGAGCTCGTCGTCGTGGTGACGCACCCAGACCACGGGAACGCCCTGCGCCCGCGCCTTCCCGAGCACGGTGAGGATGTTGGCGACGACCTCGTCGCGCCGGTAGGCGCCGCCCACGACGTCGTTCTGGACGTCGATGACGACGACCGCGGTTCCCGGCCGGTCCTGGAGCGTGGTCACGATGGTTCCCCTCTCGGTGCGGACCGGACCACCGTAGGCGCGCCCACCGACACGCCGCGCCCGGGAGGCTCAGGCGCTCTCGCGCAGGGTCCGGCGCCGCCCCTCGAGGCCGACGAGCTCGGCGAACGTCGCGCCGTAGGCCGCGTCGTCCTCCGGCATGCGCTGCAGGCGGCCCCGCACCTCGGCGATGCGGCGCGTCAGCCCGATCTCCAGCAGCCGGCGCACGACCCCCCGCACGTAGTCGCCCAGGGCGTCGGGACGGTCCTCCGGCAGCGGGGCGACGGCCAGCTCGGTGACCAGCGGACGCACCGGCTCGGCCGCCTCCTCCAGCACCCGGCCCACCCAGGCCGTGGCGTTGCCCCCCTCGGCGACGAGCCGGCGCCCCTCGGCCGGGCCTCCCGCGGCCATGACCGCCTCGTGCACGGCACGGTAGGCGGGGGCCGCGAACGCGTCCGCGCCCAGGTCGTCGGCGTCGAGGGGCACGAGCAAGGGCGCCTGCAGCAGCACCTCCAGGGTGGTGCGCTCGACCTGCGCGACGGGGTCGCGACGGTCGGGGACGGGCATCCGTCCCCCCGCCGGCGCGGCCTCGTCGGGCCACGCCTGGCTCGTCGGACGCCCGCCCGCCACCGGGGCGCCCGCCGGACGGCCGGCGCCCGACGATCGGGGGCCGACCGGGCCTGACGACGGTCCGCGGGACCCGTCCGCCCGCCCGCCCGGCCCGCCGGACGAGGGTCCACGCGAGAGCGCCCCCGGCCCACCGGGCGCCGTGCGCCCGTCCGGCCCGGCCGGCCTCGTCGTGCCCGCCGCGCCGCGTCCGGACCGCACGGCCGCGGTGACGGCCTCGCGCACCTGCCGCTCGTCGGCCATCCCCAGCCAGCCCGCCAGCTCGCGCGTGTACTCGGGCCGCAGCGCGTTGTCCCGGATCGAGGCGACCACGGGCGCCGCCGCCCGCAGCGCCCCGATGCGCCCCTCGACCGTCGACAGGTCGTAGGCCGCCAGCGTCGAGCGGATGACGAACTCGAACAGCGGCTGCCGGCCTGCCACCAGCGCGCGCACCGCGTCCGGCCCCTGCGCCTGGCGCAGCTCGCACGGGTCCATCCCCGAGTCGGCGACCGCGACGAACGTCTGCGCCGAGAACGACTGGTCCTCGCCGAAGGCCCGCAGCGCCGCCTTCTGACCCGCCGCGTCCCCGTCGAACGTGAAGACGACCGCCCCGCCGACGGACTCCCCCGAGGCGAGCTGCACGCCGCCGGCTCCCCCGGCGTCCCCCATGAGGCGCCGGACGATCCGCGCGTGCTCCGACCCGAAGGCCGTGCCGCACGTCGCCACCGCGGTGCGCACGCCCGACAGGTGCATCGCCATGACGTCCGTGTAGCCCTCGACGACGACGACCTGCTTCTCCTTCGAGATCTCGCGCTTGGCCAGGTCGATCGCGTAGAGCACGTGCGACTTGCGGTAGAGCGCCGTCTCGGGGGTGTTGAGGTACTTCGGCCCCTGGTCCTCGTCGAAGAGGCGGCGCGCGCCGAACCCGACGGTCTCGCCGGTGACCTCGCGGATGGGCCACACCAGGCGGCCCCGGAACCGGTCGTAGACGCCGCGCTGGCCCTGCGAGACGAGGCCCGACGCGACGAGCTCGGCCTCGGTGAAGCCGCGCCCGCGCAGGTGCCGCGTCAGGGCGTCCCAGCCCTGCGGCGCGAAGCCGACGCCGAAGTCGTCGGCCGCCGCCCGGTCGAAGCCGCGGGCGGACAGGAACGAGCGCCCCGCCGCGGCGGCCGCCGTGGCGAGCTGCTCACGGTAGAACTCCTCCGCGACCTTGTGGGCGTCGAGCAGCCGGCGACGACGGCCCGGCTCGTCGCCGGGGCGCGGCGGCCCGCCCTCCTCGTACCGCAGCGTCAGCCCGATCGTCGAGGCGAGGTACTCGACGGCCTCCGAGAAGCCGAGCCCGTCGATCTTCTGCACGAACGCGATGACGTCGCCGCCCTCGCCGCAGCCGAAGCAGTGGTACCGGCCCACCTGGGGGCGCACGTGGAAGGACGGCGACTTCTCGTCGTGGAACGGGCACAGCCCCTTGAGCGAGCCGACGCCGGCCGGCTTCAGCGCGACGTGCTGGCCGACGACCTCCTCGATCCGCACACGCTCGCGGACCGCCTCCACGTCCTCCCGCCGGATGCGACCCGCCACGGGCGCAGTCTAGGTCGCCGGGGGGACGCGCCCCGGCCGTCCGCCCGGGTCAGGGGCGCACGCCTGCCTCAGCGGCGGGGCGAGAGCAGCCGCGCGTGCCAGACGCCCGCCGACACGTCCGTCAGGGAGGCCACCTGGTCGACGACCACACGCAGCCGCGCGGCGTCGTCGGGCGCGGCCGCCCAGTCCGCCGCGAACGGCGGCTCCAGCGCCAGCGGGGCACGCTCGCCGAGCACGCGCACCAGGTCGGTGAGCATCTCGCGCTGCCGGGCGTAGAGAGGCTCGAGCTCCCGCGGGGCCATGACGTAGGCCACCGCGAGCCCCTTGAGCACCAGGATCTCCGCGACCGTCGTCGCCGGCACGACGAGGTTCGCGGCGTACCGCGTCAGCGGTCCGGGACCGTAGGCCTCCCGCGTGGCGCGCTGCGCGGCCTTGGCGAACCGGCCGATGAGCTGGCTGGTCGCGTCCTTGAGCACCGCGAGCGCGGCGCGCGAGCCGTCGAAGCCGGGCTGCCACAGCTCGGCGCGCACCAGGCGGTCCATCGCCGCGTGCAGGCCGTCGGCGTCGATCTCGTCGCCGTACCAGGCCTGCACCGCCTCGACCACGCGGGCCCGCTCGTCGTCCTCCTGGAGCACCGCCAGGTCGAAGCGGCCGCCGACCACGGCGTCCTCGACGTCGTGCACGGAGTACGAGATGTCGTCGGCCAGGTCCATCACCTGCGCCTCGAGGCACTTGCGCCCGTCCGGCGCACCGTCGCGCAGCCACGTGAAGATCTCGAGGTCGTCCTCGTAGACGCCGAACTTGTGCGTGGGCCGCCCGCTGGCCGCGCTGAGGGGGCCCGCGCCGAACCGCCAGGGGTACTTCACCGACGCGTCGAGGCTGGCGCGCGTGAGGTTGAGCCCGACCGGCCGGCCGTCCGACGAGAACACCTTCGGCTCCAGGCGCGTCAGCAGCCGCAGGGTCTGGGCGTTGCCCTCGAAACCGCCGATGCCCTTGGCCGCCGCGGCGAGCGCCCGCTCCCCGTTGTGGCCGAAGGGCGGATGGCCCAGGTCGTGCGCGAGGCACGCGGTGTCGACGACGTCGGGGTCGCAGCCCAGGGCCTTGCCGAGCTCCCGACCGATCTGCGCGACCTCGAGCGTGTGCGTCAGGCGGGTGCGGACGAAGTCGTCGGACGCCGGGCCGAGCACCTGGGTCTTCGCCCCGAGGCGGCGCAGGGCCGACGAGTGGACGATGCGCGCGCGGTCGCGCTCGAACTGCGTGCGGCTGCGGTTCTTGTGGCCCTCGCGCACCCAGCGCTCGCGGTCGGCGTCGCCGTAGGCCGACGCGTCGCCCGCCCGGGGAGACTTGTCGGCACGCGCCACGCCGCCAGCCTATCGAGCGGCCGGGTCGTCCCAGCCCAGTCGCCGGCGCACCGCCGCGACCCCCGCCGCCGGCCACTCCGGCTCGGCCGCGAACCACCGCTCGGCGAGGTCGAGCAGGCGCCGCGCGCACGGCTCGACGTCCTCGCGGCAGGCCGCCGCCAGCGCCGCGGCGTGCGCGGGGTAGGCGCGCTCGACGCGGCGCGTCGGGTCCAGGGGGTCCAGCACCGCCTCGTCGGCCGGCGGGCGCAGGAGCCGGAGGGCGACGAGCACCTCACCGACGGCCAGCTCGCGCACGAACCGTCCCGCCGAGACGAGCTCGCCCCGGCGGGCGCGGCCCACGCCGACGAGCAGCCGGCCGCACAGCATCGCGAGCGCGCGCCGCGCCGGCTCGCGGCCGGGCCCGGGGGGCGCCACGGTGATCGCCGCGACCGCCTCGGCGACCCCGCCGCGGTCGAGGACCACCCGGGCCTGGGTCGCCCGGAACACCGTCAGATCGGCCGGCGAGGCGACGGCGAGCTCGACGTAGGAACCGTCGGCGAAGACGACCGCGCGGCCGTGCTCCGTCTCGCGCGCGACGACGGCGATGTCCTCGTGGCCCGGCAGCCACGACAGGTTCTCGCGGTAGCGCTCCTGGGCCCCCTCGTCGACGACGAGCCACAGGTCGACGTCGCTCCACTCGTCGGCCCGCGCGGTGTCGGCGGCGGAGCCGAGCAGCACCACGCCCGCCACGTCCGGCTGCTGCGCCACCCCCGCCACCAGGGCGTCCACGTCCACGATCCTCACGGTTGAGCTCCCCTCTCTCGTCGTCCGATCCCGCCGCGCGACGGTCCGGGCGGGTTCCCTGCGGCCGTCACCGAGGCCGCCGGCACGGCCCGTTCAGACGAGCCGGTACACGTGGGCACCTGGCCCGGCCGCCGGCAGCTCGAGGACGCCACCGTCGGCTCGGGCCGGCTCGCCCTCGAGCGTCTCGGCCCCACGCGCCCCGAGCCCGCCGAGCGACAGCCGCACCGGGGTGTGCGGGCCGCGCGCGGCGTGGACCAGCAGCCGCTCCTCGGGGTGCTCGCGCAGGTAGGTCATTGACTCGTCGCCGGCGTCGGCCCAGCGCAGGCCGCCGCGTCGCAGCGCGACGTGCGTGCGGCGCAGCGCGATCCAGCGCCGGTAGACCTCGACCGTGGGCCCGTCCCACTCCGCGGCCCGTGACCAGGGGAACGGCGTGCGGGAGTGCTCGCCGTCCACGCCGGTGAGCCCGAGCTCGTCCCCCGCGAACACCGCCGGGACGCCCGGCATCGTCATCTGCAGCGCCAGGCCCACGAGGTGGCGGGCACGCCCGCGGCCCTGGTGGTCGACCCACCCCGACGCGCCACCACCGACGACGGTGCGGAAGCGCGGGGTGTCGTGCGAGTCGAGGTGCAGCGTGGACGCCGACCACGCGGCCCACGGTGCCCCGGCGTGCACCTCGCGCATCGTGGCGACGACGGCGCCGCCCGGCAGCGACGGGATCGGGATCGGCTGCCCCGCGAACGGCGTGCCCTGCGCCACGCGCGGCTCGTCGGGTCCGCCGCGCAGCCAGGACCACACCGGCCGTGAGAAGCCGGCGTAGTCCATGGTCCCGTGCCACCCGTCGCCGAGGAGGTCGAACGCGGCGTCGTGGCCGTGCTCGGCGAGCAACCAGGCGTCCGGATGGCCGGCGGCCATCGTGCGGCGCACCGTGCGGGCGACCTCGTGCGTCAGGTCGTCGGCCCCGAGGCGCCCCGTCATGTTGGCGACGTCGATGCGCCACGAGTCCAGCCCGAAGTCCAGCCAGCGGGCGACGGCCGAGCCCGGCCCCTCGTACAGCGCGGTCCGCATCGCCGCGGAGCGGTGGTCCAGCTTGGGCAGCGACGGCACCCCGAGCCAACTCGCGTACTCGTCGGGATGCCGTCCGAACCGGTAGTACCCCGACTCCGGCGCCGCCGCGTCGGCGACGGCCGCCTGGAACCACTCGTGGGCGGCGCCGGTGTGGTTGAGGGTCAGGTCGCCCAGCACGCGCAGGCCGCGCGCGTGGGCGGCCCCCAGCAGCCGGCCGAACGCCTCGTCGCCACCGAGCACCGGGTCGATCCGGTCGAACGTCACGGCGTCGTACCGGTGGTTCGAGCGCCCCTCGAAGATCGGCGTGAGGTAGAGCACGGTGGCACCCAGCCCGGTGAGGTGGTCGAGGTGCTCGGCGACGCCGTCGAGGTCGCCGCCGAACCACTGGTGCGCCGTGTCGCGCCCCTGGTGCACCACCGGGTCGTCCCACGCCGCCGGCACGGCCCAGTCCGGCACGGCGCGATCGTGGCCGGAGCGGGCGAACCGGTCCGGGAACACCTGGTAGACGACCTGGTCGGCGACCCAGTCGGGCGGCGGGTCGAACACCGAGATCCGGAAGTCGCCGGCGTCGGACACGTCACGCCGGGCGACGCCGCGCGCGGTGAGCCAGCGGTAGTCGCGGTCCGGGTCGACGAGGAACCGGTAGGACGTCACGGGGTTGTCCACCGCCAGGTCGGCGACGAACCACGCCCCGGCCTCGTCGGACCCGTCGACCCGGGCGGCCCGGAAGGTCGGCTCGCCGTCGCGGACGGACCGCAGCACGACGCTCGCGTCGCGCCCGGCGCGGCCGGGCACCGACGGCACCCGGACACGCACCGGCACCGTGTCTCCGAGCCGGTGGGCACCCGGCGCGCTGTAGGCGACCGAGCCGTCGTGGTGCGGCTCGTCGAGGAACGACGTCATGCGGCCTCCTTGGCGGGCAGCAGGAACCGACGCACGGCGCGGGCCGTGCGGCGTGGCGGACGGGTCGGCGGCGTCAGCGCAGGACGGCGACCGAGCCCGGTGGAAGGGTCAGCGCCCGCCCGGACAGCGACGGGGCCTGGGCGCCGTCCGTGAGCAGGTGGTCCCGGACCTTCACCGAGGCGGGCAGGCCCATCGCGTCCAGCTGCTCCACGTGCGGCGCGGAGTCGAGGTTCTCCAGGACGTAGACGGTGGTGCCCTGGTAGGCGTCGGAGAACGCCAGGACCGACCGGTCGCCCGCCGTGATCGAGGTGTACGTGCCGCGGGCCAGCGCCGGCGTCCGGTTCCGGAGCGCGAGGACCGCCCGGTAGAAGCTCAGCACCGAGCCCGGGTCCTTGAGCTGCTGGTCCACCGGCACCACGGCGCTCTCGTCGTACGTGCCGCCGGGCGGTGGCTTCGTGGTGCCCGTGAGGTCGGTCGTCGACCAGACCATCGGCATCCGCTTGTTCGGGTCGGTGCCCGACCCGACCATGCCGATCTCCTCGCCGTAGTAGATGAACGGGTTGCCGGGCATGAGCAGGTACGTCGCCGCGGACAGCTTCTCCAGCTGCGGCGAGCGCATGAGGTAGCCCGACGGCCGCGGGTTGTCGTGGTTGGAGATGAAGGGCGCGTCGATCGCGGCCGGGTTCGCGGCGTGGATCGTCTCGTTCCAGGCCTGGGTGGCCTGCGACAGCCCCGTGCCGTCCCTGGCCGTCAGGGCGGCGTTGAGCTTGCCGCTCACCGTGGCGAACGGGTAGTTGAAGAAGCTGTCGACGCCGCTGGCGTAGAGGGACGTCAGGCTCGTCGCGTCGGTCCACGCCTCGCCGACCAGGTAGGCCTGCGGGTTGACCGCCCGGCACGTGCTCTCGAGCCACCTCATGAAGGCGACGCCGGCCGCCGCGTCGTGCGGGTAGTACGACGTCGTGGCGTCGAGCCGGAACCCGTCGACGCCCTTGCCCAGCCAGAACCCGACGATGCCGGCGATCTCGCTCCGGACGCCGGGGTCGTCCAGGTTGAGGTCCGGCATGCTCGGCGAGAACACCGCCGAGTAGTAGATCCCGGTCGAGCCGTACTGGACGTAGCCGGCCTTCGGCGTCGTCGAGAAGTCGTAGTAGTGGACGTACTTGTTCGTCGTGCCCGCCTGCAGCGCCTGGATCGCCTGCGTGAACCACGGGTGCTTCGACGAGGTGTGCTGGATCACGAGGTCCATGAGCACGCGGACGTCCTTGGCATGGGCCTTCGCCACGAGGGCGTCGAAGTCCTGCATCGTCCCGAACTCGGGGTCGATCGCCTCGAAGTCGCTCACGTCGTACTTGTGGTACGAGGGCGACGTGTTGATCGGCGTCAGCCATATCCCGTTGGCGCCCAGGTCGTCGTGGATGTACGAGAGCTTGCCGGTGACACCGGCGAGGTCGCCGACGCCGTCGCCGTCGGAGTCGGCGAAGCTCCCGACGAAGACCTCGTAGTACGTCCGGTAGCGGTCGGAGACGGTGGCGGCCGGGGACGGCCCGCACGCCGCCAGCGGCGCGACCCCCAGCAGCGTGACCAGGGACAGCGCGACGGCTGCCCGCCACCGGCGCCTCATGCCACCCGCCCGAGCAGCCCCGCGGCCAGCAGCACCACCGGGTACAGCACGTAGAACAGGTACCGCGGGTGTGCCCTCCCCGGCGCCTCGTTCCGGAAGTGCAGCACCGCCATCCCGGCGGCCGGGAGGACGAGCGCGACGGCTCCCAGGACGCCGCCCACCGTCATCATCGTGTTCTCCCGGGAGTGCAGGAAGTAGAAGACCAGGCAGAAGAGCAGGAGCACGACGCCCGCGGGCATGACCCCGAGGCGCAGGCCGACGTTGAAGATCACGAGCCACAGCACCCCGGCGACGCAGACGAGGATCGACAGCCCGACGCGCCGCACGGAGCCCCGCCGGAGCAGGTCAAGGGCCCACAGCACGACGAGCGAGACCAGCAGCGCGAACACGGGGTTCTGCGACCGCAGGTCCCACAACCGGCCGCTCGTCGCCAGGTCGTAGGGCACCTCGGCGACCACGGCGAGCGCCGCGAGCCGGCCGGCGTACCGGGCCACGTTCGTGGTGTGGACGAAGCCCCAGTGCAGCAGCCACGCGTACAGCGGGATCGCCGCCCACGACACGGCCTCGACCAGGACGACCACCGTGAGCCGGGACACGTCCGCCGCCGTGAGGTCGGCCGGCAGGCCCCGGAGGCCCACCGCGGTCCCGACGGCGGACACCGCCACCAGGACGAGCCCGACGACCTTCAGCTGCAGGTTGGACAGGCCCTTGGTTCTCACCCCTTGACCGAACCGGTCATGGACGACTGGTAGAACCGCTGCATCACGATGAAGAGGACCGCGATCGGGATCGAGACGAGCACGGCGCCGGCCGCGAAGCGGGCGAACCACTGCGCGATGTACTCCTTCTGCAGCATCTGCCACAGCCCGAGCGACACCGTGTACTTGTCCTGGGTCCGGGCGATCGCCCGCGCCATGACGAAGTCCAGCCACGGCGTCAGGAACCCGACGATCGCCTGGTAGACCATCATCGGCTTGGTGATCGGCAGGATGATCCGGCCGAACACGTTCCACCGGGTGCAGCCGTCGAGCATCGCAGCCTCGTCCATGGAGATCGGGATCGTGTCCATGAACCCCTTCATCACGTAGAAGCCGGCGCCCGAGCCGGCCGAGTACACGATGATCAGGGCGACGGTGGTGGCCGTCGAGCTCTCCGTGAGCCCCAGCGCCTTGAGGATGAAATAGATCACGAGCACGGCCATGATCCCCGGGAACATCCCCAGGATCAGCGCCGTGTTCATGAACGCGCGGCGCATCCGGAACCGCAGCCGGCTCATGACGAAGCCCACGGACAGCACGAAGAACAGGTTGATGACGCACACGGCCGACGCGATCACGAGCGTGCGGCCGAACATCACCGGGAAGTTCATGACGGAGCGGTCCGTCATCAGCTTCACGTAGTTGCCGAACGTGTACTGGGTCGGGAAGAACGTCGTCGTGTACGGCGCGGTGTTCTTGTTGAAGCTCTCGAGGAGCACCCAGACGATCGGGACGAGCCAGATCACCGCCATGAGCCCGAGGAAGACGTGGGACACCACGTCCCCGACGAGCTGCCGACGCCGCATGCCGGCGCTGCGCGCCGGGCCGGAGGGGCGGATCGCGCTCGTGCTGGTCGCACCGCTGCGCAGGACGGTGCTCGAACGGGCTGTCACCGGAAGCCCTCCTCGTTCTTGTACGACCCGGTGTTGCGGTACGTGATCAGCGCCACGACCCCCAGCACCACGAAGGTCAGGATGGCGATGACGGCGCCGACGTTGTAGTTGCCCTTGTCGACCGTCAGCTTGTACAGCCAGGTGATGAGCAGGTCGGTCTGTCCGGCCGACTCACCCACTCTCTGCGGCGCCCCGTTCGACAGCAGGTAGATGACGTTGAAGTTGTTGATGTTCGCGGTGAACGTCACGATGAGGTACGGCGTCAGCACGAAGAAGATGTACGGCATCGTGATGCGCGCGTACATCTGCCACCAGTTCGCGCCGTCGATCCTCGCGGCCTCGTAGAGCTCGCCGGGCACGTTCTGCAGGACGCCCGTGATCTGCATGATCGTGAACGGGATGCCGACCCAGAGGTTGACGACGATCACGGTCGCGCGCGCCCACCACGCATTGGTGAAGAACGGCAGCGAGGAGTCGATCAGGCCCCAGCTCTTCAGCATCTGGTTGACGATGCCCTGGTCCTGCAGCATCTGGCTGATGACCAGGAGGGAGACGAACTGCGGCACGGCGATCGACATCGAGAAGAAGGCGCGCCACATGTTCTTCAGCCGCGTGCCGCGCCGCAGGATGACCATGGCCATGAACTGGCCCAGGAAGAAGTTGAGGAACGTCGCGAAGATCGCCCACACGACCGTCCACGCGAGCACCCGCGTGAACAGCCCGAGGCCCACCCCGATCGACGTGGACCCGGTGCGCGAGAAGACGAGGCCGAAGTTGTGCAGGCCCACCCAGTTGAACGCCACCGGGTGGTTGATGTCGAAGCTGGTGAACGCCATCGAGATCATGAAGGCCAGCGGCAGGATCGTGAAGACGACGATCCCCAGCGTCGGCAGCGACAGCAGCGTGCCGTGGAGGCGGCTATCGAACAGCTCGCGCACGTCCTGGCCGATCGACGGCGCCCGGCCCTTCGTCTGCGTGAGCACCTGCGCCGTGTAGGCGCTGCGCACGGCGGCCGCCCACACGAGCAGGAAGGCCGCGATGATGAAGATCCACGCGACGCCGTAGAGCAGCACCCCCACCGAGTTCGTGGGGTTCACGTTGATGAAGTTGCCGTTGGCGTCCCACTTCTGCCCGCCCTCGGTCACCGGCCCGAGGACGCGGAGCGCCGCGAGCGACGGGATGCCGCGGGCGACGAGAAGGGCGATGAAGGCGATCTCGGCCGCCAGGAAGATCGCGCCCTTGGCGTACTGCCGGCGCGCGATGTTGCCCAGGCCCATGGCCAACGCCGACATCCTGGTCAGCGCGTCGCCCCGCGCGAGGGCGTGGCCGAGGGTGAGCCCGGAGCCGTCGACCGAGCCGAGCGACAGCTGTTCGGTCCTGAGTGCGGCGCGCCTGTCCCCGCGTTCCGCCACGGCCGTCTGTGTCATGCCATCCCACCTCATCGTGCGAGAGCGAGGGCCAGGTTCCGGGGCCACGATCGGTGTGACCGTGGCCCCGGAACCTGGTCGGTGCTGCAGGGACTACGAGTTCAGCGCCGTGTTCCACGCCGCGGTCTTGTCCGCGGCGTTGGCGGCGGTGATGTCACCGGACAGCAGCGCCTTCCCGAAGGAGGCGGTCGGGTCCCAGAAGTTGCCCATCTTCGCCACGGTCGGCTGCAGCGTCGACGCGTTGGCCACGGTGTTCATCTGGGCGACCGCGACCGGGTCGGCCGTGATGCTCGCCGACGAGGCCAGGGACTTGTCCGAGGGGATGATCCCGCGCATGTCGTAGTGGGCCTGCTGCGCGGCCGTGGACCCGAGGAAGGCGGCGAACTTGGCCGCGGCCTGCGGGTTCTTGGCGTTCGGGTTGAAGGCGACGGCCTTGGAGCCGGCGAACGCCTTCATCTGGACCGGCGAGCCGTTGAGCGTGTAGCTCGGCGGCTGCGCGGCACCCTCGTTGGCGCCGAGCGCCTTCTTGACGTTGGCGGCGTCCCACGAGCCGGAGAAGTAGGCGTCGATGGTGCCGTTCTGCAGGCCGGCGAGGCCGGCGCCGTTCGCGTCGTTCACGAAGTTCTTGTTCTTCACCAGACCGGTGAGGTACTTCGTCACGTCGGACGCCTGCGTGCCGGTGAACGCGATGCCCGCCGTCTCGTCGGTGCCCTTGGGGCCGAAGAGCGTGCCGCCGTTGCCGACGTAGAAGGAGGCGAGGTACCAGGAGTTGTCGATCGGGAAGGCGACCTTGCCCTTGCTGAGCATCGAGTCGAGGTTCTTCACGTCGTCCGCGGTGAACTTCGAGGAGTTGTAGTACAGGAACCACGTGTTGGCCGTGTACGGGACGCCGTAGATGTTCCCGTCGCTACCCGTGACCGACGTGACCATGACGTCGCTGTTCTGCTGCTTGACCTGGGCCACGGCGTCCGGCGGCAGCTGCCCGATGGCGTGCGCCTGCACCAGCGTGCCGAGCTGGTCGTTGGCGAACATGTAGACGTCGGCGGCGGCGCTCGGGTCCTGCTGGACGGTCTTGCCGGCGTCACCCTCGGAGACCACCGCGTTCTTCCACGTGATCTTGTACTCGGGGTGGGCGGCCTCGAACGCGGCCTCCTGCTTCGGCAGCCACGAGGTCGAGTCGACCTGGTCCTCCTGCGGGCCCCAGACCGTCAGGGTCACGGCGGTCGGCGCCGCGGCGGTGGTGGGGGCCGCAGCCGGGGTCGTGGCCCCGGTGCCGCCGCCGCTGCTGCTGCACGCGCCCATCGCGAGGGTCAGCGCGGCAGCGCCGACGAGCATGAATGCGGGACGAGCTTTCATCGTCGAATCTCTCCTTGTCTCGTGCTTGTCCGTGCTGTGCGGCCGTGCGCCGCGAGAGTCCGCCCACCGCCACGGGTCATCGGGGCGGCGCCTCGGCGCGGACTACTCGCGATCGCGGTCCGCCCGGATCGCACCGGTTCCGGTGGTGGGAAGCGCGTCGCGGAGGCCAGAGCCGGCGTTCCGGGACGGCGGCGCCGTGACCGGAGTCGGGATGCTCCATCGCATCGACATGCTCCCTGGTTCGGGATGGTTGCCACCGACCGACGAGATCCGCCGCCGTTGGCCTGATGCGCGAGACGGTAACCAGTTGTGCGCCGCTGCTGCAACTCGTTACGGTAACTTTCAGGACACGGTTGCTGGACACGCCGTCCAGCACCGCGATCGCATCGCACCATGGAACGATCCGAAGCGCACGTCGTCATGCGCGACGTGAGGAACCGCGTGACGCACCACCCGATCAGGGACGAGGAGGTCTCGTGACGACGTTGTCAGGCCGCACTCGGCTGACCGACCTCGCCGAGCAGGCCGGGGTCAGCACGGCGACCGTGTCGCGCGTGCTCAACGGCAAGCAAGGCGTGTCGCAGCAGGCACGTCAGGCGGTGCTCACCGCGCTCGACGTGCTCGGCTACGAGCGACCGGAGCGCCTCCGGGAGCGCCCGGCGGGCCTCGTCGGGCTCGTCGTGCCCGAGCTGAGCAACCCGGTGTTCCCCGCCTTCGCCCAGGTGATCGAGAGCGCCCTCTCGGACCGCGGCTACACGCCCCTGCTCTGCACCCAGTCCCCCGGGGGCACCACCGAGGACCAGTACGTCGAGATGCTGCTCGAGCACGGCGTCGCGGGGATCGTCTTCGTCTCCGGCCTGCACGCGGACACCTCGGCGAGCACCGAGCGCTACCACCGCCTGCGCAGCCGGAGCATCCCGTTCGTCATGGTCAACGGCTACGCGGCCGGCGTCGACGCGCCGTCGGTCTCCACCGACGACGCGCAGGCCATGGAGCAGGCCGTGCGCCACCTCATCTCCCTGGGGCACCGCTCCATCGGCCTGGCCATCGGCCCCACCCGGTTCGTCCCGGCGCAGCGCAAGCGCGACGCCTTCTGCGCCCTGCTCGAGCGGCAGCTCGGCGACGCGAGCCCCGAACGCCACGTCGTCTCGACCCTCTTCACGGTCGAGGGCGGCCAGGCCGCCGCCAACGAGCTGCTGGCGGGGGGCCACACGGCGATCGTCTGCGCGTCGGACCTCATGGCCCTCGGCGCCATCCGCGCCGCGCACGCCCGCGGGCTGCGCGTGCCGGAGGACGTCTCGGTCGTCGGCTTCGACGACTCCTTGCTCATCGCCTTCACCGAGCCGCCGCTGACCACGGTGCGGCAGCCCGTCACCGCGATGGGCCGAGCCGCCGTCGACGCCCTCGTGGCGGAGATCAACGGCACCCCGGTCTCGCGCGCCGAGATCCTGTTCCACCCCGAGCTCGTCGTGCGCAACTCCACCCAGGCGGCCCCGCTGGTGTCCACCGGCGCCGCCTGACCACTTCCGAAGAGGATCGATGTCCAGCACCCAGGTCAGCCCCGCCGCACCCACCGTCCACGCGGAGGGTTCACCGACCGAGCCCTGGTGGCGGCACGCCGTGATCTACCAGGTGTACCCGCGGTCGTTCGCCGACGCCTCGGGCGACGGCATGGGCGACCTGCCCGGCATCACGCAGCGACTGCCCCACCTCGCCGAGCTGGGCGTCGACGCGCTGTGGCTGTCGCCGTTCTACCGCTCGCCGCAGAACGACGCGGGGTACGACGTCGCGGACTACCGGGACGTCGACCCGCTCTTCGGCGACCTCGCCGACTTCGACGCCCTCGCGGCCCGCGCCCACGAGCTCGGCCTGCGTGTGATCGTCGACCTCGTCCCGAACCACACCTCGGACCAGCACCCGTGGTTCCGCGCCGCGCTCGCCGCGGCGCCCGGCTCGCGGGAACGTGCCCGCTACGTCTTCCGCGACGGGCGCGGCCCGGGCGGGTCGCTGCCGCCGAACAACTGGCACTCCACCTTCGGCGGCGTCGCGTGGGAGCGCACGACGAACCCGGACGGCACGACCGGTCAGTGGTACCTCCACCTCTTCGACTCGACCCAGCCCGACCTCGACTGGACGAATCCCGAGGTCAGGGCGGAGTTCGAGGCGATCCTGCGGTTCTGGCTCGACCGCGGCGCGGACGGGTTCCGGGTCGACGTGGCGCACGGCCTCGTCAAGCGCGCCGGCCTGCCCGACTGGGAGGAGCCGGCGGGCGACGGCGCCGAGCCGATCACGCACGCCGACGGCAAGCACCCCGCGTGGGACCAGAACGGCGTGCACGAGATCTACCGGTCGTGGCGGCACGTGCTCGACGAGTACCCGGGCGAGCGGGCGATGGTCGCGGAGGCCTGGGTGGAGCCTCTGTCGCGTCTCGCCGGCTACGTGCGGCCGGACGAGATGCACCAGGCCTTCAACTTCGCCTACCTGCTGGCCGGCTGGGACCCCGCGCGGCTGCGGAGCGTCATCGCGGCGTCCTACGTGGTCAACGACGCCGTCGGGGCGCCCACCACGTGGGTGCTGTCCAACCACGACGTGGTGCGGCACGCCACCCGCCTCGGCCTCGCCGACCCCACGAGCCGCCCCAACGGCATCGGCCTGCACGACGAGCAGCCGGACGCGGTGCTCGGCCTGCGCCGCGCGCGGGCCGCGTCGCTCCTCACGCTGGCCCTGCCCGGCTCCGCCTACCTCTACCAGGGTGAGGAGCTCGGGCTGCCGGAGCACACGTCTCTGGACGACGAGCTGCGCCAGGACCCGACCTACCGCCGGACGGAGGGCAAGGAGCTCGGCCGCGACGGCTGCCGCATCCCCTTGCCCTGGGCGGCCGACGAGCCCGCCATGGGCTTCTCCCCCACCGGAGCCACCTGGCTGCCGCAGCCACCCGAGTACGCGCCGCTCGCGCTCGACCGCCAGCGCGGCGTCGCGGGTTCGACGTACGAGCTGTACCGCGCGGCGCTCCGGCTGCGGCGTGAGCACGGGCTCGGCACCGGCGGCTTCGCCTGGGTGGCCGGCCCCGGCGACGCCTCCGCCACCGGCGGCGCCTACCCGCCGGAGGTCCTCGCCTTCTCGGTCCGCGACGTCGTCGTCGTCGCCAACCTCGGCACGACCCCCGTCCCGGCGCCCACCGGCCTGCGGGTGCTCCTCGCCTCGACGGACGTCCCGGACGAGTCGCAGGTCCCCGGCGAGTCGACGGTCTGGTTCACCAGGTAGCCGCGGCGCGCTCAGCCCTCCGAGGGTTCCGCAGACGCGCTGCAGGCGCTCTGCACTGCGCTCGCAGTCGACTGCACGGCCGTGGCGTCCCTGCGCGCGCAGTGGTGCGCCCGACGAAGACGCCGGCGCAGGCTCGACGGATCACCGCACGCACCCGCCGGCTCGGGCTCTCGGCCACCGCCGCCAAGGGCGGCCGCGGCTCAGGCGGTCAGCAGGCTCAACAGGTCCCCGGGCGGGCCCGCCGAGCCGCCGACACCAGGCGGTGCCAACGCGTCCGGGGGCCGGTGCTGGTCGGATCCCAGCGGCGCCCGGGGCTCGTCGCGCAGGCGCCCGTCGTCGATCGGGCGCCCGTCGGGGCGGCGATGCTGGTAGGTACCGTCGGCGGCGCGGGTGATGCGGACGCCACGGCGGTGGACCTCGTGGTGGTGGAACGAGCAGTAGGGAGCGCAGTTGGCGAGGCTCGTGCTCCCGCCATCGCGGTCCCACCAGGCCAGGTGGTGCAGCTCCGTGTACCGCAGCGGCATGCCGCAGCCCGGCCAGGCGCACGTTCTGATCCCGGCTGCCAGCAACGCCAGCCAGTGCTGCCGCTGGAACAGGCGCTCCCCACGGCCCAGGTCCAGCACCTGCCCGAACGCGTCGACCACCGCACGGGTCAGGGCACAGTCGCACAACGCCCGCGCGACCTCCGAGGCCGGCCAGGGCGCACCTGTCTCGTCCAGCACCGGGTCCACACCCGCCAGCGCCGGCATGGCGCCGCCCGCGGACCCTGCCCCTGCGGCTTCGTCGAAGGACTCCCGGGCGGCACGCAGCACGGCCCACGTCTCCTCGGAGATCGTGACGATCGCCTCGACGGGTGCGTGCGCACCCGGAGTCGTCGCCCTGTCGGCGAGGGCCCGGTCGACCGCCACCATGAGGGCGTCGGCCTGGCGCTGCTCCCGGCTGCGCTCGTCGTCGGCCGCCGGACGCGGACTGAACGCGTCGAGCATCTTCTGGAACCTGTACCCGGCGACCGAGTCGAGCCGGCCCTTGACCAAGGCACCGCCCGACGTGTGCGACACGTTGAGGAAACGGTTGGCCCGCTGCTCGTCGTGCTGGCGCTGCCGCGTCGCGGGATCCACCGATGCCGACATCGCCTTCAGCTGCCGGCCGAAGTCCGACCCGTCGAACCGGCGCGCCAGCTCGAGCACCTGCGCCTGCCCCTGGGGCGTCACCAGCTGCTCCGCCAGCTTCGGGGACGCGACGCTCGCCCGCGTGAGCTCGTCCAGGTGCCGCGGCGTCACCGGGCCGTCGACCAGGGCCTTGGCCACCGCGGGCATCGCCGCCAGCGTCTGGGCCTGCCCCACCACGGCGAACCCGGCCCCACGCCCTTGATGTGACTCGCGCCCCAGGAAACCAGCCAGGTCGCGGTCCCCTCGCAGCGCCCAGGTACCCGCACGCCGTTCCGCCGTGACGATCTTCGCCCGCATCGACACCGCGATCGCCGCGACGCGATCCAGCTCGCCCAGCAGAGCCCGGCGCGTCCCTGCGTCCCACTCGTCGGCATGGTCGGCGGCGGCCAGAGCCGCCCGCCCTGCTGAGACCCACACCGCCACCTCAGGCGGCACCCCGGTGCCCGACCCGCGCTGCGACCCGACGGCCGGTGCCGCCTCGATCGTCACGTCTGTCGAACGCATGTTCGAACGCTACCGGATGGTGACGAAACGGACAAGGTGGACAAACGTCTGACCAGCAGATTCACCCGATCGGGGCAATCCGCCGGTGCGGCGCTTAAGGTTCCCTCGGCACCCACTGATCGCTGCGCGACACCGTTCGTCGGGCGTCCGGTTCACCGTTGGGTGCCGTCCGGTCCCCCATCGGGCACCGCCGGGTCCACTTCGGGCGCCGCCGGGCTCACGGTCGGGCGCCGCCGGGCTCACTCTCGGGCGCCGCCGCGCTCACGGTCGGGCGCCGTGCGGTCCATCGTCCGGCGCCACCGCGATCCCCGGCGCGCACCCGCGAGCCAGCCTCAGCCGCCGGAGACGGACAGCTCGGCCTCCCGCAGCTGCGCCCGGAACTCGTCGGACAGGGCCCGGTCCTCGAGCCAGCCGTACGGCACGTGCGGAGTCTTCGGGGATCCCGCCCGCCCGCGCTGCCCCTCGGCGGCCGCGCCCGGGTAGGGCTGGTCCCACTCGAGCTCGCCCAGCAAGGCGTCGAGCTCGTCGAGCGAGGCCACCATCGCCAGCCGGGCACGCAGGTCGCCGCCGACGACGTACCCCTTGAGGTACCACGCCATGTGCTTGCGCATCTCGCGGCAGGCCTTGCCCTCGTCGTCGTAGTACTCGGTCATCAGCACGGCGTGCCGACGCACGACGGCGGCGACGAAGCCCAGCGTGGGGCGGACCCGCTCGGACGAGCCGGTGAAGGCCGCCGCCAGGTCCGCGAACAGCCAGGGCCGGCCCTGGCACCCGCGCCCGACGACGACCCCGTCGCAGCCGGTCTCGTCGATCATCGCGAGGGCGTCCTCGGCCGACCAGATGTCCCCGTTGCCGAGCACCGGCACGTCCGGGAGCGCCTCCTTGAGGCGCGCGATGGCCGGCCAGTCGGCCGTCCCCGAGTAGTAGTCGGCGGTCGTCCGCGCGTGCAGCGCGACCGCGGCGACGCCGAGGTCGCGGGCGATCCGCCCCGCGTCCAGGTAGGTGAGGTGGTCCTCGTCGATCCCCTTGCGGAGCTTGACGGTGACGGGCACGCCGTACGGCGAGGCCTCGCGCACCGCCGCCGCGACGATCGCGCGGTAGAGGTCGGTCTTCCACGGCAGCGCCGAGCCGCCGCCTCGCCGCGTCACCTTCGGCACCGGGCAGCCGAAGTTGAGGTCGACGTGGTCCGCACGGTCCTCGGTGACGAGCATCCGCACGGCCGCACCGACCGTCGCCGGGTCGACGCCGTACAGCTGCACGGACCGCGGCCGCTCGTCGGGCTCGAAGGAGGTGATGTGCAGCGCCTCGGGGTTGTGCTCGACGAGCGCTCGGGACGTCGTCATCTCGGCGACGTACAGGCCGGCGCCGGACTCGCGGCACAGCCGCCGGAACGGCGCGTTCGTCACGCCGGCCATGGGCGCCAGCACCACGGGGACGTCCACGGTGATGGGGCCGAGGCGCAGCGGCGGCAGCACGCGGTTCGAGACGCGGTTCGTCGTGCGGGTCTCGGTGGTCATCGGTCGATTCTCCCGCACGGCGCGCTGCGAGCCGGTCCGGACCGCGCGCGATCGCCGACGACGGCCAGGCCGGCCCGGTCCCGAGCGAGCCGTCCACCCGGCCCGCGCCGCGTCGGCAGCGACGCGGCGCCGTTGCGACGCGGGGGCGTCACGACGAGTCGGGCGTGCAGTCGGCAGCCGGCCCGCGGTACGACGGCGAGCGCAGCACGACGATCGACCCCGACCGGAACACCTCCGTGAAGCCCTGCCCTGTCGCGGCCGCGAGGGCCTGCGGCGTCGTGCGGGCGGGCGGTGTCCCGACGGACGGCGTCTGCGACAGGTCCAGCACGAAGAAGTCCTGCCGGTGCCGGGAGACCCCGGCCACCGTGACCCGGTTGGTGTGCGTGAGGTGGTCGGCGACGTAGTCGTCGGCCACGACGCAGGTGACCGGCGGGACGACGGCGATCGCCGCGGCCATGTCGCGCGCGCGGGCCGACGACGCGAACGCCTCACCGTCCACCAGCCGCCTCGCCGGGAACCCGGCGGGCGCCACCAAGGGACCGACCACCACCGACCCGACCAGGAGCACCGCCACCGCCGCGGGTCCCCACCGCGCCCACCGTGCGCGGCGCAGCGGTCGTCGTCCGAAGGCGTCCACCGCCGCCAGGACCAGCACCACCCAGACCGGCGCGTCGTAGTGGAAGCCCGTCTGCCAGGTGAGGGGCCGGTCGGACAGGAAGCGCCCCGCGAGCATCGGCAGCGCGAGGAGCGCGTACGGCGACCCCAACGGCAGGAACGCCAGGGGCGCCAGCAGCGCGAGGAGCGTCCCCACCTTCACCGACGGCGTCACCATCAGCACGAGCGTGTGCCACGGCTTCCGGAGGGCGCCCAGCACGATGCCGCCCGGGCCGGAACCCAGCTGGGAGTACTGCAGCTGCAGCCGCGCCGCGGATCCGGCGGGCGCCAGGTGCGGCATGAACACCGCGGTGACCAGCGCGAACACCGCCAGGCCGCCGACGACGAGCACCACGCCCCGCCACCGGCGCCCCGCTCGCGCGATCCTCAGGAGCCCGAGCACCGCCACGACCAGCCCCATGTCCTCCCGCACCAGCAGCAGGAGCCCGGCGACGACGACCAGGGCGCGGTCGCTGCGCCGGTCGAGCGCGTCCACGGCCCAGGCGAGCAGCGGCACCGCGAAGGCGACCTCGTGCACGTCGAAGTTCACCAGCGTCTGCACCGGCCACCCCAGCACGAACCCGGCCGTCAGCAGGTAGGACCACGGCGTCCCGACGCGCCGCGCCACGAAGCGCTGCACGGGGAACACGGCCGCCGCGACCACCACGCCCTGGCCGACGAGCAGCATGCGGACGTCGTCCCAGATCCAGTACAGCGGCGCCCACGCGGCGACGATCGGGTCGAAGTGGTCGCCGAGGACGTCGTACCCGTCGCCCTTGAGCGTCGCGACCGGCAGCCGCAGGTGGGCGTACGCGCGCACCGCCTGGTCGAAGATGCCCAGGTCGTAGCCGGCGGTCCGGTACTGCGCGTAGCAGGTGATCGCGAAGACGGAGTACACCGCCGCGGCGCCGACGAAGAGCGCCCACAGCACCCGGTCCGGCCGAACGTGCGGCAGCACGGCGTGCTCGCGTCGCTCCTGCTGCGCGACCCGCACCTCGGACATCGACCCATCGTCGCCGGGCCGGCCCGCGGGCGCCTCACGGGGGTGGTGACCTCAGCGGTCGGCGAGGCCCCGCAGCAGGGCGCGGTAGAAGACGACGCCACGGCCGAGGGCGTCGACGGTCACGTGCTCGTCGTTCCCGTGCAACCCCTCGCGCTGCTCGCGCGTCATCGCGAACGGGCTGAACCGGTACACATGCTGGGCGATGGACGTGAAGTGCCGGGCATCCGAGGCGGCCAGCATCACGTAGGGCGACACCAGCGCGTCGGGGTAGGCGGCGCCGACGGCGGAGCGCACGAGCGCGAACTGCGGCGCGTCCGTCGGCGAGACCGGCGACGGCTCGGTGCTCGCCACCACCCGCAGGTCGACTTCGTCGTCCGCGATCACCCGGCGCAGCCGCGCAAGGACCGATGCGACCGTCTCACCAGGGGCGATGCGGACGTTGAGGTTCGCCCGCGCCGAGGTGGCCACGACGTTCGCGCCCGGCGCGCCCTCGAGCATGGTCGCGACGACCGTGGTGCGCACCATGGCGTTCGTCTCGGGCGACACCCTGGTGAACACCCGGGCGAGCACCGGCGCCAGCGGGCCGGCGAACGCGAACAGCGAGCGCAGCACGGGCGACGAGTGCCGGCCGAGACCGTCGACCATCTCCAGGACCGGGCCCGTCATCGCGGGCGGGAACGGGTGCGCCTCGAGGCGCGTGATGGCTCGCGCGAGCCGCCACGTCGCGCCCCCGCGCTCGGGCGTGGAGGCGTGCCCGCCGGCGGCGGCCGTCGACATCTCGACGTCGAGGATGCCTTTCTCGGTGACACCGACCACCGCGATCGGCGCCTCGACCCCCGGGAACGCGCCGGTCACCACGGCGCCACCCTCGTCGAGCACCAGCCACGGCCGGACGCCGAGCTCCCGCAGCCGTGCCACGGCCGCATCCGCCGAGATGCCGGCGATCTCCTCGTCGTCCCCCAGCGACAGCCAGACGTCCTGCGCCGGGACGAACCCCTCGCCCAGCAGCGACTCGACGGCCTCGAGCAGCACGGCGAGCGAGCCCTTGTCGTCGAGCGTGCCCCGACCCCACACGGACCCGTCGCGGATCTCGCCGGAGAACGGGTCCCCCGAGGTCCACTCCGCCGGCACCACCGGCACGACGTCCTGGTGCGCCATGAGCACCACCGGGCGCTCGTCGGACGCGCCCCGCCAGCGGAGCAGCAGCCCGTGCCGCGCGACCCGCTCCACCTCGAGCTGCGCGTGGACCCGCGGGTAGAGCTCGCGCAGCGCGTCGCGGAAGGCGTCGAACGGCGAGGGCGCACCTTCCGTGAACCCGGGACCGCGGTCAACGGTCCGGGGTTCACGGGAGCTCGGAGAGGTGGCCGGGCCTGTCCCGGAGGTCAGCGGGCGCGGCTCGCGCGGCGTGCGGGCCGGCGCATCCGTCGCCTCGGAGATGGTGGGGATCCGCACCAGCGCGGCGAGGTGCTCGGCCGCCCGTGTGGCGAACGGCTCCGGCGCCTCGGCGTGGGCCACCGGGCCGGCGGGCGCCGGTGGGCGGAACGTGCGCACCCGGTGGTGCGCCGCCGCGGCCCCGACGACCGCGCCCGCAGCCACCACCACCGCGCGGCATCCCCAGGACCGACCGCTCATGCCCGCACCCCCGTCCGCTCGCCACCGGGCTCGTCGTCGCCGGCCACGTCGACCGCGCCCGCCAGGTGGTCGCCGGCCGCGCCGGGCTCGTCGGTCGGCGAGGCGGCGGCGTCCGACGACCGGTCCGCGAACGCCAGCCGCGGGATGACGACGAGGCACAGCGCGGCCACCACGGCGGTGAGGCCGCACACGGCCCAGACGGTCATGTACCCGGACAGCGACCCGGCCGTCCCCTCCGCACCGCCGAGCGTCGTGTGCACGCCCGCCGACAGTGCGAGCGCGAACGTCGCCGAGGCGAACGTGCCGCCGATGGTCTTCGTCGTGTTCGTCAGCCCGGTCGCCACCGCGGTGCGGCCGGTCGGCGCCGCTGCCGCCGCCGCGGACGGCAGGGCCGCCACGAGCGCGCCGGACCCCAGCCCGGCGATCGCCATGTTGGTGAGCAGCTGGCCCGTCGAGTGGTGGAACGGCAGGAACAGCAGGTACCCGACGGCGACGAAGGACGTCGCGATGATGAGCGACAGCCGCGGCGTCGTCGTGCGCGCGACGAGCGGGAAGGCGAGCGCCCCGAGCAGGCTGAAGATGACGTACCCGCCGACGAGGAGCGACACGACGAACTCGGAGGCACCGAGCCCGTAGCCGTAGACCGTCGGGTCGGTGCGGGCGAACGTCGACAACGGCCCCTGCGCGCCGAGCACGCTGACGCCGAACAGGAGCGCGGTGAGCTGCAGCGGCCACATCGTCGGGCGGGCGAGGACGCGCAGGTCGATGAGCGGGTCGCTCTGCCGCAGCTCCCACCGGCCGAACGGCACGAGCATGAGCACGCCGGCGGCCACGATCACCCACGGCCACCACACGCCCGCGCCGTCGAGCCGCATGAACGTCATCCCGCCGCTCATGAGCACCAGCGCCAACGAGATGAGCACGATGCCGCCGCTGTCGAGGGTGCCCGGGACGACGGGCCGCGCCGGCTCCGGCACGCGCCGCCAGATGATGACGACCACCGCCGTCACCGCGACCGCGGGCACGCACAGCAGCAGCTGCAGGCGACCCGGGGGAAGGCCGACCCCCGGCACGCCGAGAGCCGTGCTGAGCTGGCCGCTGAGCAGTGCCCCGACGATCGCGCCCGCCTGCAGCGCCGCCACGATGAAGCCGGTGGCCCGCCGGGTCGCCGACTCCGCGTCCGGCAGCCCGCGCCCCCGCGCGTGGATCAGCGCGACCTCCAGCGGCAGCCACGCGACGTAGAACGCCTGCAGCGCCCACGCGACGACGAAGGTCGCGAAGTTCGGCGCGAACGCCAGCCCCCACGACGCCACCGCGGTGATCCCCGCGGTCGCCAGCAGCATCCGGCGGTAGCCGTAGAGGTCGCCGGCCTTGGCCACGGTGGGCACGACGAGCGCCGACAGCAGGAGGCCCGCGGCCTCGAACCAGTTGACGTCGGCGTCGTTGATGGCCAGGTGGCGGGCGATGTCGGTGAGCAGCGGCGCGTAGTAGCCCTGGATGATCCCGCTGGTCAGCTCCACGCAGACGAGGAAGCCGACGAGGCCGCCGGCCCCGATCGCCATCCGGCCGGACCGCGCCTGCCCGGTGACCGCGACCATGCGTCCTCCGCTCGTCGTGCGCCCGCGTTGGTGCGACCGCCCGATCGTAGAACCCGGCACCGACGGAACCTCGGCGCCGCCTGCTGCGTGAATACGCTGTGAGCACCATGAGCGGCACCGACGGCGAGGTCGGCGTGGCCCCCGCCGAGTACGCCGACGTGCTCGCGAGCGGCGGGCCGCCCAGCCGCGACGCCGAGTTCACCGCGTTCATGGCCGATCATGCCGCTGACCTGCGGCGGACCGCGTGGCTCCTCGTCGGTGACCTCCACCGCGCCGAGGAGCTGACGCAGGAGGCCCTGGCGCGCACGTACGCCTCGTGGGGCCGCGCCCGGCAGACCGACCCGCTCGCCTACTCCCGCCGCGTGCTCGCCAACCTGCGGATCGACACGTGGCGCCGGCGTCGGCGCGAGGTGCTCACCGCCGAGGTGCCCGACGAGGCCCGCACCGGGTCCGAGGGCCGGGCCGACGACCGTGACCAGCTGGTCCGGGCGCTCGCCCTGCTCAACGCGCGGCAACGGCGGGTCGTCGTGCTCCGCCACCTCGTCGGCCTCTCCGAGGCGGAGGTCGCCGCCACGCTGGGGATGAGCGTCGGCACCGTGAAGTCCAGCTCGTCGCGCGCGCTCGCCACGCTGCGCGCCGCGCTCTCGTCGGACGGAGACCTGCGATGACCGCGAACGACGAGCCCACCGTCGCCGCGCTGCGGCGCCTGGCCGCCGACGCTCCCGGGGACCCGTGGGCGCCCGACGCCGCGGCCGTCCTGCACCGGGGGCGCGTGCTGCGCGCCCGCCGTGCCACCGGAGCGGCCACCACGGGGGCTCTCGTCCTCGCGCTGGCGATCGGCGTGCCCGCGGCGCTCGCCCGTCACGGCACGCCCGGCCCGGTCAACCCGGGGCAGCCGACGTCCACGGCCTCGCCCGTCACGCCCTCGGCCGCTCCGACCGATGCCGCGCCGAGCCCGACGACGCCACTCGGCCCCGTCTCGATCAACGCCTACGGCCAGAGCACGTACGCCGTGGGCGCCGGCCAGGCGGCGGTGCTCGACGTGCCGAACCTCTACGCCGTCAACGTGCCGCAGGCGTCGGGCGCCCAGGTCGTCGCGCACGGCATCGGCGGGTTGGACGTCACCGTCATGGCTGACGGCTCGCACGCCGCGACCGTCCTCCTGGATGCCAGCGCGAACCACGGCCAGTCGGCGACCGTCCCCCTGGACTGGCCGGCGACCGAGCACGCCTCCGACTACTCCATGTCGCACCACTACCCCATCCCGACCTTCATCTCGTCCGCCACCGACTCGTTCCAGTACGCCTACCTCGTCGGCACGGTCCCGTCATGGCTGCACGACCCGGTGGTGGAGCTGGTCTCCGACACCCCGTGGACGCTGCCGGACGGGACCAGCACCCACCTGGCGCAGGTGCCGACGTTCCGCGCCCCGACCCCCGACGGGCGACTGATGTACGTCATCACCGGGGCGGGCGCGATGGCGCTGAACTGGCTTGCGCCCGGCCATCACGTCGCCATCGCCTTCGCCAACTCGAACGAGCCCGAGCCCTTCGTCCCCGGCTGCGAGCAGGACATCGGCGCCTACGGCTGCACCCTCATCCCGATGCCGGCGCAGTACCTCACGGGCGTGCCGGCACCGTTCACGTCGGTGGCCGACGGGGCGGCGTCGCTTGCCGGTACGACCCCGCGTGGCACGACCTGGCCCGCTGTGGCCCCCGCGCCCGCCGAGATCGCCCCCGGCGTGCTCGCCGCGACTGCGGCCGGTGCGACGGACTCGTCCGGCGCCCTCCACTTCACGGGCTGGGCCGGCGCCGCGGTATCCGTGATCCGTGATGGTACGGACAGCGACTCGCTGATCGAGATCAACGCCACGACGGGGACGACGGGCACGCAGATCGTCCAGAAGGGCTTCCTCGACCCCGGCCGCGCCACCGTCGTGAGCTCGCAGTTCGACAACGCGCGCGACGGCGTCTTCGTCGGCGGCACCGTGCCTCCGGGCCTGGCCGGCGTGCACGTGTTCGTCACCACACCCGGCGGCTTCACGCAGGCGGGCGGCGGCACCACGCCGGTGCTCGAGGTGCCGACGTTCCTGGCGCCCCCCCGGCAGAACAACCCGGTCCCGGCAGACCGGCCGTGGTTCCTCGTCGACTTCACCGGCGACGCGAGCGCGTCCGTTGGGCAGCTGACGAACGGGATCGGGTTCACCGGCGACGTCATCTTCGCCGCGTCCGACGGCACGATCGTCGACGACCGCTGCACGCGGGCGCCGGCGGTGACCTGCCGGGCCGGCGAGCAGCCGGACGCCGCCTCTCAAGCGGTCTACGCCTCGATCCGGCAGCTGGTCGCCAAGGAGACCGGGCTCGGCAAATGATGCGTGCCCCTTGTCAACCTCGCAGGCCACTGCTGCGTTCTGGCTAGTGTGGCGGGGGTGCAGCAGGCGGCGCCGCGCGACGACGAGCGGCCGGCGGACCTCGTCGACGTCGTGCCCGTCGGCGGCGGGCGACCAGGCGACCTCGACGCCGAGTTCACCGCCTTCATGGCCGAGCACGCCGACACGCTGCTGCACACGGCGTGGCTGCTGGTCGGGAACATGGACCGCGCCGAGGAGCTCACGCAGCAGGCGCTCGTTCGCACGTACGGCGCGGGGCGCCGCGCCCGGACCGACCCGCTGCCGTACGCCAGCCCCGGAGATTCGGCGCCGGCCTCGGGGACCTCGTCGGTCAGCACCTCGCGGCGGTGACGTCGCCAGGTGTCGACGCGGAGGTTCACCAGCACGCGGCGGGGTACCGACAGGTCGCCGCGGGCCTCGTCGTCCCGTAGACGCGGCACCGGTGGGCTGGGAGCGCGGGCCGTGCGCGGTGCCGGCCTACCGCCGGTATGCGTCGCGGCGGTGCGCGAGCGCGACGACCTCGACCACCACGTTGCCGTCGTCGATCCGATAGATCACCCGGTACTCGCCGCGGCGGGCCGTCCAGCGGTCGTCCATCGGCGGCTTCAGCCGCTTGCCCACGCGGCGCGGGTTCTCAGCCAGTGGACCCTGCACGAACTCCCAGCACGCGACGGCGGCCTTCTCCGGGAGCCGCTCCTGCAGGTCCCGGCGGGCTCGCGCCGTCCACCTGATGCCGTACGTCACTCGGGCAGCCAGCCCTTGGCGCGAAGGTCGGCCTCGACCTCGTCGGAGGTGGAGAACTCGCCGCGCGCAAGTTCTTCCTCGCCCTCGCGGATCGCCGCCATGAGCTCCGGGTCCCCGAGCACGTCGAGCGTCTCGAGCAGCGAGTCGTAGTCATCGGCGGACAGCAGGACGGCGGCCCGACGACCGTTGCGCGTGATCTCCACCCGCTCGTGCGTGCGCACAACCTCGTCGATCAGCTGGGACAGCTGCGCTCGGGCCTCGGCCAGCGGGATCGTCGTCATGTACAGAATTCTAGGCAACGGCGCGGTCGTCGGGCCATGGGTCATGGCAGCAGCGTCGCGTCCGCGCGCACGACGAGAAGACGCGCGACGAGCCCAGGCGAGCCTCGGGTAACGGCCGGACGGGCTGTGGAGGGCTCGTCGTGCGCCTGGGTCTACGCCCCGATCAAGCGGGCAGCGAGGTAGCCGGCCACCTGGTCCAGCGCCACGCGCTGCTGCTCCATCGAGTCGCGGTGCCGGATCGTCACCGCCTGGTCCTCGAGCGTGTCGAAGTCGACCGTGATGCAGAACGGCGTGCCGACCTCGTCCTGCCGGCGATAGCGGCGGCCGATCGCACCGGCGTCGTCGAAGTCGACGTTCCAGCTCTTGCGGAGCTCGGCGGCCAGGTCACGCGCCTTCGGCGAGAGGGCCTCGTTGCGGCTCAGCGGGAGCACCGCGGCCTTGACCGGCGCCAGGCGCGGGTCGAGGCGCAGCACCGTGCGGACGTCGACGCCGCCCTTGGTGTTCGGGGCCTCGTCCTCGGCGTACGCCTCGACGAGGAACGCCATGAGGGACCGCGTCAGGCCGGCGGCCGGCTCGATGACGTACGGGACGTAGCGCTCGCCCTTGGTCTGGTCGAAGTACGACAGGTCGACGCCCGAGTGCTTCGTGTGGGTCGACAGGTCGAAGTCGGTCCGGTTCGCGATGCCCTCGAGCTCGCCCCACTCGCTGCCGACGAAGCCGAAGCGGTACTCGATGTCGACGGTCCGCTTCGAGTAGTGCGACAGCTTCTCCTTGGGGTGCTCGTAGAGCCGCAGGTTGTCCCGCGAGATGCCGAGGTCCGTGTACCAGCTGGTCCGGGTGTCGATCCAGTACTGGTGCCACTGTTCGTCAGTCCCGGGCTCGACGAAGAACTCCATCTCCATCTGCTCGAACTCTCGCGTCCGGAAGATGAAGTTGCCCGGCGTGATCTCGTTGCGGAAGCTCTTGCCGATCTGGCCGATGCCGAACGGCGGCTTCTTGCGCGCGGCGGTCAGCACGTTCTGGAAGTTGACGAAGATGCCCTGCGCCGTCTCCGGCCGCAGGTAGTGGAGGCCGGTCTCGTCCTCGACCGGGCCGAGGTACGTCTTGAGCATCATGTTGAAGTCGCGCGGCTCGGTCCACTGGCCGCGGGTGCCGCAGTTGGGGCACGGGACGCTCGCCAGGCCGCCCTCGGGCGCGTGGCCCTTGCGCTCGGTGAACTCGTCGATGAGCTGGTCCTCGCGGAACCGCTTGTGGCAGCTCAGGCACTCGGTGAGCGGGTCGTTGAAGACGCCCACGTGGCCGGAGGCGACCCACACCATGCGCGGCAGGATGACGCTCGAGTCGAGGCCGACGATGTCGTCGCGGCTGGTGACCATGAACTTCCACCACTGCCGCTTGATGTTCTCCTTGAGCTCCACGCCCAGCGGCCCGTAGTCCCACGCGGACCTGGTCCCGCCGTAGATCTCCCCGCTGGGGAAGACGAACCCGCGCCGCTTGGCGAGGGAGACGACGTTGTCGAGGCGGGACGTGTCGGCCACTGGTGCTCCTGGGTCGGGTGGTGCCACGGCTGGGTGCCGCAGCCAACGGCCCAGGCTACCGGGCGGACGACGAGGCGACCGCGCCGGCCCGGTGGCCCGACCGCCCTCGGAGCCGCCCGAATCTGACATGCTGTAACTTAGGTGATCCTTACCACGGGCTATCCTCGGCGCGTGATGCGGGCCTCGACCGACGTCGCTGCCGCCTACGGGCTGGCGGGCAAGCCGTTCGTCGTCGTGCTCCTGGTGCTGTTCGCCATCGTCTTCGCCCGGTCGCACCTCACCTACTGGGCCGGCCGCGGCGTGGTGCGCGGCGCCATGTACGGCCAGGAGAAGATCGGCGGCCCGGCGTGGTGGCGGGCGATGGTGCTCCGGATCGGCGCGTTCGCCGCGTCCGCACCCGCTCGACGAGGCCTGGCCCTGCTCCACCGCTTCGGCCCGGTGGCGGTGACGCTCGCCTACCTGACGGTCGGCGTGCAGACCGCCGTGTTCGCGGGCTCGGGGCTGCTGCGCATGCCGTACCTGCGGTTTACGCTCGCGTCCGTGCCGGGCGCGGCCGCGTGGGCCCTCGTCTGGGCGACCGTCGGTTTCGGCGCCGTGTGGGCGGGGCTCGCGCTGGCGGCGCGCTCGCCGTGGGCGCTGGTGGTGGCGCTCGCTGCGGTCGCGGCGGTCGTCGGCGGGCTCGTCGTGCGCTCCCGCCGCTCAGCACGCCCGACGCCCGCGGACTCCCCCGCCCCCTGACGGATCCCCTCGCTCGCCGCACCCCCGCCGGCGTCGCCCCATTCGCCGAGCGCCCCCTTTGCCGAGCGCCCACTTCGTCGCCGAGACCGTCCCTTCCGACGTTCGGAACGCCCGTTGTCGATCACGAAGTGGGCGCTCGGCGCATCCGGCCCACGCCGGCGGTGTGGAGGCGCGCCAGCATGGGGCCACCCAACCAGGCGTCGGACCATGTCCAGCGCACCACGGTGAGGCCCAACGCACGGAGCCGGTCCTCCCGCAGCTTCTCCTCCCAGAGCTGATCGGAGGCGGACCGGTCCGCCTCGTCGATCCCGTACTTCGATCGGCCGTCGAACTCGCCGACGACCCCGAGCGCCTCCCACCAGAAGTCCACGCGGCCGACGAAGCCCTGGTCATCCCGCACGACGTGCTGCAGGTCCGGGGCCGGGACCCCGAGCTCACGCATGCGAACCCGGCTGAGCGACTCACCGGCCGACTCGCTGCGCCCGTCGACGAAGGCCACCACGTCCCGCGCCATCCGGATCCCGCGGCCTCGTCCGACCGCCGCGAGGGCCGCCTGCAGCTCGTCCGGCGTGACCGCTCCGCGGTGGAGCGCGGCGTCACCCGCGGCCGCACCCGTGAGGAACCCGTCCGTCCGCGCCAGATCGACCACCGTCCGTGCGGCACTCGTCACCGGGATGCCGTCGATCTCGCTCGCCGGGACCGGCCCCGCGACGGCGTGGCGGACGTAGGTGCGCCGGTTGTCCGGGCCGGAGTCACCGGTCACGGTGAGATGCACCTCGGTTCCGCCTGCGCCGACGACCGGCAGGCCCCACAGCGCCGCCGCCGATCGGTGGGACACGAGGCTCGGCGAGCGCGTGGCGTCGATCGCTGCCCGGATCTCGATGAGGTTCCGCTGCCGCGGCTCGATGCCCTGCCAGTGGTCGGCACCCACGTAGACGCCACGCCGGACGCGCCGCAGGTCACCGCGACCCGCCGCACGTCTCATGACGGCTCCACGTGCCTCGGTCTCGGCGTCGATCCGCAGCACGGCGGCGGCGCGAATCGGCTGATCCACGTCGGCACGTTCGCACACTCGCCCGGCCGGCGAGCGCGCTTGTCCACAGCCCGGCGAGCGCCCACTTCGTCGCCCAGAACGGTCCTTCCGGACGTCGCACGAGCCGGCCTCGCTGACGAAGTGGGCGCTCGGCGGAGGCGTGGGTGCGTGGGACAGGGGTGCCCAGCGAGGAGGGGCGCGTAGCGAGGAGGGGCGCGTAGCGAGGAGGGGCGCGTAGCGAGGAGGCGACGCTCGCCCTGGGCGAACGGCGGTATCGGCCCGAGCGGCCAGTGCGCTGCAGTAGCCATGGACGACGAGCCCGCAGCGGTCCCCATGGACGACGAGGACGTGCTGGATGCCTACTCGCGGACCGTGTCGGGCGTCGCGGAGCGGGTGCTGCCCAGCGTCGCGAGCCTGACCGTCGTGACGGCGCGCGGCGCCGGCGCGGGGTCGGCCAGCGTCATCACGGGCGACCGACACCTGCTGACCAGCGCGCACGTGGTCGCCGGGGCGCGGCAGGTCGAGGCCGCCTTCCTCGACGGGACCACGGTCGACGCCTTCGTGGTGGGCGCGGACCCCTTGTCCGACCTCGCCGTGCTGCGCGCCCTGGACGACGTGCCGCCGCCGGTCGAGCTCGGCGACGCCGCCCGGCTGCGCGTCGGCCAGCTGGTCATCGCGCTGGGCAACCCGCTCGGCCTCGCCGGCAGCGTCACCGCGGGGATCGTCTCCGCGCTCGGGCGGTCCCTGCCCACCGCGTCCGGGCGGGTGGTCGACGAGGTGATCCAGACCGATGCCGCGCTCAACCCGGGCAACAGCGGCGGGGTGCTCGCGGACGGCCACGGCCGGATGGTCGGCGTCAACACGGCCCTCGCGGGAATCGGGGTCGGGCTGGCGGTGCCCGTCAACGCCACGACCCGCGGCATCGTCGACGCCCTCATGACCCGCGGCCGGGTGCGCCGCGCATGGCTCGGCATCGCCGGCACGCAGGTGACCGTGATCCCCGAGGTCGCCGCCAAGCTCGGCTCGCGCACCGGGCTCCAGGTCGTGGAGGTGTCGCCGGGCAGCCCGGCCGCGGAGGCCGGGCTCCGGCGCGGCGACGTCGTCGTGTCGCTCGACGGCAACCCCGTCGTCACCACCACCGCCGTGCAGCGGCTCATGGTGGAGGGCGCCATCGACCGTCGCATCGAGATCACCGTGTGGCGCAACGGCGCCCTCGTCGACGTCCTCGCCTATCCCCGCGAGCTCGGCACGCCCTAGGCAGGGCCGGGGCTGTCGACCGCTCCGCCGTAGCGGCGGTCGCGGCGGGCGTACTCCTCCACCGCGCGCCACAGGTGCGTGCGGTTGACGTCCGGCCAGGGCTCGTCGAGGAAGACGAGCTCGGCGTAGGCCGCCTGCCACACCATGAAGTTCGACGTGCGCTGCTCGCCGGACGTGCGCATCAGCAGGTCGACGTCGGGCAGGTCCGGCTCGTCGAGGTGGCGCTGGATCGTCTTCTCCGTGACGTGCTCGGGGTCGAGCCGGCCCGCGGCGACCTCGCGCGCGATCGCGCGGGCGGCGTCGGCGATCTCGGCACGGCCGCCGTAGTTGACGCACATGGTCAGGGTGCACGTCGTGTTGTCCCTGGTGAGACGCTCGGCCTCCTCCAGCTCGGAGATCACCGACCGCCACAGCCGGGGACGACGACCGGCCCAGCGGACCCGCACGCCCCACGAGTTCATGAGGTCACGGCGGCGCCGCAGCACGTCCCGGTTGAAGCCCATGAGGAAGCGGACCTCGTCGGGCGACCGCTTCCAGTTCTCCGTGGAGAACGCGTACGCCGACACGTACTCGACACCGACCTCGATGGCACCCGCGACCACGTCGAGCAGCGACGCCTCGCCGGCGGCGTGCCCCGCGGTGCGCGGCAGGCCACGCGCGTTGGCCCAGCGACCGTTGCCGTCCATGACGATCGCGACGTGCCGCGGCACCAGCTCCCGGGGGATCGCTGGCGCCGTGGCGCCCGAGGGGTGCGGGTACGGGGGCACGACGGACGTGGGCGCGCCCCCCGGCCCGGCCGGGTCGTCGCTGCGCCTGCCACGCGCCATCGATCAGCACCTCCTCGTCGGGCCTCGCTCCCCGGGTCATTCTGCCGGGAACCGGCCACCCACCACCCCGCGGCGTCCACGACGAGGCCCCGATTCCCTACATCTCGGCCGCCGGGTGCCGATGAAGGGGGTGGACCGCCGTGCTCGGAGGCCGGCGGCCTCGCCTCGAGGGAGGAGGCCGGTGAACCGAGCCACCCCACGCACCTCCGCCGGCATCGTGCTCGCCTCGCTGCCGCTCGTCGCCGTGTGCATGCTCGGGCCGTCCTGGCGCTACGCCGCGGTGTCCGTCGCGACCGCCGTCCCGCTCGTCGTGCTCCTCATCCGGATCCCGCACCGCTCGGGCACCGACCGCCTCGGCTGGGCTCTCATGGCCGCCGGCACCGCCGTGCTCGCGGCCCACAACGTGCACAACCAGGTGGCCCTCGCGGGGACCGGCCGGCCCGCAGCCGGCACGCTCGCGGCGGCGACACTGGCGCTGGGCTACGTGCTGCTCGTCGCGGGCGGTGCCACCGCCGCGGCCCGCTTCGCGGGGGCCGACCGCGGCGGCATGCTCGACGCGGCGATGGTCGGCCTCGCGGTGGCGAGCCTGCTGTGGGGCCTGGTGCTCTACCCCGCCCACGTGCGCCGCGGCTCGGGCACCGGGACCGTGCTCTACGAGATGTCCCTGGTGCTGCTCGTCACCGCCCTCACCGGCGTCATCGTGCGGCTGGCGGTCGTCGTCCGCCCGGTGCGGACCGCCGGGCTGTACCTGCTGGTCGCCGTCACGGCGTCGACCGCCGCCGACGTCGCGTTCACCTTCACCGAGAGCCCGGTCGACCACCTGGCGACCTGGTGGGCGAGCGGGCTGTGCGTCGTCGCCCTCGTGGCCTTCGCGGCCGCGCTCGCCCACCCCTCCGTCACCGCGGCGGCGGACGTCGACCCGCCCGCCAGCCGCCTGACGCGCTGGCGGCTGGCGTTCCTCGGCGCCGCGCTGGCCACCAACCCGGTCCTCGTCGTCTGCCTCCAGCTGGCGGGTGCGCCCCGCGACCCCGCGCTCGTCGGCGGCGGGACGCTCGTCATGGTGCCGCTCGTCGTTGCCCGCCTCGCCCAGCTCGCCCGGCGGCAGGGCGAGGCCGAGCACCTCCTCCACGACCTGGCGGCGCACGACGAGCTGACGGGTCTGCCGAACCGCCGGACGATGGCACGCCACCTCGAGGAGCTGCTCGACCGCGCCGCGGCGGGGCGGTCGCCCGGCGTCGTCGTCCTCTACATCGACCTGGACGACTTCAAGGCGGTCAACGACACGCACGGGCACGTCGTCGGGGACCGGCTGCTGCGCACGGTCGCGCTGCGGATCCGGGCCAGCGTGCGACCGGGCGACATGGTCGCCCGGTTCGGCGGCGACGAGTTCGTCGTCCTCCTCGAGGGCACCCGCGCCACCGGCACGGACCTGGCGGCTCGGATCGAGACCGCGCTCGAGCCTCCGGTGACCATCGGCGCCGTGCGCGCCTCCGGCCGCGCCAGCGTCGGCATCGCGGTCACCACGCCGGGCCTGGAGACCACCGCCGAGCGGCTCCTGGAGCGCGCCGACGCGGAGATGTACTGCGCGAAGCGAGCTCGGCCGGCGTCCGCCTGGCCCCCGGCGGGCACCGCCCAGCAGCTGCCCTAGACCCGCTCGACCATCGGCAGCGAGCGCAGCCGGCGCTCCAGGTGGAACTGGCAGAACGCCGCCACCAGGCCGTTCCCTTCGGCCCGATGCCGCTCCGCGGAGGCGTCCGCCACCGCCCAGTCACCGACGAGCAGCGCCGCGAGCAGGGCGAACGTCTCCGGCGCGGGCGCCGCCGCACCCGGCGGGCGGCACGACGAGCAGACGGCGCCACCCATGGCGATCGCGAACGCGTGGTGCGGCCCCGGCGCGCCGCAGCGCGCGCAGTCGGCGAAGCTCGGCGCCCAGCCGGCCACCGCCAGGGCCCGCAGCAGGTAGGAGTCGAGGACGAGGCCCGAGGCGTGCTCGCGGCCCGCGAGCGCGCGCACGGCGCCGACGAGCAGCCAGTACTGCTGCAGCGCGGGCTCGTGCTCCGCCTCGACGAGCCGGTCGGCCGTCTCGAGCATCACGGTGCCGGCGGTGTAGAGCGCGTAGTCCTCGCACACCGGCCGGCCGTAGGCGCCGAGGGTCTCCACCTGCGTCACGGTGTCGAGGTTGCGGCCCGTCGCGAGCTGGACGTCGACGTGCATGAAGGGCTCGACACGGGAGCCGAAGCGGCTCGTCGTGCGCCGCACGCCCTTGGCGACCGCGCGCACCTTGCCGTGCTCGCGCGTCAGGAGGGTGACGATCCGATCGGCCTCCCCCAGCTTCTGGGTGCGCAGCACGATCGCCTCGTCGCGGTAGAGGCTCACGTCCCCATTGTCCCCCGGCCCACCCCCACGCCCCGGACGCCGAGCGCCCACGTCGTCACCGAGACCGTGCGTTCCGACGTCCGGAAGGGCCGGTCTCGAGAAGGAAGTGGGCGCTCGGCGGATGGGAGTGCGCCCCGGCGAGCGGCGGGGGTCAGCGCTGGTGGCGGTTCACCGCGCTGACGATGGCCTTGAGCGAGGCCGTCGTGATCGACGGGTCGATGCCGACGCCCCAGAGGATGTCGCCGCCGATGGCGCACTCGACGTACGACGCCGCGGTGGCGTCGCCGCCGGCGGACAGCGCGTGCTCGGCGTAGTCGAGCACCGCCAGGTCCACCCCGATGGTCTTCAGCGCGGCGACGAACGCGGCGATCGGGCCGTTGCCCGTGCCGGTGAGCGTCCGCACCACGCCCCGGTCGACGAGGTCGACCTCGAGGGTGTCGGCACCGCCCTCGGCGCTCGTCGTCCGCGTGCCCCGCAGCGCGAACCGGCCCCACTCCTCCAGCGGCTCCGCCTCGGACGAGACCGCCGCGCCCGCGCGCACGTGCGCCGGCGACATCCCGGTGAACTCGGCCGGCAGGTACTCGTCGACGAACAGCCGCCACAGGTCGTCCGCCGTCACCTCGGTGCCGAGGCGGTCGGTGTGCTGCTGCACCACCTGCGAGAACTCGATCTGCAGCCGGCGCGGCAGGTCGAGGTCGCGCTCGGTCTTCATGAGGTACGAGATGCCGCCCTTACCGGACTGGCTGTTGACGCGGATGATCGCGTCGTACGTGCGCCCGACGTCGCGCGGGTCGATCGGCAGGTACGGCACCGCCCAGACGAGGTCCCCGACCTCCTTGCCTGCCGCGGCGGCCTCGACCTCCATAGCGGTGAGGCCCTTGTTGATCGCGTCCTGGTGCGAGCCGGAGAAGGCGGTGAAGACCAGGTCACCGCCGTAGGGGTGACGCTCACCGACCGGCATCTGGTTGCAGTGCTCGACGACCGAGCGGACGCGCGCAAGGTCGGAGAAGTCGATCTGCGGGTCGATGCCCTGGCTGAACAGGTTCATCCCCAGCGTCACCAGGTCGACGTTGCCGGTGCGCTCCCCGTTGCCGAACAGGCAGCCCTCGATGCGGTCCGCGCCCGCCAGGTAGCCCAGCTCGGCGGCCGCCACGGCGGTGCCACGGTCGTTGTGCGGGTGCAGCGAGAGCACCACCCGGTCGCGCTGGTGCAGGTGCCGGTTCATCCACTCGATCGAGTCGGCGTAGACGTTGGGCGTCGCCATCTCGACGGTGGCCGGCAGGTTGATGATCACCGGACGGTCGTCGGTCGGGTCGAGCTCGTCGATCACGGCGTTGCACACGCGGACCGCGTACTCGAGCTCGGTCCCGGTGTACGACTCCGGGGAGTACTCGTAGTACACCTCGGTGTCGGGGACGAGCTCCTCGTACTTCTTGCAGAACCGCGCGCCCGAGACGGCGATGTCGAGCACGCCGTCCTCGTCGGACTTGAACACCACGCGCCGCTGCAGCACGGACGTCGAGTTGTAGAAGTGGACGATCGCCTGCTTCGCCCCCGCGATCGCCTCGTAGGTGCGCTCGATGAGGTGCTCCCGGCACTGGGTCAGCACCTGGATGACGACGTCGTCGGGGATGCGACCCTCGTCGATGAGCATGCGGACGAAGTCGAAGTCCGTCTGGGACGCCGACGGGAAGCCGACCTCGATCTCCTTGTAGCCCATGCCCACGAGCAGCTCGAACATCGCCAGCTTGCGGGCGGGGTTCATCGGCTCGATGAGGGCCTGGTTGCCGTCGCGCAGGTCGACCGCGCACCAGCGCGGGGCCCGCGTGATCGACTTCGTGGGCCAGGTGCGGTCGGGCAGGTCGACGCGGATCTGCTCGGAGAACGGCCGGTACTTGTGGACTGGCATGCCGGAAGGCTGCTGCGGGCTGCGCTCGATGTAGCTCATGGGGGTGGGTCCTCGCTCGTCGTCAGGACGGTCAGCCGGCACGGCAGACCCCGCGGCGAGGGACCGGCCTAGTGGGCCCCGCCGCGGCGAGCAAGGAGGAGGCTGCTCCGCACGAAGGGCACCATACCCCCGGGGCGCGCGCCGCCCGCAACCCGTCCGCGCAGCGAGCGGGTGGACGCACGGGCACGCAACCGGGCTCGTGCGGGGACGGCGGCACGCATCGCGGCCACCGCCTCCTCGACGTCCAGCCAGTACGCGGCGGCCTCGGCGTCGCTCGGGACGCCCGCCGCGAACACGGCGCGGTCGGCGCGCCGCGCCAGCCCGTCGAGCCGTGCGCCGACGACGCCCGCCCGCTCGTCGGCCCCCGGGAACGCCGAGCCCACCACGGCGGCGGCCTCGCGCCGCGTCCCCCGGGGCACGGGTGGCCGGCGCAGGTCCCGCGCGGTGTCCATGAGCTCGTCCCAGCCGCCGGCCACGCGGCGCACCGGGTCGGGCGCACGGCGGCGGCGCCGGCGACGCGCCAGCTTGAGCGCCGCGACGGTCAGCAGCGGACCGGTGAGCACGAGGAGGCCCCCCACCCCGGCGCCGGAGTAGGCGAGCACACGCACCCACGTCGGGGTCACCCCCGCGTGCTGCTGGTCCTGCCGGGTCGAGGGGCGCGCCGTGTCGTCGTCGGGCGGCTTGACGCTCGGCGGCTCCGGCGGCGGGGGCTGGACCACCTGGGGCTTCGGCTCCGACGGCGCCGGGTTCGGGTCCTGGTTCACCGTCTTCGACGTGGGCGGCGTCGCATCGAACGGGACCCAGCCGTAGCCGACGAAGGGCACCTCGACCCAGGCCTGCACGTCCGCCCCGGTCACGGCCACGGAGCCGTCCGCCGCGGTCCTCGGCCCCGCCGTCCCCTCGCCCGAGCCCGGCACGAAGCCGAGGACCACGCGCGCCGGCAGGCCCATCTCGCGGACCATGAGCGCGAGGGTGGCGGCGTACTGCTCGCCGTCGCCGACCATGACGTCGCCGCCGAGGAACGTCGCCAGCCGGTCGGCGCCGTGGCCCGACAGCGACGGGTGCTCCCCGGACTGGCCGTCGCTGAAGTAGCCGTGGTCCGTCAGCCACGTCGCCAGGGCCTGGACGACCTCCGCCGGCTTGCCGGCCTCACGGGCGATGTCCGGCGCCAGCGTGCGGATCCGGGCGGGCACCCCGGACAGCGTCGGCTGCGACACCGACTGCGTGCGCGTCGCGCCGAGGGTCTGCACCGAGGGCGCCGGCGGGACGACGGCGTCGATGGTGTAGCTCAGTCCCCGCTGCAGCCCGTCCACGAGCACGGCGGCCCCGGTCGCGTCGTTGAAGCGGAGCCCGGGCTGCTGGGCGTCGCCGAGGGCGATGCTCGTCGCCTCGCCCACGGTCGGCAGCCACGGCCCCTGCAGCGCCGCCACGTCCACCCGCACCGTGGCGGGCGGGCCGGCCACCGGCGCCGCCAGCTGCTCGCCGACGCGGCGGAACTCCCCCGAGGCGTCGGCGGTGCCGACGCCGGCCACGTTCCAGACGACCCCGTCGTAGCGGTCGAACGTCGCCAGCCGGATGCGGGCGCCCTGCGGCAGGCCGGACACGGTGAACAGCACCGTGTCCTTCTGCTTGACGTACTGGCGGAAGGCGGCCAGCGGGCTCGGGTAGTCGTCCGGGTCCCAGGGCGGCGTGATGCGGTCGCGCAGCACGAACCGTGCCACCCCGTCGGTGGCAGCGGGGCCGCCGACGAGCCCCGCGCCCACCGCGACCGCCGCGACGACACCCGTGGCCAGCACGCGCTGCGCCCGCAGCCGTCCGGCCCGCCAGCACGCCCAGCCACCGAGCAGCACCGCGAGCGCGGTCCCCTCGAGCGCTGGCGGCACCGGCGGCGTCCGCGTCCCCAGCAGCGCGCTGAGCAGCGCGACGACCGGCGGCACCAGCGCGGCGAGGGCGGCCAGGGCCGCCGAGCGAGCCCGCAGCGCCACGGTCACCGCCACGGCCGAGCCGACCAGCGCGAGCAGGAGCGCCGCCACCAGCACCGTGCCCGCCGCCCCGACGGGCGGCTGCAGCGTGAGCACCTGCTTCCACGAGGACGCCGCGCCGCGCGCGAGCGCCAGCGGCGTGCCGGTGCCGGGGAGGAACCCGGCGAGGGTGGTCCCCCGCGCCGCCAGGGCGCCGCCGGTCAGCACGTAGCCGACGACGAGCGCGGCGACGACCCCGAGCGCCGACCAGCGCCGCCACACCCCCAGCACGGCGATGCCCGCACCCAGCGCCACACCGCCGGCCACGGCCGGGACCGCCGTCGCGTCGCCGTACACGGGCAGCAGCGGCGTCAGCGCGAGCAGCAGCCCGGCCAGGAGGCACGTCACGTCGAGGGCCGCCCGGACCCCGTGGCGCGGACCGGTGGGCGCAGCCTGGGCGGCCGGGTCCCGCACCGCGCCGGTGCCGGGGTCGAACCGCCGTCGCAGCACGTCACCGAGGGCCCGCAGCGCACCGGGCACCGCCCAGCCGTCGGGCTCGTCGGGCAGCGCCAGCGGATCGAGCAGGAGGTCCTCGGGCCGGGGCGGCCGCACGTCCGAGGCGCGGCGCCGGGGGGCGTCCTCGGCGCGGGTCTGGGCGGCCGTCACGGCAGCACCGCCCGCCGCAGCAGCCGGGGCAGGTCCTCGAGCGCGCCCAGGGTGGCCAGCGTCAGCACGCCCCTGGTGCGGGCGCGCAGCGGGGCGCCGGGCACGCAGCGCACGACGAGGGTGCGGGCACCCGCCGGCACGTGCTGCGCGGCGAGTCGCAGGTCCCGCTCGTCGGGCACGGAACCGGTCACGAGCACGGCCAGCGACGCGTTCGGCGCCTCGCGGCCGACGCGCCGGCCGAGCAGGTGCACGCCGGCGCCCGCGGACCCGGTGACGAACGCCGCGCAGTCGTCGAGCAGCAGCGGCGGCGACGCCACGCGCATCCGGCCCGGCCCGGCGACGACGGTCACCTCGCGCTGGTCGCGGATCGCCTGCACCCCGAGCGAGGCGGTGACCGAAACGGCGAGCTCGAGGTCGTCGTCACCCGCGTAGTCCGCCGGCGCGTCGGCCAGCGCGATCGCGGTCAGCGTGCGGCGCGTGTCCTCGAACTGCTTGACCATCAACGTGCCGCGACGGGCCGTGGTGCGCCAGTGGATGTAGCGACGGTCGTCGCCCGCCACGTAGTCCCGCAGCGCGTGGAAGCTGAGGTCGGTGTCGCTCAGGTCGCGGGCGGTCTGGCCCTCGAGGTCGCGCAGCAGGCCCGCGCCCGCGGCGCCGAGGGAGACGACGCGCGGGTGCACGTAGAGCTCGAGCGGCTCGGTCCAGCGCACCGTCCGGCGGGCGACGCCGAGCGGGTCGCCGCGCCACGAGCGCACGGGGCCGACGACGACGACGGCGCGCCGGTCGGTGGGCACGGCGAACAGCTCGTCGTGCCGCCCGCGGGACGCCAGGGACGGCACGGCGAGCTCGCCGACGGACCGGCCGACCGGCAGCTCGAGCCGCGAGGGCAGCGACCGCCGACGCGCTGCATTGGTCACGACGAGCCGGCCCACGGCGCGCTCACCGACCGTGACGCGCCTCGCCGCGAGGTCGAGGGTCACCGCGTACCGCGCCCGCCCGAACGTCATCGCGACCGACAGGACGAACACGGCGCCGGCGGACGCCCCGAGGGCCGCCACCTCCGTCCACCCGAGCAGGCGGCCCACGGCCAGCCCCACGGCCGCCACGGCCGCGACGGACCACCCGAGCGGCGACACCCTCACGTCAGTAGACCCGCAGCGCGGGCGGCGCGACCTCGTCGAGCACGCGGTCGAGGACCTGGGCGGCGGTGACCCCGGCGAACTCCGCCTCGGCATCCAGCACCAGGCGGTGCGCGAGCACCGGGTGGACCAGCTCCTTGACGTCGTCGGGCACGACGAACTCGCGGCCCGCCGCGGCGGCGGCGACCTTCGCGCAGCGCACCAGCGCGAGGCCGCCCCGGACGCTCGCGCCGACGGCGGTGCGGCCGTCCTCGCGCGTCGCCTCGAGGAGGCGCGCGACGTAGTCGAGCACCGCCTTGTCGACGTGGACCGTCTGGGCGACGTCGCACATCTCGCCGACCCGTTCGGTGGTGACGACCGGGTGCAGGTGGGCCGTCCGGTCGCGGGCTCCGGCCAGGATCTCCACCGACGCCGCCCGGTCCGGGTAGCCCAGCGACGTCTTCATGAGGAAGCGGTCGAGCTGCGCCTCGGGCAGCCGGTAGGTGCCGGCCTGCTCGATGGGGTTCTGCGTGGCGATGACCATGAACGGCCGGCCCACGGGGTGGCTGACCCCGTCGACCGTGACGTTGCTCTCCTCCATCACCTCGAGCAGCGCCGCCTGGGTCTTGGGAGAGGCCCGGTTGATCTCGTCGGCCAGCACCACGGACGCGAAGACGGGGCCGGGGTGAAACTCGAACGTGCGGGTGCCCTGGTCCCAGATCGTCACGCCCGTGACGTCCGACGGCAGCAGGTCCGGCGTGAACTGGATCCGGTGGTGGGTGCCCTGCACGCTGGCGGCGAGCGCCTTGGCCAGGGACGTCTTGCCCGTGCCGGGCGCGTCCTCCAGCAGCAGGTGGCCCTCGGCGATCATCGCGACGAGCGCCAGCCGCACGGTCCGCCGCGTGCCGAGCAGCGCCTGCCCCACGTTGTCCGCGAGGGCGTCGAACGTGTCGGCGAACCGGGTGGCCTGCTCGGGCGTCATCGGGCTGCTCTCTCCAGTCGTCGGGACGCCGTCAGGGC
Source organism: Cellulomonas sp. 73-92 (assembly GCF_001898175.1). Lineage (GTDB taxonomy): Bacteria > Actinomycetota > Actinomycetes > Actinomycetales > Cellulomonadaceae > Cellulomonas. The sequence continues at coordinate 164,946 of NZ_MKTH01000024.1, forward strand.
GCCACGACTAGGACATCGGACCATTCGCCCGCGCCCTTGACGTTCAACGCACGGACCTCCACACCGAACGACCCCGACAGGCCGACCTCGCTGAACCGCAGCGAGGTCGCCCCGGCGCCGCCGGGCACCGCGGCCGGCGCGGTGAAGGTCGCGCCGCCGTCGTAGGTCACCTGGTACTCGTAGCCCGTGATCGGCCGGTCGCTGGCCGGCGCCGTCCAGAGGGCGCGGCTGTGGTTGCCCGACAAGGTCAGGGTCATCTTCGCCGGGGGCGCGGGCGCCTGCGTCAGCCCCGACCCCGAGCCCGTGCTCCACGCCGCGTCGCCAGCGGCGTTGCGCCGCCGCACCTCGAGGGTGACCGTGTCCGGGACCGCCGGCTGGCTGGGGTCGCACCACTGCGACGGCAGCGGGTGGGTGGCGTCGACCGTCACCCACGGGTCGGTCTGGTTGAGCCGGTACTGGGTCTCGAGCACGGGCGCGCCGCCGTCGGAGCCGAGCTGGACCGAGAGGGAGGCGCAGTCGACCGTGGGGCCGGGCGCCACGCCGACCGCCGCGACGGCGGGCCGGGTGACGACCGTGCCGCTGGTCACCTGGACCCAGTCGCTCGCGGCACCCTTCGAGGACAGCGCCCGCACCGCGAACGTCGGGGTCGATCCGCCGCCGAGCCCGGTGATCGTCGCGCTCGTCGTCGGGAACGTCCCGTAGCCCTGGACCTCGTAGCCGGTGATCGTCGCGTCGGCGGCGCCCGCGTCGGTCGGCGCGACCCAGGTCAGCGTGACGGACCCGTTCCCGGGGTCGCGGACATCGGCCGCCGTCGAGGGCGTCGCCACCAGCCCGGTCGGCACGCCGGGGGCGCTCCACACCTCGCCGGTGACCGAGCCCCACGCCGAGGCCCCGGCCTTGTTGACCGCTCGCACCTGGATCGCGTACTGCCGCCGCTGCGCGTCGGTGATCTGGTACGCCGCCGTACCCACGTCGACCGGGCTCCCGCCGTCGATCGAGACCTCGTAGCGCGCGACCGGGTCGCCGTTCGCGGCGGCACCCTCGACCGCCGGCCAGGAGACGTCGATGACGTTGCCGGTGAGCCCGCCCTGCCGCTGGGACGCGGTGGGAACGGGGGCGTCCGGGACCCCCGCCGGCACCTCGGAGGCGCTGTCCGACCAGCCCGACGGGTCCGGCGCCTTGTTCGACGCGCGCACCCGCACCGTGTAGCGGACCCCGTTCGTCAGCCCGGTGAAGAGGTGCGAGGTCGACGCCTCGGTCACCGTGACGACCCCCGCGGAGGAGCCGGTGAGCTCGAGGGTGTAGCTGGTGACGGGCGAGCCCGTGAGCGGGGGCGCCGTCCAGGTCGCCATCAGCGTGCCGTCCCCGAACGCCAGCGCCAGGTTCGTCGGCGGTGCCGGCACGGCGTCCGGGCGCGCCGGCGCGGACGGCGCCGACACCGGCGACCAGCCGACCGCGTTGTGCGCCTCGACCGAGAACGTGTACTCGACGTCGTTCGTCAGCCCGTCGAACGTGCAGGCGGTGCTCGGGCAGAGCTTGACGAGCATGCCCGGCATCGCCGTCACGCGATAGGAGTCGATCGGCTGGCCGCGGCTGTCCGGCGCGGTCCACGACAGGGCGACGGCCCGGTCGCGCACCTCGTCGATCCGCGGCGGGACAGGGGCCGCCGGCGGCCCGCTGACGACGAGGACGGCCTGCCCCTCGACGTCGCGGTCCGGGTCGCCGGTGACGTCGCGGACCCGGAACGTCGTGACCATCTCGCCGACGAAGTCCGCCGCCGGCCGCAGCACGACCGTGCCGCCCGAGCCGATCGCGGCCGTGCCGGCACCGGGGGTCTGCACGCTGACGCCGATGACGGTCAGCGGCGAGTCGGGGAAGGGGTTGTAGGCGCCCGCGAGGACGTCCACCGTCCGGTCCTGGCCCTGCACCCCGTCGGTCAGGTGCTGGTCGAGGACCTTCGCGCGCTGCCGGGTGCTGGCGATGACCGCCAGGTCGACGGACACGTCGAGCACGCCGGCGCGCCCGTAGCCGATCGCCAGGTCCAGCGTCCCGGTGGTGCCCTTCGGCGTGGCCTCACCGGCCGAGACGGACAGCACCGAGCCGTTCAGGGGCGCGACGAAGCCGGCCGGCACCGCCGAGGTGATGCGGAACGTGTCGTCGCCGGGCTGAGCCGGCCGCCCGTCGGGCCCGGTGAGGAACGTCAGCAGGTCGACGCTCACCGGCGTCTCCCCCGGCGCGACCCGGATCTGCGACGGCGTGAACGCCGGCGGGTGGTCCTCGACCGCGATCACCGTGATCGGGATCGTCAGCAGGGCGGTGCGGGCCAGCGGGTCGCCGGGGCCGGTCGCGTCCGTCACCGGGACGGTGACGGAGGCTGGGCCCGAGTATCCGTCGGCCGAGGTGAACTGCAGCGTCTTGCCGTCCTTGACCAGGGGCGACCCGTCCGAGCGGGTGGCGGTGACACCGGCCGGGTCGGCGATGGACGCCGTGCGCCCGGGCGCCACCTGGACGTGCTCGTCGAGCGGGATGACCAGCTGGCTGCCGGACGCCACGGTCAGGTCGGGCGCGTCCCGTCGCAGCACCGGCGGGAAGTTGCCGAGCGCCGGCACCGTGATGAAGGCGTACGCGAACGCCGAGGTCGCACGGGTGTTGGTGAGCAGGAACGGCAGCGTCTGGGCGTGGTCGGTCAGCGTGACCACCACGGTCTGGTCCGGCGCGACGTGCGCCACGGTGGCCGCGACGTCGGGGACGGACACGGCGAGGTCGCTCATCGGGCCGCTGGGGTTCTGGGCGGTGGACAGCACGTCCACCGCGACCTGGGTCTTGCCGAAGGTGTCGGCCGCGGGCACGACGACGTCCTTGGCGACCGGTGGCAGCACGGGCGCGTCCGCGGTGACGGTCACGGTGAGGATCGCGCTGTCGCGCCCGCCGCGCGCGTTCGTGGCGGTGTAGACCACCTGGACGACTCCGGGGGTCTGCGGCGCCGTCACGGACACCCGGCCGGTGGCGACGTCGGCCGTGGCCTGCACGCCCGCCGGGACCTGGAGCGCGGGGTCGAGCGAGAGCGTGCCGCCCGACGAGTCGACGTCGTTGGCCAGGACGCGCACCTCGACGAGCTCGCCGGGCTGCACGGTGACCGCGTCGTCGCGCGCGACGACGGACGCCGCCGTCGTCGGACGCGGCGCGACGCCGACGCGCACCGTCGCGACAGCCCGCCGGCCGGTCCAGTCCTCGACGGCGTACGTGAAGGTATCGGTGCCGGACTCGTCGCCGAACGCCTGGTAGCTCAGCGAGTCGGCCGCCGCGGTCACCACGCCCTTGGTCGGCGCCGAGGCCAGGCCGAGCAGCGTCACCCCGTCGCCGTCGACGTCGATCCCGACGAGGGGGACGTCGATCCGCACGGTGTCACCGGCGAAGACGCGCGCGGTGAGGTCGCGGGGACGGGGCGGCGCCTTGGAGTCGGCCGAGGAGGCGTGCACGCGCACGGTCAGCGTCGCCGCCGTCCGGTTGCCGGCGGGATCGCTCACCGTGAACGTCGCGTGGATCGTCATCGGCGTGTCCGGGGCCTGGTAGCGCAGCACGCTGCCGGACACGAAGAGCAGCCCCTGCCCGGCGCCCAGGGGCTCCGGCAGGCTGCGGTCGAGGGTGAGCGTGTCCCCGTCCGGGTCGTACGCGGTGTCGAGCACGGGCACCGTGACGACCCCGCCCGTGCGCACCGAGGCCTCGACGTTGTCCACCACCGGCGCCTGGGACGAGCCGGTCGGGGGCACCGGCAGCACGACGATCTCGCCGGTGGCGCTCGCGGTGCCGTTCGACACCGCGTACGTGAGGGACACCGGGCCGTCGGGCGCGCGGTCGGCGGTGATCTGCACGAGGTGGTGGTCGAGCACGGCCGCCTGGAGCCCGTACCCGTCCGGCACGTCGACGGACTGCAGCACCAGCACGCCACCGTTGGGGTCCTGGTCGTTGGCCAGCGGGTCGATCGTCACCTGGCCGCCGGCGGGCAGCAGCGCGCGGTCGCGGACCGCCACCGGCGGCGCGGCCCGGTCCGGCCAGGGCAGGACGTCGACGCGTGCCAGCCCCGCGGCCTGCTGCGGCGGCGCGGTCACGGTGAACGGCACGTAGTAGGTGCCGGCGCGGGGCGCCTTGAACGTGAACGTGCCCGCCAGCAGGTCCGGGGTCACGGTCGCCCCCACCACGTCGTCGACCCCGGCGAGCGCGACCGGCTCCTGCGACGCGCTGCGCACCGAGTCGAGCGGCCGCACCGTCACCGGCTGGTCGACGTAGGTGGTGGCGAAGACGGGGTCGATGCGCGGCGGCACGGAGCCCTCCGGCCGGACGTCGACCGTCACGTACCCGGTCGCCGTGTCGGTGCCGTCGGAGACCCTCACGCCGATCCGCGTCTCGCCGAGCGAGCCGCCGTCGGCCTGGAACGTCAGCGTGCCGTCCTGACGGGCGCGCACCGTGCCCGCCGCGGGGTCCGCGGTCGCGCCGACGAGCTGGAGGTCGTCGCCGTCGGGGTCGACGAAGCTCGCCAGGACGTCGAGGCTGACCCGCCCGCCCTGGTCGACGGTCGCCGTAGGCACCCGTACCTGCCGCGGCGCGGCGTTGCTGCCGGAGTCGGCGACCCGCAGCGTCAGCGTCGCCGTCGACGGAGGGTTGGTGCCGCGGCCGTCGGTGATCGTGTACGTCACCTGCGCGGTGCCGTGCGCCCCCGGCGCCACGTGCACCTGGAGCGCGCGCCCGCCGTAGACCTTCTCGAGCACGCCGAAGGACGGCGGCAGCTGGTCGAACTCGGAGATCGCGAGGATGCCGCAGTCGGACGTGGAGTCGTTGTCGAGGACGGGCAGCACCGTGGTGCGGCCCGGCCGCACGCCGAACTCGTCGTCCGTCGCCTGCGGGGCGCCCGAGTCCTTCCCGCACTCGGCCACGAGGCTGGTCGTCAGGGTGCCCTGCGTCTGCTGCTGGTCCTGCTGCGGCTTGGGCTGCGGGGCGACCTGCTCCCAGTCGGGGACGCGCACCTCGCTGTCCTTGCCGGGCAGCCACAGCCGGCCGGCCGCGGTGTCGTTGAGCACCACCATCGAGCGGTTGACCCGGAAGACCAGGGTGTCGCCGGAGCCGACGTCCGCCAGGTCCCGGCGCACGTCGCCGCGGCCGCAGGCCTGCAGCGACGAGCCGGTGCGGGTGGCCCAGGCGCCGTAGACGCAGCCGTCGACCCGGACCGGGCGCGCCGGCGCGCCGGACCCACCGGAGGCGTGCTGGACGATCGCGCCGCCCCGCAGCGGCACCTCGAGCAGCGCGGTGCGGCTCGACACGAGCACCGTCGACGCGGCCGGGCCCGGCTGCTGCAGCACGAACCCGTCCCCCGGCAGGGTCACGGTGCCGTGCCGCGTCCGCAGCTCGCTGCCGGACAGCACGACCGGCTCGTCGCCGACCGCCGTCACCTGGTCGATGGTCCCGGCACCGACGCTGCCGTCCGGCTGCTGGCCGGTCGGGGTGAACCGCGTCACCGCTCCCGTGGCCGACGACACCGCCAGCGCCGTGCCGGTCGTCGCGACGACCACCTGCCCGCCGGGACCGAGCGCGAGGTCCGCCGCGTCCTGCGCGAGGTGCAGGCCGGACAGCCCGCCGATCGGCCGCACCCAGACGTTGCCGTCCTTGTCGTCGAACGCGACCGTGCCGCCGCCCATCGACGTCGTCACGCCGGCGGCCGAGACGTCCGCGACGGTCGACACGGTCGCGGGGTCGACGACCGCGACGGTCGACGCGCCGACCAGGAGCACGTCCGAGCCGTCCTGCAGCACGTCGAACCGGCCCGACTCGGCGGCGAGGCCCGCGTTCAGCTCCTCGACCGGCACGTTGTAGCGGCCGAGCGTGCCGCGGTCGGTCGAGGTGACCCACACCGCGCCGTCGTCGAGGCTGAGCCGGGCCAGCGGGAAGCCCCGGTCCAGGGCCGCCAGCGTCGCCACGAGCACCGGGATGGTGACGACCGCCGCCGCGGTGCTCACGCGGCGCCCGGGCAGCCGGATCATCCCGCACACCCGCGGGCGGCGTCCGACGAGACGCGGCCGTCCCCCCGCACGAGCAGCACCTGGATGCACACCTGGCCTGGTCCGGCCGCCGGCACGGTGGCGGTGGGCTCGCCGACGAGCGTCAGCGGCTCCTCGCCGGTCGCCGTGACGACGCCCCACTGGTAGCGGTCGCCGTCCTGCGGGGCCGGGTCGGTCCACGTGAACCGCACCGAGCCGTCGGCGGCCCGGGTGCCGGTCAGGGCGGTGACGGCCGGCACGGCCACCGCGGGCGGCGCCGTCTGGTGGACCTGGATGCCGGAGTCGGGGGCCGCCGGCGGGCTCCCGTGCAGGAACGCCGCCACGAGCCCGACGACCGCCGCCACGACGACGACGGCCGCCGCCACGGTCGACGCCCGCCTGCGCAGCGCCGGTGACGGGTGGGGTTCCGGCGCCGCCTCGTCGACCCCGTCCCCCGCGTCCCCCGCGTCCGCCGCGTCCGTCGCGGGCGTCGCGTCCGTCGCGGGCGGCGCGTCCGTCGCGGGCGGCGCGTCCGTCGCGGGCGGCGCGTCCGTCGCGGGCGGCGCGTCCGTCGCGGGTGGCGCGTCCGTTGCGGGTGGCGCGGGAGCGGACGGCAGCGCGCGCGGGCCGCGGGGGCGGGTGGCGTCCGGGTCCGGCTCCGCGCCGGCCCGGTCGGGTGCCGGCGCCGGCGCGGGCCCGCCCCCGACCCCCACGACGCGGACCGGGCGGGCGCGCGTCTCCTCGTCGGCCGCCGCGCCGCGCGCGGGTCCCGGCGAGGCCTGCTCCCCCGGCAGGTCGAGCGACGTGACGGGCAGCGACAGCTCGCCCTCCACCTGCTGCAGCGCCCGGCCGAGCGCCAGCGCGGACGGGTGCCGCTCGTCGGGGTGCTTCGCCATCGCCCGGGCGAGCACGCGCTGCAGGGAGTCGGGGACGTCGGCACGCCCGACGGGCGCGAGCGGTTGCCGCTCGATCCTCGTGATGAGCTCCGCCGCGCCGTTGGCCCCGCCCACCACCTCGAACGGCGAGCGGCCGGCGAGCAGCGAGTACAGGGTGGCGCCGAGGCAGTAGACGTCGGTGCGCTCGTCGGACCGCGGCGGGTCGCCGAGCATCTCCGGCGCGGCCCACGGAACGGACACGCCGACGGACGCGCCGTCGGGGAGGTCCCGCGAGCCGATCGTCGCGGAGATGCCGAAGTCCGTCAGCGCCGGCCACCCGAAGTCGGTCGTCAGCACGTTGGCGGGCTTGATGTCCCGGTGCAGGATCCCGGCGCGGTGCGCCGTCTCCACCGCGGACGCCAGCCGCACGCCGACCCGCAGCACCTCGGCGACGCTCATCCGCTCGGCGCGGTAGCGCTGGGCGAGGCCCGGCTGGGAGCAGTACTCCATGACGAGGTAGGGCCGCCCGTCCGAGGCGACCGAGGCGTGGTGCACCGTGACGATCGACGGGTGGTGCGAGAGCTGCGCCATGAGGTTCGCCTCGTCGGTGAACCGCGTGCGGACGTCGTCGGACAGCCGTCCGGGCAGCAGAACCTTGACGGCGACCAGCCGGCTGGGCAGGTGCTGGCGGTACAGGAAGACGTCGGCGAACCCACCGGCCCCCAGCGACCTCACGTACGTGAAGCCCGGCAGCTGCGGCGGTCGCGACGCCTCGCGGGTGGCGGTCACCGGCGGGTGCTCACGCGCCGGCGTCCACGGTGAACGTCACGCCGTCGCCCAGGTCGACCACCTCGCCCGCGGCGACGACGGTCGGCTCCCCCGGGTGCAGCCGGCGGGCGGGCGCCCCGGGCCGCTCCACGCGCACCCCGTTGAGCGACTCGAGGTCCGTCACGACGACGTGCTCGCCCTCCTGGCGCACCTCCGCGTGCGTCCGCGAGATGTCGAGGCTCGGGCTCGGCACGGTGACCAGCCGCGGCAGCTCGTGCGCGGCCACCCGGCCCACCTGCGGCGCCCGCCCGATGAGCACGGTGCGCTCGAGGGGCACGACGAGCCCGGTGGACAACCGCAGCCGCGCCCGCGGCGGGGCGGCGACGACCGGTGCGGGCGCCGGCGCCGGCGCCGGGATCCCGGCCCGCAGCCGCGCCAGGTCGCCCGTGACGATGGTCAGGCCCTCGTGGTCGTCCAGCGACTCGAACGCGTGCGGCGCGGCGCCGCGCAGGTCGGCGGTCGCCCGCAGCTCGTGGGCGAGGACCACGCCGGCGACGAGCGGCAACGGGGAACGGGAGCCGGGCGCGCCACCGGCCGCCCGCAGGGTCAGCTGGGGCACGTCGTGCGCGGTCACCTCGGTCCAGGCCGACTCCTCGCCCGCGCGCACCGCGCGCATGCCAGACGACGTCCCGATGAGCACCTCGACGTCACCGCGCAGCGCGGCGTGCAGCAGGCCGGACCCCGAGAGCGTGACCAGGGCAAACGCTCCCCGGGCCTCGTCGGGCAGCTCGACCAGCGCGTCGAGGACGCCCCCGCCGGCCGCCGCGACGTCCCACAGGGTCGCCACCGTCGACTGCTCGACGTCCGGCCCGACGAGGGCGAGGAGCCGCTCGCACACCACCCCGGTCCAGGCGCCCGGCAGGTACGCGCACGCGCTCATCCCCACACCCCCCGGGGGGTCGTGGTCCAGCTCTCCCCCACCAGCGCGGCGACCGGCACGACGTCGACGACGACGACGCTGACGTTGTCGCGCCCCCCGCGGGCGAGGGCCGCCGCGACGAGGCGATCGGCGAGCGCCTGGGGGTCGCCCCCACCGGCGAGCGCCACGGCGAGGTCGTCGTCCGACAGCTCGCGCACCAGGCCGTCGGTGCACACCAGCAGCCGGTCCCGGGTGCCGGCCGGCAGCATCCAGTAGTCGGGCTCGGGCGCCTCACCCGTGCCGAGCGCACGCGTCAGCACGTGCCGGTCGGGGTGGGACGACACCTGGTCCCGGCGGATCACCCCGGCCTCCGCGAGCTCCTGGGCCACGGAGTGGTCGACGCTCACCTGCTCCAGGCCATCGTCCGAGAACCGGTAGACGCGCGAGTCGCCGACGTTGAACACCAGCCAGTAGGGCTCGCGGTCCACCTCGACGAGCACCGCACCGGCCACGGTGGTGCCGCCCTGACGGCCCCCGGTGAACTCCGCGCGCATCCGTCCGCACGCGCGCGCGAAGCAGGCGTGGACGTCCTCCACCCCGACGCTCACGGCACCGGCCAGCTGCGCGAACTCCTCGACCGCGATCCGGCTGGCCAGGTCGCCGGCGTCGTAGCCACCCATCCCGTCCGCCACGAGGAACACCGGCGGGAACGTCAGCAGGGCGTCCTCGTTGACCTCGCGGACGTGACCCCGGTCGGTCGCCGACCCCCATGACGTGCGCACGCGACCCTCCTCCGGTTCGTCCACCTCACCCATCGGCTCGCCGGGGCCGCGACCTGAGCGCCAACGCGCCTCGCGCCACCCCGGCGGCGCGCGCCCGTCGCCGGGTCTTCGCACGGCCCTGCGTGGGCTCGTTGCTCAATCGTTGAAGCAACCCTCTTCCCTCCGTCGCAAATCGGGTGCTAGTGTCGAGATCGCACGCTGCTGAATCGATAAAGCAGACCGACGACGACGACGGAGGGACAGGCCATGGCTCCCCGGACCCGCACCCGCGGCGTGACGCTCGAAGACATCGCGCAGCGCGTCGGGATCACCCGCGCCGCGGCGTCGATGGCGCTCGCCGACAGCACACGGATCAGCGAGAAGACCAAGCGCGCGGTGCGCGAGGCCGCGGCCGAGCTCGGCTACGTGCCGAACTCCGCCGGCCGGGCGCTGCGCCGCCAGCGGGCCGGGGCGATCGCGCTCATCGTGCCGAACACCTCGCACCACGTCTTCGGCCACACCTACTTCATGCACGTCCTCACCGGGGTCTCCAGCTCGGCCAACGCCCACGACGTCCAGGTGATCGTCTCGACGAACGCCGACGAGGCGGGCCGGGCCAGCGCGTTCGAGCGGATCATCCGCTCGGGCACCGCCGACGGCGTCATCGTCACCGCCGCCCCGGTCGACGACGCCAACGTCGAGACCCTCGTCGCCTCCGGGCTGCCCGTCGTCCTCCTCGGCAACTTCCCCTACCTGCCCGAGGCGACCAGCGTCGGCGCGGACGACGTCGCCGCCAGCCGGCTCGTCACCGAGCACCTCCTCACCGTGCACGGGCGCACCCGGCTGCTGCACGTCTCCGGCCCCCTCGACCACCAGACCGGCATCGACCGGCGGGAGGGCTTCCTCGCCGCGCTCGCCGGGCACGGGCTGGCCGACGAGGCCTGGGTCGTCGAGGGCGACATGAGCGAGGAGTCCGGCGCGGCCGCCGTCGTGGCGGCCCTCGACAGCGGGCGGCCGTTCGACGGCGCGGTGTTCGCCAACGACGACATGGCGTTCGGCGCGATGCAGGTGCTGCGCGCCCGCGGGCTCGACGTCCCGACAGACGTCGCCGTCGTCGGCTTCGACGACTTCGGCCTCGCCCGGACCACCACCCCCGGCATCACCACCATGCGGGTGTCCGCCGAGCAGATGGCCCGGATCGCCACCGACACCCTCTTCGCGATCCTCGCGGGCCAGCAGGCGGGCCCGCTGCACCAGGAGCTGCCCGTGCAGCTCGTCACCCGAGACTCCTGCGGCTGCCCCGCCCCGTTCCCGCGAGGCCAGGCAGCCGCCCCCTGGGCCGACACCGCCGTCACGCCCTGACGGACACCACAAGGAGAGACAGATGAGACACAGCACGTTTGCCGCACTCGCGGTCGCCGGCACGGCGGCCGCGCTGGCGCTCGCCGGGTGCTCCGGCGGCTCCCCGGCCGGAGGGGCGACCACCGGTGGCGCCGCCGCCGGCGGCAGCCCCGTCACGCTCAGCCTCTGGACCGGCTTCACCGGCGGTGACCGGCCGGGGTACGAGCAGATCGTCGCGGACTGGAACGCCGCCCACCCGGACATCCAGGTCACGATGGACGTCCAGTCCTGGGACACGATCCAGACAAAGCTCCCGGCCGCCTGGCTCACCGGCTCCGGCCCCGACATCGCGACACCCAGCAGCGACCCCAACGCCGTCGGCGACTACGTCAAGACCAACTCGGTGCTGCCGATCACGGCCACCGGCGACGGCGCCGACCAGATCAACGTCTCGTCGTTCGCCCCGGGCCTGGCCGACGAGTTCACGTACGGCGGCAAGCTCTACGGCGTCCCCGCCAACTACGCGACGCTCAGCCTGTACTACAACAAGGACGCCTTCGCGGCCGCCGGCATCGCGAACCCGCCGACCACCGTCCAGGAGTTCCAGGACGACGCCGTCAAGCTCACCGGCGGCAAGACCCAGTACGGCCTCGTGCTCGCCGACAACCAGACGATCCAGATGTGGCCGATCCTCCAGTGGCTGTCCGGCGGCGACATCGTCGACTCCAAGGGCTGCAGCGTGGTGCAGACCGCCGCCGGCCAGCAGAGCCTGTCCACCTGGGCGAAGCTCGTCACCGACAAGAAGATCTCGCCCGTCGGCCTGACCGGTGCCCAGGCGGACGACCTCTTCGCCGCCGGGAAGGCCGCCATGGAGATGAACGGGCCCTGGGCCGCGCCCAGCTACAAGAAGGCCGGCGTCAACTTCGGCCTGGCCCCCATCCCCGCGGGCGTCGACGGCAAGTCCGTCACCCTCGGCTCGACCGCCCCGCTCGCCATCTCCGCGAAGACGGCGCACCCCAAGGAGGCGCAGGAGTTCCTCGCCTACTGGACGAGCAAGGACGTCCAGGAGAAGTTCTCGGTGACGACGGGCTTCCCGCCGCTGCGCACCGACCTGGCCTCCGACAGCAAGATCACGTCCGACCCGACGATCTCCGTCTTCAACTCGCAGGTCGGGACCTCGCGGATGTACCTGCCGCGGGTGCCCAACGCGACGAAGGTCGACTCCGACGGCTACGTCACCCTCATCGGGCAGATCACCCGCGGCACCGACGTCGCCACCGCGACGGCCCAGGCGGCGACGACCATCGACAACCTGACCGGCTGCAAGCAGTGACCCATCAGCTCACCGGCGGTGCCCCGCTGGCCGTACGCGGCGGCGGGGCACCGCTCCCCCCCGGCGGTGCCGCCCGGCGGCGCCGGCGCCACCGTTTCCAGCCCGCGTGGCTGTTCATGGCGCCGAGCCTGCTGATCTTCAGCGTCTTCGTCTTCTACCCGATCGGTTCGTCGATCTACTACAGCCTCTTCGACTGGACGATCGGGGCCAGCACGCAGAAGTGGCTGGGCGGGGCCCACTACGCCAAGCTCCTCCAGGACCACCAGTTCTGGAACTCGCTGCGCGTCACGCTGGTGTTCAGCGTCGTCTCCGTCGTCGTGCTGCTGGTGCTCGGCTTCGTCACCGCGCTCGTCCTGCTGCCGAACTCCCGGGCCAACCGCGTGGTCCGCTCGATCCTGCTGTTCCCGACGATCGTCTCGTTCGTCACGATCGGCATGGTCTGGAAGTTCCTGCTCGACCCCGACATCGGGCTCGTCGGCGGCCTGACCAAGGCCCTGGGCCTCACCCCGGTCTCCTGGCTGCAGACCCCGAGCCTGGCCCTGCCGACCGTCATCGTCGTGGCCATCTGGCGCTCGACCGGTTTCACGATCGTCCTGTTCATCGCGGGGCTGCAGAACGTCCCGCCGGAGCTGTACGAGGCGGCCCGCCTCGACGGCGCCAACGGCCGTCAGCTCATCCGCCACATCACGTTGCCGCAGATCCGCCCCACGATGCTGTTCGCGACGACGATCCTGACGATCCAGTCGTTGCAGGTGTTCGACCTGGTCTTCGTCATGACCGGCGGCGGCCCCCTCTATGCGACCGACTCGCTGGTCAACCTCCTGTACCGCTACGGGTTCGTCAACTTCCAGACCGGGTACGCCTCGGCGATCGCCCAGGTCCTGCTGCTCATCATCATGATCGTCTCGCTCATCCAGCTCCGAGTGTTCAGGTTCAACGATGTCGACTGAAGCCCTCCTCACCGGCCACCGCCGGCCACCGTCCCGGGGCGCCGCCACCCTCGGCGTCGTCAAGTGGTCCTACCTCGGGATCGCGGTGGTCCTCGCGATCGTCCCGTTCGTCTGGATGGTGTCCGGGTCGTTCCGCACCGAGGCGGACCTGTTCGGCAACCCTGCGAGCCTGCTGCCGCACTCCGTCTCCCTGCACGGCTACACCGGGATCTGGCAGCAGCTGCCGTTCCTGCGCCAGCTGGGCAACTCGTTCCTCTTCGCCGGCGTCACCACGGCGCTGACCCTGCTGTTCGACTCGCTGTGCGGCTACGCCCTGGCCCGCATCCAGTTCCGCGGGCGGACGCTCGTGTTCGTGCTGATCCTCGTCACCCTCATGGTGCCGTTCCAGGTGACGCTCATCCCGGTGTTCATCGAGCTCTTCCACTTCGGGTGGCTCAACACGTACCAGGGGCTGATCATCCCGCGGGCGACCAGCGCCTTCGGCGTCTTCCTGTTCCGCCAGTCGTTCATCACCATCCCGCGCGAGCTCGACGAGGCCGCGCGCATCGACGGCGCCGGCCACTGGCGCATCTACTGGCGGGTCATCCTGCCGCTGGCCAAGCCGGCGATCGCCACCGTCGCGGTGTTCAACTTCATGAACCTGTGGAACGACCTGCTGTGGCCGCTCGTCATCACGAGCAGCCAGACCATGCTGACGCTGCCGGCCGGCCTGACGCTGTTCGGCGGCCAGCACATCACGGACCACGCCGTGCTCCTGGCCGGCGCGACCATCTCGATCATCCCCCTCGCGGTCGCGTTCGCCTTCGCGCAGCGGTACTTCGTGGCGGGCCTGACGACGAGCGGGCTGAAGTGACGACGCCCTTCACGCACGGGACGCTGACCTGGGCCCTCGGGATCGAGGACACCTGCGTCTACCCACCCAGCCGTTACCAGGCCTTCGTGCTCGACGAGCACGCGCTGACCGGGCACGACGACCGGTGGCGCGACGACCTGCGCGCGGCGCGCGACCTCGGCGCCACCGCGATCCGGTACGGGGCCGCCTGGCCGCTGGCCAACCCGGGCCCCGGCCGGTACGACTGGGCGCAGCTGGACGAGCGGCTCGGCTACGCCGCCGGCGACCTCGGGTTGACGGTCGTGGCGGACCTGGTCCACTACGGCGCCCCCACCTGGCTCGACGGCTCGTTCGCCGACCCGCGGTACCCGCAGGCGGTCGCCGACTTCGCCGGCGCGTTCGCGGCGCGCTACCGCGGCCTCGTCGACTGCGTCACGCCGCTCAACGAGCCCCTCACCACCGCCTCGTTCGCCGGCCTGCGGGGCATCTGGCCGCCCGCGCTCACCGGCTGGCGGGGCTGGACCGAGGTCGTCGTCAACATCGCCGACGGCATCGCCCGCTCGTCGGCCGCGGTCGCGGCCGAGAACCCCGCGGCGACGGTGGTGCACGTCGAGGCGGCGTCGCTGTACACGCCCGGCGCGCCCGAGGTGAGGCAGGCGGCCGAGCGCCTCTCCCGGCTCGGCTTCCTGCCCACCGACCTGGTGCTGGGCACGGTCTCGCCGGAGCACCCGCTCTACGGCTGGCTCGTGCGCCAGGGCGCCGACGAGGAGCGGCTGGAGCGGCTCGCCGCGCAGCCCGCGCGGGTGGACGTGCTCGGCATCAACTACTACCCCGACCTGTCACCCCGCCGGCTCACCGCGAGCGACGTGCTGAGCTCGGGGCTGGCCCAGGAGGCGCACAACCTCTGGACCGAGGGGCTGGAGACCTCGGTGCGCGCGTTCGCCGACCGGTACGGCCTGCCGATGCTCATCACCGAGACCAGCATCGAGGGCGACGACGTGGTGCGGACGTCCTGGCTGCGCAGCTCCGTCGCGGCCGTGCGCGACCTCATGGCCGCCGGCCTGGACATCCGCGGGTACACGTGGTGGCCGTTCTTCGACTTCGTCGACTGGTCGTACGCCTCCCGGGGCGTCAACGTCGAGGAGTTCGAGGTCGCGGCCGACGTCCTGGCGGCCCGGCGGGCCGCGTTCGCCGACCCGGGGCGGGTGGCCAAGACGCCGTTCCTGCGCCGCATGGGGCTCGTGCGGCTCGACGAGGACGACGAGGGCGGGCTCACGCTCCACCCGACGCGCGCCGCGGCCGAGTTCGCCGCCCTCAGCCGCGAGGGACGATCCCACCGGCCGATGGACGAGACCGATGCCTCCGCACCCGCCTGACGACTCCTACCCCCGGCCCCAGCTCGTCCGCGAGGGGTGGACCAGCCTCGACGGGCCGTGGGCCTTCGCGCACGACGACGACGACCGCGGGCTGCGCGAGCGCTGGTACGCCCCCGACCAGGTCGGGGCCTTCGACCGCCGGGTCGTCGTCCCCTTCCCGCCGGAGAGCGCCGCGTCCGGCATCGGCGACACGGGGTACCACCCAGTCGTCTGGTACCGCCGGCCGCTGCGGCTGACGCCCCGGCCCGGCCGCCGCACGCTGCTCCACCTGGGTGCCGTCGACCACGAGGCCGACGTGTGGGTCGACGGGCAGCACGTCGGCCGCCACGAGGGCGGGTACACCGCGTTCACCCTGGACGTCACCGACGCGCTCGACCACGGCGACGACCACGTCCTCGTCGTGCGGGCGCACGACGAGGCCACCGACCCGCACCTGGCCCGCGGCAAGCAGGACTGGGAGCTCGAGCCGCACGTCGTCTGGTACCGGCGCAGCACCGGCATCTGGCGCACGGTCTGGGTCGAGGAGGTCGCCGACCAGCACGTCGCCGACCTCGCATGGTCGGTCGACGTCGCCGCGGCGCGCGTCGTCGCGACGCTCCGGCTGGCGGCCGCCCCGGCGCCGGGGACCACCGTCGGCGTGGAGCTCCGGCACGAGGGGACGCTCCTCGCCGCCGGCACGGCGGTCGCGCTCGGCCGGCACGTCACCCTCGCCGTCGACGTGCCCGCGCTGCGCAACGGCCAGGCCCGGGAGCCCCTCCTGTGGTCCCCGGAGAACCCCGTGCTCGTCGGGGCGCGGCTGGTGGTCACGGCCGCCGACGCGACGACGGACGTCGTCGCGAGCTACGTCGGCCTGCGCACCGTCGCCGCCCGCGACGGGCAGTTCCTGCTCAACGGCCGCCCCTACCCGCTGCGCGCCGTCCTCGAGCAGGGCTACTGGCCGGACAGCCTCTACACGCCGCCCGACGTCGCCGCCATGCGGCGCGAGGTCGAGCTGATCCGCGACCTCGGGTTCAACGCCGCCCGGCTGCACCAGAAGGTCGAGGACCCACGCCTCCTGGCGTGGGCCGACCGGCTGGGCGTGCTGCTGTGGGCCGAGATGCCCAGCGCCTACGCGTACACGCCGGATGCCGGGCAGCGGCTCCTGGCGGAGTGGCTGGAGGCCGTGCAGCAGCAGCGCAACCACCCGAGCGTGGTCACCTGGGTGCCGCTCAACGAGAGCTGGGGGGCACAGGACGTCGCGACGGACCCGGCGCAGCAGGCGTTCGCCCGTGCCCTGGCGGACGCGACGCGTGCCCTGGACCCCAGCCGCCCGGTCCTCTCGAACGACGGCTGGGAGCACCAGGGCTCGGACATCCTCGGCGTCCACGACTACGAGGGCGACGGCCGCGCGCTGGCGACGACCTACGGGGGCGACGGCGCCCGTGCCCGCCTGCTGTCGGGCCTCGGCCCGGCCGGCCGGCCGCTGCTGGTCGCCGGCGCGCCCGACGCAGGGCAGCCGATGATGCTCACCGAGTTCGGCGGCATCGACTTCCGGCCGGCGGGCCCGAGCGACGACGGCTGGGGCTACACCTCGGCGCGGGACGAGGACGACTGGATCGACCGTGTCACCGCCCTGTACGACGCCGTCCGGTCGAGCCCGGTGCTCGTCGGCTCCTGCTACACGCAGCTGACCGACACCGCGCAGGAGACGAACGGGTTGTGCACCGCCGACCGCCGGCCCAAGGCGCCGGTCGAGCGGATCCGCCGTGCCGTCACCGGGACGGCGGGACCCGCCTAGATCCCGAGCTGGTAGACGCCCCAGTACGCGAGGATCACCAGCAGCGTCGCGGTGCCGAGGCCGATGCACCACGTGGCCGCCAGCCGCACGATCCCGGGTGCGATGCGCCCGCCCTTCGCGCGCACGTCGACCATCCGGCGCGCCAGCAGCACGATCGCCACGATCACCCAGATCCCCAGGCCGCGGACGAGCAGCCAGCCGCCCTGCACCACGAGCGCGTTGTGCTGGTAGTCCATGGCGATCCGCGCGATCGCGACGAGGTACCAGACGAGCGCGACGACGGTGGCGACGACGCCGGCCCCCACGGCGGCCACCCGCCACGCGATGCCCGACGGCCAGCGGGGCCCTTGAGGCGCTGGCCGCCCCGGCCGCCGGCGGCGGCGCACGGTGCCGACGACGCCACGCACCACGCGGTCCCCCACGACGACCACCCCCGGCAGGGCGATCAGCCCGGCCGCGCCCATGACGATGGCGACCAGCACGTCGCCGTCACCCAGCCACCGAGGCTGCGGGACGGGCGCCGCCAGGTAGAGCTGCACGGGCTGCGCGCCGGCGACCACCGGCCCGGACGTACCGGTGCCGGGCAGGCCGAGCACCCAGCCGGACAGGTCGTCCATGAACTGCGGCAGCACCTGCTTGTCGACGCGCAGCCCGTGGTCGGCGCCCTCGTAGTAGCGGACCGTCACCGCGTGGTTCCCGGAGGCGGCCGTGTCGGCGAGGATCTGCTGGGCCCCCTGGATGACGGGCATCGAGGCGTCGGCCGTGCCGTAGGCGACGAAGATCGGCTGCGTCACCTGCCGCACGTAGGGGCGCACGTCGAAGTCGACGTAGTCGAAGCCACCGCCCGGCAGGCTCATCCCGGCGGCGCGCGGGATCGCGCGGAACACGCCGCCGGGCACGCCCGTGTTGCGCAGGTAGTTGTCGATGGCGAACGCCACCTGCTGGCGCGGCGGCACGACCGGGGCGGAGACGAGGGCGACGAACGCCAGGCGCGGGTCCTTGACCGCCATGATCGGCGCGATCCAGCCGCCCTCGCTCTCGGCGTACACGCCGACCGCGTCGGGGTCGACGCCGGGCCAGTGGCGCAGCAGGTCGACCGAGCGCTCGTAGTCCGCCGCCATCGCCACGTAGTCACGGTTCCGCGTGCTGTAGTTCTGCAGGTTCTTGTCCGGCACCATCGTGACGATGCCGTCCTCGGCGAGCCGCTCGGCCTGGTCGACGAACGCGCCGGTGAACTGCCCGGTGCCCGCGCCGTGGACGAACACCACCCCCGGGCGGGGCGTCGGGGCACCCACCGGCTCCACGATCCGCGCCTTCACCGTGGTCGCCGCCAGCTGCACGGTGACGACGGTCGCCCGCGTCCGGTAGTGCCCGAGCGCGGGGGCGCCGGTGATCGCGGTGCTTGCCGTCTGCACGAGGATCGGGTCGGTCACGGGCGCCGGCGACCAGCTCGGCCCCATGAGCGCGCCGATGACCGCGAGCAGCAGCACGCCGAGCACGCTCGACGCCAGCACGCCGTACCCGCGCCGGACGCCGTGGGGCACGGACGAGCCCTCGGGGCGCGGGGCCCGCAACCGCGCCCCGACACCACGCACGGAGACCGTCACCTAGAACCCCAACCTGCCGAGCTGCTTCGGGTCACGCTGCCAGTCCTTGGCGACCCGCACGTGCAGGTCGAGGAACACCCGCGCCCCGAGCAGCGCCTCGATCTCGCGGCGCGCGCGCGTCCCGACGTCGCGCAGCCGCGCGCCCCCCTTGCCGATGACGATCGCCTTCTGCGAGTCCCGCTCGACGAACAGGTCCACGCGGACGTCGAGCATCGGGATCTCCTCGCGGTCCGAGGTGCCCCGCGGCACGATCTCGTCCACCACGACCGCCAGCGAGTGCGGCAGCTCGTCGCGCACGCCCTCCAGCGCGGCCTCCCGCACCAGCTCGGCCACCATGACGGACTCCGGCTCGTCGGTCAGCTCGCCGTCCGGGTACAGCGCCGGCCCCTCGGGCAGGTGCGACACCAGCACGTCCGTCAGCACGTCGACCTGGTACGCCGTGCGTGCCGAGACCGGGACGACGTCCGCCCACGGGCCGAGCGCGTCGACGTGCAGCAGGTGCTCGGCCAGCCGGGCCTTGCCGACGAGGTCGGCCTTCGTCGCGATCGCGACGACCGGACGGGCGTGCCGGCCGCTCGCGATCGCCTCGAGCTCGGCGGCGATGAACTTGTCCCCCGGTCCCACCTGCTGGTCCGCCGGCAGGCAGAACCCGACGACGTCGACCTCCGACAGCGTGTCCTTGACCAGGTCGTTCAGCCGCTCCCCGAGGAGCGTGCGCGGGCGGTGCAGGCCGGGGGTGTCGACGAGCACCAGCTGGGCGTCCTCGCGGTGCACGATGCCGCGGATCGTGTGCCGGGTCGTCTGCGGGCGCATCGAGGTGATCGCGACCTTCTGCCCGACGAGCGCGTTGGTGAGGGTCGACTTGCCGGCGTTGGGGCGGCCGACGAGGCAGGCGAACCCGGAGCGGAAGGTCACGGCGTTCATGGTCGCACCGCCGGGGGCTGCTCCGGCGCATCCTCGCGGTCCACCCGGCTGGCCAGCACGGTCGCCAGCCGGCGGCGGCGGCCCTCGACCCGGTCGGCGACGAGGTGCAGGCCGTGGATCTCGCCCGACGAGCCCGGCAGCGGCACCTTGCCGAGCGCCTTGGTGAGCAGCCCGCCCGCGGTGTCGACGTCCTCGTCGTCCACCTCGAGCCCGAACAGCTCGCCCAGCTCGTCGCGCCCGAGCCGGGCCGGCACGCGGAACACGCCGTCGCCCAGGTCCTCGACCGCCGGCGCGGACGGGTCGTGCTCGTCGGTCAGCTCCCCGACGATCTCCTCCAGCGCGTCCTCGATCGTCACCAGCCCGGCGATGCCGCCGTACTCGTCGACCACGATCGCCATGTGGCTCGAGCCGTCGCGCAGCTCGCGCAGCAGGTCGTCGACCGGCTTGGACTCCGGGACGAACACCGCCGGGCGCGCCAGCGGTCCCACGGCCAGCTCCCACGTCTCGTCGTCCGGCTCGCCGTCGTGGTACAGGCGCCGCACCACGTCCTTGAGGTACGCCACGCCGCGCAGCTCGTCGATGGAGTCCCCGACCACCGGGACACGGCTGAACCCGGACCGCAGCAGCAGCGACAGCACCTTGCGCAGCGGCGTGTCCTCCTCCGCGACCACCATGTCGGTGCGCGGCACCATCACCTCCCGCGTCAGCGTCTCGCCCAGCTCGAAGACGGAGCGGAACATCTCCCGCTCCTCGTCCTCGATCGCGTGCGACTCGCTGACGCGCTGCACCATCTCGCGCAGCTCGTCCTCGTCCTGCTCGGGCGTGCTCGCCGCCGCGGAGCCGCGCCCCACGCGGCCGGCCACCGCCAGCACGCCCGCGAGCAGCCGGTTGAGCACGACGAGCGTGCGCAGCGGGTGCCGGCGTCCGATCGACCGCGGGCTGACCCGCACCAGCAGGAAGGCCAGCACCGCGCTCGCCGCGAGCGCCGCGAGCAGCACCGCCCACCAGGGCCAGTGCGAGGACGCGATCGCGAGCGTCAGGCACACCGTCGCGAGCATCTCCGAGACGAGCCGGACGAAGGCGGCCGACGACGAGACCGCGGCCGCCTGGTCGACGAGCCGGCCGACCCGCGCGGCCGACGGATGGTGCTCGCCGACGAGCTCGGTCGCCTGCGCCCGCGTCACCCGGGCCACCGCGACCTCGCCGGCCGAGAGCAGCGCCGCCAGCACCATGCCGAGCAGGGTGAGGACGACGAGCAGGACCAGGGCCGCGTTCATCGCGCGGCTCCCACGGGGCGCGGGTCCATCGCGGTCACCGCGCGGTCACCTCGCGGCGAGGAACGTCAGCAGCAGCGTGCGCTGCAGCGCGAACATCTCCTTCTCCTCGTCGGGCTCCGCGTGGTCGTAGCCCAGCAGGTGGAGGATCCCGTGCACCGTCAGCAGCAGCAGTTCCTCGACGGTCGAGTGGCCGGCGGCGCGCGCCTGCTGCGCCGCCACCTCGGGGCACAGCACCACGTCGCCGAGCAGCCCCGGCGGCGACGGCTCGCCGTCGGTGCCCGGCCGCAGCTCGTCCATGGGGAAGCTCAGCACGTCGGTCGGGCCGGGCTCGTCCATCCACCGCACGTGGAGGTCGGTCATGACGTCCACGTCCACGAGCAGCACCGACAGGTCGGTCTGCGGGTTCAGGTGCATCTCGTCCAGCACGTACCGCGCGAGCGCGGCGACCTCGGCCTCGTCGACCTCGTACCCGGACTCGTTGTTGACCTCGATGGTCACTGCCTGCCGCCTTCCGCGTCCCATCGCGCGTAGGCGTCGATGATGTCGCCCACCAGCCGGTGCCGCACCACGTCCGACGAGGTCAGCCAGCAGAACGCGACGTCGTCGACCCCGCCGAGGATCCGCTCGACGATGCGCAGGCCGCTCGTCGTGCCCCCCGGGAGGTCCACCTGCGTCACGTCGCCGGTGACGACGACCTTGGAGCCGAAGCCCAGGCGGGTGAGGAACATCTTCATCTGCTCGCTCGACGTGTTCTGCGCCTCGTCGAGGATGACGAACGCGTCGTTGAGCGTGCGGCCGCGCATGTACGCCAGCGGCGCCACCTCGACCGTCCCGGCGTCGAGCAGCCGCGGGATCGACTCGGGGTCGACCATGTCGTGCAGCGCGTCGTACAGCGGGCGCAGGTAGGGGTCGATCTTCTCCGCCAGCGTGCCGGGCAGGAAGCCCAGCCGCTCCCCGGCCTCCACGGCCGGGCGGGTGAGCACGATGCGGTTGACGCGCCGCGCCTGCAGGGCCTGCACCGCCTTGGCCATCGCGAGGTAGGTCTTGCCGGTGCCGGCGGGGCCGATGCCGAACGTGATGGTGTTCGCGTCGATGGCGTCGACGTAGTCCTTCTGCCCCGCGGTCTTCGGGCGGATCGTCTTGCCGCGGTTGGACAGGATGTTGAACGTCAGCACGTCCGCGGGCCGGACGTCGGAGGCGTCCCGGAGCATCGCGATCGAGCGCGTGACGACGTCGGGCGACAGGGCCGTCCCGGCGGCGGCGGTCTCGACGAGCTCGTCGACCAGGCGAGAGACGAGGGCGACGTCGCCCACCGGCCCGACGAGCCGCACCTGGTTGCCGCGGACGTGGACGTCGACGCTCGGGAAGCCGTCCTCCACGGCCTTGAGGACCTCGTCGCGCAGCCCGAGCAGCTCGACCATCGACACGGCGGCGGGGACAGTGATCCGGTGCTCGACCCGGGCCGCAGCGGCGGGCTCGGGGACGCGCGAGCGTGCCAGGCTGCCGGAGACGCGAGGAGAAGGGGTGGACTGGGCCATGGGGTCGGCTGACGCCGTGCGCTCCTTCGGTCGGGCTTCCAGTATCCGCCATGGTATCGGGCGACCGCGGGCCGCCATCGTGACCGGTTCGTGACCTGTGGGTCCTTCGTCCTGAGGCGCCCGAGAGGAGACCGGGTAACACTGGCGGGCGAGGACGCCGAGCGACGGAGCTCGGCGCACACGCGGAGGTGCCAACCGTGGCCAAGTACGTCAAGGACTTCACCGAAGGCGACAAGGACCAGAAGGACCTGCTCGGGGGCAAGGGCGCCAACCTTGCCGAGATGACCCGCCTGGGCCTTCCGGTTCCCCCCGGATTCACCATCACCACCGAGGCCTGCCGGGCCTACATGAAGAACGGCGACGTCCCGCCGGAGCTGCGCGTCGAGGTCACGCAGGCGCTGCGTCACCTCGAGGACCTCATGGGCCGCACGCTCGGCGACGTCCACGAGCCCCTGCTCGTCTCCGTCCGGTCGGGGGCCAAGTTCTCGATGCCCGGCATGATGGAGACCGTCCTGAACGTCGGCCTCAACGACGCGTCGGTGCGCGGCCTGGCCGAGTTCGCCCACAACGAGCGCTTCGCGTGGGACTCGTACCGCCGCCTGATCCAGATGTTCGGCCGCACGGTCCTGGACATCGACGGCGAGAAGTTCTCGGAGGCGCTGGACAAGGCGAAGGCGACGCGCGGCGTCACCAACGACGTCGACCTGGACGCGGACGACCTGCGCGAGCTGGTCGGCACGTTCAAGCAGATCGTGCTCGACGAGACCGGCCGGGAGTTCCCGCAGCACCCGCGCGAGCAGCTCGACCTGGCGATCGTCGCCGTCTTCGGCTCGTGGGGCACCGAGCGCGCCCGGCTGTACCGCCGCAAGGAGCGCATCTCCGACGACCTCGGCACCGCCGTCAACGTCGTCGCGATGGTGTTCGGCAACCTCGGCGAGGACTCCGGCACCGGCGTCGCGTTCACGCGCGACCCCGCCACCGGCAAGGTCGGCGACTACGGCGACTACCTGCAGAACGCCCAGGGCGAGGACGTCGTCGCCGGCATCCGCAACACGCTGTCGCTGGCCGACCTGGAGCGGATCGACCCCGAGGCGCACGCCGACCTCAAGCGCGTCATGCGCCAGCTCGAGACCCACTACCGCGACCTGTGCGACATCGAGTTCACCATCGAGCACGGCAAGCTGTGGATGCTGCAGACCCGCGTCGGCAAGCGCACCGCCCCCGCCGCGTTCCGCATCGCGTCGCAGCTCGTCGACGAGCACCTCATCACCATGGACGAGGCCCTCGACCGCGTCACCGGCGCCCAGCTGACCCAGCTGCTGTTCCCGCAGTTCGCCGCGGGCTCGTCGACCACGCTGCTCACCAAGGCGATGGCGGCCTCGCCGGGTGCCGCGGTGGGCCAGGCCGTGTTCGACTCCGCGACCGCGGTCGCGTGGGCCGAGCAGGGCAAGGACGTCATCCTCGTCCGGCGCGAGACCAACCCCGACGACCTCGGCGGCATGATCGCGTCGGTCGGCATCCTCACGGCGCGCGGCGGCAAGACGTCGCACGCGGCCGTCGTCGCCCGCGGCATGGGCCGCACCGCCGTCGTCGGCGCCGAGGCGCTCGTCGTCGACCCCGTCGCCCGCCAGTTCACCTGCGGGAAGACCGTCGTCAAGGAGGGCGACGTCATCGCCATCGACGGCACGTCCGGCGAGGTGTTCCTCGGCGAGGTCCCGGTGGTCCCGTCGCCGGTGAGCACCTACCTCGAGGAGGGCCTGGCCGCCGCGCTCGCGCAGGCCGGGGACGACCAGGACAAGGCCGACCTCGTCGAGGCGGTCGACCGGATCGTCACGCACGCCGACACGTCGCGCCGCCTCGGCGTGCGTGCCAACGCGGACACCCCCGAGGACGCCCGTCGCGCCCGCAGCCTGGGTGCCCAGGGCATCGGCCTGTGCCGCACCGAGCACATGTTCCTCGGCGAGCGCCGCGTGCTCGTCGAGCACGTGGTGCTGTCCCGCACGGACGAGGAGCGCCAGGCGGCGCTCGACGCCCTGCTGCCGGTGCAGACGCAGGACTTCATCGAGATCTTCGAGGCGATGGACGGCTACCCGACCACCGTCCGGCTCATCGACCCGCCGCTGCACGAGTTCCTGCCCGACCTGACGGCCCTGTCCGTCAAGGTCGCGCTGGCCAAGGAGCGGGGCGAGGTGGACCCGCACGACGTCGAGCTGCTCGCGGCCGTCGAGCGGATGCACGAGGCCAACCCGATGCTCGGCCTGCGCGGCGTGCGCCTCGGCCTGGTGATCCCGGGCCTGTTCGAGCTGCAGATCCGTGCGGTCTGCGAGGCCCAGGCCGCGCGTATCGCTGCGGGCGGCGACCCGCGGGCCGAGATCATGGTCCCGCTCATCGGCTCGGTCCAGGAGCTGCACCTCGTCCGCGACTCCGCGCTCGAGGTCATCAAGGAGGTCGGCGACAAGCACGGCATCACGCTCGAGATCCCGATCGGCTGCATGATCGAGCTCCCGCGCGCCGCCCTGACCGCCGGCCGCATCGCCGAGGAGGCCGAGTTCTTCTCCTTCGGCACGAACGACCTGACGCAGACCACGTGGGGCTTCTCGCGTGACGACGTCGAGGGTGCGTTCTTCGCGCAGTACACCGCCAACGGCGTGCTGTCCGTGTCCCCGTTCGAGACGATCGACGCCCAGGGTGTGGGACGCCTGGTGAAGATCGCGGTCGACGAGGGCAAGGCCACCCGGCCGGAGCTCCACCTCGGCGTCTGCGGCGAGCACGGCGGCGACCCGGAGTCCATCCGGTTCTTCCACTCGGTCGGTCTCGACTACGTCTCGTGCTCCCCGTTCCGCGTGCCGGTCGCCCGGCTCGAGGCGGGTCGCGCGGCGGTCGAGTCGGCCGGCAGCGACTCTCGCTGAGTCACCAGGCAGTCGCGCTGCCGCCCGCACCGACGCGGGCGGCGGCGCGCGGCCACTGAGTCACCGCGGGCGGCCGGGTCAGGGCTGGGCCCGGCCGCCCGCGGGCTCGACCTCGCACCAGCGCAGCATCACACCAGCCCCCGCGACGTCCGGGCACCGCCTCCAGGGTGCCCGGACGTCGTGCTGCTCCGTCCCCACCCGTTCTCGCCGCGCCGCCCGCGGGTGCGGACGCCGGGTCAGGACCAGCGGTGCAGGAGCTCGCTGAGGAGCGCCAGGGCGACCGGGCCCGCGGTCGACGTCCGCAGCACGAGCGGGCCGAGCCGGACGGCGACCGCCCCGGCCGCGAGCAGGCGTTCCAGCTCGGCGGGCGTGATGCCACCCTCGGGCCCGACGACGACGAGCACCTGCGCGGACGTCCCGGGCGCGGGCAGGGCGACGTCGCGCAGCGGCGTGGTCGCCTCCTCGTGCAGCACCAGCGCGGCACCCCCGGAGGCCACCACCGCGGCCGCGCGCGCCACGAGGCCCGCGCTGTCCACGGCCGGCTCCACGTCCGGCACCCAGGCTCGTCGTGCTTGCTTCGTCGCCGCCCGGACCGTGCCGAGCCAGCGCAGACGGCTCTTGGCCGCGCGGTCCCCGCGCCACACGACGATCGACCGGTCCGCCTGCCACGGCACCACGGCGTCCACGCCGAGCTCCGTCGCGGCCTCGATCGCCATCTCGTCGCGGTCGCCCTTCGCCAGGGCCTGGGCCAGCACCAGGGCGGGCGCCGGCGGCGCCTCGCGCACGACCTCCACGACGTCGAGCAGCACGCCCTCCGCGGACACGTGCACCACGCGTCCGACGAGCCGCACGCCGGCGCCGTCGACCACGTCGACCCGCTCCCCCGGCCCGCGTCGCTGCACCACGCCGGCGTGCCGGCCCTCGGCACCGTCCAGCAGGTACGTGCCGCCCGCGACCGTGGCGTCGAGGGCGCCCGGCTCGGCGAGGAACACGGGCGCACTCACCGGCACCGCCACCCGGCGGTCGGTCGCGGGGCCGGCCGCCCGGCCGGGCTCATCGACCCGAGAGCTTGTCGCGCAGGCGCGCGAACACGCCCGGGTTCGCTGCCGCGAGACGGGCCTCGGGGCGCTCCTCGCCACGGAGGGCGGCCAGCCGCCGCAGCAGGTCGGCCTGCTCGTCGTCCATCGCCGTGGGCACCTGGACCTCGACGTGGACGTGCAGGTCACCCCGCCCACCGCCGCTGAGGTGGCCGACGCCGAGGCCACGCAGCACCACCTCCTGGTCCGGCTGCGTGCCGGGCCGCAGGTCCACCTCCTGCGGCCCGTCGAGCGTGTCGAGGGTCAGCAGGGTGCCCAGCGCCGCGGCCGTCATCGGCACCGAGAGCGTCGCGTGCAGGTCGTCGCCCCGGCGCACGAACACGTCGTGCTTGCGCTCGCGGATCTCGAGGTACAGGTCCCCGGCGGGCCCGCCCGCCGGGCCGACCTCCGCCTGGCCCGTGAGCTTGATGCGCGTGCCGGTGTTGACGCCCGCGGGCACGTCCACGCCCACGGTGCGGCGCGTGCGCACCCGGCCCTCGCCGGCGCAGTCGACGCACGGCTCCGGGATGACGGTCCCGAAGCCGTGGCACGCCGCGCACGGCTGGCTGGTCATCACCTGGCCGAGGAAGGATCGCGCGACCCGCTGCACGGTGCCGCGGCCGCCGCACACGGAGCACGTGCGGGGCGAGGTGCCGGGACGGCAGCACGAGCCGCCGCACGTCGGGCACACCACCGCGGTGTCGACCGTCACCTCGCGGTGGGCGCCGAAGGTGGCCTCCGCGAGGTCGATGTCGAGGCGGACGAGGGCGTCCTGGCCGCGCCGCGCCCGCGGGATGGGCCCGCGCTGGCTCGCCGCACCCGTGGCCGCGCCGAAGAACGTCTCGAAGATGTCCTGGAAGCCGAACCCGCCGCCGAAGCCCCCGCCCGGGGCGGTCGGGTCGCCGCCGAGGTCGTAGGCGCGCCGCTTGTCGGGGTTGCCCAGCACGTCGTAGGCGCGCGAGACGTCCTTGAACTTCTCCTCGGACGCCGGGTCGTTGCCCGCCACGTCGGGGTGCAGCTCGCGGGCCAGCCGCCGGTAGGCCTTCTTGATCTGCTCCGGCGTCGCGTCCCGCGGCACGCCGAGGATCTCGTAGTAGTCCGCCATGCTCGCTTTCTCTCCGTCCCCGGCCGTCAGCCGGCCAGGATCCGGGTCAGGTACCGGGCGACGGCGCGCACGGCCGCCATGGTGCCCGGGTAGTCCATGCGGAGCGGGCCCACGGCGCCGAGCCGTGCCACGCCCGCGCCCTCCCCACCGTACGGGCTCGTGACGATGCTGGCCTCGACGAGGCCCTCGTGCTGCGTCTCGCGGCCGATGCGCACCGCGACCGCGGCGTGGTCCTCGGCCATCTCGCCGAGCAGCCGCAGCAGCACCACCTGCTCCTCGAGCGCCTCCAGCACCGGCCCGATGGTGCGCGTGAAGTCCGCGCCGGCGGTGCGCGCGAGGTTGGCCGTGCCGGCCACCACCACCCGCTCCTCCCGCTCGAGGTCGAGCGTGGACTCGACCTCCTGCACCACGGCCCGGGCGAGCGCCGCGCCGGCGCCCGTGAAGTCATCGGGCAGCGAGCGCAGCGCGCTGTCGAGATCGGCGAGGCGGCGCCCCACGGCCGCGACGTTGAGCAGCACCCGCAGCCGGCCGACCACCTCGTCGTCGAGCTCGGCGCTCGTCTCCAGCGTGCGCTGCTCCACGCGCCCCGTCGTGGTGATGATGACGACGAGCAGGTGGCGCGCGCCCACCGGCACCAGCTCGACGTGGCGCAGCGCCGAGCGCCGCAGCGACGGGTACTGCACCACCGCGACCTGCTGCGTCAGCTGCGCGAGCATCCGGACGGCGCGGTCGACGACGTCGTCGAGGTCGACCGCCTCCTCCAGCAGCGTCGAGATCGCACGCCGCTCGGCGAGCGAGAGCGGCTTGACGTCCGCGAGGCGGTCGACGAACTGGCGGTAGCCCGTGTCGGTGGGCACGCGCCCGGCCGAGGTGTGCGGCTGCACGATGTAGCCGGCGTCCTCGAGGGCCGCCATGTCGTTGCGGATGGTGGCGGGCGAGACGCCGAGGTGGTGCCGCTCGGTCAGCGCGCGCGAGCCGACGGGCTCACGCGTGGCGACGTAGTCCTCGACGATGGCGCGCAGGACGTCCAGCCGCCGATCCTCGCTGTTCATCCGTCCCTCCCGCCGCCGTCGGGGCCACCCGGTAGCACTCGTGCGCCCAGAGTGCCAATTCTACGGCGTCGGTGTCGAGGGACCCGCCGCCGCCGGCTCGACCCGGCGCCGCGCCCGCAGGTCCACGCCCGCGACGACGAGCGCCACCACGACGAGCGCGATGGTCACCAGCATCGCGCGGCCGGCCGCGTCGCGGCCGCGACCACCGGCGGCGAGCGTCGCGTAGTACGTCGACAGCGCGACCGCCACGCCGAGCGCCGTCCCGATGCGCTGGCCCACCTGCAGCATCGAACCGGCGACGCCGGCACGCGCCACCGGCACCCGCGACAGCGTCAGCGTCTGGTTCGGCGAGATGACCAGACCGCTGCCGACGCCGGCGACGAGCAGCGGCGCCGCCATCACCCAGCCCACCCCGGGCGGCCCGACGAGACGCACCGCCAGGTCGGTGAGGGCGATCCCCACGCCGACGAGCACGAGGCCGACGACGACCAGCGTGCGCCCGTGCGTCGCCACGAGCCGGCCGGAGCAGTGCGCCGCCACGCCGGAGCCGATGGCGAACGGCGTGGCCACCAGGCCGGCCTGCAGCGCCGAGAAGCCCGCGACCTGCTGCAGGTAGAGGGTCACGACGAGGAACACCGAGGTGAAGCCTGCGAAGTACGCCATGCCGAGCAGCGCTCCGTTGCGGAACGAGGGCTCGCGCAGCACGTTCGGGTCGAGGACGGCCGAGGCGGTCCGCCGCTGGTACGCCCGCTCCCAGCCCACCGTCACCACGCCGAGCGCAGCGGCGCCCGCCAGCCACCACCACCGGCGCGGGTCGTCGTGCGCGCCGGTGGTCGTGACGAAGGGGACCATCGCGGCCGTCACCGTCCCGGCCACCAGGACGAGCCCGACGACGTCCAGCAGCGGCCGGCGCCCGGGCGCGGGGCGGCCCCGCGGGAGCCACCGCAGCGCCAGGGGCAGCACCACGGCGATGACGGGGACGTTGACGAAGAACACCCAGCGCCACCCGCTCTGCGCGCCGGCGACCTGGATGATCAGGCCGCCGAGCAGGGGCC
Source organism: Cellulomonas sp. 73-92 (assembly GCF_001898175.1). Taxonomy (GTDB): domain Bacteria; phylum Actinomycetota; class Actinomycetes; order Actinomycetales; family Cellulomonadaceae; genus Cellulomonas. The sequence continues at coordinate 194,450 of NZ_MKTH01000024.1, forward strand.
CGACCGCCGTGGACACGCCGATCGTCGCGCCGAACGTCCCGAAGGCCCGCCCCCGCTCGAAGCCCCGGAACATCTGCTGGATGGTCCCGACCACCTGCGGGTTGAGCAGGCCGGCGCTCGCGCCCTGCAGCAGCCGCATGACCGCGAGCACCGAGTCGGTCGGGGCGAGCCCCGCGCCCAGGCTCGTCAGGCCGAAGGCCACGAGGCCGACGACGAACAGCGCCCGCCGGCCGCGCGCGTCGCCGAGCCGCCCCGCGGGCACCAGCGCGAGCCCGAACGCCAGCGTGTAGCCGGCGACGATCAGCTGGAGCTCGCCGGCCCCGGCGTGCAGCCCGCGCTCGATGGACGGCAGCGCGACGTTGACGATCGAGACGTCGAGCATCGTGATGAAGCCGATCGCCATGCACACCCAGAGCGCACGCCAGCGTCGCGGGTCGGGCTCCGTCGGGGCCGGTACCGGCGCGGGCTGGTCGGCGGTCGTGGGGTCGGGCGTCACCGGGGAGTCCTATCACGGCCGGCCCCCGGCGGGGCGGTGCCGCCGGGCGGCCGCGCTCGTCGTAGGTTGCGGCGCGTGAGCAGCGACCGCTACGGCCCCGACGTGCTGTCCGGGGCGACCTCGCACCATCGGCAGCGTCCCCGCTCCCGGCCCCAGGCGGCGGAGCCGGGGCTCGTCGTCGAGGACGTGACGAGCGGCTTCGTCGGAGCGGTGGTGCACGTCGAGAAGTCCGGCGGCCAGCACGTCGTCGTGCTCGAGGACCGCCACGGCCGGACCCGCACGTTCCCGCTCGGCCCGGGGTTCTGGGTGGACGGGGAGCCCGTGATCCTCGCGGCACCGGTCGCCGCGACGCCGACGACGCCGGCCCGCACCGCCTCGGGGTCCCGCGCGGTCGCCGGGGTCAGGGCCCGCGTGGCACGCGGCAGCCGCATCTGGGTGGAGGGCAAGCACGACGCCGAGCTCGTCGAGAAGGTCTGGGGCGACGACCTGCGCATCGAGGGGGTCGTCGTCGAGCCGCTCGACGGGGCGGACCACCTCGTCGACGCCGTGCGGGCGTTCGCCCCGGGCTTCGACCGCCGGCTCGGGGTGCTCGTCGACCACCTGGTCCCCGGCAGCAAGGAGAGCCGCATCGCGGCGGAGGCGGTGCGCGCCGCGCCCTCCGGCACGGTGCTCGTGCTGGGCCACCCGTACGTGGACGTCTGGCAGGCCGTGCGCCCCGAGCGGCTCGGGCTGCGGGCGTGGCCGACGATCGAGCGGGGCACCGAGTGGAAGCTCGGCGTGCTGCGGGCGCTGGGGTGGGACACCACCGACGAGCACGCGACCGCCCGCGCCTGGGCGCGCATCCTCGGCTCGGTGCGGTCCTACGCGGACCTCGACCCGGCCCTGCTGGGCCGGGTCGAGGAGCTGATCGACTTCGTGACGGCCTAGGCGGGCAGCTGCGGCTGCTCCCCCGTCAGCCGGCGGTAGAGGTAGGCGCTGGCGAGCAGCACCCACGGCACCGCGACCAGGAGGCCGACGCCGCAGAGGATCGCGCCCACGATGACGATGACGACGGACAGCACGTAGAAGACGACCGTCTGGCCCGCGTTGCGGGTGACCAGCTCGACGCTGCCGCGGATCGCGTCCAGGGGCGCGGCCTGCCGGTCGATGAGGACGAAGTACGCGAGCAGCAGGAAGAACTGGACGACGATCGCCAGCAGCCCGCCGATGATCGGGATCGCCCGCACCACGCCCTCCGCCACCGCGATGATGAGGGCGAGCACCACGACCGGCCCGGCGTTCTCGATGTGGAAGAACTCGGCGAAGGTGGGGCGGTGCCCGCGCGTCACCGTCAGGGCCACCCGCACGAACTGCGCCTGGATGAGCGCGACGATGAGGGCGCCGACGATGCCGAGCACGAACGCCGAGAACGAGAAGGACGCGCCGGCGAACCCGCGGAAGCCGTTGCCGCTGAAGACGTGCCCCCAGCCACCGAAGATCACCGAGACGACGGAGAGCACGATGAGGCCGCCGATGAACCACACGACGGCGGCCCCGGCGAACGTCCAGCCGACCCGCTGGAACGCCTTCCACCCGTCGGACAGGGCGACGCTGAACAGCGACGGCTGCGGCATGCCCGGCGCGTACCCGGCGGGAGGCTGCTGGTAGGCGGGCGGGGGCGCCTGCTGGTAGCCATAGCCGGGCTGCTGGTAGCCGGGCGGCGGGGCCTGGTACCCGGGCGGCGGGTACGACGCGGCGCCCGGCGGGTACGACCCCGGCGGCGGGTACGACGCGGGCGGCGGGTACGCCTCGGGGGGCGGGTAGGCGCCGGGGGTCGGCGGCTCGGGGGCGGCCGGCGGCTCGACGGGCGCCGGCGGTTCGACGACGCCCGGCACGGCAGGCTCCGGGACGTGCGGGCTGCCGGGCTCCGGGACGGCGGGGGCGGGCTGGTCGGGACTCGTCTGGTCCTCGCGGGGCTCGTCTCCGCCGGGGATCGTGCTCATCACGCGTCCTTCCTCGTCAGCCCTCTGGTGCGGTCGCGCCGGGGCGCGGTGCGACAAGTCTCCCGTCCTGTGCAGGACGCGCAACAGGGGGTACCACTACGGTCGTCCTGCAGGCGCACCATCACCGTGATCACCGACCGAAGAAGGCTGGAGCCATGAGCACCGAAGGCACGCCCGATCCCGCACCCGAGCCCGCCGGGCCCGTCGGCGGCGACGCCGCCGGGGTACCCGAGCCCGCGCCGCCCGCACAGCCGCTCGACCCGCCCGCCCCCGCGGGGTCCTTCCCGCCCCCGGACGCGACCGGCCAGCCGGACGCGGCCGCGTCCTACCCACCTCCGGGGTACGCGCAGGCGCCCTACGGCCAGCCGTACGCCGAGCCCGGCCCCGCCGGCGGCTACGAGCAGGCGCCGCCGCAGCCCGGGTACCAGCAGGCACCGCCGTACGGGTATCAGCAGCCCGCGTACCAGCAGCCGTACGCCGGCCAGGCGGCACCGCTGTCCCCGTCCGACGAGCGGCTGTGGGCCACGCTGGCGCACATCGGCGGCATCCTGTTCGGCTTCATCGCTCCCCTGGTCATCTGGCTGGTGTTCCGTGGGCGGAGCCGTTTCGTCGACGACCAGGGCAAGGAGGCCCTGAACTTCCAGATCCTCCTGGTCATCGCGGCCATCGGGTTCTCGATCATCACGGCGGTGACGCTCGGGATCGGCGGGCTCCTGTTCCTGTCCTTCATCGTCGCGCTCGTCTTCATGATCCAGGGGGCGATCGCCGCCAACCGCGGCGACCTGTACCGCTACCCGCTCAACTGGCGCATCATCAAGTGAGCTGACCGGCGGGGGGCGGCCCGGCCGTCCCCCGCCGTCTCACGCGGTGACCCGTCCGGGCATGTCCCGCACCGCCACCCGGTTGTCCTGGTCATGGCCCTCTACGACATCCCGTTCCGCCGGATGGACGGCACGTCCACGTCCCTCGCCGAGCACCGCGACGACGTCGTGCTCGTCGTCAACGTCGCCTCCCGGTGCGGGTACACGCCCCAGTACGCCGGCCTCGAGGCGCTCCACGAGAAGCTCGGTCCTCGCGGCCTCACCGTGCTCGGCTTCCCGAGCAACCAGTTCCTGCAGGAGCTCGGCACCAACGAGGCGGTGGCGCAGTTCTGCTCCACCACCTACGGGGTGACGTTCCCGGTGCTGGACCGTGTCCGCGTCAACGGGCGCCACGAGCACCCGCTGTACACGGAGCTGAAGAAGGCGCCGGACGTCGACGGCAAGGCCGGCAAGGTGGCGTGGAACTTCGAGAAGTTCGTCGTGCTCCCGGGCGGCGTGGTGCACCGGTTCCGCAGCAAGACCGAGCCCGACGACCCGGCGCTCGTCGACCTCATCGAGCAGCACCTGCCGCGCTGACGCCGGCTACGCCACCAGGGTGCGCACCACCGCGTCGGCGAGCAGCCGGCCGCGGCGGGTGAGGACCACGCGCGGGTGCGCCCGGTCCAGCGCCGGCCGGGGTTCGACGAGGCCGTCGGCGACGAGCCCCGCGACGGCGTGCCGGCCGGCGTCCGAGAGCGCCGACGCCGGCAGCCCGGAGGCCAGCCGCACCTCCAGGAGCACGCGCTCCAGGGCGCGGGTGTCGGCGGAGAGCACCTCCCGGCCGGTGGCCGGCGACAGGCCCGCCTCGAGGCGGTCGGCGTAGGCGCGGGGGTGCTTGACGTTCCACCAGCGCACGCCGCCGACGTGGCTGTGGGCACCAGGACCGATCCCCCACCAGTCGTCGCCACGCCAGTAGGCGAGGTTGTGGCGGCAGGCGTCGGCCGGGCGGCGCGCCCAGTTCGACACCTCGTACCAGTGCAGGCCGGAGGCGGCGAACAGCTCGTCGGCGAGCTCGTACTTGGCCGCCTGGTCGTCCTCGTCGGGAGCGGCCACCTCGCCCCGGCGCACCTGGGCACCCATCTTGGTCCCGGGCTCGACGACGAGCGCGTACGCCGAGACGTGCTCCACGCCGGTCGCGAGCGCGGCCTCGACCGAGGCCCGCCAGTCGGCCAGCGACTCCCCAGGCGTGCCGTAGATGAGGTCGAGAGACGTGCGCAGCCCCGCCTCCCGCGCCCAGCGGACCACGTCCGGGATCCGCTCCGGGTGGTGCGTGCGGTCGAGCGTCGCCAGGACGTGCGGCACCGCGGACTGCATCCCGAAGGAGACCCGGGTGAAGCCCGCCGACGCCAGCGCCGCGAGCGACGCCGGCGTCACCGAGTCGGGGTTGGCCTCGGTGGTCACCTCGGCGTCGTCGGCCAGCCCCCAGGCCTCGCGCACGGCGACGAGCAGCGCGGCGAGGTCCGCGGCCTGCAGCACGGTCGGGGTGCCGCCCCCGACGAAGACGGTCGAGACCTGCCGCGCCGGCAGCCCGGCCTCGTCGAGCACCCGCGCGGCCAGCGCGACCTCGCGTGCCGCGGTGCGCGCGTACGAGGCCTGGCTCGCGCCGCCGCCGAGCTCGGCGGACGTGTAGGTGTTGAAGTCGCAGTACCCGCAGCGCACCCGGCAGAACGGCACGTGCACGTAGACGCCGAACGCCCGCTCGGTGGCCCCCACGGCGACCGAGCGCGGCAGGGCGCCGTCGGCCGGTGCGGGGTCGCCGTCGGGGAGCGCGGGCATGCGGCCATCGTGCCATCGGCCCGCGCCGCCCCTTGCTTCGAGCGCGCTCGAACTCCTAGCGTCGGGCCATGACCACGGCGACCGCGGAACGCACGTACACCATCGAGCAGGTGTCGGCCGAGACCGGGCTGACGCCCCACACGCTGCGCTACTACGAGCGCATCGGCCTGCTCGAGGAGGTGCCGCGGGCCGTCTCGGGGCACCGTCGCTACACCGAGGACGACCTCGGCTGGGTGCGCTTCGTCGTCATGCTGCGCCAGACCGGCATGTCGATCGCCGACTCGCTGCACTTCATGGAGCTGACCCGCGCCGGGGACCACACGATCGGCGACCGCGTGCGCGTGCTGCGCGCGCATCGCGACGACCTCGTCGCGCAGCTCGCGGTGCTGCAGCGCCACCTCGGGGCGATCAACCGCAAGATCGACATCTACGAGGGTCTGCTCGAGCGTTGACTGCGAGCGCGCTCGAACTCCTAGCGTCCTCGACCGGGACCCGACCTGCGGGCCCCGGGAGGGGATGACGATGAGGACGGCACCACTGGGTACCACGGGCGAGCAGGTCAGCGCCCTGGCGCTCGGATGCATGCAGATGGGGACGCTCGCCGACGACGAGACGTCGTTCGCGCTGCTCGACCGCTACGCGGAGGCCGGCGGCACGTTCCTCGACACCGCCGACTGCTACGCGTGGTGGTGGGCCCGCGGCACCGACGGCGGGCAGAGCGAGGACGTCATCGGCCGCTGGATGGTGGCCCGCGGCAGCCGGGACGCCACGTTCGTCGCGACGAAGGGCTCCGGCCGCACCGACCACGCCGGGGCCTGGCCCGCCGACCGCGCGGCGGCCGACTGGGACTACGCGAGCCGCCACTTCGTCGGCGCGGGCGCGGCCACGCTGCGTGCGAGCCTCGAGGCGAGCCTGCGGCGCCTGCGGACCGACCACGTGGACCTGTACTACGTCCACGTCGACGACCGTACGACGCCGCTCGAGGAGACGCTCGGCGCACTGGCGGAGCTCGTGGCGGAGGGCAAGGTGCGCCACCTCGGCTGGTCGAACGTCCGCACCTGGCGGCTCGAGCGGATCCGGCAGCTCGCCGCGCGGCACGGCTGGCCGGCTCCCGTGGCGGTGCAGCAGGCGTACTCCTACCTGCAGCGCCGTTCCGGGCTGCGCACCGCCTCGGTGACCGACGACGAGCAGCTCGACTACCTCCAGGAGCACCCCGACCTGACGCTCGTGGCGTACTCCCCCGTGCTCAAGGGCCTCTACGACGTGGTGCCGGAGCTGCGGCCCTCGCTCGAGTCCTACCCGGACTTCGCGGGTGACGCGGGCGAGGCGCGGCTCGCCGCGGCACGCGAGGTCGCCGACGAGCTGGGCGTGCTGCCGAGCCAGGTGGTGCTCGCGTGGCTCTACGCCCACACGCCACGCGTGGTGCCGATCATCGGCACGGCGACCGCCGCGCGGCTCGACCAGGCGATCGCCGCCCTCGACCTGCGGCTGTCGGACGAGCAGCACGAGCGTCTCGACGCGGCGTAGCCGCACTCACGCGGGTGGCCCGGCGCGCCCCGCGCGTCGGGCTACCGCTTCGGCTTGTCCTTGTCGGCGGGCGCGGCCTCGGAGGACAGCGCGGCGATGAAGGCCTCCTGCGGGACCTCGACCCGCCCGATCGTCTTCATCCGCTTCTTGCCCTCCTTCTGCTTCTCCAGCAGCTTGCGCTTGCGGGTGATGTCGCCGCCGTAGCACTTGGCGAGCACGTCCTTGCGCATCGCACGGATCGTCTCGCGGGCGATCACCCGGCTGCCGATGGCCGCCTGGACGGGGACCTCGAACTGCTGGCGCGGGATGAGGTCCTTGAGCTTCGCGGTCATCGCGACGCCGAACGAGTACGCCTTGTCCTTGTGGACGATCGCGCTGAACGCGTCCACCGTCTCGCCCTGGAGCAGCAGGTCGACCTTGACCAGGTCGGCCGCCTGCTCGCCGTCGGCCTCGTAGTCGAGCGACGCGTAGCCCCGCGTGCGGCTCTTCAGCGCGTCGAAGAAGTCGAAGACGATCTCCGCGAGCGGCAGCCGGTAGCGCAGCTCGACGCGATCCGCGGACAGGTAGTCCATCCCCTGCAGGTCACCGCGCCGCGCCTGGCACAGCTCCATGACGGTCCCGACGAACTCGCTCGGCGTGAGGATCGTCGCACGCACCACCGGCTCGCGGACCTCCTTGATCTTGCCGGAGGGGAACTCGCTCGGGTTGGTGACGCGCACCTCGGTGCGGTCCTCCATCGTCACGTCGTACTCGACGTTGGGCGCCGTGGAGATGAGGTCGAGGCCGAACTCGCGCTCCAGGCGCTCCCGGACGATCTCCAAGTGCAGCAGCCCGAGGAAGCCGACGCGGAACCCGAAGCCGAGGGCGACCGATGTCTCGGGCTCGTAGTTGAGCGCGGCGTCGTTGAGCTTGAGCTTGTCGAGGGCGTCCCGCAGGTCCGGGTAGTCCGAGCCGTCGATCGGGTACAGCCCCGAGAAGACCATGGGCTTGGGGTCGGCGTAGCCGGCGAGCGGGTGCTTCGCGGGCTTGCCCGCGTTCGTGATGGTGTCGCCCACCTTGGAGTGCCGGACGTCCTTCACGCCCGTGATGAGGTAGCCCACCTCGCCCGCGGCCAGGCCGCCCGTCGGCGACAGCTCCGGGCTGATGACGCCGATCTCCAGCAGCTCGTGCGTGGCGCGCGTGGACATCATGACGATCCGCTCGCGCGGGTCGAGGTGGCCGTCGACGACGCGGACGTACGTGACGACGCCGCGGTACGTGTCGTAGACGGCGTCGAAGATCGCCGCGCGCGCAGCGGCCGTCGGGTCACCGTTCGGCGCCGGCACCTGCGCGACGATGCGGTCCAGCAGCTCCGCCACGCCCTCGCCCGTCTTGCCCGAGACCCGCAGGCAGTCCTGCGGGTCCACGCCGATGAGATGGGCGAGCTCCTCGGCGTACTTCTCGGGCTGCGCGGCCGGCAGGTCGATCTTGTTGAGCACCGGGATGATCGCCAGGTCGTTCTCGAGCGCCAGGTACAGGTTCGCCAGCGTCTGCGCCTCGATCCCCTGCGCGGCGTCGACGAGCAGCACCGCGCCCTCGCAGGCCGCCAGCGAACGGGACACCTCGTACGTGAAGTCCACGTGGCCGGGGGTGTCGATCATGTTGAGCGCGTACGGCGTGCCGTCGACCTCCCACGGCATCCGCACGGCCTGCGACTTGATGGTGATGCCGCGCTCGCGCTCGATGTCCATCCGGTCGAGGTACTGCGCCCGCATCGCCCGATCGTCGACCACCCCGGTCAGCTGCAGCATGCGGTCGGCCAGCGTCGACTTGCCGTGGTCGATGTGCGCGATGATGCAGAAGTTGCGCAGCAGCTCCTGCGGGGTGGCCGCCGGCCGGATGCGCGTCGAGGCGGCTGCGCTCGGGATCGGGGACACGGCTCGGTTGGCTCCACGGAACGAGGGACGGCGTCGTCCCATCGTCCCATGCCGCGGCTCGTCGGCCGCCCGCCCGGTCCGCCGACCGGCCACGCCACGGGGGCGGGCCTGGCAGAGTGCCACCGTGGACCTCCTGGGGACGCTGCGCACGCTGCAGGACGAGTTCGGCGAGACGATCCCTCGCGTCGACCCGGCAGCACCCGTGGCCGCGTGCGCGCCGTGGCGGGCCCGTGACCTCGTCGTGCACCTGGCGCGCGTGCACCACTGGGCCGCCGGGCGCGCTCGGCGCCGGAGGGAGACGCCGCTCGGTCGCGGCCCGTTCGACCTCGTCGAGCTGTACACGGCGTGCGCCGCGGAGCTGCGCGCGACGTTCGACGAGCTTGGCCCGGACGCGACGTCGGCCACGCTCGTCGGCCCCGGGCCGGTCACGTTCTGGCACCGCCGGCAGGTCCACGAGACGCTGGTCCACCTCTGGGACCTGCGCGCCTGCGGCGGGTGGGACGCGGATGCCGCGTCCGAGGTCTGGGCCGACGGGGTCGACGAGGTGGTGACGATGTTCGAGCCGCGCCAGGTGCGCCTGGGCCGCATCGCTCCGCTCACGCGCGGCGTCGCGCTGGTGGCGGAGGACGCCGCCCGGTCGTGGCTGCTCGGCGCCCACCAGCCGGTGGCCCCGGTGGTCGAGGCCGACGTCACCGTCACGGGGTCCGCGAAGGCGCTCGGCCTCGTGCTCTGGCACCGCGCGGCGCCCGACGAGGCAGGCGTCGTCGTCTCCGGCGACCGCACCGCCCTGGCGGACGTCCTCGCCCGGCGCATCACCCCGTGAGGCTGCCCCGGCACGCGGCGCTGGCCGGGCACCCGGCCGCCCTCACGCCTCCTGCGTGATCGCCACCGTCACCGCGAGCTCCTGGGTGTTCGTCGGGCCCGCGAAGATGCCTCGCAAGGGGGCGACGTCGCCGTAGCACCGCCCCCGTGCCAGGGCGACGTGGCGGCTGGACACCGGCCGCAGGTTCGTCGGGTCGAGCGGGAACCAGCCCCCGGCCCAGTACTCCAGCCACGCGTGCGACTCGCCGACCACGGGCTCGCCGACGGCGTCGTCCACCCGAGGGTCGAGGTACCCCGAGACGTAGCGCGCCGGGATCCCCACGGCGTGCAGCGCGCCGAGCGTCAGGTGCGTGAGGTCCTGGCAGACGCCCGCCCGCGCGGCCCATGCCTCGGCGGCGGGCGTGTGCACCGTCGTCGTGCCGGGGATGTACTCCACCTGCTCGCGGACGGCCTCGGCGACCGCAACCGCGGCCGCGCCGGGCCCCAGCCGGTGCACCGCCCGGTGCGCCAACTCGACGACCTCCCCGGGCGGGGCGGTGGACGCGGTGTCGTCCAGGTGCTCGGCGAGCCGGTCGCGCAGGGCGGGGTCCCGCAGCTCCGCCCAGTCGCCCGCGGGCCGCGGCGGCGGGGGCTCCTCGACCTGGACGACGTGCCGGGCCGTGACGGTGAGCGCCCGGTGCGGCGTGAGCACCTCGAACGCCGTCACGGCGGTGCCCCAGTAGTCGCGGTAGGTCCACTGCCAGGTGCACGGCCGGACGTCGATGCGGGTGGACAGGACGGTCTGGCCGGTGCGCGTCAACGGGGTCATGCGGGCCTCGTTGTACGAGGCGACGACGGGCTCGTCGTACCCGAACGTCGTGGTGTGCACGATCGTCAGCCGCCTCACAGCGCCTCACCCACCCAGCTCGTCACCAGTGCGCTCGGGAAGTACCGCAGCCGGACGGCGTCCGAGGCGGCCGAGCAGGCGCGCTGCACCAGCTCCATCTCGTGCGGCAGGTCGTCGAGGAACTCGCCGAGCGGCCGGTAGTCCAGCGACGCCCGCGCGTGCCCGACGTGCCGGCGTGCCTCGTCCTGGCTCCCCCGGTCCGCCACCGAGTCCAGGCCGGCCAGGCACTCCTCGGCCTGGCGGAGGGCCGCTGCGATGGACCGCGGGAAGAGCCGGTCCATGAGCAGGAAGCCCGCCGCCAGCCGGTCGGACATCGAGCCGCGGTACGTGCGCAGGAACGCCTCGTAGGCGCCGCACGACCGCAGGAGGTCCACCCAGCTGGGCCCTGTCACGCCCGCGAGAGCGCGCGTGGTCAGCAGCCGTGCGGTCATGTCGGCCCGCTCGATCGACCGCCCGAGCGCCATGAAGTGCCACGTCTCGTCGCGCGACATCGCCGAGTCGACGATGCCGGCGTGGACCGCGGAGCGCTCCCGCACCCAGGCGAAGAAGTCGTGCGGGCGCCCGTCGCGGATCCGCGCCGGGCACTGCGCCCACGTCGTGTTGAGGCTCTCCCACAGCTCGGTCGAGATGATCTCCCGGACCCGGCGGGCGTTCTCCCGCGCGGCGCCGAGCGCACCCGCCACCGACGACTGCGACGTCCCGTCGTATGCCACCCAGGCCAGCACGTCCTCCCGCCCGACGACCGGGCGGCCGGGCGGGACCTCGCGGGCCATGACCGACAGCAGCGAGCGGCAGGCGGCATCCTCCTCCGCCCACGGGTCCTCGAGCAGCAGCTGCACGTGGACGTCGAGCAGGCGGGCCGTGTCGTCGGCCCGCTCGACGTACCGGCCGATCCAGAACAGCGACTCGGCGATGCGGCTCAGCACGGCGCACCCGCCTGCTGCTGCTGCATCTGCATGTTCTGCACGGCGAAGGCGTCCGGGCCGGGCTCGATGGGCACCGCGGCGTCCTTGGCCACCGTCAGCGGCAGGCCCGCGGAACGGGGATGCTCCCGCCGCGGTGCGGCGGCGCCCAGCACCCACGTGTCCTTCGAGCCGCCGCCCTGCGAGGAGTTCACGACGAGCTGCCCCTCCGGCAGCGCCACGCGCGTCAGGCCGCCGGGCAGGACGAACACCGAGCTCCCGTCGTTGACGGCGAACGGCCGCAGGTCCACGTGCCGCGGCCGGAGCCCGGCCTCCACCAGCGTCGGCACCGTCGACAGCTGGATCACCGGTTGGGCGATCCAGCCCCGCGGGTCGGCCTGCAGGCGGGACCGCAGCTCGTCGAGCTCGCGCGCCGAGGCGGCGGGCCCGACGACGATGCCCTTGCCGCCGGACCCGTCGACCGGCTTGACGACGAGCTCGGGGAGCCGGTCGAGCACCTCCTCGAGCGCCCCCGGGTCCTCGAGCCGCCACGTGTCGACGTTGGCGAGGATCGGCTCCTCGTGCAGGAAGTAGCGGATGAGGTCGGGCACGTAGGTGTAGATGAGCTTGTCGTCCGCCACCCCGTTGCCGACGGCGTTGGCGATCGTCACGGTGCCGTTGCGGGCGCACGTCATGAGGCCGGGGCAGCCCAGCTGCGAGTCGGGGCGGAAGATCACCGGGTCGAGGAACTCGTCGTCCACCCGCCGGTAGACGACGTCCACCCGCCGACGCCCCTGCGTCGTGCGCATCCACACGCGCCCGCCCGCGCAGAACAGGTCCCTCCCCTCGACGAGCTCGACACCCATCTGGCGCGCCAGGAGCGTGTGCTCGAAGTACGCGGAGTTGTAGATGCCGGGCGTCAGCACCACGACGGTCGGCTCGTCGACCCCCGCGGGCGCGGCCGCGACGAGGGCCGCCAGCAGCTGGCGGGGGTAGTCCGCGACGGGCCTGATCCGCAGCGCCGCGAACAGCTCGGGGAACGTCTGCGCCATGGAGCGCCGGTTGGCGAGGACGTAGGAGACGCCGCTGGGCACGCGCACGTTGTCCTCCAGCACCCGCCAGGTGTCGTCGCCGTCGCGGATGATGTCGATCCCGGACACGTGGACGCGCACCCCGTTGGGCGGTGTCACCCCTTGCGCCTCACGGTGGAAGTGCGAGGACGAGACGACGACCCGGCGCGGCACCACGCCGTCCCGCACGCACTCCTGCGGACCGTAGACGTCGGCGAGGAACGCCTCGAGCGCCGCGACGCGCTGGGCGACGCCCGGCGCCACGTGGTCCCACTCGGCGGCCGCCACCACACGTGGGACGACGTCGACCGGGAACGGCCGCTCCTCGCCCGCGAAGTCGAACGTGACGCCCTTGGTCAGGTGCGCGTTGAGCAGCGACTCGGCGCGCGCCCGCAGCTCGCCCTCGGTCATCTGCGCGAGCGACGAGTGCACGCGCTCGTAGGCGTCCCGGACGCTGCCGTCGAGCCCCAGCATCTCGTCCCACACCCGGCCCACCGGATAGCCGTCGAAGAGGTCCGCCATGGGCCGACGCTAGGTGTCGATTGTCACGGGCGCGTAACAACGGGCGGCGCGTCTGTGACGCCTGGTCGCAGGCCTGGCGGACGACGAAGCAACCAGCCGTCGTCCCGCTGCCGCGGTACTGCCCGGGCGGCCCGGCCGCGGGTCGTTAGGGTGCCGCCATGGCGAACGGCTGGCGGGAGCTGCTGCGGGGCGGTCTGCGGGCGGTCGCCCGCGTGGCCCGGGCCGGCACCCGGACCCCGCGCCCGCGCGGCCCGGGCGTGCCCCGGCCGACCGGGCACGTCGCGCTCCCCGACTACCCCCGGCGGCTCACGCCTGCCTACGCGCCGTCGCTCGACGGCGACGCCGACCCGGGCGAGGTCGTCTGGACCTGGGTGCCGTTCGAGGACGACCCGTCGCAGGGCAAGGACCGGCCGGTGCTCGTCGTCGGGCACGACGAGCCCTACCTGCTGGGCCTCATGCTGACGAGCAAGGACCACAGCCGGAACGCCGCCAAGGAGGCGCGCCAGGGCCGGCACTGGATGGACATCGGCAGCGGCGGCTGGGACGCCCAGCGCCGGCCCAGCGAGGTCCGTCTCGATCGGGTGCTGCGGATCGACCCACGCAGCGTGCGGCGCGAGGGCTCGGTCATGCCGCGGCCCCTGTTCGACGAGATCGTCGCTTCGCTGGTCGAGGTCAAGGGCTGGTAGCATCGTCCCTCGCGTGTCCGCCCGGGTTCGCACTGGCGTCCCCACCGCCCTGGTTCCCCGCGGCCGGCACTGCCCTCAGACGTTCCCGACCAGCACTTCTTTCGAGGAAGACCACACGTGGCAAACATCAAGTCCCAGCTGAAGCGGATCAAGACCAACGAGAAGGCCCGCCTCCGCAACAAGGCCGTGAAGTCCGAGCTCAAGACCTACGTCCGCCGCGTCCGCGAGGCCGTCGCCGCCGCCGACAAGGACAAGGCCACCACCGCCCTTGTCGACGCGTCGCGCAAGCTCGACAAGGCCGTCTCCAAGGGCGTCATCCACGCCAACCAGGCCGCCAACCGGAAGTCGGCGCTGGCGAAGTCCGTCGGCGCGCTCTGAGCGCACACCGTCCACGCACGAAGGAGGGCGGCCCCTGACGGGGCCGCCCTCCTTCGTCGTTCCGGCGGTTCAGACGATCCAGGCCTGCTCCGCGACCGTCGGAAGGCTGACCCGGAAGCCGGCCTCCGAGAGCGCGAAGTCATAGGCCCTGACCGCGGCGTCGATGTCACCGTGGGCGCGGTAGCGGTCTCCCAGCTCCCGCCACGCGGCGGCCGACTGGCGGGAGGCGGCCATCATCGCCAGCATGTCCGCGGCCCTCTGGTAGTCGCCGTCCGCCTCGACGACGCGGCCCTGGGCGTACAGCGCGTCGGCAAGGTGGAGCAGCGCCTGCGCCGTCTCGAGCCGGGGGCCCTCCCCCAGAAGGCCGATCGCCTCGCGCGCGAGTGTCTCCGCGTCGACCGCCTGACCCAGCAGCAGGTGAGCGCGGGACATCTCCCCGGCGGCCCGCGCACGGTCGACGGCCGTGCCGATCACCTCCAGCGCGGGGGCGGCACGCCGCAGCTCGTCGAGCGCGGCGTCCGGCTCCGGGGGGTCCGACCGGAGGAGGAGCCACGCGTAGTTCAGCCGGAGCCGTGGCACGTCGCGATCCGACTCGCCCTCCGACAGGAGTGCCAGCGCGCGCTCGGTGTAGCGCTGCGCCAGCTCGTAGTCGTGGCGCTCCTGGGCGACCAGTGCAGCGTTCCAGTACACCGATCCCCGGCCGCGCGGCGAGCCGAGGGACTCGGCCAGACGGATCAGCTCGGCGGCGCGGTGCGTCGCGAAGAGCAGGTCGCCGCGCTCAACGTAGGCCCACAGGACGGTCGAGCCGAGGCGCAGGTGCTCGTCGGTGCCGACGAGGTCCTCCTTGGCGAGCCAGTCCAGCTCGGTCTCGCCCACCTCCACGCTCCGGTGGAGGTCGCCGCTCTCGATGTAGACGAAGACGAGCCTGCTGGCGATCCGCGCCGCGTCCAGGAAGTGGCCCCTGTCGCGCTGCTCGCGGAGCAACGGCTCCAGGATGTCCGCCGCCTTCTCGAGGTCGCCGAGGGGCGCACAGCACAGTGCGGCCAGCTCGAGGGCGTCGACACGAAGGGACGGCGTGACGTGGCTCAGGTCGATGGCCTCGACGCGCTGCAGCGCCGCTGCCGCGTCGCCGTTGGCGAGGTCCAGGCGTGCGAAGTTCAACGCAAGGCGCGCGCGGGCTTCGTTGGGCCCGTCCTCACCGTGCTTCAGGAACTCGACTGTTGTCGACAGCCGAGCAGCGAGCACCGCGAGGGCGGCATCGGTGGGTTCCCGATGCCCCGACTCGATGAGCGAGATGTAGCTCGGGGAGAACGAACTCCCTGCTAGCGCGGTCTGCGAGAGGCCGGCGGCAACACGAAGTACGCGCACACGGTCAGCAATCGAGGTCATGCGAGTCACCCTAACTGTGACGGGCGATTCGCATGAGTCACAGGCCCGTTTTTCGCCCGCTCTCAGCGGGCGACCGCTGGAGTCAGTTCACGGTCCAGCAGCAGCCCGAACCACCGGCGTCGACGACCGACGAGGCAACGGCGGGGACGCCGAGGCCGAGCAGCGCGAGGATCGTGGCGGAAGCGGTGGCGATCTTGATAATGCGGGACATGACGGGCTCCTAGTCATCCAGGTTGTGCTACAGGGTCATGCCCATCATGACAGCCCAGGAAGGCCATGTCTGCCTCTGTCGCCTGGGAAAACGGTGATGTGTCTCACCCGCTCGGATGAACGTCGTTGTGACCACCTTTCCCAAAATCCACCCACCCGGGAAGGCGACCGGACGCCGACCGTGTGATGTTATGAGCCCGTGACCAACTGGAGCGATGAAGGCGGGCTCGCCTGGCTCGCCGCCGCGGTCGATGCCGCCATCCCCGAGGCGCTGCAGCGGGAGTGGGCCGAGCACGTCGCTCGGATCCCCGTCCTCGTCGCCCGGCAGCCGATCTTCTCCGAGCACGGCCGCACGTTCGCCTACCAGCTGTCGTTCCGGTCACCGGACCACCACCCCGAGCTCGCGTCCGCCTGGAGCCAGCGCGAGCACGAGCGAGCCACGGAGCACGTCCTCGCCGCCACGTTCGGGCGGGCGGACCTCGAACGCGTCGCGCGAGGCCGCCTCCTCTTCGTCCGCTGCCCGCGGGCGTACCTCGTCGGCGACCTGCCCTTGCCGCCCCGGCCCGACCGTCTCGTTCTCGAGGTGTGCTGCACCGACCCGCCTGACGCCGAGATGCTGGCCGGCCTGCGCCGGCTGCGTGCCGAGGGCTTCCGGATCGCGCTGCCGGCGTTCGCCGACCGCCCCGGCCAGCGCGAGTACCTGCCGTTCGCGGACTTCGTCAAGCTCGACGTGCGGGACCTCGACGTCGAGGGGGTGCCGGTGGTGCGCGCGGCGAGCTCGCACGGCGCGGTGCTCGTGGGCGAGTACGTCGAGGACCGTCGCGCCCTTCTGCACGCTCGCGAGCTCGGCCTCACCCTGTTCCAGGGCAACCTGCTGGCCCGCGCGGGCATCCTCGACCGGAGCGACGCTCGGCCCGTGCTGCCCTGACGACCTCCGGGCCGAATGACCGGCCGAAGTCGCGTCATGGATCGCGTGCCGCGTCCTCCCATTACTCGTGACCCTCGGAGTGCAGAACGTCGCGCCGCTCGCCCTGCGGCGGGCGGGCGACGTCCGGCGGCCCGTCGCCCGGCAGCCGATCTGGACGCCGGACGGAGTGCTCGTCGGTCACGAGTACCTCTATCGGTCCGCCGAGGGGCTGCCCGCCGGCGTCGACCGGTGGATCGACGAGCGGCAGGAGGACGCGAGCGCCTCGGTGCTGGCGTCCGTCTTCGACGGGGACGGCCCCGACGGTGACGAGCTGGTCTTCGTCAACGTGACCGGCTCGTTCCTCACCGGCGAGCGGACGCTCCCGCCCGCGACCCGGCTCGTCCTCGAGGTCGTCGAGTCGGTCCGAGCGTCGCACGCGGTCCTCCAAGGACTGCCCACGCTGCGCGACGAGGGCTACGCCATCGCTGTCGACGACTACGTGGCCACCCCGGACCAGGTCGCGATGCTCCCGTTCGCCGACTACGTCAAGGTCGACCTGCGCGACATGGCCCGGCTGACGGGCCGGGCGCTCGACGTCGCCCGCCGCTACGGCGCGCGCCTGGTGGCCGAGCACGTCGCGGACCGCCGCCTGGTCCACACGGCGGTGCAGCTCGGGTTCGACCTGCTCCAGGGCGACGTGCTCGGGGCCGCGCGGACCTGAGCACGCCCGGTTCCGTCCGCGCGTCGCCGACGGCCTGCCCGGTGACATCCGACACGGTGCGTCCGGTGACCGCCGCACGTCGCGCGCCGCCAGCGCTCCACCACGGGTCGGCCCCCGATGCGCGGCGTCAGCGGCCGGCGGCCGCCGCGATGGCGAGGACAGCGCGCTCCACCGCGAACTGCGCGTCGCGCCCCTCGCCCTTGACCGCCGCGTCCGCCTGGGCGACGGCCGAGATCGCCGCCGCCAGCCCCTCGGGCGTCCAGCCCCGCAGCTCCCGCGTGGCCCGGTCGATCTGCCACGGCGCGAGCCCGAGCTCGCGCGCCGCCTCGGCGCCACGCCCGCGCACCGCTCCGACCTTGGCGAGCAGCCTGAGGCGCGCCGCGAGCGCCGCCACCAGCGGCACCGGGTCGAGGCCGGTCGCGAGCGCGTGCCGCAGCAGAGCCACGGCCCGGCCCGACTCCCCCGCCACGGCGGCATCGGCGACCTGGAAGCCGGTCGCCTCGACACGGCCGCCGTAGTACCGCTCGACGGCGTCGGCCCCGACGACCCCGGTGGTGTCGGCCGCCAGCTGCGAGCAGGCCGCCGCCAGCTCACGCAGGTCGCTTCCCACGGCGTCGACCAGCGCGCGCAACGCCTGCCCGTCGGCCCGTCGGCCCGCGCGCCGGAGCTCGGCGGACGCGAACGCCAGCTTGTCGGAGTCCGACGTGATCGGGTCGCACACGATCTCGGGCGCGCCCGCGGCGCGGATCGCGTCGAGGAGTGCCTTGCCGCGCTGGCCGCCGGCGTGGCACAGCACGACGACGGCCGAGTCCAGCGGCGCCGCGACGTATCCGAGGGCGTCGGCCATCAGGTCGTCGCCCGCGCGGTCGAGACCGTCGACCACGACGACCTTCGCGTCCGAGAACAGACTGGGGCTCGTCAGGACCGCGAGCATGCCGGCGGTGTACTCGACGGCATCGGTGCGCTCGACGCCGACCTCGGCATCGGCCGCCCTGGCACGGGCGACGATCCGGTCGACGGCCCGCTCGACCAGCAGCTGCTCGGCACCCCGGACCAGCACGATCGGCGCCGGCTCGGCCTGCTCCCACGTGAGCGGGGGCGGACCCGACGACGAGCCGCGCGACGGACGGCGGGTGGCGGGTGGCACGGGGGTCAGCCTGCCAGAACGCACCGACGGTCACGTCATCGCCCGGCCGATCGCCCCGTGCGCAGGAGCAGTGCCGCGGTCGAGATCGACACCGCGGCGAGGGCAACCACCCCCACGGCGCCCGGCGCCCAGCCGACGGTCGCGGCCGGCGCCGCCGACACCGCGCGGGCGACGGCGGCGATCCACCAGCACGCCGCCCCGCCCAGGTGGGCCAGCACGAGTGCCGCGCCGGGCCACACGGGTGCGAGCAGCGCGGCGGCGACCCCGCAGACGGTGGCCGGGCCGACCGCGGGCGCGACGAGGACGTTGGCCAGCAGCGTGTAGGCGCCGATCTGGGGCCGCACCGCCAGCAGCACGGGCCCGCAGGCGAGCTGTGCCGCGAGGGGCACCGCGACCGCCGCCGCCACCGCGCGCCCGAGCCGCGGCGCCCACCGCTCGGTCCACGGACCGGCGAGGAGCACGATCGCCGCGGTGGCCGCGACGGAGAGCGCGAAGCCCAGATCGACCGCGAGCCACGGGTCGACGAGCAGCAGCACGACGACCGTCGCCGCCAGCGCCGCCGGTGCGCGCGACGGACGTCCCGCGAGCAGCCCGACGAGGGCCACCGATCCCATGACTGCCGCGCGCAGCACGCTCGGCTGCGGCCCCACGAGGAGCACCAGAAGCACGTCGGCGAGCAGCACGGCCGCTGCGCGCGCGGGTCGGGGCAGTCGACAGGCCGCCGCTCCGGCGGCGACGAGCGCCCCGATGATCGCGAAGTGCGAGCCGGACACCGCGACGAGGTGGGTCAGCCCGGCGACCTTGAAGTCGGCGGAGAGGTCGTCGCCGACCCGCGACGTGTCCCCGAGCGCGACACCCAGCAGCAACCCGCCGGCGTCACCCGGCACCTGGGCGACGACCGCGCGGGCCGATGCCCGGACCGTCCCGACCCATCGGTCGACGCCCGCAGGGCCACGGACCGTGGTCGCCGCACCGGGGGCGACGAGCGTCGCGATCGCCCGGTCGGTGCTCGAGGCCGCCGGCTGCAGCCGGCCCGTCACCACGACGGTCGCACCGAGCGCGGGCGGGTCACCGCCGCCGAGCACGAGGACATCGCCGTGCGCGGTTCGCGCCCGACCTCGCGCCTCGACGGTGTCGACCGAGAGCGTGTAGCGAACACGAGCCGTCGACCCCTGCCAGGCCGCCCGCAACGGGACCGGGTCGTCGGCGACCGTGCCGCGCACCGTGGCCGTCCACGCTCCCGCGACGGCCTCGGCCAGCGGTCCGCTCGCCCGTTCGTGCCGCAGGGCGACCCCCACCGCGAGCACACCCACCAGGACGAACACGGCGAGCGCCAGGCCTGCCACCGCGGCGCCTGCCCTCGGACGCCGCCGGGCCGTCCGGGTGTGCACGAGCGCGCCGGCGCCCAGCGCGGCGCCGGCCGCCAGGAGCGCGACCAACGTCTGTCCCGGCCATGCGACGGTGAGGGTCGCGCCGGCCCACGCCGCCGCCGCGGCGGGCACCAGTCGCAGGTCGAGGCTGTCCCCCGCGCCACCCGACCCGTCGAGATCCCCGTGGTGACCGGCCCGCCCAGCGGCTGACCGTTGACGGTGCGGGGACGCGGCGAGGCGCTCGTCGGGCGGCCCCGCGGTGGTCGCCCCTACGCCGGTCGAGCCGGTGCCGCGCCGGCCGCGCGGGGGCCGGACCCAGGTCATACCCGCACCAGCGGGCGCAGCCGCTCGAGCAGCGTCGGCCCGACGCCGGACACCTCGTCGAGCTCGTCGACGGACCTGAACGGCCGGCGGGCGACGATCCGCTGGGCCAGCACAGGCCCGACGCCGGGCAGCTCGTCGAGCTGGGCCGGCGTCGCGGTGTTGAGGTCGAGCGGGCCGGCCGGGCCGCCGGCCGGTGTCCCCTCCGGCGCGGCGTCCGGGTCACCGGGACGAGGAACGACCACCTGCTCGCCGTCCACGAGCGGGCGTGCCAGGTTGAGCCGCGCCAGGTCCGCGTCGCCGGTCGCTCCCCCGGCGGCCGCCACGGCATCCAGCACCCGGGAACCGACCGGCAGCCGCACCACGCCGGGTCCGGCCACGGCGCCGACGACGTGCACGACGACGAGCCCCGGGCCGGCGGACGCCGTCGGGCGCGGGGCATCGGTCGCCCCCGACCCTGCGGTAGCCAGGGGTGCGGGCTCGGGCAGCTCGACCGCCGAGCCCGGTGTGAGGGCGACGGAACGCAGCACCACGGCACCCACGACGAGCGAGACGGCCAGCGCCGCCGTCCCGGCGGCGCGCCAGGACACCGCCCACCGCAGGCGTCGCTTGTCGCGCGGACGGCGCACACCCCCCGGCGCCGGTTCCTCGTCCTCGACGTCGTACGGGTCCGGGTGGGTGCGGGCGTAGTCGTCGGCGGCGACGCGCGCGGCGCCCGGCACCCACCCGCCCCGCCCGGCCGCGGCCCTGGGCACCGCCGACGAACCCGGCTCCTCCGGAGGTGCCACGCCGACAAGGGGCGTCACCGGCGCTCCCCCGGCCCGACCGCCTGCCGCCGCAGCCGGAGGGGCGACGGCCGCTGGGGCGGCGGCCGGTGGAGCGACGGCCGATGGAGCGACAGCCGATGGAGCGACAGCCGATGGAGCGACAGCCGGTGGAGCGACAGCCGGTGGAGCGACAGCCGGTGGAGCGACAGCCGGTGGAGCGACAGCCGGTGGAGCGACAGCCGGTGCGGCGGCGGCCGGTGGGGCGGCGGCCGGTGCGGCAACGGGTCCGTCAGGGACGACGGCCGAAGCTTCCTCCGGAGCGACCGACGTCGGGGGGAAGGAACCCGCGCCGGTTCCCGTGGCCGGTGGCGGCGCAGCCAGCGGGTCCGACGTGCCGAGGCGCGCGCGCGGCACGGCCGCGACCACACCGCGTAATCGCCGGGCGGCGGCGGAGCGCTCGGGCGAGGACACCCACGCACGCTAGGGAGGGCACGTCCCACCGGGCATCGCCGGTCGACGTGCGCGTGCCGGGCGGCGCGTCGACGAGGGCTGTGGGCGGCTGGCGGCACCGCGGGTCCTTTGAGGCGCGAGGATCAGGCCGGCGCGAGGAGCAGGCCGGCGCGAGGATCAAGCCCACGCGACGATCAGGCCCGCGCGACGATCAGGCCGGCACGACGATCAGGCCGGCGCGACCACCACGGCGAGGAGGCCCGGACCGACGTGCGCGCCGAGCACGGCGCCGGCGTCGGAGGTCACGGTCTCGCAGGCCCGCGGCCCGAGGGCCGCGGCGATCCGTGCCGCCATCTCGGAGGCCACCTCCGGCTCGCCGAGGTGGTGGACCGCCACCAGGACGCGCTCGTGGCGCTCGGCCGCCGCCACGGCGACCGCCTCGAGGCGGGCGCGGGCCGCGCGGCGAGTGCGGATCTTCTCCGCCACGACGACGCGCCCGTCCGCGACGGTGAGCAGCGGCCGCATCCCGAGCACCGTGCCGAGGGCGGCCGCCGGAGAGGACAGCCGCCCGCCGCGCCGCAGGTGCTCGAGGGAGTCGACGAGGAACCACACCCGCGCCGCCGCGGCTGCCGCACGGGCCGCCTCGGCAACCTCGTCGGGCCCGGGAAGGCCGGCACGCCGCACGGGCCCCGGGCGGTGCGTCGCGCCGGGCAGGTGGAGCGCCTCGGACAGGTGCCGCGGGTCCGGCAGGTGCAGCCCCTCCGGCAGGTGCAGGGCACGCGGCAGCCGCCGAGGGTCGAGCCGGTCGAGCACGCCGTGCGGGGCGCCGGGTTCGAGCCCACCGGCCGTCGCCGGTCGCGAGACCGGGCGGCCGGTGGTGGCGTCCGCACGCGAGCGATCGCGACCGGCCGCGTCGACGTCTCGGCCGGCGACGCCTCGCGGGCCAGCCGCCCCCGCGGCCGCGCCTCCGGCCCGCGACGCGGGCGGCAGGACGCGGCGCTCGTCGCGCGGTACCCCGGCGGCCGTCCACGCCGCAGCGAGCGCAGCCGAGCCGAGGGCCATCGCGGCCGTCCGTGAGTCGACGACGTGCACGGGGAGCGGCGCCCGCTCCGCGGCGGAGTGCGCCGCCCCGACGGTTCCCGACAGCTCCCCCGACAGGTGCACCGAGACGACCGCCTCGGCGCCGGCCGCGGCGGCACGGGCGTAGGCCCGTTCGAAGGCCTCGGGGGCCGGCTGCGACGTCGACACCCGCGCGCCGCGCCGCAGCGCCTCGACCAGGGCGGCGGGCGGGAGCGAGACACCCTCGGTGAACCGCTGCCCGTCGACGACGACGTCGAGCGGCACCACGGTCACGCCCCACCGCTCGGCGGCGCCGGCCGGCAGGGCGGCGGTCGAGTCGGTCACCACCGCCACGCGGTGGCGGGCGGCGGGCATCGCGCTCAGGCCGGGACCACGTTGACCAGCTTCGGCGGCACGACGACCACGGTGCGCACACCGCGGCCGTCGAGCGCCCGCTGCACCCCGGGATCAGCCAGCGCGAGCGCCTGCAGCTCGTCCTTCGTCGCCGCCGGCGACACCTCGACGCGGCCGCGCACCTTGCCGGCCACCTGCAGCACGCAGGTGACGGTCTCCTCGACGAGGTAGGCCGGGTCGGCGACGGGGAACGGGTGGTACGTCAGCGACTCGTCGTGCCCCAGCCGCGACCACAGCTCCTCGGCGATGTGCGGCGCGATCGGCGCCGTCATGAGCACGAGGGGCTCGACGGCCGCACGCGGCACCCGGTCCAGCGTCGTCAGGTGGTTGTTGAGGACGATGAGCTTGGCGATCGCGGTGTTGACCCGCATCGCGGCCATGTCCTCGGTGGCGTCCGCGATCGCGCGGTGCAGCACGCGCAGCGTCTCGGTCGTGGGCTCGTCGTCCACCACCGTCGTCGCGCCCGTCTCCTCCGAGACGACGTTGCGCCACAGCCGCTGCAGGAACCGTTGCGCGCCGACGACGGCCCGCGTCTCCCACGGCCGCGACAGGTCCAGCGGGCCCATCGACATCTCGTAGACGCGCAGCGTGTCGGCGCCGTAGGCCGCGTACATGTCGTCGGGCGAGACGACGTTCTTCAGCGACTTGCCGATCTTCCCGTACTCGCGGTTGACCGGCTCGCCCCGCCACGAGTAGCCGGTGGCCGACGAGACGTCCTCCTCGACCTCCTCGGCGGGCACGTATACCCCGCGCTCGTCGGTGTAGGCGTACGCCTGGATGTAGCCCTGGTTGAAGAGCTTGTAGAACGGCTCGCCGGCGGTGACGTACCCCAGGTCGTAGAGCACCTTGTGCCAGAACCGCGCGTACAGCAGGTGGAGCACCGCGTGCTCCACGCCGCCGACGTACAGGTCGACGCCGCCGATCGAGCCCTCGGGCTGCTCGCCGTGGCCGGGCCCCATCCAGTACCGCTCCAGCGCCGGGTCGATCACCTGGCCGGACGCGTGCTCGGGGTCGAGGTAGTGCAGGTAGTACCAGCACGAGCCGGCCCAGTTGGGCATGGTGTTGGTGTCGCGGCGGTACTGCCTGGGCCCGTCGCCCAGGTCGAGCGTGACGGCGACCCAGTCCTCGTTGCGGCCCAGCGGTGCCTCCGGCTCGGAGTCCGCGTCCTCGGGGTCGAACAGGCGCGGCGAGTAGTCCGGCACCTCGGGCAGCGTCACGGGCAGCGCCGAGTCGGGCAGCGCGATCGGCAGGCCGTCCTCGTCGTACACCACCGGGAAGGGCTCACCCCAGTAGCGCTGCCGGCTGAACAGCCAGTCGCGCAGCCGGTAGGTGGTCCGCTCCTCGCCCTGGCCACGCGCGGCGAGCCAGGCGATGATCCGGGCCTTCGCCTCGAGCACCTGCAGCCCGTCGAGGCTGATCTCGTCGTTCGAGGAGTTGATGACCGTGCCGTGGTCGGAGCGGGCGGACTCGTCGTCCTCGCCCTCCACCGTGTAGACCACCGGCAGCTCGTAGGCGCGGGCGAACGCGAAGTCGCGCTCGTCCCCGCCCGGGACCGCCATGATCGCGCCGGTGCCGTAGCCCATGAGGACGTAGTCGGCGGTGAAGACCGGCAGCAGGTCGCCGTTGACCGGGTTGATCGCCAGGTGACCGGTGAACACACCCGTCTTGCGGCCGGCGTCAGCCTGGCGCTCCACGGCGGAGCGGCCGGCGGCGAACGCGCGGTAGGCCGCGACCGCCGCCGCGGGGTCGTCGTACCCGTCCGTCCACGCCGACCGGGTGCCGTCCGGCCACGCGGCCGGGACCTCGTCGAGCAGCGGGTGCTCGGGGGCGACCACCATGAACGTCGCGCCGAACAGCGTGTCCGGCCGGGTGGTGAAGACCTCCAGCAGCCGGCCGCCGACCACGTCGAAGCGGACCGTGGCGCCCGTGGACCGCCCGATCCAGTGACGCTGCATCAGCCTGACCTTCTCGGGCCAGTCGATGCGGTCCAGGTCGTCGGCGAGACGGTCGGCGTACGCGGTGATGCGCATGTTCCACTGCCGCAGGTTCTTGGAGAACACCGGCATGTTGCCGCGCTCGGAGCGGCCGTCGGCCGTGACCTCCTCGTTCGCGAGGACCGTGCCCAGGCCGGGCGCCCAGTTGACCGGGGTGTCGCTCAGGTAGGCCAGGCGGTGCGCGTCGAGCACGCGGCGCCGCTGCGTGCGCGTCAGCGCGGCGTACGACGAGCCGGCGGGAACGCCGTCGACACCGTCCGGCACCGCACGGGTCCCGGCGAGCAGCCCCGCCTCGAGCTCGGCGATGGGCCGCGCGCGGCCGACGCCGCCGTCGGGGCGGGGCGCGGACTCGTCGTACCAGGCGTTGAAGATCTGCAGGAAGATCCACTGCGTCCAGCGCATGTAGCCCGGGTCGATGGTCGCGAAGCTGCGGCGCGGGTCGTGCGCCAGCCCGAGGCGGCGCAGCTGACGCCGCATGATCGCGATGTTCGCCTCGGTGGTCGTCCGCGGGTGCTGCCCGGTCTGCACCGCGTACTGCTCGGCCGGCAGGCCGAACGCGTCGAAGCCGAGCGCGTGCAGCACGTTGTCCCCGCGCATGCGACGGAAGCGGCCGACGACGTCCGTGGCGATGTACCCCAGCGGGTGACCCACGTGCAGGCCCGCCCCCGAGGGGTACGGGAACATGTCCATGACGAAGAAGGCGCGGCTCGCCGGGTCGGCGTTCCGGCCGTGGGCGTCGGTGAGGTCGCCGATCGGGTTCGGCGTCGAGAAGGTGCCGCGCGCGTCCCACTCGTCCTGCCAGCGGGCCTCGATCTGGGCGGCGAGGGCGGGCGTGTACCGGAAGGGTGTCTCGGTGCCCGCGGTGGTGGGGATCTCCTGCGACGACGTCACCCCGGGAGTTTATCGGCGGCGCGGTCCCGGCCCTGACCGCGGGCCAGGCCACCGGCTCGCCCCGCACCGGCCGGGCCCGACGGTCGCGCCGCCCGGTTCGCAGGTCAGAGACCATGTCGCCCCGGGTGCGGCCTGACGGCCCGCTCCTAGACTGCGGCCATGTCGCAGAACCCGGACGAATCGGCCCAGCCCAGCCTCGCCGACCTGCAGGCAGCGGCCGCCCGTGCCGCCGCCGCGGCGGCCGAGGCCCGTGCCCAGGCGGCAGAGGCCGCCGCGGCCGCGGCACAGGCCGAGCTCGCCGCGGCCCAGCAGGGCGCCGGCGCGGCGGACGTCGCGCCGGCCGGCGGCACTCCCGTCCCGCCACCAGCCGCCGCGCCGGCACCGGCCGCTCCGGCTTCGTCGGGCAGCGCCCTGGCGCAGAGCGTCGCCGCGGGCTACGCGTTCGCCGGCCCGACGCTCGCGCTCGGCGCCCTGCTCGAGGACGGCACCCCGGTGCCGTCGGCGCAGGTGGCCGTGCCACTGGGCATGCTCAACCGGCACGCGCTCGTCGCCGGCGCCACCGGCACCGGCAAGACCCGCACCCTCCAGCTCATGGCGGAGCAGCTGTCGTCGGCCGGGGTGCCCGTCTTCGTGGCCGACATCAAGGGCGACCTCACCGGCCTGGCCGTCGCGGGCACGCCCAGCGACAAGCTCACCGCCCGCACGCAGGCGCTCGGCCAGCAGTGGGCGCCGGCGGCCTTCCCGGTCGAGTTCTACGCGCTCGGCGGCCTGGGGCACGGCGTCCCCGTGCGCACGACGATCTCCGAGTTCGGACCGCTGCTGCTGAGCAAGGTCCTCGGGCTCAACCAGACCCAGGAGTCGAGCCTCGGGCTGATCTTCCACTGGGCCGACCAGAAGGGGCTGCCGCTCCTCGACCTCAAGGACCTCCGCGAGACGGTGACCTACCTGACGTCCGACGAGGGCAAGGAGGAGCTCAAGGGCATCGGCGGCCTGTCCCCCGCGACCGCCGGCGTCATCCTCCGCGAGCTGGTGACGTTCGAGTCCCAGGGCGCGGAGGCCTTCTTCGGCGAGCCGGCGTTCGAGGTCTCCGAGCTGATGCGCACGGCCGCCGACGGCCGGGGCGTGATCTCGGCGATGGAGCTCGCCGCGGTGCAGGACCGCCCGGCGCTCTTCTCCACGTTCCTCATGTGGCTGCTGGCCGAGCTGTTCCAGGCGCTGCCGGAGGTGGGCGACCCGGACAAGCCGAAGCTCGTCTTCTTCTTCGACGAGGCGCACCTGCTGTTCGCCGACGCCTCGAAGGAGTTCCTCGACGAGGTGATCCGCACGGTGCGGCTGATCCGCTCGAAGGGCGTCGGCATCGTGTTCGTCACGCAGTCGCCCAAGGACGTGCCCGCCGACGTGCTGGGCCAGCTCGGCAGCCGGGTGCAGCACGCCCTGCGCGCGTTCACGCCCGACGACGCCGCCGCGCTGCGCGCCGCCGCCCGCACCTACCCCACCTCGTCGTACGACCTGGAGCAGACGCTGCAGCAGCTCGGCACCGGCGAGGCGATCGTCACCGTGCTGAGCGACCGCGGCACGCCCACCCCGGTCGCCTGGACCCGGCTGCGCGCGCCGCAGGCGTCGATGGCCGCCGCGCCGGAGGCCACCGTGGTGGCGACCGTCGCCGCGTCGGCGCTGCAGGCGACCTACGGCACCGCTGTCGACCGGCAGTCCGCCTACGAGATCCTCACCGCCAAGGCGCAGCAGGCCGCGGCGGACGAGCAGGCGCAGGCCGACCAGGAGGCGCAGGCGAAGGCCGACCAGCAGGCGGCGCGGGCCGAGCGCGCGCCGGGCGGCCGGTCACGGCCGGAGCCCAGCGCGTTCGACACGATCCTGCGCGCCGCCAACAGCCCGTTGGGCCGTCAGATCACGCGCTCCGTGCTCGGCACGCTCCTCAAGCGCTGACCGGGCGTCACGGGGCGGTGAGCCAGATCGCCGACGCCGCCGGCTCGGCGAGGTCGACGCGCGCGCCGTCGGCGAACGTCACCGACACCACGCCGGCGACGTCCTGCCTGGCCACCGTGACGTCCGCGTCGAGGACGAGGCCGACCGAGGCGACGTAGCGCAGCAGGTCCGGGTCGGCGTCGGAGATCCGCGCGACCCGCCACCGCCCCGGCGCGCTCTCCCACAGGGTGTGCGCCGGCGGCACCCGCACCGTGCCGTCCGCGCCCGGGATGGGATCGCCGTGGGGATCGCGGTCCGGGTTGCCGAGCAGGGTCGCGACGCGCTCGACGAACGCGTCCGAGACCGCGTGCTCCAGCTCCTCCGCCTCGTCGTGCACCTCGTCCCACGCGTAGCCGAGCTGCGCCACGAGGAAGGTCTCGAGGAGCCGGTGGCGGCGCACCATCTGCAGGGCGTGCGCGCGGCCCAGCTCGGTCAGGCCGACCGCGCCGTACGGCTGGTGGCTGACGAGCCCGGCGTCGACCAGCCGGCGCACGGTCTCGGACACCGTCGACGTGCCGACGCCGAGGCGCGCCGCCAGGGCCTTGGTGGTCACCGGCCGGTCGCTCCACTCCTGGGCGGACCAGATGACCTTCAGGTAGTCCTGCGCGACCGGGGTCAGCAGCTGCGTGGCGCCGGGCTCGATCACGCTGCCAGCGTAGGGCCCTACTGGTACGTCACGAGGTCCGGCGTGGGCTGGATCGCGTACGTCCCGACGGGGTCGAGCATCGCCGGCTTGTCCTCGTCGTAGAAGTTCTTCCACCCCCAGTGGACGCCGGCCGGCGCACCCTGCCGGATGGCGTTCCACGTGCCGACCTTCGCGGGCTGGCTGCCCTGGCCGTCGACGTGGATCACGACCGCGAGCTCGTCGTGCGAGGTGTCGAGGCGGTCCCGGCCGGCGATCATGCTCAGCGCGAACTCGTGCAGCACGAGCGCCTTCTGCGGGAGGTGGTGGTCCCGGACGAGCTGGGCCAGCCAGGCGGACACCGCGTTGACCTCGTCGACGTCAACGTGGCCGATCTGCTTGAGGTGCACCTGGGTAGGCCCCAGCCGCCACTCGGGGTCCAGCGCCAGGCTCACGTAGGGCAGCTCGAGCAGCGGCTGGTACTCCTGCGCCTGCGTGAGGAAGTCGGTGCGCCCCGGCTGCAGGTCGAGCACCACGCTCATGCCGGCCGCCCCGGCCGCCTGCACCAGCGGCAGCAGGTCTGCGACGGGTCGCTCCTGGGAGTAGTTGCCGTCCGTGCCGGGGCCGGCGGAGGCGATGGTCGCGATGATCTCGACGCCCGGGACCACGGTGTCGGCGGTCAGCGCGCGGTAGGGCTCGGCGTGCGCCTGCGCGCGGGCGATCGTCGCGGGCACGTCCTGCTCGCCGAGCACGCCGAGCGCCGGCGTCCCCGGGCTGCCGTAGATGGAGACGTACCGCTTGCCGGGCAGCGCCTCGTCCTGCGGGAAGTACAGCTGGCCGCCGCCCGGCAGCTCGACGCCGGTGGTCGCCGTGGCGACGCGCTCGGCCAGGCGATCGCCGGGGCCGAACGCGGCACCGAGGGCGAGGACGTGGGCCGGCGTGGCCCGCGCGAGCGCCTGGACGGCCGACGAGGTGGCGCGCGGGTCCGCCCCCGGGGCGTCGACGAGCGGCAGGCCGGCCGCGCGGACGGTCGCCAGCACGGCCGGCGGCACGGTCCCGGCGCCGGTGAGCGCCACGGTGGCGGCGACGGCGGCGGGTGGGCTCGTGCGCGGCAGCGTCGGGACCAGCGGTTCGGCCGCGGCGAGCACCGGGCTCGCCAGCACGGGCTGCGTCCGTCCCGGTCCCGGGTCCCCCGCCGCGACCGCGCCGACGACGACGGCGGTCGCCGAGGCGGCCAGGACGGTGGGGCGCGGGCGGGCCAGGCGACCCACGGCCGCGGCCTCGTCGCCGGGTGCCACCGGCGCCGTCGATCCGAAGGCCGCGCCGGTCGCACGGGTCAGGGCGGCGCCGCCCGCCCCGCCGGGCAGCCGCACGACGACCACGCCCCGCGGCGCGGGGGCCGGGCCGACGACGAGCACGGCGACGGTGCGCAGGCGGGTCAGCTCGGCCGCGAGGCCCGGCTCGGTGACGCCGCCGGACGCCGCTGCAGCGGGCGGTGTGAGCAGCAGGGGCGCCCCCAGCGCGACCGCGGCAGATGCCGCGGTGAGCTGCCCGGCGGTGTCGTCGGCGGCGGCGAGCACGGCGACCGGGGCGGCGGCGTACAGCGCGCGGCTGGCGGCCAGCGCCGCCTGGACCGGGTCCGTGACGTCGACGACCACCGCCGGCTCGGCCGGAGCGACGGCGCGGATCGGCAGCGGCCCGGACGTGCGCGACGGCGACGGGGGCGCGCCGGTGGGCGTCGTCACCGCGGGCGACGGACCGGTGCCGGCGGTGCACCCGGCCAGCAGGACGAGCGCGGGGACCACGAGCGCGACGAGGCGTCGCCGGGCCCTCGTCCGCACCACGCCACCTCCCGCCGTCGCCGGTCCGCCAGTCTAGGAGGCGCATCGCGCGACGGGCAGGAGGCCGAGGGCCAGGATCGGGCCATGGGCGGCACGCGGGACGCGGTGGCGGAGCTCGCGCGCGGGTACGTCGCCCTGCAGGCCGCCCGCCTGCGCAGTCTCGGCCCGGCGGCCACCGCCGGCGACGACGACGCGGTCCACGACGCCCGCACCGCGACACGCCGGCTGCGCACCGCGCTCGGCGTCTGCGCGCCGCTGGTGGCGGACGGTACCCGGCTGCGCGACGGGCTGCGCGGCGTCGGCCGCACGCTCGGCGCCGTCCGGGACCCCGCCGTCGAGCTCACCTGGTTGCGCGAGGCGCTCGACTCCCTGCCGCACGACGACGGCCGGGCGCGGGCCCGCCTGGTGGAGAACCGGCTGGCCGCCCGGCAGGCCGGCCTCGTCGTCCTGCGCCGCCAGCTGCGGTCCGCGGCGCACGGCCGGCTGCTGGCGGACCTCGATGCCGCGGTCCTCGGTGCCTGGTCGCCCGACGAGGGCCGCATCCTCCACCGCGCCGCCCGGGAGTGGCGCCGGCTCGACCGCGCGCTGGCGGCAGCCGACGCGGCGGGGCACGACGAGCGCGACGCCGCCCTGCACGCCGCCCGTCGCCAGGCGCGGCGCGCACGCTACGCGGCCGAGCTCGTGGGCGCGCCGGCCGGGCGCAGCGTCGAGCGGGCGGAGCGGGTCCAGGAGACGCTCGGCCGGCAGCACGACGCGGTGCTCGTCCGAGCCGTGCTCGCCGAGGTCGCCACGCAGGCCGGTGCCGCGGGCGAGGACCTGTCCGCCTACGACCGGCTCGCCGAGCGCGCCGCGCGCGCGGCCGCGCGCGCGGAGGACGACGCCCGACGCGCGGCCCGCCGGGCCCGGGCCACCGGGCACCGCCGCTGGATGCCGTAGGGCACCCCGTCGGCGGAGCGGCAGAGGCCGTGCCTAGATGTCGACCCGACGGTTGGTGCCGAGCTCGGTGAGGAACGTCGGCCCGCGGGCGGCGAGCTCGGCGGCGAAGTCGTCGGCCCACGTCGAGTACGGCCTGCTGGCCAGCGCGTCGTTGGCGAACCGCGGGTCCACCGTCACCTCGGTGACGGCGAACGTCGGGATGGCCAGGTCGGTCACGGGGCCGCCCCGCTCCACCTCGGCGATGACGAGCGGGGCGTTGCGGCCGGCGAAGACGTCGATCACCCAGCCGTCCTCGCCGAGCCAGATCGCGTGCCGCAGCTTGGCGACGCGCTGCCCGCCGCGGCGCACCAGCTCGACCGCGACGGTGGGGTCGATCTCCCGCTCCGCCTCGTACCGCGTGCCGGCCACCATCGGGCCCTTGACCGTGATGGCGCCGAAGTCGACGCCGTCGACGTGGGCCTCCAGCAGCGCGAGCTCGTCGGCGGCCGGGTCGACCTGCGCCGGCACGCCCGGCACCTGCGCGCGGACGCGGACCGCGTAACCCTCGTCGGACAGCAGGTAGCTCTGCACGATGAGCGCGGGCGTCGTCTCCAGCAGGCCGGCGGGCACGTCCCGCACGACGAAGCGGCGCTCGAACTCGAAGTCGCCGTACCCCTGCTCGCTCATCGCGGCCTCCTCGTCATCGACGGTTGCGAGCCTAGAGCGCCACCGTGCCAGACTCCGGGACATGGACGACGCGCCGCAGCGGTACGCCCCCGACTCCCACCTCGACGGCCGCACGCTGCTGGTCGCGGCCGCGTACGTGGTGCTGTGCCGGCCGGGGGCGGAGCACCACGAGGTGCTGCTCCAGCTGCGCCGCGGCACCGGGTACATGGACGGCCACTGGGCGACGCTCGCGGGGCACGTCGACCCCGGGGAGTCGGTCCACGAGGCCGCGGTGCGCGAGGCCGCCGAGGAGGCCGGCATCGACATCGACCCCGCCGACCTGGTCCCGCTGACCGTGCTGCACCGCTTCGAGCGCGGCGGCCCGGCCGTCGAGCAGCGCGTCGACGTCTTCTTCACGGCGACCCGCTGGCGGGGGGTGCCCACGGTCCGCGAGGTCGACAAGGCTGCCGCGATGGGCTGGTTCCCCCTCGACGAGCTGCCCGAGCCGGTGGTGCCGCACGAGCGGCTCGTGCTCGAGACGCTCGCCAGCGGCTCGCCCGTGCCGGCGGTGCTGTCGCTCCCGGGCTGACCGGCCCCCGGCCCGCGCACGGGCCGGCGCGTCAGCCGGTGTTCTGCAGCCCGGCGGCCACGCCGTTGACGCTGATGAGCAGCAGGCGGCGCAGGTCGTCGGCGTGCTCGGAGGTCTCACCGGTGCGCAGCCCGCGCAGCGCGCGCAGCTGCAGCAGGCTCAGCGAGTCCACGTAGGGGTTGCGCAGCTGGACGGCGCGCCCGAGCACCTTGCGGTTCTCGAGGATCGCCTGGGCGCCCGTGGCGGCCAGGACCCACTTCTTCGTCAGCGCCATCTCGTCCAGCACGGCCGCCGCGAGCTCGTCGCGCGCCCCGAGGGCCAGGTACCGCGCGGCGATCCGTTCGTCCGTCTTGGCCAGCGACATCTCGGCGTTGTCGATGAGCGTGTTGAAGAGCGGCCACTCCTGGTAGGCGGTGCGGACCAGCTCCGGGTCGCCCACCGCCTGCAGGCCGGACCCGAGGCCGTACCAGCCGGCGAGGTTGATGCGGGCCTGCGACCAGGAGAACACCCACGGGATGGCGCGCAGGTCGTCCAGGCTGGAGACGGTGAGGCCGCGCCGGGCCGGGCGGGAGCCGATCGGCAGCAGGCCGATCTCCTCCAGCGGCGTCACCTCGGCGAACCACTCCGGGAAGCCCGGCGCGCGCACCAGCGCGTGGAACCGCTCGCGCGAGGCCTCGTCGAGCGCCGTCGCCAGGTGGGCGAACCGGCGGGTGGCGTCCGCGTTGAGCTTCTCCACGGACGGCGCGCCCTGCAGGAGGGTGGCCGCGGTCACCTGCTCGATGTGCCGCGCCGCGATGGTCGCGTCGCCGTACCGGGCGAAGATCACCTCGCCCTGCTCGGTCAGCTTGAAGCGGCCGTCCACGGAGCCCGGCGGCTGCGCGAGCAGCGCGCGGTTGGCGGGGCCGCCGCCACGGCCCAGCGCGCCGCCCCGGCCGTGGAAGAGCGTGAGGCTGATGCCGTGGTCCCTCGCCCACGCCGTGATCTCGCGCTGCGCCTGGTCGAGGGCGAGCGTGGCGGACACCGGGCCGACGTCCTTCGACGAGTCGGAGTACCCGAGCATCACCTCGAGGCGCCGGCCGGTCTGGCTCAGCCGCCGCTGCACCTGCGGCAGCGCGAGCGAGCCGTCGAGGATCTGCACCGAGTGCCGCAGGTCGGCGAGGGTCTCGAACAGCGGGATGACGTCGAGGACCGGGATCTCGTCGTCCGCCCCGATGTAGGCGTACTCCGCGAGCTTGTAGACGGCGGCCAGGTCGTCCACCGACTGCGTGAACGACACGATGTACCGCCGCACCGCGGCGACACCGAAGCGGCGCTGCACCGTGCCGATGGCCCGGAACGTGTCCAGCACCTCGAGCGTCTGCGGGGCCAGCACGCCGTCCATGCTGTGGGCCTCGACGTCGGCGATGGCCGCGGCGTGCACCGCCGAGTGCTGGCGCACCTCGAGCTCGGCGAGGTGGAAGCCGAACGTGCGCACCTGCCACCGCAGCTTCTGCAGACGGCCGTAGGCGGCGCGGTTCGCCCCGCCCCGCGCCAGCGACTCCTGCACGACGACCAGGTCGGCCTCGAGGGCGTCCGCGTCGCGGTAGGCCAGGTCGGCGTCCCGGCGTCGCGTGGCGGCGATGCGGTCCGCGATGACCAGCAGCGCGCGCCGGTGCGGCTCGTTCGGCGAGTCGGCCGCGATCCGGCCGGTCAGCGCGTCCGCCAGCGCGCGCTGCCGCTGCCAGAGCGAGGTGAGCGCGCTCGACGCCGGCGCGCTGCCGACGTCCAGCGTCAGGCCGTCGGCCGCGGCCCGCGCGGAGGCCTCGAGCGCCGCCAGGGCGTGGTCGGAGGCCAGCGCCGCCGCCGCGCGCGTCACCTCGGCCGTGACGTTGGGGTTGCCGTCGCGGTCGCCGCCGATCCACGTGCCGAGCCGCGCCCAGGGGCGCACCACGGGCGCGGTGGTGCCGGCGCGGTCGCCGAGCAGCCAGTCGTCCAGTCGGCGGTAGACCGCCGGCAGGGTGTCCGCCAGGGTCGCGTCGAACACGTCGAGGACGGTGGCCACCTCGTCGAGCACCGTCGGCTTGGAGGCGCGCAGCGGCGACGTGCGCCACAGCGTGTCGATCTCGGCGAGCAGCCTGCGCTCGTTCTCGGCCAGCGTCATGCCGCCGGGGTGCCGGTCGTCGCGCTCCGCGACGAGCGCCGCGATCCGCCGGATCGCCCGCGCCACCGCCCGGCGCCGTGCCTCGGTGGGGTGGGCCGTGAAGACGGGCCGGAACTCGAGGCGCTGCAGCCGCGCGCGGGCCTCGTCCTCGCCCACCTCGGCCGCCAGCTGCGCGTACGCGGCGGGCAACGAGTCGTCGGGCGCGAGCTGCTGCGGCGGCAGCGAGGCCTCGCGCTCGCGCAGCACGCGGACGCGGTGGTACTCCTCGGCCAGGTTCGCCAGGTGGAAGTAGCAGGTGAACGCGCGGGCCACCTGCTCGGCCCGCTCGAGGGTGAAGCCCGCCACCAGGGCCTCGGCCTCCGCGAGCGCGGCGGGCTCGGGTTCGTCGTGCGCCCGGATCGCCAGCTCGCGCAGCTTCTCGACGTCCTCGTACAGCGACTCGTCGGTCTCGCGCAGCACCCGGCCGAGCAATCCGCCCAGCAGGCGCACGTCGTTGCGCAGCGGCTCGGGGACCTCGTGCCGAGCCAGGCCGCGCGCGGGGACGTCGGGAGTGGTCACGGGCCCCACCGTAGGGCCAAGGTCCTGACCTCGTCGCCGCCGTCCATGTCCGGCCGCGACTTTGCTTGTACTGTCAACTTTTCGCCTAGGCTGGGCGCATGACGACGCCGGACGAGGTCCGCTGGCTGACGGCCGACCAGCTGCGCGCGTGGGTGGGCCTGCTCTCGGTCGCCGAGCTGCTGCCGGCGGCGCTCGACTCCCAGCTGCGCCGCGACGCCGGTCTCACGCACTTCGACTACCAGGTGCTCGCGATGCTCTCCGAGGCACCGGGCAGGTCCCTGCGCATGACCACACTCGCGCAGCGCACCAGCGCGACGCTCCCCCGGCTCTCGCACGTCGTCGAACGGCTGGAGGGCCGGGGGTTCGTCGTGCGCACCCCGGACCCGGACGACGCCCGCGCGACCCGCGCGTACCTGGCGGAGCCCGGGTGGGACACGCTCGTCGCCGCGGCGCCGGGGCACGTCGTCAACGCGCGCGCCCTGGTCATCGACGCGCTGACCGACGAGCAGGTCTCCCAGCTCGAGAGCATCACGGGGGCGCTCCTGGCCCGCCTGGACCCGGAGGACCGGCTGGCCCGCCGCGGCTGAGCGGGTGCGCCGGCGTGGTCACCGCGTGATCACCGCGTGCACGCCCCCGAGGACACCGCCGTGCGGAGCGACTCCGCCTGCGCCACGACCGGCATCAGCTCGGCCGTCGTCATCGCGAAACCGAGGTTCGGGTCCTGGTCGGCCCTGGCGAAGACGATGCCGGCGGCCTTGCCGTCGGTGGTCAGCAGCGGGCCGCCGGAGTTGCCGGGACGCACCGTGGCGGCCAGCGAGTACACCTCACGTTCGTGCGACCCCTGGCCGTAGATGTCCGGGATCGGCGCCGTCGTCACCGAGATCACCTTGGCGCCGCCCGACGTCAGCGGGCCACCGTAGGGATAGCCCTGCACCACCGCGACGCTGCCCGCGGCCAGCGTGGGCACGATCGGCAGCGGAGGGGCGGTCAGCCCGTCCACCGCGATGACGGCGAGGTCGTTCGCCGGGTCGAGATAGACGATCCGGCCCTGCCGCGCGCGCTGCCCGGGGACCTCGACGAGGGGCCGGTCGACACCGGCAACGACGTGCGCGTTCGTGATCACCCGGCCGGGCGCGACGACGAAGCCCGAGCCGGTGGAGCTGATGCCGCACGCGTAGGCGGTGCCGGCGATCCGCGCCACGGAGCGGGACGCCTGCACGAGCGCGGGGTCGGCGAGGTTGACGTCCGGGATCGGCGGCGCGCTGCCGGGCAGCAGCGCGTCCAGCGTCGGCAGCCCCTGGGACAGCACGTCGTTGCGCAGCTGCGCCAGCGTGCGGCTGACGGGCGCCGGCGTGAGCCGGTCGATCGTGCGCAGCACCGACGACGACGCGATCGCGGGCGCCACGACCGGCGACCCGGTGGCGACCAGCGCGGACCCGACGAAGGACATCGCGATCGCGGCCACGACCAGGTTCGCGACGCCCCCGAGGACGCGGTCCACGCCCCGCAGCGGCGTGCGGTCGACGCCGCGACGCGCGACGCGTCCCACCGCGCCGCCGAGCGAGGCACCCAGCAGCGGTAGCGCGAGCGCCACCACGACGACGAGGGGGCCGCGCCAGGCGCTCGACGGCAGCGCGTCGTTGACGGGGGGCACCAGCCAGAACGCCGCGACGCCTCCGACGACGAGGCCGAGCAGACCGCCCAGGGTGCCGAGGAACCCGCGCGAGAGCCCGCCGGCGAACGCGGCGAGCAGGATGACGAGGAGCAGCAGGTCGACGACGAGCATCAGCGACATCCTGGTGCCTGGCGGCGCCGGTCGCTCGTCGGTCCACGGCGCGGCGGCTCGCGATCCACCAGCCGCCCGGCCGGCGCTCTTGCCACCTGGCGGCGGCCGGGTGACAGTTGCGTCGACCGGTCCGGCACGACGAGGAGGGCCCACATGGCCGACGACGCGGAGATCTCGCACCGGATCGGCGCGCTCGTCGACGAGGAGAAGCGCCTGCGGGAGCAGCTGACCGCGGGGCAGATCGCCCGCGACGACGAGCACTCGCGCCTGGCGGCCATCGAGGTGGAGCTCGACCAGTGCTGGGACCTGCTGCGCCAGCGCGCGGCTCTGCGCGACGCCGGCGGCGACCCCGCGAGCGCGACGGTCCGTCCCGCATCCGTCGTGGAGAACTACCAGGGCTGACCGGCCGACGAGCGGGCGGGCTGACCGGCATGCGCACGAGCGCGGCGAGGCGGCCATGACGCCCGCCCAGCGCCGCGTCCTCGTCGTCGCGATCCTGGCGACCTTCATCGCCTTCCTCGACGGGACCGTGGTGACCGTCGCGCTGCCGGCCATCGCGCGCGACCTGGCCGGGACGGGCGAGCAGGCCCTCGTGCTGCAGCAGTGGGTGGTGGACGCGTACCTGGTGACGCTCGGCTCGCTCATCCTCGTCGCGGGGTCCCTCTCGGACGTCTACGGCCGCCGCCGCGTGCTGGCCGCGGGCCTGGTCGGGTTCGCGGTCGCGTCCGCGGCCTGCGCGATCGCCCCGACCGGGGCCGTCCTCGTCGCGGCGCGGGCGGTCCAGGGCGTCGGCGGCGCACTGCTGGTGCCGAGCTCGCTGGCGATGATCGTGTCCGCGTTCGAGGGCGAGGCGCAGGGGCGGGCGATCGGGCGGTGGACCGCGTACTCCGGCATCGCCGGGCTCATCGGCCCGTTCGTCGGCGGGGTGCTGGTGGACCACCTGTCCTGGCGGTGGGTCTTCTGGATCACGGTGCCCGCGGCCGTGGTCACGCTGCTGCTGCTGCGCGGCGTGGCCCCCGGCTCCGTCCGCACCGGCCGGCGGATCGACACACGCGGCGCGGTGCTGGCCGCCGTCGGTCTCGCGGGCACGGTGTCCGCGCTCATCGAGGGCGAACGGCTCGGGTGGACGGACTGGCGGGTGTCCGTCCCGCTGGCGGTCGGCGTGCTCGGCCTCGCCGCGTTCCTCGTCGCCGAGCGGCGAGCCGACGACCCGATGCTGCCGCTGCGCCTCTTCGGCGCCCGCAACTTCGCCTGGGGCAACGCCGCCACGGCCGCGATCTACGGGGCGCTCGGGTTCGGCGGGTTCATCGTGACGCTGTTCCTGCAGCAGGTCGCGCACTACCCCGCGACCGCCGCCGGCCTCGCCTCGCTGCCGGTGACGCTCATCATGTTCGGGCTGTCGAGCCGGTTCGGCGCGCTCTCCGGGCGCTACGGCCCCCGGCTGTTCATGACCGCCGGGCCGCTCGTCATCGCCTGCGGCTACCTCCTCCTGCTCAGCACCGACGAGCGGGCGTTCTACTGGACGCAGGTGCTGCCCGGCATGCTGGTGTTCGGGCTCGGGCTGACGATGACGGTGGCGCCCCTGACCGCGGCGGTGCTCGGGTCCGCACCGCCCGCCGACGCCGGCATCGCCTCCGCGGTCAACAACGCGGTGGCACGGGTGGCGGGGCTCGTCGTCGTCGCGCTCGCCGGGGTCATCGTCGGCGGGACGCTCGGCGTCGGCTCGTTCCACACCGCGCTGCTGGTGACGGCCGCGCTGTTCGCCCTCGGCGGCCTCCTCAGCCTCGTCGGGATCCGCAACGCGCCGCACGTCGCGCCGACCGTGGTGCCGGCCGCGGGCGCCGGGGCGGCGGACCGCCCGGGCGGCGCGCCGGGCGTCTGACGGCCGGTCAGCGCCGCGGGAACGGCGCGGGCGGCCCGAAGGTGGTGCGCACGGGACGTGGCTCGACGCGCCACGCCAGCGCCCGGCCGATCTGCACGACGCCGAGCACGACGAGGACGACGCCGACGAGCCACCACAGCGTGGCCACCGCCCACACCGGCGACAGGAGCGCCAGGACGCCGGCCACGATGCTCAGCACCGCGAACACGGCGGTCCAGGCCTTCGACCCCGTCATCATCGGCAGCGTCGTGAGGGCGACGACGCCCTCGACGACCCACACCACGCCGACGACGAGCCCGAGCAGCGTGGCCAGGGACGCCGTCGCGGCCGAGAGGTCGCTGAGCGCGAACCCGCCGGCCAGGACGTAGAGGACCCCGAGCAGGAGGTGGCCCACGCGTCCCCACCCGCTCCGCGCCCGGCTGCCCAGCGCCGCCACGACGTAACCCAGCCCGGCCACGACCAGGTACACCGCGACGATCGCGGTGACGACCATCGCCGACCGGCCCGGCCAGAGCAGCACGAGCAGCCCCACCGTGAAGGCGAGCACGCCGCCCAGGCCGATCGCGCCACGCAGGGCGTCGCCGATGCCGTGCGGGCTCTCCACGACCGCGGACGTCACGGCGACCACCTCCCCTCGACGTCGTGGGCCGCCGGCAGCGGGCCCGAACGCCATCGTCGGCTCACCGCGGCCGTCCCGCTCGTCGGGAACCTCGTCGACGCCCCGGGGCGGCCACACCGGGGCGACGACCGGTCAGGCGTCGTACGAGCGGAAGTCGTCCTTCACCACGGCCGCCATCGTCGCGACCAGCGCCCGGAAGTCCTTGCGTCGCAGCGCCCGCGCCTGTGCCCGCGCCGCCTTCCAGGCCGGCCGGTCGGTCGCGTGCACGTCGGCCGTCGCCCGCGCCATCGAGCGCAGCAGGCGCGACGCATCCTTCGGCCGCAGGCCGGCGAGCTCGATGCGCACGATGTCCGGCGCCAGATCGCGCACCTGCCAGTCGAGCACCCGGGCCGCCGCCGCCGGGCCCCGGACGGTTGCGACGACGCGGGCGTAGAGCCCCTCGCCGGGCTGCGGGAGGCGTCCGTCGAGGCGGGCGGCCCACACGGCCGTGCCCGGGCCGAGCTCCTTGACCTCGCGCGCGTGCCACCGGCCGTCGGCAGCCCGGCCGACCCCGACGCGCCGGCGGTGGCCGAGCGAGCCGGTCCCGGCCTCGTGGACGTGCCACGTCGGCCGCCAGCCGGCCTCGGCGACGTCGACGGCCGCCGCGACCACCGCCGCCGGCAGGTCCGCTGCCGGGTGGCCGCCGGCGAGCCCGTCGTAGAACTTCGCGGGCGAGGCGAACGGCGGCACGAGCGCGCGCAGGTGCGCCGCGCCGGGCTCGGTCACCGCGACGTCGGCGCCGCCCCGCGCCTGCGCGTAGGCGTCGAGGATCGTGTCGCAGACCTCGTCGTCGTCCATCGCGATGTGCGGGGCGAGCGTGGCCGAGACCGCCAGCCGCAGCGGGTCCAGCAGCCACGGGCCCGTCCCCAGCTCGTCGAGGTCGTTGACGCCCCAGCGGCGCACCTGCCTGGCGTCCCGCCACGTGCCGAAGTTCTCCACGTGCAGGTCGCCGACGAGGGGCACGCGCGCGGTGTCGAGGACGCCGCCGGCCCGCTCGACGACCCGGGCCAGCCACAGGTAGTACGTGCCGCGCAGGAACCGGAGCCGGTCGGCGTGCATCTCCGCGTGCTTGCGGGCGACGTCGGCGCGGACCACCGTGATCCGGTCGGCGAGCCAGCGGTCGTAGTCGATCGTCAGCGCCCGCGCGCTGCGTGCGCCGCTCACGCCGGTGCCGCCGCGCTGGGCGCCGCCGGCCCTGGGTCGCTGCCCGCCACCATCCCGGCGCGCGCGGCGAGGCCGCCGCCGGCCACCGCGAGCCCGATGGTGACGATCGCGCCGAGCATGAGCGCGGCCGCCTCCCCCGGTCGCAGCACCCCGAGCTGCGTGCCGATGGTCGCCGCCGACACCGGGACGCCGAGCTGGGCGGCCGCGAGCATGCCGAGGGAGACGGGTTGGCGCAGCAGGCGCGCGACGAGGTGGGCGAGGCAGCCGCCGACACCGAGCGCGACGCCCAGCGCGATCATCCCGGGATGGCTCCCGAACTCGCGCAGGTCGAGCGAGGCGCCCAGCCACACGAAGTACAGCGGCGACAGGAAGCCGTCGGTCAGCGCGAACAGCTGGTGCGCCAGCCGCCGCGGCTCCCCGACCGCCGTGACGGCCAGCCCGAACGCGAACCCGGCCAGCATGATCGACACGTGCGTCGTGACCGCGAGCGCCGCCAGGGCCGCGAGCACCACCAGCTGGATGCGCAGCTCGAGGGCGAAGAGCCGCTGCTCGGACACGTTGTGGGCGCGCCGGCGCAGGCCCGACCGCTCGGCCTGCCGGTACAGCAGCCAGACGACGACCGCCGCGCCGATCACCGCCGCCGCCCCCGCCGCCGCCCGCGGCACGTGCGCCGGGTCGATGGCCAGCGGGAGCGCCACGATGCACGCGGAGTCGGCGATCGCCACCTGCGGCAGCAGGCCGATGATCTGCGGGCCGCCGAGCCGGAGGCTGTCGATGACAGGCAGGATGAGCGCCGCCGACGACGAGGCCATGAGCACCGCGTACAGCGGCACGTGGGGGATCCCCGCGACCCGCGCGACGCCGACCGCCAGCCCTGTCGCGACCAGCCCCACCACGACGGCCCGCACCGCGCCCGACCGCAGGGCCGGGCGCATCGCCGGGTCGCGCAGCGGCACGTGCGTGCCGGCGACGAACATGACGAGGGCGAACCCGATGTCGGCGAGGAACGAGAAGGACGGGTTGCCGGCATCGACGAGGCCCAGGCCGCTCCGGCCGATCGCGATCCCCGCGACGAGCTCGCCCAGGACGATCGGCAGGTGCCAGCCCTTCGGGTAGGCCAGCACGGGGCCCAGCAGGGCGACCAGCCCGATGACCGCCAGCTGCGCGAACGTCACGGCGGCATTGTGGCGCCGACCGGACCCGGCAGCCCTTCAGGACGTGAGCGCGCCGGTCGCGTGCGGCGGGCTGCACCGCCCGCCAGTTTCAACGTATACGGCACGGGGGGTCTTGCGGCAAGGCCCCCCGCGTGGAGCACGATGGCCGGCCGCGCGCCCCACCGCGGCCGCACACTCCACCCAGACACCCGGGAGCCGATGCCGTGACACCGCCCACCACCAGCGCCTTCGCCCTCCCCGCCCGGCTCGCGGCCAAGGCCGACCCGGCGCTCGTCGGCGCCGACGAGGCGCACTTCGCCGCCGTGGCAGCGGCCCTCGAGCGGCAGGTCGCCGACCTCGACGCCCGCCTCGACGCCCAGCGCCGGCTGCCCGCGACGCTCGGCCAGGAGGCGGTGGAGCGGGACCAGGGGATCCGCCGCCTGGCCGCGCGCCTGCGCGTGCTGCGCTCCTACGGCCTGGACCTGTGCCTCGGCCGCATGGTCGCCGCCGGTGACGGAACGCCGGTCTTCGTCGGGCGCCTCGGGCTGGCCGACGAGGACGGCCGCCAGCTGCTCGTCGACTGGCGCTCGCCGGCGGCGGAGCCGTACTTCGGCGCGACCCGCGCGCACCCGATGGGCCTGGCCAGCCGGCGCCGCTACCGCTGGACGGGGGGCCGCGTCAGCGACTACTGGGACGAGGTCTTCGCCCCGGACGGGAGCAACGGCGCGGCGCCCGACGACGAGTCCGCGTTCATCGCCAGCCTCGGCGCCAGCCGCTCGGCGCGCATGCGCGACGTGCTCGCCACGATCGCCGCCGACCAGGACGCGATCATCCGTGCGGGCTCGCGGGGGGCGCTCGTCGTCGACGGCGGTCCGGGCACCGGCAAGACCGTCGTGGCGCTGCACCGGGCGGCCTACCTCCTGTACGCCGACCCGCGCGTGGGCCGGCACCACGGCGGCGTCCTCGTCGTCGGCCCGCACGAGCCGTACCTCGCCTACGTCGAGGACGTGCTGCCCAGCCTCGGCGAGGAGGGCGTGCGCACGTGCACGCTGCGCGACCTCCTGCCGCAGGGCGCGGGTGCCCGGGACGAGCCCGATCCGCGCGTGGCCCGGCTCAAGGCCTCGGCCGCGATGGTGCGCGCGATCGAGCCGGCCGTCGCGTTCTACGAGCGGCCGCCGAGCACGGCCACGACGGTCGAGACGCCCTGGGGCGACGTCCGGCTCGGCCCGGACGACTGGGCCGAGGCCTTCGACGCCGCCGACCCGGGCACCCCGCACAACGAGGCGCAGGACGAGGCCTGGGAGCAGCTGGTGGCGATCGTCGCCGACCGGCTCGACGGCGTGCCCCCGGACGAGCTCGGGCGGGCGCTACGGCGGGACCGCGACCTCGTCACCACGTTCCGGCGGGCGTGGCCGCTGCTCGAACCGACCGACCTCGTCGGCGACCTCTGGACCGTGCCCGCCTACCTGCGCCTGTGCGCACCCTGGCTGGCGGCCGACGAGGTGGCGGCGCTGCAGCGCCCCGACGCGCAGGCGTGGACGGCCTCCGACCTGCCGCTGCTCGACGCCGCCCGGCGCCGGCTCGGCGACCCGGGAGCCGCGCGGCGACGGCGGCAGCGCGCGGCCCTGCTCGCGGACGAGCGGGAGCAGCGCGACCAGGTGATGGAGCACCTCATCGCGAGCGACGACTCGGAGATGCTCGTCATGTCGATGCTCAAGGGCGCCGACCTGCAGGGCGCGCTCGTCGACGAGGCCGCGCTGCCCGGTGTCGACGAGGACCCCCTCGCGGGACCGTTCGCCCATGTCGTCGTCGACGAGGCGCAGGAGCTGACCGACGCGGAGTGGCAGATGCTGCTCGCCCGGTGCCCCTCGCGCAGCCTGACGGTGGTCGGCGACCGGGCGCAGGCCCGGCACGGGTTCACCGAGTCCTGGCGGGAGCGCCTCGAGCGGGTGGGGCTGCGCGACGTCGGCCAGGCGACGCTGACGATCAACTACCGCACACCGCAGGAGGTGATGGCCGAGGCCGAGCCCGTGATCAGGGCCGCGATCCCCGACGCGAACGTGCCGACCTCGGTGCGCGCCACCGGGATCGGCGTGACCCACGGCCCGGCGTCGGACCTGCGAGCCGTCGTCGACGCCTGGCTCGCCGCGCACGACGAGGGCGTCGCCTGCGTCGTCGGCGACCCGGGCTTCGAGCCCGGGCCGCGCGTCCGCTTGCTGACGCCGCAGCTCGCCAAGGGCCTGGAGTTCGACCTGGTGGTGCTCGTCGACCCGGACCGGTTCGGCACGGGTGTCGAGGGCGCGGTGGACCGCTACGTCGCCATGACCCGGGCCACCCAGGAGCTGGTGATCCTGACGTCGCCGTGACATCCCTCAGGCCCGGAGCGCCGTCCGGGTGACGGCCTCGTGGCGCCGGCCCGGGGGCGGCCGCCTCCGCAGCCGGCGCCAGAGCACGACGACGAGTGCGACGCTCGCCGCCACCGCGATGCCCTCGGCGACGGCGGCGAGCGTCTTGTCGGGGAACCAGAACGGCTCGTACATGTCGGGCAGGGGACCGACGGCCCCCACCTGCCGATACACCGAGAGCAGGAGCGCGCCGAGGGCCGAGGCCGAGACGAGGACCGCCAGGACGGCGACGCCGAGTCCGGCGACCGCCGCCCGCCGCAGCACGACGACGAGCACGAGGACCGCCACGACCGCCGCGGCCACGGCCTCCGCGCGGAACAGGTCCCCCTGGCTGAGGCCGCCCGCCTGCCGGTTGGCGTCGTACCCCGGGGCGAGGCGGGCGTGGACCCACGCGTCGACGCCCAACCCGCCCGCGACCAGCAGCCGCAGCACCCACGTGACCATGTCAGCACCCGCTTCCGCCGGAGGTCGGTGAGGTCGACGGGGTGCCACCCTCCCCTGTCGTCGTCCACCGCTCGTCGGTAGAACGACGTCGGGGGCGCGCCGGCTCACTCAGGTCGCCGCGTGCTGCTCCACCTCGTTGCCGGGCGCGCGCGCCAGCACCAGGCAGCCGACGAGCGCCAGCGCGATCGCGACCGCGGCCGGCACCGCCCACCCGGTGCGGACGGTGTCCCCGAGGACGGCCAGCCCCACCGCACCGGGGACGACGACCTCGCCCACCGAGACCAGCGAGGCGGCCAGGCCGGCGGGACCCCGCTCGAGCGCACGCACGTAGGCGACGACCGCGACGAGCCCCGACAGCGCCACCACCAGGGCCATCGGCTGCCACAGGATCGCAGCGAGCGTGCCCGTGGTCCGCGCCGCGCGGACGCCGATCGCCACGCCCGAGTAGCCGAGGGCGCTGGCCAGCCCCATGACCCAGGCCGGCGCCCGGCGGTAGGAGGCCACGGTGCCGACGACGAGCAGCCCGAGGGCGACGAAGACCCACCGCTCGACGGTCGGGCCCGCGCTGACCGCCGGCTGGCTGCCGCCGGCCCCGGCGAGGACGACGAGGCCGCC
Source organism: Cellulomonas sp. 73-92 (assembly GCF_001898175.1). GTDB lineage: Bacteria > Actinomycetota > Actinomycetes > Actinomycetales > Cellulomonadaceae > Cellulomonas. The sequence goes on from NZ_MKTH01000024.1 coordinate 239,335, forward strand.
GACGACGACCGCCGACGCGACCAGGTCGACCGTCCGCAACGGCGTGTGCAGCACCGGGTGCGCGAGGAGCACGACGACGACGAGCGACGACGCGATGACGGTCTCGACGAGGAACAGCGGCAGCCGCGCGAACGCCAGCAGCGACACCAGGAAGCTGAGGCCGTCCAGCGCGAAGCCGCCGAGCACGGCCGGCTGCCGCAGGGCCGACAGGCCCGTGGACCGCCGCGCGCCGAGCGCCTGGAGCACCGTCGCGACGCCGTACCCGACGCTCGCCCCGATCGCGGCCAGCAGCCCGACGATCACGGGTCCTCCCCCCACCCACGGCGGCCGGCCGGTCGGCGCGTCCCGACCTGCACCGTATCTGCACGCACCCCGCGCGGCGACGACGGCTGCGTGACCCCTGGCGCCCCTACCCTCGTCCACGGCGAACGACGAAGCGATGGGCAGGTCATGGGTCTGACGGACATCCCGTTCCTGGTGCTGGTGCTGGCGCTGACGGTCGGGGCGCTGGCGTGGGGCGCCCTGCGCGCACCTCGCGGCACGGGCGCCCGGGGGGTGCTGGCCCGGCTGGGGATCCAGGTGCTCGTCAGCGCGCTCGTGGTGCTCTCGGTGGCCACCGTGCTCAACCGGCAGAACGAGTGGTACGCCAGCTGGGGCGACCTGTTCGGCTCGTCGACGCCGGTCGTCAAGGCCGACGCCGGCGGCGCCGCCCCGCAGGCGGCGCTCCAGGTGGAGCCGACCGGCCCCGGCCTGCCCACCCTGACGCGGCACGAGCTGCCGCCGCTGCCGTCGCCCGGCCGGCGGGACCAGGTGTTCACCGTCACCGGGCAGGCCAGCGGCCTGACCGGCCGGGTCCTGGTCAGCCTCCCCGTCGGCTACGAGGACCCGGCCAACGCCGACCGGTCCTACCCCGTCATCGTCGCGTTCCACGGCTACCCGGGCGCGCCCGAGGTGTGGATGCAGGGCGTCAACCTCGTCCCCTCGCTCGACGCGCTGGGCGGCCGGCACAAGATCGGCCCCGTCATCGTCGTCGCGCCGCAGATCGAGTTCCCGGCGGGGGCGGACACCGAGTGCGTCGACGGCGGCACCGGGCAGCCGCAGGTCGAGACGTGGCTGGCGAAGGACGTCCCGGACGCCCTGGCGGCGCACCTGCGCGTGGCGCGGGACCGCGCGTCCTGGGCCACCCTCGGGTTCTCGTCGGGCGGCTGGTGCGCCGCGATGGTGACGATGCTGCACCCCGACGTGTACGGCGCCGGCGTCGTCCTCGGCGGGTACATGTCGCCGATCTTCGAGAACGCCTACGTGCCGTTCCGGCCCTCGGACGCGGCCTTCAAGCGGTACGAGCTGGTCCATCTCGCCTCGTCGAGCCCGCCGCCGGTCGCGCTGTGGCTGCAGACGAGCAAGGCCGACTCGCTCTCCTACTCCTCGAGCGCGGCGCTGCTGCGGGCGGCGCGCCCGCCGCTGTCGATCCAGTCGCAGGTGGACATCAGCTCCGGCCACCGGATCACGGTGTGGGCCGACGCGATGCCGACCGCGCTGACGTGGCTCGGCACGACCGTGCAGGGGTTCCACGCCTGACCGCCCGGGGGACATCCCCCGTTCCACGACGGCGGATCGCACCCTGCCACTCCCGCCAGGGCACGGCGAGGCTGGGACCATGACCAGCATGAGCGTGCCAGCCACCGGGACGACCCAGGCCGTGTGGGCCGGGCGGGAGCGGCGCGGACCCAACGTCCTCACCGCACCGTTCCACCCCCGCACCTGGCGCGAGCACGGGTACCTCTGGCTGGCGCTGCTGCTGGCGCCGTTCGCGCTGGCCTACGTCATCCTCGTGCCGTCGCTGGCGGCGGGCCTGGTCGTCACGGTCGTGGGGCTCGGGCTCGTCGGCGTCCTGGTGCTCGCCGCGCGCGGCTGGGGCGCGATGTACCGGGGCCTGGCGGCCGGGCTGCTCGACGAGCGGGTCGAGGAACCTCCGGCGTTCGGCCGGCCCCGGGGCTTCTGGCGCGGCCTGTGGGCGATGCTCGGCGACGTCGACGGCTGGCGGGCGCTGCTGTTCATGCTGCTGGCGTTCCCGGCGGCGATCGCCGGCTTCGTCACGAGCGTCACGTTCCTGGCCACGGGCGCCGGCGGGCTGACGTACTGGTACTGGTACCGCTTCCTCCCGCTGCAGGCGGCCACCGACGGCACGCTGCACCGCGGTGCCCAGTTCGGGAACGACTGGTTCGCCGACACGCCCCGCCGGCTGTGGCTCGTCGCGCTCGGCGGGTTCGTGCTGCTCTTCGTCTGGCCGTGGCTCCAGCACCTGTTCGCCCAGCTGTTCCGCGTGCTGACGCGGGCTCTGCTGGGCCCGTCCCGCACCAGCGTCCGCGTCGCGGAGCTGCGCGCCTCCCGGGCGGCCCAGGTCGAGGACGCCGACGCCCGCCTGCGCCGGATCGAGCGCGACCTGCACGACGGCACGCAGGCCCGGCTCGTCGCGGTCGCGATGCAGCTCGGCGAGGCCCGCGAGCAGCTCGCCTCGGGCGACCCCGCGGTGGCCGACGAGCTGCTGAGCACCGCCCACGCCTCGACGAAGGAGGCACTGACCGAGCTGAGGGAGATCGCGCGCGGCATCCACCCGCCGGCCCTCGACAGCGGCCTGGCGATCGCGCTGGAGACCCTCGCGGCGCGCGCGCCGGTGCCCGTGACGCTCACCGTCGACCCGTCGGTGACGGTCGGCCGCGCGCTGTCCCCCGCCGTCGAGTCCATCGCGTACTTCACGGTCGCGGAGCTGGTGACCAACGCCGCCAAGCACGCGGGCGCGTCGGTGGTGCGCGTCAGCCTCGACCGCTCGGACGGCTCCCTGCGGCTCTGGGTGTACGACGACGGTCGGGGTGGCGCGCTCGTCGTGCCCCCCGACGGCACGGGACGCCGGACCGGGCTCGCCGGGCTCGCCGACCGGGTGCGGGCCGTGGACGGAACGTTCGACCTGTCCAGCCCCGCCGGCGGGCCTACGGTGGTCACCGTGACGTTGCCGGCCAGCACCCGATCGTGAGCCACCCGGTCCAGGGCAGGCCGTTGCGGATCATCCTCGCGGAGGACTCGGTCATCCTCCGCGACGGCCTCGCCGCGCTCCTCGGTCGCCGCGGGCACGAGGTCGTCGCGGCGGTGGGTGACGGCGAGGCGCTGCTGGCCGAGGTCGACTCCCTGGTCGCGACCGGGGCGGCTCCCGACGTCGTCGTCGCGGACATCCGGATGCCGCCCTCGCACACCGACGAGGGCCTGCGGGCCGCCCTGACCCTGCGGGCGAGCCACCCTCAGCTCGGGGTCCTGCTCTTCTCGCAGTACGTGGAGACGCGCTACGCCTCCCGGCTGCTCGCCGGCGACGCGCGCGGCGTCGGCTACCTGCTCAAGGACCGCGTGGCCGACGTCGGGGACTTCGTCGACGCCCTCGTCCGGGTCGCCGACGGGCAGACCGTCCTCGACCCCGAGGTGGTCCGCCAGCTGCTCGGCGCCACCGGCGGCCGGGACGCGGGGCTGGAACGGCTGACCGCCCGCGAGCGCGAGGTCCTCGAGCTCATGGCGCAGGGCCGGTCGAACGGCGCCATCGCCGACGCGCTCTACCTCTCGTACGGCGCCGTGGAGAAGAACGTCGCGGCCATCTTCACCAAGCTGGACCTCGAGCCGGACGCCGCCGACCACCGCCGCGTCCTCGCCGTGCTGCGCTACCTCGGCGCCTGAGCGCCGCCGCCAGCCGCGCCGGCGGCTCGCCGCCTCACGAGCGGGGGACAACCCCCGCCCTCCCCTGAGGCCGGCCCACCACCGCGTCGGCGGACCGCCGCCGGCCGTGCGGGGGACCGACCCGTACCGGACATCACCGCAGGTCATGAGGCTGAACGGGTCAGCATCACCGACCCGGAAGGCCCGCCATGGCCACCGTCCTCGCCCGCCCCGCGCCCGCTGCGACGCTCCCCCGGCCGGCGCCGCCCGCGCGGGACACGTTCGTGGACGCCGTCCGCACGCTCGGCACGCTCGGCATCGTCACGCTGCACTGGCTGATGGCCGAGGCGACGTGGGACGGCCGCACGCTCGTCGTCGGCAACGCCCTGCACCACGGCGCGGCCTGGCTGCTGACGTGGCCGATGCAGGTGCTGCCCCTGCTCTTCTTCGCCTCCGGCGCGGCGGCGGCCTACCAGCACGCCGCCGCGGCCACCCGGAGGCGGGCGGCGCTCGGCGGCCGGCTGCGCGCGGTCGCCCGGCCCGTGGCGGTGTTCGCCGCCGTCTGGGCCGTCGCGGCCGTGGGGCTGATCGCCGGCGGGGTGCCCGGTGGCGCCGTGCGCCGCCTGGTCCTCATGGCGCCGCAGCCGCTGTGGTTCCTCCTGGTGTGGCTGGCGCTGCTCGTGCCGGTGCCGGCGCTGGTGCGGGTGTGGCGGCGGTGGCGGTGGCGCGCCCTCGTGGTGGCGGCGGCCGCTCCGCTCGTCGTCGACCTGCTGCGGTTCGGGGCGGGGGTCCGTCCGGCCGCGTGGGCGAACGTGCTCCTGGTGTGGGCCGTGCCGTTCCTGGCCGGCGTCGCCTACGCCGACGACCGGGTCGCCGGCCGTGCGCCCGTGTCGCGACGCGCGCTGTGGGCCGGGCTCGCGGCCGGGCTCGGGGCGATGACGGTCCTCGTCGTCGCGGGCCCCTACCCCCGGAGCATGGTCGGCATGCCGGGCGACGCGATCTCCAACCTCAACCCGCCGACGGCGCCGATCGTCGCCCAGGCGATCGCTCAGGTGTGCGCGGTCCTCCTGCTGCGCGCGACGATCGAGCGCTGGGCGCACGGCCGGGGGCGGCCGCTCCTCGGCTGGCTCGCCCGCCGGTCGATGACCGTGTACGTGTGGCACCTGACGGCGATGTTCGCCGTCGTCGGGCTGGACCTGGTGGCGCTGCACGAGCGGCTGCCCGTGGCGTGGGGAGTCGACTGGTGGGCGAGCCGGCCGGCCTGGTTCGGCGCCTACGGGCTGGTGCTCGCCGGGCTCGTGCGCGTGTTCGGCCGTTTCGAGCGACGGCGATCACCGGTGTCGCAGGGTGCGGCGGGCGTGGCTCGACGAGCACGAGGACGAGCCCGCCGGCGTCTGGCTGGTGCTGGCGAAGAAGGGCACACCCGGCCCGACGTCCCTCACCTACGCCCAGGCCCTCGACGAGGCGCTGTGCAGCGGCTGGATCGACGGCCAGAAGCGCCCCGGCGACGCGGCGACCTTCCGGCAGCGGTTCACGCCGCGCCGGCGGACCTCGATCTGGTCGCAGCGGAACATCGGGCTCGTCGCCGAGCTCGTGACCCAGGGGCGGATGCGCCCGCGCGGCCGGGCCGAGATCGACCGCGCCCGCGCCGACGGGCGGTGGGCGCGGGCCTACGCCGGGGCGGCCACCGCCGAGGTGCCCGACGACCTCGCGGCCGCCCTGGCGGCGTCGCCCGACGCCGCCGCGCTGTTCGAGCGGCTGTCGGCCGCCAACCGCTATGCCGTGCTCCACCGGGTCGCGACCGCCAGCCCGGCCGCCCGGGCCGGGAGGATCGCGACGCTCGTCGGGCGGCTCGCGCGGGGTGAGACGCCGCACCCGCAGTGACGCCCACCGGCGGCGCCCGGTCGCACGATCGGCGGCCGGCCGTCACCATGTGGTGACAGGTCCCCGGGACGGTGGGCGCCCGATCCCGGGAGGCCGCCATGGGCCGGCAGAGCACGATGCAGGACAGCGTGCGCGACTCACGGTCGCGGGCCAGGCGTTTCCTCGACCTGCTCGGACCCGGCCTCGTCACCGGCGCCGCGGACGACGACCCGTCGGGCATCGCGACGTATGCGCAGGCCGGGGCGACGTTCCGCTACGGCCAGCTGTGGACGGTCGTCCTCAGCTTCCCCCTCATGGCGGCCACGCAGGAGATCTGTGACCGGATGGCGCAGGCCACCGGCGACAGCTTCGGGCGGCTGATCCGCCGCCGGTTCCCCCACTCGCTGCGCCTGGTGATCGGCGTGCTGGTCGCCCTCCTCATCGTCGCGAACGTCGTCAACGTCGCGGCGGACCTCATGGCGGTCGGCCAGGGCATGGCGCTTCTCCACGCCGGCCCGGGGGTGGTGTGGAGCGGCCTCTTCGGAGTCGCCATCCTGGTCGCGGTCGTCGCCGGCTCGTTCGAGACCATCGGTCGGGTCTTCAAGTGGCTGTGCCTGGTGCTGCTCGTGTACCTCGGCGTCGTCGTGGTCGCCGACGTGCACTGGTCCGAGGTGCTGCGCGGCCTGCTGGGGTTCGGTTTCCGGATGACGCCGGCCTACCTCGGGCTGACGGTGGCCGTGCTCGGCACGTCGATCTCGCCGTACATGTTCTTCTGGCAGACGGCGCAACGCGTCGAGGAGCTCCGCGCCCAGGACCTCGGCGGCCCGCGCGCCCCGACGCTGTCGCAGCGCACACCGCGCGCCCGGCGCCGCGCGATGCGCGACGGGCGGATCGACGTCGTGACGGGCATGGCCTTCTCGTGCCTCATCATGCTGGCGATCATCATCGCCACCGCGGCGACCCTGGGCGCCTCGGGCCAGCAGGTGGCCTCGGCGGCGGACGCGGCGAAGGCGCTCGAGCCCATCGCCGGCCGCTGGGCGACCGTCCTGTTCGCGATCGGGTTCATCGGGTCCGGCGTCCTGGCGGTCCCGGTGCTCGCGGCCTCCGGCGCGGCGGGCATGGCCGGGCTGACCGACCGGGAGTGGGGCCTGGACCGCTCCCCGGCCCGGGCGCCGCTCTTCTACCTGCTGTTCGGCGTGGGGATCGTCGCGGGCACCGCGATGAGCCTCGCCCACCTCGACCCGATCCGGCTGCTCGTGCTGAGCGCCGTCGTCAACGGGATCGCCGCGGGACCGTTCCTGCTGGTCATGATGCTCATCTCGCGCGACCGCCGGATCATGGGCCGCTATGCGAACGGTCGCGTCGCCGCCGCGCTGGGGTGGACCACCACGGTCGTCATGTGCGTCGCCGGCGCGTACGGCGTCTGGTACACGCTCGCCGGCGGCTGAGACACACATCGTGCTCGCAGGTTCGGCGGCGAGGATGGGTCCGTCAGCGCGGGCGTCGGCGCACAGGAGGGCGCGGGATGGTCGACCTCACCACCCTCGGCACCGGTGTCACGCACGGTCCCGGTGCGGAGCCGCCGCCGACGCTGCGCCGCTGGCTGCTCTCGCGCGAGCGGGACCGGCGCCGCGAGCGGATCCTCGGGGCGGTGCTGCTCGTCGCCGCCCTCGTCCTGGCGGGCTGGACCGTCTACCTCGGCTCCGCCGACTCGCCGCGGGCCCTCCACCGCCCCTGGGCGCTGGCCACCGTGCTCGGCATGAACCCGTACACCCTGATCTGGGTGGGCATCGACGTCCTCGAGACGCTCGGCCTGGCGCTGATCGGCATCTTCCTGCGCCTCGGCCGGGCCGCGACCCACACGGTGGCGCTGCTGGCGCTGCCGCTCTTCCTGCTCGACGCGTGGTTCGACATCCTCACGTCGATGTCGCTGCACCGCCTCGTCGTCGCCCTGGTCATGGCGGCCGCGTCGGAGGTCCCGGCCGCCGTCACCTGCGGCTGGGTCGCCTGGAAGGCGTCGCGCTTCGCGCCGTCCGTGGGCCGGCTCGCGGCGCCCCTCGGCGGCTGACCGGACCGGGCCCCGCGGGGAGGCGGGACCGCGGCGACGCCGCGCGGTGCCCGGCGTCAGCCGCCCGCGCGCCTCGGCAGCGCGAACGTCGCCACCAGCCCGACGGCCAGCGCGACCGCCGCCAGCCCGGTGGTGACCTGGCTCGCGTGGATCATGGCGTCACCCGCGGCGGCCGCCGCGGCGTGCATCCCCGGCGCCGCCTGCAGGCCCGCGATCGCCGTGCCGGCGCTGTCCTTGACCGCGGCGGTCAGCTGGTCGACCGTACCCGCGGGCAGCCCGAGGGCGCCGAGGTTGCGCCGGGTGGCGGCGGCCAACGTGGACACCAGCAGGCCGCCGAGCAGGGCGACCCCGAGGGCGGACCCGAGCTGGCGCACGGTGCTCTGCAGGCCCGAGGCCTGCCCGCTCTCGTTGACCGGGACGTCCGAGAGCAGCAGGGAGGTCAGCTGCGCGGTGGCCATGCCGACGCCGATCCCGTAGAGGAACAGCCACAGGCACAGCGCCACGGCGGTGATGCTCGTCGACACGCTGAGCGCCAGGCCCCCGACGGCGATCGCCTCGAGCGCGAGCCCGGTCTGCACGATCGCCCGCTGGGACATCCGGCGGGCCAACTGAGGCAGGGCCCCCGAGACGAGGAAGGTGCCCATCGCCAGGCAGAGGATCACGCCGCCGGTCCCCAGCGCCGAGTAGCCGAGCGTGCCCTGCAGCAGCAGCGGCAGCGTGAACAGCAGGCCGAACTCGCCGAAGGCGACGATGAGCGCGGCCACGATGCCGGCGCGGAAGGTGCGCACGCGCAGCAGCGCCAGGTCGACGAGCACGTGCCGCCCGGCCGCCGCGCGGCGGGTCTCGACGACGACGAAGGCCACGAGCGCGAGCACGCCGCCGGCGAGGGCGAACGGGACGGGCGACAGCGCACCGGAGTCCTGCCGGACCCAGCCGAACCACGACGACTCGATGAGCGCGAAGACGATGCCGCCCATGCCGACCGCGCTCAGCGCCACGCCCCAGGCGTCGGTGCCGGGAGCCGCCGTGGCGTCCCGCGTCTCGGGCACCGCCCGCACGATCCCGAGCAGCACGAGCAGCCCGACCGGGATGTTGAGCCAGAACGCCCAGCGCCACGAGACGTCCGTGGCCAGCCACCCGCCCAGCAGCGGGCCGATCGCGGCCATGCCGCCGATGGCTGACCCCCAGACCGCGAAGCCGATGGTGCGCGCGCGCCCGGTGAACGTCGCGTTCAGCGTGGACAGCGTGCTCGGGACCACCATCGCCGCCCCCAGGCCCTGGACGAGCCGGGCGACGACGAGCTGCGCGGCCCCGCCGCTGAGCCCCGCCACCAGCGAGGCCGCCATGAACAGGACCATCCCCGCGGCGAAGAACCGCCGCCGCCCGTGCAGGTCGCCGAGCCGGCCGACGGTGATGAGCACGGCGGCGAACACCAGCGCGTACGACGCGTTGAGCCACTGCGCGTCCGCCCCGGTCAGGTGCAGGTCCGCCATCACCACCGGCAGGGCGACGTTGACGATCGTCGCGTCCATGATGACGACGGCGACCCCGAACCCGATGGTCAGGAGCGCGGCCCAGCCGCGGCGGTCCAGCGTGGGGGTCGGTGCGGCGGTGCTCGACACGTGCGTGCTCTCGGTCACGGTTGCCGATCTTACCGACACAGTGTCGGTAAAATCAACTGGCCCCGTATCGACGTCCCGACATGACGTCGATACCATGGCACACGCCCGATCACCGGCCCGGGGAGGGAGCGGCGTGCCCAAGATCCAGGCGGCCACCGTCGTCGAGCACCACGCCGCGCAGCGTGCGGCACTGCTGGACGCCGCCCGCGCGCTGCTCTCCGAGGGACCGACCACCGAGGCGCCGAGCCTCGCGGACGTCGCCGCCCGGGCGGGCCTCGCACGGTCGAGCGCGTACTCGTACTTCAGCTCGCGCGAGGACCTGCTCAACGCGCTGGCCGCCGACACGTTCCCGCGCTGGACGCGCTACGTCCGCGACCGGATGGCCCGGCAGCGGACGCCCGGTGACAAGGTCCTGGCCTACGTGGACGCCAACGTCCACCTCGTCGCCCGCGGCGACCACGCGCTGATGATGACGCTGGCCTCGATCACGCGGCCGGACGCGGTCGCGACCCCGACGCACGCGATGCACGACGAGCTGCGCACCCCCCTGGTCGGCGCGTTGCGGGAGCACGGCGCGAGCGACCCCGAACGGATGGCCGAGCTGGTGCAGGCGCTCGTGTTCGCCGTCAGCCGGCTGGTCTCCGAGGGCGCCGGGGAACGCCGCGCCCGTGCGCTCGCGCACGAGCTGCTGGGGCCCTACCTCCGCACCGACGGGCCCGGCGCGGCCTGACCGGCGGTCAGGCGAGCGAGAGGAACAGCTTCTGCAGCTTCGCCCGATCGACGCCGGCGGCGTCGTCGCCGCGCGTCAGGCACTGCTCCAGCCCCGAGGCGATGATCGCGAAGCCCGCCCGGTCCAGCGCCTTCGAGACGGCCGCCAGCTGCGTGACGACGTCGGCGCAGTCCGCGCCGGACTCCAGCAGCTTGAGCACGCCGCCGATCTGCCCCTGGGCACGGCGCAGGCGGTGGATGACCGCCGTCAACTCGGTGGTGTCAAGCTGCATCAGGGGCCTCCCCCGGGCTGCGGTGCCACCGAGCCGGTGGCGTGGGTCGTGCAGGGATCGTACCGGCGCCCCTCACGCGCGCTTGGCCAGCGCGTAGAAGAAGAGGGCGACAGGCCGGTACATCACGTGGGCGAACTTGGTGAACGGGAGCATGAGCATCAGCTCCATGGCCACCGCGACGTGCAGCAGGAACACCCAGTAGCCCCACGCCGGGGGCTGGCCCGCGTACAGGGCCACCTCGATCGCGAACCCGGTGAGGCCGGTGATCCACAGCAGGGTCAGGAGCATCCAGTCCGAGCCGGTGCTGGTGGCCTGGGTGGCGCTCCACCGCCGCCAGCGACCCACCATGAACAGCGTGACGCCGTACATCAGCGACAGGCCGGCGACCGTGCCCAGCAACCGGGACGGGTACCAGATCGGCACCGCCGTCCCCGTCGCCTTGACGCCCAGCAGCTCGAGGCCGTAGTCGATGATCGTCGCACCGAACAGGCCGAGGAATCCCCAGACCGTCAGCGCGTGCACCAGCCAGCGCCGGCGCCACAGCGGCTCGGGCTCCGGCTCGCCGTCGCAGTCCTGGCGGAAGCGCCGTTGGCCGAGGGACTCGACACCGAGCGCGTCCCACGCGGCGCCGGCGGCGCGGCGGACCGCCTCGCGCGAGCCCGCGACGGCCTCCCACGTCACGCCCTCGCGGCGTGCGGTCGCCCGCACCATGCGCACCACGCCCCAGGCGCCGGCCAGGACCATCGCGGCCATGGCGCCGATGCCCAGCCAGTGGATCAGCTCGTTGGGCACGAACTGGAAGAGCGCGAGCGTCGGCGCGTGGAGGCCGCCGAGGTCGGCCTGCGTGAGCATGAACGTCGCGAGCACGGCGGCCACCAGCACCCCGATGAGCAGGCCGAGCCTCGGCCGGGTGTAGATGACGCGGGCCAGCCCCGTCGGCTCGTACGAGGCGATCGCGTACCGGCGGGCGGCGGCCATGAACTCGCCGGGGTCCGCCTTCGTCGGGCAGGACTGCGTGCACAGGGCGCAGCCGTAGCAGGCCCAGAGCTCCTTGGAGCCCAGCAGCTCGTCCTTCAGCCCCACCTGCGCGTACCGGATCATCCGGCGCGGGAACGTGGCGTCGTTGTCCGAGAGCAGGCAGGTGGCGGTGCAGTTGCCGCAGCTGAAGCAGGCGCTGACGTCCGCGGCACCGAACTTCTTCAGGTCGGCCAGCAGGTCGACGTCGACGACGGTGGTCATGTCAGGCTCCGGGGTTCGTCAGCGCGTAGGGGAACCAGCCTTCGTCGTCGTCGTCGGGCAGCTCGACGAGGTGGCCGTAGCGGCGCATCCCCATCACCCAGTAGACGACCTCCTCCGCCGGGTGGCCGATCGCCTCGGCGATCTGCGGCACCCGGAGCGGACCGTCCGCGAGGGCGGTCCTGATCGCGGCGTGCATCGACATCTCCTCGCGGATCACCTCGCGGGGATCGCGCAGCGCGTGCGTGCTCATGCCGGCACCCCCGTCGTCGCCAGACCGTCGATCGCGGCGAGCATCTGCGCCGACGTGTACCCCAGCAGGTCGATCGCGTCGTCCGGGCAGACCGGCACGCAGCCGCCGCAGCCCTTGCAGTTCGCCGCGCTGACCAGGGCCTTCTGCCCGGTGTCGCACACGTACGACGAGATCGCGTCGTACGGGCACGTGGTCAGGCACGCGCCGCACCCGGTGCAGGCCGCCTCGTTCACCGTGGCGACCAGCGGGTCCAGCTCGGCGAAGCCGCGCTTGAGGATGCCGGCGCTCTGCGTCACCGCCGCGAGGCCGCCGCTGACGGCCTCGGTGGCGGGCTTCGGGCCCTGGCACGTGCCGGCGATCATCACGCCGTCCACGACGGTCTCCACCGGCCGCAGCTTGGGGTGGATCTCGTTGTAGAACCCGTCGTCGCCCGTGGGGAGCTTGAGGAGCGTCGTCAGAGCCTCGTTCTCGCGCGGCACCATGCCGGTCACCAGCACGACGAGGTCGACCGGCAGCGTGATCGGGTCCGGCCCGGTGAGCGCGTCGACCAGCGTGACCGCGAGCCGGCCGTCGGCCGTGCGCTCGACCTCGGGGGGCGCGTCGTCGGGGTACCTCAGGTACACCGACCCGCGCTCGCGCGACTGCGTGTACAGCAGCTCGTAGCGGCCGTACGCCCGCACGTCGCGGTGCAGGTGGAACTGACGCACCGTCGGGTCGAGGCGGGAGACCTTGAGGGACGCGTGGACCGTGGCGGCGCAGCAGAACTTCGAGCAGTACGCGTTGCCCTCCGGCTGCCGGTTGCCCACGCAGTAGACGTAGGCGATCGAGCGGACCCGGCGGCCGTGCCAGGCGAGCGTGCCGCCGGCCGCCTCGTCGACCAGCGTCCCGAACTCGGCCAGCGTCACGACGCCCTCGATGCCGTAGCCGAGCTCGCCGACCTCGGGCTGGTAGACGTCGGCCCCGGTCGCGATGACGAACGTGCCCACCTGGAACTGCCGCAGCTCGTCGGCCGCCTCGCTGCGCACGTGCACCTTGGCGGTGTAGTTGCCGAACGACCCGGTCTTGCCCACGAGCTCGGCGTTCGTCAGGACGGTGATCGTCGGCCGCTCGGCGATCTCCGCCAGCAGCCGGGCGACCTGATCGCGCCCCGGCACGTCGTGCGGGAACGTCGGGCCCAGCCGGCCGAGCCAGCCGCCCAGCTGGGCCTCGCGCTCGACGAGGATGACCGCGATCCCGATGTCGGCGAGGCCGATCGCGGTCCGCAGGCCGGTGACGCCGCCGCCCACGACCATCGTCGCGGGCACGGTCTCGACCCGCAGCGGCTCCAGGGGCGTCGACAGCCGCGTCTTGGCGATGCCGGCGGTGACGAGCGCGATGGCCTTCTGGGTGGCACCCTCGCGGTCGTCGGAGTGCGCCCACGAGTCCTGCTCGCGGATGTTCACCTGCGTGTAGGCGTACGGGTTGAGGTCCGCCCGCCGGGACACCCCGCGGAACGTCGTCGTGTGCAGCTTCGGCGAGCACGACGCCACGACCAGGCCGTCCAGGTGCTGCTCGCGGATGTCCCGCACCATCTCGTGCTGCTGGCCGTCGGCGCAGGCGAACATCGTCGTGGTCGCGACGACCACGTCGGGGTCGTCGGCGATCGCCGCGCGCACCGCCGCGACGTCGACGTAGTCGGAGATGTTGCCGCCGCAGTGGCAGATGTAGACGCCGATGCGGCGCGGGGCCTCGCCCTGCTCGCCGGCTGCCTGCGGGTTCTCGCTCATGCCAGCACCTCCGCCGTGGTCGCCACGGACGTCCGCTCCAGGTGGGCGGCCACCTGGGCGACCGCCGCGCCGGCGTGGACGATCGAGTCGACGATGTCCTTGGCCCCGGCCGCCGTCCCGGCCACGAACACGCCGGGGATGTCGGTGACACCCGGATCCAGGTCGTCGTCGGGCTCGGCGACGTAGAAGTACTCGTCCAGCCCGAGGGGCTCGTCGGAGAACAGGCGCTCGACGTCCCGGTTGGGCTGGATCCCGACGGCCAGCACCACGAGGTCGTACTCGGCCTCGACGATCTTGCCCGAGCCCTCGGTGTCCTCGTAGCGGAGCACGAGGTCGCCGTTCTCCTTCTCCGTGATGCCGGACACGCGCCCGCGGATGTACTGCGCGCCCATGTCCTTGGCCTGCTCGTAGAACTCGTCGTACCGCTTCCCGGCGGCGCGCATGTCCATGTAGTGCATGGTCACGTCGGCCAGCGGCAGGGCGCCCATGATCAGCTGGTTCTGCTTGATCGAGTACATGCAGCAGACCTTCGAGCACAGCGGGTTGCCCACCTGCTGGTCCCGCGAGCCGGTGCACGAGATGTAGGCGATCCGCTCCGGCACCTTCCCGTCGCCCGGCCGCAGCACCGTGTTGTAGGGCCGTGTCGGGGCGAGCAGGCGGTCCATCTGCATGCCCGTGATGACGTTGGGGTACCGGCCCCAGCCGTACTCCGGCTTGGCGTCGGCGGCGAACAGCCTGTAGCCGGTGGAGACGACGACCGCGCCGACCGTGACCTCCGACACCTTCTCGCGCTGGTCCATCCGGATCGCGTCCGCCGGGCAGGCGCGCACGCACTCCTGGCACTCCGAGCACACGCCGCAGTCCAGGCAGGACCCGGCGCCGGAGCGGGCCTCGGCGTCGCTCAGCGGCGCCTCGACCTCGTCGAAGGTCCGCGGCATCGGCCGCAGGTCGGCCTGGCCCTTGACCGGGTTGCGGTGCCCGTAGGCGGTCTGCCGCGAGAGCACCTGGTCGTGCGTCACGGTGTCGAGCCGGCCGTCCAGCACGGTGAAGCCGTCGAGCGACCGGCCGGTGAGCCACCGGTCCACCATGTGCGCCGCGCGGCGACCCGAGCCGATCGCGCGGGTGATGTCGGTGGCGCCCGCGGTGACGTCGCCGGCGGCGAAGAGGTACGGCAGCTCGGTCTGCAGGGTCCGCGGGTCGACCGCGATCCGCTGGCCACGGCCGACCGGCACCACGCCCTCGTACAGCCCGGCGTCCGGGCTCATGCCGATCGTCGAGATCACCACGTCGCACGCCACCGTGCTGGTCGCCCCGGGCACGGGCTCGGGGCTGCGACGGCCCGAGGCGTCCGGCTCGCCCAGCCGCATCCGCTGCAGCGTGAGGCCGGTCACCCGACCGTCGGTCGCGAGCACCTCGAGCGGCGTGACGAGGAACTCGAACACCGCGCCCTCGGCCTCGGCGTCGTCGGCCTCGACGTGGTGCGCCGGCATCTCGTCGCGCGTGCGCCGGTAGACCACCTTCGCCTCCGCGGCGCCGAGCCGCAGCGAGACCCGCGCGGCGTCCATCGCGACGTTGCCGCCGCCGACGACGACCACGCGCTTGCCGGTGAGGTCGGGGGCGTGGCCGTTGGCCACGTCGGCCAGGAACTCCAGCCCCGTCACGGAGCCGGTCGCGTCCTCGTTCGGGACGCCCATCCGGGTGGCCTGCTGGGTGCCGGTCGCCACGACGACGGCGTCGTAGCCGCCCTGCTCCTTGAGCGCGACCAGGTCGGTGACCGCCGCGTCGCACTCGATCTCGACGCCGAGCGACGTCAGGTTCGCGATGTCGGCGTCGACCACCTCGTGCGGCAGCCGGTAGGCGGGGATCGCGTGGCGCAGGTAGCCGCCGGGCTGCGAGCGCTTCTCCAGCACCTTCACCGCGTACCCGAGGCGCGCCAGCTGCCAGGCGGCGGTCAGGCCCGCAGGGCCGGAGCCGACGACGGCAACACGACGGCCGTTCGGCTCGGCGACCTCGACCACCGGCGCCGCGGGCGCGGTGCCGTGCGCCGCGTAGTGGCGGTCGGCGGCGAACCGCTTGATGAGGCGGATCGGCACCGGGCCCTCGAGCTTGGTCCGGGTGCACTCGGACTCGCAGGGGGCGTAGCAGGCCCGGCCGAGGGTGCCGACGAGCGGGGTGGCGTCGAGGACCAGGTTGAAGGCCTCGTCGTCCTTGCCGTTGCGGACGAGGGAGACGTAGCCGTGGGCCTTGATGCCGGCAGGGCAGGCGCCGATGCACGGCGACGTGCCCTCCCGCTGGAGCACGGCCTTCTTCGGCACGGCCTGCGGGAACGCGATGTAGGCGGCACGGCGGGCGACGAGGTCGGCGTTGAACTGGTCGGGCACGGCCACGGTGCAGGCGGTCTGGCAGTCGCTGCAGCCGGTGCACGCCGCCCAGTCGACGAAGGTCGGCTTCTCGCGCACGGTCGCGTGGAACGTGCCGCGCTCGTCGCGCCGGATCCCGCTCACCTCGGAGTACGTCTTCGTGGTGATGTTCGGGTGGTTGATCGTCGACGACATTTTCGGGCCGGAGATGCAGCTGGCGCAGTCCAGCGTCGGGAAGACCTTCGACAGCAGGATCATCCGGCCGCCGACGCTCGCCTCCTTCTCGACGAGCAGCACCTTGTAGCCCATGTCGCCGAGCTTGATCGACGACTCCATGCCGCCGATCCCGCTGCCGATCACCAGGACGTCGTAGTCCACGAATGGCTCCTGTCTCGCGCGCGGCGCAGGCCGTGCGGACGACCGCTCAGATGAAGAGGTTGACGTTCGCCTCGTCGGCCTCGCCCAGGTAGGTCGCGACGCCGGCGTACTCGATGCCGTCGAGCAGCTCGTCCTTCTGCAGGCCCATGACGTCCATCGACATGGTGCAGGCGATGAACTTGACGCCCTGCTCGCGGGCGGTCGCGATGAGCTCGGTGAGCGGCATCACGTTCTCGTCGCGCATCGCCTTCGCCATCAGCTTGGGCCCGACGCCGGCGAAGTTCATGTGCGACAAGGTGAGCTTCTTCGGACCGCGCGGCATCATCGCGCCGAACATCTTCTGCAGGACCGTCTTGCCCGACGTCGGCACGTGCATGTCCTTGCGCAGGGCGTTCAGGCCCCAGAAGGTGAAGAACATCGTCACCTCGTCGTCCATCGCCGCAGCACCGTTGGCGATGACGAACGCGGCCGTCACCTTGTCGAACTCACCGCTGAAAACGATGATCGTCTTCTTCACGTCGAAGCCTTCCTTCCTGGAGGGGCCGCGCTCAGCCGACGGCCACGGGCCGGGGCCCGAGCTCGGCGAGCGCGGCGGCGAACTCACGCATGTACTTGGCGAACGGCTCGGCGCACACCGAGCAGACGGCGGCCATCTTCAGCCGCTGCGGCTCGAGGCCCTGCTCGGCCATCAGCTGCTGCGCCTGGGTGACCAGGTGCGCCGTGCGCTCGGCGCAGTCGGGCAGGTAGGCGCACTCCTCGCCGTCGGAGGCGATGAAGACGCCGTCCTGGCCGGTCTGCAGCGCGTGCAGGATCCACGACGGCTTGATGCCGCTCGAGCAGGGCACCGCCAGGACCGACACGGTCGCCGGGTAGTGCAGGTGCCGGCTGCCGGCCAGGTCGATGCCCGGGTCGGAGATGTTGTTCGTGGAGAAGACGAGGATCCGGGGCGCGGGTGAGGCGCTCACCGGATCACTTCATCTTCTTGAGGAACAGCCGCAGGTAGCCGGAGTCCTCGTAGTGCCCCAGGAAGTCGTGGCCCATCTTCTTCGCCCAGGCCGGCAGGTCCTTGAGCGTGCCCGAGTCCGTCGCGAGCACCTCCATCACGCCGCCCACCGGCACGGTCCCGATCGCCTTCTTGGCCGCCAGGATCGGGCCCGGGCACGACGTGCCCCGAGCGTCCACCACCGTGGTGCCCGTCAGCGCCTTGAGCTCCTCGGTCTGCGCACTCATCGCTTCTCCTCCTCGAGAACCGGCGGGATCGCCGCGGCACCAATCTCCGGGCTCGCCCGCACCGTCGCGCGGGTCGTTGGTCCTTACCCCCCGGGGTACATGTGTGACATTTCTCACATATACGCCTCCGGGTATGTCTGGACGGCGTTGGCGCTGGTCAGGGCCGCTCGGTGGGGCTGCCGCGCGGCCGGGCCCCGTGCCCCGGAAGGCGCGCACGACGAGGCGATGAGAGGCTCGTCCCCGTGGGCCTCGACGAGATCGCCGAAGTGGTCGTCGGGATCGTGATCGCCCTCGGCGCGCTCCTGTTCCTCATGGACTGGGTCGAGCGCACCACGTCCGCACCGCCGCCCCGACCGCGCGCCGACGAGACCCCTCGGGCAAGCGGCACCGGATCAGCCTTCCGGCAGCGCTGACGACCGCGACGCGCGCCCGCGCTACCGGTCGGAGACGCCCAGGGGCGCGGGGGGCGAGGCGCTGTCGAGCGGTGCGAGCGGCGCGGCGAGGTCGCGGTCGAGCAGCTCGGTGGCGTGGTCGCCGCTCACGGCAGGCATGAACAGGTACCCCTGGCCCGTCGCGCAGCCGATGTCCTGCAGGAAGACGAGCTGGTCGAGGGTCTCCACGCCCTCGGCCACGACGGCGAGCCCGAGCGACGTGCCGAGGCTGACGAGCGCGGTGAGGAGCTCGGTCGTGCGGTCCCCGCTGGCGAGCGTGCGCAGGAAGCGGCGGTCGATCTTGAACGCGTCGACCGGGAACCGGTGGAGCGTCTCGAGCGTCGAGTAGCCGGTGCCGAAGGCGTCGATGTGCAGCCGGAGGCCGGCGTCGTGCATCTCGGTCATCAGGCGCAGCGCGGCGTCGGGATGGCGCTTGAGCGTCGCCTCGGTGACCTCCAGCGTCAGCCGGTCCGGCGTCAGCCCCTCGCGCTCCAGCGTCGCCAGGACGTGCGGCAGCAGGCCGCGGTTCCAGAACTCCCGGTCCGAGACGTTGATGCTGACGTTGACCACCCGCGGCCCCCACAGCGCCAGCTGCCGGCAGACCTTCTCGACCACGCGCCGGCCGAGGCTGACGACGAGCCCGGTCTCCTCCATCTCGGTGAGGAACTCGTGCGGCAGCAGGAGCCCGCGCTCGGGATGGCGCCACCGCACCAGCGCCTCGAACCGGTCGGCACGGCCCGACGCCAGGTTGACGATGGGCTGGTAGAAGACCTCGAGCTGGTCCTCCTTCAGCGCGGCGACGATCTCGGCGTTGAGGACCTGCTGGTGCACCGCCTGGCTGCGCATGGCCTCGTCGAAGTACGCGACGGTCCCGGGCTCCGTCGTCTTGGCCCGGTACATCGCGGTGTCCGCCTCGCGCAGGATCTCCTCCCCCGAGCTGTAGGCGACGGAGCTGGCGGCGATGCCGATGCTGGCGCGGACCGAGACGCTGCGACCCTCGAGGTCGAGGCCCCGGGCGAGCACGGCCTGCACCCGCTGCGCGACCACGAGCCCGCCGGCGGCGTCCGTGTCGTGCAGGAGGATCGCGAACTCGTCGCCGCCGAACCGTGCGCCGGTGTCCACCGAGCGCAGCTCCTGGGCGATCCGGTCACCGACGACCGTCAGGACGCGGTCGCCCGCGGGGTGCCCCAGGGTGTCGTTGATCAGCTTGAACCCGTCGAGGTCGAGGAAGAGCACGGCGAACGGCGTCCCTGACCGGTGGTGGTCCGCGATCGCGGAGTCCAGCCGCTCGAGGAACAGCCGCCGGTTGGGCAGCCCGGTCAGCGAGTCGTACAGCGCGTTGCGCCGCACCTCGTCCTGCAGCCGCCGGGACTCCAGGGCGGTGCACAGCAGCGAGGCCCAGTGCCGGTAGGTCTCCCGCGCCGACCTCGTGTCCACCTCGCCGACCACGGCGAGCAGTCCCCAGTCGCGCGCGGCGGTGCGGACCGGGACCACCACGCACACGTCCGGCGCCCCGGCCGCCGCCCCGCTCGTCATCGTCGCCGGCGGGAAGTCGCGGACCGACACCCCCGAACCGACCAGACCGGGCACCCGCCGGAACGGGTCGTACGTGCCCGCGACGGTCAGCCGGCCGCGGCCGGGATCTCCGTCCCAGAGGGCGAGGACGCCGGTGGTGACGTGGGTCCCCGCGAGCCAGTCGAGGTCCCGCGGGTCGTTCTCACCGGCGTCGAGGAGCCCCCGGTCGACGACGTACTGCTCGGCGATCGCGACCTCGGTCGTCTCCACCTGGCGCAGCAGCCCACCCGCCTGGGCCTTCCACAGCGCGGCGGCGATGCGCGCGGCGACCGCCGACCGGGCCGCCGACCCGTCGGGAGCCACCCGCTCGGCGTACGACACGACCGCGTCCAGGACGCGGCGCAGCGCATCCGGCGACGGCGTGAGCCGGCTCAGGGAGACGACGAGGTCCCGGATCTCGACGTCCGTCACGCCGGTGTCGGCGGTCAGCAGGCGCTCGATGGTGCCCACGCTCGCCAGCACCGCGTCGCGGGTCGCGTCGCCGGGCTCCTTGCCGGCGAGCAGGACGGTGACGAGCGCGTGCTGCAGCTCGTCGTGCGGCTGCCCGGCCGGGGTGCCGACCAGCCGGCCGCCCGCGTGCGGCTGCGCGCGGTGCCCGTCCGCCGTGCAGCCGCAGGACTCGCGCAGCGCCAGGACGACCGACTGGGCGGTGAACACCCGGTTCGGGACCGTCTCGCCCCGGATCCCGGCGAGCACGAGCCGCCCCGCGAGGGCACCGACCTCGTCGAAGCGCTGGTTCACGCTCGACAGGGCCGGGACGGCGAACGCGCCCGCCTCGATGTTGTCGAAGCCGACGACCGCGAGGTCGTCCGGGACCCGGACGCCGGCCTCGGCCAGCACCGCCATGAGACCGAGCGCGTTGCGGTCGGTGGCGACCATGAGCGCGGTCGGGCGGTGCGGGGACCGCAGCAGCTTGCCCGCGGCCTCCCGGCCGCCCACCTCGCCGTTGTCGGCCGCGTTGATGACGGCGTCGGAGCTCACCGCGAGGCCGTGCGCCTTCATCGCGGCGGCGTAGGCGTCGAACCGGTCCCGCACGTCCGGCTGGGTGAAGTTGCCCACGAAGCCGATGTCCGCATGGCCGTGGGCGATGAGGTGCTCGACCGCCGCGAACGTCCCGCCGTGGTTGTCCGGCATCGCCGCCGGCGCCGGGAAGTCCTCCATCCGGGTGCTGGACAGGACGACCGTGACCCCGGCCTCCCGCAGCCTGCGCAGGTACGGGACGTTCGCCGCGGTGGTGATCGAGACGACGCCGTCGACGCCGGACCAGCCGACGGGCGTCGCGAAGTCGCTCGGTTCCCACAGCTCGTCGCGCGGCGCCGACGCGGGCCGCGTCTCGACGACGACCATGCGGCCGTGGGCGGCGGAGACCTCGCGGCCGAGGCCGGTGAGGAGCTCACCGAAGTAGTGCCCACCCAGGCTGGGGGTCAGGACCATCACGGTCGCCGGAGTGCTCACGGCCAGCTGCCTCTCTGGAACCGGCGTCGCGGTGTCGGCGCGGGACACCGCTCTTGTATCGGAAGGTCGGGCGATCCGCATGAGGCGCGCCGATCACCCCTGGCCCTCCGGGGCGGTGGGCACCGTGTGACGGGTGTCACAAGACCCGGGCGGGACCAGGTCTGCTGGCTACCCTGGGACCATGCCTGCCGTCGACGAGCCGTCCGAGGGTGTGCCCCCTGAGGAGGTCGAGCCTCCCCGCGCTCCCGGCCGGCCGCGCGACCCCGAGCTGGAGGCGCGCGTGCAGCGCGCCGCGCTGCAGGTGTTCGGCGAGGTGGGCTGGCGTGGCCTGACGATGGACGCGATCGCCTCCCGGGCCCGGGTCGGCAAGTCGGCGCTCTACCTGCGCTGGGCGGACAAGGGCGAGGTGCTCGTCGCGGCCCTGCGCGGCGCCCAGAACGACGCGTTCGGCGTGACCGACGACGACGAGGAGACGCCGGACGCCGCGCCGAGCGCCTCGGTGCGCGACTACCTCGTCCGCCACGCGCTGCACCGGGCCAACCTCTACCTCGGCGAGTACGGGCTGGCGATGATGCGCCTGTACACCGACGTGTGGGCCAACCCGGACATCCTCGGGACGCTGCGGGAACGGGCCGTCACCCGCTTCGTGCTCGACGAGCGGGAGCGCGTCGCGGCGGCGATCAAGCGTGGCGAGTTCGCGCCCGGAGCCTCGGCGATGCGCATCCTCGACGCGATCGAGGGTGCCGTCCTCATGCACGTACTCGTCACGCCCGCGCCGCTGCTGCCGCGCGTGCGCGCCGGGATCCAGGAGTACGTCGACCTCATGGTCGACGACCAGCTGCGCGCCGCCGGATATCGCGGCCCAGCCACGGCGCCGGACGACGAGCCCACTCGCATCGTCGTCGCGGCGCCGTGACCTCGGCGCGGCCCCTTGCGGGGTCATCCTTCGCGGAAGCCGACTCCGAAGCCGCCCCGCGGGTAGTGCCACCGCAGAGCGCCCGGGCTGGCGACCGCCAGGCACGTGCCGCACTCCAGGCATGCGGCGTACTCGGCGAGGATGGTGCCGTCCTCCAGCTCGCTGTACACGCCGGCGGGGCAGACGGCGACGAGCCGCTTGCCGGTCCCGGTGCGTCGGCACACCTCCTGGTCGATCTCGATGTGGGACTCCGCCTCGTCGAGCACGAAGCGGTTGTGCCCCAGTCGTTCCGCGGTCGTCTGCGGGTTCACAGCGCGCGCACCCCCGCCCATCCGTCGCTCATGAGCTGTCCGATCGTCACCGGCGAGCGGCGCACCGCGCGCCACGCCGTCGCCGCCAGGTGCCGGCGCGGCGACCCGTCGAGCGAGAACACGTCGTGGAACAGGCCCGCGGCGAGCTCGCCGTACGCGCCGTACATGCGCCCGCGCTCGAGGAACGCGGGCGCCTTGGCGTAGGTGCGCAGGTCCTGCATGACGAAGCTCTCGTCGAGGTGCCGCCGGTAGGCGGCCAGGCCCGTGGCGGACGTGTCGCCCGCGGCGACGGCCTCCCCCACGCCCCGTGCGGCCGCGACGGCGGACCCGATGGCCAGGTCCATGCCCCGCACCGTCAGCCCCGAGTTGATGGTGAGGCCGGCGGCCTCGCCCACCACGACGAGCCCGTCGCCGACGACCTGCCCCACCATGCCGAGGCCGCCCTCGGCGACCAGGTGCGAGCCGTACTCGAGGACCTCGCCGTCACGCAGGTAGGGGGCCAGGCCCGGGTGCGCCAGGCAGTGCTCGAACACCTCGACGGCCGTGCGGCCCGAGCGGACCAGGTCGTCCAGCCGCAGCACCACGCCGATCGAGAGCGACTCGGTGTTGGTGTAGAGGAAGGCGCCGCCGCCGATGCCCAGCGTGCAGTCCCCCACGATGGCGTGCGCCGCCCCCTCGTCGCCCGTCACCCCGAACCGGTCCTCGATGACGCGCCGCGGCAGCCCGACGACCGCCTTGACGCCGACCGCCAGGTGGTGCTCGGGCGGCTTCGGTCGCAGCCCGATGCTGCGGGCCAGGAACGAGTTGACGCCGTCGGCGGCGACGACCACGCGTGCGCGCAGCTCGTCGTCGCCGGCCCTGACGCCGACCACGCGCGGCGAGGCGCCCGGGCCCGGCTCGGTGAGCAGGGAGTCGACGCGGACACCGGGCATGAGGAAGGCGCCGGCCTCCTCCGCCCGCTCGGCCAGCCACGGGTCGAACCTGGCACGCAGCACGGTCACGGCGTTGACGGGGGCGGCCAGCGGGCCGCCCGCGTAGTCGATCGCGACCGACGAGTCCGCGGTGAGGAAGGTCGTGACGTGGCGCGTGATGCGCCGCTCGACGGGGGCCTGGTCCACGAAGCCGGGGAACACCTCGTCGAGCACGCGCCCGTACAGCACGCCGCCGGAGAGGTTCTTCGCGCCGGGGGTGTCGCCGCGCTCGACGAGCACCACGGACAGCCCCTGTCGTGCCAGGAGCGTCGCGGTCACGGAGCCCGCCGGGCCGGCGCCGACGACGATGACGTCGAAGTCCGGCTCCCCCGCCGCCTGCTCAGTCATCCGAGCCGCCGAGCGCCGCGGTCAGGGCCGGGACCACCTGGTAGAGGTCGCCGACGACGCCGTAGTCGCACTGGCCGAACACCGGCGCGTTCTTGTCGTTGTTGACGGCGACGATGACCTTGGCGTCGCGCACGCCCACCATGTGCTGCAGCTGGCCCGAGATGGCCACCGCCACGTACAGGTCGGGCGCAACGTGCTGGCCGGAGATGCCGATGTAGCTCTCCTTCGGCAGCCACTCGACGCCCTCCGCGAGCGGGCGCGAGCACGCGACCTCGCCGTGGACCGCCGCGGCCAGGCCGCGGATGAGGCCCAGGTCCGCCTCGGCCTTGAGGCCGCGGCCGACGCCGACGACGACGGAGGCGGCGCCCAGGTCCACGCCGGCGCGCACCTTGGGCCGCACCTGCGTGACGGTGGCCGCGTCGAGCGGGGCGCCGGCCACCTCGGCCACGGGCGCCGTGGCACCCCCGGCCGGCACGGCGCCGGCCTCGACCGCGAGCACCGCCGGACCGCCCTCGAGGGCCACGGTGCGCTCCGCGATGCCGCCCATGACGGCGTGCGTCACGACGACGCGCCCGTCGGCGACGGAGACGGTCCGCACGCCACCGAGCACGGGCGCCTGCGTGCGCGCGGCGACCGCGCCGAGCAGCGCGCGGCCCGCGGGCGTGGCGGCGCCGACGACGGCGACCGGCCGGGCCGCGGCGACGAGCTCGGCCACCTGCGGCGCGAAGGCCTCCAGCGGCACGGCGCCCGGCTCGCCGAGCCAGACGACGCGGTCCACCCCGGCGGCGACGGTGTCGGCCACCGGACGGGCGCCGACGACGACGGCGACGACCTCGTCGGCCACCGTGCGCGCGACCTCGACCAGGCCGGTGACCGCCGGGTCGTCGGCGACGACGACCCAGGACTGCGATGCGTTCGATGCGTTCATGGGCTGCTCCACTTCCTCGCGCGAGGCCTACAGGACGCCGGCCGAGCGCAGCGCGCCCACCAGCTGCGACGCCGCCGACGCGGGGTCGGACCCGTCGAACAGGACGGCCCGCCGGTCGCCGCCGGACGGCTTGGCCGTCCCGAGCGTGGCCAGCGTGACGGCCGGCGCGGGGACGTCGAGGGCGGCCAGCGCGAGCACCTCGACGGGCTTCTTGGCCGCCGCGAGGATGTCCTTCATCCCCGCGACGCGCGGCACCACGGCGTCCGCAGTGGCGGCCAGCACCACGGGCGTGCGCACGGCGAGCACCGCGACCCCGGCGGGGGTGTCGCGCTCCACGGACAACCCCTCGGCGGCCGGGGTCACCGCGGTGACGCGGCCCAGCCCGAGCCAGCCCAGCTGGGCCGCCGCGGTCAACGGCACCTGCCCCTCGGCGACGTCGACCGACGAGTCGCCCGCGAGCACGAGGTCCACGCCGCCGATGGCGCGCACCGCGGCCGCGAGCACCGCGGCCAGCCGGGTGCTGTCGGCGCCCGCGAGCGCGTCGTCGGCCACGAGCACCAGGCGGTCCAGCCCGCGCGAGAGCGCTGCCTTGCGGGCCAGCGGGGTGTCGATCGCGGCGGCGCCGACGGTCAGGCCGACGACCTCTCCCCCGGTCTCGTCGGCCAGCCGCCGCGCGAGCTCGAACGCGACGGGGTCGTACTCGCTGACGGCCGGCTTGCCGCGGGCCTCGTCCACGGTGCCGTCGGCGCGGACCTCGAGGTCCTGGGGGTTCGGCGCCCACTTGTAGGCGACGACGATCTTCATCGGGGTTCCTCCTCGTCCTGGTCCGCTGCTCAGCTGTGGTCCTTGACGATCTGACGGCCCGCGATGTGCACCATGATCTCGTCGGTGCCGCCCCCGAACCGGTGACCGCGCAGGTCGCGCCACAGCCGCGAGACGCGGGCGCCGACCGTGACGCCCACGCCGCCGAAGATCTGCAGGGCGTCGTCGGCCACCTCGAACCCGGACATCGCGCAGTACCGCTTGCACAGCGCGCCCTGGCTCTTCAGCGGCAGCCCGCGGTCGAGCATCCAGGCCGTCTTGTAGACAAAGTTGCGCATGTTCTCGAGCTTGATCGCCATGTCGGTCAGCTTGAGCTGGGTGAGCTGGAAGTTGCCGATGGGCTGGCCGAACTGGACGCGCTGGGCGGCGTAGGCCGCCGCGTCGTCGAACGCGCACTGCGCCTGGCCGAGGCACGTCGCGGCGATGACGAGCCGCTCCATCTCGAAGTTGCGCATCAGCTGCTTGAAGCCGTTGCCCTTGACGCCGACGAGGCACTCCTCCTCGGGCAGCGTGACGTCGTCGAGGAAGATCTCGCAGCTGTCCTGCGTGTACCAGAGGATCTTCTCCAGGCGGTTGGTGGTCACGCCCGGGGCGTCCATCGGCACCAGGTACATGGAGATCGCCTTGCGCGGGTCGTCCGTGTCCGGGTTCTTCGCCATGACCAGCAGGTACTTGCTCTGCAGCGCGGCCGTGATGAGCGTATTGGTGCCGTTGAAGGTCACCAGCCCGTCGTGGTGCACGGCCGAGGTGGTCATCGCGGAGTTGTCCGAGCCCGCGCCGGGCTCGGTGAACCCGAGCGCGAACGGCACGCGGCCGTTGGCGAGCAGGCCGAGGATCTCCTGCTTCTGGGCCTCCGAGCCGAACTCGAGGATGTCCATCGCCTGCAGCAGCTCGAGGCCGAAGCCGTTGTTGAGCCCCTGCCGGCAGACGCGCTCGGCGAGCAGCACGAGCGTGACGGCGTCGCACGGCATGCCGCCGTACTCCTCCGGGAAGCCGAGCGACATGAAGCCCGCCTCGTGCAGGGCCTTGCGGAAGCTCGTCGCGGACTCGTGGTGCAGGTCGAGGTCCGCGATGTACGACTCGGGGCACTCGCGCTCGAGCAGCTCGTCGAGGCTGGACAGGAGCAGCTCCTGCTCGTCGGTCAGCGTGAAGTCCATCGTGGTGTGCCTTTCGCAGGATGTGGCCGACGTCGTCGTCCGGCGGCGCCCGCCGGCGCCCGGTGCCCATCGTCGGGCCACGCCCCGCGACGTCTCTCAGGACGATCGTCCCTAGTTACGGACGTCACAAGTCCGGAATTGTTCTGCCCGGGCCGCACCCGGCCCATGCGACGAAGGAGACGCCCGTGGCACAGGTCATCACGCCCCAGCAGGCCGCCGCGCTGATCAAGGACGGCTCCACCGTGGCGCTGTCCGGCTTCGGCCTGGCATGCGTCAACGAGGAGACGCTCATCGCCGTCGAGCAGCGGTTCCTGGCGGAGGCGGCCCCGCGCGACCTCACCGTGGTCCACGCGTCCGCGGTGGGCAACCGCCGCGACAGGGGCATGAGCCACTGGGGTCACCGCGGCCTCATCAAGCGCTGGATCGGGGGCATCGCCATCGCCTCCCCCGGCCTGGCCAAGCTCATCCAGGAGGACGGCTGCCAGGCCTACAACCTGCCGCAGGGCGTCATCACGCAGCTCTACCGCGAGATCGCCGCCAAGCGGCCCGGCGTCATCACCAAGGTGGGCCTCGGCACGTTCGTCGACCCGCGGGTCGAGGGCGCGCGCATGTCGCCGTCCTCGACCGACGACGTTGTGCAGGTCATCGAGCTCGCCGGCCAGGAGTGGCTGTTCTACCCCTCGTTCCCGGTCGACGTCGCGCTCATCCGCGGCACCGTGGCCGACGAGCACGGCAACCTCACGCTCGAGCACGAGGGCCTCAAGCTCGAGGTGCTGCCGATCGCCCAGGCCGCCCGCAACAGCGGCGGCATCGTCATCGCGCAGGTGGAGTCGATCGCCGCCGCCGGCTCGCTCGACCCGAACCTCGTCAAGGTGCCCGGCATCCTCGTCGACTACCTCGTCGTCTCGCAGCCGGAGAACCACTTCCAGACCGAGAACACGCGCTACAACCCGTCGTTCTCGGGCCAGCTGCGCGTGCCGCTGGAGGCGATCACCCCCATCCCCCTCTCCGAGCGCAAGGTCATCGCGCGACGCAGCGCGATGGAGCTCCGCCCGGGGGCGGTGCTCAACCTCGGTGTCGGCATCCCGTGCGACGTCGGCACGGTCGCCGCCGAGGAGGGCATCAGCGACCAGATCATGCTCACCACGGAGGCCGGCGCCATCGGCGGCGTCCCGGCGGGCCTGAAGGACTTCGGGCACGCGTACAACCCCGAGGCCCTGGTCGACATGCACTCGCAGTTCGACTTCTACGACGGCGGCGGCCTCGACTGCGCCGTGCTGGGCCTGGCCCAGGCGGACAGCCACGGGAACGTCAACGTCTCGAAGTTCAACGGGCGGGTGGCCGGCTGCGGTGGGTTCATCGACATCTGCCAGTCGGCCAAGACCCTGATCTTCGCCGGCACGTTCACCGCCGGCGGCCTCGAGGTCGAGGTCGCCGGGGGCGAGGTGAAGGTCGTCGCGGAAGGCAAGGCGCACAAGTTCCTGCTCGACGTCGAGCAGATCACCTTCTCGGGGACGTACGCGGCACAGCGGGGGCAGCGCGTGCTCTACGTCACCGAGCGCGCCGTGCTGCAGCTCGTCGACGGCGTCATGACCGTCATCGAGATCGCCCCGGGCATCGACCTCCAGCGCGACGTCCTCGACCAGATGGACTTCACGCCCGCGGTCTCGCCCACCCTGAGCCCCATGCCCGCGGGACTGTTCCGCGAGGTCTGGGGAGAGCTGAACACCCTGTCCACCCCCGAGCGCACGGCCTCCGTCGCCGCTCTGTCCTGAAAGACACCGTGATGCAGACCATCAATCGTTGGCGGGTCCTTGCCGGATCCGTGCTCGTCCTGCTGTGCACCGGCGCGATCTACGCCTTCTCGGTGTTCGCCGGGCCGCTCACCAGCGCGCACGGCTGGACCATGGGTCAGGTCATGCTGGCCTTCACCATCAACGGGGCCATCGCCCCCATCCCCATGATCGCCGGCGGCTACATCATCGACCGCGGCGGCGCCCGCCTCGCGATCTTCGGCGGCTCGCTCCTCTTCGCGCTCGGGTTCATCCTCACCGGCACCGCGAGCAGCACCACCCAGCTCTACCTCTACTACGGCCTCATCGCCGGCCTGGGGCAGGGCTTCGCGTACTCGGGGTGCCTCAACAACACGATCAAGCTGTTCCCGGACCGGCGCGGCCTGGCGGCCGGCCTCATCACCATGGGCATGGGCGCCGGCTCGGTCGTCGCCGCCCCCGTGGCGCAGGCCATCATCAAGTCGTCGGGCGTCGGCGCGGCGTTCGTCCGCATGGGCATCGTCTACGCCGTCGTCGTCGTGCTCGGCACGCTGCTCATCCAGCCCGCGCCGAACGGCTACGCCCCGGCCGGGTGGACCCCGCCGACCGGCGCCGCCGCCCCGGTGAACCACACGTGGACGGAGATGCTGAGGAAGCCGGCGTTCTACCTCATCTTCGTCATGCTCGGCGCCGGCGCCTTCTCCGGCCTGCTCATCGCCTCGCAGCTCTCCCCGATCGCCCAGACCAAGATGTTCGGCATCAGCGCCGCGACCGCCGCGGTGCTCGTCTCGATCTACTCGATCTGCAACGCGGCCGGGCGGTTCGCGTGGGGCGCGGTCTCCGACCGGCTCGGCTACACCACGGCCGTCGTGTTCATCTACGCGGTCGTCGCCGTGGCGATGGTGGTGCTCCTCACGCTGCACTCGACCGTCGGCTTCGTCATCGGGATCGTGCTGCTCGGCCTCTGCTTCGGCGGCGTGATGGGCGTGTTCCCCGCCCTGACCATGAAGACCTTCGGCCCCCGGTTCCAGGGCGTCAACTACGGCATCATGTTCAGCGCGTACTCGATCGCCGCGTACTTCGGCCCGAAGATCGGCGCGTCGATGGGTGGTGGCGCCAAGGGTGACTACACCAACCCGTTCATCGTCTCGATCGTCGTCGCCGGCGTCGGCATCGCGCTCGCCGTGGTGCTGGGCCGCGTCCTCGCCGTCAAGGCGCCGGCCGCGTCCCGGCCCGCCGCCCAGGTCGGCGCTGCCTCCTGAGCACCCCGGTGGAGGGGCGACCGGGCCCGTCCTGCCGCCCCTCCACCGGCCTCACCCGTGACGCGATGATGTCCCCCACCGACCTGTCTCTGGTCTCGGCGCTCGGACGCCGGGCCCAGGACCGTCCCGACGATCCCGTGATCCGCGACGACGCGGACGCGGTGCTCGACGCCGGCACGGTGTGGCGCCTCGCGACGGCGCTGGCCACCACCCTGCGCGAGCAGGGCACCCGGCGCGGCGACCGCGTGTGCTGGTCCGGTCGCAACGACCCCGGGCTCCTGGTCACGCTGCTCGCCACCCACCTCGCCGGCGCCGTGTTCG
The DNA here is from genome assembly GCF_001898175.1 of Cellulomonas sp. 73-92. GTDB lineage: Bacteria > Actinomycetota > Actinomycetes > Actinomycetales > Cellulomonadaceae > Cellulomonas. The sequence continues at coordinate 269,077 of NZ_MKTH01000024.1, forward strand.
TCCCCCTCAACTTCCGCGCCACCGGCCCGGAGCTGGCCGCGGCGCTGGACCTCGTCGAACCGCGAGCGGTGGTGGTGCACCCCGCGACGGGGCCGGTGGACCCGGACCTGGCGGCCTGCGCCCCCGCCCGGCTCGACTGGCCGACGGCCGCGCTGCGACCCGCGGACGACGAGCCCGCCGTCTCCCCCGACCCGGACGACCTGGCCGTCCTCATGTTCACGTCGGGTTCCACGGGTCGCCCCCGGGCCGTCATGCTCAGCCACGCCAACCTGTGGTGGAGCTCCCGCAACCTCGAGGAGTGCCTCGACCTGAGGGCGGACGACGTCACCCTCGCCGTCGCCCCGATGTTCCACATCGGCGGCCTCAACACCTTCACCCTGAGCACGCTGCGCCGCGGTGGCACCGCCGTGGTGCGATCCACCTTCTGCGCCGAACGGACGCTGACGGACCTGGCCGTCGGGGGCATCACGAGCGTGTTCGGGGTGCCCGCCATGTATGCCGCGATCGCCCGGTGCCCCGAGTTCGGGCAGACCGACCTCTCCCACCTCCGGGTCGCCCTCGTCGGCGGTGCACCGGTCGCGACGCAGCTCGTCGAGGCCTACGCCCGGCAGGGCGCCACGCTGTACCCCTCCTGGGGGATGACGGAGGTCGCTCCCTCCGGGACGCTCCAGCGCCAGGCCCGCGGCGGATCGCCCACGTGCTCGATCGGCACCCCGCTGCCCTACCTCGAGCTGCAGCTCGTCGACACCGCGTCCGGCGAGGTCGTCACAGGCGCCGGACGCCGCGGCGAGATCCGCGTCCGCGGACCACAGGTGACGCGCGGCTACTGGCGCGACCCGCAGGCCACCGCGGCGGCGCTCGCGGACGGCTGGCTGCGCACCGGGGACCTCGCCGTGCGTGCCGACGACGGGTGCCTGGACGTCGTCGGGCGCATGAGCGACGTGATCAACACCGGCGGCGAGAAGGTGCTGCCCGACGAGGTCGCGGCCGCGATCGCCGGGCTGGACGTCGCCGACCTCGTCGTGGTGGGCGCCCCGGACCCGACCTGGGGCGAGATCGTCGTCGCCGTGCTCGAGTGCGACCCAGCGACGGCGCCGTCGCTCGAGGAGGTCAGGGCGCTCGCGTCCCCGCAGCTCGCCCGCTACAAGCTGCCGAAGGCGGTCGTCGCCCTGGCCGCCCTCCCACGCACCGCGAGCGGCAAGGTGGACCGGTGCGCCGTCCGGACGCTCGCGGCGTACCACCTCCGCCCCGAGCAGGGCGACGGCTCAGCGGCCGCGGTGGGTCCGACCGACTAGAGCCCGTTGGCCCGTGTGACCGTGGCGAACCAGCGTGCGCTGTCCTTGGGGATGCGGGCCTGGGTGGCGTAGTCGACGTAGTGCATGCCGTAGCGGTAGCCGTAGCCCCACGACCACTCGAAGTCGTCGAGCAGCGACCAGGGGAAGAAGCCGACGAGCGGGACGCCGTCGTCGATCGCCTGCCGTGCGGCGCGGATGTGGGACTCGTAGAACGCGATGCGCTCGGCGTCGTGGACACGGCCCTCGGGGTCGACGTAGTCGTGCAGGGCGATGCCGGTCTCGGTGACGACGAGCGGCACCGAGGTGTAGTCGCGGGCGACCCGGGTGAGCACGGTGCGCAGGCCCTCGGGGTGCACCCCGATGCCGACGATCGTCGGGTCGGGGTCCGGGACGCGCCGCCAGCCGCGGACCGGGTCGTCGGGGTCCGCCAGCACCGCGTGCTGCTCGTAGTAGTTGATGCCGAAGAAGTCCAGCGGCGCCGCGATCGTGGCCAGGTCGCCGTCGCGGACGAAGCCGAAGTCCGTGACGTCCCGGAAGTACGCGGCCGCGTCCGGCGGGTAGGCGCCGGTGAACAGCGGGTCGAGGAACATCCGGTTCTCGACGAGGTCGAGTCGGCGCGCGGCCGCCTGGTCCTCGGCGGTGGCGGAGGCCGGGTAGGGCGCGGTCAGGTTGCAGGTGATCCCCACGTGGCCGGCGACGGCCTGCTCCCGCAGCCGTTGCGCCCCGATGCCGTGGGCGAGCAGGAGGTGGTGGACGGCCCGGACGGCGGTCGCCTCGTCCCGCATCCCGGGCGCGTGCTGGCCGAGGGCGTGCCCGACGAAGGCGGAGCAGTACGGCTCGTTGAGGGTCAGCCAGTACGGCACGCGGTCGCCCAGGCGTTCCGCGACCGCGGCGACGTAGTCGCCGTACCGGTGGGCGGTGTCACGGTTCGCCCAGCCGCCGAGGTCCTGCAGGTACTGCGGCAGGTCCCAGTGGTACAGCGTCACCACCGGCGTGATGGCGCGAGCCAGCAGCTCGTCGACGATCCGTTCGTAGAAGTCCAGCCCCTTCGGGTTGACGTTCCCACCGAGCTCCGGGACCACGCGTGGCCAGGCGATCGAGAACCGATAGGCGTTGACGCCCAGGTCCTCCAGCAGGTCGACGTCGTCGCGCCAGCGGTGGTAGTGGTCGCAGGCGATGTCGCCCGTGTCACCGCGCACGGTGGCGCCGGGCGTGTGCGAGAACGTGTCCCAGATGGACGGCGTGCGTCCGTCGTCGTCGACGGCCCCTTCGATCTGGTAGGCGGCGGTCGCGGTTCCCCACAGGAAGCCGTCGGGGAAGGCGTTCGTGGTCATGTCAGGTCCAAGTCGCGTCGGAGTTCGGGCTCAGTCGAAGGCACCGCGGTCGAGGCGTCGGCGACGCCCGATCGCGTCCACGACGACGGCGATCACGAGGATCACGCCCGTGGAGATGTTCTTGATCGCCGCCGGCTGGCCGAGCAGGTCCAGGCCGTTCTGCACCGATCCGACGACCAGCGCGCCCAGCAGCGCCTGGTAGATCCGGCCCCGCCCACCGAACAGGCTGGTGCCGCCGATCACGGCCGCGGCGATCGCGTTGAGCTGCAGGGTGCCGCCACCCAGGGCGCTGGAGGCGGAGAACTGCCGCGACGCCTCCAGCACCCCGGCCAGGGCCGCCAGCGCCGAGACGATGACGAAGACGACGATCGTGGTCCTGCGGACCCCGATGCCGGCTCGTCGGGCGGCCTCGCGGTTGCCGCCGATCGCGTAGACGTGCTGCCCGAAGGTCGTCTGCCGCATCAGGACGGTGCCGGCGGCCAGCAGCACGACGAGGATGACGAGCATCCACGGCACGCCGAAGTACGAGTTCAGCAGCGCCGCACCGCCGAGGGCCACCACGGCGACGACTGCCAGCGTGGTGACGCCGCTGCGCACCGACGCACCGGCCAGCCCGTAGCGCCGGCGACGGCGCCGGTTGCCCCCGACGACCGCCGCCGCGGCGAGGATCCCGACCCCCGCCAGCGCCCAGCCCCAGGCGGGCGGCAGGTAGGTGGAGGCGATCGCCTTGACGAGCGGGTCACGGATCGCGATCTCGCCTCCGGCGCCGACGACGAGCAGCTGCACGCCCTGCCAGACGAGCAGGCCGGCCAGCGTGACGATGAAGGACGGGATGCCGAACGCGGTGATGACCGTGCCGTGGACGAGGCCGATGAGGCATCCGATGAGCAGGGCCAGCCCGATCGCGGCCAGTCCCGGCAGGTGCCCGTCGCGGATCGTCAGTGCCACGACCCCGGCGCTGACACCGGCGATGGCACCCACCGACAGGTCGATCTCGCCCAGGACGAGGACGATCACCATGCCGATCGACAGCGTGCCGAGCACGCCGATCTGCAGCACGAGGTTCGACAGGTTCCGCGCGGTGAGGAAGTGCGGGTTGAGCAGCTGGAAGACGCCCCAGACAGCCGCCATGCCGAGGAGGACCAGGACCGGTCCGGTCAGGTGCGGGGCGCGCACCGCGGCGCGGCCGCGGTCACGGTCGGGTGACGGCGGGGCGGTCGCGGCCGCTGGGCTGGTGGTGGTCATCACGAGTCCTTCCGGGGGCCGACCTCGGCGCTGCCGGTGATGGCGGCCACCACCTGGTCGGGGGTCGTCTCGGACGTCAGGAAAGTGCCGGCGTTGCGCCCCAGCCGCAGGACGCAGATCCGGTCGGCCACCGCGAAGACGTCGGCCATGTTGTGGGAGATGACGACCACGCCCAGGCCGCGCTCCCGCAGGCTGCGCACCAGCCGGTAGACCATCGCCGTCTGTGCCACGCCCAGGGCCGCGGTCGGCTCGTCGAGCAGCACGATGCGTGATCCCCACAGCGCGGCGCGGCTGACCGCGACCGCCTGGCGCTGGCCGCCGGACAGGGCCGCGACCGGGGCGTCGAGCCGGGGCAGGTGGGCCGCCAGGTCCGCGATCACGGCAGCGGCGTCACGCTCCATCTCCTCGCGGTTGAGGAACGGGGTCCGCGAGCGCCGCACCTCGCGGCCGAGGTAGAGGTTGGCGACCACGTCGAGGTTGTCGCAGAGCGCGAGGTCCTGGTAGACGGTCTCGATGCCCAGCCGGGTGGCCGCGGCGGGCGAGCCGAGCTCCGCCGGTTGACCGTCGACGAGGACCGTGCCCTCGTCGATGCGGTGCGTGCCGGCGATCGCCTTGACGAGCGTCGACTTGCCGGCGCCGTTGTCGCCGACGAGCGCGACGACCTCCCCCGCGTTCACGTCGAGGTCGACGCCGTCGAGGGCGACCACGTGCCCGTAGCGCTTGCCGATGCCCCGCATCTGCAGGACGGGCCGGGTCGTCGCTCCCGACCCGTCCTGCAGCGCGGTCCTCGTCACAGCGGGCACTTGCTCGCCGCAGCGTCGACGCAGATCTTCGCCTTCGTCGTGAACCCGTCCTTGATGACCGTGTCCGCGATGTTCTTCAGCGTGACCGCCACCGGCTTGAGCAGCACGGAGGGGATGTCACCCGAGCCGTTGTTGACCGACTGGGTCGCCGTCGCCTTGAACGTGGCGTCGTCACCCGTGGCCAGGGCCAGCGCCAGCTTGGCGGCCGTCGTCGCCTCGTCGTGGATCGACTTGTAGACGGTCATCGACTGGTCGCCCAGGATGATGCTCGTCAGGCCCGCATCGGTGGCGTCCTGGCCGGTGACCAGGACCTTCCCGTTGAGCTGACGGGCGGTCAGGGCCGTGATCACCGCGGTGGCGAGCCCGTCGTTCGGTGCCAGCACACCGTCGACCTTGTCGTTCAGCTTGGTCAGGGCCTGCTCCATCGACCGCTGCCCGGTCGCCGGGTCGAAGCCGGCGGTGTCCGACTCGTAGCCGAGCTTGAGCTTGCCGGAGGCGAACGCGGGGTCGAGGACCTTGTGCGCGCCCGCCTTGAACGCCGCACCGGGCGCCGAGGTGGTGTCGCCGTTGATCATGACGACCGTCGAGCCGTCCTTGAGGTTGTCCAGCAGGTACTGGCCCTGCATCTCGCCGACCGTCTCGTTCTCGAACGAGATGTAGCCGTCGGGCACGGCGCCTTCGATGTTGCCGTCGTAGGCGAGCACCTTCGCACCGTCGGCGTGCGCCTTCTCCACGATCGACGCGCCGGCCTGCGCGGTGTAGGGGCTGATGACGATGACCTTGGCGCCGTTGGTCAGCGCCGACTCGGCCTGCTGCAGCTGGGTGTCGGCCGAACCCTGGGCGTTGTTGGCGATGACCGTCGCGTTCGGGTCGAGCGCCTTGACGGCGTCCGTGAAGTACGGCTTGTCCTTGCCCTCGAACCGGTCGGCGCAGGTGGAGCACGGCATGAGGAACGCGATGGTGACCGCCGGACCGCCGGCGGCCGCCGTGGTGGCGGCAGGGGCGCCGGCTCCGGCCGTCGTGGAGGGCGGCTGCGTGCCGCCGGCGCTGCTGCAGGCGGCGAGGGCGGCGATCGCGATGGCGGCGAGGGTGGCCGCGGCGAGGCGAGATCGCATCGTTGCGATTCCTTTCTGTGGGGGCGGAGGAACTGTTCGGACGGTGGCGCGTGGCTGGGGCTAGAGGCCCCAGCCGTGCTCGATGAAGTGGTCCAGCGGCAGGGTCGCGGCGCCGAGGGCGGCGATCTCCGGGCCGAGGGTCGAGCGCTCGACGACGACCTCGGCACCGGGCTGCGGCAGCGAGTAACGGCGGACCGCGGCACGCAGGTCGGCGAGGAACTCGCTGACGATCCGGTCGCCGAACCAGCCGGCGACGACGACCTGCTGCGGGTTGTAGAGGTTGACGAGGTTCGCCAGCGCCAGGCCGAGGTGGTCGACGAGGCCGTGCAGCGCCGACCGCGCGCTCTCCTCGCCGTTGCGGTAGGCCGCGAAGAGCTCGTCGACACCCGTCGACTCGCGCCCTCGCCAGGCTTCGTCCCGCCCGCGCCAGCGCTCCAGGACGGCGGACGCGCCGACGAAGGTCTCGACACAGCCCTGCGAGCCGCACCGGCACCGCACCCCGTCGAGGCTGATCTTGGTGTGGCCCCACTCGCCGGCGGAGCTGCTCGAGCCGCGGTAGAGCCGGCCGTTGGTGATGATCCCGGCGCCCGCTCCGTCGCCGATGAAGACCACGACCCCGTGCTCGACGCCCTTCGCCGAGCCGAACCACGACTCGGCCTGCGTCGTCGTCTTCGCACCGTTGTCGATCAGCACGGGGAACCCGAGGCGGCGCGCCAGGGGCGCGAACGTCTCCGTCTCCCACCCGACCACCTGCGCGTGCACGATCGGCTCGACCGCCGGATCGGGAGCGCCGGCCGCGCTCTCGGGGTGCTCGACGATGCCGGGGACGCCGAGCCCCAGCCCGAGCACCCGTCGCTCGGACCCATCGCCCCGCGGCCCGAGCTCGGCCCGCATCGACGTGACGTACTCGTCGACGAGCTTGGTCACGTGGGCCGGCGCGATCCGCCGGCCCGCGAACTGGTACTCGCGCGACGCCAACCGGCGCATCGTCAGGTCGAACGCCTGCACGCTGACCCGGTTCTCACCGACGTCCGCACCGAAGACCACGGCCGCCTCCGGGTTGACCGCCAGCAGCGTCCGCGGGCGGCCGCCGGGCGAGTCGGACTGGCCGCGCTCGACGACCGTCCCCTCGGCGATCAGCTCCCCCACGAGGGTCGTCACGGTGGCCGGCGACAGCGAGGTCTCCTCGCCGAGGGACGCCCGGCTCGTCTCACCGCTGAAGAGCAGGTGGCGAAGCAGGAGGGCCCGGTTCGCACGCCGCACGTCGCGGACGGATGCCTTGCGCTGCGCTGCGCCGCGTTCGTTCACAAGTTATTTTTTAGTCCGAACTAAGCACGGGTGTCAAGCGGCGCGTTGTCAGGATGCGCGGCGCCGCCCGCCCCAGGTGCCGGTCGATGGGCGTCGGTCGGTCGTCAGCTCGTCGGCTTCGGCGCCGGCTGCTCGTCCCGGTGGAACAGCAGCAGATCCGGCAAGGACGTCGCGAAGTAGTCGATCGGGGATCCGTCGGTGACCGCTCCCGCGGGCTCAGCGTCGCTCGTGACGGCCCGCGAGCGAACGGCGACCGCTTCCTCGTTCGCGCCGAGGCGGTCAAGGACGCACGCAAGACGCTCGTGCAGCTGCCGCGTGTCCGTCAGCGGATGGCGGGCCTCACCGAGGTTCTCCGGGATCTCGATGGCACGGCGGAGGAAGCCCGCGGCCCCCTCGAGATCGCCCCGCCCCTGCGCGAGTGCCGCCAGTGTCGTCGTCGTCGACTCCCACACGGAGATGACCGCGCCTTCGCCGCCTTCCCAGGGCGCGAACTGCCGGGACTCGAGGATGGCGAGCGCCTCGACGGCACGGCCGACCTTGACGAGCTCCTCGCAGTAGACCGCGGTCAGGTCGTCCCGCCGGAGCACCTCGGGGCGGGCCTGGTCCAGCAGGGTGACGCGGACGGATGCACCCGCGCCCATGCGCGCCAGCAGCTGGTCCCTCTCGTACAGGAGGCGTGCGTTCGTATCGAGCGCGATGGCTCGGTCGTACAGCTCCAGAGCGCGCTCGTCCTCCCCGTCCAGGTTGACCAGCGCGATCGCGGCGTTCCGCATGATCACGGAGTCCCGGGCGCCGCGGGCGATCGCGGCGAGCCACAGCTCGAGGGCCTCCCGTTGCCGGCCGGCGTCGTACAGCAGCATCCCCAGCAGGGACGCTGCCCTGTCGTCACGCTGGTCGGCCCTGAGTGCGGCGCGGAGCGCGTCATGGTCTGCGTGACCGGCCGGGAAGCACCAGGTGTCGTCCATCGCGCGCGCCCGGCGACGCGCGTCGGCAGCCTTGGCGTGGTCGCCGAGCGCCTCGAGCACGACGGCCCGGTGATAGGCAGCCAGCGGGCGAAGCTCCCCGGCGGCGGTGGGCTCGGCCTGCTCAGCATCGGCCAGCACGCTCTCGGCGTTCTCCAACGCTCCAGCCGAGGCAAGCTCGGACGCGACATCGATCAAGGTCCGGCCATCGCCGCTCCGCGCGAAACCTGCGAGCTCGCGTCCTACCTGGTCGAGGCGGTCACGGGTCAGCCATGCCGTCAGCACGTCGTCCGCCTCGGGGACACGTCCAAGGTGACGGAGCGCAACGACGCGCACGGTCTCGGCACGCGAGTCCTCGGGGCAGCCACGCAACGCCGCGTCGGCTCGGGCCGCCGCCTCGGCCCACCGACCGGCCCGGGCGTCGATGCGCGCGAGCTCGAGACTCGCCGGGCCGCTCCAGCGTCCGTCCCACGCCGACTTCGCCAGGGCGTCGTAGGCCTCCTCGCTCCGCCCCTGCCTGACGAGCGCGAGTCCCAGGAGGTACGAGGCCTCGCCGTCTCGCGGATTGCCGTTGCGCCTCGTCAGGCGCGCGATGGCCCGGCGGGCATGCTCTTCCGCGCCCTCGACGTCGGCCCGACGCAGGCGATCGTCGGCGAGGGCGATGTGGGTTCGGGCGTCACCGGGGTCGCGGCGCAGAGCCTCGTTCCAGTAGGGCAGGGGTGAGCGGGTCGGATGACGGTACTGAGCGAGATGAATGCCCGTCAGATAGAGCTCCTCCACCGTCGACATGTCCTCCGGCGCCGCCGGCTCGACGGCGACCCAGGGTTCGGCGCCCCGCGACACGGGGCGGGGACGCCATCGGATGATCTCGGTGCCCGCCTGCACAACGAGCACCTCCACCTCCTCGGCCGCCGCCCCGTGCGCGGGGACGTTCATGAGGAACGGCTTGCCGGGCGCGAGGTCGACCCGGCGATCCAGGACGACTCGCGGGCCGACGGCCACGCGGACCGTCGATCCCGGCCGATCCGACGTCACGCACAGCCCCACGCGCACCGAGTCGCCGACCACGTCCAGCCGGACGGCGGCGTCCTGGTTCGCCTGCTGGGCCGGTCCGATCTCCTGGATCGGGTACCACGTCTGGGTGAACGTCTTGGTCTCGCCCGGTTCGAGCCACGCGAAGTCCGGTTGGTTGTCCGTGTACACACCGGCCATGAGCTCCACGTACGGACCGTCGCCGTCGGTGAGCAGCCGGTCCCAGGCATGGCCGAAGGCCGCATCCCCCCAGGTCCACTGCTTCTTCCCCGGGGCGATCCGGTGGTCGGCGACGTGGACGAATCCCGCCCGCGCCCGATGGTCGTAGCCGCCGAAGAAGTCGTCGACGGAGTCGGTGACCATGTACGACGTCGGAACCGGGATGTTCCGGTAGAAGTCCAGCCGGTCGCGCCCATCCGCCGCCCGCGCCGGGTAGTCGACGCCGTAGTAAGGACGATCCGCCTCGGGAAAGGCCGTGATCGCCCGACGCGCGTGGTCCGCGACGAAGCGGACGTCGGTGGGGAAGAAGGACTGGTACTCGTCGTGCACGCGGGCGGCGACATTGGCCCACCAGAGGAAGGTCTGCGCCTGGCTGGTCCGGTTGTGAAGCCGGACGACGACCTCGACCACGGCGCGATCGGGCCGCAGCCGGATCCCGTGCATGCCCTTCATCCGCGTGAACGGGTCGTGGTCGGAGCACCAGACCGTGACGGTTCCGTCAGGGCTCCCCTCGATCTCCGTCTGGACCGGCAGGAAGGTTGCCGGGCGGTGGTGCTGCGGCCAGTTGAACTCGACCCCACCCGAGATCCACGGACCCGCGAGCCCGACGAGCGCCGGCTTGATCACGTTGTTGCGGTAGAAGAAGTCGTAGCTCGCCGTCTTGTCGAGCCCGACGTGGATGCGGCCGCCGAGCTCGGGGAGCACCATCAGCCGGATCCAGCGGTTCTCGAGGTGGACCGCCTGCCACCTCCGGGGCCGGCTCTCGGTGGCGACCCGGTCGATGAACGGCATCGGATAGACCCGGCCGCTCGACCCTTGGTAGACACGCCGATCGAGGAACATCGGGAATCGGTCGGGCTCGGCGGGCTCGTAGGTGCGCATGACGACGGGCTGGCTCCATGCGATGGCCTCGCCGCTCGCGAGCTGTCGGGCCAGCGGCGCGGGCGGGTCTGGCAGGAGAAGCCGATCGTGTTCCACCCCTTGATCCCACCGGAGGACCCGACCGGTGGGAATGGCGATACGACCGCAGTACCTGGACGATCGGACTGTCCTCGGACAGGATGAGGACGTGCCGATCCAGGAGGGATTCAGGAACCAACGGCTCGTCGTGGTGCCGCGACCCGCCGTCGCGGAGGCGTTGGAGCGCCCGGTCACGAGGCGACTCGTGGTGACCGACGCGGGCTACTACCCGGAGGCCCGCGACCACTTGATGCGCCGCCCACGCGGCGCCCCGGAGACGATCGTCATCGTCTGCGCCTCGGGCAACGGATGGATTCGGATCGGGGACTCCGTGCACCGCGTCGCGCCGCGATCGGCCGCCGTCATCCCGCGTTCCGTGCCTCATTCGTACGGGGCCGGCGACGGGCAGCCCTGGACGATCTGGTGGTGCCACCTGCGCGGCACGGATGTTGCCGAGCTCGCCGGCTCGATGGGCGTGTCGCCTGCCAAGCCGATCGTGGCCGTGCGGGGCATCGAGCGTGCGGTTGCCCTCCTCGACGAGATCGTCTCGGGCCTGGAACGCGACCAGTCGCCCGCGCGCCTGGTCGCGGCGGCTGGGGCCGCGTGGAAGCTGCTGACGCAGATCAGCGTGGACCAGGTGTTCCCGGCGCCCGGCGACCCGCTCCAGCGGGCCATGACCTACCTCGCGGACCGGCTCGACGGGTCAGTGCCCGTACCGGACCTGGCACGCCTGGTCGGCGTGTCTCCGTCCCACCTGACGGCGCTCTTCAGGAAGGCGACCGGTGGCGGGGTCCTGGCCCACCACACGGCGCTGCGCATGTCGCGAGCTCGTCAGCTGCTCGACACCAGCAACGCGACGATCGCGGAGATCGCCCGGGAGGTCGGCTACGACGACCCCCTCTACTTCTCGCGGCAGTTCCGCCGCCACCACGCGATGAGCCCGCGGGACTACCGGGCGAGAGACTCCGGCTGACGCAGACGGATCGCCCACCTCCAGGTTCGAGAGCCGTTGGGAGGCAGGCGGTACAGGTCCACACCGCTGCGGAGCGCGTTCGGAGGCGCGCTCATCGGCTCGACCGCAACGGCGCGGCGGGGACCGTCGTCCGTCATCAGGTCGGGGGCCACGTACCACTGGGTCCACGGCAGGGTGGCATCCGCCCAGAGCTCGACCGCACGACCGTCTTCCGCCGACAGTCGGTGGACCAGTCCGCGGCTCGCGATGTCCATGCGCCGGTACAGGGCATGGGCCGGCACGTCGTCGACCGGATGTGGGGCACGGACGTCCTCGGTGGCCCCGCGGACATCGCGTGGCACGCCGGGAAGGTTGCGCGCGTCCAGCAGCCACGCCCGATCGGCGTCGATCGACACGCGCAGGTCGTCGAGCGGGGTGTCGCCCAGCCGGAGGTAGGGGTGCACGCCGACGGCCACCGGCGCCGCGCGTGTCCCACGGTTCTCCAGGTCGACACGTGCGCTCAGCCCGTCCGGATGCAGGCTGTACCCGACGCGCACCTCGAGCGCGAACGGGTACCCGGGCTGCGGGTCGATGGTCGTCCGCAGCTCCACGCTCGATGCGCTGCGCGCGCGCACGGCGAAGTCGGTCTGCGCGAGAAGGCCATGGATGGCGTTGCCGAGCTCGGGCTCGTTGACCGGCAGCTGCAGGCGCTGCCCGTCGTACCACCACGTCCCGTCCTCGACGCGGTTCGGCCACGGGGCCAGGACGGCGCCGGCCATCCCGGGGAGGTCGGGCACCCGGGTGGTCGGCTCGACCAGGGCGATCCCGTCCACCGTGAGGCTGCGGACTGCGGCCGCACGCGCCGAGATGGTTGCGGTGGTCTCGTGCTCGGTGCCGACGTGTCGCAGCTGAACGACGTCCGATGCTTGGAGCTCCTTCACGACGTCGCGGCGACCTGCAGGAGCACCGAATGGTCCACGTCAAGGGACGGTGCTTCGACGCCGACGGTCTCGAGCACGCGGCCGGTCTGGACCAACGCGGCGGTCATCCAGGGCGGACGTTGCCCCTCCGGCACGGGGTCGCCGACGGCGAGCTCGGCCACCTCGTAGCGCCGGTCGGGGGCGAGTCCGGGCAGCCGGAGCCTGGCCGGTGGCCAGCCGGCGGGACGGTCGAGCACGGCGAAGTGGTAGAGGGCGCGATCCTGGTCGGGAGCCACGACACCCTCGAGCCGCACCTCCGGCGTCGTGTCGGCGTGGACGACCGTGCCGGCGTGGAGCAGGGCCCGCCAGTCCTTGTGCGCGGCGACCCACGCTGCCGTCCGCTCGAACGTGTCGTCGTCGACCGCGGTCAGGTCGAGCTCCACGCCGAGGTTCCCCCAGAAGGCGACCGCCGCGCGGAAGTCCAGACCGGCGTGGCGATGGGTGGTGTGCGCCTCACCGGATCCGATGTGGGTGCCCATCAGCTCCGGCGGCAGCAAGAGCCCGGTCCACCGTTGGATGTCGAGCCTGTCGTGCGGGTCGTTGCAGTCGCTCGGCCACACGCGGTCGGTGCGGTCGAGCACGCCGAGGTCGGCCCGCCCACCGCCGCTCGCGCAGGACTCGATCTCCAGGCGAGGGAACCTGCTCCTCAGCTCGTCCATCATCCGGTAGGCCCGCAGCGTCTGCTCCCGCACGCCGGCTCGCCCGTCGAACGAGTGGCCCGCGTCGGTGAGCGAACGGTTGTGGTCCCACTTGATGAAGTCGATGCCCAGCTCGTCGACGAGAAGCGTGACGCGGTCGTGGACCAGGCGGAACGCCTCCGCATGGGCAAGGTCCAGCACGTGCTGGTGGCGCGACGGCAGCCCGGGGCCGTGGCCCGCGTCGAAGACCCAGTCGGGGTGCGCCCGGGCCAGCTCGGAGTCGAGGCTGATCATCTCCGGCTCGAACCAGAGGCCGAACTGCATGCCGAGGTCGTGCACCCGCGAGGAGAGCGGGGCGAGGCCCCGCGGCCAGACCTCCGGGTCGACGAGCCAGTCGCCGAGGGATGTGTGATCGTCGCGGCGGCCCAGGAACCAGCCGTCGTCGAGGACGAAGCGCTCCGCCCCGAGCTCGGCGCTGCGCTCCGCCATCCTCAGCAGGGGCTCGAGCGACTGCTGGAAGTAGACGGACTCCCAGGTGTTCACCAGCACCGGTCGGGGCGACGCGGGGTGCCCGGGCCGTGCACGCAGGTAGCGGTGGAAGCGCGCCGAGAGCGCGTCGAGGCCCTCTCCCCAGGACGCGAGGAGCCGGGGACCGCGGTATCGCTCCCCCGCAGCAAGCACCACCTCGTCCGGCAGCATCAGCTCTCCGGCGCGCAGCAGGCGAGACCCGGCTGGCGTCAGCTCGGCGGCCAGGGCCTGGTTGCCGCTCCACGCCAGGTGCACGGCCCACACCCGGCCGGCCCGAAAACCGAACCCGGGCGCCCCGACGCACATCAACGACGAGCCGTCGAGGCCGGGCTTGCCGCCCCGGCTCTCGCGCAGCCACACCCCTGCCGGGAGCGGGTGCCGCTGGGGAACCCGCTCCCGAGCCCATCTGCCGGTCCAGTCGAGGATCTCGGCGGCCTCGTCGGGGATCGGCACGGCCGGTTCGAGCACGTCGAGACGGAACGCGTCCTGTCCCTCGTTCACGAGCTCGACCCCCAGGCACAACAGGCCTTGGTCCGTCAGCTCGAGGTCCACCACCATCCGCAGGAGGCCCACCTCGTCGACCGCCTCGGTGCGCAGCCGGGCGCGCCCCTCAGTCTCGGAGAGCTCGCTGCGCGCGTCGCGGAAGAGCGGGGCGAAGTCCCTCCCCCGGCGGCTGCCCGCGATGCCCGGCCGGCCGAGCCATCCTTCGGCGAGCTGCGGGACCACGGGGATCGGCTGGGGGTAGGTGATGGCGCTGTCGCCCACGGTCGGCTGGACCGAGGACGCCAGGGAGACGAGGTCCGCCGTGGTGGCCTCGCCCAGGTCCGGACCCCAGTGCAGGATCCGCGGCAGTCGCCCGCCGCGAAGGTCTACCACGACGCTCGTCCCCCCACGCCGGAGGTGGACCAGCTCAGTCGCCAGGACGTTCACCGACTCATCCCTTCAGTCCGCTGCTGGCGATCCCGGCGAAGAACTGCCGGCGTAGCAGCAGGAAGACGAGCACCAACGGGGCCAGGCAGACGAGTGCGCCGGCCATGAGCGTGGGGTAGTCCGTTCCGTACTGCCCCTGCATGGCCGCCAGGCCCACCGTCAGTGGCCGGTTCGCCCCCGTCGGGGTCACGATCAGCGGCCAGAGCAGGTCGTTCCACGAGTACAGCGATGTCAGCACGGCCAGTGCGGCGATCATCGGCCGGGCCATCGGGAGCATCACGTGCCAGAAGACCTGCCAGGTGTTGGCACCGTCCAACCTGGCGGCCTCCTCGAACTCGGCGGGCAGGCCGCGAAATGCCTGCCGCAGGAGGAACGTCCCGAAGGCCGAGAACATCCCGGGGATGGCCAGGGCCGGTAGCTTGCTCAGCAGTCCGAGCTCTTTCATGATCTCGAACTGCCCGAGCAGGAAGAGCTGGCTGGGAACCATCAGCATCAGCAGGTACAACGTGAACACCAGGTCGCGCCCGGGAAATCGCAGCCGGGCGAAGGCATACCCCGCCAGGGACGCCACGAACAGCTGCCCGGCGACCCGCATCACCAGTGACGACACGGACACCATGAACTGTCGCAGGAACGGCACCGTCTGGAAGAACGTCGCGTAGGCATGCACGGTCGGCGCGGTGGGCAGAAGGGTCGGCGGCAGCGACGCGACCTCGTTCGGGGTCTTGAACGACGTCAGGATCTGCCAGATGAACGGCACGATCATCAGCGCGGCACCGAGGATGAGCACCGCATGGACCACCATCTCGCCGCGCCGCGAGCCGCCTCGGCGCGAGGCCGGGCGGGCGATCTCGGTCTCAGACATCCACGACCCACTTTCGTTGCAGCCGGAACTGGATCGCGGTGGCCGCCATGATCACCATGAGCAGGACGACGGCGATTGCGGCCGCGTAGCCCTGCTTGAACTGCACGAATGCCGCCTCGTAGAACAGGTAGACGATCGTCTTCGAGCCGTCGATGGCCGTGTTGTTCACACTCCCCAGCATGATGAAGACGAGGTCGAACATCTGCAGGGCGGAGATGACCGTCAGGATGACGACGAAGAAGATCGTGGGCGACAGCAGCGGCACGGTGATCGAGCGGAACTGGCGGGCTCGACCCGCGCCGTCCAGCGCCGAGGCCTCGTACAGCTCGGGCGAGATGCCCTGCAGGCCGGCTCCGAGAATGATCAAGTTGATCCCGAGCCCCATCCAGATCCCGACGGCGGCGAAGGCCCAGATGGTGAACCGGGCATCGGCCACCCAGTACTCGCCGGGAATCCCGAACCTCGAGAGCACCCAGTTCAGGAGGCCGAAGTCGCCGTTGAGGATGAGCCGCCACACCATCCCGATGGCCACCGGAAGGGTCACCACGGGCAGGAAGAAGAGCACCTGGTAGATGGTGCGGCCGCGCGTGACCTGCTCGATGAGAGCGGCGAGCACGACTGCGAGCGGTACTCCGAGCAGGACGAGGGCCGTGTAGAGCATCGAGTTGCGCAGCGCGTGCCAGAACGCGTCGTTGCTGATGAGGTTCGAGTAGTTCTGGACGCCCACGAACTTCGACGGGCCGAACAGCGCGTTGCCCTTGAAGCTCTTGAGGAACGTCTCGAGAAAGGGCCAGAGGTAGAGCACGGCCAGCCCGAGGGTGGCCGGCGCGATCATGAGGACGGCCCACCAGTCGGTCCTGCGGCGCGTCCTTCGCGTGGGGGTCGGGGTCCCGGTGCGGCGGACGCGCCGCCGCACCGGGACCCGGGTTGCCGTCGACATCAGCCTGCGGCCAGGACCTTGTCGATCGCCGCGCTGTAGTCCTTCGCAGCCTGCTCCACGGGCACCTGACCGTTCCAGGCCGGCGTCAGGTACTGGGTCTGCAGCCCCTGCCACTCGGCCGCGTTGCCCTGGACGGGGAGCGGCACGGCGTACTTGCTGGCGTCGATGAACACCTGCAGGTCCTTGAAGTCGGGCATGGCGCTCATCCAGGTCTGCTCGGTCCCGGCGTAGGCCGGCAGGACGGCCCCGCTCTTCGCCTGGATGTTCGCCGCCTCCTGACCGCTGGCGAACAGGAGGAACTTCTTGACCTCCTGCGGGTGCTTGGTCCCGGCGAAGCCCACGTTCTCGATGCCGCTGGAGACGGTGGCGCGGCCCGCAGGTCCCACAGGCAGGGGCGCGACGCCGATGTTCGGACGCAGCGCGGTGTTGTTGTACAGCTGCAGGGCCCAGTAGGCGCCGGACATGTACATGGCCACCTTGCCCTGCTCGAACATGGTCTCAGCCTCGGTGTCGGACATCTGCTGAAGGGTGGGCGACGAACCGTCCTTCATGATGTCGGTCCAGAACTGAATGCCCTTGATCGCCTCGGGGGTGTCCAGCGCGGCGTGCTTGCCGTCCGCGGCGATCACGCGACCGCCGGCCTGGAAGATGGTGTTGTAGTACCCGCTCTGGTAGTCGATCGGGGCCGCGGTGCCCCACACGCCCTTCTTGGTCAGGGCCTTGGCGGTCGCACGGAAGTCAGCCCAGGTCCAGTCGGCCGTGGGGTAGGCGACACCGGCAGCGTCGAACAGCGCCTTGTTGTACCAGACGGCGTTGGTGTCGAAGTCCTTGGGAAGCCCGTAGATCTTGCCGTCCCCCTGGTCGTACAGGTCGATGACGGCCTTCGGGTACTTCGACAGGTCGACGTTCTCGGCCTTGATCTCGTCGCTGATGTCCAGCAGCTGGCCGCCCGCGGCATAGGGACGGATCTGCTGGGCGAGCATCCAGAACGCGTCCGGCGCGGTCCCTCCCTGGGCACCGGTCTGCAACGTCGACCAGTACTGGGGCCACGGCAGCTCCTGGACGTTGACGGTGATGTTCGGGTTCTCCTTGGTGAACGCGGCTGCGATCTCCTTCATCGCAGGAGTCTGGGTACCGGCCCACACCTCATAGGTGATGGTCACCGGCGCGGCAGGTGTGGTGGCCGCAGCGCCGGTGGTAGCTCCGGCGGTGCTCGTCGGCGTCCCGTTCCCACTGCTGCACGCTGCCAGCAGCGCGATGCCCGCCGCCGCGGCGACGACGCCCAACCGTCTCTTGTGCATGGGGGTCCTTTCGTGTGCTCCGGTCGTCATCGACCGGGGTGGGGGGTGGTGTGCAGGCCTGAGGTCGGCACCAGGACGCGGGCGTTGGCCCAGTCCACGTGCGCCGGCGAGTCATCGACGTCCTCGGGAAGGGTGCGCAGGGTCAACGTGTCGATCCCGGTGACGTCCACGTCGAGCGGGACCGCCGGTGCGCCTCCGCTCACCGACACCCGGACGAGCGCCCGTCCGTCACCGAGCACCTCCGCCGAGGCGGCGGAGGTCGGTGTCTCGTCATCGACCCCGACGTCGACGGTGAAGCGCGTGGCGTGCCCGTCGAGTGCGAGCACGATCTCCGACGGCGTGGACACGCCGAATCCGTCGGCGGCAGGGATCGAGGCGATCCGCATCGGGACTCCGTCGCGCGGGTTCCCGCCGCCGTTGCTCATGTCGCGCTCGACGGGGCCGCTCTCGTTGCGGAAGCCCAGCATCGGCAGCCGCGACACGACGTGCCGACCTGCGGTCAGGGGAACGACGAGGCGGGCGTGAGCGATGTTCGGCACGCCGTCCTCGCCCGGCTCCTCGACCGTCACGATGCCGTGATCCCCGGTCCTCCGCCGTGCGGGAGCCGTGACCCGCCAACGTCCGTCGCCGAGATCGTCGGCCGACCATCCGGGCGGGGTGCGCAGCGTGGCCTTCGTCGAGACGGTGAGGACGACCTCGCCGCGGTCGTCGAGCCCGCCTCGCGCCGGTTCGACGACGGGCGCCGCCAGCACCGGCCGCCGGCGGGCCCTGAAGGTGTCGGACGCCGGCGGGGCCAGGATCGCTGCACATCCGCCGTTCTCTGCGACGTCCACCGTCAGGTTCCCCTGCACCACCTCGGCACGACCCCGCAGGCCGCCCGCAGGGTCGTCGTCAACGATCCATGCCTGCCATGGCCCGTCGCCCAGGCGTCCCAGCGGCACGCGGAGCGTGCGGGCCGGGCCGACCGCGACGGCGCCGACGAACCAGCGATCCCCGTGGCGGCGGGCCAGGACCGCCTCCGTGTCCGGCGAGCCGCCGAGCAGCCGCGTCTCGTCCCACGTCGCGGGGAGCTCGCTGAGGAGCGACGTGGCGTGCACCGACGCCGCGTACACGTCGACGCTGTCGGCGAAGTGCGTGATGCCGCTCTCGAAGACGACGGCCTGCGCCAGCTCGTGCCCGTCGCTCGTCGTTCGGTCCTTCGCGCTCCAGGCGACCGGGGTGAAGTCCATGGCGCCCAGGACGTTCCGAGTGAACGGCAGCGCGACGTTGTGGACGGCGGTGAGCGGGGCGTCGGAGTAGAAGACGTAGTACTCGGAGCCGCGGACGGCCTCGTAGCCGACGACCTGCGGCCAGGTGCGGACCCACCCGCGGGGGATCACCGAACCATGGAAGTTCACCATCAGCCCGAGGCGCGCGCTCTCGGCGAGGATCGTGTCGTACCAGCGGTAGCGGTCCTTGGACTCGGACTCCATGAAGTCGACCTTGATGCCCGCGACACCCCAGGACCGCCACAGCGCGAGCCGGGCGAGCTTCTCCGGCCCGTCGAGGTCGTGCCAGACCGTCCAGAGGTGCACCTGGACGCCCCGGTGGCTGGCGTACGCGACGATGTCGGGCACCCAGGTTTCTTCCCACCCGCAGTCGATGAGCAGGTGCTCCCACCCGAACTCGGCGGCGCGGTCCACGAAGTGGCGCTGGGTGTCCAGCTGTGCGCCGGAGTAGAAGTCCGACCACCAGGACCAGGCGGCTCGGCCCGGGCGGACCCACTCCGCCGCCTCCAGCGCGGCGCTCGGCGGCGGCGCGAGCTCATCGACGAGGCGACTCTCGACGACCGCCGCAAGCGTGCCCAGGAGCAGCACCCGCCATGGGGTGAGGGCGCCACGCGCGATCTCCACCTTGTCGTCCGCGAGCACCAGGCCGATCGTCCCGTCCGCAGCCACCGTCGCGTGGGCGCCGCTGTAGCGCCCGTCGATCGCGGACTCCGAGAGCAACAGGTAGTCGGTGCTCAACGCCGGACCCAGCCGCAGGAGGACCGGAAGGCCGTACGCCCCGGGCTCCAGGGCCTCGAGGTCCGCACCGTACCGAGGCGTCTCGTACCACGTCTGGTAGTCCTGCACCCACGCACGCGTACCGGCCGGCGGCCGCAGCACGGTGCCGTCAGCCTCGAGCCACGCGACACCCTCGAGGTCGTCGATCGCGTACCGCACCGCGATGCCGTCGGCGGCGCAACGAATGACGATCTGCCACGAGCGGCCGCCGGCATGCCGAAGCCGGATCTCGGTCTGGTCCTGCCGGATCGGGAGCACGCCGGTCGACTTGCCGGACCGGGCGATCCAGGAGTCCTCGATGCGCTCCCGCCGAACGTCGACGACGTCGGAGCCCAGCGCGAGGTCGACGCCGTCCACCACGATCCCCAGCTGCATCGTCACGACGGCCCGACCGCACAGCTCGGCGTCCAGGCGCACGCCGGCGCCGGACACGACGACGCACCCGCCGGGACCGTCGTGGGTACCGAGCTCGATCCGTCGTGCCGGCGCTGGGCGCTCGTTCACCTCGACCACAAGGGCTCCGTGTCATCGAACCAGGCGGCGGAACGTCGCCGTGCTCAGGGACGCTACATGGAGCCCGAGGGACGATGACAGGCGGTTTCCGACGAGCTACCTGGACGAAACGACGACGCGGATTGGCCTGGCCCGCACCCGACGCCGATCAAACGGGCACCCTGCGGGGACGATCGGTGCATCATCCGCCGGCGACCCGCCCGGCGCGTCGCACGTCGACGACACCCCGTGCACCGCTGAGCGAAACGTCCAGGTGTCGAGACGGAATCCCCTGGCGCAGCCCGTCCTCTCACGCACCCGCGTCCTCGTCGAGCGGACGGGCCAGCACGAGGTCGAGCAGCCCGCGCAGCTCCTCGCGCTGCGAGGGGTCGAGGCCGCCGAGGGTGCGGGCGAAGACCTCGTCGGCGAACCGGGACGCCGACTCGAGCAGGCGCTGCCTTTCGGGGGTGGCGACCGAGCGGCAGACGATCATCGCCGCGATGTCGCTGCTGGAGAGGTTGCTGGACTGATGGTCACCGTCACCGAGCGGCGGACGCCGCAGGCGGAGCGCTTCGACAGGCGGCTGCTGCCGCCGATGATGGTCTCGGCGCTGTACCTGGCGACCGCGATCGGTCAGCCGTTGATCGGCCGCTTCGTCGACAGCTGCGGCGCCAGGCGCACGTTCCTCATCGGCGCAGCGCTCACCCTCACCGCGGGCGTCGTCGGCGTGCTCTCGCCGACCGGGCGCTCCCCCAGGTCGGCCGCGAGAAGGACGAGAGCCGCCGGCCTCAGCGGTGACGGGTCCGTCCGTCACAGCCCCAGGTTGGCCCCCATCACCACCGTGCGGTCGGGCGGCAGGTGGAACACCTCCGTGCGGTTGGCGGCGTTGTGCGCCATCCAGACGAACAGCCGCTCCTGCCAGCCCGTCATCCGCGGCGCCCCGCTGGCGTGCAGGGTCAGCACGGACAGGAAGTAGTGCGCATCGGCGATGTCGACGTCCAGCTCGGGCGACGTCCCGATGGCCAGCGCCAGCCCCCGGGGGATGTCCTGGCTGTCGTTGAAGCCGACCCGCACCGTCACGTGCACGATGCCGTCGTCGCCGTAGCCCAGGTCGTCCACCTGCACGCGGTCCGCGTGCCGGATGTGCGGCACGTTCTCGTTGACGATCTGCACGATGGCGACGTGCTCGTGCAGCACGTGGTTGAAGGTGACGTGCGAGCGCAGGGCCAGCGGCGTCGTCGTCTTGTTGGGGTGCGGGAACACGGCGAAGCCCGGCACGCGCGCGACACCCTTCTCGCGCACCATGGTGACGAACTCGTCCAGGGGTCCCTCCAGCCGGGCACGCTGCTCGTTGAGGGTCCGTGCGCCCGTGCGCCAGGTGGTCATCAGGGTGACCACGACCCCGGCGATGAGCAGCGGCAGCCACCCGCCGCTGACGATCTTCAGCAGGTTCGCGCCGAAGAACAGGATCTCCAGGCCGCCGACGACGACGCTGTAGGCGACCACCTTCCACGGCGCCCAACCCCACACCCGTTTGGCCAGCAGCAGGAACAGCAGGCTGGTGAGGACCAGCGTGCCGGTCACCGCCAGCCCGTAGGCGGTGGCCAGGTGCGCCGAGCTGCGGAACACGCCGATCAGCACGAGCACGCCCACGAAGAGGATCCAGTTCACCGCGGGCACGTAGATCTGGCCGCCCTCCTCCCGAGAGGTGTGGCGCACCGCCAGTCGGGGGAACAGGCCCAGCCGCACGGCCTGCCGGGACACCGAGTAGGCGCCGGAGATCACCGCCTGGGACGCGATGACGGTCGCCACGGTTGCGAGCACGACGAGCGGCAGCGTCGCCCAGCCCGGGGCCATGCGGAAGAACGGGTTGGCCGTGGTGCTCGGGTCGCGCAGGATCATCGCGCCCTGGCCGAAGTAGTTGAGGATCAGCGCGGGAAACACGACCAGGTACCACGCGCGGCGGATCGCGTGCGGCCCGAAGTGGCCCATGTCCGCGTACAGCGCCTCCGCGCCGGTGATCGTCAGCACCACCGCCCCGAGCGCGATGAAGGCGACGAACGGGCGGTCGACGACGAAGGCCAGCGCGTAGGTCGGCGAGAGCGCACGCAGCACCCCGGGGTTGCGCACGATCTGCGGCACCCCGAGCACGGCCAGCACGACGAACCACGCGGCCATCACGGGCGCGAAGGCCCGGCTGACGGTTTCGGTCCCCCGCCGCTGCACGACGAAGAGCAGCGTGAGGATCACCACGGACACCGGCAGCACCAGCTGCTGCAGGCCCGGGTCCGCCACGGCGAGACCCTCCATCGCGGACATCACGGAGATCGCCGGCGTGATGACGCTGTCGCCGTAGAACAGCGCCGCGCCGAAGATCCCGAGCAGCGTGGCCGCGGCGAGCCGCCGCGGGTCGCCGAGGCGCTCCCGCAGCAGCGCGACGAGGGCGAGGATGCCGCCCTCCCCCTCGTTGTCGGCGCGCATGATCAGCGCGACGTACTTCACCGACACCACGACGGTGATGGACCAGAACACCATCGACACCACGCCGAGCACGTCGCCGGCGGTCGGCTGCACCTCGTTGTGGTCGATGCTGAACACGGTCTGCAGCGCGTACAGCGGGCTGGTCCCGATGTCGCCGAAGACGACGCCGAGCGCGCCGAGCGCGAGGGCTGTCCCCCCGTGGCGGACCAGGCGCCCCGGCGGCGGGGCGGCGGCGTCCGTCGTGGCCTGCGTGCCACCGGGATCGTCCGAGACCTGCGCGTCGCTCACCCGCGCATCGTGGCACGAGACATCCGTGGCGACCGCCGCAGGAGTCCACCAACGGCGCCCGTGTCAGGGTTCGTCGATCGACGCGTCGCGGTGCAGCAGCAGGTCGGCGACGAGCGCGGTCCACCCCGTCTGGTGCGAGGCGCCGAGGCCCTGGCCGGTGTCGCCGTGGAAGTACTCGTGGAACAGCACGTCGCGCTGCCAGGCGACGCCGTCGCGGAACGGTGGACCGTCGCCGAGCGCGGGGCGCCGGCCGTCGGCGCCTGGCAGGAGGACGGACGTCACGCGCCGGCTCAGCTCGGTCGCGGCCTCCGACAGCGTCATGGTCCGCCCCGAGCCGGTCGGCAGCTCGAGCCGCAGCCCGTCGCCGTACAGCCGCGCGAACCTCCGCAGCCCGTGGATGAGCATGACGTTGGCGGGCAGCCAGACCGGCCCGCGCCAGTTGGAGTTGCCGCCGAACACGCCGCTCCGCGACTCGCCCGGCTCGTAGCCGACCTCGGCCCGGAACCCGGGCAGGTCGAGGACGAAGGGCTGGTCCCGGTGCCGCTTGGACAGCGACCGGATGCCGTACGGCGAGAGGAACTCCTCCTCGTCGAGCACCGCCGCCAGCAGGCGGTGCAGGTTCGCCGTCGGCACCATCGCCAGCAGCCGTCCCAGCCCCCCGTCGCGCTCGTGCGTCACGCTCAGCGGGTCGGCGAACTCGGGCCGGTGGGCCATGAACCAGTCGAGCTCCGCGGCGAACCCCGGCAGCCGGCCGAGCGTGCCCGTGCCGAGCGTCGTCGTGGCGATCATCGGCAGCAGCCCGACGAGCGAGCGCACGCGGATCGGCGTACGGGTGCCGTCAGCGGCGGCGAGGACGTCGTAGTAGAAGCCGTCGGCCTCGTCCCACAGGTTCTGCCGGCGGGCGGCGGTCGCGATGTAGGCGAAGTGCTCGAGGAACTTCGTGGCCATGGTCTCGTAGGCGTCGTCGTGCTCGGCGAGGACGAGGGCGATCTCGAGCATGTCCAGGCAGTACATCGCCATCCACGCCGTGCCGTCGCTCTGCTCGAGCCGCCCGGCGACCGGCAGGGGCGCGGAACGGTCGATCGGGCCGATGTTGTCCAGGCCGAGGAACCCGCCCTCGAAGACGTTGTCGCCGCCCTCGTCCTCCCGGTTCACCCACCAGGTGAAGTTGATGAGCAGGCGCTGGAACGTGCGCTCGAGGAACTCGTAGTCGTCGTCGCCCGCGCAGTGGAACACGCGCAGCGCGGCCCACGCCTGCACCGGTGGGTTGACGTCGCCGAAGGCCCACTCGTACGCGGGGATCTGGCCGCCCGGGTGCATGTAGGTGTCCTGGAGCAGCATGAGGAGCTGCTCCTTGGCGAGCTCGGGATCGACGTGCGCCAGGGCGACGGCCTGGAACGCGAGGTCCCACGCGGCGAACCACGGGTACTCCCACGCGTCCGGCATCGAGAACACGTCCTGGGCCGACAGGTGCCGCCAGGCCGAGTTGCGCCCGCCGCGGCGCGCGTCGGGCGGCGGCGGCCCCGCGGGATCCCCATCGAGCCACTCGTGGACGTCGTAGTCGTAGAACTGCTTGCCCCACAGCAGCCCGGCGAACGCCTGACGGGCCAGCCCCGCCTCGTCCGGGGTGAACCGGGGGCCGACGAGGGCCGCGTAGAACTCGTCGGCCTCGCGCTCGCGCTGCGCCATGACGGCCGCGAAGTCGTCGCCGAGGCCCGACACGGCCCCGGCGGTCAACCGCACGCGCACCTCGCGGCGCTCCCCCGGACCGACCCGGAGCTCGTGGCGCACCGCGCACTTCGTCCCGACCTGGTCCGGGTTGACGGTCGCGCTGCCGTGGACGACGGCGTCGTTGATCCCGTCCTTCGGGAACGGCGACCTGTTCGGCGACCCGAACAGGCGCTCGCTGTTGGTCTCGTTGTCGCAGAAGAGCGCCGTCGCCTCGGGGTCGTAGGCCAGGTGCATCTCGCCGAGGTCCTGGTGGCGGACGCGCACGGCGCCGGGGGTCGCGAGGTCGAGCTGCGGCCGGGGCGTCGCGTCCCGTCCCCAGGCCCAGGTGTTGCGGAACCACACGGTCGGCAGCACCCAGATCGTCGCCTCGTCGGGCCCGTGGTTCTCGACCGTCACCCGCATGAGGACGTCGTCGGGCGCCTGCTTCGCATAGGCGACCTCGATGCCCCAGTAGCGGTCGTCGTCGAAGACCCCGGTGTCCCCCAGCTCGTACTCCGGGTCGTGACGACCCCGCGCCCGGTTCTGCGCCACCAGGGCGTCGTAGGGGAACCCGGCCTGCGGGTAGTGGTAGCGCCAGCGCATCCACGAGTGGGTGGGGGTGGAGTCCAGGTACCACCAGTACTCCTTGACGTCCTCCCCGTGGTTGCCCTCGTTGCCGGTCAGGCCGAACATCCGTTCCTTGAGGATCGGGTCGCGCCCGTTCCAGACCGCCAGGCCCAGGCAGAGCAGCTGGCGGTCGTCGCACACGGCCGCCATGCCATCCTCGTTCCACCGGTACGCGCGGGACCGGGCGTGGTCGTGCGGGAACGACTCCCAGGCTGTCCCGTCCGCGGAGTAGTCCTCGCGCACGGTGCCCCACGCGCGCTCGGCCACGTACGGACCCCACGTCGCCCACGTCGGCGCGCCGGTGGGCGCGGACCGCCCCCGCGGGATCGACCGCAGTCGCCGGGCCTCCGCCGACGCGTCGCCGTCCGTGGTCATCGGTGCTCCCCTCGCAGGTGGACCGAGCGTCGCAGGTGGACCGAGCGTCGCACGTGCCGCCCGGCGCGGGCACGACCAGTCAGCCGACGCCGATCTCCTGGCCGTCGACGGACACGTGCAGCTCGGGGCTCTTCTCGGGCCAGAAAGCGACGAGACCGGCGATCTTCGTCGACTCCGGCAACGGGGTGCGGTACGACCACGCCGCGTCGCTGACCGTGGTCCCGTCGACGGTCAGGTCCCAGTAGGTGGCCGTGCCCTTGTAGGGGCAGTGGCTGACCGTGGACACGGGCGTCAGCAGGTCCATCCGGACGTCGACCTGCGGGAGGTAGTAGCGCGGGACGAGCCCCGTCTCGAACAGCACGACCGGACGGCGCGAGTCCGCGACGACCACGCCTGCGCACGTCACGACGACGTGGCGGCTGCTGGCCAGCGCGTCGATGCGCACGTACGGGCTCCGCGGGTGGGTGAAGACGACCTCGTCCTCCTCCAGCCAGGTGTCCAATGCCGACCACGTGAGCGCGTACGCGTCCCGGAGCGCGACCACCTCGGCCTCCGGATGACGACGCGCCGCGCGCGGCAGGACCCGGTTCCCGATCACGACGTCGAAGACGTCGCTGACACCGAGGACCTTGGAGCGCGGGCCCCGGCCCGCCGGTCGCAGCTCGACCTCGAGGTCCTGCGCGGTGAAGAAGTACTCCGGGAAGTACGGGTGCTCCCACACCTGCAACGGTGCGACGGAGTCCACCACCAGCTCCCCAGCGCTGAAAGCCCGGACTCGCTTGCGGCCCTGCTGGACGGTTCCCGGCGTGATGACGAACGGGTTCTCGACGACGTCGGCCATGGTCTCGGCTCACTCTCTCGTGGGAACGGGGGTCTCGTGCGACGCGTGACCTCAGCGTGTGGTGACGGTGGGCTCAGGTGCGGTCCAGGCCGCGCACGAGCCGTCGCAGCCGGGCGGCTGCAGGTGCCCGAACGGGTTCATGTGGGAGGA
This sequence comes from Cellulomonas sp. 73-92, assembly GCF_001898175.1. Lineage (GTDB taxonomy): Bacteria > Actinomycetota > Actinomycetes > Actinomycetales > Cellulomonadaceae > Cellulomonas. The sequence goes on from NZ_MKTH01000024.1 coordinate 295,493, forward strand.
ACCCGCCGGCCGCCGGCCGGATTCCGAAGGCCCGGCCGGGCCCGGTCCGCCTCCCTCGCGGACGCGCGGCTCGCGCGTCCGCGCGCCGCTACAGGCGCCCCGTGAGCGCCTGCAGCCCGAGGCTGCTGCTCGCCACCGCGACCCACAGCACGCCGCCGAGGGCGAGCGGTCGCCACCCGGCGCGGCGCAGGCCCTCCACCGGGGTGAGCAGCCCCACGCCGGCGAGCGCGACGGCCGTCAGCACCCGCGCCGTCCAGCCCACGCCCGGCAGCCAGCCCGCCGGCACCACTCCGGTGCTGTTCACGCCCGCCGCGATGAGGAAGAGGACGAGGAACGGCGGGACCAGCCTGGACCACCGCAGCGTCGGTGCCCGTCCGCCGGCCGCGGTGGCGGCGGCCCGCGCCCGGCGGTGGGCGCCGACCGCCAGCCCCAGGGAGATCGGCACGATCATCAGGGTCCGCGTCAGCTTGACGACCACGGCGGTGGCCAGGGCGCTGGCCCCGAAGACGGTCCCGGCGGCCACCACGGAGGACGTGTCGTTGATCGCGGTGCCGGCCCACAGGCCGAACGCCGCCTGGGACAGCCCCATCGCGTGGCCGATGAACGGGAAGAGCACCGCGGCCAGGGCGTTGAACAGGAAGATCGTGGTGACGGAGGTGGCGATCGCCACCTCCGACGCTCCGATGACGGCGCTGGTGGTCGCGATCGCCGACGCGCCGCAGATGGCGGTCCCGACGCCGACCAGGGTGCGCGTCTCGCGGTCCAGCCCCAGGCGCCGGCCGACCAGCGCGGCGCCGACGAGCCCGACCGTCAGGGTGCCCAGCATCACCGGCAGGGCGGACCGGCCGGTGCGGACCACCTGGGTGAGGGACAGCCCGAGCCCGAGCAGCACCACGGCGGCCTGCAGCACCTGCTTGGAGGCGAACCGGGCACCGGGCGCGAGCTCGAGCGACACCGAGCGTCGCACCAGCACCTCGCGGGTCAGCACGCCGAGCACGATGCCGATCACGGGCCCGCCGACGACCGGGACGAGGACGCCCACCCACGTGGCGAGGCCGCCGAGCGCGACGGCGAGCAGGAGGCCCGGCCAGCGGCGGCTGCGGACGACGGGCACGCTGACGGCGGTCGGGGCGAGAGAGGTCTCGGGGCTGGTCACCCGAGCAGCCTCCGCCCGTGCTGGCGTGCCCGCTAGCCGCCGGTCGCCGATCACGTCATAGGCTGCCCCTATGGCGACATCCCCGGCCGCGGCGCCGGACCTGCGGGCCCTCGGCCTCCTCGTCGCCGTGGCCGACGCCGGCGGCATCGGCGCGGCCGCACGGTCCCTCGGGATCAGCCAGCCCTCCGCCAGCGACGGCGTCCGCGCGCTCGAGCGACGGCTCGGGCTGACGCTCGTCCGACGCGGACGCACGGGTTCGGAGCTCACCGACGCGGGGCGGATCGTCGTGGAGCTCGCGCGCCGGGTGCTCGCCGCGACGAGCGACCTGACGGACGCCGCGCGCACCCTGCGTGGCGAGGCGGCCACCCAGCTGACGGTGTGCGCCAGCCTGACGGTCGCCGAGCACCTGGTGCCCCAGTGGCTGGTCCGGATGGCGCACGAGGCGCCGGAGATCAGCATCGCCGTGCGCATGGCGAACTCCGCGGACGTGGCCGAGCAGGTGCGCTCCGGCGCGGTCGCCCTGGGCTTCGTCGAGGGCGCCTCCGCACCGCACGGGCTGCGCAGCACCACGATCTGCACCGACGAGCTCGCGCTCCTGGTGCGGGCCACCCACCCGTGGGCCGGCGCGACGGCGCCGCTGCGGCCGCGGGACCTGGACGGCGTGCCGCTGGCCTTGCGGGAGCCCGGCTCGGGCACCCGGGACGTGCTCGAGCGCTGGCTCGCCGAGGACGGCGTCCGGCCCACCGCCGCCGTCGAGGTCGCCTCGACCACGGCCCTCGTCGCCGCGGCGCTGTCCGGCGTCGCCCCGACCGTCATCTCCCGGCTCGCCGTGCAGGCCGAGCTCGCGGAGGGTCGCCTGGTGCAGGTGCCGCTGGCCGACGCGCACGCGGCCCACCATCGCGGCGGTCCGCTGCGCCGCCGCATCCGCGCCGTCTGGCGCGGACCGGCGTCGCCCGGCCCTGCGGCGGCACGGCTGCTCGAGGTGATCCTCGAGGGATGACCAGCCGGGCCGCGTGCCCGCTGCCTGGCGGAGCGGCCGCCCTCCAGATGCCGGCACCACGCGGCGGATGACATCCTCGGTGAGAGTCGCTCGCCCGTGGCGCCCGAGGTCCGGCGCCGCGAGCCTGCCCGGGCAGGGGCCCACGCCCGGCCGTCCCGGGGTGCCGCCGTACCCCGCGCGCACCCGAGAGGTGACCAGCCGATGCCTGCCGTCGTCGAGCTCCATAGCGCCGACCTGCCCACCTGGACCGCCGCCGTGGCCTGGACCACCCTCGGCCTCGGCCTGGCATGCGCCCTGCTCATCGTCGTCGACGTGCTGCGCCGGCCGCAGCGCATGGCCGTCATGGCGGTCGTCTGGCCGCTCACCGCGCTGTTCGGGTCGCTGCTCTGGACGGCCGCCTACCTGCGGTGGGGCCGGGGCGCCCGGCGCGGCCACGATCAGCACCGGCGCGAGCCGCCCATGGCCGTCGCGGTGGTCATCGGCACGTCGCACTGCGGGGCGGGATGCGCCCTGGGCGACCTCGTCGCCGAGTGGCTCATCGTCGCGCTCCCGGCGGTGGCGGTGGCCGGCGGCTACCGCTGGATCTTCGCCGACCGCCTCTACGCGGGCTGGGTGCTCGACTTCGCGCTCGCGTTCGGCATCGGCATCGCGTTCCAGTACTTCGCCATCGCGCCCATGCGTCACCTGTCCCGTCGCGAGGGCCTCAGGGCCGCCGTGACCGCTGACGCCCTGTCGATCACGGCGTGGCAGGTGGGGATGTACGGCACCATGGCGCTCGCCCAGCTCGCCGTGGTCCCCGCGCTCGCCGGCGGGCGACTCGCCGTGGCCTCGCCCCAGTTCTGGGCCGTCATGCAGGTCGCGATGGTCGTCGGATTCGTCACGGCCTACCCCGTCAACTGGTGGCTCATCCGGGCGGGCGTCAAGGAACGCATGTGAGGCGCCCGCGTCCGTCGAGGCGCGCCGGCAGGGCCCGACGAAGCACCCGACCTCGGAGCCACCGGGCACCTGGCGGTCCTTGAGGGACACCCGCCAGACCTCTGGCAAACGTGAGGCGAACACCCGGGGGAACCCGTGGTCGCCCGATGGATGGTGGTCGTGCCGACAGGGGCGCCGGTTCTTCGGCGACGTGCTCGGCGCGATGAGAGGAGTGCACGGCGATGATGGGGTGGTACGGCATGGGCATGGGCTGGGGAGCCTGGCTCGGGATGGGCCTGTTCTGGCTCGTGCTGCTGGGGGTGATCCTCTACGCGGTGGTGCGGCTCCTGCCGTCGGGTAGGGCCGGCGGCCGTGACCGCGGTGCGGACTCCCCCGCGGAGATCCTCGACCGGCGGTTCGCGCGCGGGGAGATCGACATCGAGACGTACCGGGCGCAGCGGGCGGCGCTGTTCGACGGGGGTGCACGGTGACGGCACCGATGGCCGGCGGCCCCGGCCGACCGGCCGTGCCAGGGCGCAGCGACGGCCGCCGACGCACCCGGCTGGTCGTCGTCCTGGTCACGGCCGTGGTCCTGCTCGTCGGCTCGGTGACGGCGGCGGTCGCCTGGGGTGGCCCGAGCCGGCCGAGCGCCGCGGTCGTCGGCGGCGGCTGGGGCGGCATGATGGGCGGCCACGTCGTCGCGTCCGTCCCGCAGCTGGCCGGGACCACCGTGCGCGTCACCGCCGTCGACATGGGCGCGATGATGGGCGGCGGCCGGGCGGGGCTGGTCCTCGATCGCGCCTCGGCCCCCGCCGGCACCGTCTCGCTGGTGCTGACGAATGCCGGATGGCGCAGCCATGAGCTCGTCGTGCTGCCGCTGGCGGCAGGCCAGCGGGTGGGGACCCGCGCGGTCGGAGCCGACGGCACCGTCGACGAGTCGGGCAGCCTCGGCGAGGCGTCACGCAGCGGCGGCGCCGACGCCGGGGACGGCATCCAGCCCGGCACCGCCGGCTGGACCACGCTCGACCTGCCGGCCGGCCGGTACGAGCTGATCTGCAACGTCCCCGGCCACTACGCGGCCGGGATGTACGCCGAGCTCACCGTCTCCTGACCCGCTGCGCGAGGTGCCCAGGGCTGCTACACCTTCGTCGAACCTTCGTCGTTCACCCCGGCTGACATGGCTACGGACGCGGGAGGGTGGCGGGAGCCGGGCTGATGCCCCGGACCTCGTCCGGCCGCGGGCCGGACCGGCGGAGGGAGTGCGGCGATGATGGGCTGGTACGGCATGGGCACGGGCTGGGCCTGGCTCGGGATGGGCCTGTTCTGGCTGGTGCTGCTGGGCGTGATCCTCTACGCGGTGGTGCGGCTGCTCCCCTCGGGCGGCGCGAGCCGCGGCGACCGCGGGCCCGAGTCGCCCGAGGACATCCTCGACCGGCGGTTCGCGCGCGGCGAGATCGACCTCGAGACGTACCAGGCGCAGCGGGCGGCCCTCCGGCAGGCGCGGGGCGACCGGTGAGGGGCGTGCCGCCCCGGTGGCCGGTGACCGCCACCACGCGGCACGCCGGGTTCGTCGCCAGGCACGGCGGATGAGCGACGCCCCCGAGACGGCCACGGACCCGACGCCCCGCCGGCCGCGCTCGTCGTTCTCGCGCCTGGGCCTGGGCGGGCGCCTGTTCGCGGCGATGGCCCTGGTGGTGCTGACCGGGGCCGGGACGCTCCTGGCGGTGTCGCTGCTGGTGGCCCCGGCCGTGTTCATGGAGCACCTGAGCCGGGCTGGAGCGCCGAACCTCACCCCGGCCGTGACCACCCACGTCGACCGCGCGTTCACGCAGGCGACGCTGATCTCGCTGGGCACGGGGACGCTCACGGCGGTGGTCGCGGCGGGGCTGGTCACCTGGCTCGTGGCCCGGCGCATCGCCACGCCGGTGAGCGACCTGGCGCTCGTCACCGGCCGCCTGGCCAACGGCGTGTACGAGGCGCGCGCCGCCGACCCCCGCCTCGGTCCGGAGTTCGCCGCGCTCAGCTCGTCGATCAACGCGCTCGCCACCCAGCTGTCGACGTCTGAGGACACCCGCCGGCGGCTGCTGAGCGACCTCGGCCATCAGCTTCGCACCCCCGTCGCGTCGCTCGAGGCGACCGTCGAGGCCATCGGTGACCACGTGCTGCCGATGGACGAGGCCACCCTGACCACCCTCACCGACCAGGTGGGCCAGCTGCACCGGCTCGTCGCCGACATCGAGTCGGTCTCCCGCGCCGAGGAGCGCCAGCTCGCGCTCGACCCGCAGCCCGCCGCGCTGGCGGACCTCGCCCAGCGGGCCGTGGCGGTGATGCTGCCCCAGTTCCGCGCCGCCGGCGTCGAGCTCGAGATCCAGCCGGGTGGGCAACGGCCCACGGTCGTCGTGGACGCCGACCGCATCGTCGAGGCCCTGCTCAACGTCCTGGACAACGCGCTGCGCCACACGCCCGGCGGGGGTCAGGTCGTCGTGCGCCTGGACGGCCCGATCCCCGACCCGGACGAACCGCGCCGGGTGCTGGCCACCCTCGTCGTCGCGGACGACGGCGAGGGTTTCGGCCCGGAGCAGGCCCCGCTGCTCTTCCGGCGCTTCTACCGCGCGGGAGCCCCGACGAGCGGGCGGGCGGCTGCCGGCCCCGGCCGGCACGGCTCGGGCATCGGCCTGACGATCGCCCGCGGCATCGTCGAGGCCCACCACGGGACCATCAGCGCCCGCTCCGACGGCCCCGGACGCGGCGCGACGTTCACCATCACCCTGCCGGCGCGGCCGTGAGTCAGCCGGGACCCATCCGGTAGCCGACGCCCCGGACCGTGAGGATGTAGCGCGGCGCCTGCGGGTCGTCGCCCAGCTTGCGGCGCACGTTGCCGACGTGGATGTCGACGAGGTGCTCGTCGCCCACCCAGTCCGACTGCCACACCGTGTCGATCAGCTGACGGCGCGTGAACGCCTGCCGCGGATGGCCGCTCAGGGCGTCGAGCACGTCGAACTCGGTCCTGGTCAGGTGGACGGTGCTGCCCCCGAGGCTGACCTCGCGGGCGACCGGGTCGACGGTCAGGGCGCCGAACCGCCGCCCCTCCGGCCCGGGTTCCGGCGCGCTCGGGGCCGGGGCCGACGAGGCCGCCGTGCTCGTCGTCTGGCGCACGCCGATGTGCGGGCGGCGCAGCATGGTGCGGATCCGGGCGATCAGCTCGCGTGGGCTGAAGGGCTTGGTGACGTAGTCGTCGGCCCCCACCGACAGGCCGACGAGCTTGTCGACCTCGTCGGCCCGGGCCGTGAGCATGACGACGTAGGCGTCGGAGAACGTGCGCAGCGCCCGGCACACCTCGATCCCGTCGATGCCGGGCAGGCCGAGGTCGAGGACCACGACATCGGGCGCCTCGCGCCGGGCGACCTCGAGGGCCTCCTCGCCGCTCGAGGCGGAGCTGACCAGGAAGCCGTCCAGCTCGAGGTAGCCGACGACCGCCCGCACCAGGCTCGGCTCGTCGTCCACCACGAGCGCGCGGAACCGCCCCGGCTCGTCGCTCGTCATGCCGGCCACCACTCCACGCGCCGCATCGTAGGTCCGCTGCCGTGCTCGCCGCCCGACCACGTATCAGGCACGGTCACGCTGCCTCGGGGAGACGCAGCCGGCGCAGCAGCAGCGCGTTGGCGGTGACGATGAGCGTGGAGCCGGACATCGTCAGGGCCGCGATCTCGGGGCGCAGCCACAGCCCGAGCCAGGCGTAGAGGGCGCCCGCGGCGATGGGCAGGGCGAGGGCGTTGTAGCCGATCGCCCAGCCGAGGTTCTGGTGCTCCTTGCGGACGGTCGCGCGCCCGATGCGCAGCGCGGTCGGCACCCCGAGCGGGTCAGAGCGCATGAGGACGACGTCGGCGGTCTCGATCGCCACGTCGGTGCCCGCTCCGATGGCGATGCCGAGGTCCGCGGTGGCCAGGGCCGGCGCGTCGTTGACGCCGTCGCCGACCATCGCGACGCGGCGTCCGGCGGCCTGCAGGGCCGTGACCTGGGCCGCCTTGTCCTGCGGCAGCACCTCGGCCAGGACGGTGTCGATGCCGAGCTCGGTGGCGATGCGCTCGGCGGTCGCCCGGTTGTCGCCGGTGAGCATGACGACCCTGATGCCGGCGTCGTGCAGCGCGCGGACGGTCGCCGCGGCCGTCGGCCGTGGCGCGTCGGCGAGGGCGATGACCCCGACCGCCCGACCGTCGACGGCGACCAGCACGGCGGTCCTGCCGTCGTCGGCCAGCGCGTCCCGTCGTGCCGCGAGGTCGCCGAGGTCGACGCCCTCGGCCTCCAGCAGGCGCTGGTTGCCGACGAGCACCTGGTGGCCGTCGACGGTCGCGGTCGCCCCGCGCCCGGGGACGTTGCGGAACCCGGTGGCCACGCGGCGCGGTGCGCCGCGGTGGGCGGCGTGCCGGGCGACGGCTCGGGCCAGCGGGTGCTCGGACTCACGCTCGACCGCCGCCGCCAGGCTCAGCAGCTCGAGCTCGTCCACGCCGCCGGCGACGACGTCGGTGACCTCGGGCTCGCCGGTGGTCAGGGTGCCGGTCTTGTCCATCACGACCGTGTCGATGCCGGCGGACGTCTCCAGCGCGGTGGCGTTCTTCACCAGGACGCCGCGCTGGGCGCCCAGGCCGGTGCCGACCATGATCGCGGTCGGCGTGGCCAGTCCCAGGGCGTCCGGGCACGTGACGACGACGACCGTGATGGCGAAGAGCATCGCCTGTGCGAGACCCGCGCCGACCGCCAGCCACGCCACCAGGGTGGCCACCCCACCGAGGAGGGCGACGAGGACGAGCCAGAACGCGGCCCGGTCCGCCAGGCGCTGACCGGGGGCCTTGGAGTTCTGCGCCTGCTGCACGAGCGCCACGATCTGGGCCAGCGTCGTGTCCGTGCCCACCTTCGTCGCCCGCGCGCGCAGGGAGCCGGTGGTGTTGATCGACGCGCCCACCAACCCGTCGCCGGGGCCCTTCGCCACCGGCAGCGACTCTCCCGTGACCATCGCCTCGTCGACCTCCGACTCCCCTTCCTCGACGGTCGCGTCGACGGGCACCTTCGCCCCGGGTCGGATGAGGAGCAGGTCGCCGACCTCGACCTCGTCGGTCGGCACCTCGACGGCCTCGCCGTCGCGCAGGACGACCGCCCGAGGCGGAGCCAGCTGGAGCAGGGTCCGGACGGCGTCGTTCGCGCCGCCCCGAGCGCGCATCTCCAGCCAGTGCCCCAGCAGGACGAACGTCGTCAGGACGGTCGCCGCCTCGTAGAACACCTCCCCGCCACCCGTCAGCGTGACGACGAGGCTGTACAGCCAGCCGGCGCCGATGGCGACGGCGACCAGCACCATCATGTCCAGCGTCCTGGCCCGCAGGGCACGGACCGCCCCGTCGAAGAAGATCCACGCGGAGTACGCCACCACCGGCAGCGAGGCGATCAGCGCGACGACGTCGTCGCGCAGGCCGAACGGCGCCGGTGCGCCGAAGTGCAGCACGTCGCGCCCGATCGGCGACCACAGCAGCACGACGACCGACAGCGCCGCCGCCACGACGAAGCGGTTGCGCATGTCGCGGGCCATGTCCGCCATCGACCCACCGTGACCGCCGTGACCCATGGCCTCGTGCGCACCGGGCGCGCCGGCCATCGCGGCGTGCTCGTCGTGCGCCACGGCGTGGCCCGCGTGTCCCCCGGCCATCGCAGGCATCGGGCCGGCCGCCATCGCCTCGGTGGGCTCGGCCATCGGGTCGCACACGTGCTCGGGGACCGACCGACCGGCGCAGTGGTACCCGCAGTCCCGCACCCACCTCGTCAGCTCGGCCACCGATGTCGCCGCGGCGTCGTACGTCACGGTCGCCGTCTGGGCGGCGGCGTTGGCCGAGACGTCGACGACGCCCGGGCGCCGCCTCAGGCTCCGCTCGAGCACCGGCTGCGACGTGGCCCAGTGCAGGTCCCTGACGTCGAGCACCACGGTCCGCTGAGGCACGGCGCGCCTACCGGACGTAGCGGCGAGGGTCGACCCCGAAGGCCGCGGCGCAGCCCGTCGAGCAGAAGGAGTAGGTGGTCCCCTCGAACTCGCGGCTGGCAGCGGCGCCTGCCGGCTCGACCTTCATCCCGCAGACGGGATCGATCACGCGGGCGTCGTCTGCGGGGTCGTCGAAGAGGCGCATCGGTATCTCCTTCGCTTGAGCCCGGCGGAGCCGTCGAGCTCACCCACAGTACCCCCCAGGGGTATGCGGCCTACAAGCACGGCACCTCGCCGCGGTCATCCGGCGTCACCGCCGCCCGCTACGGCTGCACCCGCGACGGCGGCATCGCCGGCGTGCCCCTCTCGGCGGCCCTCAGGTGGGTCAGATGAGGGCGGCAAGTGCTGCCGCGACGTCCTCCATGTCGTTCCACACGTGGAAGCCGAGTCGCACGCACTCGCCCCGGCCGGCCGCACGGATCCCCGCAGCGGCGAGGCGGTCGGCCTTGCTGCCGTCGGGGTCCGGCAGCGAGACGATCGCGGTTCCGGCGGGAGCCATGTCGAGGCGGGTGCGCAGTGCGTCGGCCAGACCGACGTCGTGGCGGCGGATCGCGTCGGGGTCGGGCCCCGCGAGCTCGTCGGCGAAGGCTTCGAGCGCGGGCACGGCGCCCACCCAGCACAGCCAGGCGGGCGACGTGTCGAAGCGGCGGGTGTCGTGGGCGAGACACACGTCGTGCCCGTAGACGGAGCCCCACACGTCCTCGCCCGCGTACCAGTTGGCGTGCACCGGGCGTAGCCGGTCGCGAGCCTCCTCCCCCGCAGTGAGGAACGCGGTTCCGCGCGGTGCACACAGCCACTTGTAGGCCGAGGTGACGGTGACATCGAGGCGGCTGGCGTCAACGGGCAGCCAGCCGGCGGCCTGAGTCAGGTCGACGACCGTCAGGGCCTCGTGCGCCCGGGCAGCGTCCACGATCGCGTCGAGGTCCGCGATCGCACCGTCGATCGACTGGACCAGGGACAACGCGACCGCGGCGGTGCGCGGGCCGATCGCGTCGGCGATGCGGCCCAGCGGCACGTCAACCACCCTGAGGTCCCCGCGGGCGAGGAAGGGGTAGGTGACGGAGGTGAAGTCCCCACACGCCGTCACCACCTCGGCACCTGCGGGCAGACTGGCCGCGACGAGCCCGACGAACTCGGCCGTCGTCGCCCCGATCGCGGCGTGTGCGGCGGGCACTCCCACGACACGCCCGAACGCCGTTCGTGCTGCAGCGACTGCTTCGTCGTACGCGACGAGGTCTGGTGACCCCGCCTGCCATGCCGCGATCGCGTTCACCATCGCTTCGGCTGTGCCACTCATCGGTAGGCCGCACGTCGCCGTGTTGAGGTAACCAGGGGCAGGGGTGAATGCCGATCGGAGTGTCTGCAGCGTCACGAGCCGAGGTTGGCGCGACGCAGTCGATCACACAACGGCAGATCGACGACGGAGTCCATTCGCAGACGTTATGGTCCTCCCCGTGGACGATGCCCTCCGCGGGCTGGACGTCGGCGCGCTGCGCCTTCTGCAGGCGATCGCCGAGCACGGCACGCTCACGGCTGCCGCCGAAGCGCTCGACGCCAGCCAACCAGCGGTGTCCCAGCATGTCCGTCGGCTGGAGCGGCGGCTTGGCACGGCGCTGCTCGACCGCTCCGGCCGCCGTGTGCGCCTCACCGAAGCGGGCCAGGTGCTCGCCACCTACGGCGTCGCCGTCAACGCGGCCGTGCGTGCCGCGGGGGCCGAGGTGGCGGCGCTGACCGGGCTGCAGGCCGGCGTCGTGCGGCTCGCGGCGTTCCCCTCGTCGTCCGCGACACTGGTGCCGAAGGCTCTCGCCACGCTGCGCAAGAGCCACCCCGGCCTGACCGTGACCTTGGAGGAGGCAGAGCCGCCGCAGTCCCTCGCGTCGCTACGCACCGGCGCCTGCGATCTCGCGGTGGCGTTCGCCTACCCCGGTGTCGAGCTCGGCCGGTACGAGGACGACCTGTCCGGGCTGGTCTCGCGCCACCTGCTCGACGACCCGACGTTCGTCGCGCTACCCGAGGACCACCCCCGCGCGCACCAGGAGCACCTCGACCTGGCGGACCTTGCGTCCGAGACGTGGATCGCGGGGTGCCCCCGCTGCCGGGGACACCTGCTGACGGCCGCCGCCGGATGCGGGTTCACGCCCGACATCGCCTATGCGACCGACGACTACGTGGCCGTCCTCTCCCTGGTCGCGGCAGGCCTCGGCGTGGCGCTGGTGCCGGGGCTGGCGCGGCGGACGGCCGACCGGCACCCCGGCGTCGTCGTGCGAGAGGCTGCAGGGACCTCGGCGCGCACGGTGCACGCCGTCACGACGCCGGACCTGCTCCGCGTACCCGCCGTCGCGGCCACGATCGAGGCGTTGGCGTCGGCCGTCGCGTTCTGACTCAGCCGGCGAGCCCGTGTCGTTCGCCACCGAGACGGACAGCCGACACTGCGCGCTCGTGATGTCCTCGGGGCTCGAACCCCAGTCAGCCGCGCGGGAAACCGTGTCCAGGCACCTGGAGAGAGCCAGGGTCCCCCTGGGTCCCCGGTCCCCTGACGCCGCACCGCCCGGTCCCTACCCTCGAAGCGTGGCCGACGTCGACGCCGTGACGCTCCTGACGGAGCTGGTGCGGATCAACGACGTCCTCAACTGGTCGCAGGACCGTGTCGAGACGCTGACGGACGCCGCCGATCGCATCCGCAGGTTCGTCGGCGCGAAGCTGGCGCCGATCTTCCTGCTCGACCGCACCGGCACCAGGCTCGAGCTGGTCACTGACGACGCCCAGCGCCGCGTGCTGCAGGAGGGCTTCGGCACCATGCCGGCGGTGCAGCACCTGCGCTCGCCGTGGATCAACGCCGAGGAGTGGCCCGTCTCGGCGGCGGACCACCTCGACCACGAGTCCTGGGCGATCCTGCCCGACGACTTCAAGGCCTGGTTCGGCACGTCGGGCATCGTGGTCTCGATCCACGCCGACGGCCGGCACCTGGGCGCCGTCCTGCTGGCCTTCGACGGGGACTTCCACCTGGACGACGACGTCCGTGCCTTCCTCGCCGTGGCCGGCCGCATCCTCGGCAACGCCCTGTACCGCTGGCAGTCCAGCGAGCGCGAGCAGGAGCTGGGGGCCCTGCAGGAGCGGCGGCGCCTCGGCGAGGAGCTGCACGTGGACCTGGCGCAGCAGACGGCGGCGCTCGGCCTCCAGGTGGAGGCCGTCCGGCTGGACGTCGAGACCGGCTCGGACCTCCTGGACGCGGACGTCGCCACGCTCCAGGCCTCCGTCGACAGCCTGCAGAAGAGCCTGCGCCACCAGATGCTGGGCCTGCGCGCGGACGCCGCGCTCGGCAGCGGCCGGCTCGTCGACGCGGTGCGCGAGCACCTGGACACCTTCCGCAGCCAGCTCGAGCTGCAGGCGCACTTCGTGTGCCGCGACCGAGCGGTCGTGGACCAGGTGCCCGTGACCGTCTCGGCACAGCTGCTGCGGGTGCTGCAGGAGTCGCTGTCCAACTGCCACCTGCACGCGGCGGCGACCGCGGTGACGGTCCGGCTGTTCGCGGCGAGCACCCGCGTCCGCATGGAGATCCAGGACAACGGCATCGGGTTCGACCCGGCCAGCGTCCCGGACTCGCGGCTGGGCCTGTGCATCATGCGCGAGCGCATGGCCCAGGTGGGCGGCACCCTCGCCATCACGTCGATGCCGGCCGGCGGCACGCTGGTGGCCGCGGAGGCGCCGTTGAACCCCGCGGGACGCACGGTGGGCGGCCCGGGCGTCAGCGTGCTCGAGAGGATCTGAGCCGATGGAGCCCACGAGCGTGCTCGTGGTCGACGACCACGAGCTGTTCCTCGACGGCCTGACCTCCCTCATCGGCAAGTGGCCCGACTTCGAGGTCGTCGCGACCGCGTCGGACGGCGCGACGGCGATCGAGCTGGCGCGCCGGCTGCGCCCGCAGCTGGTGCTCATGGACGTGCGGATGGAACCCATGGGCGGGGTCGAGGCCACCGCCCGCATCTGCGCCGAGGACCCGTCCGTCAAGGTCGTCATGCTGACGATGTCCAAGCTGGGCGAGGACGTGTACCAGGCGCTGCGCAGCGGCGCCGACGGCTACGTCATCAAGGACGAGCCGGCGCACCGGCTCCACGACTACCTGGCGGCCGTGATGCGCGGCGAGACCGCGCTGTCCAGCGCCCTGGCCGCCCAGGTGCTCGCGGAGTTCACGGGCGCGCCGATCGGACGTCACGGCGCGGAGCCACCGGCGGGCGACACCCTGACCGTGCGTGAGCTCGACGTGCTGCGGCTGCTGGTCGACGGCCTGTCCAACGAGGAGATCGCCCGCGACCTGCACCTGGGCGAGACCACCGTGAAGAAGCACCTGGGCCGCGTCATGGACAAGCTCCACATGCGCAACCGGGTCCAGGTCGCCGTCTACAGCGTCCGCAAGGGCATCGTCTCCTGACCCGACGGTCCCCCGGCGACCGGTCGGCGCATACCCCCGAGGGGTAACCGATCGGTCGCGCAGGTCCGCCCGAACGATGCTGGTCCGCGCCGCCGCAGGGCGCCATCGTGGGTCCTGTCCGAGGGTGAGCGGGCGCCGCAGGCGCCGGTCGCCCCCGCCGCTCCGGGCGCCCTCGGGCGCCCGGTGAACGCCACGGGAGGAAGGCCGCGATGCGGGTCGTCATCGTCTACAAGTGGGCACGGGATCCCGGTGCTGCCGCCGTCCGGGCCGACGGCAGCGTCGACTGGCGCGGCGCGAAGATGGCCGCGGGCGAGGACGACCCCGCCGCCCTGGCGGCCGCGCAGCGGATCGCCACGGCGTCCGGCGGGGAGCTCGTCGGCCTGACCCTCGGCAGCGGCGACGCCAGCTGGGCGCTGGCCCGGGGCGTCCAGACCGCCTGCTCGGTCACCGACGCGCCCGCCCTGGCGGACAACGCCGCGACAGCCGCGATCATCGCGGCCGCGGTGCGCCACATCGGCGACGTCGACGTGGTCGTCATCGGCGACGCCAAGCAGGACCCCGGCGTCGCCGTCGCGGTGGCGGGGCACCTGCGCTGGCCCGCGCTGGTCGCCGTCACGTCGGCGACGGCCGAGGACGGTCAGGTCCTGGCCACGCGCCGCACGCCGGAGGGCACCACGACGGTGCGGCTCGGCACGCCGGTGGTCGTGGGGGTCGCCGCCGAGGCCGACGTCGACCGTGTCCCGGGCATGAAGGAGCTGCTCGCGGCCCGCAAGCGCCCTCTCACCACACTGACGCTGGCCCAGGTCGGCGCCACCGTGGGCGACGTCGAGAGCCGAGGCAGCGAGCTGCCGCCGCCGCGGGCGACGCACGTCTTCGAAGGGTCGCCGGAGCAGGTGGCCGGCCAGCTCGTCGCGGCGCTGCGTGCGGAGGGCGTGCTGTGAGCGCCACGACGGACGACCGGACGACGAGAGGGACGGCGGGGCCGATGGGCGGGGTCTGGATCGTCGTGGCCGACGAGGCCTGGCCGGCGGCGCTCGAGGTCGCCCGGGCCTCCGGGGGCACCGTCACCGCCGCCGTCGTCGGGCCGCAGCCGCTCGCGGACGCCGTGGCGGCCGCGGGGGTGCCGGTGGTGTGGGTGGAGCCCGCCCGGGACACCCCGGCCGAAGCGTACGCGGTGAACCTGGCCGCGCAGGTCGCGGCCGCGAGCCCGGACCTCCTGGTCAGCACGGGCGGACCCGCCGCGCGCACCCTGCTCGGTGCGGCCGCCGCCGCGGCCGGGGCGAGCCTGGTCCCCGGCGTGCTCGCGGTGACCGACGGGCCGCGGTGGACCGTGCGGCGCGCCGTGCTCGGCGGCGAGGCGATCGAGACGCTGACCGCCCCCGCTCCCCTGGCCCTGATCCTGGCTGCCGACGAGGCCGCGGACCGGCCGGCCGCGACCGGCGTCGCGCCCGGCACGGTCGCCAAGGCCGACACGGCCGCCGCGGAGATGGTGGTGGCCGGCACCCAGCCGGCGCCGCCCGCCAGCGGCATCGTCGACGCGCGCACCGTCGTGTCCTTCGGCCGTGGCGTGCACGCCAAGGCCGACGTCGCCCTCGTCGAACGACTCGCTCAGGCCCTGGGCGCCGAGGTCGGCTGCTCGATGCCAGTCGCCGACGACCTCGGCTGGCTGGACCGGTCCCGCTACGTCGGGCGCTCCGGCCAGCACATCTCCCCCCGCCTCTACCTGGCGGTCGGGATCTCCGGAGCACCCCAGCACCTGGAGGGCGTGCGCGGCGCCAAGGTCCTGGCCGCGATCAACAACGACCCCAAGGCCCGCATCTTCCGCCGCGCCGACTACGGCGCGGTCGGCGACCTGTACGAGGTGGTGCCGGCCCTCATCGCGGCACTGCAGCAGTGACCCCGCAAGAGTCCACGTCAGGAGACCATCATGAGTGAGCAGTTCGACTCCAGCTACGACGTCGTCGTCATCGGCGGTGGGGCGTCCGGGCTGTCGTGTGCGGTGCAGGCGGCCAAGGACGGCCTGACCTGCGCACTGCTGGAGAAGGAGGAGCACACCGGCGGCAGCTCGGCGTTCGCCGAGGGCCACGCGGCGTTCGAGTCCGACGAGCAGATCAAGCGCGGCATCACCGTCACCAAGACGCAGGCGTTCGACACCTACCTGGACTACTCCCACTGGCGGGCCGACCCCACCATCGTCAGCCGCTTCGTCGCGAACGCGGCCACCACCATCGTCAAGATGCGCGACGAGGAGGGTGCCGTCTACGAGGACGTCACCGTCACCGCGGTGGACCAGCCCGGCGAGCTCGTCACGTGGCACCTGCCCGAGGGCGAGGTGGCCCACCTCATCGAGCTCCTCGAGGCCGACGCCCGGCACCGCGGCGTCGACATCTTCCTGTCCACCACGGCCACGTCCGTGCTGCAGGACGCGACGGGCAAGGTCGTCGGCGTGGCGGCCAGGGACGCCGACGGCGAGCAGGTGCGGCTCGGCGCCAAGGCCGTGGTGATCGGCACCGGCGGTTACGCGGGCAACCCCGAGCTCATCGACAAGTACACGCGCTACGACCACCTGGGCGGCAAGCTCATCAACGTCGGCGGCCCCGGCAACACGGGCGACGGCCTGGGCATGGTGCTGGCGGCGGGCGGCACCGAGCACCCGTCCATCGGCACGCTGCTGCTGTTCCCGATCATGCGGGACAAGACCATCACCAGCCACACCAACGCCGCGGGCTTCCAGCCCTACTTCTGGGTGAACGCCCACGGGCGCCGGTTCACCGACGAGGTCATCGGCCTCAACTTCGGCAACGCGGGCGACGTCACGGCGGGGCTGCCGGGCTCGATGTTCTGGTCGGTCTTCGACACCGCGACCATCCGCCACCTGGTGGAGGACGGCAACGAGGTGGGCCTGGGCATCTACGTGCGCAACGGCGAGAAGCTCGTCAACCTGCCCACCGAGATCGAGGCGGACGCGGCCGACGAGACCCGCACCAACGTGGTGAGCGCCGACACCGTCGAGGAGCTCGCCGTCAAGATGGGTGTGGACCCGACTGTGCTGCGCGCCGAGGTCGACGCCTACAACGCCGCCTGCGCCGCGGGCGAGGATACCCGGTTCCACAAGCCCGCCAAGTTCCTGCTGCCGGTCACCACCCCGCCCTTCTACGGCGTGAAGATGGAGACCGGGATCATGATCACGATGGGCGCGATCCGGATCGACGACCACATGCGCTGCCTGGACAAGGCCGGCGCGCCCATCCCCGGCCTGTACTCGGTCGGCTGCGACGCCGGCGGGCTGTTCGGCGAGTCCTACAGCCTGCCGATCCCCGGCTCGGCCAACGGCTTCGCCCTGACCTCCGGCTGGCTCACCGCCGACGACATCGCCGAGCGGATCGAGGCCGGCGTCCTGTAGCAGGCCTGGTCGTGGCCGGTCGTGGTCCCTTCCCGGGGGCCACGACCGGCCACGTCCCCCGGGGAGGAGCGGCATGAGTGGGTCCGGCGTCGATTTCGACGTCATCGTGGTCGGCGCCGGCGTCGCCGGTTGCGTCTGCGCGTACCGGCTGGCGCAGGCCGGCCACGAGGTGGTGCTCCTCGAGCGAGGGGCCGAGCCGGGGGCGAAGAACCTGTCCGGCGGCGTCCTCTACTGCCGGGTCATGGAGCAGATGTTCCCCGGCTTCGTCGACCAGGCGCCGGTGGAGCGGCGCATCACGCGCAACGTGCTGAGCTTCCTCAACCCGACGTCGCACGTGAACGTCGACTACTGGGACGACAGGCTGGCCGACCCCGTCAACGCGGTGAGCGTGCTGCGAGCGCGCCTCGATCCGTGGCTGGCCGCCCGGTGCGAGGAGGCCGGCGTCACCGTGATGCCGGGGATCCGGGTCGACCGGCTCCTGGTCGAGGACGGCGTGGTGGTCGGGGTGCAGGCCGGCGACGACGCGCTGCGCGCCCACGTCGTCGTCGCCGCCGACGGGGTCAACTCCTTCCTCGCCCAGGGCGCCGGGATCCGCGCCGCGGAGCCGCCCGCCCACCTCGCCGTCGGGGTCAAGTCCGTCATCGGCCTGCCGCGCACGACGATCGAGGACCGGTTCCGGGTCAGCGGCGACGAGGGCGTGGCGTACGCCGTCGTCGGGGACTGCACCGACGGCGTGGCGGGGGGCGGCTTCCTCTACACCAACGCCGAGTCCGTGTCCGTCGGGGTGGTGCTGCGGCTGGACGACCTGGACGCGCGCGGCGCGTCCTCGTCGGACATCCACGACCGCTTCCTCGCGCACCCCGCCGTGGCGCCCCTGCTGGCGGGCGGCGAACCGCTGGAGTACGGCTGCCACCTCACCAT
This sequence comes from Cellulomonas sp. 73-92, assembly GCF_001898175.1. GTDB lineage: Bacteria > Actinomycetota > Actinomycetes > Actinomycetales > Cellulomonadaceae > Cellulomonas. The sequence continues at coordinate 313,339 of NZ_MKTH01000024.1, forward strand.
CGAGGACGGCCCGGCGATGGTGGCGCACGACCTGGCGCGGCCCGGGCTGCTGCTCGTCGGGGACGCCGCCGGGTTCACCCTCAACACCGGCCTGACGGTGCGCGGCATGGACCTGGCGGCGGGATCCGCCCTGGCCGCCGCCGCCACGGTCGAGGAGGCGCTCGAGGCCCGCGACGTGTCGCAGACGGCGATGGACCGCTACCGGACCCACCTGGCCGCCGGCTTCGTCCAGGCGGACATGACCACCTACGCCAAGGCGCCGGCGTTCCTCGACAACCCCCGGCTGTACCGCGACTACGGCCTGCTGCTGGCGGACGTGCTGCACGGCGTCTACGACCTCGACCTCACCCCTCGCCGGCACCTGCTGCCGACGGCGCGTGCGGCGCTGAAGAAGACCGACCTCACGCTGACCCGGCTCGCCCGTGACGGCTGGGCGGCGGTGAGGGCGCTGTGAGGAGCACCATGGTCGACCTGGGCGGCGTCCACGACCGGCTCGCGCGCAACTCGTTCACGCTCGACGAGGAGTGCAGCCACATCGAGGTGCACCAGGAGGAGGCGCGTCGCACCGGTGCCGGCGCCCTCCTGGTGAGGATCTGCCCGGCGCACGTGTACTCGCAGGAGCCCGACGGCTCGCTCGCGGTCGCGTACGCCGCGTGCCTCGAGTGCGGCACCTGCCGGGCGGTGGCGCCGCCCGGCACCCTGACCTGGCACTACCCGCGCGGCGGGTACGGGGTCACCTTCCGCGAGGGCTGAGCGGTGGCCGCGGCGCCAGCCACCGCCACGGTCCGGCCTCCGGCCGCGCCAGCCGGAAGACAGTGCCCGCGCGACCGCGCCGCCGCGCTCCTCTGCCTTGACGATGCCGGATATTGCCGTGCCGACCGCGAAGCATGCCGACGTTGGGGACGCGATCAAGCTTGGTCGGCGGCGGCGACGAGATCGTCGTAGCTCGGTACGAAGTAGTACGACCCGGTGAGCGGAGTCGCGTAACGGGTGAGCGCATCGCGGTCACCGTCGAGGCCGGCCATGCTGCGCAGCATCGCCTGCAAGGGACGTTGGGAGGCGCTGAAGCCGACGAACATCGTGCCGTGGTGGCTGAGGGTGCCGTAGGCGGTGTTGCGGCGGAAGATCTTCCCGTACTCGTCCTGGTCCGTGCGTGCCGCGTGCGAGGTCGAGGGACGATCGTTGAGCTCGACGCTGTCTGGCTTGGTGCGTCCGATGACTCGTTCCTGCTCCGCGTCCGGCAAGGCAGTCCAGGCGGCGTAGTTGTGCTCCCACCGCTGGACCAGGAGCACGGCTCCTCCTGAACCAGGCATCTGGTCGGCGACGAGGACGAGGCCAGGCGCCTCGGCGGCAGTGGGATTCTCGGTTCCGTCGATGAACCCCGTGAGGTCGCGGTGGTGCTGGTAGGGCCAACCGTGCGTCTCGTCGGCCAGGGCGACGATGGTGCCGAGCTTGTCTGCGATGCCAGCCGCCACGTCAAACAGCCGGTCGCGCTCCGCCGCGGCCACCCAGGCGACCAGGTCGTGCTGCGTGGCCGGCATCGAGAACCCGTCGGGTCCCACGATCGGCTCGGTGAAGCTGGTCGTGCCGGCCGGCAAGGCGCCGGGCCGTGTGGCTGACCACAGCTCCGGGCGGAAGCCGATGACCAGGTTCACACCAGTCGTGGAATCGTGGGCCGTCGCGATGGCGGCAGCCGCGCTGACGACGCGGTCGGCATCGGCGAGGGACGTCCGGTCGAACTCCAGGTACGCGTGAGCGGCTGTGCCGACGGCAAAGAGCCCCACCTGTGCGTGTGTCATCGGTTCCGCCTATGTCGTCGGGAGTCGGACGGCCGCCATCCCCTGCATCTGAAGTTCGTCCGGCGGACAGATCGGTGTAGCTGAGCATCAGTGGGTCGCAGCCCGGGCGACAAGTCACCAAGCCCGTGGGAGCGCCGACTGCAGCTAGAGCGGCGAGCGGCGGGGCGTGCCCGAAGGCGGTGCACACAACGGCCCCGGTCGCCGGCACGCTGACGAAACCATACCAAGTGGGCCCGCGAGCGCTTTGGTGTCAAGATGGTTGCTGGCGCTCACCTTCGTCCTTCCTTTGCCGGGCGCGGTCCGACAAAGGAAATGGCGGACCGTGGCCACGCATTCCGAGCGAGTGCTCCGCCGATCATGATCACGCGATCGTCCGGCGATAGGCCGGGCCGTCTCGCCGGCCACCCGCACGCTGACAGGATGCAGTACTCGGGCTTCAAGGGGCTACCCTGCAAGGAAACGCCCGAAACGTGTTTTGCAGAACGATGCGAACCCGTAGCAAGAATAGCCGAAGAACTACCGCCACGGCTACCGACGCAAGCACCTCACCGACGAGTTCATCGAGCTGGTTCGCCAGGCCATCTTGGGTATCGAGTGAATCCAAGTTCGATGAGGTGGGGCGTGACGCGACCCGCCGATCTCTCGGGGGATTCAAGTCTCACATCGCTGAACTGCGCACCTGCAAACTCGAGCCCCATACGCAACGCACCCCGGAGTCGACTCCCATGCTCCGGCGGCAACGCGAACACCGAGGTCAGGCCACTCCCCTGCGCCTCAGAGTCCTTGAACGCATGGGCACTTTGCGGCGACTTTCTGGCCACCGACAAGCATGAAGGCCGCCTCCCCACCCGGAGAAACGGCCTCTGACCTGCTCAAACGTGGAGCTGAAGGTGTCTGGTTTCAGGACCTTGTGAACGGGTGTCTCAAGACACTGTGAACGGTGTGGTGCTGGCGGTCGGCATGTCTCAGGACCTTGTGAACGGCGCCTGGGCGACGGTCGGGCGGTGGACAAGCCGGAAGTGCTGGTCAGGGCCGTGGTCGATCTCGGGCTGTCGTACGGGCAGGTCGCCGCTCGCTATCGGGTGAGCAAGACGCTCGTGCACCGACTGCACCACCGGTGGCTGGTCGAAGGCGAAGCTGCGTTCACCCCGCGCTCGTCACGACCACGGTCGAGTCCGGCCCGCATCGACGAGGCCACCCGCGCCAGGGTCGTTCAGCTGCGCGACGAGCTGACCGGCGCCGGGCTGGACGCCGGCGCGGACACCATCCACCACCTGCTGACCGCGCAGGGCGCGTCGATCAGTCGCTCCAGCGTGTGGCGGATCTTGACGTCGAACCACCGGATCCTCGCCCAGCCGCACAAGCGTCCCCGGTCCTCCTACATCCGCTTCGCGGCCGAGCAACCCAACGGCTGCTGGCAGTCGGACTTCACACACTGGCGCCTGACCGGCGGCCTGGAGGTGGAGATCATCGGCTGGCTGGACGACCACTCCCGGTTCCTGCTGCACCTGTCGGCCCACCGACGCGTCACCGGACGGACCGTGACCAGCACCTTCACCAGCGCCGCTGCGCAGCACGGCTGGCCGGCGGCCACCTTGACAGACAACGGCAACGTCTACACCACCCGCTACGCCGGCGGTCCGGCCGGCCGCGGGCACGCCAACGCGTTCGAGACCCTGCTGGCCATCGAGGGCATCACCCAGAAGAACGGGCGCCCCTACAAGCCGACCACCCAGGGGAAGATCGAACGGCTCTGGCAGACCCTGAAGAAGTACCTGGCCGCCCACCCCGCCGCGACCATCGGCCAGCTGCAAGGCGTGCTGGACGCCTTCGCCGAGCACTACAACCACCACCGGCCCCACCGGGCCCTGCACCGGCTCACCCCGGCAGTCGCCTACACCCGCATCCCCAAGGCCACCCCGGCCCGACCCGACGACCCGGACCTATGGCGAGTGCGCTACGACACCGTCGACGCCTCCGGGAAGATCTCGCTGCGCTGGGCCAACCGCATGCTGCACCTAGCCATCGGCCGCACCCACGCCGGCACCCCCGTGAACCTGCTGCTGCACGGCCTGGACACCACCGCCATCGACATCGACGGCGTGATCCTCGCCGAGCACCACATCAACCCCGAACGCACCTACCAGCCCCAACGAAAAACGGCTGAACCCCCGAAACCGAGGGTTCAGCCGTTCACGATGTCCTGAGACATCACAACGTGGAGCTGAAGGGACTCGAACCCTCGACCCCCTGCAGCGCGACGGCAGGCTCGCCCGTCTCGCCGCGGATCGAGTCGACTGGCGTCGTCTCGGACCTTCTCCGCTC
>NZ_MKTH01000025.1 GCF_001898175.1 Cellulomonas sp. 73-92
GTTCGAATCCCCTCAGGTCCACCGAACGACGGAACGCCCCCTTCGCGGGGGCGTTTCGTCGTTCGGTGACGTGCGCGGCTGATGCGTGATCAGCGCACGAGCGCGAATCCGGCGTTCCAGCCGATCTGCTCACGGACCGCGAGGGTCAGCTGGAGGAACCCGATCGCCTCCAGCTCGTGGGCGCGTGCCAGGGATCCGGCGTCGATCGCCGACAGGCCTCCCGCCTGCACCGCGGCGATCACCGCGGCCTTGGCGTCCGCGTCGTCGCCGGCCACCAGGACTGTGGTCGGCACGTCGCCCACCGTGCCCGCGACGAGGGTCGCGGCGAAGTTCGTGTTGAACGCCTTCACGACGTGGGCGCCCGGAAGCGCCTTCTGCAGTTCGGCGGCGGCCGAGCTGCCGGCCGGCACCACGAGCCCGTCGAACGTCTCGAAGTTCAGCGGATTCGTGATGTCGACGACGGTCTTTCCCGCCAGCTGCGCGGCATAGTTCTGCGCGATGACGGCGAGCGACCCGTACGGCACGGCCAGGATGACGATGTCGCCCTGGATGGTCTCCGCGGTCTGATCGCTGCCGATGTGCTGCACCGAAGCGCCGCCTCGGGCGAGGACACCCGCGATCCCGCTTCCCATGTTCCCGCTGCCGAAGATGGTGATGGTGGACATTCCTGCTCCTTGTGACGTGACGACTGCCGCCAGGCGGCGAATTGCTTGTTCTTGCAACTAAAGTGCCCAACATGGTTGTCCGGTCAACTATTCCCGTACAGTGGGGTGATGACTCGGTCACGGTCGTTCACTCCGGAGGAACGGGCGGCGTGGGCCCCTCTGGGGGCACTGCTGGAGCTGCTCCCGCGGCAGCTCGACGCGCAGCTCCTCCGTGATGACGACCTGACCCACTTCGACTACTTCACGCTGTCGATGCTCGCCCTCACGCCCGGACGCCGGCTGCGGATGAGCGCGCTCGCCACGATGTCGCACGCCACTCTCCCGCGCATGTCGCACGCCGTGACGCGCCTGGAGAAGCGCGGCTATGTTCGCCGTGAGACCGCCGCCGACGACGCGCGGGCGACGGATGTCGTGCTCACGTACGCGGGTCGACGGGCGGTCATCCGGGCGACACCCGGGCACGTGTCGAACGTTCGCGAGCATGTGCTGGACGCCCTCGAGCCGGAGCAGCTCGACCAATTGCGGGACATCGCGCACGCGATCCTCACCCGCCTGGATCCCGACCAGCGGATGTGGGTGGCGCAGCCGTGACCGAGGACGACGCGACGGCACGTGGGTCGATCAGGGCCGTGCGGGGACATCCAGTGGGTAACGACGGCGCAGCACGAGGCGTTGGCCGAGCGTCCACGCCACTGTGACCAGGAGGTAGATCCCGGCTGCGAGTGGCACGAACAATGCGAAGACCGCCGTCGTGAACTGCAGCACGCCCGCCATCCGCGTCATGATCGCCGCGCCGGGCGCGGCAGACTCCACCGGGGACGGCGCCGGGGGACGTAACCGTCGGCGGGTCACCTCGGCCACCACCGCGATCGCGCCCACGAGTGCCGCGAAGACCAGCACCGCACCCCCGGTCACGGCGTGGGCGCCGATGAGGCCGACGGCCGAGGCGCCCAGCGGAACGCCCAGCAGCTGGTGCGCCAGCAGCCCGTTCGCGTGACCGGCGATCGCCGGATGGAGGAACAGGGCGTAGATGATCCCGACGATGGGCGCTTGGATCAGAAGCGGCAGACAGCCTGCGAGAGGCGAGGCGTTCTCGTCCGCATAGAGCTTCACGGTCTCGCGCTGCAGGCGCTCGCGGTCGTTCTTGTACCGCGTCTGGAGCTGGCGCAGCTTCGGCGCGAGACGCGCGCGCGTCTGCTCCGCCTTGGCCTGCGAGACCCCGACGGGGATGAGGGCGGCCCGCACGAGCAGCGTGATGAGGATGACCGCGATCACCGCGGCGGCGCCGCCGGCGATCGGTTCGAGCACCCCCACGATCCACAGAAGGGTGGAGTACGCCGCGTCGAGCGCCGCGGCGATGGGAGGAAAGGAGAAGAGATCCATGATGTCCGTTCGTCGATGAGTGATGGTGGCGTGTGGCCACGGCGCTCACCGGCGCGCACGGACCCGCGCCGCCGAAGGCGACAGGGGAGGGGACGACGGGCGGGCTACGCGGCCGTGGCCGCGATCCCCGGAGCTCGCGAACGCGGATGCCCCGCGGCATCCGGATCGCTCTGCGGAACGGTCGCAGAGACGTCGATCGACCGGCGCGGTCGCGCAAGGCCGACATGGGTCGCGGGCGGCCCGAAGCCGACCGCCAGCAGCGCCACGACGAGCGTCGTCGCGGTGACCAGGAGCGCCCCGACCGCGAACGAACCCGACGAGGTGAGGTCGGTCGTCCCCACCATCTCCAGCAGCAGCTCCGCGAACGACGAGACCAGGCGCGCGAAGAGGACGAGGAGCTGCACCAGCGAGTGGACGGCGTCGGTCACAGCCGGTCTCCTCTCGCGGGCGGGGCTTCCACGCTACCCCCTCGAGCGCGCCAGCAGGCTCGGGCGCGGGGGAGCGGAGGGGGACCCGCCCTCGGTGCCATGGCAGGCGGTTCCGTCCGTGGGGGAAGATGGAGCTCGCTGCGCAAGCGAGTCCCCGATCCGAGGATGCCGTGACCGATCACCTGCCCCCAGCGGCGCCGACCGCGCCGACCCCGCCTTCCCCTGTGCGGTCGCTGGCGCCCTTCGGCGTCCCCGTGTTCCGTGTGCTGTGGATCGCGGGCCTCGTCAGCAACATCGGCAGCTGGATGCAGACCGTCGGCGCGCAGTGGCTCCTCGTCGACAGCCACAGCTCGCCCGCCGTGATCGCGCTCGTCCAGACCGCGTCCGCCGCACCGGTGCTGCTGCTCGCCATCCCGGCCGGCGTCATCGGCGAACTGCTCGATAGGCGCCGGATCCTCATCGTGTCGCAGGTCGCGCAGTTCGCGGTCGTGACCGTGCTGGTCGTGCTGACCTGGCTCGGGGAGACGACCCCCGCCGTGCTCCTGATCGTCACGTTCATCCTCGGCGCGTGCGCTGCCGTGCAGCTCCCGTCCTATCAGGCGATCATCCCCGACGTCGTGCCGTCCCCGATGATCCCGGCCGCCGCCTCGCTGTCCTCCGTGGGGGTGAACATCGCCCGCGCGATCGGGCCGGCCGTCGCCGGACTCGTGGTCGCCCAGCTCGGGGTCACCGCCGTGTTCATCGCGAACGCCGTCTCGTTCGGGTTCTTCCTGGTCGTCC
>NZ_MKTH01000026.1:0-57094 GCF_001898175.1 Cellulomonas sp. 73-92
CCCCCACACCCAAACCGGCACGAAAGCCGGACCCCGACCCCTCACGAAAGCACCCCGGCGGATCCGGGTTCAGTGGTGTCGGGGTCGGTCCAGTTGGCGGCCTCGCCACCGGGCCAGGGGGTGATGCGGGTGGGGCGGTCGCGGTCCAGGCGTGTGCCGGAGATGGCGACCCAGTCGCGCAGCCGGTCGCGGGCGAGGGCGAAGTCGTGGTGCCAGGCCAGGGCCTGGTTGCCCTTGGCTTGCGGGTCGTAGCAGAACAGCCAGTGCTGGCGCAGCGCGGACAGCTCCCAGACCAGCTCTCGGTGGCGGTGCCACAGCGGCGGGATGACCTGGGCGGGCAACCCGTACTCGTGGCGCAGCCAGTCGACCCAGGCGTTCAGGTCGAGCAGCTCCTGCTCGAGGTCTTCGGGCGGCAGGGTGCGCCAGTTGACCGGTCGGGGGACCTCGCCGAGGACCTGGCTGATGTGCTGCTCGTACTGGGCCCGCACGATGCGGCGCAGCTGCTCGCCGGTCTCCTCGGGCAGCAGCGGCAGCTGGTCGTCAGGGGTCTGGGTCATGGCGGGCAGCTCCCGGTGCTGGTTCGGCGGAGCGAGGGGATCAGGCGGAGGGGCGCCGCCGGCGGGAGGCTGCGGGTCCGGCCGGCGGCGCCCCGGCTCATCGGGCGACGGCCTGACGCGTCGGCGTGGTCTGGCTCGTCGTGGCTGGCTGGTCGGGAGTGACGGCGGCCTGCCGGGCGGCCAGCGCGCCGGTCGCCGGGGCGCGTTCGCCACCGCCGCGGCTCGGGGCGTCCCGCTCGGGGGTGTCGCGTTCGGGGCGAGTGCGGTCGACGGTGTAGGTGGTGCGGTTGTTGTCGTGGCCGATGCGGGAGGCGACGAACTGGTCACGCTCGACGTCGCGGCCGTCGACGTTCTGGGTGTAGCTGCGGGCCTCGCCCTCGGCGATGAAGTTGTCGCCCTTGCGGAACTGGTTGTAGGCACGCTCGGCGGAGCGGCGGAACATCACCAGGTCGGTGAAGGTGGGCTCGAGCGGGGTGTAGCTGCCGTCCTCCTCGCGGCGGAACTGCTCCTGGCCGACGCGGGCGTAGAAGCGGGCGTCGCCGGTGGCGGTGAACGACAGCTGCGGGTCGGAGGTGATGAACCCGGACAGCGACTGGCGGGTGTGCAGCGCCATGAGGTTCCCCTTTCGCGGGTGTGGACGCAGCCCGCGGCGCGGGCTCGCCGGTCAGGTACGCCACGCGCCCCGACGAGAACGGGTAGGTCGGCTAGACGCCCTGGTGGAGGGCGGTCTCGACGGCGGCGCGTTGCTCGCGTAGCTGGTGGGCGTCGCGGCGGGTGGTCCAGGCGCGTAGGTCGGTGATGATGGGGCGGGCGGTGCGCAGTAGGACGACCCCGGTGCCGAACGGCAGGGTCCGCAGCACGTCCGGCGGCAAGATCGCCAGCCGACGTAGCGAGCGTTGGGTGGAGCGGGCTCCGTAGGCGTCGGTGGTGACTGAGTCGGTGGACTCGTCGCGTTCGCCGATCAGGGTGGACAGGTCTTGCAGGTCACGGCTGTTGGAGGCTCCGCCGAGGACGACCTTGACGATCGAGGCGTCCCAGATCGCGTTGGCGTTGTTCTCTCCCCACTTCTCCCGTGCCTGGGCCAGCGACTGCAGGACGGGCATGGTGGTGATGCCGGTGCCGCCGCCTTCGGCCATCAGGGTCGGCAACGACGGCAGCGGCGCCAGTGCGCCGATCTCGTCCAAGGCGAGCAGCAAGGGCGGGTCCAGCCGGGCGCCGGCCGAGCGGGCGGCCAGCCGGCGGGCGGTCTCGACGAGGTCCTCGATGAACGCCGCGACCAGGGACGCGGCCGCCCCGGCGCCGGCTCCGGTGGCCAGCAGGTAGAGGGTGCCGTGCTGGCGCAGGAACTCCGCGGGGTCGAACTCCTCACCGGGATGCGGGCAGACCGCGTCCAGCACCCGCGGGTCGGCCAGCGCGGCCAGGGCGAGGGAGACGCCTTGCCAGATGGAGTCGCGGGTGCGGGGGTCGGCCTGCACCATCGCGTCCAGGGACTCGGCCCAGCCGTCGGCGGCCTGCGGGTGGGTCGACAGGACCCGGACCGCGTCGGCGGCCAGGGTGGGGCTCAACGCCCACTGGTACAGGGTGCGCGCGTCGCGGGAGTCCAGGGCAGCGGCGTGCAGCAGGGACTGCAGGGCGCTGGTGGTCTTGCCTTCCCAGAACCCGGCGTCCTGCACCCCGACGAACCCGGTCGCGGCCGACAGGCCTCGGGCGCGGATCATCGCGGTCAACGGGTCCTGACAGCCACGCACCGGCGACCAGCGCATCCCCGCCGGCAGGCCCGGGGCCAGCTGCTGGGGGTCGAACACCGCGACCGGGCCACGGTCCTGACGGGCGGTCAGGGTGGTGGTCAGGTTGTCGGGGCGGGTGCTGGTGGTGATCACCGCCCCCGGGGCGTCCAGGATCGCGTTGATCACCAGGTGCAGCCCCTTGCCCGACCGAGGTGGGCCGATCACCAAGATAGAGTCCTCGACCGTGGCCCACACCTGCCGGTCCTTGCTGCTGCCCAGCAGGTAGCCGACCTGGTCGGGTGCGACCTTGCCGGACAGCGAGGGCCGCAGCGTGCCGGCGCGTTTGAGGATCGAGCGGGCCGAGGCGGCGTGCGCGACCTCGCTGCCGGTCGCGGTGCCGGACAGCCGGTGCGGGTCGCTCGTCGAGCGTGCCCGCCGCACCGCCCGCCACCCGAGCACCGTGGCAGCGGCCCCGGCAGCGAGCAGGAGCACCGCGACCGCCCAGTAGGCGACCGGGTTGAGCCCGGGGGCGCCCAGCGCGCCGGCCGGGTCTGCCGGATGGGCCAGGACGGCCAGGCCGGCGCTGAATCCCCCGGTCGGCCGTGGTCGACCGGTGACGGCGGCCGCGACTGTCCCCGCCAGCCACAGCACGCCGCCGAGGCCAACAACGGCGAGCACGGCGCCGAGGGCGAGGTTGACCAGTGTGTCGTCGCTAGCACGCGGCTGTGCCCGGACAGCCATGACGGTGTCCTTCCTGGCCGCGCGAAGGAGCTGGGCGCAGTCAGGGGACAGGTGCGATCAGGCGGTCGGTCTCAGCAGGTCGGCCCGACGCTCATGGCAGACGGGGACATGCAGCGGAGGGGCCTCACCGCCCCAATCCAGGGCGGCGGTCGTGGCCCGGCGGCGGCTGGCTGACGGTCGGGTCGCGCCGCGCGGTCGGACCGAGCTCCATCCCCGAGGTGGACCAGGGGGGCTCGAGGAGGCTGCGGACGTCGTCGTAGTCGGTGATCAGGGTCGCCAGGTGCTCGCGCAGCAGCCGGTGGCATCCGGCCGAGGCGGCGCTGGTCACCGGCCCGGGGACCGCACCGACGGGTCGACCCAGCCGGATGGCCTGTTCGGCGGTCGTCAGCGCGCTGGACCGGTAGGCGGCCTCGACGATGACGACCGTGTCCGACAGGGCAGCCATCAGCCGGGCGCGCTGGGTGAACCGGGTCCGAGTCGGCAGTACGCCAGGTGGGGCCTGGCTGACCAGCAGGCCGCTTTGCCCGATCCGGGCGAGCAGCTCCTGGTTGCCGGCCGGGTACGGCCGGTCCAGCCCTCCGGCGAGCACGGCGACGGTTGGCCCGCCGCCGGCGAGCGCCCCCCGGTGCGCCTGGGTGTCGATCCCGTAGGCGCCGCCGGCTACCACCTGGCAGCCGTCTCGGACGGCGGCCTCGGCCAGGTCGACGGCGACCTGCTCGCCGTAGCGGGTCGCGGCCCGGGACCCGGTGAGCGTGACCCGACGAGCCACGGGCGCCGACAGCAGGTCGACCTCGCCTTTGGCCCACAGCGCGATCGGTGCCCGCGGTCCCAGGGCGCGAAGCCCGTCCGGCCAGCGCGCGTCGCCAGGGATCAGCACCGCGAGGCCGTCGCGGTCGGTGCCGTCCAGCACGTGTTGCGCCTGTGCCAGGTCCAGCCGTGAGGCTGCGTGCCGTACCCACAGCTCGCCGCTCACGCGATCGAGCTCGTCGGGCAACGCGGCGCCGGCCGCGATCGCAACGGCGCCGCGGGCCCCCACCAGCGCCACGAGCCGGCCGGTCAGGGGGTCGCCCGGCTCGCAGAACGTGGCCAAGATCATCCGCGCCGTACGCTCGTCGCTGGCTAGTGTCTCGATCCCCTGCACGCCGGGCTCCTCGTCCCTCCGCGGTCAGTACGCGCGGTAGGTGCGACGGGCACCCCGGGAGCGGCGTGGCCTTGACTGGCGGCCCTGACCGGCCCGTCCGCGGCAGAGCCGCACCCGGAGTCCGTAGTCACCGCTTACGCGATATCATCATCGCGGATATGAACACTCCAGCGCCGCGTCTGTCTCCACTGTTCCGCTCGGACACCCAGGCGGAGATCCTGGCGCGCCTGATCCTCAACCCCGACCGCAGCTACACCACGGCCGAGCTGGCCCGCGCCGCCAGCGCCCCCTACGCCACCGCCCACCGGGAGGTGCAGCGCCTGATCGACGCCGGCCTGCTCACCCAGGAGAAGGTCGGCCGGGCGATCCGGCTGTCCGCCAACCAGTCGGACCCCGCGTTCGCCCCGGTCGGCGAGCTGCTGCGCCTGTCCTATGGCCCAGCCGTCGTCGTGCCCCGGGTGCTGGCCGGCCTGGCTGGCATCCAGGAGGCGTACCTGTACGGCTCGTGGGCGGCCCGCCGAGAGGGGGAGAGGGGCAGCCCCCCCGGCGACATCGACGTACTCGTCGTCGGCAACCCACCCCGTAGCGAGATCCACGACGCCGCCGCCCACGCCGAGCAGGTGCTCGGCCGGGAGGTCAACATCCGCCTGGTCTCACCGCAGGCCTGGCGCGAGGGGACCGACCTGTTCGTCAAGACTGTGCGCGATCGGCCTCGCATCCGCCTCGACCTGCAGGAGAACTCATGGTGAGCCGGTGGGAACGCGGCCGAGCCGAGGTCGACCAGCTGCTCACCCAGGCCCGCCTGACCCGCGTCGAGCCCAACCGCGAGCTCGCCGACAGCTACCTCGACCAGGCACGCGCCCACCTGAGTGCAGCGGCGGCGGTCACCGACCTGGACGCGGCGGGCGCGTTCGTGCTCGCCTACGACGCCGCGCGCCTCGCACTGGCGGCGGTCCTGGTCAACCAGGGGCTACGCCCGCGCGGGGAGGGCGCGCACGCGGTGCTGCTCGAGGCCGTGCTCGCCCAGCTCGAACCACCACGCCAGCAGGAGTTCCGCGAGTTCGACTGGATGCGCCGGCTGCGCAACGACACCCAGTACCCGGACGCCGACCGGCCCACCGCGGTCGCCGACGACGTCGCCCAAGCCATCCCCGCCGCCCAGGCGATCCTCGAGCGCGCTGCATTGCTGCTGGACCACATGCCGCCCTACTGACCGGTCGGACCCATGTCAGCACCACGGCCGCGTAGTAGTCGGCGCCACCCGGGCAGGAGCCGGCACCTGCGACTCGCCTGTGGACGCTACTTCTTCGCGAACGTCCCCAGCGAGGCGGCGTATAGGTCGGGATCGCTGCAGGTGGTCTCGGTCACCAGGAGCACCGAGTCACTGATGATCCGTGTGTACTGGCCGCGGCACGGGATGGTGATGACCTTCGTGAGCCCCGCCTCCCACGCCGGGATCAGCGCCTGCAGTGACCGGCGCTCGGGTTCCTCGGCCAACGACCGGGGCCGCTGGCTCTTCAGGGCCAAGAGTCGGGCTCGTGACCATGCTCGGTAGCTCTCGTCGAACGCAGCATCGCCGAAGCGCTCACGCCAGGTCGGCCCGACGAGCTCACGAAGCAGCTCCGCACGCTCCTGCGGCTGCGTCGCGTTGCGGATCTGCTCCTCGAACCGTGATGGCTCGAAGGGCACCGCAGTGTGACTGACGGCGGCTTCCCACACCTCGGGCCAGGCCGCCTCCCACGCGGCACGATCCTCCGGCTCTCCCGAACGCGCAGGCACATCGACGAGCAGAGGAGGTTGGTCGCCGGCTGGGTGCAGCCCCCACGCCTCACGAACCCAGAGCAGCTCCAGGAGCTGGTCCCGGTCGGGGTCGATCGACAGGACCATGTCGTGCGGCCACGGATTGCTCCCCAGCGGAGTGACCGATCGCACCGCACCTCTCCCTTCCCACGCACCCAGGCTCGCGAACCAGTATCGTCCTCGCGCTCAGCACAGCACCGGATGCCACCGGCCCTCCACCTCGCCGCGGGCGCATCTGGTCGCTCCGGTTCCGCGAGCAGCGCCTTCGGCTGATAGGCCGCGCCGGTGGTGGGCACTCAGGTTCCCGAGATTTCCGAACGGGAACCGCGGAACCCGTGGCCTTCAATCTCTATGCGTCGAAGTTCGTTGGCTGCTCGGAGCTGCTTCATGGGGCGCCTTCCCTTGCGGTTGTAGGTTCTCTGGGTCGGAGAGCCGGGATGAAGAACCGTCACTGTGGGTGACGGTTTGTCGGTATGGTTGACGCATGGTCGGCCAGCGCGAACCCGAGCGGTCATGAAGCTCGTCGCGCTGCGCGGCGGCGCTGGTGACGATGAGGTGCTGCGGACTGCGCAGGATGTCGAGGACTTCGAGCAGGAGATCGTCGACGAGTACGCGATCGCAATGGCCGCCGCAGGTCTCAGCGACGGGCATGTGAGCCATACGCGCGCGACGGTCATCGAGTTCGCCCGGTCGCTGACGGGGCCGCTGTGGGAGGCATCGTTCCAGGACGCGGACCGCTTCCTCGCCGAGCAGCGCCGGATGGGCCATGCCGTGAGCACCCGGGCGGGCAAGGCCGGCGCGCTGGCGCAGTTCTTCGAGTTCGTCATCGCCCGCTATCAGGGCCAGATCCACCGCATGACCGGCGTGGTGGTCGCCCAGCCGATCGACGACTTCAACCGGCAGTCCGGTGCCTCGCTCGGCAAGGTGCGGGTGCCGCCAGCGGAGGCCGAGGTCGACGAACTGTTCGCCGCGTGGCGGCAGTCGATCCCCGACGCGCGGAAGTATCTGCCCGCCGCGCGTGACTACTTCGCCGCATCGCTGTGGCGCAGGGTGGGCTTGCGGATCACCGAGACGGTCATGCTCGACATCCGCGACTGGCGGCCGGACCTCAGCAGTCTCGGCAAGCTGCATGTCCGGTTCGGGAAGGGCTCGCGCGGCCGCGGGTTCAAAGCCCGCCTGGTCCCGGCGATCAACGGCGTCGACGAGCTCATGGACTGGTGGCTGGCCGAGGTGCGGCACCAGTTCGGCGACGACTGGAACAACCCCGACGCCCCGCTGCTGCCCTCGGAGCGATTCGACGAGGACCTCGGCCGCTGCGGCCGCGCGGGCGACTATGCACTGCGACGCGGCCTGTCCATCCAGACCGAGCGGTTCCTGCCGGCCTGGTCGGGACGGCTGACGCCGCATGTGCTGCGCCACTACTGCGCCTCCTCGCTCTATGGCGCGGGGATGGACCTGAAAGCGATCCAGGAGCTGCTGGGACATCAGTGGCTCTCCACGACGTCGGGCTATATCCACGTGCGCAGCGAGCACGTCGAGCTGGCCTGGCGCAACGCCAACCAGCGGGTCGAGGCCCGCTTCGCCGAGGAAAGGTGAGCCGCCCGTGCAGTGGAATCTGAGGATGCGAGCCGCCGAGCGCGGCATCTGGAAGTCCGCCGAGCTGCGGCGGATGCTCGCCGCCGCGGGCCTGGAGATCAGCGCCGGGAAGATGTCGGGCTGGTGGGCCGGGACCCCGCCGACGATCCGCCTCGACGAGCTCGACGTGCTGTGCGCGCTGCTGGAGTGCTCCCCGTCGGACTTGATGACCCCGGAGCCGGGCAAGGTCGCCGCCCGCCGACCGCAGAAGGCCGAGACCATCAACGGCGAGAACGACGCCCCGCCCCGGATCACCCCGCGCTTCGGCAAGCCCCGCTCCGAGCCGCCGTTGTGAGTCCGGCCGCGGGCAAGGACGCGCCGCTGCGCGTCCCACCGCTGTGCAACAAGTGCCAGCGGCGCCGGGTCGCGTGGAGCAAGCCCCGCGTCGACTTCTGCTACCACTGCCTGCCCGGCGGCCCGTTCACCCCGCCGCCCTGCGCCCGCTGCGGATCGACGACCGACTACTTCAGCCAGGGCCTGTGCCAGCGGTGTCATCCCCGCGCGCCGGAGAAGATCGGCTCCTGCAAGGACTGCCTCGCGTGGGGCGTGTTCCCGCAGCACAACTTCCTGTGCTGGACGTGCCGCTGGTGGCGGACCCACTACCCGCGAGGCGTGTGCGACTACTGCGGCCGAGACACCACGGTCGGCGACCAGGGCGCCTGCCGGCTGTGCTTGGAGCAGGCGCGGATGCTCCAAGAGCCTGGCCGGGCGCTCGACCTCGCCGGCGCGAACAAGCACGGCCAGCAGCTGTTCTTCGCCAACATGCAGTTCCAGCGATTCAACACCCGTCGCGCCGAGCTGCCGCCGCGCCGGGTGAACAATTGGAAGACGCCCGGAGGCTGGGGCCGCCCCGGCCCGCCGCCGAAGCGCCTCGCGCTCGACGAGTGGGTCCAGCCCACCCTCATCGACGTCGAGCCCGACCCAGAGCGGCTGCTGCAGCGCGCCCTGATCGAGAACAGCGAGCTGACCCGATACTGCGCTCCGATCGTGCGCGAGCATGCCGAACGATTCGGCTGGTCGAAGAAGCAGCGCAACGACGTCGTCCGGTCGCTGCGGCTGCTCCAGACCATCCGCGACAGTCCGACCGCGAAGATCCGGGCCTCCGATGTGCTCGTGCTGCCCCGCTGGGGTGGCAGCATCGCGTCCGCGCTCGACGTGCTCGAAGCCGCAGACCTGCTCATCGACGACCGTCCCCGCCCGCTCGAGCTCTACTTCACCACCAGGACCGCGGCCCTGCCGCCGGTCATGCGTGAGCAGCTCGAGACCTGGATGAACGTCCTGCTCGGCGGCGCGACCAGCGCACCACGGCAACGCTCCCGGCACCCGCTGACGGTGAAGACGCATCTCCGCTCCGTCGTGCCCGCCGTCACCGCATGGGCCGACGCCGGCCACCAATCCCTCGCCGAGATCACGCCCGCGCAGGTGCGCGCCGCGCTGCCCGAAGCCGGCGGCAGCCAGCGAGCCCTCGCCGAGCGCGGCCTCCGCTCCCTGTTCAAGACCCTCAAGGCCCGCAAGCTGATCTTCGCCAACCCGGCCCGCGGACTCAAAGGCACCCAGCTCAACGGCACCGTGCCGCTGCCGATGGACACCGCCCTCATCCGCGAGCACTTGAACTCGCCCAAGCCGGTCATCGCCCTGGCCGTCGCCCTCGTCGCCTTCCACGCCCTGACCGCCAAGGAGGTCTCCGAGCTGCTGCTCACCGACATCGTCGACGGGCGCCTCACCCTCGACGGCCGAGTGATCCCGCTGGCCCAGCCCGTCAGGGAGCGCCTCGCCCGGTGGCTCGACTACCGCCAGCAGAAGTGGCCGAACACGCAGAACCCGTACCTGATCGTCAACCAGCGCACCGCGCCCAGGCTCATGGCCGCCGGCCGGACCTATCCCTGGCAGCAGGCCGGCATCGGCCCGCAGAAGCTCCGCGAGGACCGCATCCTCGTCGAGGTCCGCGCCACCGGCGGTGACGCCCGCCGCCTCAGCGACCTGTTCGGCCTCGGCATCGAGAGCACCAACCGCTACGTCGACACGCTCGGACACCCCGCCCTCACCGGCGAGGACTCGCAGGTTCCGGGAACTTCGACCCCGACGTAGGCTGTAGCCGTCGTGGACCTTCATGTTCCCGCCAAAATCGTCAAGAATCGCGGGAACATCTAGCTTTTTTCGCTGAAACGTTGGCTGGTGTCGAAGGCGGCCAGCTCGGCCGGATGCAGCTGAGCCTGCACGAGATAGGACCTGTCCTTGATGCGCCACAGGCCCTGTCCGGTGCCCAGGGTGGGCAGCAGCTTCTGTTCGGTGCCGGTCAGGGCGAGCAGGTCGCCGGTGATGCCGAGCTGGTCGCTCTCCTGCCGGTAGATGATCCGGGTCTCGGCGTTCGCCAGCAGGCTGGAGGCCAGAGCGCGGGTGGCCGTTCCGGCGTCGCCGACGTTGTCCAGGTCGCTCAGCTTGTGGAAGATCAGCAGGTTCGCGATGCCCAGATGCCGGGCCAGGCGCCACTGGGCGTCCATCCGGCGCAGCAGCGCCGGGTAGGCCATCAGACGCCAGGCTTCGTCGTAGATGACCCAGCGTTGTCCGCCGTTCGGATCGGCGAGGGCAGACTCCATCCACGCGGACGAGCAGCTCATGAGGACCGACAGCAGGGCGGTGTTCTCTGCCAGGCGGGACAGGTCGAGGCTGACCATCGGCGCGGTCGGATCGAACCGAACGGTAGAAGGCCCGTCGAACAGACCTTGCAGATCGCCGGCCACCAGGCGGCGCAACGCATGCCCGACCAGCCGCCCGTCCTCAGCGAGTCGCCCGTCGGGGTCGTCACCCAGGTCGGGGGACAGGATCCGGTCGACCACCATGGGCAGGATCGGGACCGATGCTTGGGCGACGGTGGCGCGCAGTGCCAGGTCGACGGCGGTGTGCTCGAGCGGGGACAGCGGCCGGGTCAGGACGGTCTCGGCCAGGGCGCCGATCAGGTCGCGGCGGCGGGCGGCCAAGGTGGTGGCCCACTCGGTGTCGGACAGGCCGGAGGGTCGGTAGCCCTCGTCGAGCGGGTTCAGCCGGGCGGGCAGGCCGTGGCCGAGGACGATGGCCCGTCCGCCGACGAGCTCGGCGATCTTGGTGTGCTCGCCTTTGGGGTCTCCGGGCACGTAGACCCGTCTCCCGAACGGGATGGACCGGGTGTACAGGCTCTTGGCGAGGGCTGACTTGCCGGCTCCGACGATGCCGGCGAGCACGAGGTTGGGGGCGGTGATCACGCCGCGCTGGTAGAGCACCCACGGGTCGTAGACGAACGAGCCTCCGGCGTACAGGTCCTGCCCAACGAACACCCCGTCGGAGCCCAGGCCGGCCTCGGCCAAGAACGGGTAGGCGCCCTGTAGGGCGGCGGTGGTGTCCTGGTGGGCCGGCACGCGCAGCCGCCGCCAGGAGCGCAGCCCTGCCGGTCCGGGCTCCCCGGCACGCGGCAGGTACCGGATGCCGACCGCCTCCGCGCGGGCCGCGGCCTGTTCAGCGTTGTAGGCGGCTCGCCGGGCTGCCCGCTGGCTGGCGCGCAGGTCGTGTGCTTGGCGCCGGTGCTGGCGGCGCACCCGCCGGCTGGTGTGGTCGGGCTCGACCAGGAGCGCGGTGTGCAGTCGGGTGGGGTCGTGCGGGTCCATCGGGGATGTGCCTTCGACGTCGCGGACGGGCGGACGTCGATCAGGTGCGGCTCACACCCCCCGGGCCAGGGGCAGGGCGGCGGCGACGAACCCCTGGGCTTGCTGGCCGACCAGGCGGCGGGTCTCGCAGGCGGCCTGGATCGCGGCCTGCTCGATCGCCGCGACCGCACCGTCCAGCTCGCTGCTGGTGGGAGCGGAGACCGCGATCAGGCCGCTGTAGCGGACCAGGGCGTGCCCGGCGGTCAGGTCGGCCTCCTGCTGCAGCACGTCCTGGAACTCCGCTGAGAGCGCAGCGTCCTCGATCTGGCCGATCCGCTGACGTTGGGCGGTGTCGGACAGGTACTCGGTCTTCTGCTTGCGGATGTCGCGGGCGGCCTGGTCGAACCGGACCGGGTCGCACAGCAGGCTGAAACTGCGGCGGATCCCCGAGCTGAGCAGGATCGGGGCCAGGAACCCGGGATAGACCAGGGAGCGGGGCCACTGGCTGATCCACAGCACCGCATGGAAGGCGCTGTCCGAGCGGAGCCGGTCCCAGGACTCCTCGACAGCCACCGGCCCGGCGGTGGCCAGGTCCCGGCCCGCCTGCTCGGCTCGGTCCAGAGTGGGGGCGGTCTGCGGGTCGTAGGCGGTGCGCAGCATCAGCGCCAGCTGGGCGGGGGTGTACCAGGGGGAGGGGCGCAGGTCGGCGGCCCGTAGCGCGGTGGTCAGGGTGGTCATCTCCTGGGCCAGCACCCGGGCGGCACCCTTCAGGCCGCCGCCGGCGGCGCGGATCGCCCGGCTGGCGGCGTGCAGGTCGAGGGACAGCGACAGGGTGCTGGTGTGCCGTTCGCCGGCCGGTCCGGCCCGCTCGATCAGCTCGGTGTAGGTGCGGGCCGCCCAGGAGCCGTCGTCGTGGCCGTGATCTCGCCACCAGGCCGCCAGTCCGGACCCAGAGTCCGGCAGGGTGCGCTCGAGAACCTGCAGCCGTCCGATCCGCCCTGACCGGCACACGGTGGCCAGCACTCGCCCCCAGGCGTGCACCCGGCGTTCCTGCTCGGCGGGGTCCATCAACGCGAACGACGGATGGGTCACCTCCAGCAGCACGGTCAACGTTCCGGCGTGCGGGTCGTGCACCATCACCGCCCCGGTCGTGAGGTCCTGGAGCTGGCGCAGCGGGGCCGCGTCGCCGGGCAGCGCCAGCGTGCCGGCCGGCCGGGGCCGGGTTAGGTGCCGCCGGTAGCTGGTCTGCCCCACCGCCCGCCGCAACCACCAGTGCCCGACCAGCGGCACCCAGCCCACCAGCGGCCGGCCGGCCACCTTGACCAGGGCGAGCCCGACACCGCCAGCCCAGGCCGGCACGGTGTACGCCACGGCCGGGCCTCCGACGTACAGGGAGACGACGAACACCGCGGCAGCCACCGCCAAGACCGTGACCTGAGGCACTGATAGGCCGAGCAGCAGGCCACGGGTGGTCAGCCGGGAGAACTTCACCGCCGAGAGCTCGACGGGACGGCTCGATGTGGCCATGACGCTCCTTGCACGAGAAAGACCGGCATCCACTCGGGCAGGTACGTTCACTGCGCTGGCGCGACGCGGCGGTCGCGCTGGTGGCCGTCGCGCGAGCCCGGTCGGGGCGTCGGGCAACCAGGTGCGCGTGCGTACGCGCTGGCGCCACCCGCGAGGGTCATGCCGTCTCGCTCGCTGCAGAGCGTGTGGCGGCTACCGGTCGCCGGGCTCGTCGGACGGCGGCCGCGGCGTGGCGGGTGGCCGGTCCTGAGCGCGCGTCGGTGGCGCCGCGGCCGGTGGAGCAGCAGGTGCTGGCGGCAAGTCCCGGGTGGTCGCAGCGGCCTGCTCTGGCGCGGGTGGCGGGGTCTGCGCCGCCTGTGCGGCAGCCGCCTGCTCGTCGCCCGCCCGCCCCACCCCGGCGCCGAGCCGAGGGCCGGCATTGGCCACATCGGCCACGACCTCAGCGCCAGCGACCGCGACCGCCCCCACCGGCCCGGCTGCCGCCCCAGCCGCCGCGGCACTACCGCCGGCGGCGCCGCCACCGGTCGCGGCACCACCACTGACCGCACCCGTTGTCGCCCCACCACCTGCCGACCCGACGACACCCGACCCCCCAGACGGGGTCGTCGAGACCGTGGGGCTGGCACCCGAGCCGGAGTCGCCGGTGTCTGTCAACACCTGGCGGACGGTGCCCTGGTCCGGCTTGCCGGGCGTCGGGATGGGCCGGTTCATCGACTGCTTGGCTTCCTGTTCCACGCTCATCGAGTGGTACATGTCGAACCCGGCGAAGCTGATCAGCTTGTACGTCATGTACGGGGCGAAGCCGGCGATGAACATCAACACGATGCCGGCCACCGGGTCACTGATCGAGGCCAGGTCGGCGTCGATCGGGGCGTTGACCTGGTTGATCGCCACCAGGAACACGACGACCACGACCAGCTTCGAGAAGATCAAGGCGAGCACGAAGCCGGCCCACCGACCGAACCAGCCGCGGGCGGCATCCCAACTGGATCCGGACAGGGCGATCGGGGCCAGCACGACCCCGACCAGGATGAGAGCCTTGCGCACCAGCAGGCTGAACCACACGATCGCCGCCGCGGCGATCGCCAGGAACGCCAGAAAGATCGTCACGATCGCCCCCGCACCCGGGGCGGCCAGGTTGATCGCCGTCAGCCCGGTCACCAGGACGGCGATCTTGCCGCCCATCTCCTGCAGGGTGGTGCCAGTGGCTTGGATGATCCCGAGGCACAGCTGGTCAACGACCTGCAGCAGGGTCGCGGTCAGGGTCAGGACGAGGAAGGAGCCGAGCACGCTGCGGGCCAGTCCGGTCGCCGCGCGGGTCAGGGCGCTGGGGTCGCGGCGGATCAGGCCGCCGATCAGCTGCAGGCAGAAGAAGATCAGCATCAAGAACACGGCGATGCCGAAGATCACGTTGTAGACACCGACGTAGGACGGGCTGGTCAGGTCGACCAGGGTGGTGGAGTCGAACAGGCCCCACACGCCCTGGAACATCCAGGACGCGGCCTGGGCGCAGGCCTGGGCCAGCCAGTCGAACGGCGCCGAGACCAGCGTGGCCGCGCCTTCGCCGGCCACGTCGCAGACGGTCGAGATCACGGGGACGTCGCAGATGCCGGCCATCACCCACCCCTCTCCAGGTTGTTGCGGGGGCTAGGAGACGGTCTGGCCGACGGTCCAGAAGAAGTTGATCAACGCGACCGAGGCGCCGGTGATGATCGCCGCGCCGCAGGAGACCAGCACCCCGACCTTGCCTCTCGAGGCCAGATGGGGATTGGAGCTGTTGGCGCCGAACCCCCACACCACGGCCGCGATGATCAGCGCCAACACGGACAAGATGAGCCCGACCGTCATCACCGCCCCGACGATCGTGCGCAGGGCGGCGATGCCGGGCAGGCCCGAGTCGTTCGGCGTGATGTCGATTGCCGCGATCAGGACCGAGGCCGCGGTGATGATGGTGAGGCGGGACATGAGGCGGCTCCTTCACGGCGCGGCCCCGCCTGGTTCCCGGGGCTCACCGTGACAGGTGCGCATGCTGCACCGGCTACTGCCTCGCCCGTCCACGTGGGCTCACAACGGACGGGCCCGTGGGTGGAGCCGCGCCCTGGTGCCGGCAGATCCAGCGGCCAACGCCTTGTACTGCCCGTCGGCGGCGACTGACGATTGAGGCCGTTCGTCGCGAGCCCGGCGGGATCGGTCGCCACTCCTTATGATCTGCGGTCGTCAGTTCCGGCACGGCCATGGCGGGGAGTCCTCGCGTCGAGGCTCTCATCAGGTGGCTGCGTCAGCGGTCCCACGATGCCTCGCTCGTAGGCGAGGATGACGGCCTGCACCCGGTCGCGTATGCCGAGCTTGGCGAGCAGGTGGCTGACGTGCGACTTGACCGTCGTCTCGGACAGGTACAGCTCGGCGGCGATCTCGGCGTTGGACATGCCTTGGCCCAGTCGTTCGAGCACCTGCCGTTCGCGAGGGCTCAGCGAGGCGAGGACGGGGTCGACGACCGGACTGCCATCGGGTTCGGGCAGGTGGTGGGCGAAGATGTCCAGGAGCCGGCGGGTGACGCGCGGGGCGACGACCGAGTCGCCGGCGGCGACGGCGCGCACCGCAGCGACGAGCTCGGCCGGGCGGGCGTTCTTCAGTAGGAACCCGGAGGCGCCGGCGCGCAGCGCGGCGAAGGCGTACTCGTCCAGGTCGAAGGTCGTGAGGATGAGGACTCTGGCGTCGGGGTCCGCGTCGAGGATCCGCCGGGTGGCTTCGATACCGTCGACGTGCGGCATCCGTACGTCCATGAGGACGACGTCCGGGCGTAGTCGTCGAACGGCGGCCACGGCGTCCGCGCCGTCGGCGGCTTCGCCGACGACACGCAGTCCGGGCTCGGCCTCCAGTACCAGGCGAAAGCCCATCCGCAGCAGTGCCTCGTCGTCGACGAGCAGCACCCGCACCACCTGGGTCCCGTTGGGGTCGTCGGCGCCGACTCGGGCTGCCCCGGCTGCCTCGTCGGGCTTCGTCACGTGTCGCTCCTGGTCGTGTCGAAGGTGGCCCGGACCTGCCAGCCGTGCCCGCTGGGTCCCGCCGACAGGGTTCCCTGGTGCAGGGCGACCCGCTCTCGCATGCCGACCAGTCCTCGGCCGGCAGTCGCCGCCGGCCGCTGGACCGGTCGGGTGACGTGGCCGCCGTCGTCGGTCACGGTGACGCAGGAGACATCGGTGTCGACATGGATGTCCACGTCGACCTCGTGGGCGTCGGGTGCGTGCCGCAGGACGTTGGTGAGCGACTCCTGCACGATGCGGAAGACGGTCAGCCCCAGCTCGTCCGGCAGGTCGGGACCGGTGCGGAGGACCCGGACCGGCAGCCCGGCGTCTCGGAAGCCGGCCACCAGGGCCTCGAGGTCCTGCGCGGTGGGTTGCGGAGCGGTGGGCGGATGCTCCTCGCGCAGGGCACCGACGACGCGGCGCATGTCCGCCAGGGCGGTCCTGCCGCGCTCGGCCAGGCCGTCGAGCGCGTCGCGGGCTGAGGCCGGGTCGCGGTCCAGGCTGGCGCGTGCCCCGTCGGCCAGGGCGATCATCACCGACAGGCTGTGGGCGACCACGTCGTGCATCTCGCGGGCCACGACGGCGCGTTCCTCCGCCGAGGTGAGCCGGGCGCGCTGTTCGGCGGCCAGCACGCGGGCGGCGCTGCGCTGGACCAGGGCGTCGACGCGTTCGCGTCGTGCGCGCACCGAGGCACCCGCTGCCAGGCAGACGACGCCGGCCATGGCCATGGCGATCCAGGTGAGCAGGTCACGAACGCTGAGCGGGCCGAGCACGGCCAGGTCGAGCGTGCCGGTGGCGGCTCCCCCCGTCGACGGGTCGCCCGGTGGTGCGGTCCCACCGCCGGCGACTCCGATCGGGATGGGTCCCCACCGGCTGACCGTCCAGCCCGGCCCGGTTTGCTGGGCGGTCGGCCAGGCCAGGCTGCCCGCCAGGAGCGCGACGAGCGCGCCAGCCAGCGCCGCCCAGGCGACTCGGGCCGGGCGGGCTGCGGCCACCGCGTACACCGCGGCGCCGACGGCTGGGACAGCGGCGACGACGGGCCACTGGCCTGCCGACCCGGCGACCGAGCCTGCCGTGACGATGACCAGCGTGGCGAGGGGCTGGCGGCGGCGCAGCGCCAGGCCGCCGCCGGCGGCGAGCATCCCGGCCAGGCCGACCCATTGGCGTGCGTCGCCTGCCCAGTGCCCTACGAGGTCGGGCACCGCGAACGCCAACAACGACGCCGCTGCGACCAGGCAGACGGCGACGTCGGCCACAACGGGGTGCTCGGCGACGATCCGTCGCACCCGTCCCAGGTGGCGGGCCTCGGCGGCTGTCAGGGGCCGGCCGGGGTCGGTCTCGGCCGCGACGACGCGTCGATCCGGCGGGGCCGCGGCGACCGGCTCCGCTACCGGGCGGAGCCGGCTCAGACGTCCCTCCGCGACAGCGTCATCGAGGCGGCCACGAGGCACAGCACCACCCACCCGACCAGGATGGCGAAGCCGGCCCACGGCGTGAGCACCACCGTCGAATACTCTCGCGCCGCGGCGATCTCGGCGTCGGCTCGCGTCAGCTGCAGGCCGGCGGTCTGCGGCAGGAAGGCGCCGATGCGCTGCAAGGCGGGGATCGACAGGCTCGTCAACAGGGTCTCGACGACCAGCAGCTCGCCGAACAGCAGCCCCAGCGAACCGGCGGTGCTGCGCACCATCGTCGCGACGCCCACCGCCAGCGCGGCGACGGCCGCCAGGTACAACGGGCCGGAGACCAGCAGCCGCAGCGTCTGCGTGCCGTCGAGACCGAACCCGTACAGGTCACCGCTGACCGCGAGCCCGGCGCCCAACGCCGCCGCGCCGCCGACGACCGAGACCAGCGTCGTCGTGGCGGTGACCACCACGACCTTCGCCCACAGCACGGGCCGTCGTGCAGGTACGACCGCATAGGTGGTGCGGGCCAGCCCGGTGGAGTACTCGCTGGTGACCGTCAGCACCGCGAGCACGAGGACGACCAGTTGGACGATGGACAGCCCGATGACCGGGAACCTGGCGGCGTCGAATGCCGCGACCGGCACGTCGTTCTCGATGGCGGTCGTGGTCATCGGCGCGAGCCCACCGACGACCGTCTGGGCGACGACCGCGGCGACGCAGATGCCCCAGGTCGAGCGCAGCGCCCAGAGCTTGCCCCACTCGGCGCCCACCACACCGGCGAACCCCACCCGTGCATGGCTCCACGCACCGAAGTCGGCGGTGGCGCGCGGCGCCACAACGGCGCTCATCGGACCGACCCGTCGAGTTCGGGGTCGAACTGGTACTCGACGTCCCCGGACGTCAGCGCCAGGTACGCCTGCTCCAGCGAGGCGCCGACCGTCGTCAGCTCCCGCAGCACGATGCCGGCCGCCGCGGCGGCCTCGGCCACCTGCTCGGCGCTCGCCCCGGTGACCTCTAACTCGTCGGCCTCACCGGTGACCACCTGCAGCCCACGGCGTTGCAGCACCGCCGACAGCTCCGCCGGCCTTCTCGTGCGCGCCCGCACGACCTGGCCGCCGGCGGCGGCGACCACCTCATCGATCGGCGCGTCGGCCAAGATACGACCCCGGCCGATCACAAGCAGGTGATCGGCCGTCTGCCCCATCTCGCTCATCAGATGCGACGACAAGAACACGGTGCGTCCCTCGCCCGCCAGGTGCCGCACGAGGTGACGCACCCAGATCACCCCCTCCGGGTCCAGCCCGTTGACCGGCTCATCGAGCACGAGGGTGCCGGGATCACCGAGCAGCGCGGTGGCGATCCCCAGCCGCTGGCCCATCCCCAGCGAGAAGCCGCCCACCCGCTTGTCCGCCACCGGCGCCAGGCCCGTCAGCTCCAGCACCTGCTCGACCCGACGCCGCCCGATGCCGTGCGTGCGCGCGACCCCGAGGAGGTGCTGACGGGCGGTACGGCCGGGATGGAACGCCTTGGCTTCCAGCAGCGCGCCGACGACCCGCAACGGCGCGCGGCACCCGGCATACACGGCGCCGTCGACCAGCACCCGGCCGGCCGTCGGCCGGTCCAGGCCGACCACCATGCGCATCGTCGTCGACTTGCCCGCACCGTTCGGGCCGAGGAACCCCGTCACGCGGCCCGGCTGCACCGTGAACGTCACGTCGTCCACCGCGACCGTGCGCCCGAACACCTTGGACAGCCCCTCGACCTGGATCACATCGAACCCCCTTGCCGCAGACCTGGCGAACGACTCGACGCTAGACAGTCGGCCCATGTCGCCGACACATCCGCCAGGAGGATCTGTCGTCGTCCCAGACCACATCCGAAGGACGAGGGCATCCCTCGCAGGTGCCAGTTCGGATCCGCCAACACACAGGCGAGAGGCGTCGTCGCCGACCCGTTGACTCGGGCCCTGCGCTGCCGGCGATTGCGTCGAGTCTGACGCGCGCGCTGTCGATCGCGTCCGCCGACCGGTCCCGGGTGGCGCACGTGCCGTTGCGGGGCCGGTCTACCCACCGGTGATCTCGAACCCGAGCGACGTCAGGCACATCGCGGCCATGTCGCCGGTGGCGTCGAACGGGGCGTGAGCGAAGCCGTCGTCGGCGTCGTGGTTGAAGTCGTCGACGGTGTAGGTGTCGTCGACAATGTCGTACTTGGTCAGGCATCTCACCGCAGCGTGTGCCGGGTCCAGTCCGTCAGGGTTGACCACCTGCATCCGGTACAGGCTCTCGATGACCATCACTGTGCCCTGGGCACAGACGTAGGTGTCGTTGAGGTATGCCTGGTCGTTCGTGACGTTCTGCGGCTGCCAGCGGTAGATGCCGTTGGACAACTTGACCGCGTCGATCGTGTACCCCTTGCGGCTGGTGCAGTCCAGGTAGCGCGCTACCGCCTCGGCGTAGTCCGCGTCGGAGATCGAGCCGCTCGCGATCGCGCGATCGAGGACGTCGCGCTCGAAGTCGGTGGTCACCGCGTCCCGCGCGAGCCGCAGCTCGTCGGCGAAGCTCGGCCCCGACGTGGGAACTGGAGCGCTTTGGGCGGATGCACATCCTGCAGTCGCCATGAGCAGTGCCAGGGCGAGCGCCCAGACGCCCTTGCGCTGACGTGCATGCACAGCATCCCCCTTGAGCTGGTAAGCAGAGTGGCCAGTGGTCCGCCGCTGACCTTCGACGTCAGCGCCGGACCACTGGCCCCTGGTTGGCGTTCAGTCAGCCGATGTCGCTGCTGACCTGGTAGTACGCCTCCCTCGACCCGACGCCGGCCGCGTGGGCCCACGTCGAACCCTGGTACCAGCCGGTGTCGAAGGAAGCGGAGCCGACGCGCGCGTATGAACGGGTCGAGCCGTGCGTGCAGGTTCCGTAGTCCACGCTCGCGTCCGCTGTGAACAGCGTGGTGCTCGCCTTGCCTGACCAGCAGGCCGCCGCCTGGGCCGGCGCACCGAGCCCCACCACCAGCAGCGGAACGGCGAGCAGACCCGCGAGCGCTCCTCCTATGACCTTCTTGCCCTTCATGTTCGATCCCCTCGTCGTACCGATGGGCTGCCTCGCCGCTGCCTCACGACGAGACGTCTCCCAACGTAGTTCGCTGACCATACGTATGTCTAGCGAAAGGCCGGAGACGTGGCGCCAACCACCGGATTGGCCCTATGAGGGCGGACCGGTGCGCAGTGCGGCGAGCAGTGTGACATCCTGCAGCGGTCGGCTCGTGGCCAAACCGTGGGCGACCTCATGCGCGCCCTGGATGAAGGCGAACCTGTCCAGGCCGCACTGCGCCGTGCGCTCGATGCCGACAGCTGGCTCGTACTCTGCGAAGCGCAGGTAGTCGAGCGCGAGAGCTCGCATCTGCTGTCCCGGGTGGTGCCGACGCCACAGGAAGCTGACCGCCTCGACGAGCAGCAGTCCCGGCAGGTGGTCGACCTCATGGTCGAAGAAGAACGGGTCGGCCACGTCGTAGCCCAGCCGTGTCACCGGCTGTCCCTCGGCACGGCTGTCGAGCACACGTTCGAGGTCCCGAGACAGGGACAGCGTCAACGGATCGGGAGCGTTGCGTCGAAGCGCTTGGAAGTAGCGCGGCGCGAGGACCCTCATCGATCCGCCAGCCGCTGCAACCTGCCCAGCTGCGCCGTCGAGCGTGAGGTCGAGCCGCATGCCGTCGAACACGCCGCGACGCCATGAGACGTCATCGATCGAGACGGTCGCCACCAGTTCGAGTGGCCCACTGTGCGGCATCGTCGCTGAGGACTCGGTTGCCCAGGTGTACCAGGCCGATTGCAGCGTGAAGGCCCAGTCGCGCGGAACCTGGTAGCCGAGGTGCGCGATCGCAATGCCGAGTTGACGGACCACCTCGACGCCGAGGACCTCGCTCAGGCGACCGTCCGGTACCGACAGCCTGCGGTGCCCGCGCGGAACCTGTGCCCCAGCGACCCACAGCGTCGGACCCAGCTGGCGAACGTCCGTCAACAGCACTTCGGCGTTCGCTCTACGGTGGACGAGGCGCCGGTCGACTAGGCGGTCGAAACTGACCTGAGCCACGCCAGCAGCATCGCTGGCGACTTGGAGCGTCGTCATGCGCCATACTCTACCGACCGAACGATCGATCAGTCAGCGAAACGAGAGGCGGATGCATGACCCAGCGCACCGAGCAACGCGAGCGGACTCGCGCCGCCATCCTGGACACGGCGGCCGCCCAGTTCGAGGAGCGGGGGTACCTCGGGGCGTCTATCAGGGACATCTCCGAAGCCCTGGGCCTGACGGTCGGGGCGATCTTCTTCCATTTCAAGACCAAGGAGAGCATCGCCACCGAGCTCATCGCGTCCTACTACGACGAGTGGGATGACCTCATCCGGGAAGCCAACCGCCGACCGAGCAGCGCGCTCGAAGCCCTCGTCTGGCTCTCGATGCGCGTCGCCGACCGGTACCAGCACGACATCCACATCCGAGCCGCGGTCAGGCTCATTCGCGACCACTCGGTGATCAGTGCCTCGTTGCCAACCCCGTACGTCGACTGGGTCAACGTCGCTACCGCGTTCCTACAGCGGGCTCAGAAGGACGGCGAGCTGGCCGAGCACGCGGCGCTCGACATCGACCAGCTGGCCTATCAGCTGGTCTGCACCTGGTTCGGAAACCAGCACATCTCCAACGACCTGACAGGGCGAGCCGACCTCAAGGAGCGCATCGGTCAGATGTGGACGGTCTATCTTCCGGTGCTCACCGGGCGCCCTGCCGACGACCTGCCCTTTGCTCCGATCGGCGTGAAGGCCGCAGGCGCGAGGTGAGCACCGGCGCCGTCGCGTTGGAGCTCTCCGGCGGAGGGCAGGCCCGACTGCCGACGCGCGAGCTCCGATGCCCGGTCGCGACGTGAGTCAAGGAGTCTCGTGAGCAGTGCAGCGCGGGTCCTACTGACCGGGTCGACGGGATTCGTCGGCTCGGCTGCACTCGCGGCGTTGCGGGAGGCCGGGGTGCCGCTCACCCGCCTGGTGCGCACCGAGACACCGGCCAACAGTGAGGAGCGCATCGTGCTCGGCGACCTTTCGGATCGCCGCGCACTTGTCCGCGCCTGCCGGGAAGCGACCGTGGTCGTTCACAGCGCGAGCTACGTCGGCCCCGACCCAGTTCTTCAACAGCAGGTCAATATCGACGGCACCCGCGCCCTCGTCGAGGTCGCCGGTGCTGCAGGGGTCACCCGCCTCGTGTACCTCAGCACCGCGGGAGTGTATGGATCCACCTGGCCGCCAGGCGCGCGGGAAGGGGACCTACGGCCGAACCCGGGCTCTGACTTGAGTCGCAGCCGGCTGGCCGCCGAGGAGATAGTGCTCGACGCGGACGGGATCGTGGTCCGTCCGAACCTCGTGCATGGGATCGGGGACCGCTGGTTCCTAGCACCGCTGCTGGCCGTCATGCGCCGCCATGAGGCTTGGATCGGAAGTGGTGACACGCTGCTGTCGGCAATCGGACGTATCGAGCTCGGCAAGGTGCTCGCGGCGCTGGCGTGCTCCTCGGCGCCTGCCGGGGTGTACCACGCGGCGGCGTCGAAACCGGCACGACTGCGCGAGCTCGTTGAGCCGATCTACGCGCACGCTGGTCTTGTACCGCCTACTCGACGCCTCACTCCTGAGGATGCGATCACTCAGTTGGCGTTGCAGGGCGTCGCCAAACGACAAGTCACGAAGGTCGCGACCGACAACTGGTTCGACACGACGAAGCTGTGGACCGCCCTCGCCACAAACCTCGTCTCCAGCACTGAAGCCAGCTTCGACAGCGACGCGATTGAGTGGTACGCAACGGCACTGAGTCCCTAGAGCCCAGCGGCCCATCGTGTCGAAACTTGTGGGCACCCCGATCCGCCCGGGCGAAGACCGGCTAGGTATGGCGTGCAGATTGACCAACCCGCCTGAACAACACGCCTGGCGGGAGCCTAGAGCAAGTCGCCGACATGCAGCAGAAAGTTCACCCAAGCCACTCCGGCTCCCGACAGGGCGGCGGCGAGCAGGGCTACGAGTACGCCGGTGCGGCCCCGAGCCGCGGTCTGGTAGTTGCCGGTCGAGGTGGACACGGCCCAGACGACGGCTGAGATGATCAGCGTCAGGACCGCCACGATCAGGGTCACGGTCAGCAGGGCGCCGACGATGCTGATGAGCGTGGCGCGGCCGTCGACGGCGTCGAAGTTCGGGTACACGTCCTGATCAGCCAGCCGCTTCGGGCCTGAGTTTGCGGGCATTGGCACCTCCAGAGGTGAGAAGGAGTCCGGGCAGTCACGCCGACAGATGTGCTCCAAATGGTCAACCGAGGTGTCCCCTCTTCTCGGAAGGCTCGGGTGGCTGTGGTTCATGCCGTACAGCGGGGGCCGCCAGCGGTGGGTGTGGTCAGGTGTTGCAGGTCGTGGTCGGCAAGCCAGGGTTCGGGGTCGATGGCGGAGGTGTCGGGTCCGCCGGGGTGTATCTCGAAGTGCAGGTGGGGTCCGGTGGAGTGTCCGGTGCTGCCGACGTCACCGATGTGTTGGCCGGCGATGACGTGGTCGCCGGCGTGGACGTGGATGCCGTTCGTGGTCATGTGCAGGTAGACCGACGCGACGGGCTGGGCGTCGATGGTGTGCTCCAGCACGATGCGACCGGTGCCGTCCTGGGTGAGGCCGGCCTGGAGGACCAGGCCGTCGGCCAGGGCGAGGATCGGTGTGCCGGCGGGGGCGGCCCAGTCGACGCCGGCGTGCAGCCGTCGTTGTCCGGTGAGCGGGTCGTCGCGCATCCCGTAACCGGAAGTGCGCACGTAGGTCCCCGCTGGCAGGGGGAACACCAGGCTGCCGGTCTCCGGCATCGGTGACTCGGAGCTGGTCGGACTTGGGCCGGGCGCCGTGGTGAGGGTGGCCAGGATGCTGGTGGCGGCCGGCTGGTAGGTCTGGTAGCGGTCGGGGAAGGCGGAGACCTCGACGGCTTGGGCCGCCTGACCGGGGGTCAGCTGCTGCCAGCCGGGGATGTCGAGCAGGCCGCGGGGACTGCCGGCGTTGGGGCCGGCGGGTCCGCCGTAGAACGCGCGGGCCTGGTACCCGGGGTCCATGAGCTGGGCGACGGTGCCCCACCCCGCGGCCGGGCGCATCTGGAACAGGCCGAGGGAGTCGTGGTCGGCCCCGTCCCCGTCGTTCGGGTAGGTCGCCGAGTCGGGGTAGGCGCTGGTGTTGGCCAGCTGTCGCAGCCGCGACTCGGTCAAGGCCGCCATCAGGGCGACGAGGATGCCGTCGTATCCGACCCCGGGGGTGCGGGCTCCGGTGTCGATGATGGTGGCGGCGTGGGTGAGCTGTTGGTGGTCCAGGCTGATCGTGGCGCCGGTGCCGGTGGTGACCTGCAGCGCGTCCGGCACCGCCAGCACGCCCAGCCCAGGGGTCAGGCAGGCACCCTGAGCGGTCAGGGCGGGGTTGGCCAGCGTGGCCGCCCCGAGCAGCCCGACCAGCGGGGCGAACATGATCAGCACGAGCCCGACGAGCAGCGTCTTCTTCATCTCGCACGCCGGCGGTCAGGGCAGGGGGTTGTTCAGCTGGGACAGCCGCAGCAGGGCGCAGTGCTCGCTGGCGGGTGGGCAGGACAAGAACACGGTGAAGGCGACCGGGTGCTCGGAGGTGACGGGCCGGTCGAACCAGACCCCGGCCCGATGCCGGGTGCCGGCGATGGTGTAGGCGATCAGGCCGTCGCGCAGGTGGCCGGCCGCCACCGCTTGCGGCCACTGGTCGGGCACGGCGACCTGCTGGATGCTCAGCCATTGCCGGGTGCGGTAGGCGGCCAGGTCCCGCCATGTCGTGGCCGACGGCAGGTAGTGGTCCAGGTCGTCGATCAGGCCGGGGGTCTCGATGCCCGAGGGGTCCGCGGCCGCCAGGAGCACCGCCCGCACGTCGGCGGGAGTCAGGGTGGTGAAGGTGTCCCAGGTGAACAGGGCGGCCGCGACGGCGCGCGCGAACTGCTCACCATCGGCGGTGATCGGCAACTGCGGAGGCGCGCTCGGGCCAGGTGCGGGCGTGCTCTTCTGACCAGTCGGCTGGCTCGATGCGATGACCATGGGGCTGTTGATCGGGTGCGGGGTGGGGCCGGCGAGCAGCCCGTAGACGCCGACGCCGGCCAGGACCAACAGCACCGCCCCAGCCACGACGGCGACCAGCAGGCCGCGCCGGTGCCGCACGGGGCTGAGGGTGGGGTCGGTCATGGTCGGCTCCTCCTGTCGGCTGGTCTGTCCACCCGACAGGTACGGGCGCGCCCCGCCGCACGGCTGGGTCAGGAGGCCACGGCGACCGGGCCGGGTGGGCGGGCGGCGCGGGCCGTGTCCAGGAAGCCGGTGGCGCCGGCCAGGTAGGACTCGACCAGGGCCCACTGGTCGGGGTCGGCGTAGCGGGCGAACTCGACCGGGTCGTACTGGTCCCACCAGCCGTGCTCGCGGCGCAGCAGGTCGACCAGCTTGCGGATCTGGTGGCGGGGACGGGCCAGCGGGTCGGCATCGGTCCACCCCGCCCGACCCGTGGTGCTGGCGGTGGCGTCCTGGCCCAGCTCGGTGATCCGGGTCAGGGCGCGGGTCGCCTCGGCCAGGGCGTCCTTGGCTGTGGGCTGGGCCTGCACCTGGGCCAGGGCGTCGGCGGCGGCGGCGCGGACCGGGTCGGGCTGGTCGGGGTCCTGCGCCTGGCCGGTCAGGGTGCTGACCGCTTGCAGGAGCTTGACGTGCAGGTAGCGGCCGTTGACCTTGCCGTCGGTGTTCAGCTCGAGCAGCGCCTCGGCGGCGGCCTGACGTACTTGGGGGTCTTGGGCGTCGTCGGCGGCGATCTGCTGCAGCTCGACGACGTGGTCGAGCATCCCGTGCGAGTCCCTGCCGGTGACCGCCCGGGCCGCCTGGACCCGGGTCTTGCCGCCGCCGGTCGTCGTGGGTGACGGTGGTGTCGAATCGACACCACCGTCACCACTGGGCTGGGGGTCGGGGGTGGGGGCGCCGAAGCGGGTGGCCTGCTGGCGGCGGGCGGCGTCCTCGGCGAGCAGCTCCTTCAGCTCGCCGTACAGCTGTGCTTGTTCGATCGGGGACAGCAGCTTGTGCAGGGTGTGCTCGTCCTGGATGGCCAGCACGGTAGACAGCCGGTCGGACACGCCGGTGACCACCCAGACCGGGGTGGTGCGCTGGCCGAGCTGGCGC
Source organism: Cellulomonas sp. 73-92 (assembly GCF_001898175.1). GTDB lineage: Bacteria > Actinomycetota > Actinomycetes > Actinomycetales > Cellulomonadaceae > Cellulomonas. The sequence goes on from NZ_MKTH01000026.1 coordinate 26,381, forward strand.
AGCGCGGCCAGCCGCCGGTTGCCGGCGATGAGCACGTTGCCGGTGGTGATGGTGATCGGAGCCAGCAGGCCGACACGACGGATCGAGTTGGCCAGCTCGCTCAGGTCGCCCAGGTCGTGCCGGTAGGCGTGCCCGACGTGGATCTCGTCGATCGCATGCTCGAGGACCAGGTGGCCGTCGCGGCTCATGGGGTACCGGCCCGTTCCCGCCCGACCCGGGCGGCCTGCCGGGAGGCGTCGACCAGGTCCTGGTCGGTGAGCAGGTCGGCGGTGCTGTCGCCGAGCAGCGCCCGGGCCAGCAGGCCGAGGCGGCCGGGACGCCGGCGGCGGGCGGTGACGCCGACGACCAGCCGCACCAGCTGCGCCCACGCCTGGGGGCTGTAGCCGAGCCGCAGGGCTAGGGTCAGGTCGCCGGACACGACGTCCAGGGCGGACTGGTGGGAGGCCAGGCTGGAGATGCGATCGGCGATGTAGTCCACTGCCGGCGCCGTGGCGTGGGCGGGCCAGCCGGTCAGGACCAGGAAGACCGCGGTGGTGCGCACCACCTGCTCGGCGCCGTCGTCGTCCTGCTCGAGCTCGGGTCCGGTCAGTGGGGTCAGGTGGGGGTGCACGTCGTAGAAGTAGTCCTCGTAGTGCCCGGCACGGACCGGCTCGAACAGGGGTCGTCTGGTGGGGCGGCGGGCCTTGTCCTGGGAGGTCAGGTTCCGTTCGGCGTGCACCTCGGCGGCGATGCCGAGCGCGACGGCGCGGGTGACCACGGCCCACGGGTCGGTGGCCTTCAGGGTGGTGGGGGTGCGCATGGCGATGAACGCCTCGTAGCCGGCGTCGGCCGGGTCGCGATGCCAGGCCTTGGCGACCGGGGTGTACTTGGCGGTGGCGTAGGCCATCAGGTCGGCCGCGACCGGGCTGGTCGACCACGCATGGTGGGTGTTCAGGTCGGTCAGGACCTGGCGCAGCCCTTCGGGGGTGGTGAAGTCCAGGCCGCGGGCACCTGGCCCGGTCGGCTCATCGCAGTAGTGGTCCATGGCGACTCCCTTTGACGGTCGTGCGGCTAGCAGGCAGGTACGAAGCCCGCACCGCACGACGGCCATCTGAGGCCTGGCCGTCCGGGTGGGTGGCCGGGTTCAGGGCGTCAAGGAGCTCGCCACGGCGGGAGGGTGTCGTGGCTGGGGGTGGTGCCGCGTGGTCAGGCGGCGGGGATGAACCGGTGGGTTCTTGCGGTGCGGGGGCCGGGCGCACGCGTGGGGCGGGCGCTCGGGAGGGCTGAGGTCACCGGCTCACCGCCCGTCTCCCCGCGGCCGGTCGGCTGGCCGGGTTGGGGGACTCGTCCGGGTCGAGCTGGGTCTGGCGGCGGGCCAGGGCGGCGCGTAGCCGGGCCTGGCCGCCGTGCGCGGCGGCCGCCAGCAGTGCTCGGGTCGTGCGGTTGGCCTGGATGCCTTGCTGCAGCAGGGCGCCGCCGGCGCGGGCGGCCAGGTCGGTCGGCTGGACCCACTGCACGCCGGTCGTGTTCCGCTCGTGCGGGCCGCGGTCTCGATGCAGCGAGGGGTCGCGGTGGGTGGCCAAGGTCGCGGCGTGCTCGCCGCCAGTCGGGTTGCCGGTCCGGGGCGCCGGCTCGGCGGTGCGTGTCGGGTGCGGGGTCTGCTGGCTCATCGGGTGTCTCCTTGCGGCTGGCGGTCAGGTGCGTGCAGCCATCGGCTGACGGTCGTGGGGTGCACCCCCAGCTCGGCCGCGATCACCCGCTGCGAGGTGCCGGCGGCCGCCAGCGCGACAGCCCGCTGGCGTCGCTGCGGGTCCCGGCGACTCGCACCGCTGGGCCGCCGTGCCCGGCCAGCAGCCGGCAGGGTGCGGCTTTCGGGCTCGACCCGGCCGCTCGCCTGCGGCATGGCCGGGTGGAGGGTCGGGCCGGTGCGGGTCAGCTCGACGCTCAGGTGGGTCATGGCGACCAGGACCAGGGGCGGGATCGAGGCGACCAGGGCGGCGACCAGGGCCGGGACACGCTCGTCGGCAGCCACCACCGCGTGGGTGATGTTCGCCGCGACGGACACCCCGGCGCCGGCGCCCAGCAGCAGCCAGGCGAATCGGCGGGCCGGGGCGCCGGCCTGGCGCAGGGCGACCACCGAGACGGTGGCTTCGAGGATGACGCCGTCGACGATCAGCGGCCAGACCCACGCCTGCCGTTCGGGCACCCCGGCCAGGGTGGCCAGGTCGCGCAGGGTGGTGAACGACAGCCAGAACGCACCCATGGCCAGCAGCAGCGTCCCGGACACGCTGGTCGCCACGACGAACCGGGGCACCCCGATCCCTGGGCTGGCCGTCTGCTGTGGTTGGGGGTGGACGACGGGGGACAGCGTGGTCAAGCTCATCGCGACACCGCCGCAGGTCGGGGGGAGGCTGGAGGGCTTGGTGGGTCGGTGGGGAACAGGGCGGCGGCGCGGTGCGCGGAGCGGATGGTCGCGGTGATCTCGCTCGCGCCCAGGCCGATGGCCTGGGCGGACGGGGCGAGCAGCTCGTGGATGTCCGGCTCGGCCAGGCCGAGCTCGGCCAGCCGGCAGGCGGCCCAGAACAAGCTGGCGTTGCGGGTGCCTTCCTGGGCCCGGGCCAGCCAATCGGCCAGCTGCCGACTAGAGCGCACCGGGCTCGGGTCGCTCGGGGTGCCGACGCGGGTGGATGCGAGGGTGGGCCGGGGTGGGGTCAGCAGGTCACGGATCTGGTCGCCGTCGATCGGAGCGGGGTCGTGGCCCAGGCCGATGATCGTGTAGCCGGCCTCGACGTCGCCCTGGCGGACCCGGGAGGGTGGGGCCACGACGTACCCGCCGGCCCCGCGGAAGTCCACATGGTGTGTGCCGCGCGACCAGGACCGGCGCGGCTGGTCGGGGTCGGTGGGGTAGTACAGGTGCAGCCCACCGGACGGGGTGCGCACCGCCGCCAACCAGCCTCCGACCAGGCCGGCGCGTTGCAGCAGCTGCAAGGTGGGGTAGCCGGCCCCGGTGGCGTGCACGTCGATGTCGAGCACGTCCAACCCGGCGCCGGTCGCCAGCCCGATGTTCGCCTCCGGCAGCCAGGTCCACCACCGGTCGACCTGCCGGACGTCGGTGCTGGCGTCCTGGAACCCATGCGCGGTCGCCGGCCGCTTGCCACCCGGCAGGCACGGGAACACCGGCACGCCGGCACGCGCGTAGGCGCGTGCGGCCTCGACCCGCGGTGGGTCACTGACGCGCAGCCCGGCCAGGACCACAGCCAGTGCCTGCATCGCGCTCACCTCCCCACCACGGGCCACAAGGACGGCGACGTCCCATGGCCCCCTGCAGGTCAGGTGCGCGCACGTGTCGGCAACCCGTAACCCGCCTCGCCTCACGGTCCTGGGCTGGTCTGCGAGAGCCCCGACAGCAAGGGAAGCGGCGTGTCCTGACCGATCGGCCGACTGCTGAGGCAGACGTAGCCCTCCGTCAACAGATGCGCGGTTCTGCACCGAACATGCGCGAAATCGTCATGTGTCGCGCTGGCGCGCACCGACGGGTGGCGAGCCCTGTCGCCACCCTTCGGGCCGGCTGGGGAACATGGCGGCGTGAGACCGCGTCGTCGAGGCGCGGGGCGCCGGGCAGGTCAGTTCGTCGCGGGCGGACCGGGGTGTGCGGGGGAGGGGTGTGGGCCGTACAGCGGTCGCAGCAGGTCGCCGAGGTCGACCTCGAGGGCGACCGCCAGCCGGAACCAGGTCTCCAGGCTGCCGCGGGTGGCTGGCTTGTTCGGGTTGCGCCGCGAGCGTCCAGACTCCAGTGTCACGAGCGTGGCTCTGCCGACGCCGGCGCGGGCGGCCAGCTCGTCGTACGACCAGCCGCGACGATGGCGCAGCTGCGCCAGGTGCAGCCTCAGCGCGTCGAAGTCCGGCTCGTCGAGGTCTGGCACGTCACCAAGCGAATCGGTCGATGCGGTTGCCCGCGTGATGGCTAGCCATCACAATTATGGCTAGCCATCATGTTTCGGAGTCGGGTCGCTCGGCGGTCTGCCATATCGGCCGGGTCCGATCCGGGCAGTGCGGTGGCCTGATGGACATCACGGATGGCTCAGGGGCCGGTCGGGCCACGGGACACCCCCTCCTCGCGACCCGACCGGTCCCGGCACCACCGCCGGCCCGGCTCGGCGGGCTAGAGTCGCCGGCCCGGCTCGCCTCGGCCGCCCTGGCCGGGGGTCGGCTCGCCTGGGGTGAGGTCCTGCTCGCGGTGTGCGAGCAGGGTCCGCATGGCGGCGCCGGGCTGCAGCGCAGGCGCGCCCAGTGTGTCGAGGTCGGCACCCTCGCGTCCGGTGTCGGCGACCACGGCGTTGATCGCGACGATCACCCGGTCCGGGTGGCTGCCGGCGTCCAGCTGGTGCAGCAGGTTGGCGATCTTGTCCAGGCTCGCCGCATCGTGCTCGTCGACTCTGAACGCGGCCGAGGCCATCACCGTGTCGGCGACCGGGGCGTGGGCGACGACCAGCCGATACTGGCCGGTCCCATCCCGGCCGGTCGCCGAGTACAGGCCCGGGGCGAGCAGCTCGTGGGCCACCGAGGCCCAGCCCTCGTAGATCGGCACGCCGGTCGGGTCGTCCGGGTCGGGCACCGAGACCACTGGATCGCGACCGGCCAGGACCGCGGCGAGCTCGTAGCTCTGCTGGGAGCTGAGCAGACCAGCGGCCGAAACAGTCCTGCCGGGTTGGGCCACGGCCCGCAGCACCTGGACTGCCAGCAGGTCGGCCGGCACCCACTCCCGCGCGAACCGCGCCGGCAGATAGGGCGAACGGCCCCCGGCCCCGGCCAGCACGGTGCGCAGCGCCTGCTCACGGTCCTCGACAACCTGGTCGAACTGGGTCCGCCAGGCACGCAGGTCGGCGCCGTAGCGGACCTCGTCGATCTCTGCAGGGTAGCGGGGGGCGGCCGTGACCTGGTAGTCCTGCCGGTTCGGTCGCACTGGCAGCGGGAACCGTTCGAGCACGTCGACCACGTCGTCACGCAGGTTCTCGGTGCGCTCGAGCCGGTCCAGCAGCTCCGGCAGCCGCGAGGCGCGCAACCCCAGCGTCAAGCACTTCTCCCGCCACTGCTCCTGGGCGTCGGCCAAGCCGTCGGCATCCAGGCTGCCGTCGTCGCGAATGTAGGCGGCGGGGGACGGTTCGGGTGGGAACATCTCGGCGACCATCTCCGGGATCCCGGAGTCCTGCAAGGCCTCCCACCCGGGCAGCGGCGCCGCAACCGGCTGCCCCGGCGGGGCGCCGTCGGTCCAGGAATGGATCGCTCGACCTGCCGGGTCGGCGCGGTCGGGGTCTAGCCCGTCCGACAGCGTGCGGTCCAGGAAGGCGCGGGCGTCGCCCCAGGTCGCGCCGGTCACGTCGAACTCGACGTTCAAGCGATAGTGGCTGACCTGTGAGGCGTCGAGGGGTGGGGTGGTCGGCTCGGTCACGATCGTGGTCTCCTTCACTCGGCAGGGGTCGGCACGCCAGCCAGGTACGGTCCTCCCACGTCATGGCCCGCCGCGTGCCGGCCAGCAGCTCGCGCCGGGCTCGGTGCCACCTCGGGCTGCAGGGCCTGTTCTCGGGTGTGCAGCAGATCTGCTAGCAGCCGGCGCACCACGGTCTGGTGGGTGCCGTCGGTGCCGCCGGCCACCGGGATCTGGTGGAAGGAGAACGCCGGGTAGGCGGTCGCCGTCCGCAGCGCCTCGAGCCACCCGTCGACGTCCTCAGGCCACGTCCAGTCCGCCGGCGCCGGATGCTCGTCCAGGAAAGCGGCGGCCCCATCGAAGCCGGGACCCTCATGCAGCTGCTCGTACAGGGTCTCGGCCAGCATCCGCGCGAGCCTGACCGGGCTGCGATGCGCGATCACCGTCGGATCGTCGTCGCTCAGGTCCGACCAGACGATCACCGCCACCGACAGCTCGGGCGGCACGTACGCCGCCCGCAGCCCAGCCGCCGCTGCGCCCGTGCGGCCGGTGGCCTGGACCAGGTCGTTGACCCGCCCCAGCACCATCGAGGCCGTCGCGGGCGAGCGCACCAGCCGCAGGCTCGCCGCAACCTCGTCGAGCAGCCTCCCCTCCGGCGAGCCGGCCTCACCGGCTGGTCCCGGGACCGAAGTGGCGCTGGGGGTCGACATGGCAGGTCTCCTTCCGATCGGCGGCGACCAGGTCGAGGCGGTCGTGTGCGTCAGGTACGGGTCCACGCTCCCTGGGTCCGCCACCCAGCCGCGTGCATCGTGGGCGTACCGCGACGTCCTTGTACGACCGTCGTGGGGCCGGCTGCTGGCGGGCCGCTATCGGCATGCTGACCAGTAGCGTGCGTGTGTGGTGTGTGGTGTCCGAACCAGCCCAGCAGGCCGAAGCTGACGTGCTCGCCCTCGAGATCGGACGGATCGTCGTACGCGCAGTCTGGGTCGACGAGGTGTGCGCGGATCTCGCCGTGGAGTTCCAGCGAGCGATCGGGGCCGTCGACCGGACGGCGGTCACCGGCCAGAGCGGCGCGACGCTGGCAACCGCGCTGCGTCGGGCCGGCGCAGCGACCTGGGCAAGCGAGTACGCCGCGCTGTACCGGCGGCGCAATGAGGTCATCCATGGTCGGTGGTCAGCCGACGCCGACCACCGACAGGTTGTTCGCCCAGTACAGGGCGGCGCTCATGCTGGCGCGTTCGCCGTGACCACCTGGGACCGGGACTTCCTCCAACAGCTCGCACGCGACCTCGACGACCTGTTCGTCCGAGCCCGCCTCGAGCTGTTCACCCGCCGTGACATCGTGCACTGGCTGACCCCCGACCGGCCCTACCAGTAGCCGGCATCATTGCGGCGGCGCTACGACGGAAGCTGGTCCTGATCTGCGCGCCGCAGCAGCACCCCAGACCGTGTTCGCTCCCACCCGTACCCGGCGGCATCCCTGAACCCGACCCGCAGTAGCGCCGTGCCATCGGCCTCGTTGACAAGCCCGGGAGCCCAAGATGTGGCGGGCTGACCGGGGAGCAGAACCGGTAGTTCCCACTCCTGAGGCTTCGCCTCGCGCTCCGTCCATCGGTAGGCCACCACAACGTGAAAGACGGGCTGGTCCGAGGTGTTCTGGACGTGGATCGTGCGCTGGCAGCCCACGACGGGCGGCGGGCCGTCGGCGACCCGATCCCACGGCTCCTCATAGATCGACTCCCCGACCTCCCACGCAGCAACATGGGAAGCCTGCCGCCGCAGCTCCCAGGCTTCCCTGGCGCGGCGCTCTCCCGACGAGCGTCGCCACTCCAAGCCCGCCACAGCCAAGGCGACAACGACAGCCAGCGCGGTGAAGATCGCGCCGAACGCGTCCGACCAGGGCACACCCCACAGCGTCCGTACCGGTGTGGGGACCGGCGCGGCCGACCCCTCGAACGGCACCAGTCGGGACAGGGGCAGCAGCAGACCGCCGGTCGGCATGCCGCCAACCTAGCGGCAGCCCCGCATCCCCGGCCCCGCTCGTCCTTCGGCTCCGCCTGCGCGCCGGTGGTGCGGTGGTCGTGTGCTGGGGCGGCGGCTCGGTTCCACCGGCAATGGTGTGACCAAATGTCGAGTGCCCAACTCCTCTTGATCACGTGGACCGCCTGCGGGGTCCGCTGATGCGGTCGATGCGAGCGATGATCAGTGGGACGTAGTCGGGGTCCTTCTCGAATGCGATCACCCGGAACCCGGTCTGCACCGCCGCTTCCACCGTGGTCCCCGACCCTGCGAACGGCTCAAGGACCAGACCGCCTCGGGGCGTGATCAGGGTGACCAGCCAGCGCATCAGCCCGAGCGGCTTGACCGTGGCATGGGAACGGCCGAAGGCTCGGGGTCGCTCGGCCGGGGAGGCCTTGCCCTCGAACCGGAAGATCGGGAACCGCGCCGACAGCGGCCGGCTCTGCCAGGTCCCGGTCAGCAGGTCCAGCGCGTCGGCCTGCTGCTGGTCGAGCGCGACGTTGGTCGGCCAGCGTCCCTCACCGAACCGGGTCCCCTCGATGTTGAGCCCGCCGACCCCGTGCGTAAGCACGTTGGTCACCAGGCTGCCGTCCGGCGGTTTGCGGGCGACAATGATCGGTTCGAACGCCGGCCGCAGTCCCGTGCCCCACCCCTCCCACGCCTGCGCCTCACCGGTGACTGGCGTGCCCCGTGACGCAACGCTGCGCGTCGTGCCCAGCACGCCTGGCGAAGTCGAGAGCTGCACGATGCGGTCGTGTCGCGTCGCACCTGAGTGCTTGTCGATCGCGTGCGAGATGTCCATCGACTTGGGCATCCCAGCGGTGTGCAGCCACGCGATCTGGTCGCGAATCTCGAAGCCTGCATCCTCGACGCCACGCACCATGCGATGCCACGTGCGCGCACCGCCGAACGCAGCCAGATGCGCACCCGGCTTCAGCGCATGCAGCGCACCGTGCGCCCACGCGGCGCACCACGCCTCGAACACCTGGGCCCCGCTCATCGCACGCACGTCCAGCCCGTGCAGCGACTCGGCGAACCCCGCCGCGGCGTCCCAGGTATGCCCCGCGAAGCCCAGCCCGTACGGCGGATCGCTGACCAGAGCGTCGGCACCTGCCGCCGGAAGCCGGGGGAGCAGCTCCACCGCGTCCCCCTGGTACACAGTCACCCGTTCGTCCTGGTAGACCGGCGCCGGCAGGCGATCTTGCTCGTCGGGGACATCCTCGCCCATGTGGGCCTCCCGCTGTCGGGCCCACCTGTCGCCGACTGCGAGCGGTCGAGCCATCCAGCAGGTACGCGGTCGCCGGCGCCTCGCGTGCTGCTGCGGAACGGGTGCCCGAGCCGCCAGCGGCTGGGCGTGCCGATCGCCGGGCCCCTCGCCCGCGAGGGCCAGGCTGTTCCACACGATTGGCAATCGACGCCAGACGATGACGAATCGCATCTGATGCGATCCCGTCACCGGCGTTGGCCGCAGCCCCACGAGCCGCTTTCCCTGGGAATCTCAGCGAGCTGACGAGCCCGGATCGTTGCCCTGACCGCCGGGCGTCGGGCGCCGGCTCGAGCCATCCAGCCGTGACCGGGGCATTCTCCCGGCCATCGCATCCAATGCGATAATCTCGCATCAGATGCGATGCGCGCGGGAGGAGCGACGTGGCCGGTGACGAAGGCGCTCTGGCGGGCTCTGCCCGCTTGGTCCTCCTGGACGGGGTGGCGCTGCTGCGGCCCGACGAGCAGCTGTTCGAGGCGATGCTGGAGGGGTGGCGCAACCAGGGCCTGGCTCGGAATCTCGCCCGATCGACGGTGCGGGCGCGGGAGCGGCAGGTGCGCGCGTTCCAGTCGCACGCCGCGACATTCCCGTGGGAGTGGACGGTGTTGCACGCGGACGAGTGGTTCGCGGATCTGCGGGCGGTGCACCATTGCACGCGCTGGACGGTGCGCGGTTACCAGGTCGCGGTGCGCGGGTTCTGCGCGTTCGCGCTCGATCCGGCGTATGGCTGGGCCGAGGAGTGCATGCGGCGCTTCGGCACGCACCCGGTGCAGATCATCACCGATGTCAACTCCGCGCAGCACGTCGCGGATGTCGAGTCCGAGCCGGCGAAGCGACCGTTCACCCGACTCGAGCTGCAGGACCTGTTCGACTACGCCGACGAACAGGTCGAGGTGAAACGCTCCCAGGGCAAGAAGGGGTGGATGGCCGCGTTCCGCGACGCGACGACTTTCAAGACCGCCTACGCCTACGGCACGCGCCGCACCGAGACGCAGATGCTCGACGTGTCCGATTTCGGCCGCAATCCGGAGGCGCCGGAGTTCGGGCGGTTCGGGGCCGTGCATGTCCGGCATGGGAAGGCGAAACGTGCCTCGCCGCCGAAGCGGCGCACGGTGCTGACGGTCTGGCCCTGGGCGGTCGACATCCTTGAGCAGTGGTTCACCGAGGTGCGGCCGCTGTTCGACGCCGACGACAACCCCGCGGCATGGCCTTCCGAGCGGGCGCCTCGGGTGAGTGCGGCGCTGCTGGATCACCGGATGGCCGACTACCGGGAAGCGGTCGGCCTGGACCCGATCCTGGACTTCCACTCGCTGCGCCGCTCCTACGTCACGCATCTGATCGAGGACGGCTGGGACCCGAGGTTCGTGCAGGATCAGGTCGGGCACGAACACGCCTCGACTACGTCGATCTACACCGGGGTCTCCTCGGACTTCCGCGTTCGCACGCTGCGGCATGCGCTGGACCAGATCATCGCCGACGCGGTCGGCCCACAACAGGAGGAGTCGCGATGACCAGGCAGCGGCGGAAGGTGTCTTACGAGTGGCGGTTGCGGGAGGTGATGGCCGCCCACAAGATCTTCGCCACCACCGAGCTGGTCCCGCTCCTGGCCGAGCGCGGCATCGTGCTGTCCGCTTCACAGGTCCACCGCCTCGTGACCGCGACTCCCGAGCGGTTGTCGCTGCCGGTGCTCGCCGCGCTCTGCGACATCTTCGACGTCACCCCGGCCGAGCTGATCCCCACAGACGCGGTCAACGTCGGCGTCCGCAAGATCGCCGCCGGCGACCGGACCGCGAAGGCAACGGGCATCGGCGACCTGCGCCCGATCCGCGCCCGGATCGTCCGCCCCGGCGAGTGACCGCAGTCGATCCCGTCAGCGAGGTCTCCAGCTGCGCGCGCTGCGGTCGGCGCGTCCGCGATCGACGCGAGCAGCCCGGCGCGAGCGACGAGGTCGTGCTGGTCTACATGCGCCGCTGGCCGGACGGGTTGATCTGCTCCGGCTGCTTCGCCAAGGCGATGGAGACCTATGGGATCTGCGACGGCTGCAGCGCCGACCGGCTCCTGCCCGGCATCGGCCCCGATGGGCAGCGCTGGTGCACCGACTGCGCCGGCGGACTGGGTGACTTCACCTGCACCCGCTGCGGCCGCGAGGGATGGCGCGAGCACGCCGGCATCTGCGGCTGGTGCGTCTTGCAGGACCAGGTCCAGGAGATCCTGAACGACGGCACCGGCAGGATCCGGCTCGAGCTGATGCCCCTGGCCGCGCAGATCCTGAGCATGAAGCGCCCCCGCTCGGGCGTCCTCTGGCTCAGCCGCCTCGAACCACAGACCGTCCTGCGCGCGATCGCCCGCGGCGAGGTGCCGCTCACGCACGAAGGCCTCCACAGCCTCCCGCACCGCCGGTCCGCCGCCTACATCCGCGACCTCATGGTCACGGCCGGAATCCTCCCGCCCGTCGACAAATGGCTGTTCTCCTTCGAGCAATGGTGGCGCGGCTGGCTCGACGAGCTCCCGGACCCCGAGCAGCGCAAGATGTTCCGGCTCTTCATCACCTGGCACTACCTGCGCATCTTCCGGGCACGCATCGACGCGCGCGGCGAACTCGGCTACGCGGCCCCGTAGCTCGCCCGGCACCAGCTCCGCGCCGCCGCCAGATTCGTCGGCGACCTCGCCGGGCAGGGACGGAGCCTGGCCGACACCGCCCAGGCAGATCTCGACCGTCTCTTCGCCGAGGGCACGCCCCGGCTGCGCGACGCCCTCCAGCCGTTCCTACGCTGGGCGATGCACACCCGGCGCATGCCGAGACTCGAGCTCCCGCCCCACCTCCAGCGGCCCGTCGCCCTCCTGACTCAGCAGCACCGCATCGCGCTCATCCGCCAGGTCCACGACGGCGACGGCATGGAGCTGACCGACCCGGTGCTCGCGCTGCTCGTCCTCCTCTACGCCCAGCCCCTGACTCGCATCCAACAGCTCACCGTCGACGACATCGGCCTCGACGAGGACGGACATGTCCTCATCCGACTCGGCGACCCACCCACGCCGGTTCCCACGCCGTTTGACAAGATCATTCGCCCAGCACGTCGTCAGGCGACGGAACAAGACGACCGCGGCCAACGCGACCAGCCCGTGGTTGTTTTCCCGGGCGCGCGTCCGGGCGGCCGCTGCACACCACGTCCCTGCGTGACCGGCTTCGCAAGCTCGGCATCCCGAACCTCAGCAACCGCAGCCGCGCGCTCCGCGAACTGCTGCGGCAAGCCCCACCCATCATCGTCGCCGGGATGCTTGGCTACGGCCCCACCGGCAGCGAGAGAATCGCGAACGAGTACGGCATCGCCTGGCACCCCTACACACCGCTCGGCAAGCCGGCCCGGCACCCACCCCGGCTCAGCGAGTAAGGAACTCGTCACTCGAGTTCATGTCAGGGCGCCAGTTTCGTGCGGTGAATGTGCCCGTCGCGCGTGGCTTCGGCACTGACCGTTCGCGCCTGATTGCACCCGACCTCGTCTGCGAGCGGGTCTCGTCGGGGCGTCCGGTCACTATTTGCGTCGAGCCGCAACTATGTGCCACCATCTGCGGTGTTCGATGGTCCCAGCGCTCCGTGGAGGGGGTGGCTCGACGTGTCGTCTTCCGATCCGCATCCGAGTACCAGCCCCCGGAGTGCGCGGCGCTGACCCGCCGCTGACGTCCGGGGTGCGCCCGGCGGGTGCCAGCCCGCCACCTCCCACTCGTCGCCGCGCCGGCGTCCTTCGTGCGTGTCCGTACCGCTCGACCTTCCCCGCGCGCGCCCTGCCCGTCCCTGGGGGTCGTCGTGATGCCGTTGACCGATCGCCGCGCGCGCATCGAGCGCGTCGCCGGCTCCGTACCGGCGCGCGTGCGCTGGGTGCTCGGCGGGTTCGGCTGGGCCGACCTCGTGGTGGCGGCCGGGGTGCTCGTCGTCTTCTATGTCGCGATCCGTACCGGCGCGGGCGTGAACGTCCGGTTCAACCCGAGCCGGCCGTTGAACATCGACACCGACCCGGCCCGCCTGCCGTACTACGCCGCGCGCAGCCTGTTGCGGATGTTCGTCGCGCTGGCGGCGTCGATCGTGTTCACCTTCGTCTACGGGTATGCCGCGGCGCGCAGCCGGCGGCTGGAGAAGGTGCTGATCCCGGCGCTGGACATCCTGCAGTCGGTGCCGATCCTCGGGTTCCTGACGATCGCGGTCACCACGCTGGTGCGCCTGTTCCCGCACTCGCTGCTCGGCCTGGAGCTGGCCTCGGTGTTCGCGATCTTCACGTCCCAGGCGTGGAACATGACGTTCTCGTTCTACAACTCCCTGATCTCGCTGCCGCGGGAGCTGGACGAGCTGTCGCGCAACCTGCGGCTGACCCGGTGGATGCGGTTCTGGAAGATCGAGGTCCCGAGCGCGACGATCGGGCTGGTCTGGAACGGGATGCTGAGCTTCGGCGGTGGCTGGTTCTTCCTGGTCGCCTCCGAGGCCATCACCGTCGCCAACCACGACTACACGCTGCCCGGGGTGGGCGCGTTCGCCGGAGCGGCCATCGCCGAGGGCAACCTCGCCGGGGTGGGCTACGCGATCGTGACGATGGCGATCCTGGTGGTCGGCGTCAACTTCCTGTTCTGGCGGCCGCTGACGGCGTGGGCCGAGAAGTTCAAGCAGGAGCAGTCCGAGGCCGTCGACGTGCCCCGGTCCCTGGTGCTGGACCTGCTGCGCCGCTCGCACTGGTCCCGGCTGTTCGCGCCGGCCGGCCACGCGGCGGGCGAGCTGCTCGACCGCGCGGGCCGGGTCTTCGGCACCGACACCCGCCCCCTGACCGGCAGCCGAGCCCGGCGGCGCGTGGGGGACGTGGTGTTCACCCTCGTCGTCGTCGGCCTGATCGCCTGGGGCCTGGTCGGCCTGCTCCGCTTCCTCACCGGGACGGGGCAAGGGCTGGCGGTGTTCGTCGAGCCGCTGCTGCTGGGGCTGGCGACGTTGGCCCGGGTGGTCGTCGTCATCGTGGCGGCGACGCTGGTGTGGGTGCCGATCGGCGTGTGGATCGGCACCAGCCCGCGCCTGGCCCGCATCGCCCAGCCCGTGGTCCAGGTGTTGTCCAGCTTCCCCGCCAACTTCCTGTTCCCCCTGGTGACCTGGGTTCTGGTGCGCACGGGCCTCAGCCTGAACATCGGCGGGGCGTTCCTGATGTCGCTGGGCGCCCAGTGGTACATCCTGTTCAACGCGATCGCCGGGGCCCAGGCCATCCCGACCGACCTGCGGGAGGCGACGAACGACCTGGGCGTGCGCGGCTGGCAGCGATGGCGGCGGCTGATCCTGCCGGCGATCTTCCCGTACTACGTCACGGGCGCCATCACGGCCTCCGGCGGGGCCTGGAACGCGTCGATCGTCGCCGAGATCGTCACCTTCGGCGCCACCACGCTGACGGCGAGCGGGCTGGGCTCCTACATCGCCGACGCCACCGCCACCGGCGACTACCCGAGGATCCTCGCCGGCATCGCCGTGATGTCGCTGTACGTCGTCGGGCTCAACCGGCTGTTCTGGAGCCGGCTGTCGACCCTGGCCGAGACCCGCTACTCCCTGACCTGACCTCGCCTCATCCCCCGAGGAGCACGCCATGACCACCATCGCGGCCACCCGCGCACCCGGCGCAGCCCTGCTGGCGACCGAGCGCCTGAGCAAGTCGTACGCCGGCGCCGACGGCGAACTGCCCGTGCTGGCCGGCATCGACCTGACCATCCGCCAGGGAGAGATCGTCGCGCTGCTCGGCCGCTCCGGGTCGGGCAAGTCGACCCTGCTGCGCTGCCTGGCCGGCCTGATCCCGCCGTCGACCGGCACCGTCACCTACCACGGCACCGAGCTGACGGGCCCCAACCCCGGCACGGCGATGGTGTTCCAGACCTTCGCGCTGCTGCCCTGGCTGACCGTGCAGCAGAACGTCGAGCTCGGCCTCGAGGCCCGCGGCATCCCGCCGCGGCAGCGCACCGCGGCCGCCCTGCAGGCGATCGACCTCATCGGGTTGGACGGCTTCGAGTCCGCCTACCCCAAGGAGCTGTCCGGCGGCATGCGCCAGCGCGTCGGGTTCGCCCGCGCCCTGGTCGTCGAGCCCGACGTGCTGCTCATGGACGAGCCGTTCTCCGCCCTCGACGTGCTCACCGCCGAGAACCTGCGCGGCGAGCTCGTCGAGCTGTGGGACTCCGGCCAGTTCCCCACCCAGGCGATCGTGCTGGTCACCCACTCCATCGAGGAGGCCGTGCTGCTCGCCGACCGCATCCTCGTGCTCGACTCCCGGCCGGGAACCATCCGCACCGAGCTCGCCGTCACCCTGCCCCGGCCCCGGCTGCGCGACACCAAGGACTTCGAGGCCCTCGTCGACGCCGTCTACGCCGTCATGACCGGGCGCGAGCGCGGCACGACGACGCCGACCGCGGTCCCTCGCCGCACCCTGGCCAACACCCCGCTGCCGCCCGCCGGGGTCGACGGCCTGTCCGGCCTGGCCGAGATCCTCGCCCAGCACCCCGAACAGATCGACCTGGGCGACCTGGCCGACGAACTCGGCCTCGAGGTCAAGCACCTCCTGCCGCTCGTCGACGCGCTCGAGCTGCTCGGCTTCGCCACGGCCGACGCCCGCGGCGTCGTGCTGACCGACACCGGGGTGGAGTTCGCCGCGGCCGACGTGCAGACGTCCAAGCAGCTGTTCGCCGCCGCGTCGGACCACGTCCCTCTCGTGCGCACGATCGTCACCAGCCTGCACCGCACGCAGGACGGCACGCTGCGCGCCGGGTTCTTCCGCGACCTGCTCGCCCACGACTACACCGACGAGCAGATCGCCACCCAGCTCGGCGTCGCCACCGACTGGGGCCGCTACGCCGAGCTGTACTCCTACGACACGCTGTCCGAGGAGTACCAGCTCGACCCGGCCCAACGCGTCACGGCGCCGTAGGGAGGCAGGGCGGTCAGGCCTCCGCGACCCGGCGCCGTGCCGGGCCCAACGCGGGCGCCGGCAGCGGCGGCGTCCGGGTCGCCGGGGCCGACTGCTCCACCGGGCCCGCCTCGAGCCGCGCCGCCGTGACGACGACCTGCTCCACGAGCCGGCTCACGTGCTCGGACGCCAGCCGGTAGAAGATCCGGGTGCCGTCGCGCCGGCTGTCCACGACGCCGGACTCCCGCAGCCGCGCCAGGTGCTGGGAGACCGCCGCCACCTGGGCGCCGAGCCTCTCGGCCAGCCGCGAAACCGGCTGCTCGCCGTCCGCCAGCAACCAGACCAGCCGCAGCCGAGTCGGGTCCGCCAACGCCCGCAACAGGACCAGGGACGGCTCGAAGCCCGACGCCGAGACGTCCGCTACTTGCGCTTGCACGCAACAAAGCCTACCGTGCTCGCCGTCGCAGCAAGAAGACGGGCGGCACCGGGCAGCTGGCACGCCCTGGAGGCGAGGCCTCGCAGCTCGGGATGTTTGCGCCTGATGGGACCACGATGTCCTCGCTTGACCTCTTGGCGATACCGGCGGTCGCCGGGCTGATCGCCGCCGGCACGCTCGCACTGCGTGCCGGAGATCCCCACCGGCGCCGAACACCTCTTCCCTGGGCCTTTCCCCACCCTCGCGTTCGTCACTGGTGTCGACACCATCGCCCTCATCATCGCGGCAGCGATCCGCCACGACCCCGTCACGGCACCGCTACTGTTCCACACCGCTGTGTTGCTGACCTACGCCGTCCACCGACGCCTGCGATCTCTCGTCCACCTGCGCAAGTAGGACGCGTACCACCGGCATTCCCACCCGGGTCGACACCGCGCCACCATTCGGACGACCACATCCAGGAGGGGTGCTCCCGGGCGCCGCGGTGGGCGGCACCTCCGGCTTCGCGGCACCCTGGAACACGGCTTTGGCAGCACCTGACGCGGTGCGTAGGTCGACCGCGGAGCGGCGAGCTGTCGGCGTGGGCGAGGGACTGTGTTGATGACAGTCCGGCCGGCGCGCTCCGCCCGCAACCGACCTTCTAGTAGTGGCGCTAGAAGTTCCAGTCGTCGTCGTGGGTGTGTTCGGCCTTGCCGATGACGTAGGAGGAGCCAGAACCGGAGAAGAAGTCGTGGTTCTCGTCGGCCGAGGGGGCCAGGGCAGCGAGGATCTCGGGACTGACGGCGGTCTCCGCGGCGGTGAAGCGTGCGGGGTAGCCGAGGTTCATCAAGGCCTTGTTTGCGTTGTAGCGGACGAAGGCGGCGACATCGCCCATCAGGCCGACCGGCTCGTAGAGCTCGCCGGAGTAGGCGAGCTCGAGCTGGTAGAGCTCGTCGAGCAGCGCGGTGGCGAACTCGCGCATCTCGTCCTGCTCGGCCGGAGTGTGGACCTGCAGGCCGCGCTGGTACTTGTAGCCCGAGTAATAGCCGTGCACCGCCTTGTCCCGCAGGATCAGCCGGATCATGTCGGCGGTGTTGGTCATTGTGGCGTGCACCGAGAAGTACAGCGGCAGGTAGAACCCCGCGTACAGCAGCAGGGACGACAGCAGCGTGGAGGCGACCTTGCGCCGCAGCGGGTCGGTGCCGACGTAGTGGTGCAGCACCGTCTTGGCTCGGGCCTGCAGCAGGTCGTTGCCGACGGCCCACCGGTAGGCGTCGTCGATCTCCGCGGTGGAGGCCAGGGTGGTGAAGACCGAGGAATAGGAGCGGGCGTGCACCGCCTGCATGAAGGCGATGTTGGTGTAGACGGCCTCCTCGTGCTCGGTGCGGGCGTCCTGGATCTGGCTGACCTCCCCGACGGTGGCCTGCACGGTGTCCAGCAGGGTCAGCCCGGTGAACACGCGCATCGTCAGGGTCCGCTCGGTCGGGCTCAGCCGGCGCCAGGCGGGCAGGTCGTTGGACAACGGCACCTTCTCCGGCAGCCAGAAGTTCGCGGTGAGGCGGTTCCACACCTCGAGGTCCTTCTCGTCCTCGACCCGGTTCCAGTTGACCGGCCGCAGCCGGGCGAGCGGGTCGCGGCGGTAGGCCGGCGGGGTGACGGAGACCTCCGTCAGCGGGCGGGGCGATGTCGTCGTAGTCATGGTGGGCTGGTCCTTCGTCTCGTGGGGTTGTACTCCTGGGAGGTCGACTGCGACGTCCTGCCGGCCTCGATCGCGCTTAGGCGGTGGCGAGTCTGGCTTGGGCCGCCCAGAACCGGGCGAGCCCCTCGCTGACATGCGCGACGTCGCGGTCGGTGCCGAGCAGCTCGAAGCGGTACAGCTCGGGCACGTGGCACTTGGCGGAGATCACCGGGCCGGCCAGGCAGTAGGACGCGCCGAAGTTCGTGTTGCCGGCGGCGATGACCCCGCGCAGCAGACCCCGGTTGGCGGGTTCGTTGAGGAAGCCGATCACCTGCTTAGGCACCGCCCCGGACCGCTCCCCGCCGCCGTAGGTCGGCACGACGAGCACGAACGGGCGCGCGACGCAGATCGCCCCTTCGACGCGGGGTCGCAGTGGGATTCGCACTGCCGGCCGGTCGAGCCGCTCCACGAAGCGACGGGTGTTCTCCGAAGCGCTGGAGAAGAACACCAGGTCCGCCGACTCTTGCACGTCCAGGAGCCGGGCCGGCACCGGCGGGGATTCGACGAGGTTGGTGATGCTCGGCACGAGCAGTCCCTCCTATCGTCCGGCGGACCGTCCACACAGGATGTCGCGGTCAAGTCACCGCCCGACTACTAGATCTAGTAGTACCGCGCGAGAGCGACCGCAGTATGCAGACACGCCACAGAGAGTTCGGCTAACCGAACTTTCGCTTTGGACGTCCCCCGTCGAGGGCCTGGGCGAAGAGCCAGAGTGACGCTGTCGCCCCGCGCCATGTCGTTCTCAGTCAGGCTTGTCATGGCGGGCCTGGTCGAGCCGTGGCGGGCGGGCGCGAGGCTCGCCGCCCGCGGCGGCGCGAGCGGGGTGCGCGTCGGCCGTAGCGCTCGTCGCGCTCGTGCTGGCGGTCGGCGCCGGAGCGGCCAGCATCGCGCTGCACGGGGCATCCCCGGTGACCGAGGACTTCTACGCCGCCCCGTGCGAGGTCCCCGCCAGCCGGGTCGCCTGGTGCGGTCCGCGCCGTTCCTCCCGCTCGTTGCCGTGGGCGGCCGCCGTGTCGATGTGCCGGTAGCCGACCGCCAGTGCGGTCTCGGCCGCGGCGGTGGTCTCCGCCGGTGGGCTCTGGAAGACGCCGAGTCCCAGGGCGGGCATGACGACGCCGTTGTTCAGCGTCACGGTGGGCTGAGTCACGACTGCTCCTGTTCAGGCATGGTCGGCCGGGACGATCTGGATGGTGACGTCGCGCACGGCGGTGCCGACGATGCCCGCGACGATCGAGGGGTAGCGGGCGTACTTCTCCCCGTAGGCGGCGTCGATCACGTCCTGAGGCCCCGCCGCCGCATGGACGAAGACGACGTCGCGCTCGAGGCCACCGGCACGGATCCGCCCGGTTCCGCGTGCCAGGGCGCGCCGGTACCAGCCGTTGTCGGCGCGCGTACGCCGAGCGTGCGTAGAGACCGCCCTCGGCCACGACCGCCCAGATGGTGACCTCGGGGCTCAGCGTGCCATCCGTCCGGCGGGAGGCGATGGCCAGCTCCTCGGCCCGGCCGATCCGGTCGAGCTCGTCCTGGGTCCACGTACGCGTACTCGTCACGGCCGCACCATGACCTTCAGCGCCGTGCGGTCGTTCATCGCCGCGTACCCGGCCGGGGTCGCCTCCAGGCCGACCTCGCGGTCGAAGACCCTGCCGGGCCGGACCGTGACATCGGGCACCCTCTCGACCGCGCGGATCGACGTAGGTTCACGTCCATGAGTCACGTCGACGACGTGCGCGAGTTTCTCTTCAGCCGCTGCGCTCGCCTGCCCCCCGAGCAGGCCGGCCTGAGGTCGAACAGGTACTCCTGCTCGACCTTGTCGAATTGAAGCGTGCGGGCGAGTGATTCCAGGACGGAGTCGAAGGCGCCGGACAGGCTGCCCCGTTCCATGCGCCCGTAGTAGTCGACGCCGACCCCGGCGAGCAGGGCGACCTCCTCGCGACGCAGACCGCTCACGCGCCGGCGGCCGCCGTACGCAGGCAGGGGTCGAGGTAGACGAAGCGGGCACCGTTGGCCGGGTGCGGCTGGTGGTCGAGCATCGGGGCGTGCAGAGCACGGGCCATCTGGTTGGTGGCCAGGAAGTCGTGCCGGTTGTTGCGCACCCAGGCGGGCGCATCCGTGATCGCGTCCAGCACCTGCTGGACCACCCGGCCGCAGCCTCGGTGAAGCGGCTGCGGCGCGGCGGCCCGGGGTCGAAGACCGTCTCACTTCCGATTCCCGCGGCTCTTGCAGATCAACCCGCGCCTTTGGCAAACGTTCTCGGACTGACACCGTACCGGCCGCGGAAGGCTCGACTTGCCGAAGGGCGGCTGTCCCAACCGACGGCTTGGCTTGCCTCGGCCACCGAAGTCTGAGTGGTGGCTAGGATTTGAGCCATTGTCTCGACTCGTACCAGTCGTAGGTAGGCGGCCGGGCTAACACCAAGCTCATTGTGGAACAGGCGGCGCAGTTGCGACTCCGACAGGCCCACGGCGGTAGCCAACTCGTGGACCGTCCAGTGGTGAGCCAATCGGGCGCGCAGTAGGTCAATTGCAGCAATCACCTCCCGGCGCGCCATTCTAGTGGTACCGGCTTCCGCACTGGCGCCGTGCGGGGGACCAGCAACGACCTGCAGCACTTCGGCAACGCGTGCCGCGATGGCGAACTCGTTGCCCCGACACCGGTGGAACTGTGCCAGCCATCTCAGCGTCGGGACCAGTTCGAGCATCCGGTGCTCCCCAATGCCGATCACTCCCGGACGATGATCGCCGCGAAGGGCGTCCCGCAGCATGTGGGTTAGCGGATGAGCAAACGGCATCCACGTCAGCTGAGCGCTTAAGAACTCCTTGAGCACATGCATCGTCACGGCCTGAACTGGCTCGCCGGGAGTGAGCCACACTTCTGTCTCTCCCGGAATTGTGACGACATCTCCAGCGCGAAGGTCAATCTCAGCTGTGGTGAGCCGTATGCGTGTCCACCCGGAGGTGATGAAGGCCACGACGACGTCTGCGGTCTCGACCGGCCCCATAGCCGACGTGAGGTGGCTCTCGCGTATGGTGATCGGTGCGACCCCGAGGAGGCTTCGCGTCCTAATTGTGCCGTCGTGGTGGTGATCTGCCGAGTGCGATGCGGGGCTGGCTTGGGAGAGCGGCGAGTGCGTCAAGGTGCCGTGCCCAAGGCGCCGCTACTTGGTGCCCAAGAGCTTGGCCATGAGGTCGATCTCGGCGGTCTGGTCGATGATGATCTTGTGGGCGAGTGCCGTGGCTGCGGCGTTCTGGCCGGCATCGACTTCGGCTTCGGCCATGTCTACGGCGCCCTGGTGATGGACGGTCATCAGCTGCAGGAAGAGACGGTCGAAGTCCGCCCCGGAGGCGCTCTGCAACTGGGTCATGGACTGGTCGCTGGCCATGCCGCCCGCGCCGGACTCGCTCATCGCGCCGTGGTCCATGCCGGGCATCGCGCCGCCGGTGGGCAGGGGGGAGGCGTCCCACTCGGTCAGCCAGCCGGTCATGGTGTCGATCTCGGGTTGCTGGGCCGCCTCGATGTTCGCGGCGAGCTCGCGCACGTCCGAGCTGGCGGCGCGGTCGGCCGCCAGCCGGGCCATGTCGAGGGCGCCTTGGTGGTGCACGATCATCATCTGAGCGAACTGCACGTCGGCCTGGTTGGCTGCGCCGACCGTGGCGGCCGGGCTGGGAGCCTGCTCGGTGGAGGTCGCCGTCGGGCCAGGGGCCGCAGGCTCGGAGCCGGTGGCGGAGCAGCCGGCCAGGGCGAGCCCGGCAGCCAGGAGCGAGGCGGTCAGGGCGGCGGTGTGTCGGTTGCGCAACAGGATCTCCTCGGGGTTGATCTGGCGCCCCACGTTCCGGGACGTTGGTCCCACCTTCCGGGGTGGTCGATTGCGGTCCGACTGAGATGTGGTCAAGCCTCAGTGAAGGTCGATGCCGTCGGCGCGTGTCCTGGCGATGTGGTGGGTTTGTCGTGGCGGGCGTACAGGCGGCCGTGCGCGATGATCGCCGTGCCGGCGAGGATGCTGGCCAGCGCCCACAGTTGCGGCTGGGTCAGCCCGAACAGTGCGGGGGTGTTGATCCGCAGGAACTCCACGAGGAACCGGGAAAGACCAGACAGGATCAGGTAGGCCCCGAGCATCTCCAATGGTGGGCGGGTGCGTCGCTGCAGCCCCCACAGGATGGCGGCGATGAGCATGGCGGCGAACACCTCGTACAGCGGGGTGGGGTGCACCCGCACGTCGGTGGCGACCATGCCGTTGGGGAACGCCTGGCCCCAGGGCAGGGTGGTGGGCTTTCCGTAGGTGCCGTCGCCGGACAGCCAGCAGCCGATGCGTCCGACGCCGTAGGCCAGGGTCAGGGGGATGGCGGCGGCGTCGATGACGAAGGCGGCGGGTAGCTGGCGGCGGCGGATGATGATCAGGAACGTGGCGATGCCGCCGATCAGTCCGCCGTACCAGGTGAAGCCAGACCCGCCGAGGTGGTGCAGGCTGATCTCGTCGGTGTGCTCGAGCAGGAAGTAGATCTTGGCGCCGACGAAGCCCCAGATCGTCGCCCACATCACCAGGGAGTAGGCGTCGTCCGTCTTCAGCCCGCGCCGCTGGAAGGCGCGGCCGAGGAGCCATGCGGCGAGCAGTGCGGCGGCGGCCTTGCTGACGCCGTAGGACTGGACGTCGAAGCCGAAGATGGAGAACAGGACCGGTCGCATGTGGTGGTTCCTCTCCGGCGGCCGGCCCGGTGTGGGTCAGGCCGCCTGGGTGGGGGGCTCAGGGCTGTGGTGGGCGGGCTGCGCGGTGTCGTCGTGGACGGCGACCAGCACCGCTGGGGTGCCGTGCTGGCAGGTGCACTCGCCGGTGCAGGTGTGGTCGGACTGCTCTTCGTGGCGGCAGCATCCGGGCATGACGGTTCCTCCAAAGGTCGGGTGGTGGTGGGCTACTGGCCGAGCTTGCCCTTGACGAGGTTGAGCAGGTCCTTGGGGTCGATCCACATCGAGGGGTAGTCGGCCTTCCAGATCTGGTTGCCGTCAGCGTCGATGAGGACGAAGCCGTGGCCCGGTAGGCCGGCGTGCATGCCAGTGCCCAGGACGTCATACTCCTTGGACACGGTGCCGTCGTCGAGCAGGTAGGCGGCCTTGCCGCCGAGACGTTGCCGGTCGGCGTTGATCTGCTCGGCGGTGTTCATCACGATCGGCAGCTCGGTGATGCCCGCGGCGGCGAACCCGGGTTCGGCTTCGATCTTGGCCTGTTGCACGATGCAGGCGTCGCAGCCGGCGCCTTCGGAGAAGTAGAGCAGAACGGGACCGCCGCGCAGGGCGGACAGGGTGTGGCTGGCGCCGTCGGAGTCGGTGAGCGTGAAGTCCGGGGCGATCCGGCTGGCAGTGTCCTGTGTCGGACGAGAGCTCAGCAGGGCGTAGGTGACTAGTCCGGCGACAACCAGGAGGGCAACGGCCCAGATGCCGCCGACGAGCAGGCGACGGCGACGGTTGACTGCGCCCTGCTTGGCCTGCACCTGGTGGAGGATCTCCTGGCGCTCCTTGGCGCGTTTGGTGGCCGATCCGGAGGTCATGACTGGTTCCTCGATGCGGGGGCGGGTGATGTGTGGCAGGACGGAGTGTCGGCGCCGTCCTGGAGGGAGGGGTGACCCTCGACGGGCGCGAGCTCGTCAGAGGTGGTGCCCGCGGGGCCGTCGCCAGAGGGGGCGCCGGCGCCGACCCCGCGGCGTCTTCCGGTCAGAGTGGCCGCGACCAGCGCGCCGACCACGAGGAACAGCAGGAGGGCCTGCAGCACCTCGGGCACTGGTGAGGCCCAGTCCTGGATGCGCAGGAAGGCGGTGGTCAGTCGGTCGGAGATCCAGGTCTGGGCGGCCGACCCCCGCGACATGTCCTTCTGGTTGGCCAACGCGATGACCGCGATGCCCATGGCGGCGAATCCGACTGCAACCACGAGGTTGACGGTGTTGGTCACCAGGACCCGGCCGGCCAGACGCAGGCGCACCAGCCTGGCGCGCCAGAACCGGCGCTCGTTGAGCTTGGCCTTGTCCCAGACCAGGGCCATCACGAACAGCGGGAACACCATGCCGAACACGTAGGCCAGGCCGAGCACGACCCCGCCGGCCGGGGAGGCCGACAACGCGGACAAGGTCATGACGCCGATCAGCACCGGGGCGCAGCAGGAGGAGGCGATCCCGGAGAACACGCCGAGGGCGAAGAAGCTCGCCGTGTCCGCGCGAGACGTGTCCGGTGCTCGGACGAAGGACGGCAGCGACCACATCCGACCCGAGACCGCGAGGATCGCCAGCGCGATCATCAGGGCGCCACCGGAGTAGTACAGCGGGGCGTGGTAGCGGGCGATCGCCCCGGACAGCACGCTGGCTCCGAGTGTCAACGGCACGAGCACCAGGGCCAGGCCGGCGGCGAAGACAAACGTCAGCGGCAGCAGCCGCCAGCGTCGGTTCTTCACCGCCGCCGCCAGGTAGCTGGGTGCGAGGAAGACGATGCAGCAGGGCGCGAACAGCGCCACACCGCCGGCGAGGAACGCGGCCACGACACTGCCGGTAGTCAGCAGGTCGCCGCCGACCGGAGCGGCGAGCAGCTCAGCGACCATCGGGGCCTACCGCCGTGAGCCGCGCGCCGCGGTCCGTCAGCAGCTTGATCAGCTTCTTGCGCGGCAGTCGCCCGGCGCTGAAGTAGGCCCCATCGACCAGCACGAGCGGGTTGAGAGCGGGTCGGTGGGCTGCGATGAGCCGCAGGCCCTCGGGCGTCTCCGCCGGCACACGGTCGACCTCGAACGCGAACGACGAGGCGAGCTCGGTCAGTGCCTCGTCCGCGTCCTCGCAGAAGTGGCATGCCGGGGCCGGCACCAGCGTGATCCGGACCGTGCCCGGGGAGGTTGAACTCACCATGTCTCCGATCTGCCTGGGCGCGGACCTGGCAGACGTGACAGACCGGCACCACGATCGATCGTCGGGCCACAGCCCTGCGCTGCCGGTGTCGTTTCCATCAAGGTTCGATGAAGTCGCGGCTCACCGGGCCCGCGGTGATGCCATTTGGTGGGGGCCGGTGCTCACACTGGCGACATGGACGCCCCGACATCCCCCCTTCGACGGGCGCTCGTCGTTGATGACGAGCAGCCCCTGGCGCGGCTGATCGCCGGCTACCTGGAGCGTGAGGGCTTCGAGGTCGCCCTGGCGTTCGACGGCCCCAGCGCGGTGGCGCTGGCCCGCGAGCACGACCCGGAGGTGATCGTGCTCGACCTGGGCCTGCCCGGCCTAGACGGTGTGGAGGTGTGCCGGCAGGTGCGCACGTTCTCCGACGCCTATGTCGTCATGCTGACCGCCCGCAGCGAGGAGGTCGACACCCTCATCGGGTTGTCGGTCGGCGCGGACGACTACATGACCAAGCCGTTTCGGCCGCGTGAGCTCGTCGCCCGCATCAACGCCCTGCTGCGCCGACCCCGACGGGCCGTTGCGGAGCCGCCCGCGGTGGTCGACGCGCCCGCGATGTCGTTCGGAGAGCTCCGGATTGACCCGGTCGGTCGGGAGGTCTTCCTCGGCGACGATCTGGTTCCGTTGACCCGCACCGAGTTCGACTTGTTGGCGACCTTGGCGGCCAACCCGCAGCGGGCGTTCAGCCGCCGCGCCCTGATCGCCGCGGTGTGGGGCGATGAGTGGGTGGGTGACGAGCACCTGGTCGACGTGCACCTGCTGCACGTGCGCCGCAAGCTGGCCGACACCACGACCGAGCAGCGTTTCATCCGCACGGTGCGTGGGGTGGGCTACCGGATGGGTGCCGGCGGATGAGCCGGTTGGCGCACGCTGGGATCGCGGCCCGGCTCATGGCCGCCATGGCGCTGGTCATGGTGGCGGCGGCGTTGGCAGCCTGGCTGGTGGCCGGTGCGATCGGGCCAGGGCTGTTCCACCGCCACATGGCCGAGGCCGAAGGTTCACCGGGCACCGTCGTCGAGCATGCCGAATCGGCGTTCGCCTCTGCCAGCGCCCTGACGCTGGCTGTGGCGCTGACCGCGGCCGTCCTGACGGCGTTGATCGTCTCCGTGGTGCTTGCCCGGCGGATCGGGGCCTCGCTGGGCAGCCTGTCGGGTGCGGCCGGTGAGGTGGCCGCAGGTCGGTTCGAGGTGCGGTTGGCCCAGCCACGCGTCGGAGCCGAGTTCGACGACCTTGCCGACGCGTTCAACACCATGGCGGCCCGGCTGCACCAGGACGAACAGCTGCGCCGCCGGCTCATGGCCGACGTCGCCCACGAGCTGCGCACCCCGGTGGCGACGATCTCGGCCTACGTCGACGCCCTGGAGGACGGCGTGCAGGAACTGACCCCGACCACGATCGACGTGCTACGGACCCAGGCGTCGCGGCTGACCAGACTCGCCGCCGACCTGGCCGCGGTCACCAAGGCGGAGAGCGGAGCCTTGGAGCTCAACGTGCAGACCGTGGCGCCGGCCGACCTGGTGGCGACCGCGATCTCGGCCGCGACGGTCCCTGCCGAGCAGGCCGGCGTCGACCTGGTGGTCCAGACCGAGACCGCCCTGCCGCAGATCCGGGTGGACCGCGACCGGTTCGCCCAGGTCTTGGGCAACCTGCTGGACAACGCGATCCGACACACCCCGACCGGCGGGCACATCACGGTGCACGCACAGGCCTCAGCATCGGGGGTGCGGTTCACCGTGACCGACACCGGCGAGGGCATCGGCCCCGAGCACTTGCCGCACGTCTTCGAACGCTTCTACCGGGTCGACACCGCCCGCGACCGCAGCCACGGCGGCTCAGGCATCGGCCTGGCGATCGTCAAGGCCCTCGTCACCGCACACGGCGGCACCGTCGTAGCCCACAGCGACGGACTGGGCCATGGATCCAGCTTCGTCGTCGACCTTCCCACCACCTGAGGGTGATGGGAAGGTCGACGACCACGCGCAGGTCGAGCAGCCTCACGGGACGCTCGAGGCGTGGTGTGTGACGAATTCATGCCCTTCTGACCAGGACCCGTCGTCCGCCAATGACCGCCGGTGACCTGCCCCAGATACGGCGCCTCGACACACGCTCGACAGGTCGCTTCAGGGCGCTGACCTGCCCACGGGTCAGGCAATGCGCAACACGACGGGCGGTCACCGCCGGGCCGTCGTTGGGCACCTCACGGGGAACCTTACCGCCGGCTGCAAGGCTCTGGCTCCGCAGCAGAACCGACCCCACACGCCCCATGCAGATCCGGGGACGGGTCTTCAGCAAGCCTTCATGGTCTGCAACCTGGAAGTTGATCCACGGGCACGCACCCTAGATCGCGAGTGGTTCCTCACGCCGCTCACCCGCGGCGAGGAGGGCTCGATGGGCCGGGGCGGTCACCGAAGCGACCGGCAACGGCAAGCTGTGTGACCCGGGTCCCACGCCCTCGGCGCTGTGCGCAACGGATCACCTACCCGCATTCGGCCTTCGATGCCCGCCTTGTCGCGGCAGCCACGACCTGACCGCCTGCCGACCGCATCACCAGCTGGCCGGTTGGCCGGGCGCGACGAAAGGAACCGCGGTGAGGCACCAGTTCACCCACGTGGGAATCGCTCAGGGCGCCCATGCCTACTGCACGTCTGGGCACCGTCCGGTGCCTCTCGGCGCCTGCGCGTCTGTCGCGTCGCATGGCCAGTCGCCCCACGAGATCGATGAGCGCGCCCGGTGAGCAACGATGCCGCCGTCCACCACGTCGACGGGGACGCCCCTTCTGGCGGGTCCGGCGAACACGTCGCCGCGCACGCCAGAACACGTGCCGTTCGACGTCGTAGCCGGACCGGATCGCGGGTGGGTCTGTCCGTGCTGCTGGTTGTGGTGCCGTTGGCGCTTGCTTCGGTGATCGGCATCGCGGTGACCTGGCCACCGGCGGCCAGCCAGGCTGCCTCCAGCGCCGGCTTGGTCGACACCGGGGTGCAGTTTTTCCGGGCCACCGTCACCGCTGCCGTCGAGACGACGTGTCAGGGCACGCAGGAGAACGTGCAGCCGGACGGCACCGTCCCGCAGACCGTGCCGTGCCTGCGGGTCCAGGCACGCGTCAGCGAGGGTCCTTGGGCCGGCAAACAGGTCACGGTCTATCCCACCGTCGGCACCGTGAACCGAGCCGTTCGCCAAGGCGCCCCGGTCGTCGTGGAGCACTATCCGGCGACCGACGGCGCAGAGGACATCTGGGCCTTTGCCGACGTCGAACGCACTGTGCCCCTGGCGAGCCTGGCGCTGGCGTTCCTGCTGGTGACCGCACTCGTGGCGGGCTGGCGTGGGATGCGGGCGCTGATCGGCCTGGTGCTGGCGATGGTGCTGCTGTGGATCTATCTGCTGCCCGGCCTGATCGCCGGTGAGAACGCCCTCCTTCTGACGTTGTCGGCGTCCGTAGCGATCATGACGGTGGTCGGCTACCTCACACACGGCCTGTCGCTGCGCACCTCCACCGCGCTGCTGGGCACCTTTGTCGGACTGGCGCTCATCGCTGGTCTCGGGGCCCTCGGCGCGTGGACGGCCAGCCTGAACCCCATCACCGGGCAGGAGGACTACCAGCTGGCCGCCCTGCTGGGCGACCACGGTCTGACCGCACTGCGCGCCATCTTCCTGGCCGGGGTCGTCCTGGCCGGCCTGGGCGTGCTCAACGACGTCACCATCACCCAGGTCTCCGCGGTCTGGGAACTGCGCACCGCCAACCCTGCCGCCACCTGGCAGGATCTGTTCGCCGGCGGCATGCGCATCGGACGCGACCACGTCGCCTCCACCATCTACACGATCGCCTTCGCCTACGTCGGAGCCTCCCTGCCTGTCCTGCTGACTCTCCAGTTGTATGGCCTGCCACTGATGCGCACGCTGACCGGAGGAGTTTTCGCCCAAGAGATCGTGCGCACCCTGGCCGGGTCCATCGGCCTGGTGCTGGCCATCCCGCTGACCACCGCCGTGGCGGCGATCATCGCGCTCCGCTCCGAACCGGCCACGCTGCGCATCCGCGGCGGGCACAGCCACCCCGCCCCGATCTGAGGCCCCGAAGGCCAAGAACCTCGCATCGCACAGCAGCCGCGTTACCCGCCGCGAGGCCTGCCGACAGGCGGCTGGCGCACCCCGGGGTACTCCGGGTAGTGCTACGCCCAAGAAGCCCTTTCACGGCGATGTCGTCAACGGCTGGGGTGACGGCAACGGTTCGGCTGGCAGGGCCATGGTGGTGGACCGGATCGGGCCGACCGGGGCGAGATCCACCCGCGGGCTTCCTCCTGGACATCGTGCAACCTGGCCGGTGCTGCGGTTCGTGAAGGCCCACGCATCGCCGGTGGTCTGCCAACCGGGGCGGGCGATCTTCAGCAAGCCTTCATCGTGCGCGACCCGGAAATTGATCGGGGACGCCGACCCTGAGGGGTGAGCGGTTCATCCGGCGCCGCTCACTCCGCGGCGAGGAGGGCTCGATGGGCCTGTGGTGCGGCCAGATGAGCGCCGGCGGCTGGGTGTTGATGGTCGCCCTCTGGGCGGCCGTGCTTGGCCTAGCCGTCTTGGCGGTGTGCTGGCTGTTCCCCGCGCAGCGGGGCCCCGACCCGCGCACGGCTCTCGACGCCCGCCTCGCCGCGGGAGACATTGACCTGGACACCTACCACCAGGTGCGCGCCCAGCTCGGTGAGCACGCCCCGGTCGCGATGAAGGGACTTTGATGAAGCACCACCTCAAACACATGCTGATCGGCGGCGGCGCGATCTTCGCCGTCTTGCTGCTGCTGCGAGTCGACCTGCGCACTGCGTTGACCTATGCGTTGCTGCTGTCGTGCCCGCTGGGCATGGTCGGGATGATGTTCATGATGAACAAGGGGGGCCACGGCGAGCACGACCACGGAGCCGGCGGCCATGACCACTGCGGTGGCGGCCACCAGCAGGAGGGGACGACGTCTAGCACCGGGCATGAGACGCATCAGCACACCGACCACACGCTGCCGGAGGTGCCGCTGACCCGCGAGAACCACGAACGCATCCCCTGACCGGTCCTCACGCACGCGGGGACGCACCGCTGACTCCAGGCAGCGGCGCGTCCCCGTCTGTGGCGGCGCTGGTGCCGATTGCCGTGGGACCCACCTTGCACACACACAGTGACCGGATGCTGATGAGAGGCAGGCCGCAAGGTGGGGGCTGCATGCCGGCGGCTGTCTCGAGGACCATGCGGCTTTCGCAGCCGCGAACATCGCCGCTCTCATTCCCAGCGCTTTCCGGTCGTTGCGGCACCTGTGCTTGAGGAGGTTGCACGCTATGCCGGTCATGTCGGCCGTCGAGGCCACCTTTTGCCGCAGCGCGCTTTGGCGCAGCTTCGCCGGTCGCAGGGTGCTGCCCTGGGTCTTGGCCGACCATCTGCTGACCGGTGAGGTGCTGGAGATCGGTGGTGGCGTTGGCGCCATGGCCGCCGAGACCGCCCGCCGGTTCCCCATCACCCGGCTGACGGTCATCGATGTCGACCCTGTCATGGTCGAGGTCGCACGCTCGCGGCTCGCCCGATTCGGCAACGTGACGGTCGCCCGGGCCGACGTGACAAATCTGCCGTTCGAGCCTGCCAGCTTCGACGCGGTCACCTCGTACCTGATGCTGCACCACGTCATCGACTGGACTGAGGCGCTCACGCAGATCGCCCAGGTCCTCAGGCCCGGCGGCGCCCTGATCGGCTACGACCTGACCGACACCCGCCTGGCACGCGTGGTCCACCGCGCGGACGGCTCACCGCACCGGATCCTGACACCGGCCGAGCTCGCCGACGGGCTGGCTCTGGCTGGCTTCGCCCAGATCACGATCGGACTGTCGTGGCACGGCCATCTCATGCGCTTCCACGCCCTGCGTCGGTCTGGAACACCGGAGACGCTAGCCCAAGCACCGGCCGGTCACTTCAGGCCCGAGTAGGAGTGCAGGCCGGAGACGAAGAGGTTGATCACCGTGAAGTTGGCGAGCACCGCGGCGTACCCGGCGAAGACGAGGTAGGCGGCCCGCCGCCCGCTCCAGCCGCG
>NZ_MKTH01000026.1:57104-66643 GCF_001898175.1 Cellulomonas sp. 73-92
CGGCCCCAGGCGTGCTCGGCCCAGATGGAGCCGGCGATGAGCGTGAACGTCCAGAGCACGAACCCGACGGCGTTGAGCCGGAAGGACAGCGCCTCGAGGTGCAGGGCGTCGGGCACCTGGCGCAGCCACGCGAACCGCGGCCCGGTGACGCGCCAGCCGGCCACCGTGCGGCGCAGGCCGTCGGCGCGGGCCCACGGCACGGCGAGGTGCGACCGGTTCTCGGCGCGGGCGGCCGCGAGCAGCTGGAGCACGCTGGTGCCGAAGGCCACGGTGAACACCCCGGTGGCGCTGATCGCGACGCCGACGTGGATGACGAGCCAGTAGCTCTGCAGTGCCGGCGGCACCGCGTCGGCCCGGACGAAGAACACGTTGAGCGCGAGCACCAGCGCGAGCACCGCGATCGCGGTGACGACCACGCCGACGAACGCGATGACCCGCCGCCGCTGCACGACGGCCAGCACGGTGGTCGCGACGAGCACGCCGACGAGCGTGAACTCGTACATGTTGGCGGTGGGCCAGCGGCCGGCCGCGATGCCGCGCAGCACGATGCCGGCCAGCAGCAGCAGGACTCCCAGCCGGAGCGTCGAGCGGGCGATGCCCCTGGCCGGCGCCGGGCGTCCCGCGATCGCAGTCGCGGTGTGCCAGGAGGACGGGGGGACCGCGACGCTGCGCGCAGGTGCCAGGGACGGGCCGGGGTGGGACGACGCTGTCGCCGCCATCGCCGGGGCCCGGGCTCCCGCGTCGGCCGCCGTCGTGCCGCGTGCTGTCTGCCGTGGCCGGGCTGCCGCGTCGGCGATGGCCGCCAGGTTCGCCGCATCGGCGAACAGGGCAATGGTGAAGGCCGTCGCGGCGGCCCAGACCAGCAGGGTTGACAGGTCACCGGGCGTCATGGCGACTCCTTTCGAGCGTCGTGGTCGGCCGATGTGCGGCCGGTGATCGGCACGGGGTGCCCGAGCACGGCCGCGAGGATGCGTCCCAGCTCGGGCGCCAGCCCGACGTCGTCGCCTCGGGCCAGTCCCGCGGCGGTCACCACGGCGACAGGACCGCCGGCTCGGTCGCCGATCAGTGGAGCGGCCCGCAGCCACACTCGCCGGCGGGGCACGAACAGGGAGGCTGCCAGCCCACCGAGCGCGGCGAGGGCAAACCCGAGCAGCCAGCCCAGCGCCGGATCGCGCCGCAGGTCGAAGGCTGCGAACCGGGTGATCCCGTCGAAGGTGAGCGTGCCCAGGCCGTTCGGCAGGGTCACGGTCTGCCCGGGGCGCACGACGAGTGTCACCGGCGCCCCCGAGGAGTCGACGGCCTGCGTCAGGCCGGACTCGTCGAGCCGGTAGACGTTCTGCGGCACCCCGGTGTCCAGGCCCAGGTCGCCGGACCACACCGACAGCACCAGCAGGGGCGCGGTCGGCTGCGGGTAGATCGAGATCCAACTTCCCGCCGGCGTCTGCGCCGCGGTCGGCAGCAGGTACCCGACCAGGCCGATCTGCGGCTGCCCGCCGGAGACGTCCGGCACCTTGACCACACCGCGGGACGTGTACACCCGGTCCTGCGGCAGGAACGGCACCGGCCCGGACAGGGCGACGACACCCGAGGCGTCGCGCACCGTGACGTGGGGCGCGTAGCCGTTGCCCATCAGGTAGATCTGAGTTCCGCCGACATTCAGCGGGTCGTTGACCTTGATGATCCGGACGCTCGGCCCGGCGCCCGGCTCGGTGAGCGTGACACGCGCGGTGAAGTCACGGGCCGCCAGCGTCACCGGGTCGAACCGGGACTCGAAGTCGTCCAGGCGCAGCGTGAACGGCTCGAGCCTGGCCGGGTCGAACGCCCGCCCACGTTCGAACGTGTCGAACGAGGTCTGCGCGTTGGCGAACCCGGTGCCCGCCACGACGATCACCTGCGCCCGGTAGTGCAGCAGCTGACCGGTCGCCACCGCGACCAGCAGCCCGACGAGGGCCAGGTGGAAGACGAGGTTGCCGCTGTCCCGCAGGTAGCCGCGCTCGGCGGACGCCGACCAGACGCCGGCGCCCTCGTCGTGCACGTCGACCCGATACCGCCGGCCCCGCGCCAGCACGGCGGCCGCCCGCCGCACCAGCGCCTCGGGCTCGTCGGACGACGACGAGGTCGCCTGCGCCGGGAACCGCGTGAACCGTCGCGGCGTGCGCGGCGGCCGGGCCCGCACCGCCGACCAGTGCTGCCGCGACCGCGGCAGGATGCAGCCGACCAGCGAGACGAACAGCAGCAGGTAGATCGCGCTGAACCAGGCCGACGTGTAGACGTCGAAGAACCCCAGCCGGTCCAGCCAGATGCCGACCGCGCCGTGCTCGGCGATGTAGCCCGTCACCTTCGCGGCGTCCTGGCCGCGCTGCGGGAACACCGTGCCCGGCACCGCCGCGACCGCCAGCAGCACCAGAAGCAGCAGCGCCACACGCATGCTCGTCAGCTGTCGCCAGGCCCAGCGCAGCCACCCGACGACGCCGATCGCCGGCGCCGCCGCCGCTCCTGCCGGGGTGAAGGCGTCGTCGAGGCCCTCCGGGCGGTAGCTCATCTCACACCACCGGCACGAACGGGTCGGCGCCGGTCAGCAGCCCCTGCAGCCAGGCGGCCCAGTGCCCCCAGACCCCGGTGACCAGGGCCAGGCCGAGCACGACGAGCAGCCCGCCGCCGACGCGCAGCACGCCCAGCCGGTGCCGCGTCAGCCAGCCGGTCACCCGCCGGGAGCGCTCCAGCCCGAGCGCGACGAGCAGGAACGGCAGGCCCAGCCCGAGGCAGAACACCGCCGCCAGCAGGGCGCCACGCGCGGCCGAGCCGCCGCCGAGGGACAGCGCGAGGATCGCGGCGAGGGTCGGGCCGATGCACGGCGTCCAGCCCAGGCCGAACGTCAGGCCGAGCAGCGGGGCGCCCCACAGCCCGGCGCGTGGCGCCAGGTGCACCTTGCGCTCCTTCTGCAGGAACGGCACCAGCCCGGCGAAGGCCAGGCCGAGCACGACGACGAGCACGCCGAGCACTCGCGACACCGGGTCCTGCCACCGGGCGAGCCAGGCGCCGATCCCGCCGGCCACGGCGCCGAACGCGACGAACACGACGGCGAAGCCGGCGACGAACAGCCCGACGCCCGCCAGCACGCGCCCGCGCCGCGCCGCGCCGGCCTGCGCCCCGAGCGAGCCGCCGACGAACCCGACGTAGCCCGGCACCAGCGGCAGCACGCACGGCGACGCGAACGAGACCACCCCGGCGAGCAGCGCCACCGGGATCGCCAGCAGCAGCGAGCCGCCGGCCACCGCCCGGCCGAAGGTGTCGCCGACGTCGAGCGGGGTCATCGGCCGGCGCTCGCCGACGGGACGGCTGCCGGGGACGTCGCCGGGGCGCTCGGCGAGCCGCCGCCGGGCTCGGCGAGCAGCTCGTCGACGATCGACCGCACCGTCGACGGGTCGACCCGCCCGATGATGCGGCCGGCGACGCGGCCCTCGCGGTCGAGCAGCACCGTGGTGGGCACCGCGTTGATCGGCACCACGCCCTGCAGCGCCGCGACCGCCGAGCCGTCGGTGTCGACGATCGACGGGTACGGGACGGCGAACTCGCGGTCGAACGCGGCGGCGGTGCCGGTGGCGTCGGTCGAGTTGACGCCGAGCAGGTGCAGGCCCTGCGCCTCGTAGTCGTTCGCGAGCGCGACGAGGTCGGGCGCCTCGGCGCGGCACGGCGGGCACGCGGCGTACCAGGTGTTGAGGAGCACCACGTCACCGCGCCACGCGGCGACGTCCTGCGTGGCACCGTCGACGTCCGTGCCGGAGAGCTCGACCGGGCCGGTGCGCGAGCCGGCGGGCCAGGTCTGCGTGGCACCGTCGTCGGACCGGTAGCCAGGCTGTGTGGTCGCCTGACCATTGTCGGCAGTCGGTGAGGAACAGCCCGTCAGGGTTGCGACGAGCAGGATCGTCGCAACCCACGCCCGGACCTGCGGCCACCGCGGGCCGACCGGAGTGGTGCGTGGCTGGCGGCGACCGGCGCGGCGGGCGACGGCGACGAACCGGTGTGCGTGCTGCCCGTGATGCGGCCGGGCACATCCGACCCGTTCGCCATCGTGCGCGGCCGCGGCACCCGGAGGGTGCGAGTCAACACGTGTCCGGGCTGCCATGCCGGGCAAGCAGACCACCTGCCGCACGTGCGCTGCGACCCGGTCAGCCACGGGCCCGCCCCAGGACCGCGAGCGACCGGCGGAACACCGACGGCCGGGCGGCCAGCGCCTCGGCGGCGCCCGGTTCCGAGCGCGCGAACGCCAGCACCACCCCCAGGGCGGCCATGGTCATGATGAGTGCGGACCCGCCCGCCGACACCAGTGGCAGCGGCACGCCGATGACCGGCAGCAGGCCGATGACGACGGCGATGTTGACGAACGCCTGCCCGATCACCCAGCACAGGATCGCGCCGGTGGTGATGCGTGCGAAGGCGTCGTCGTGCCGCCGGATGATCCGCACCATCGCGAACGCCAGCAGGCCGAACAGCACGAGCACCAGCAGGGTGCCCAGCAGGCCCAGCTCCTCGCCGATGATGGCGAACACGAAGTCGTTGTGCGCCTCGGGCAGGTAGCTCCACTTCTCGCGGCTCTGTCCCAGGCCCAGCCCGCCCCAGCCGCCCGTGCCGAGCGCCCAGATGCCGTGCTTCGACTGGTAGGTGACGCCCTGGCTGCCCGGGTCGGCCGCCGCCGGGTCGAGCCACGCCTTGATCCGGCCCGAGCGGTTGCCCGAGAACATGACGAGGGGCAGCGTGACGGCCACGACCGCCACGACCGGCGCCACGAACATGTGCAGCTTGACCCCGGACACCCACAGCGCGCCGAAGACGAGCAGGAACAGCACGATCGCCGTGCCGAGGTCGTGGCCGAGCAGGACGATCCCGATCGCGCCGGCAGCCACCGGGACGGCCGGGACGAGCGCGTGCCGCCACTCGTGCAGCAGCGGCAGCCTGCGCGCGAGGACCGCGCCGAGCCACAGCGCCAGCGCCAGTTTGATGATCTCCGACGGCTGCACCTGGAAGCCGGGC
Organism: Cellulomonas sp. 73-92; assembly: GCF_001898175.1. Classification (GTDB taxonomy): domain Bacteria; phylum Actinomycetota; class Actinomycetes; order Actinomycetales; family Cellulomonadaceae; genus Cellulomonas. The sequence goes on from NZ_MKTH01000026.1 coordinate 62,136, forward strand.
AGGCGCACCCAGTTCCGGTTGCCGCCCTGGCTGGCGCCCAGCGGGGTGAACACCAGCCCCTGCAGCACCAGGGCCACTGTCAGCACCGGCCAGGCGGCTGCCTTGAGCCGACGCACCGGCGTGCGGGCCAGGACCAGGAGGATCGGCGCCCCGATCAACGCGAACTTCGCCTGGGAGACCACTTGGGAGTACGGCGACTTGCCCGCCGCCAGCGAGTCGACGCTCGAGCTGGACAGCACCATGACCAGGCCCAGGACCAGGAGCAGGGCGGTCGCCCCGGCCAGCACGTAGTAGCTCGTGACGGCGCTGTTCCACTGCCCCAGGGCGGACCGCGTCGACGAAGTTGGTGGTGGCATGCTCATGCCTTGCCCGCGCTGCGCTGGATGTTGTCGACGTACGGCTGGCGTCGATCTGCAGGACGGGCCCAGTCCGTTGCGATGCGTGCCCGGGTGCAGGCTGTCATCACCTGGCTGCCCGCGACGCTTTCGATCACGCTGCCGGCCGAGCCCCCGAGGTGGGCTGTCGTGGGCGGCCGGTCCGGCAGGCAGTGGTCCGCCGCTCCGGCGGGTGGTCGATCGGCCAGCGGCGTCGTCGCGGCAACTGGCGGTCTGGGCATCGGCAGGTGGCAGGTCCCAGCGACCGGCATCCGCCGCGGGACTGGTGCACCAGGCTGGCGTTGCGCCAGCACCCGAGAACATGCCCGACGATGACGCAAGACCTTGCCCTCTCTCTTGCGCTCGGACACGCCCCCCGAAGCATCGGGACGTTAGTCCCAAACTGTGCGGCACGGCTGACTGCGATTCGACTGAGGTCCGATCAAGCCCCGATGAAGTTCGCCAGCTTCGGGCGGTTCGCGCCAGCGTCCGCGCGGATCAGGACCCACCAGCGGTGCTTGGCGCAAACCCCGGATCAGAAGGGGGCGAGCCTGCGTCTACCCGACGTCGAGCGGATCGGCCGCTTCTGGCCCGACAGGATCGCGGCGATGCGCAGATTCGAGGTGACGACCCACCGGGGGGCGGCGCGCGTCGGCGCCCCGGTGGGCACCACTGGGTTTGCGAACGTAGCGCCGGTCCGCCTGCGCTCGGGTACCCAAACCACGGCGCGCCTGGCAGGTGCGCACCGACCTGTCCGGGCCGACCTGTCGCCTCCGGATGGCGCTCGCGCCCTCGACGTCGACGCATCGGCGCGGTCGCTCGACGCCGCTCGCAGCCGCAGTGCGTGCAACAACTGCTGGCTTCACGTGGTCACTGGGCCGACCGCGTCGAGGCTGATGTGGATCATCTCCTCGCGCGGCACCACCTTGACCCGTTGCCGACCGTGCGCCTGGCCGAGGGCGCGCTCGTAGGAGTCGAGCCGCAGCCAGCCGGCCCAGTCGACGACGCGCACGCCCCGCCGCGCCAGGAGCATGTCGAGCGACCGGGGGTCGCGGTCCGGCGCAGTCGGCAGTGCCGGCGCATCCTCGCGCAGATGCGCGATCGTCTCGCTCGCGTCGGATTTCGTGTGCCCGATCAGCCCGACGGGACCGCGCTTGATCCAGCCCGTGGTGTAGACACCCGGCAGTGGCGCACCGTCCGGCCCGGTGACACGGCCCCCGCGGTTGGGGATCACACCGGCGGCCTCGTCGAACGGCAGCCCAGGCAGCGGGCTGCCGAAGTACCCGATCGCCCGGTAGACCGCCTGCACCGGCCAGTCCGTCGTCTGTCCGCTGTCGGTGACGGTGCCGTCGCCGGTGAGCGTCATGCGCTCGGTGCGCAGCCCGACGACGTGCCCACCGTCCCCCAACACGGCGACCGGCTTGTGGAGGAAGTGCAGGTGGATACGGCGGCTGGCGTGCCGGTCCGCCGGCTCCTTGAGCGTCCAGTCGGTCAGCGTGGTGACCACCTGCCTGGTCTGGTTCGACGAGTCGACTGCCGCCATCGAGCCGGCGTCGAAGACGAAGTCCTCCGGGTACACCACGACATCGGCGTCGGGCACGTGGTCCAGCTCGCGCAGCTCCAGCGGGGAGAACTTCACCTGTGCCGGTCCGCGGCGGGCGAACACGTGGACGTCGGTGACGGGGTTCGCCGCCAGCGCCTCGTAGACGTTCGCGGGAATGTCGGTGGGCAGCAGGTCGTGGGCCTGCTTGGCGAGGATGCGGCTGACGTCCAGGGCGACATTGCCGGCGCCGAGCACGGCGACCTCGCGGGCGTTCAGCGGCCAGGTGCGCGGCACGTCGGGGTGGCCGTCGTACCAGGAGACGAAGTCCGCCGCACCGTACGAACCGTCCAGGTCGATGCCCGGGATCGGCAGCGCAACGTCGCGGACGGCGCCGGTGGCGAAGACCACCGCGTCGTACCGCTGCCGCAGCTCAGCGAGCGTGACGTCGGTGCCGTAGTCCACCCCGGCCAGCAGCCGGATGTCGCCGCGGTCCAGCACCTTGTGCAGCGCCACGATGATCTGCCTGATCCACGGGTGGTCCGGGGCGACGCCGTAGCGGACCAGCCCGAAGGGGGCCGGCAGCCGCTCGATCAGGTCGATCGCCACATCTCCTCCGGATCGGGTCAGGATGTCCGAGGCGTAGATGCCGGCCGGACCGGCGCCGACGACGACCACACGCAGGGGGGTGCTCACGACAACAACGAACCTTTCGGATGCAGCCAGACCACACTCAGCGGTCGCGGAGGCCCGGCAGGGCGGCGATCACTGTGCGCTGGCCTCGGCGACGGCGGGCGCATCGGTGGCGCCCACCTGATCGATGGTCACCTGGGCCGGCTCGCGGACCAGGTTCAGCGCCGGGCCGGGCACGAACCCGAGCACCAGCATGACGGCGACCAGCGGGCCGACGACCCAGCGCTCGCGCGCGCTCGCGTCGGGGAGCGTCTCCACCCCGGCGGTGACCGGACCGGTGAACGCCCGCTGGTACAGCCACAGGATGTACAGGGCCGCGAGCACGACGCCGAGCGTCGCGACGACCGCAGCCACGGGCTGGGTGGCGAACGAGCCGACGAGCACGAGGATCTCGCTGACGAACGGCGAGAGCCCGGGCAGGGCCAGGGCGGACAGGCCGACGACGAGAAACAGCCCGGCCAGCACCGGCACCGCCCGCTGCAGCCCGCCGAACGCGTCGATTCGTGCCGAGCCGCGCCGGGCCGCGAGGAACCCGACGAGCAGGAACAGCGCCCCGGTGGAGAACCCGTCGTTGACCATGTAGAACGACGAGCCCGAGATCGAGGTCGACGTGAAGGCGAAGATGCCGAGCACGATGAACCCGGAGTGGCTCACCGACGTGTACGCCACCATCCGGAACAGGTCCTGCTGGCCGATCGCCAGGAGCGCCCCGTAGAGGATCGAGACGACGGCCAGCACGATGATCACCGGGGCGACCCAGCGGGAGGCGTTCGGGAACAGCGGCAGGCAGAGGGTGAGCATCCCGAAGGTGCCGACCTTGTCGAGCACGCCGACCAGGAGCGTCGAGGTGCCGGCGGGCGCCTGCTCGGCGGCGTCCGGCAACCAGGTGTGCACCGGGAACATCGGCGCCTTGATCGCGAACGCGACGAAGAAGCTGACGAACAGCCACTTCTCGATCGTCGGGTCGAGGGCGACGCCCGTGAGCTTGTCGATGAGGAACCCGTCCGCCCCGCCCGGGCCGTGCAGGTAGAGCACGATGACGCCGATGAGCATGATCAGCCCACCGGCCAGCGAGTAGAGCAGGAACTTCACCGCGGCGTACCGCCGCCGCGCCCCATCTCGCCCGCCGAACCCCCCGATCATGAAGTAGACCGGGATGAGCATCGCCTCGAAGACGAGGTAGAAGAAGAACAGGTCGCGCGCCGCGAACACCGCGACGATGAACGCCTGCAGCAGCAGCACCAGGGCCAGGTACTGCCGCAGCCGGTCCGACGCCTGGGCGGCGCTGCCCTGCTCGCGCCAGGCGGCGAGCACGACGAGCGGCACGAGCAGCGCGGACATCGCGACGAGGACGAGGCCGACGCCGTTGACGCCGAGCGCGTACGACACCCCGAACGCCGGGATCCAGGAGTGCGTCTCCGTCAGCTGGACGGTGCCGGCGTCCGAGGTGTCGAAGGCGACCACCGCCAAGGCGGTGAGCACGAGCTCGACGAGCGCGAAGCCGAGCGCCACCTCGCGGGTGCGGCGCGGACCGGGCGCCGGCACGCCGGGGCCGTAGACGAGCTCGCCGCGCGCGACGGGTCGCGGCAGCGCCCACAGCACCGCCGCTCCGAGGAGGGGCAGCACGATGAGCGTGGTGAGCCAGGGGAACGAGGACATCGGTGGGGTCTTCTCCTCAGCTGCCCAGGACCAGGACGACGACGGCGAGCACGACGAGCCCGAGGGTCATCGTCGCGGCGTAGGAACGGACGTGGCCGGTCTGCACCTTGCGGACCAGGTCCCCGAGGGCGACGGTCGTCTTCGCGACGCCGGACACCGCGCCGTCGACGACGGCACGGTCCCCGAACACGAGCGACCGGGCGAGCATCCGGCCGGGGACGACGAGCACCGCGTCGTTGACG
>NZ_MKTH01000027.1 GCF_001898175.1 Cellulomonas sp. 73-92
CTACCCCGACCTGATCGCGGCGGTCCTCGCGAGCCGGGCCGTCGTCACCGACTCCGGGGGTCTCCAGAAGGAGGCGTTCCTGCTCCGCGTGCCCGCCACGACGGTGCGCACCGAGACCGAGTGGGTCGAGACGATCGCCCTCGGCTGGAACGTCCTCGCGAACACCGCCGACGAGATCGCTGCGGCGGTCGGCCGCCCACGGCCGGCGGACACGGATGCCGCGCCCTACGGCGACGGGCATGCCGCCGACCGCGTCGTGCGCGCGCTGCTCTCCCGCGCGGGCGCCTGACCGACGGGAGATGAGCGGATGCCGTATCTCGTCGATTTCGTCATCGCCGTACATGATGCCCGGCGACCGATCGCCCGCGCCGTGGCGTCCGTGCTCGCCGCCGGGCTCGACAGCGAGCGGCTGCGCGTCACGGTGGTCTGCCACAACATCGACCGGGAGCAGATCGCGGCAGCGCTCGGACCGGAGCTCGCCGGCCGTGTGCGGCTCCTCGAGCTGAAAGATGGCATCCACAGCCCCGCCGGCCCGTTCACCCACGGGATCGAGGCCGCCGACGCGCGGTTCGTGTCGATCATGGGCTCCGACGACTACCTCGAGCCGGGCGCCCTGGGAGCGTGGGCCGAGCTGGCCGCCCAGCGCGGACTGGACGTGGTCATCCCGGTGCAGCGGCATCCCTCCCGCGCCGTCATCCGGAACCCCGTGGTGCGATTCCGCCGGGTCTCACCCCTCGATCCCCTGAAGGACCGCCTCGTCTACCGCACCTCGCCGATCGGCTTGATCAGCACGGCCCTCGTCCGCCGGGCAGGTCTGCGTCTGACCGCGGGAGTGCCCACAGGCGAGGACCAGGAGTTCAGCATCCGCCTCGCTCTGTCCGGCGCCGCGATCGGCTATGCGTGGGGCCGCCCGGCGTACATCCTGGGTGACGACGCAGCCGATCGCACCACCCAGGCACGTCGACCGGTGGACGCCGAGTTCGACGCCCTGCTCCGGATGCTCCGCGAATCGTGGTTCGCGCAGTTCCCGCTCGACGACCGGCGGGCGGTCGCCGTCAAGTACGTGCGCATCCACCTTCTCGCCTTCGTCCGGCGCCGGCTCGACGCGGACGACTGGACGGAGGCCGTCCGGGTCGACCTCGCCGCACTCGTCGCGCGGCTGGACGAGGCCGCGCCCGGCTTCCGGGGCCACCTGTCCATCGCGGACGTGCGCGCCCTGCGCGCGCTCGCCGAAGGGGTGCCGCCGGCCGAGCTGCACGCACGGGTCATCGCGCGCAGCCGCTTCGGGACGCCGTCGACCGTCCTGCCGTCGCGCATCGGCGCCTTCTTCGCGGCGGATGCACCGCCCCGGTTCATAGCGGCGTCCGTGCTCATGTCGCGATGAGTCGCCGTTCAGCCGTGCGAGCGTGACCTGCTCGTCGCCGCGGTGAGGACCGATGCCACGCGCTCCTGCTGCGCCCGGGTGAGGTGCGGGAACATCGGGAGCGAGAGGATGCGCGCGGCCGCGCGCTCGGCGACCGGGAACTGGCCGCGGCGGTAGCCGAGCCCGGCGTAGGCGTCGGTCAGGTGCAGCGGAGTCGGATAGTGGATCGCCGCCCCGACACCGGCGGCGGCGAGATCGGCCAGCACGCGGTCGCGCTCCTCGACGCGCACGACGTACAGGTGCCAGACGTCGCGGTTGCCGCTACGGGTGCCGGGGAGGCGGACGCCGGGGGATGCGGCGAGGAGGTCGGCGTAGCGGTCGGCTGCCGCGGCTCGCGCGGCGTTCCAGTCGTCCAGCCGGCGCAGCTTCGCCGACAGCGCGACCGACTGGACCGCGTCCATGCGGGAGTTGCGTCCGACGCGATCGTGGACGTACTTGACCGAGCTGCCGTGCGCCCCGAGGTTGCGGACGACGTCGGCGAGGGCGGCGTCATCGGTCATCACGGCACCCGCGTCGCCCGCGGCGCCCAGGTTCTTTCCGGGGTAGAAGCTCGTGGCGGCGATCGTCCCCAGCGCGCCGGCACGGCCCGCGGCGGACACCGCCCCCTGGG
>NZ_MKTH01000028.1 GCF_001898175.1 Cellulomonas sp. 73-92
AGATGAGTCGCAACGTGGCCGAGGCCGCCACCGGGTCGGGGGAGATCGCCTCCAACATCACCGGCGTCGCCGCCGCCGCAGCCACCTCGACCTCGGTCGTCGCGCGGATGGGCACGGCCATCGACGAGCTGGCCGGCCTGTCGGTGGAGCTGCGCGCACAGGTCGCCCGCTTCACCGTCTGACCCCTCCACGTCGACCCCCGGGCCCCTCGTGGGCGGCCCGGGGGTCGTCGCGCGCCCGGGCGCGGCGGGCCGGGTGTCACGACCGGGTGACACGGGCGGCGAATCCCTCCGAAGCGCGCGCGCCCGGCCGATGGGCTCGGTGACGGGCGGGGGGCCCTACGGACAAGAAAGTGGACCCGACGATGGCGGTTCAGGAGTCCCCGGTCGTGAGCGGCCGTGGTGTCAAGCGATGGCTGGCGGACCGGCCGCTCGGCCAGAAGTTCGTCGTCTGCATCGGCCTCATGGCGCTGGTCGCCGGGGCGCTGACCGTGCTCGGCCAGACGCAGATGACCACGCTGAACGCCGACAACGCGGCCCAGCACCACACCGCCGCCATCCCGCTGCAGGCGCTGGACCACGTCAGCCTGGACATCGCCACGCTGCGGGCGCGCACGGCCGCCACGCCGTCGGTGCGCTCGTACGCCGACGGCCAGGACGCCTGGATCGCCAAGCTCCAGCAGGCGATGGACGCCGCGACGGCGGACCTCGACGCCTACCAGCAGTACGCGACGAGCCAGCAGAACTGGCAGTCGATCGCCAACGTGCTGCAGCAGTACGTCGGGGGCGACACCTCCCTCATCGAGATGGTCAAGGCCGGCAACCTCGACGGCGTCAGCGGCCTGGTCATGGGCCCCCTGCAGGGCGTCGCGGTCAACCTCGTGGACGCCGTGAACGTGGAGAGCGAGGCGCTGACCAAGCGCTCGGACGCCCTGGACGCCCAGGCGGAGGCCAGCTACCGGCAGGCGTCGCTCATCATGTGGATCGTCTTCGGCGCGGCGCTGGTCGTCGTCACGGGCATCTGCATCGCCATCGTCAAGCCGGTCGTCCGCACCTCCAACGAGGTCGTCGCGGCCATCAACGCGCTCGCCGAGGGCGACCTGACGGTGGTGCCGCCGGTCCGCTCGTCCGACGAGCTGGGGACCATCGCCGCCTCGCTGGCGGCCGCCGAGGAGTCGCTGCGCGAGGTCCTGACGGGCGTGCGGTCGACGGCTGGTCGGGTGGCGTCGGCGGCGGAGGGGTTGTCGGTGGCGTCGGGTCAGGTGG
>NZ_MKTH01000029.1 GCF_001898175.1 Cellulomonas sp. 73-92
CCGCGGCGGTCATGCGCCGGTTCGCCGCCACCGACTCCGGTCGGAACGCGTCCTCGAAGTTCCGGATCGACCCGCTCGGGTGCACGAAGTGGTTCCCCGCGACGAACAGCGCACAGCCGCCGCGCGCGCGGCGCACGAAGTAGGCGGTCTCGCGCGCGGACTCCACGCGGTCCGAGTACTGCTTGGAGTGGGCCGCCTGCATGAGGCGGTTCCGCACGTCGAAGGTGCCGATGCGCAACGGCGTGAACAGGGACGACGGCGGCGCGGTCGGGAGTCCGGTCACGCGTCAGTCCTCGAGGGTGAGCGATGCGGGGATCGGGACGATGTGCTCGCGCAGCCGGATGATCTCGCGCGCGTGCTCCCACAGCCGGACGTCCCCCTCGGCCGTCGGCTGCCACGGCGGCACCGGCCGGGCGGAGCCGCCGTCATCCGGCACCACGAACACGCTCATGCACTGGGTGGTGAGGGTGAGGGCATCCGGTTCGCGCGGGTCCGCCGACGACACGCGGATGCTCAGGTGCATGCTGTGCGCCGACGTGTAGATGATGCGCGCATCGACCTCGACGAGGTCGCCGATGCGGACGGGGGCGAAGAAGTGGATGCCGCCGGAGTAGACCGCGACAGCCGTGCTCGCGGCGTCCCCGTCGCGGGCCCACGATGCCGCGCACGCGTAGGCCGCCTCGTCGATCCACCGCATGACCGTCCCGCCGTGCGCGTTCCCGCCCCAGTTCACGACGCCGGGCGGAACGAGGAAGCGCATCGTGACGCGTGGAGCCTCACTGGGACCGCCGTAGTCCTCGTCGAGCATGAGCCGCTTGATCTCGGCCCGCGCGGGCATGCGGTCGATCGCCGCGGCCGCCAGCTTCCGGTCGGACCTCGACACGGGCGTCCACGCGGGCACCGCGGTCGGGCGGCCGTCGGCCCCCTTCGCGACGAAGACCAGGATGCACGTGGTCGCGGGCGTGTAGGCGTGCGACGAGACCTCCGACGACGACACCGTCACGACGACGTGCATGCTGCTGCGCCCGGTGTGGATGAGCCGCGCCTGCACCTCGATGAGGCTGCC
>NZ_MKTH01000030.1 GCF_001898175.1 Cellulomonas sp. 73-92
GCCGACGAACTCAACGCACGCCCCAGAGCAGTCCTCGGACACCAACCACCGGCCGCTCTCTTCGCCATGCTGCTAGCGTCGGCAGACCACCCACCGTTGCGATGACCACTGGAAACCACCCAGTGGTGGCGTGAGCACCGCGGGACAACCGGCAGCCGGATCGCAGAGGCAGTCTCCGCGATGCTGGACGACGGCTTCGTGTCCGCCCATCGCCGCGAGACGTTGCTCGCGGTGGCGGCGCGTCTTCCTCGCGGCTACCGCGGCGGGCACCGCGAACGTCTGCAGGCAGTCGTCGCGCAGTTCGACGCCGTGTCCTCGTCCCTGCGGGCGGCCGACCTGAACCCGTCTGGCTGGCTGGACACTGCTCGGTTGGCCGAGGTGCTCACCAGTGCTTGCGACCCAGCCACGGCCGCACGGCGCGAGGGCCTTCCCGCCTGGCCGATGCCGCCAGCAGACGGCGTCAAGGAGCGTTGGGCGTCCATGGTCGTCGGGACGGGGTTCCATGCGACGTACTGGGTCAGCGAGTGGCCCCGCTCAGCGACGCACCCGGGGTTCCTGCAGCCGTTGCTGCTCGGGGACACCGGCACCCGGGTCCTGAGCGTGATTGCCGAGCCGCTGCCGACGGCCCGTGCCTTGCGGGAGATCCGCAAGGCGAAGGTCGAGCACGCCGCTGACGCCGCGCAGCGGCGGCGGATCGGGCAGATGGAGGACGAGGCGACCCGCGCTGAGGTCGCCGACCTGCAACGCCGCGAGGCCGACCTCGTTGCCGGCAACGGTGACCTGCGGTTCACCGGCCTCGTGAGCGTCTGCGCGGGAACCGAGGCGCAGCTGGAGGACCGGTGCGTGGCGCTGGAGACCGCTGCTGCGCAGGCGATGTGCGAGGTACGGCGTCTGGTCGGCCAGCAAGGTGTCGCTTTCCTGGCCGGTGCCCTTCCGCTGGCGCGAGGTGTGCTGTGAGTGCCCGGTTCCGCACCCGGACCGGTCACTACTCGGCCGGGACGCCGCTGCGGCTGCCCGCGCACCGCGCATCCTCGGCGGTCCTGGCGGGGGCGTACCCGTTCCTTGCGCCACCCACCGTGGATCAGGGCGTGCCGGTGGGGGTGGACCTGTTCAGCGGGGGCGCGTTCTGCTTCGACCCCTGGACCCAGTACGCCGACGGGACCCTCACCAACCCCAACGTGCTGCTTGCCGGGGTGATCGGGCAGGGCAAGTCCGCGCTGGTCAAGTCCCTGGCTCTCCGTTCGATCGCCGCCGGCCGGACCGTCTATGTGCCGGGGGATCCGAAGGGGGAGTGGGCTGTGGTTGCCGACGCGGTCGGCGGCACGGTCCTTCGCCTCGGGCCCGGGTCACCGACCCGGCTGAACCCGCTGGACGTCGTGGGCGAGGACCGGCAAGCGCTGCGGTCGCAGCTGCTGGCCGGGGTGGCCTCGGCGACCTTGCGCCGGGACCTGACGGCTGCCGAGCACAGCGCCCTGGACGCCGCCCTCGCTCACCTGTCGGGGGGAGGCCCGATCACCGTCCGAGAGGTCATCGAGGCCCTGGTGACCCCGGATACCCGCCTAGCGCGAGCGGACGGGCTGCGGGTGCAGGACCGGGCGGCCGACGGCCGCGACTTGGTGCACGGGCTGCGCCGACTGTTCTCCGGGGACCTGGGCGGCCTGTTCGACGCCCCGACCACCGACGCCCTCGATCCGATGGCGCCGATGGTGGTGCTCGACCTGTCGGCGTTGGGGTCCGACGACGACGCCCTGGCGATCGCCTCCACGTGCGCTGCCGCCTGGGTCGAGGGTGCCCTGGCCTCGTCGTCGAACCCGCGGTGGGTGATCTACGACGAGGCGTGGCGGCTGCTGCGCCACCCCGGGCTGATCCGGCGCATGCAGGCCCAGTGGAAGCTGTCCCGGGCCTACGGGATCGCCAACCTCCTCGTGCTGCACCGCCTGTCCGACCTGGACGCGGTCGGCCACCGCGGATCCGAGACCCGGGCGCTGGCCGACGGGTTGCTGGCCGACTGCTCGACTCGCGTGATCTACCGGCAGGAGGCTGACCAGCTGTCGGCCGCGACGGCATCCCTCGGGCTGACCGAGCCGGAGCGGGACCTGCTGCCGCTGCTGTCCCGCGGCACCGGGCTGTGGAAGCTGCCCGGGCGCAGCCACGTCGTGCAGCACGTCCTGCTGCCGTTCGAAGAGCCGCTGGTGGACACCGACGCCGCGATGCGTGCCGGGAGCTGGTCCTGATGGACCGCGCACACGTGGAACGGCTCGCTGAGCAGTCACTCCTGCGCGGCTTGATGAACGAGCCTCGTGCGATTGCGGCCGTCCGCGGCTGGCTGCGACCGGCCGACTTCGCCGACACGTGGCACCGGGCCGTCTACACGACCGCAGTCGAGCGGCACATCGCCGGCCAACCCGTCGACCCAGAGCACATGGCCGACGCCCTGACCGAGCGTCTCGGCGCCCGGCTGGCCGACGGTGCCCGGCTCGCGCAGCTCATCACCGCCACCCCCTACACGCCGAACACGCTCGCCTACGCCCGGATGGTGCTCGACGCGGGGCTGCGCCGCGAAGTCGTCGGACTCGGCGTCCTCCTGCAGGCAGCCGCGGTCCAGTCCGCACTCGACCACACCAGCGTTCCCCTGACCACGACCTGCCGACTCGTCGACGCCGGCCTCGACGCGGCCGCCAGTCGGTGGACGGACGCCACCGGGGCGCCCCAGCAGACCAACGTCGTCCCCATCGCCCTGCGCGCCGCCTTCCGCAACGGCGAAGCCCAGGAAGGCGCTGCCCGCTACCTGGCCGCGCTCCCCGCGCGGGATGCTGTCGGCGAACGGCAGCACGTCGTCGAGCTCGTCGCCGCCCTGATCGCCCATCCCGACGCGATCGGGGACGTCAGCTCGTGGTTGCCCATCACCGCGATCGCCGACCCCGGATGGCGGCTGATCTACGGCACCACCATCGAGCTCGCCGAGCTCGGGCAGCCGGTGGACCTGGTCACTGTCGCCTGGACGGCCCGCCAGCACGCCCAGCACGGCCCGGAACTCCCGTCGATGGACGAACTCCGGCAGGCCGTCGACAGCGGCTGGTACTCGTTCCCCGCCGTGGCGGCGGGCGTCGTCGCCGCGGACCAGGCGCGGCACCTGGCAGACACCGGCACGCACCAGCTCCACCAGGCGGCCGCCAACCCGGGCGTCCTGATCGGGGACCTCGTCGACACCGGACACACGATCACCGACGCGCTCCGCCGCACCGCCGCCGTACTCCCTATCGCCCACGAGCCGGCGCGGCGCCTGGTCGCCCTCCCGGCCCTGCACCGCTCACCGGCGGTGACCCGATGACGCCCCGTGTCTCCGCAGCACGCCCGGCCGCCGCCGCGCCCGGCCCCGACCTGACCGGATGGCTGCTCGGTGCCCTTGGCGCGCTGCTCGGCCTCGCCGTGCTCATCCGCGCGGGAGCGTGGGTCTCCTGCGTGCTGACCGGGCGCCCCGGACCAGACGGCGGCCTGCTGCCTGCCCTGGCGTCTCTGGGCCATCCGGTCGATCCGGCCGCCGGGTGGCCGGCGCCGTGGCAGCTTCCTGGCCCGGTCGCGTACTGGGCAGGAGTAGGTCTGGTGCTGCTCGTCGCGATCGGGCTCGGCATGCTCGGCTGGCGTACCCACCGGCAGATGGTCGGCCGCTGGGCCGAGACGAACCGCCTCCGTCACCTGCCCGGGACCGCCCACCCGACCGAGGTGCGGCGGGTCGCCGGCAGCCGGGCGGTGCGCGCCCGTGCGGCGGTCGTGCGTCCGTCGATGGACGCGAAGGCGAAGCCGCGCCAGGTCGGCTACCGCCTCGGCTCCATGCGAGGCCACGACCTGTGGTGCACGGTCGAGGACTCCGTCCTGCTGGTCGGCCCGCCACGCATGGGCAAGGGCCTGCACTTGGTCGTCCCGTGGGTGCTCGACGCCCCCGGCCCGGTCGTGACCACCTCGACGCGCCCCGACACGCTCGCTGTCACCCTTCGTGCCCGACGTCGCACCGGCCCGGTCGCGATCTTCGACCCCCAACGCCTGGCCGGGCTGACCGGCGGGCTCGCCTGGTCCCCAATCCGGGGCTGCGAGTCACCGCACACCGCGATGGTCCGCGCCCGTGGCCTGGCCGCCGGCGCCGGGCTGGGCAAGTCGGTGACCGATGCCGACTTCTGGGGCGGCCAGACCGAGACGACCCTGCGCTGCCTGCTGCACGCCGCCGCACTGGACGGACGCCGCACAATCGACCTGTACCGGTGGTCACTGAACCCCGTCCTCGCCGAGGACGCGATCAGCATCCTGAACCGGTCCTCCCCGGTCGAGGGGTGGGCCGACGCCCTCGACATGGCCGTGCACACCGACCCCCGCACCCGCGACTCCATCTGGCTGGCCGTCCGCCAGGCCCTCGCCGCCCTGGCCGACCCCGACGTCCTGGCCGCCCTCGATCCCAAGCCTGGGACCGAGTTCGACCCGGCCGAGTTCCTCGCCGACTCCGGCACCCTCTACCTGCTGGCCTCATCCGTGGCCGCCGGCTCCTGCGCGCCTCTGATCGCCGCGTTCGTCGAAGACATCACCGAGACCGCCCGCACCGTCGCCGCCCGAGCACCCAGCGCACGCCTGGACCCGCCCCTGCTGCTCGCGCTCGATGAGATCGCCAACCTCACACCCCTGCCGTCGCTGCCGTCCCTGATGTCGGAGGGCGGCGGGTCCGGCATCACCACCCTGGCCGTCCTGCAGTCCCTCGCCCAAGCGCGCAACCGATGGGGCGAGCACGCCGCCGACACCATCTGGGACGCCGCCACCGTCAAAGTCGTCCTCGGTGGGCTTGGCAAGTACCGAGATCTGGACGACGTCGCCCGCCTCCTGGGCGAGATCGACGAACTCGTCGAGACCCGCACAAGTGGACGCAGCGGCGAGCGGTCGTCGTCCACCTCGGTGCGGTCCATGCCCGTCATGCCGCCGGCCGTGCTGCGCACCCTGCCGTTCGGCACCGGAGTCCTGCTGCTGCGCCAGACCAAACCCGCCGTGATCGACCTGCACCCGTGGACCACCCGACGGGACACCACCGTCCTGCGCGCGGACCAGGCCGTCGTCGAGCACGCCACCGCCACCGGAACGCAGGTGCCCGCATGATCGGCAAGCTCCTCACCGGCACCCTGCTCATCCTGACCGTCCCTGCCCTGGCGACCCTGACCGCCCTGACGGTCGGCAGCAGCGCAGACCATTGCCTCGACTCCAGCCAACCATCCGCCGTACCGACGCCGACGTTCACCGCCGAGGCCACCGTCCCCGACTCCGGTCCGACGAGCCCGACCGGTGCACCAACAGCAGGCTGCATCCCCGATCTCGGTGCCCACGCCGCAGTCGCCACCGTCCCAGCCGGCACCCCCACTGACGTCGCGGCCGCCGTCCGCAACGGCCTGGCCTACGTCGGGGTCACTGGCGGGTGGTACCAGCGCTGCGACCAACTGGCCTGCCGCGCATACGGCTACGCGAACTCCGGCTACGTCTCCGCCCACACCCACTGGCTCGCCATGCTCGCCACCGGCCACGCCCACCCCGGCGACCCCTGCCCACCGCTGGGATCGTTCGTCTTCTTCAACACCGGCCGACCCGACGGGCATGTGTCCCTCGTCGTGCAAGCCGATCCCGGCAGCTGCGACCACACCGTCATCCAGGTCACCGCCAACGAGATCTTCGACCACGCCACCGGCAACCACGGTGGCGTCTACCAGCTCTCCCTCGCCCGGCTCGAGGGCATGTACCTCGGGGGCCACGGCTACCTCGGCTGGTCCGACCCCGTCTGCGCCGGCGCCCTAGTGCCCCCTGGCGCGCCATCCGCCAACGCGGGGAGCTGACCTTGCGACCGCCTGGGACAGCGTCCACCGAGGAGAAGCTCGCTGCCCTGCACACACAGCTGGTCGACGCGGTCGCCGACCTCGTCCACTCGGACAAGTGGGCGCAGATGCTCGCCGTCGCGGCACGCTTCACCGAGTACTCCCCGTCGAACGTGCTACTCATCGCCGCACAGCGACCCGACGCCACCCGAGTCGCCGGCATCCGCACTTGGAACGGCCTCGGCCGACGGGTGACCAAGGGCGAGCACGGCATCGCGATCCTCGCGCCCTGCGTCTACCGGACCGACGACCAGACTGCCAAAGACCGACATCAGGCCAGGCCCGAGCCTGCTGCCAGTCCTGGTGACGAGATGCCGCCGCAGCGCGAGCTGCACGGCTTCCGCGTGGTGCACGTCTTCGACGTCACCCAGACCGAAGGCCGGCCACTCCCAGACGTACAGCCCGAACTGCTGAAGGGCGCCGCGCCGGCGGGGATCTGGGACCAGCTCGTTGCCCTCACGGCTAACGCCGGGTACCAGCTCGAACGCCGACCGTGCCCCGAGGGCGTCAACGGGTGGACAGCGCCGCAGGACAAGATCGTCGTCGTCGACGAGACCCTCGAGCCCGCCCAAGCAGCCAAGACGCTCGCCCACGAGCTCGGACACGTCCGGGCGAACCACGCGGGACGATTCCCCGACTACGCCGTCGCCCACGCCTGCCGCGGAGCCGCCGAAGTCGAAGCCGAGTCCATCGCGTACGTCATCACCAGCCACCTCGGGATGAAGCCCGACGCATACTCGGTCCCCTACGTCGCCGGCTGGGCCGACGACCTCGACATGCTGCGGCACCACATGAGCACCGTCGTCACCGTCGCTCAAGGGCTCCTGAGTGATCTGGATGCGCTGTCCAAGGCCGCTCGAGCGACGCGCGTCCTCCAGATCGCGCCGCAATGGGCGGTTCCAGGACGAAGTCCCGTTCGTGAGACCGACCTCGTAGCGAACCAGGAAGGCCTCCGACGCGCCTGACCCGGCCCTGGCTGGGCACGCGCACGGGTCGAGCGGTCAGCGGGTTGGCGCGTCTACGGCTCCGCCCGGCACGTTGCCTCGGACACGGCGTGCGTTCTCTGTGTACGGAGCTAGTGCCCGGACGAACGCATCCCGCTCCGTGCGGGTCAGATCGATCTGCCAGCGAGTGTTCTCAACAGCGAAGGTCACCGTGACCGCGTCGGGCTCACCCGACAGGTCCGAGACCAGCGTGACAACGGTGCGGTTCGCCATGGAAGAGATTCTGGCATATCGCGACACGCCTAGTGTGGCAGGCCGAAAGAATGCGGGCACCACAGTTGGCGCGGAATCTAGTAGTCACGACGCGATGGCGCCGAGCTCCGCCACCCTCTTCTGCCAGATGTCGGCTCTGTCCATATCGCCTAGTTCGGTCGCAAGAGAGGCAGCGATTATGCCAAGGTCTGCGCGGACGTCGAGGGTCTCCGCGGTCTGGAAGTCGTAGGGCGCATTCGCGGGACGTCGCCAGATGAACGCTGGTACCGGTACGGACTCGAGATCCTCTAGCCAGTGCCGGTTAGCATCGAAGAGTACCTCGCGTTTCTGGGTCTCTGTGCCGGCGCAGCAGGCGCGGTTATAGAGGAGCAGAGAGATCGGCTTGTAACTGAGCCGCTGTGCATCTCGCAGGAAGACGTATGCATCGCCCGGCCGAGTCGTGATGAGACAGAACGCGAAGTTGTTTCGAAGCCATGAGTCCGCCGGGGCTTGGCCCAGCAAGAATTCGAAGAGTGCCGCTGCTTCTGCGCAGCGCCCCTGCCGCAGGAGCATTTTCGCCTGCTTGACGACCGCCTCTCGAACGTCATTCCAGCCGGCCTGGACCCGAACTTCGTCCTCGGTCAACGATTTCCGGGCCACTGCGTGGGCCAGTTCGTCCTTGTCCAGCGAAGCCTCGGCGATCAGGGAAGCGGGGAGTTCAGCGTCCACCGCCATGACGGTGTGGCGATACTCCTTGCGTAGCGACGTGGAGTCCCAGTTCTCGAGGTTCGGCTCGACTAGGCGCAGGACTGCCCATCGGTATGTAGCGGCCGCCGCACGGCTTGACTCGTCCACCGATCGGGCCCACTGATCGAGCTCCTCGCTCGCAACCGGCTGCATCCGGACGAGGGTCTCCAGTGGAGCGAAGGTGACCCAGCCCTGCGTCAGGTAGAGAGCGTGGCTCATCGCCTCACTGAAGTTGACCCGAGGCCCTTGGAGCTTCATTGCGTCTCGCCAACCCTGGACGTTGAGGTCCGGGTCGACCTCGAGCCGGTCCAGGCCCGGCACTTGAGCCTCGCTCAGCAGTGAGACAGCGACGCTGCCCAGGATGGGGGCCTGGAAGAGGTCGGCAAGCCCGTGTCGGATCAGGCTGTCGCCGTCCAAGCCGCGCCTGTCCAGAGCGAGGCCAATCGTTCGGACGAATGCTGTCCGGGCGTCCCAGGCTGCGACCCCGTCGTCGGGCGGCACTTCGAGTACCGACTTCACCATGCGCAGCAGGTCCGCGATTGTCGCAGTCGCCAGATCCATGACAGTCCATCCTTCGCCGGCATCCGTGGTGCGCATCACAGGATCATGGCTAGGATCCTAGCAAGATCCTGGGTACGATCTCAACCGTGAGGGCCACCGTGGACATGATCTACCAAGCATCCGACCTTGCGACCCGCAGGCGGGAGTTCATCAACGCGGCGCGTGACGGTCGAGCCCACCTACGCGACACCGACGGGACGGAACTGGTCGCTCTCCGAGCGGGTGAACTTGAGGTGCTCGACGGCCTAGCGTTCTGGTCCGGTCAGCACCGCCGTCTCGAGCGTCTTCTCCGCGACGTCGAGGCTCCGAACGTTGAACAACTGGGCGACCTTGCGTGGCTTCGTGTGTTCGACCGTGACGATCTCGTGGCGTTCGTTGAGGAGCTCTATGAGTGCTTGATTGCTGCGACTGCCGATCGCAATCTTGCAGTGCTGCTCGAAGCGGTGGACGCTTGGCGTGCTACTGCGCAGCAGTTGGAGGATCCGCTTCGGCGAAGCGTGCTACTCGCGCGGCATGACCCATCGGACTTTGTCGATGCCGGACGGCCATGAGTAGCCTTCAGCGGTGAGTCCTCCGACAAGCGCGTATCAGCCTCTTGGGCCCGCGCGCAGGCCTGGTGTCAAACCTGACGTACCACCGAGCTACCGGGTGCTCGTTCACCGCAAGTTTGCTGACAAGTACTCTCAAATCGTTGAACGCGTCGGACTGGAAGCGGCTCAAGCACTTTGGGACCATCTAGCATCTTCGCCCGGTGCGCCGCCTGCGCTCGGGTCCACATGCATCTTGCGCGGCAAGGCGGGGCTGCCGCATGGTCCCGGTTGGTCTCGAACCGTCCACTACGAACTGTCGAGCATGGCGCGAGTAAACTACCAATTCCATGATTCCTTCAGAACGTCGGAATCGTCTGACGCGCATCGCGTCGTGGCAATCCTGACGATCGACTACTCTAGCCACTAGTCGCCGAATTTGCTCTGTGAGCCCTCGCAACCTGTGCGACAGATCTATTCGCCACGCACCTTTTAGTTGCCCCGGTGGTTTCCGGGGCGGCACCCCGTGCGCGCGACCCAGTCATTGAGTCGTTCGCGGGCGGCGGCGAAGCGTTCATGCCATTGCAGCGGGGCGTCGGCGGACGAGGTGGTGGCGAAAGAGCCCTGCCACGCGAGGTGGAGTGCAGAGAGTTCTTCGATGAGCTCGGGGTGGCGGGTCCAGCAGTCGGGTACGACGCGGTGGTCGAGCCGGTAGCGGTCGACAAGCCAAATGACCCAGAGGTCGAGCTCTTCGATGAGGAGCTCGGTGTCGTCTGGAGTCTGGGCGCCCCAGGCGAAGACGATGGGTGGCTCGCCCGGCTGGTCCAGCTGCGGGGGCGGGTAGAAGGGGTCGTGTCTGGTCATGGCGGTGTGTCCTATCGGGCGATGACGTGGTCCGGCAGCGTGGCTGGGCGTGTGGCCGCGGCGGGGAGCCGGTCGTGGTGGGCGAGGGTGGTGGCGATCTCGGCGAGCCAGGCGGCGTGGGCGGCGGGGGCGGCCGGTTCGGGTCCGATGCGGTCCAGCCATCCAGGCCGGTCTTTGAGTGCGCCCGCGGTGAGCGCGGCGGTCCGGTCGTCAATGAGCTGGTTGATCTGTGCGAGGAGTACCTCGCCGTCGGGGTCTAGGCCCGCGGGGTCGTGAATGACGGGCGGTTCGTCGTCGGCGGTGTGTTCGCGCAAGTAGGTATGTGCCCGTTCGAGCAGGGTCCGCGCGAGACTTGCCCCTCGGTCCGCTTCGCCTATCAGCGATCGGAGCAACGCGTCGGCGTCTGGCGCGTTGACGCGGCTGACCTGATCAAGGGCGGCGACGAGGCGCCCTGCGTCTGAGTCGCGGCTGACTGCGGCGATAGTTGTCTCGTCGACCCCGACATTGGAGAGGCGCTGGACCCACCTGGCTTTGGCGGCGTCGGCGTAGAGGGTGCGAGCGATGGGTTCGAGCCGGCGCAGTGAAGCAGCGTCGTCTTGTCGCGCCGCGATCGTGGCGGTGGCGGACTGCTCCGCACCGGTGGTCGTCAGGACGGTGCGGAGGATGTCGTGGGCGTCGAGGGCCGCGTGCGGGTCCGGCAGGTGATCGCAGTCCGTGTCGAGCGTGTCGACAGCGACGTAGAGGTGGTTGGCGTCTCGGCCACGGCTCATGGCGACGTAAAGGTTCTCCCGGGTCATGCCGGAGTGCGCTAGGACGTGAGCGCGGTCGACGGTCATGCCCTGGGCGCGGTGGGTCGTGGTGGCGTAGGCGAGGTCGGCGTGGTCGGCGACGTAGTCCGCCGGCAGCCGCACCTGGACCTGACTGGCGGAGCCGGTGGTGCCTACGACACCCCGGCGGGCCAGTCGTGTCGCCGCCGCGATCACCGAGATCGATCCGTTGGGGTGCACCTCGGTGACGTCCCACAGGTCTCCGTTGCGGACGAATCCGCCGGGTCGGGTCAGGTGCCGGTTGTTGCGCCGGGTGACGATCCGGTCGCCGACGGCGATGGTGGCGCCGGCATGGGTGGTGATGCCGCTGGGCTGGACTAGGCCGTCTTGGACGCGGTCGTTGTGGGCGCGGGTGTTCAGGGCGGTGACGGTGGCGGTGTCGGGTGCGATCAGGACGGTGGTGTAACCGGCGGTCTGGTCCGCGCACCAGGCGACGTACGCCTCTTCGAGCATGGATTCGCCGGGGCCAGCGTGGATGCGACCCGCCTCGTCATACAGCTCAAGGACGCGGGGGTTCCCGTCGCGCAGGGCGGTGGTGGCGGTCGCTTCCCAGGGGCGGGTGAACCGCCACAGGGTCCGCAGTCTGGCGCCGCCGGTGCGGTCGGCGAGCAGCCCGAACGCGCCCCCGGCGGCGACCGCGGACAGCTGGGAGTGGTCTCCGACGAGAAGGACCTTGGCTCCGCTGCTGGCTGCTTGCCGGGTCAGCTCGTCCAGGGCGAGGGTGCCGGCCAGGGACGCTTCGTCCACGACGAGGAGCTGTCCCGGGCGCAGGGTCCAGTGCTGTTGCTGGCGTCGATAGGCGGTCAGGGCGCTGTCGATGGTGCGCAGCCGGCCCAGGTCGCCGGGTCCCGTGTGGGCACGCAGCGCGGAGAGCTGGTCGATGACGTCGGCGCGGCGGGCGGCCCCGGGACCCGTGGATTCGTGCAGCCACTTGGCGGTGTTCTCGCAGCTGATCCCCAGGGCCCCGGCGAGGTTGGCGGCCGCGGTGGCCGACGGAGCCAGGCCGATGACGGTGCCCCGGCCGTGGTGGCGTTCCCAGGCGGTGCGCAGCGCCGCCAGGGTGGTGGTCTTGCCCGAGCCGGCCGGCCCGACGAGCAGGTCGACAAGCCGCGCGGACCCGGCGATCGCCCGCACCGCGTCGGCCTGGTCGGCGGCGAGCCGACCACCGGCCGCGACGGGAGCGCGCAGCGCCTCATCCAGGACGGGCGCGGTCGGGGCAGTGATGTCGCGTGCGGCGTCGAGGAGTCGGGTTTCGGCGTCGAGGATGACGGTGTCGGTGAAGAGGTGTTCGTCGGGCCGGTCGAACACCGATGCCCCGCCGCGTCCGGCATACCGGCCCGCGGCGGTGAACAGGGCAGGAGCCTCGAGGCTGAGGCACCGGGTCAGTGCCGCGTCGGTGACGGCGTCCAGGAGCGCGATCCGGTCGGCCGGGGTGGCGGTGATGATGCCGCGGGTGAGCCGGGCGGTCTCGGACCACACGTTCCACCGGGTCCAGGTCGCCCGCCGTTCCCGCACCCCGTCCAGCACTCGATCCGCAAGGTTGTCGAGCACCGCGGGAGGGACCTGCTCGACGCGGATGGGCCGGGTCTTCGAACCGTGCAGGACCTGGATTGTCAGGTCGTGCGGTGACATCCCGGTGACATCTGCTGCGCGGCGCCGCCACCGGGCGACCAGATCCCGCAGGGGCGTGACGGTCTTGGTGGGTCGGGTGGCGCGGGTGACCTGCTGACGCAGTCGGGTGATCTCGATGCGGTTCGGTGCGCGTCCGTGGCCGGCGGCGAAGTCGGCGACGGCGCTGGTCATCGCTTCGTCGATCTGACTGGTCCGCTGGGAGAACGCGGCCAGCAGGTCATCGTCGACCCCGTCGAGCTCGAACCCCAACGACCGCTGCGCACCCCGGGTCCGCCATCCCCAGGTGACAGGTAGGCGGCGGGCGACCTCGTCGACGAGGAAGACGTTGTACGCCTCGGACACCGCGACCACGGCATGGTGCAGCGCCCGAGAGTCCACGGAGCGCCAGCCACCGTCGGGGCCTTGGACCTTGTTGGCCAGCACGACGTGGGTGTGCAGGTTCGGGTCCCCGGCACGGGAGTCCCAGTGGTCGAACGCCGCCGCGATCGCCCCACCGGTGGTCTCCTGGCGACATCCGCCGTGGCCCGTCCGCGTGTAGAGGGCACGGTCCTGCAGGAAGTCCATCGCCTGATCCACCGCCGCGGTGTGTGCGTCGAACACTGCCTGGCGGGTGCGGTCGTCGGCGACCGCCCACAACGTGGAGACCGACTTCATCACCGTGAACGTCAGGTCGAACCCCGCCACGACAGGGGAGCTGTCGCGGGCCAGCTCGACCCGGGTGATCGCGTCGACCGCGGCCTGGTGCGCTTGCGGTGACATGTCCTTCGGGAGCGCCTTGACCAGCGCGGCGACGCGGTCGGCAGGGGAGCGCACGGCCGGGTAGGGGCGGCCGAGTGGTTCGCCGGTGACCGGGTTCGTGCCGTGGGCGAAGAGCCGCGCCATACCGGTCTCGTCCACGCGAGCGCCGCCGGTCAGCTGCTGCCCGCCACCTGGCCCCAGGAGGCCGCGCAGACCTCGGCCGATCCAGCGGCCCGGTGGATTCCCGGACTCGAGGTAGTACGCCGTCACCGGCGCCGGACCGGTGCGCTGACAGTCCCCGGTTGCCACTTGTCGCAGTAGGTAGCGGTAGCCGGCACCGGCCGTCAGCCGATGCATCGTCATCACCACCGCCGACCACCACCCGCCGGCAGGCCATGAGTGCAAAGCCCCATGCGAGCGGGTGTGCGGAACCACCGAACGACGCGACGGCCGGAGCGCCAAGCCCGGGTGCCAGAGGTGTCTAGCAGGTTGGTGGGAGGGGTGGACGGGGTGGGGCGGGGAGTTGGTGGGAGGGGTGGACGGGGTGGGGTGGGGGTTGGTGGGAGGGGTGGATTGGGGCGGGGGCAGGAGCACAGGTGCCGAGCCAGGTCGAGCTCTGGCGCGGCGCGGCGCGATCGCTACCGCGCGGACACGGGCGACCGCGACCCACCCGCCGTCGCGTGTTGCGCCACCCGCGCACACCCGCCTATGTGGGGCTTCTTGTCCACCGACTGCTGCCCAGCAGACTCCGTGACCCGAGGCCTCCGTAGGGAGGGACCCGGCGAGGGGAGGTCGCGATGAGTGCGACGTGGTCGACAGGTGCGACCTCGGTCCTGGAGCGCGCAAACGAGGGTTGGCCGGGCGTCTGGTCGCTCCTGTTCGCTGCCGGCAAGGCCGCATTCCGGCTGTCGCTGCAGCTGCCGATCGGCGTCGGCGCCGCGCTGGCGTTCGCTGCGGCGGATACATGTGAGGCGCGCGACGAGGTCGGCTGGGAGCACCCCGACCTGCCCATGACGGCGCTCGCTGTCGACCTCGGGCCGCTCGGGCCCCAGGTCGACCTGCCAGCGGCATGCGGCGTCGTCGCCGACCTTCTCGACGGCGCCTTGGACCGCCTTTGCGCGCTCGCGGCGACGGGTCGGACGAGCGATGAGCAACAACTCGCGCAACGGCTCGGCTGGCGGATCCGGGAGATCCGGCGCGCGGTGGTGGCGGTGCACGCGTGACCGCGACCTATGGCGACCTCGTCGGACGCGCGGGAGCAGATGTCCATGCCGGTCTGCTGCGCGTGATGCGCCGCGGGTTCGTGGATGCCAAGCAGGCGCAGAACACCGTGGGCGCGTACTACGACCTGCTCGCCGCCCTGCGAGCGCACACGTGGTGGCTGATCGACCCCGCCAGAGTCCGCAGCCAGGAGCTCATGGGGCAGAGCGGGACGCTCGACGGTGACGACCTGGATCGCGTCGCAGCCCGGTTGTTCTCCGAGCTCGGCCCGCTGACACAGCGGCCAGTCTGGTTGCCCTACCCGGACGCAGACTTCGACCACCCGTGGCGCGAGGGCGCCGCCAGGCTCGGCGCCGCGACCGACCTTCTCGCTACACACCTCGGCCCACGTGGCGAACCGCGGTCCGAGCTGGCGGCCCTTGTCCTGGATGCGGACAAACGTCGTGGGGCTGTGGCGTTCATCGCCTCCTTGATGGACGTCGCCCTCAAGGCCGATGCCGCGATTGGAGCCGCGTGCCGGCACCGCGACATTCCCTGGGACCAGGTCATCCGCTGGCTACCTGACCGGGACGTCGCCAAGAGGCTTGCGCATCGACTGTCGGAGCTGGCCAGCTGGCACGACGACGGTCGGGGCCTGCGTGATGTCGCGACCAACCTCTACCCCGTGCGGGAAGGAGAGCCGTTGCTCGAGCTCGGCGACCGGATGCTGCGCCTGCGGCACGCCGCCTGGCAACTGGCCTCCACGGCTCCCGACTACTCCGTGATCACCCTGCACGACCTCGCGGGCCTGGGCATGGCAGCTCACATGCACACGGCGCATGCCCACGGCATCGACCTACGCTCCGACACCGGATCACGCCACCGTCTGGTCACCACCGCGTTGGCGTTCCGGCTCGTGATGGCCGACCTGCATGACTACATCGCACCGGGCCCGCCGGACCCGGGGATCCGCACAGACGTCCTCGCCGTTCGCGAGCTCCTTGCCGAGATCGCGCCGGTGCACCGACCCTCTCTACCCCTGGCGATCTCGGACCCGAGGACCCGCGCCACCCTCTCGACCCTGCATGGGGCATGCGAGGTGCTCGGGCAGGTCGCCAGGATGAATCGGACGACCTTCGCCACCCTGGCGAGGTCTGGACAGGTCCACATCCCGACGCGTCTGTTGGGCGGAGACCTCTTGAGCGAAGACGCGATCAGCGCCGAAGCCAAGCTGGCCGGTGCTCGGCGGGTCGTGGCGCCAGTGACCCGAGTCGCGCGGACGCTGCAGGCCTACGAAGCGATCGAAGCCGCCACGGCGCACGTGTCGGCTTACACCCCCGTCGCCGTCCGCTCAGCGCACTACGACCACCCGGCTGTCTTCCGACAAACCGAATTCGAGGGACGGCCCTGACCAGTCGGATCTGAGCGCGACGCAGTCGGCGAATCACGGGTCACGCGCGGCGCCCGCACTAGCCCGCGACAACCCGATTCAACCGATTCCGGCGTCACCGTCCCAGTGAGCGGGACGTCGCACAGATCGGCGAGACGGCCGAATCGGTCGCCCTTGCGACCGTCATCGCGTTGCCAACCCGGCACGGGTGACAGCTGGCGGGTTTCCGATCTCACGCGGTGAGCTGTTGCGGCAGTTCGTCGAGCGGACGATTCGCCGACTGACGCAGCCGTCCCGGCAGCCCAATTGCGGAGTGCTGAGCGCGACTGGGAAGAGACATTTGGCGGGGCAGCTGCGGCTTTGTGCCTGGCCGTGCAATCGGTGCGGCTCCGAAGGCTCAGCCTCAGGGCGCGAGTGTCGCTCCAACGGCACCGACCAGGGCGTCCAGGACTCGCTCGATTGCGGCGACGACACCCTCGCTCCCGGGGGAGCCGTTCCGGGCCGGCAGGAGCACGGCGACCGCGAGCCAGCTCCGACCCTCGCCTGCGGCTCGGGCGCGGGCGAGTGCGACGGTGCCGTCCGGGCTCGGGACGGCACGACGTCCGCGCCGGAACTGTGCGCCTACGGCTCGGATCGCCGCGATTTCCTGCGTTGCGAGGCCTTCGAAGCCCGCCGCGCGTCTCAACAGTGCGTCGAGCTCCTCGTCGGTCGCCGCGGTCAGGATCGCTGCGCCCGGTCCGCTGTCGGTGAGACCGAGCCGGACACCGGGCCGCGGCGTTTCGGGCAAAGGTTGGGTCCCGAGCCGCACGTCGAGGCACAGCACGGAGCTGCCGGCGAGCGTGTGCAGCGTCACGGTCTTGCCGTCGAGCTCGTCCTGGGTGGCGCAGACGCGGGCGAACCGCTGCAGGGCGGACGTGCCGTCGACCCAACTGCTGGCCAGCGTCTCGATGTGACGACCCAGGTGGTAGCGGCCGTCCGAGTCGCGGGTGAGCAGCTCGTGGGCCGCCAGCCCGGAGCAGACGTCGAACGCGGTGCTCTTCGGCAGGCGCACATGACCCGCCAGGTCGCTGAGGCTCTGCCCGTCGGCCCGTGCGAGCTCGGTGAGGATCGCCGCTGCACGGACGACGCCCGGGACAGAGGGGCCTCGTCCGGACCTGCCGTTCGAGGCAGGTGGATCAGCCATGGCGGAGGCAGCCGTGCCCATCAGGACTCCCACGGTTCGTATGTGGGGACATCGTCGCGGGTGATCAGGCGCGTCGGCAGGGTCAGGGTCCGCCCGGAGGTGGCGCCCGAGGCCAGGGCGAGCCCGAGGCGCACCGCGGTGCGGGCCAGCAGGCGAGGGTCCTGCGCGGCCGAGGCCGACAGCGGGCCGCCCGCCTCGATCTGCCGGACGGCGGCCGCCGAACCGTCGACGGACACCACCAGCGGGGTCGCCGCGTCGTGGTCGTACCCGTCGAGCACGCCGAGCGCAGTGAGGTCGTTGATCGCGAAGATCCCGTCCACCCGCACGGACCGCTCGCGCAGCCGGTGAGCTGCCTCGCGGCCGGCGGCGCGCGAGTTGTCGCCGGGTTCGATGTCGACGATGCGCATCCCGGGTTCGTCGGCGAGTGCTCGGCGGAAGCCCTCGATTCGGTCTGTGATCGCGGTGACGGGGGTGCCGCCCACGATCACGACGTCACCGCGGCCGCCGAGGCGGTCCGCCAGGTGCCGTGCGACGAGGGCCCCGGCCTGGGCGTTGTCCGTCACCACGCTGGCGTCCGCGCCGAAGGTCGCACCGTTGACCGAGACGACGACCACCCCGCGTGCGTGCGCCCGGTCGAGCGCCTCTTCCAGGCCGTGTGACGCCACGGGGTCGACGACGAGCACCTCGGCTCCCCATGCGAGCAGGGCTGCCACGTCCGCCGCCTGCCGGTCGACGTCCTGCTCCGCGGACCGCGTCTCGAAGAGCGCCCCGGCCACCAGCGCTTCGGCGCCGGCGGTGGCGATCTCCGCCTGGAAGAAGGTGTTCTCCATGTTCGGCACGCACATGCCGAGGCGGTGCACCGAGGCGCCCCGCTGGCGTCGCGCGGCGGAGAGCTCGATCACCGCGGGGCCGAGGCGGTAGCTGCCGTCCGCACCTCGGCTCAGCAGCCGGGTCGCCGTGAGGGTCTGGCACACCGCGTACACCGTCGACTTCGGCAGCCCCACGGCGCGGGTCAGCGCCGCCAGGCTCATCCCATCCCGCGAGCCGCTGACCAGGTCGAGCACGGCCACGGCCCGGTCCACGGACGGCACGCGCCCCCTCGACTGCTCTTCTTCGGCGGTCGTCATCGACTCCCTCTCTCGCCCATCCCCACACAGCCTGCCCGACGGTGGGCGGCTGCTGGCCGTCTTGACAGCCATGCCACCACACGGGCTACCTTGCGTGCAACATCTCGTCGAGGTGTTCGAGATACGGAACGAAGACGTTCGGAGGCGTAGCAATGACGCATCGCTCGACGCGCCGCGCGGGTGCAGCACTGACCGTGGCGGCTCTCGCGCTCTCCCTCACCGCCTGTGCCAGCCATTCCGGCGCCGCGGCGGGATCGACCACGTCCGGGAGCGGCAAGTTCGCGACCGTGGTCAAGCTCCAGGGGATCGCCTGGTTCAACCGCATGCAGGTGGGGCTGGACCAGCAGGCCAAGGCCATCGGCGCGACCTCGACGATGGTTGGGCCGGACGACGCCAGCCCCGAGAAGCAGGTCAAGATCGTCCAGGACCTGATCGCCCAGAAGCCCAAGGCCATCGCCGTCGTCCCGCTGTCCCCGCAGGCCCTGGAGGGCGTGCTCGGCCAGGCGCGGTCGGCCGGGATCAAGGTCATCACGCACGAGGCGCCGAGCCAGACGAACACCGACCTCGACATCGAGGCGTTCGACAACGCCGCCTATGGCGCCCACATGATGGAAAAGCTCGCCGCCTGCATGGGTGGCCAGGGCAAGTACGTGACCTTCGTCGGCTCGCTGACCGCTGAGAGCCACATGGCATGGGCGAAGTCCGAGCTCGACACGGCGACCAAGAACTACCCGGGCATCCAGCGCGTGGCCGACCCAGTCGAGTCCAAGGAGGACCTCGACAACACGTACAACAAGACCAAGGAGATCCTGGCGAAGTACCCCGACATCAAGGGCTTCCTCGGCTCCGCGGCCTCGGACGTGGCCGGGATCGGCCGGGCCATCAGCGAGGCCGGGCTGCAGGACAAGACCTGCGTGATGGGCACCTCGATCCCGTCCACCGCCGGCAAGTACCTGCAGGACGGGTCGGTCGACGAGATCTTCTTCTGGGACCCGAAGGTCACCGGTCAGGTGCTGATCACCCTGCAGGACAAGCTCAGCAAGGGCGAGAAGGTCGAGGCGGGGACCAACCTCGGCATCCCCGGCTACGAGAACCTGCAGCCAGTCACGGGCAGCAAGCACGCCCTGCACGGCAACGCCTGGGTGGACGTCACCAAGGACAACATGGCGGAGTACGACTTCTGATGGCCGCCGCGACTTCGTCGAGCATCGACCGTCAGCCCGTCGTCTCGGTCGATGCCATCACCAAGCAGTACGGCGGGGTGAAGGCGCTCGACGGAGTCGGACTCGAGCTTCTCCCCGGCGAGGTGCACTGCCTCGCCGGGGAGAACGGCTCCGGCAAGAGCACCCTCATCAAGATCATGAGCGGCGTCGAGGCCCCGACTTCCGGCCGGGTCCGGATCGGTGGCCAGGACTACCCGCGGCTGACCCCGCGGCAGGCCGTCCACCTGGGCATCGACGTGATCTTCCAGGACCTCGCGCTGTTCCCGACCCTCACGGTGGCCGAGAACATCGCGCTGCCGGCGGACCTGGCGGCCGGTCGCTCCTTGGTCAGCGCCCGGACGATGCGGGCCCGGGCCGCGGCGGTCGTCGAGCGCCTCAACCTGCACCTGCGGCTCGACCAGCGGGTGGAGGAGCTCTCGGTCGCCGACCGGCAGCTCACCGCGATCTGCCGCTCCATGGCACGCAACGCGCGGGTCGTCTTCATGGACGAGCCGACCACCGCCCTGACGCAGCACGAGGTCGGCTTCCTGCTCAAGGCGGTCGACGAGCTCACCCGCCGCGACGTGGCCGTGGTCTTCGTTAGCCACAAGCTCGAGGAGGTCCGCGCCATCTCCCAGCGCATCACCATCCTGCGCAACGGCCGGGTGGTCGCGGCCGGCGACATGGCCGACTTCGACTCCGCGCGCATCTCCACCGAGATGACCGGGCGCGAGCTGGCGGTGATGAGCCCCACGGACACGGTGCGGCGCGAGCAGCCGCCGGTGCTCGAGACGGAGCACCTGGAGGTCACGGGAGCGTTCAGCGACGTGAACCTGGCGGTCAGGCCGGGGGAGATCGTCGGCATCACCGGCCTGCTCGGCTCCGGGCAGACGGACATCGCCGAGGCGCTGTTCGGTCTTCGCCCGGCGGACTCCGGCGAGATCCGGGTCGACGGGCGGACGGTCCGGATCGGCTCGGTGCAGGACGCGCTCGACCTGGGCATCGGCTACGTGCCGGGCGACCGGCTGTCGCAGGGTTTGTTCGTCCAGCAGTCCATCAGCGACAACATCCTGATCGGCAGCGTCGACGCCCGAGTCGACCGGGCCGGCCTGGTCGACCGAGCGGCGGTTCGGCGCCTCGACGAGGAGTCGGTGCGGTCGCTGGCCATCAAGACGCCGTCGGCCTCGGCCGCCGTGTCGAGCCTGTCCGGTGGGAACCAGCAGCGCGTCGTGCTCGCTCGGTGGCTCGCACGAGAGCCGCGGCTGCTGATCCTCAACAGCCCCACCGTGGGCGTCGACGTCGGCTCCAAGGCCGGGATCCTCGACATCCTGCGCAGCCGGGCAGCCGCTGGGATGGCGGTCGTGATCATCTCCGACGACCCGACCGACGTGGTCGCCGTGTGCCACCGCGTCCTCTTCATCAAGCGCGGACGCATCGCCGGCGAGCTGGCCGGCGACGGCGTCACGGTGCAGAACATCACAAGGGAGCTGGCCGCATGACGACGGCACTCGACCCGGGCGCGACGCCCCGGACCACCCGCAGAGCCACCCTCAGCAACGGAACCGCGGTCGCGCGGCTCGGCCGCCTGCGTGGCGCGAACAACGAGGGCGTCCTCGCGGTCCTCATCCTCGTGCTCGCGCTGGCCGTGGGGTTCGTCGCACCGTCGTTCTGGTCGGCCGCGACCGCGGTCAACCTCATCGGCAGCGCCAGCGCCACCATGGTCTTCGCCCTCGGCGTGCTCCTGGTGCTCATCTCCGGCGGCATCGACGTCTCCTTCATGGCGATCGGCATCTTCGCCGCGTACTCCACGCTCAAGGCGGCGCAGCACTCGGGGTGGGCGTCGGGCAACGTCGTCGTCCCGTTCGCCGCGGCGATCGTCATCGGCATCCTGCTGGGGCTGGTGAACGCGGCGGCGATCTCCAAGCTGCGCATCCCTACCCTGATCGCCACCCTCGGCACGCAGGGTGTGATCCGCGGCATGCTCATCTCGTTCGTCGGGTCCCGGGTCATCTCCGACCTGCCGGGCGCGACGGCCGGGCTGTCCACCTCGTATCTGTTCGTCGCCGGCGGGCAGGTCAAGACGCCCCTGACGGTGCTCGTGGTCCCGATCGCGGCGCTGTGCGTCCTGGTGGCGCTGATGCTGCGCAACACGATGTTCGGGCGCTCGGTCTACGCCCTCGGCGCCGACGTGGAGTCGACCCGGCGCGCCGGCTTCTCCGTCGGGTGGACGCAGCTGCGCGTGTACGTGCTGGCCGGCGGCCTGGCGGCGGTCGGCGGGCTGATCCACGTGGTGCTCGTCCGGGAGGCAGACCCCTTCGCCCTGGTCGGCGGTGAGCTCGACGTGATCGCCGCGGTCGTGCTCGGCGGGGCCTCGATCTTCGGCGGGAAGGGCTCGGTCACCGGCACGGTGCTGGGCGTCCTGCTCATCTCCTTGATCGACAACTCGCTGATCTTGCTCGGCGTGCCCAGCTCCTGGCAGCGCGCAGCCGTCGGGTTCCTGCTCCTGGTGGGCGTGAGCGTGCAGGGCCTGCAGGCCAAGCGCCCGCGTCGCACCGCCGCCGTGGAGGTGTTCGCATGAGCGCGACGACATCGGGCGGTCTGTCCGCCCTGGTCCAACGGGTACCGGTGCGGCCGGCGACATGGCGGCTGATCGGGCTGACCGTGCTGGTGTGGGCACTGCTCAGCGCGGCCGCCCCGGGCTTCAACTCCACGCTGAACTTCCAGTCGATGGGGTTCCAGGTCGCCGAGGTGGGCCTGTTCGCGCTGGCCATCGCGGTGTCCATGCTCACCGCCGGCATCGACCTGTCCATCGTGTCGGTGGCCAACCTCGCTGCGCTGACCACCGCCCAGGTGTTCGTCGCCACGGGGGCGGAGAACGGCGGCGTCGGGCCGCTGCTGGCCGGTGTCGCGGTCGGCCTGGTGGTCGGCGGACTGTGCGGGCTGGTCAACGGTCTGGTCATCACCCGGCTCAACGTCAGCCCGATCCTGGCGACCCTCGGCACGATGCAGCTGTTCAACGGCATCGCCGTGGGCTGGACCAACGGCGAGTCCGTCTACGGCATGCCACAAGCGTTCCTCTCCCTCGGCAGCGGTACCGCCGGCCTGGTCCCGATGCCGTTCGTGGTCCTCGCCGTCGTCGCACTCGTGCTCAGCGTGGTCGTCGGCCGGTCCGGCTTCGGCTTCAAGGTGCGGATGCTCGGCGCCAACCCGGTCGCCTCCCGGTTCGCCGGCGTGCCGAACACCAAGGTCCTGGTCCGCACCTACGTG
This sequence comes from Cellulomonas sp. 73-92, assembly GCF_001898175.1. Lineage (GTDB taxonomy): Bacteria > Actinomycetota > Actinomycetes > Actinomycetales > Cellulomonadaceae > Cellulomonas. The sequence goes on from NZ_MKTH01000030.1 coordinate 22,359, forward strand.
CTGTGCGGAGTCATCGCTGCGGTCGCCGGGATGGTCGTCTCGTCCCGCACCGCCAGCGCGAACGCGGACTACGGCCAGTCCTACGTGCTGCTGGCGATCGTGATCGCCGTGCTCGGCGGCACCAACCCCAACGGCGGCAGCGCCTCCGTGCCCGGGGTGCTGCTCGCCGCCGTGACCCTGCAGATGGTGGCCAGCGGCTTCAACCTCCTCGGGTTCAGCCAGTTCACCTACCAGATCGCCCAGGGCGTGATCCTGCTCGCCGTCATGGGGGTGGCAGCCGCCACCGGCCGGCTCGACCTGCGACGGCTGCTGCGCAGGCCACGACCCACGTCCCCACCGGCCCTGCCGGACCGTCCCGCACCTGTGGCCGTGGCTCCCGCGGTCGCGAAGAACGAGAGGTAGCAACCATGACGACCACCGAGACCAGCACCGAGAGGGTGCGCTGGGGAGTGCTCGGCGTCTCCTGGGTCAACCAGCTGACCCTGCCGGGGCTCGTCAGCGCCGACAACGCCGAGCTCGTCGCGATCGCCTCCTTCCAGGACGACGCCGCCAAGGAGGAGGCCGCCCGCTGGGGCGCCGCGACGTGGTACCAGGGCTTCGACCGGCTTCTGGAAGACCCGGAGATCGAGGCGGTGTACCTGCCGCTGCCCAACATCCGCCACGCCGACTGGACCATCCGGGCGCTGGAGGCCGGCAAGCACGTGCTGTGCGAGAAGCCGCTCGCGCCGAGCTCGGACCAGATCCGCTCCATCGCCGCCGCGGCGCGGAAGGCGGACCGGCTCGTCCTCGAGGCTCTGATGTACCGCTTCACCCCCCGGTGGCAGCGTGCCCTGGAGCTGGTTCGCGCCGGTGCCGTCGGCGACCCCCGCGTGGCCCGGCTCGGGCTGGCGTTCAAGCAGCACTACGAGGGCTACAACATCCGGTTCGACCCGGCCGCGGCCGGCGGCGTGATCTGGGACATGGGCTGCTACGGCGTCGACATGGCACGCGAGCTCCTGCCAGGGCCGGTCCGCTCGGTGACGGCCACCACGTGGTCACGGCCGGGGGAGCAGGTCGAGACCTCCGCCGAGGCGATCCTCCGGTTCGACGAGGGCCGCACGGCGCTGATCAACATCTCGTTCGACTACCCCAACCCCTACGCGCAGGCCGAGCTGCTCGGCACCGACGGCTGGCTGACCATGCCCGGCAGCGGGATGCGCCGGGAGCCGTTCACCCGCCTGCTTTGGCACACGTACGGCGACGAGGTGTTCCTCGACGGCATCGAGCCCGTCACCGAGAGCTTCCCCGACGTCAGCGCGTACCGCCTGGAGATCGAGCACCTGTCGCACTGCATCCGCACCGGCGACCCGCTGCGCTACAGCCTCGAGGGCTCCCTGGAGAACGCCCGGGTGCTCGAGGCGATGTTCACGTCCGCCGAGCGCGGCACCACCGTCGAGCTCGACTGAGCGCGGCCGAACCCGAAGGAGAGACACGGATGCGCAACTACAAGCAGATCGCCCTGGTCGTCCGGGACGTGTACAAGACCATGGACCAGTGGCACCACCTGCTGGGCATCGGCCCCTGGGACGTGCGCCACTTCACCCCCGAGACGGTGCGCGACTTCACGGTCGACGGCAAGCTGGTGACCGAGCCCTTCGACTTCATCTGTGCCGTCACCTGGGTCGGTGAGGTCGAGCTGGAGCTGATCCAGCCGATCGCCGGGCCGAACATCTACTGGGAGCACCTGGACAAGCACGGCGAGGGGCTGCACCACATCAAGGACGTCATGCCCGACGAGGAGATCCCCGGCGTCCTCGCCGACCTCGAGGCCAAGGGCGCGCGTGTGCTGCAGACCGGGTGGATCGACGAGGACGTCCACTACTACCTGGACACCAAGGACACCCTCGGCCTGGTCTACGAGATCGGCAACGGCGGACCGATCGGTCCGGCGCCGGAGCGCTACCCGGCCCTCTGACCGGTACGTACGAGCCCCGGGGCGGGGCGACCGGACTGGGTCAACCCGCGCCGGGGCTCGTCTGTGCGGTCCCTGACGCCGCGGCCAGCCACGCGCTGGGCTCGGCGCACGAGCACAGCGCGGAGCCGCTGACCACCCACGTGGCCCCGTTCGAGGCGCAGGCCCGGGCGTGGTCCAAGGTGACGCCGCCGTCCACGCCGAGGTCGCGGCCGTCGGCCAGCGCGCGCAGGCGCTCCAGGGTCGTCGGGATGAACGTGCTGCCGGCGTGACCAGGGACGATGGACATGACCAGGATCGCGACGTCCGACGGGACGCCGGTCAGCGCACCGAGCGGTGTGCCGGGGGAGATCGCCACCCCCGGCTGCCGGCCGAGGGACCGGATCCGGTCGACGGACTCCGCCCATCCGGTGGCCTCGACGTGGACGATGATCCGGTCGCAGCTCGGCGCCCACGCGTCCACCTGCAGGAGCGGGTCGGTGACCATGAGGTGCGCCTCGCCGGGGAGACCGGTCAGGCGGGTGAGCCGTTCGACGGTGCCCACGTCGAAGCCGCCGGGTGCCGCGAGGACTCCGTCGGACACGTCCCAGTGCCAGCGTCGCAGCCCGCCGGCCGCCAGCCGCCGCGCCTCGGAGTCGAGCCGGTCCTTGGGCGTGGACCAGAGGGAGGCCGCGACGGTGAGGCTCATGACGCGGTCGTCGATGCCAGGGCCGGCAGCTGCAGGAGCGCCTCCGCGAGTGCGCGGTCAGTGACGAGTTCCGTGCACAGCCCGGCGCGGACGATGGCCGCCACGGCGCGGGCCTTCGGCGCGCCGCCCGCGGCGGCGATCTTTCGCGGGATCGCCCGCATCTGCTCGAAACCGATGGTCACGCAGCGGTCCTGGAAGTCGGGGGCGACCAGCTCGCCCTCGTCGGACACGAGAAGCGAGGCGACCTCGGCACGCACCCCGACCTGCAGCAGGTGCGCGCGCTCGTCCTCGCTGATGGTCCGCAGCAGCTGGGAGTTCGGCGGGTCCCATGAGCCGACGGAGACCACAGCGGTGGTCACCGAGTCGAACATCCGCAGTGCGGCCGCCACGTCCGGCTGACGACGCAGCGCCTGGGCCGTGCGCGGGTCGTCGACGACGAGCGGGGCGAAGATCGGCCGGGCGCTGCCGCCGGAGCGCAGCGCGACCCGGCGGATGATCTCCACCGGCGACTCCTCGACGTCGCCGCCGATGGCACCCGTCAGCTGCACGACGTCCACGCGGGGCAGCGGCGGCATCGCCGCGCTCATTGCCGTCAACGTCCGTCCCCAGGCCAGCCCCAGCACCTCACCGGCGTGCAGCGTCTCGCCGAGGAGCCTGGCTGCGGCTTCTCCGACCTGCCGTCGGACGGCGTTCTCGTCGCCGCTCGCCTCGACCACCACGGCCGCGTCCAGGCCCAAGTGCCGGCAGACGCGTGCGGACAGCTCGGCGTCCACCAGTCCGTCGGCGTCGATGGTGATGGTCACCACGCCGGTGGACCGGGCCTGCTCGAGCAGCCGCGCGACCTTGAACCGGGACAGCCCGAGGTCCTGGGCGATCTGCACCTTGGAGATGTCGTCGACGTAGTAGCGCCGGGCGACGAGAACCATCAGCCCGCGCTCGTCGGCGGCACTGCCGCGAGCCTCATGTTCGCTCATGTGAGCACTGTAGCGCGCTCGAACGTGTCCCAATCGTGATCCAGAGGACTTGGCGATCGGCGCTGAGGCGCGTACTGTCCTCCAACAGATGAGCGCAGAGGAGCGCTCAAATGAGCAGACTGCAAGGAGGCAGCTCCATGACAAAGCGCCGCCACATCCCGGAGGAGCTGGGGGTCGGCGTGGTGATCGTCCTGGTCGCCGCGATCTTCAGCCTGATGTCCCCGACCTTCCGCACGCTCGACAACGCGAACCTGCTGCTGCTGAACGGCACCGTGATCGCGTTCCTCGCGATGGGGCAGGCCTTCGTCCTGCTGACCGGCGGGATCGACCTGTCCACGGGTTCGAACATCGCGCTGACGGGCATGGTCGCGGCGCTGACGATGCGGGCCGGCCTCCCGTGGTGGCTCGGCGCCCTGTCGGCGCTCGCCGTCGGCGCGGTGGTCGGCGCGATCAACGGTGCCCTCATCCACTACGTGAAGCTGCCGCCGTTCATCGTCACGTTCGCCACGTTCGGTGTGGCCGCGAGCATCCCGCTGATCCTCACGGGCGCGAACTCCGTGAACGTCGCCGACCCGCTGTTCGCCATCATCGGCCGCGGCTCCCTGTTCGCGGTGCCCATGCCGGTGGTGCTGGTCGCGGTGTTCGCCATCGCGCTGACCGTGCTGCTGCGGATGACACCGACCGGCGTGCACATCTACGCGGTCGGCGGCAACGCCGAGACCTCGCGACTATCCGGGATCCCGATCGGCCGCGTGACCATGCTCGTCTACGCCATGTCAGGGCTGTGCGCCGGCATGGGCGGCCTGATCACCACGTCCCGCCTGATGGTCGGCTACCCGTCGGCCGGCTCCGGCAACGAGCTGTTCTACTCGATCGCCGCCGCGGTGGTCGGCGGTGTGAGCCTGTTCGGCGGCATCGGCTCCCTGCCGGGCGCGCTGCTGGGTGCAGTGCTCATCGCGACCGTGTCGAACGGGATGAACGTCGTGGGCGTCCAGTCCTTCTGGCAACCCCTGGTCATCGGCCTGATCATCCTCGGCGGCGTGATCATCGACACCTACCGCCGCAAGTCGTCCCTCAGCCAGCTGCTGCGCCGGGCCTTCCGACCAGGAGGCGCCGCCGCGGACGACACCGCGCTGCAGACACCGGCCGCCGCCGCGCCGCCGCTCGAGGCGGGATCCGCCACGACCCACTGAGTGTCCGTTCCACCCGGGGCCGGCGTCCGTCCAGCGGACCGACGGCCGGCGCCGGGACCGAGTGTCCGTCCAACCGAGAGATGAGAGAGCAATGAAGCTTCGCAACCCGATCATCGTCGCCGGTCTGTGCGCCGGTGCCCTGCTCCTGGGCGCCTGCGGCGCCGTGAACACCGGCACCGCCAAGGCCGGGTCCGCGGCATCGGCGAGCAGCACCGGCGGTATCCCCAAGCCCGCCTCGTGCTCGGACGCCACTCCGTACGTCGCGGTGGCGCTGCCCAACCTGACCAACCCGTACTACGTCGCCATGAAGAAGGGCTTCGAGGACGCGGGCCAGGCCAACAAGCTCAAGGTCGAGGTGCAGATCGCGAACGACGACAGCGCCAACCAGCTGGCGCAGGTCCAGGGCATGCTGCAGAAGAAGCCGTGCGCGCTGGCGCTCAACGCGGTCAAGTCCGAGCCGGGTGCGGCGATCGTCAAGGCCGCCAACGACGCAGGCGTGCCCGTCTTCACGGTGAACGTCGGGATCGACGAGACGTCGCTGAAGTCTCAGGGCGCGAGCATCGTGCAGTACCTCGGCGCGGACAACGCGGCCGGCGGCAAGCAGGTCGCCGAGCAGCTCCTGAAGGACGCCGGTGCCGACGCGAAGCTCACGGTGGGCCTCGTCACCGCCCCCGACGAGACGCCGGCCGTGACCCGCGACAAGGGCTTCGAGAGCGGCATCGCGTCGGACGCCAACGCCAAGGTCGTCGCGACGGTCGACGGCAAGGTCAAGCCGGACGTCAGCCTCAAGGCGACCACCGAGATGCTCGCCGGGAACCCCGACATCAACGTGATCTTCGCCTCGACCGGCCCGGCCGCGTACGGCGCACTGCAGGCACTCGGCTCGAACTCCAAGGTCAAGGTCTACGGGTTCTGCGCCGCGGACCAGCCGCTGACCGCCCAGTACCCCGCCTGCGTGGCCCAGGAGCCCGAGGTCTACGGCACCAAGGTCATCGAGCAGATCCGCGGGTGGCTGAACGGCACCACGCCCCAGGCGCAGGTGCTCGAGTCCCTGAAGCTGTTCACCGTGGGTCAGACCCCCGGCGCGGGCGAGGTCGGCTGACATGACCACGACGTCGACCGGGACGCCGGCAGGGCTGAGCGTCCGAGGGATCATCAAGCGGTACTCGGGTGTGACCGTGCTGCACGGCGTCTCGGTCGACGTGCGGCCGGGTGACGTGGTCGGCCTGGTCGGCCACAACGGCGCCGGCAAGTCCACGCTCCTGCGCACCGTCTCCGGGGCCACCACGCCGGACGGCGGCGAGATCACCGTCGACGGGCGGCCCACCGCGATCGACTCGCCGTCCGCCGCCATCGCGGCCGGCATCGCCACCGTCTACCAGGAGCTCGCGCTCCTGCCCAACCTGACCGTGGCGCAGAACATCTACCTCGGCGAGGAGCGGGCCAGGGCCGGGATCCTGGATCGTGAGGGGATGCGGGCGGGCGCCCGCCGGCTGGTCGAGTCCTTCGGCCTGGCCGTGGACGTCGACCGCAAGCTGGGCGACTACCCCGTGGCCACGCGTCAGATGCTGGAGATCGCCGTCGCCACGCACCGGGACGCCAAGTACCTGCTCCTCGACGAGCCGACCACCAGCCTCGAGGGCGGTCAGGTCGAGAAGCTCCTGGAGATGGTGCGGTCCCTGGCCGCCGACCGGGGGCTAGGCATCCTGTTCGTCGACCACAAGCTCGACGAGCTGTACGCCGTCTGCAACCGCGTCGTTGCCCTGGTCGACGGCCGGGTCCGGATCGACGGCCGCGTCGACGAGATCAGCAGGCACGACGTCGTCGCGGCCATCGCCGGCGACGAGGTGGCCGACGCTGTGACCGGATCGGGTGGGGCGGCTACGCCGGCCCACGCCGGGCAGGCGCCGACGAGCGACGTGCGCCGGTGGCTGCCGGAGAAGTCCGGCGGCCGACGGCTGCAGATCGAGGGTCTGCAGGCACCCGGCGTGCGGAACGTGTCGCTGACCGCCGAGCCGGGTCGCGTGCTGGGTCTGTACGGGCTCGTCGGTGCCGGACGCACCGAGGTGCTGCGTGCCCTGGTCGGCCTGGCGCCCATCACGGGCGGCACCGTCCTGCTCGACGGCGAGCCGTACCGGCCGGCCACCCCGGCGGCCGCTCAACGCGCCGGCGTGGTGTACGTGACCGAGGAGCGCAAGTCCGACGGCATCGTCCCCGGGCTGAACTCCCCGATGAACGTCGTCCTTCCCGTCCTCAAGCGCTACCGGCGGGCCGGGTTCCTCGACCGCTCCCGGATGCTCACCGACGCCGACGAGCTGCTCGCGCAGCTGCGCGTACGCGGCAATCGGAACGGACCCGTGGTGAGCCTCTCGGGCGGCAACCAGCAGAAGGTGCTGCTCGCCCGTGCGATCGCCCAGCGCCCGCGGGTGCTGCTCCTGGACGAGCCGACCAAGGGCGTGGACCTCGGCGTGAAGGCTGAGATCCACCGCATCGTGCGCTCCCTGGCCCACGACGCCGGCCTGACCGTGGTCATCGTCTCCTCGGAGGAGGACGAGATCTGCGAGGTCGCCGACGACATCGCCGTGGTCGCGCACGGCCACTCCACCGGAGAGCTGGTGCCTGCCGAGCACCGCACGCCCACAGCGCTGCGCCGCGAGGCGTGGGCCGCGGCCTGACCCGACCTGACCGTCAGAAACGAGAACCACCATGACCACCAGCGCCCAGGACGCCACCCTCCAGGTCGCGCAAGACCTCGTAAGACGAGAGGGTCGCGGCGTCGCCGAGGTCGCGGACCGGCTCGACCAGAGCTTCCTCGCCGCCGTCGAGCTCGTCGACGCCACGACCGGCAAGGTGTTCGTCACCGGGTCGGGGACATCCGGGGCCATCGCCCGGCGGATGGCGCACCTGCTGTCCGTGTGCGGGACACCGGCCATGTTCCTTCCCGGCATGGACGCGCTGCACGGCACGATGGGTGCCGTGGCAGCCGGCGACCTGCTCATCACGCTCTCCCGCGGCGGGGAGTCCGACGAGCTGAACGACCTGTCCCGTCGCGTGCAGCAGCGGGGCGTGAAAGTCATCGCGGTCACGGCCGCACCCACCTCCGCCCTCGGCACGCTCGCCGACCTCACCGTGGTGGTCGACCCGGGTCCGGAGGTCGACCCGGGCGGGGTCATCGCGATGGGCTCCACGTTGGCGACCGCCGCGTGGGGCGACGCCCTGGCCACCGTCCTCATGCAGCGGCGCGGGTACGGCTGGGACGAGGTGCTGTTCACCCACCCCGCCGGAGCCGTCGGCCGGCTCGAGCAGCTGCCCGACGCTCTTCCGAGCCTGGCCGAGCCTCCTGTCGGGACGGACGACTGATGGGCGTCGTCGTCGGCGTCGACTCCTCCACGCAGTCGTGCACGGTCGAGGTGCGCGACGCCGACGACGGCCGGCTGCTCGGAGCCGGTCGGTCCCCGCACCCGCCGACGTCCCCACCGGTCAGCGAGCAGGACCCGCAGGCCTGGTGGACCGCCTTCGGCTCCGCGCTGGGCTCCGCGCTCGGCGCGGCCGGCCTGCACGCGCGGGACGTCGACGCGGTGAGCATCGCCGCTCAGTGCCACGCCCCCGTGCTGCTCGACGGGCAGGACCGGGTGCTTCGCCCCGCCAAGCTCTGGAACGACACGACCTCGAGCCCACAGGCCGCCCAGATGGTCGCCGAGCTCGGCGCCGCCGGCTGGGCAGCAGCAGTCGGATCCGTGCCGACCGCCGCGTTCACCATCACCAAGCTCGCCTGGATCGCCCAGCACGAGCCCGAGACCCTCCGCGCCGTGCGCACCGTCCTGCTCCCACATGACTACCTCACCCACCGCCTCACCGGCCGCGTCACCACCGACCGGTCGGAGGCCTCCGGGACTGGCTACTTCGCCGCGCACACCGGCGAGTACCTGCTCGACCACCTCGCGCGCTGGGTGGACGGATCGCTGGCCTGGGCCGACGTGCTGCCCGACGTGCTGGGACCGTCCGAGGCGGCCGGCACCGCCGCGACGGCCGACGCCCGCGCGCTCGGCCTGCGTCCCGACGTCGTGGTCGGGCCGGGCGCCGGCGACCAGCACGCGGGTGCCCTCGGCATCGGCCTGGCGCTGCATCAGGTCCTGTACAGCCTCGGGACCTCGGGCGTCGTCATGACGACCTCGGCGGCCCCCGTCCACGACGCCTCCGGATGGGTCGACGGGGTCGCGGACGCGACCGGAGGCTGGCTGCCCCTGACGTGCTCCCTGAACTGCGCGAAGGTCACCGACGCGGTGGCCCGACTGCTCGCCGTGGACCACGACGAGCTGACCCGGTTGGCGCTGAGCGCACCGCGGCGCAGCGACCGCCTCGTGCTCGCCGCCTACCTCGACGGCGAACGCACCCCCGACCGGCCGCACGCGCGCGGCATGCTCGCCGGCCTGCGGTCGGACACCAGCCGTGAAGAGCTGGCGCTCGCCGCCTACGAGGGCGTGGTCCTCGGGCTCGTCCGCGGCCACGAGCAGCTCCGAGCGGCCGGCGCGGGCGCCGACGGAGCCGTCGTCGTCACCGGCGGCGGTGCTCGATCGCTCGCGTACCGGCAGGTGCTCGCCGACTGGCTGGGTCAGCCGGTCGAGACGCGCGACGTCCCGGAGGCGACCGCGCGCGGCGCTGCCGTCCAGGCGGCGGCAGTGCTCGCCGGTGCGAGGGTGACCGACGTCCGGGACGCCTGGACACCCGCCGTCAGCTCCGTCGTCGAGCCGCGGGAGGGTGGCGACGACCTTGTGCGCGAGCGGTACCTGTGGCTCGCCGGGATCCCGCAGCCCGGCGAACAGCGCGAGGAGGGGTGAGAGTGGACCTGTACCTGGACACGGCCGACCGCGCGGAGCTCGAACCCCTGCTGGCCACGGGCCTGTTCCGCGGCGTCACCACCAACCCGCTCATCCTCGCCAGGTCTGGTGTGCGGCTGGACGAGGTCCCCGACCTGGTGGCGTGGCTGTTCGTGCACGGCGCGGGCGAGGTCTTCGTCCAGACGACAACCGAGTCGGCCGACGCCATCGAGGCGGAGGGTCACCGGCTGCGAGGCCTCGACCCCCGCGTGGTGGTCAAGGTCCCCGCCACTCGGGAGGGGCTGACCGCCGTCCGGCGGTTGTCCGACGCCGGCGTGCCCACGCTGGTCACAGCGGTGCACAACCCCCGCCAGGCCATCCTCGCCGCCTCGGCGGGCGCCTCCTGGATCGCGCCCTACCTCGGGCGCGTCTCAGAGGCCGGCCGGGACGGACTCCAGGCGGTGGCGCAGATGGTGCGCGTTCTCGCCGGGACGTCGACCCGCACTCTCGTCGCCAGCGTCCGCTCTGCCGAGGACACGGTCCGCCTCGCCACCGACGGCGCCGAGGCCGCGACTCTCTCTGGGGCCGTGGCCCGGGAGCTCTTCGTCGAACCCCTCACTGACGCGGCCGTCGCCCAGTTCAGCGAGTGCCTGCCCAGCCTCGGCGCGCGCGTCGGCGGCTGAGCAGCCGAGGCACCCGCGTCGCGCCTACTCGGGCCGCGGCTAGCGAGGTCAACGGCGGCCCGGGGACTCCCCCGTGGCGCCGTGCGCCGCGGTCAGCCGGGCCACGTGGAGGCTGAGGTAGAGCAGCTCGTCGCCGTCGACCGGCCAGGAGTAGATGGCCTCGAGGAGTGCAGCGATCCGTTGCGCCGAGGCGTACTGGCGCGGTCGGCTGATCCGGACGGTCTCGAGGAGCACGTCGGCGTCGCCGGCGACGCTGGTCGGTACTGGGGTCTGCTGGCGCTGCCGGTTCCGCACGATGAGGAACCGCAGGTGGGTGACGAAGCGGGCGACGTCGACGGAGTCCTCGTCGAAGGGGATGCCGTACTCCTCCTCGACGATGCGCAGAATCCTCTGGAGTGCGTCGGTCATGCGCGCGTAGTCGCGCATGTCCTCCGAGCCGAACTGCGCGTTGACGAAGTGCATGGCGATGGGCACGGCTTCTACGGCGGGGAGGCGGGTGCCGGTGCGGCGCTCGATGATGTCGAGGGCCTCGTGGCCGAACTGCAGCTCGGCGGGGTACAGGTAGGACAGCTCGGAGCGCAGCGGGTACTCGATCGCCAGCCCCTCGTGGGCGCGCCGCAGCGCGAAGCCGAGGTGGTCGGCGAGCGGGATCAGGATGCGCGCGGTCACGTGGTTGCCGAGCCGGTCGCGGCCGGCGCGCATGACCTCCTCGGCGGCGGCGACGGCGTCGATGGAGATCTCCTCGACCATGGCTGCGAGGCGTTCGATCGAGCCGATGCCCTCGGGGACGAAGGTGCGCTGGGCGGCGGCGGGGTCGATCCGGTCGCCGGCCTTGGACCGGAACCCGATGCCGGGCCCGAGGAGGATGACCTCGACGCCGGCGTCGTCCATTCCCAGGACCACGGAGTTGTTCAGCACCTGCTTGACGCGCACGGCTCCTCCTGTCGACGACGTCGTCGGGTGCGGCGATGTCGTGCTGCTCATGCGACCGGGCCGTTCGCGGTGATGACGCGGCGGTACCAGTGGAAGCTGTCCTTGCGGATGCGGTCGAGCGTGCGTAGATCGTCCTCGCCGCGGTCGACGTAGACGAATCCGTACCGTTTGCGCATGCCCTGGTGCGTCGAGACCAGGTCGATGGCGGACCAGGGGCAGTAGCCCATGATCTCGACGCCGTCCGTCAGGGCGGCCTGCATCTGGGTGATGTGCTGGTGCAGGTAGTCGATGCGGTACGGGTCGTGGACCGCTCCGTCGGGCTCGAGGACGTCGTCGGCGCCCAGCCCGTTCTCGGTGACGAGCAGCGGGAGGCGGTAGCGGTCGTACAGCTGGCGGAAGGTGTTGCGCAGGCCGATCGGGTCCATTTCCCAGCCGAACCCGGTGCGCTGCAGGTGGGGGTTGTCGACGCCGCGGTAGACGCCGGGCTCCCCGATGAGCAGGTGCTGGTCACCGGACCCGCCCGCGGCGGGGCTGTCGTCGCGGGCGGCCGCGACGGTGTGGGACGTGTAGTAGTTGAACGCGATGAAGTCGGGTCGGCCGGCGCGGAGAGTGGCCAGGTCGTCGGCGCTGACCTCGGGGGCCCAGCCACGCTCGACCAGGTAGCTCCAGGCCGTCGGGTTGTAGCGGCCGTGGACCGCCACGTCGAGGTACAGCCAATTGCGGATCGCGGAGAAGTCGTCGGCGGCGAGCACGTCGAGGGGGTCGCAGCTGGCCGGGTAGACGCACGCGATGTTGGGCGCCGGGCCGACCTTCGCCTGCGGAGCGAGCTGGTGCACGACGGCCATCGCGCGCGCCTGGGCCAGCAGCATGTGGTGGTTCTGCCGGTACAGCTCGCGCTGCGGGTCGGCGGAGCCGGGCGGGACCAGGCCGAGCGCGGAGCCGAACAGGATCATGGTGTTCTGCTCGTTGATGGTCAGCCAGTGGCAGACCTTCGCTCCGTACTCACTGACCAGAAGCCGTACGTAGCGCTCGAATGCGTCGACAGTGCCGCGGTTCGACCAGCCGCCCTTGTCCTGCAGGCCGGCCGGCAGATCGAAGTGGTACATGGTGACGACCGGCTCGATGCCGGCCCGCAGGAGCGCGTCGATCAGCCGGTGGTAGAAGGCGACACCGTCCGGGTTGACCGCCCCGTCGCCGTCGGGGATGAGCCGGGTCCACGCGATGGAGAACCGGTAGGCGCGCAGCCCGAGCTCGGCGAACAGCGCCACGTCCTGCGCGAACCGGTGGTAGTGGTCGCTGGCGACGGTGACGTCGGCGGTGCCGGCGGGCAGCTGTGTGCGGGTGTCGATGACGGACGGTCCCTTGCCGTCGGCGTTCCACCCGCCCTCGACCTGGTAGGCGGAGGTCGAGGCTCCCCATAGGAACGACGCGGGGAAGGGTCGGGTCTGGCTGTGGTCCATTGTCAGGACGCCACCAGGACGAGCGGCTGGCCGGCTTCGACGGTGCCGTCGGCGCACGGCTCGACGGCGCCGTGCTCGGCCGAGTTGGTGACCACCAGGATGACGGTGGTCGGGTATCCGGCCGCGGCGACCGCAGCGAGGTCGAGGTCGACCAGAGCGGCGCCGGCGGTGACGTGCTGACCCTGGTGGACTTGCGGGGTGAAGTGCTCTCCGCCCAGGGCGACGGTGTCGATGCCGACGTGCACGAGCACCTCGACGCCGGTGTCGGACCGCAACCCGTAGGCGTGCGGCATCGCCGAGACGACGGTGCCGGTGACGGGGGAGACGACCTGCCCGTCGGACGGTTCGACCGCAGCCCCAGGGCCCAGCACGCCCGAGGCGAAGGCTGCGTCTGCCACCTCGTGCAGGGCCAGCACGGTGCCGGCGGCGGGAGCAGCCAAGGTGATGGGGGTGCCGGGCTCGGGGGTGGTGCCGGCGTCGGGCTGGGTGGCTCGCCTGCGGGTGGCGGCTCGGAACAGGCGCCCGAGCGAGCGCTCCTCGGTGGTGCGGGTCATGGGCTCTTCTCCTGGCGAGGCTCGGTACGTGTGCTGGTCAGACGTTCAGTGCGTAGGTGTGCCCCTCGAAGACGGCGTCCATGATGATGCGGGGTCGCACGCAGTCCCCGACCATGACGATCTCCGGGGTGATCCCGTAGAACGCCCGTGCCTGCTCACTGCGGGCGCGCATGCCGACGGAGATCACCACGTTGTCCGCGCGCAGCCGGTGCTCGGTGCCGCGCTCGTCGACGACGACCACGCCGTCCGCCTCGATGCGCGCGCACCGGCTGCGGAAGCGGAACTGCAGGTTGGGGGTGGTGTCGACCTTCTGCCACAGGCCCTCCCGGTACAGGGAGTTGCCCTGCGGCGCGTACCGGTCGCCCATCTCGACGAGGGTGACCTGCTTGCCGCGCAGACGGGCCAGCTCCAGACCGATCTCGGTGCCGATCGACCCGGCGCCGACCACGACGACGTGCTCGCCGAGCTCGTCCTCGCGCATGATCGCGTCGTTGCCCGTCATGACGTGCGGCTGGTCGATCCCGGGGATGGGAGGGGTCACCTCGGTGGCTCCCACGGCGACGACCAGGGCGTCCGGGGCGAGCTCGGCGACCCGGTCAGGGGTCGCCTCGCAACCCAGTCGGACGTCGATCGTGCTGTCGGCGACCTTGCGCAGCAGGTAGTCCAGGTAGGCGCGGATGTCCTGCTTGTAGTGCTCGCGGGCGACGTACTGCAGCTGGCCGCCGAGCACGGTCTCCCTCTCCAGCAGGGTGACCCGGTGCCCGCGCTCGGCCGCGGTGAGAGCGGCGGTGAGGCCGCCGGGTCCGCCGCCGACGACGACGACGTGCCGGGTGCGGGCCGCCGGCTCGGCCCGACGCGGGATGAAGGACTCGTTCCAGAACCGCGGGTTCACCGAGCAGCCGACGTTCCGGCGGTTGGTGGAGATGTGGTAGCACTGCAGGCACCGGATGCACGGAACGATCTCGTCGGCCCGTCCCTCCTGGGCCTTGCGGGGCCAGTCGGGGTCGGCGATGAGCGGTCGGCCGAGGGCGACCATGTCGACGGACTCGCCGGCGATGAGCTGTTCGGCCTCGTCCGGCGTCATCACCGCGCCGACCACGCTGACCGGGATGTTGACGTTCTTCTTCACCTCGGCCGCCCAGACGGCGTTCGGCATGTGCTTCTCGAAGTTCGTCGTGGCGCAGTGCACGTTGCCCTGGATGCCGATGTCGACGCCGGCGGAGATCTGGACGGTGTCCAGGTAGGGCTCGGCCATGCGGATGAACTCCAGCACGTCGGGGAACTCGATCGAGTTCTCCATGAACTCGTACGCGCTGATCCGCATGTCGACCGGGAACCGGGGCCCGACCGCCTCGCGCACGGCGGCGAGGATCTGCAGCGGGAACCGGGCCCGGTTCTCCAAGGAACCGCCGTACTCGTCGGTGCGCTGGTTGTTGCGGGGGGACAGGAACTGCGCCGGCAGCCAACCGTGCCCGAAGTGCAGGAAGACCATGTCGAAGCCGATGTCGCGTGCCTCACGGGCTGCGCGGCCGAACAGTCCGGCGACCAGGTCCATGTCCTGCGCCGTCATGGCGCGGACCTCGATGCCGTCGTCCCGGGTCTTGGCCACCGGTCCACGGGCGAAACCGTGGACGCGCGCGTACTCGCCGCCGTGGAAGAGCTCGATGGAGGCCTTGGCGCCGGCCTGGTGGATCTTCAGGACGCGCCGCCGCGTCTCCTCGACCTCGTACTTGGCGAACGGGTCCGGCTCGTCGGCGCTGGAGTAGCTGGAGTGGCCCGGCTCCACGATCGCGTGGCCGGCGATGACGATGCCGGCGCCGCCGAGCGCCTTGTCCTCGAAGAAGTCGCCCGTGGGGGTAGCCACGATGCGGTTCTTCGTCACCATCGAGTTGATCGTCAGGGGGCTGAACAGGTGGGGGAAATCCATGCCAGGGCCTTCCAGGGGTGCGCGGGTGGGGCCGTCGGGGGTCGGCCCCACCCGCAGCGGATCAGCGGGTGACGGCAGGTGCCGGTTCAGGTGCGGCCACCGTCTCCGCCGTGGACGGCGACGGGGCGACCTGCGGCCGACGGCGACGCTCGAGCAGCAGCGTCGTGACGAACCCGCCGGCGATCGCGACGAACACCGCGGCGAAGTACGGCACCGCCCGCGGGGAGGCGAGGAAGGCCGGTGCGCCGAGGATGCCGCTGAAGGCGAACGCGGTGATGTACACGTCGAACAGGCCGCACACCAGACCACCGAGCAGACCACCGGCGATCACGGCGACGAAGTACCGCTTGTTCTTGATGATCACGCCGTACAGGCCCGGCTCCGTGATCCCCGCGACGCCGTTGACGAAGGCCGCCGACCCGGCGACGGTGCGGGTCGCCTTGTCGCGGTTGAGGATCAGCACGGCCAGCAGCACGCCGAGGACGGCGTAGTTGCCCATGCCGCCGGCGGCCAGCGAGTACTCCTTGCCCTGGGCGGCGAGGATGCCGAGCTCGATCGGGAGCACCAGCCAGTGGGCGCCGATCATGATGACGAAGATGAAGAAGCCACCGAACAGCAGGCTCAGGATCAGCGGGTAGTGAACCAGCCAGTTGTAGCCGTTGGCGATGCCGTCCGCGATGCCGAAGCCGAGCGGCCCGAAGACGAGCAGCATCGCCGGCACCATGATCACCAGCGAGAGCACCGGCACCAGCAACAAGTGCGTCAGCTGGGGCAGGATCTTCTTCAGGCCCCTCTCCAGGTAGGAGTACGCCCACATGCCGACGAGGATCGGCAGCACCGTGTTGGCGAACGACTGCCCGACGAACGGGATGCCGAGGAAGTCGAGGTGCTTGCCCGTGACGTTGATGGCCGTCAGGTTCGGCTCGAGCAGCGCGGCGCCGATCGTGGCACCCACGTACGGGTTGGCGCCGAACTGCTTCGCGGCGGTGAACGCCAGCAGGACGGGGAAGAAGTAGATCATCGCGTTGCCGGCGGCGGACAGGATCGCGTAGGTGTTCGAGGTGTTGGCCAGCCAACCGAGCTGCACCGCGATGGCCAGCAGGCCCTTGATGATGCCGACCGAGGCCAGCACGGGGATGTACGGGGCGAAGATCGCCGACACGGAGGCCAGCACGCGGTCCACCCAGGTGCCGCCGGTGCGGCCCCGCTTGGACCGGTCCAGCGTCGCGGTGGTGGTCGGCGCCGAGCCGTCCGTCTCTGTGCGCACGCCGGGCAGGGCGGCCACGGCACGGAACGCCTCGGGGACGCGGGGGCCGACGATCACCTGGAGCTGCCCCTGGGAGTCGACCACGCCGAGGGCCTCCGGGAGCGCCGACAGCCGCTCGCGGTCGGCGGCGGAGGGGTCGACCAGCTGGAAGCGCAGCCGCGTCGCGCAGTGGGTGACCTGGCGGATGTTCTCCGGCCCACCCACGGCCTCGACCGCGGACCGGGCGAAGGATTCGTACATGGTTCGTCCTTTCACGCAACGTTGCGTGTCGTGTTCGGCTGGGAGCCGGAGCGGAGGCGCTCCGGGCGTCGACTGCTCCGTCGCAGTCGCGAGCCGGTGCACGGAACGGAGGGTTCCCGTGGCGGACCAGGCAGGTCGTGCCTGCGCCGCACCGGGGCCTGGGACCCGAGAAGAAGAACCACGCCGTCGTCGCTGCGTGCGACGAGAGACGAGGACCACGCCGTCTTGTCGGGACCTGTGCCCGTTCGACCGGTCCCGGGTTGTCGGCATACCCCGGGCCCAGGCGGACGGGACTACCGTGCGCCGGGCCTCAGGTCTTGCCTCCGAGGAGTAACAACCCCAATGGCCGTGGTGAAGCGTTGCGCTTCGACGCGCATCCTGCACGCGGCGTGCGGCCGCGCGCAAGTCCCGGCGGTCGACGAACGGCAGTCGCGGCGTCGTGCGAGGTCGTTTGACGAGGCGTCCGACGGGGCGTAAAACATGCCGCCAGGGTTGTTACTGAGTCCGATCAGGCAAGACCTGGGGAACCGCCGAGCGCACGGGCGCCGAGCGGAGGTCCCCAGGTCTTTTTCTTTGCCCGGTCGCCGGCGGCGGCTCACTGCTCGCACATCAGCTGGTCCGCACCGCGGCGGACGACGACGGAACGGGGACAGACACATGACTCGACGACGAGCGACGATCGCCACGGCCAGCGGCCTGCACGCCCGACCGGCCGCACTGGTGACCCAGCTGGCGGCCAGCGGTGGGGTGCCCGTGCTCCTGGGCCGCGTCGGCCAGCCGCCTGTGGACGCCACCAGCATCTTGATGCTCATGGGCCTGCGGCTCGAGCACGGGGACGAGGTGGAGCTGACCGCCGAGGGGGAGGGTGCCGAGCGGCTGCTGGCCGAGCTCGGGGCGCTGCTGGAGACGGACCTCGACGCCGTCCCGGCCTCCAGATGACCCCCGCGACCGCGTGGGTGTCGGGCGCCGAGGACGCTCAGCCGGTCCCGTCCCAGGAGGTGCTCCGTGGCCTGGGCGTCGGCCGCGGGTGCGTGGTCGCACCCGTCGTCGTGCTGGCCGCACCGGCCCGCGTTCCCACCGACGAGCCGGTGCCCGCCGACCTGGAGGTCGCCGAGGCGCAGCTGCGCGGTGCACTAGGCGCTGTCGCCGCGGACCTGCGACGTCAGGCCGACGAGGCAACCTTGGCCTCGTTGCGCGACATGCTGCAAGCCGCGGGGACCATCGCGGCCGACCCGGCGCTTGCCGCCGAGTCGGTGCGTCTGCTTCGCTCCGGGCTCGGACCGGCGACCGCTGTGGACCGTGCCGTGGGCCAGTTCGCCGAGGTCTTCGCCGCCGCCGGGGGTGCGCTCGCCGAGCGGGTCACCGACCTGCGCAGCGTCCGCCACCGGGTCGTCGCGCGCCTTCTCGGCGTCCCGGAACCGGGCCTGCCGACGCTCACCGGCCCGACGGTGGTCGTCGCGGAGGACCTGTCGCCGGCCGACACCGCCGGCGTGGACCTGCACCACACCGTCGCGATCGTGACCGAGCTCGGCGGTCGCACGAGCCACACCGCGATCATCGCCGGCCAGCTCGGCCTGCCCTGCGTCGTGCAGGTCACCGGCGTGACGGCCGTGACACCGGGCACCCGGGTCCTCGTCGACGCTGCCGCCGGCACCATCACGGTCGCCCCGACCGAGGACCAGACGCAGGAGGCGGCGCGCCGTCAGGAGAGGGCGCGCCGCCTCGCCGACGACCTGAGTGCCGGTGCGACGGCCGACGGCCATCCCGTCGCCCTCCTGGCCAACATCGGCACGGCGGAGGACGCCGACAGGGCAGCCGAGACGGTCCAGGAGGGTGTCGGGCTGTTCCGGACGGAGGTCCTCTTCCTCGACCGCGCCACCGCTCCGACGGTCGCGCAGCAGATCTCTGCCTATCGAACCGTGGTCAGGGCGTACGCCGGGCACAAGGTGGTCGTCCGGACGCTCGACGCGGGCGCCGACAAGCCGCTCGCGTTCGTCAGGACGACCACGGAGGAGAACCCCGCGCTCGGCGTGCGGGGCTACCGCCTCGTCCGAACCGCCGCGCCGCTGCTGGAGGCCCAGCTCGAGGCGCTCGGGTCGGTGATCGCCATGCTTCCCGCCGAACGGCAAACCGACGTGTGGGTCATGGCCCCGATGATCGCCACGGCGGCCGAGGCGCGTGCCTTCGCCCTGTCGGCACGGGCCGCGGGGGTGCAACGGGTCGGCGTCATGGTGGAGGTGCCCGCCGCCGCCCTCTCGGCGAGCGAGATCCTCGCCGAGGTGGACTTCGTCTCGCTGGGAACCAACGACCTGGCGCAGTACACGATGGCTGCCGATCGGCTTCGCGGCGAGCTCAGCGATCTGCTCGACCCCTGGCAGCCGGCGATCCTGGCGCTCGTCGCCGGGACCGCCACGGCCGGCGCGCACCTGCACAAGCCCGTGGGGGTGTGCGGGGAGTCCGCCGCTGACCCGCTCATGGCGCTGGTCCTGGTGGGCCTGGGTGTGACCAGCCTGTCCATGGCACCGGCCGCCGTCCCGGCCGTCCGGTACGCCCTCGCGCACCACACGCTCGAGCAGTGCCGCGCCATCGCCGAGGTGGCCCGGGGCGCAGTCGACGCCGCCGGGGGCAGGAGTGCAGCCGCGGCTTCGATGGATGCCGAGGTGCGCGACGTCCTCGGCCTCGGTTGAGGATGCCCCGAACGCAGCCTGTGGCCGGAGTGGAACGGGGCGGTCGGCCGTGAACCCGCAGGTGCGTGAGATGCGGCGACGCGCGGTGTTCCTGGACGTGGACGGCACGTACGCGAACCGAGGGTGGGTTCCTCCGGAGCACGTCCAGGCGGTGCGGGCCGCCCGAGCGAACGGTCACCTGGTGCTGCTGTGCACGGGTCGCGCGCTGCCGGCCCTGTCCCCGGAGCTGTTGTCCGCCGGCTTCGACGGCGTCGTGACGTCTGCCGGCGCCTATGTGCTGCTCGGCGAGCGGGTGCTGGCCGACGTCCGGTTCCCGGCCCCGCTCGCCGAGCGCCTGGTTCGTGTCCTCCAGAACCACGGCGCCGGCTTCGTGGTGGAGTCTCCAGACGCCCTCTACGCCGGCCCCGATGTGGCCGACCGGCTCCAGGCTCTGCATCGCAAGGTCGGCGGTCCGGCGAGCGTGCGACGCAGCCAAGACGGACCCCAGGACCTCCTCGCCGGCCTTGTGCTGACCGAGGACCTCGGCACCGTCTCGTTCGCCAAGGTGACCTGCTTCGAGTCCCCGGTTCCGCTCACCGCCATCGTGGGGGAGGTCGGTCAGGAGGTTGCCGTCGTCCCGAGCTCGATCCCTCACCTTGCAGACTCGGCGGGCGAGCTGTACCTCGCCGGACTCACCAAGGCGCACGGCATCGAGCTGGTGGCCGCGGAGCTGGGGATGGCGGCGGAGGACGTCGTCGGAGTCGGCGACGGGTTCAACGACCTGGAGATGCTGAGGTACGCAGGGGTCGGCGTCGCCATCGAGGGCGCGCCGCAGGAGGTGCTAGCCGCCGCCGACCGGACGACGCCCGGACCTCACGGTCGGGGTGTCGCTCTGCTGTTCGCGGAGCTGGGACTCGTGGGTGAGGACCGCCGATGAACCTGTGTGCCGAACCGCTCGGCGTCCCTTCGGTCCGCGTGTCGCGACCTCGCTCTGAGGATGCGACGTCCCCGATGATTCAGTCTCGTCTGCACAGGTCCGGGACGGTCCGCCCGCCTACATTCCTGCAAACAAGTGCCACAGAGGCCCTACCACTCAATCGAGCGAAAGGGCCTCTGGCCTGCAGCAGCTCATGCGAAGGGGTCTGCTGCACGGACAGGTGACAGCCGGTCTCAGGCGGCGAGTGCGACCTGAGTGTTCATGATGGTCTCGAACTCGATGGGTGTCAGGCGCCCGAGCCTTTGTTGGCGTCGGCGGCGGTGGTAGGTCCTTTCGATCCAGTTGATGATCGCGATGCGCAGGTCCTGGCGGGTGGCCCAACGACGCCGGTTCGGACGTTCCTCTGCAGTAGCGAGAAGAAGCTCTCCATGGCGGCGTTGTCGCCAGCAGAGGCGACCTGGCCCATCGAGCCGACCAGGTCGTGGTGAGCCAGGACGTGGGCCACCTTCCGGCTTCGAAACTGGCTGCCTCGGTCCGAGTGCACCACGCACCCAGCGACGTCGCGTCGCCGCCGCACGGCGCTGACCAGGGCATTCACCGCGATCTGGGAGGTCATTCGATCACTGATCGAGTACCCCACGATCCGGTTGGAGAACACGTCCTTGATTGCGCAGAGGTAGATCTTGCCCTCGGGCTTGACACGCGCGCCGTGGTGGTACATCGTTTTGCCACCGACCTGCCAAACCGATTTACCGGGTCGCAACCGCAACGGGGCGAGAGGCGATGATGAGCGAGCGGGCGAGCATCCGTGACGTGGCAGTCCGTGCTGGCGTGTCGCCGACGACTGTCTCGCACGTGCTGAACAACACGCCGGGGACTCGAACCTCCGAGAAGACCCGCGCGCGGGTGCACGCGGCCGCTGCTGAGCTCGGCTACTCGGCCAACGCCGTGGCGCGAGCCTTGCGCACGCGACGCTCCGACTCCGTGGGGTTCGTCGGCGACGAGATCGCCACCACTCCCTTCGCCGGCAAGCTGATATTGGGTGCACAGGAGGTCGTGCGGCAGCACGACGGAGTGCTGCTCGTGACCAACACCAGCTACGACGCGGAGTTGGAGACCCGGGAGATCCGCGAGCTCCTGAGCCGCGACATCGACGGGGTGCTGTACGCCGCGATGTACCACCGCGTGGTCACCGTGCCGGCCTCCTTGCACGCAGCACCCGTCGTGGTCCTCAACGCCCGCACGAACGACGATCGGTCGTGGGTGTCCCCGGACGAGTACGCAGGCGGTGAAGATGCGGCCCAGGTGCTGATCGACGCTGGACACCGACGGCTGGCGATGATCGGCAACTCCGATCCCATCCCCGCGGCGTCTGGTCGCCCCGCCGGCTTCCTTGCGCGCGCAGCCGCGGCTGGCATCCCTGCCGAGGACGTCACCGTGGTGTACGTCTCACCCACGGCAGGGCATGCTGCCGAGGCCGCCATGCGGTTGCTCGACCGCCCGGACCGGCCGACGGGCCTGTTCTGCTTCAACGACCTGATGGCGATGGGGGCGTACAACAGCGCACGCAGGCTCGGCCTGCGCATCCCGGATGACCTGTCGGTCGTGGGCTTTGACGACCTGGCGATCCTCTCAGCGGCGGCGGACCCCGCGTTGACGACCGTCGCTTTGCCCCATCTCGAGATGGGTGCGTGGGCGGCTGAGCAGCTGTACGTCGAGATCGCGGCGCGCGCGACGGGTCAGCCGTCGCCGGTGCGCCATGCAGAGCTCCGAGGCGAGGTCGTGCACCGAGCCTCGGTCGGATCGCCGCCCCGGTAGCGGCCGGA
>NZ_MKTH01000031.1 GCF_001898175.1 Cellulomonas sp. 73-92
CCTCGACGTCAACGACGGCGTGCTGTACCCGGAGGGCGGGTTCGCGCGCGTCATCGAGACGCTCGTCGCGCTCGCCGCGGACGCGGGCGCCGACCTGATCACGGACGCCCGCGTCGAGCGGATCGTCGTGGCGGACGGAGCCGCGCGCGGCGTCCGCTACCGGGACGCGGACGGCGACGAGGTCAGCGTGGACGCGGACCTCGTCGTCGCGACGGCCGATCTCCGTCACGTCGAGCAGGAGCTCCTGGCCGACGACGAGCGCGATCACACCGATGCCTGGTGGCGGAAACGCGACCCCGGCCCGGGCGCCGTGCTCGCGATGCTCGGCGTGCGCGGCGCGCTGCCGCAGCTCGCCCATCACACGCTCCTCCTCGCCGACGACTGGGACGGCGCGTTCACCGCGATCGGCGACCGGGCGCAGGGACGGCCGCCGGAGACGCCGTCGCTCTACATCGGGAAGCCCAGCGCGAGCGACAGCGCCGTGGCCCCGGCGGGGCACGAGAACCTCTTCGTGCTCATCCCCGTGCCGGCCGACCCGTCGATGGGTCACGGTGGCGTGGACGGCACCGGCGATCCGGCGATCGAGTCGCTCGTGGACCGTGTCATCACCCAGATCGGCGCGTGGACGGATGCCCCGGACCTGGCCGAGCGCATCGTCGTCCGCCGCACGGTCGGCCCGGGCGACTTCGCCGACGACCTCAACGCCTGGTCGGGGAGCGCCCTGGGCCCGGCGCACACGCTGCGGCAGAGCGCCTTCCTCCGGGCGGGTAACGCGTCGCGGAAGGTGTCGGGCCTGCTGTTCGCCGGCTCCTCGACGATTCCGGGCATCGGCGTCCCGATGTGCCTCATCAGCGCCGAGCTCGTCCTGAAGCGGGTGCGCGGCGATCGCAGCGCGGCCCCCCTCCCCGAGCCTCGTCGGGCCGGGTCGTGAGCGTCGCCTACCTCGGCATCCTGGTGGTGCTCCTCGGATGCATGACGGCGCTCGACGCCCGGCTGCGGCTGTTCTTCTGGCGCGACGCGCT
>NZ_MKTH01000032.1 GCF_001898175.1 Cellulomonas sp. 73-92
GGCCCGTGAACGTGTCGCTGCCGCGTGAGGTGGCGCGGATCGGCGGCGCCGAGCTCCTGCTCCCACCCGCCGCGGCCCTGCCCCGCATGCGCGACGGAGGCGACCCCGAGGCGATCCGTCGATGGCTGCTCGACGTCGCTGCGGACGCCGACGCCGTGATCGTCTCGGCGGACACCCTCGGCTACGGCGGTCTCATACCTTCCCGGACGAACGACGATTCCCTGGCCGAGATCCTCGGACGGCTCGAGACCGTCCGCCGGATGTCCGAGTCGCGCCCGGATCGGCCGATCCGCGTGATGTCGACGGTGATGCGCGCATCGGACTCCTACAGCAGCTCCGAGGAGCCCGAATACTGGTCCGACCACGGCCGCGAGCTGCACCGCCTCGGCGCCCAGGAGCACGAGATGTTCCTGCGCGAGCGCTCGCGGCTCGACGCTGCGGCCACCGTGCCGGTCGATGTCCTGCGCGACTTCCACGAACGACGTCTGCGCAATCACATCGTCAACCTCTCCCTCGTCCACGGCGCCGCGCGTGGTGCGTTCCGCGAGCTGTTCCTGACCGCCGACGACACCGCCGCCCGCGCGGCGGGCACGCTGGAGCAGCTGTGGATCGATCGGTGGGCGGAGGCGCCGGGCATCGGGGGAGCGACCCACAGCTACCCCGGCGCGGACGAGGTCGGCGCGGTCCTCGTGGCCCGCACCCTCTCGGCGGACGCAGCGACACCGGTACGGCTGTCGCCGGCCTTCGCGTCACCGGGCGCGGCCGAGCGGATCGCGCCGTTCGAGAACGTCCCCGCCCGCATCACCGTCGAGCGCCAGATCCGCGCCGCCGGTGCCACCTCGTCGGCGGGAGCGGATCCGGACGTCGTCCTCATCGTCCACGGGCCGAGCGGCGGTGCCGCCGACGAGGCCCGGACCGCCGCGGCGGTCCTCGTCGAGAGGGCTCTCGAGGAGGGGAGGGCGGTCGCGCTCGCCGACGTCTGGGAGCCGAACGGC
>NZ_MKTH01000033.1 GCF_001898175.1 Cellulomonas sp. 73-92
CCCCGTCGTCCTGCATCACCAGTTCGCGGCCCGCGCTCCCGCTCGTGCTGGACTGCCAGATCGCCCGGCCGTCGATCGTGTAGAGCGTCGCGCTCCCGTCCGTGCCCACGCGGAGCGCGCGCACCTGCGCGTCGGGAGTCTCCGAGGTCCACAGCGCGGTGGTACCGCGGAAGACGCCGAAGCCGATGTCCGTGCGCACGCACACGCGATACGTGGTGTTCGGCGACGAGAGGCAGGAGCCTGCCGGAACCTCGGTCGTCGTCGTGATCTTGCCCCCCGTCGCGGCGGGCAGCACGGTCGCGATCGTGGCGAGCCGCGTGCGGACGGTGGCGCTCACGGCGCCGGTGCCGCCGAGCACCACGATGCGCTCCGGTGCGAGCCGTAGCAGCTCCCGGGCGGTGGCGTCGGGAACCGCATCGGGCAGCGTCAGAAGGAGCGGCGCGCCGTGCACGGCCGCGGCGCCGGTGAGGGCGTCGGCGAAGTCGGTCCCGCTCGCGACGTAGACGACGGGTGCGCCCGGCGCGAAGGTCGCGGCGCTCACGGCCGCGGACGTGGCGAAGCGATCGGCACCGGACAGCCGGGACACCGTGACGCCGCCCGCCGCGGCTGCCGCGGCTGCCGCGACGTCTTCGGACACCGCCCCTTCCCCGCCCAGCACCACGATCCGTCCCGGTCGCAGTCGCGCGAGCTCCGTCGCGATGGCCGTCGGGAGCGTCGCGCCCTGGGTGAGGAGGACGGGGCCTCCCGCCATCGCTGCCACCGCCGCCCCGGAAAGGGCATCCGGGTAGGTCTCACCGCTCGCGAGGTACGCGACCGGTGCGCCCGCGGGGAACGCGGCCAGGCTGATGGCCGCCGACGTCTCGTACCGGTCGGCGCCGGCGAGACGCGTGACGGTCCCGGTCGTGTAAGCGCCCAGCGCCGCGACGACCGTGTCGGAGACCGTGCCGGTGCCGCCCAGGACGACGATGCGTCTCGGCGCGAGTCGCGTCAGCTCCTGGGCGATCGATGAGGGGAGGTCGTCGGTGCGGGTAAGGAGGACGGGCGCTGCGCCGCGGCCCCCCGCGGCTCCGGAGAGCGCATCGGGGAACGCGGCCCCGCTCGCCACATAGGCGACCGCGACACCCGGGGAGAAGGATGCGGCGCTGATGGCTGCAGAGGTGGCGTAGCGGTCCGCGCCGGAGAGCGAGGTGACCGACGGCACCGCAGCCTCGGCGGAGACCGGCACGAGCGCCGCGACGACGATCACCAGCCCGGCGAGGATCGCTCCCGCGCGCCGGCGCCGCACCTCAGGCACCCTCGGGCGTCGCGGAGACCACCGGCGCGAGATCGTCCGTGTCGAAGCATGTGCGCGTCCCGGTGTGGCAGGCCGGGCCGACCTGCTCGACGCGGAGGAGGATCGCATCCCCGTCGCAGTCCAGGCGCGCACCGCGCACGAGCTGGATGTTTCCGGAGGTGTCGCCCTTGCGCCAGTATTCCCGGCGCGATCGGGACCAGTACGTCGCCCGTCCCTCGGTCAGCGTGCGCCGCAGGGCCTCGGCATCCATCCATCCGAGCATGAGGACCTCCCCGGTGTCCCACTGCTGCACGATCGCAGCGACCAGCCCCTTCTCGTCGAACGCGACGCGCGCGACCCGCTCCTCGACCG
>NZ_MKTH01000034.1 GCF_001898175.1 Cellulomonas sp. 73-92
GCATCGGCGAGGCGGACGGCGCCGGCCACCACGGGTGCAGCTGCCGGGGAGCCGGCGATGCCGCGCTGGAGGTCGACGACGACGAGGGCGGTACGGGGGTCGAGGGCGGTGATGGGCATGGTGACTCCTCAGGAGATGGATGGGTCGGGATCAGGGCGCGAGCAGGCGCTCGATGAGCGCCGCGGCGTCGGCGAGGGTGTGCTGCTCCGCGGGGGTGAGCCGGGCGGCGATCACGCTCGCCAGCCACTCCTGCTTCGCGGCACGATGGCCGAGGATGTCGCGCTCGGCATCGGGCGTCAGGAAGACCTGGGTGGCGCGGCCGTCACTCGGGTCCGGCCGGCGGCCGATGATCCCCGCGGCCTCCAGCGACGCGATGGTGGCGCTCATCGACTGCGGCCGGACGCCTTCGGCCCGCGCGAGCTCGGACGTCGTGGCCGCACCGGACTCGAGCAGCCGTCGCAGCACGGCGACCTGCGAGGGGGTGAAGTCGGACGCGCCGCCCTCGGCTCGCAGCCGACGCGTCAGCCGGGCGGTCGCCGATCGCAGGGCGGCAGCGGTGTCATCGATCTCACTCACACCGCCAGACTAGCACTTATACAGTCTACCTGCGCAGTTTACCTGCCTAGTGTGCGACTACTCCGCGAGTTCCAGGACGGGCGCGAGCTGCGCCCGCGTGAGCCGGATCCATGGGCCGCCCGGGTCGAGCACGACTCCGGACAGTCCTGCGTCCGAGGCGAGGGCGGCCGCCAGCTGCGCGGCCGTGAAGGGCGTCGGCTGGTCACCGCGCCCCAGCGCCACGACCTCGAGCGGATGGGAGAAGACGTCGAGGATGCGCTCGCCCGCGGGCGTGTGGGACTCCGCGACACCCCAGGCATCCTCTTCCGAGGCCCGGTTCACGGCCACCCAGAGCGGCGCCGTGGTCATCGCCTCGACGACGGCAGCGGCCGTGGCATCCGTGCGGGGCGCCGCGAGGAGGTGCTTCAGCGTGAGCTCGGGGTCCATCTCCTCGACCGCGCGGCCGATGAGGGCCCGCGGGAGCACGACACTGGCCGGTGCGGACGACTGGTCGATGACCACCCCGGCGAACTCGCCGCGGAGCACGTACTGCAGCACGGTCTGGATCGCCTGCCCCATGGCGGACGTCTGCGTGTCGCCGTCCGCGTTGACCGCCTCGGCGAGTGCGACACCACCGCTGTAGAGCATGACGAACTGGCCGTCGTCGCGCGTGGCGACGGCCAGCGGGAGATCCTCACCGGCACGGAGCAGCGCCTGCGCGTCGCCCTTCACCCGGAGGTAGACGTTGCCCTGCAGCAGCTGGCGCGCGACGTTGAAGATCTGCGCGGCGTCCGGATCCTCGTCGAGGGCCGCCAGGGCGTCGCGCAGCAGCACGTTGTCGGGGAGGCCCGGCAGCGACTCCTCCGGCGGGGGCGCCTCGCCGGAGGGCTCCGGGGCGGCCTCGACCTGTGTCGAGCCGAATCCGCCGAAGGACGAGGTGGAGATGCCGACCTGAGGCACCGCCGCCTCGTCTGCTGCGGCGTCCGTGAGGGGTGCCGCAGCCTCGGACTCTGCGGTGCCTGCCGGGTCGGAGGTGTCGGCGGCGTCGGTCCCGGGTGCGGCGTCGGACGGCTTCGGGCGACGCGAGAAGAGTGCCATCGCGCCAGCCTAACCCGCAAGCACGCCCGACTCGGAGGGCGCGGTGCCCATCCTCGTGCTGGACAAGGGGCGTCCCGGCACGGTACGACGAAGGTGCACGCAACTCCTGCCCCCCGAGGGAGACACATGAAGATCTCCGAGTTGTCCGAGCGCAGCGGCATCCCGGTCGCGACGCTGAAGTTCTACATCCGCGAGGGGATGCTCCCCCGCGGCGAAGCCACCTCCGCCACCAGCGCCGAGTACGACGAGACCCACCTCGACCGCCTGCGCCTCATCGGCGCGCTCGCGGGTGTGCGCGGACTGCCGCTCGTGCGTGTCCGCGACATCCTCGATCTCATCGACGCGCCGCTCGACAGCCCCTCGGAGACGGCGCACCTCGCCGTGAACGCCCTGCCGCCCTACGCCGAGATCCCCGCGCCGCTCGACGGCGACGACGACGACCGGCGCGCACGGGCGGCGATCGCACTCGCCGGGCTGACGTACGACCCGTCTTACGCGGCCGTGCGCCAGCTCGACACCGCGATCCGGGCGGTGGAGGATGCCGGGCTGCCCTGGGACGAGCCGACGCTGCGGCGCTACTCCGACGCGGTGGGCGAGCTCGCGACTCTCGAGGTCGTGCCGATCGCCGCGCTCACCCGGGCGGAGGCCACCACCTATGGCATTCTGGGCACCGCGCTCTACGAGCCGGTGATCCTGGCTCTGCGGCGGCTGGCGCTGCACCATCTCCTGCTCACCGGGCAGGTTCCGACCCCGAGCGACGCAGGCACCGAGGAGACGGCACCGGCCTAGAGCTTCTCGATGGGCGCGATCTTGATCAGGAGCTTCTTCGCGCCCACCTTGTCGAAGCGCACGTGCGCCACGCGCTTCGGCCCCTCGCCGGTCACCGCGTCGACTCGGCCCTCGCCGAAGTCCTCGTGGCGGATGCGG
>NZ_MKTH01000035.1 GCF_001898175.1 Cellulomonas sp. 73-92
TCGTCGGACAGCGCGACAGTGCGCTCTCCGGCGAGACCAACGCGTGCGAACATGTGTTCGATGATACGCCGAGCTGACAGTGTTTGTCCAGGTCAAAGCGCACATTCGTCGTGCCCGAAGACGGGGATCCGGCAACGCCAGGGATGCTCTCCGAACGGGTGGGGTAACCGGGCTGATCCCGCAGGGGCCTCGCGGTCCTGACACAGAGCGGCGGGACAGCGGCACGCCGACGGCCGGCTCGACGTCGCGACAAGGCCCGTCGCCGCGGTGCCGAGTCCGGGCCGCGTCAGCTGCGCAGCGCCTGGTCGAGGTCGCGCCAGAGGTCCTCGACGTCCTCGATGCCGACCGAGAGGCGGATGAGGTCGTCGGGCACGGTCGGGGACTCGGTGGCGAAGCGGCGCCGGCGCTCGAGGCTCGACTCGACCCCGCCCAGGCTCGTGGCCGGCAGCCAGAGGCGCACCCGGTCGACGACTGCGTCCGCCCCCGCGGCGCCGCCGGCCGGCCGCAGCCCGACGATCGAGCCGAAGCCGTCCATGAGGCGCGCGGCGCGCTCGTGACCGGGGTCGGACGGCAGCGACGGGTGTCGCACCTCGACGACGCCGGGGTGCCCGACGAGCCGCGCGGCGAGCTCGGCGGCGTTGGCCTGCGACCGCTCGACGCGCAGCGCCACCGTGCGCAGGCCGCGCAGCGCGAGCCACACCTCGAAGGGCCCGGGGATGGCGCCGTGGACGGTGCGGTAGGAGGCGAGGCGGGCGCGCAGACCGTCGTCGGACGTCAGGGCGGCACCGAGCACGACGTCGCTGTGCCCGGCGAGGTACTTCGTCACCGAGTGGACGACGACGTCCACGCCCTGCTCCAGCGGGCGCACGACGAGCGGCGTCGCGAACGTGTTGTCGGCCACGACGAGCGCGCCGACCGCGTGGGCCGCCGCCGCGAGGGCCGGCGTGTCGGCGACCTCGAGCATCGGGTTGGTCGGCGTCTCGATCCACAGGAGGGCGGCCGGCCCATCATCGCTGCGGCGGTTCCGGGGTTCGTCGTGCTCGGCTCGGTCGGCGGCCGACACGTGATCGTCGTGCGCGACGGCGGCCGTCGCCCGCTCGTCGTGCCCCGTAGCGGCCGCGCCGACGATCGCCGCGACGACCGCCTCCGTGTCCGCGATGTCGACCAGCGTGAGCCGGATGTCGCCGACGGTCGCGAGCTCGTGGGCCAGGCCGAGCGCCACGCCGTACGAGTGCTCCGGCATGACGACCCGCCCGCCGCGCGGCACGAGCGAGAACGCGGCGGCGATCGCCGCCATCCCGGAGGCGAACCCGAGCGCGGGCAGCGCGGTCCCCTCGAGCGCCGCGAGCGCGGCCTCGAGCGCGCGCCACGTCTCGGTGTCGTTGCGCGTGTAGAACAGCTCACCGGCCGCGGGCGTCCCGGTGGAGACGTACGTCGACGAGAGGACGAGCGGAGGGTTGACCGGGCCGCCCTGGACGCGCGGCGGGCGCCCCGCCGTGACGGCGAGCGTGGCGGGGGAGAGGTCGGGGTGGCTCACCCGGCGAGGCTATCGACTGGCGGTAGGGTCGGGCGCGATGTCTCAGACCGCTTCGCCGCGCCCCCGTGTCCTGGTCCTCTTCGGGGGGCGCTCCGGCGAGCACCCCATCAGCGCCGTCACGGCCGGGGGCGTGCTGCGCGCGATCGACCGCTCCCGCTACGACGTGCTCGCCGTGGGCATCACGCGCGAGGGTCGCTGGGTGCTGGCCGACGACGACCCCGACCGCTGGGCCATCACCGACGGGAGGCTGCCGGAGGTCGACGACAGCTCCGCGCGCGTGCTGCTGCCGCAGGCTGCCGGCGACCGCGCGGTGCAGGTGCTGCACGGCCCGGTGGCCCAGGCGCTCGGCGACGTCGACGTCGTCTTCCCCCTGCTCCACGGCCCCTTCGGCGAGGACGGCACGGTCCAAGGGATGCTCGAGCTGGCGGACGTGCGCTACGTCGGGGCCGGCGTGCTGGCGTCGGCCGTCGGCATGGACAAGCAGATGATGAAGCTCGTCTTCGCCGGGCAGGGCCTGCCGGTGGGGCCGTTCGTCGTCGTGCGGCCCGGCGAGGTGGACCGCGACCCGGGAGCGGTGCTGGAGCGGGCGACGCCGCTCGGCCTGCCGGTGTTCGTCAAGCCGGCGCGTGCCGGGTCGAGCCTCGGCATCACGAAGGTCACCGACTGGGCCGACCTGCTGGACGCCGTCCGCGCCGCCGCCGAGCATGACCCCAAGGTGCTGGTCGAGGCGGCGATCGTCGGGCGCGAGATCGAGTGCGGCGTGCTCGGTGGCCGGGACGGGGCGCCCGCGCGCGCGTCCCTCCCCGGGGAGATCGTCGTGCACGGCGAGCACGCCTTCTACGACTTCGACGCGAAGTACCTGGACGAGGAGTCCGTCGACCTCACCTGCCCGGCGGACCTGCCCGACGAGGTCACCGCGCGGGTGCGCGACGTCGCCGTCCGCGCGTTCGACGCGGTCGGCTGCGAAGGGCTCGCCCGGGTCGACGTGTTCGTCACACCCGACGGCGACGTGGTGGTCAACGAGATCAACACCATGCCCGGGTTCACGCCGTTCTCGATGTACCCGCGGATGTGGGCCGCCACCGGGCTGGACTACCCGGCGCTGGTCGACGAGCTCATCCAGCTGGCCCTGCATCGGCCCACCGGCCTGCGCTGAGCCCTCAGAGGCAGCTGCGCTGCTGCTGGGTGTGCGCCGCGATGGCCGTGGCGAGGCCGTCGAGGAACGTCGTCGAGCGAGCCGCCGCGACCGCCGCGGGCACGTGGACCTCGACCGCGGGGACGCGCCCGTAGGTGGTGAAGGTCCAGTCGCTGGTGCCGGGGGTGCTGCCGGCCGTGGGCTGCCCGGTCGGCGTCGGCCCGGCCGTCGCGCCGCCGGTCGCGCCGTCCTGCACGACCAGCCAGTCGATGCTCGGGCCCTGCGCCGACTGCACGGTCACGCAGCGCTCCGTCGTCGGGCCGGGCGGCTCGACGCCGCAGCGCAGCACGATCGCGGGGTCGCCCCACGCGGTGGTCGCCTGCGCGGTGGTGCGGCGGCGGGCGAGCCCGTCGCCGAGCGAGTCGGGCGTGGCGAGGACGAGGGCCGCGCACGCGGGGTCGGTCGCGTGGGCGGCGGGGTCGACCGGCACCGCGGACGCGCACCCGCCGACGAGGAGGGCGGGCACGACGATCCACGCGCGCTGGAGGCGACGACGGGGCACGTGCGACATCCTCGCCCATCCTCCGGTGAGGCGGCTCCCACCGGCACGGATCGCTCCGGCCGCGCGCGCGGCGGGACGCTACGGTGGCGACCGTGGGTGAGCCGCTGGTGCGCGAGGTGTCGGAGGACGCGCTGCTGGCGCGCATCGTCCCGTTGCTGCCGCCGGGCCGGGCGACGCTGCTGCCGTCGGGTGACGACGCCGCGGTGGTGGCCGCGGCGGACGGGCGGTTCGTCGTCACCACCGACGTGCTCGTCGAGGGCCGGCACTTCCGGCGGGCCTGGTCGACGGGTCGCGACGTCGGCCGTCGCGCCGCCGTGCAGAACCTCGCCGACGTCGCGGCGATGGGCGCGGTCCCGACGGCGC
This sequence comes from Cellulomonas sp. 73-92, assembly GCF_001898175.1. Lineage (GTDB taxonomy): Bacteria > Actinomycetota > Actinomycetes > Actinomycetales > Cellulomonadaceae > Cellulomonas. The sequence continues at coordinate 3,598 of NZ_MKTH01000035.1, forward strand.
TCGTGGTGGCGCTCGGCCTGCCGGGCGACCTGCCGGTGGCCTGGCTCGAGGACCTCGCGCGCGGGCTGGCCGACGAGTGCGGGCCGCTGGGCGTCGGCGTCGTCGGCGGCGACCTGTCCGGAGGGTCGGAGGTCACCGTGGCGGTCACCGCGCTGGGCGACCTCGAGGGGCGCGCACCGGTGACGCGGTCCGGCGCCAGGCCGGGCGACGTCGTCGCGCACGCCGGGGTGCGGGGGCGTTCGGCCGCCGGGTTCGCGCTGCTGGCGGCGGACCTCGAGACCCTGGACGACGAGCTCGTCGCGGCCTACCGGCACCCCACCAGCCCGGTGGCGGCCGGACCGGTCGCGGCCCGGGCCGGTGCGACCGCGATGATCGACGTCTCCGACGGCCTGCTGCGCGACGCCGGCCGGCTGGCCGCCGCCTCACACGTGCTGATCGACCTGGACGCCGACGCGTTCGCCGCCGACCGGGGGCGCCTGGCGGCGGTCGCCGAGGTGCTGGGGGAGGACCCGACGGCGTGGGTGCTCGGCGGCGGCGAGGACCACGGGCTGCTCGCGACGTTCCCGGCGTCGGCTCTTGTACCGGGGCCCTTCGTCGTCGTCGGCCGGGTGCTGGCCGCCCCGGCGGACGGCGCGCCCGAGGTGCTCGTCGGCGGCGCCAGGCCGAGCGTGCCCGCCGGCTGGGACCACTTCGCCGGCTGAGCCCCTCAGCGGAACACGAGCGCCAGCAGGCCGGTCCACAGCGGGCCCACGCCGCAGGCGATGCCGAACCACGCCCGCTCGGCCCCGCCCAGCAGCACCTCCCGGCGCAGCCGCCGGAACCCCAGCCCCGCGAACGCGCAGGTGACGAGCCACGCGCCGAACCCGGCGAGCGGCCAGACCGACAGCGCGATCGTCAGCACGCCCAGGCACGCGGCCAGCGACGCCTGCCAGGCGGTCTCGTCCGGGAAGACGAGCCGCTTGAGGCCCTCGGCGGTGAGGCGGTCGCGGAACCGGTCGGTGCGGGTGGCGTAGCGCACCATCCGCAGCGAGAGCGGCCCGGCGATCGCGGCGGGCAGCCACGGGGGCAGGTCCTCCGCCAGCCGGCCGACGAGCCGGCGCAGCGCCGTCGGCCCGCGCGCGGCGCCAGGGTCGGGCTCGGCCACCCCCGGCGGTCCCCAGGACGGCGTCGCGATGGGGGCGACCGCCGGGGACGGCCAGGTGGCCAGGCCCGCCGACGCGATCGCGGCCAGCCGGTCGGTCGCCGCCGTCGTGGCCGAGGAGGCGGCCGGGGCGACCGCCGGCGTCTCCTCGACGGCGGCCACGGAGGCGCGCGCGGCAGCTTCGGACTGCGTGACGGGCGACCCGGCCTGGGGAGCCGGCGACGGCACCGGGCGGGCGGCCGCGGCCGCCGGCGGTGCGACGGGTGCCTTCTCGACCGGGGCCGGCACCACCGGGATGGGCCCGGAGTCGGCGGCGAGCAGCGCGGCGCGCGCGGCGGCGACCGAGTGGTCCGTGGCCTGTGCGGGCGCCTGGCCCGCTGCCGGACCTGTCCTCGGCTGCGGCACGGCGGCCCGCCGCGGGACGGCGGCGTGCGGCTTCGTGAACGGCGACCACGTCACGCCGTCGAACCAGCGCAGCATCCCGGCGGTCTGAGGGTCCTCGTACCAGCCCGGCTGGATGGACGTGGGCGTCGAAGAGGACATGCCGGACAATCGGCACCGGCCCGCCCCGGCTTGAAATCAACCCATGACAGATGTGGCGAACGGGTGAATCAGCCGCGCCGGTAGCGCACCTCGAGCAGCTCGGCCCCGCCGACGGGCGCGAGCTTCTCGACACCGTCGGGCTCGAAGCCGTTGCGGCGGTAGAAGTGCCGGGCGCGCTCGTTCTCGGCGAGGACCCACAGCATGATCCGGGTGCCGGCGCCCGCCTCGGACACGACCGTCCGCATGAGGTCGCGGGCCACGCCGTGGCCCCACTGGTCCGGATCGAGGTAGATCGAGTAGATCTCGCGGTCGCCGCGGCCGGCGTCCTCGTCGCGACCTGGGCCGAGCGTCGCGAAGCCGACCACGCGACCGCCCTCCTCGGCGACCCAGGTCAGCACGTGCTCGTCAGGCCCGCGGCGCAGGTCCTCCGCCCACACGGGGGCGCGGCGAGCGGGGTCGAGGCCGGCAAGGAACTCGTCCGGGACGATGCCGGCGTACGCGTGCTGCCACGATCGCACGTGGACCTCGGCGATGGCCGCCGCGTCCGCGACCGTGGCCAGCCGGATGGTCACCTCGTCGGTCTGCTCCATATGGTCACGATGCCATAGGCCACGCGTCAAAGAAACGCCAAGGGCCTGTGAGGATGCATCCTCACAGGCCCCGGACGAACGGTCTCGGACGGCTCAGACGGCGCGGCTGACCTTGCCGGCCTTGAGGCACGACGTGCAGACGTTGAGCCGCTTCGGGGTGCCGTTCTCCACCACGCGGACGCGCTGGATGTTCGGGTTCCAGCGGCGGTTGGTCTTGAGGTTCGAGTGCGAGACGTTGTGCCCGAAGCTCGGGCCCTTCGCGCAGACGTCGCAGGTGGCTGCCACGGTGTACTCCTGGTCGGTGGTCGGCGGAGTGCTCGTCGTCCTCGGGCGCCGGGACCGGCGCGGGCCGCTGCGGGCACCACGAATGTCCGGGGCTGCCGGACAACCGGACAAGACTAGCCCACGGTTCCCGGGCGCCAAAATGCGGTGCCGGTGCGCGGCCTGTCGGCAGCCTGCGGCACAGTGGGGGCCGGCGGAGGGAGAGCGGGCGTGGAGCGGCTGGACGGCGCGGCGGTGCGCGACTGGGCACGGGTCGCGGCGGAGCTCCTGACGCAGGCGGCGCCACGGATCGACGCGGTGAACGTGTTCCCCGTCCCGGACTCCGACACGGGGACGAACGTGCGGCTGACGGTCACCGGTGGCGCGCGGCGGGCGGCGAAGGCGCCGGGCACCGCGGGCCCCGGGCTCGTCGCGCGGGCGTTCGCCTCCGGGGCGCTGACGGCCGCCCGGGGCAGCTCGGGCGTCATCGTCAGCCAGTGGCTGGCCGGGTTCGCCGCCGCGCTGCCCGACGACGAGCCGGCGGACCCGTCGGCGATCGCGGCCGGGCTCGAGGCCGCCGCCGCGGCGGCGCGCGGGGCCGTCGCCCGGCCGCAGGAGGGGACGGTGCTGACCGTCGCGCGCCTGGTCGCCGAGCAGGCGCGCCATGCCGCGCGCACCGGCGCACCCGCGTCGGACCTCCTGGGCGCCGCGCTCGAGCAGGCGCGGCACGAGCTGGCGCGCATCAGCGCCGAGCACCCGGTGCTGCGCGAGGCGCACGTCGTCGACGCGGGGGCGTGCGCGCTGCTCGTCGTGCTCGAGGCCCTGGACCGCACGCTGGCACCGCGGACGGGTGCGACGCCGCTCGACTGGCTGCCGGACCGCGGGGTGGCGCCCGACGAGCTGGCGGCGTGGCGGGTGGCCGAGCCCGGCGGTGCCTACGAGGTGATGCTCCTGGTGTCGCCCGCGGAGCCTGCCGACCTCGGGCCGGCCCTGCGGGAACGGCTGGCGGCTGTCGGCGACTCGGTGGCCGTCGTCGGGGCGGACGACCTGTGGCACGTCCACGTGCACACGGACGACCCGGCCGCCGCCATCGAGGCCGCGCACCTGGGCGACCGCACGCAGGTCGTCGTCCGGCTCGTCGAGGGGGCGGCGCAGCAGGTGGCCGCCGGCGACGACCTCGGGCTGGTCATCGCGACGGCCGAGCCCGGCGCCGCGCGGTTCTTCGCGACCGGCGGCGCCGTGGTCGTCGTGCGCTGCCCCGAGGAGCCGGTGACGGCCGAGCACCTGGCGCGCGCGGTCGCCGACTCCGCCGCAGCGCGCGTGGTCCTGCTCGCCGGCGACGACGAGCTCGCCGGCCCGGCGCGCGCGGTGGCGGTCGAGGGGGTGCAGCTGGAGCTCGTCGGCGCGCCGGACGTGCTGGCCACCGCCGTCGCGGCGCTCGCGGTGCTCGGCGGCCGCGGCGCGGCCGGGACGCGGGCCGACGAGGCGCAGGCGGCGGTCGCGCGGCTGCGGACGGCCGACGTCGACGTGTGGGGTGACCTGGCGCCGACGGCGGGGGCGCTCGTCGAGGAGGCCGCGGGGGCGGCGCAGGCGGTCACGGTCCAGCACGGCCCGGGCGAGGCGTACGACGACGCGGTGGCGCTGCGCGGCTGGCTGGAATCCGCCTACCCGGACGTCGACGTCGTGCTCGTCGGGCCGGTCGCCGGCGGCCTGCGGTGGCGGATCGGGGTGGACTGAGGTGACGGTCTCCGCGTTCCCGTCCGCCGCACCGCTGGACCGCCCGGTCCCCAAGGCGTTCGGGCTGAAGTCCGGCAAGAGCCTGGAGGGCCTCGGGCTGCGCACGGTGGGCGACCTCGTGCGGCACTACCCCCGCCGCTACGAGCACCGCGGCGAGCTGACCGACCTGTCGGGGCTGGTGCTGGGCGAGCACGTCACCGTCGTGGCGGACGTCCAGAGCGCGACCGTGCGGGCCACCCGCAGCGGCAAGGCCATGCTCGAGGCGTCCGTCACCGACGGGCGCGGGCGGCTGCGGATCGTGATCTTCGCCGGCCACCGCGCCAAGCTGCGCTACTACGAGGCGAAGCTCGTGCCCGGGCGGCGCGGTCTGTTCAGCGGCGTCGTCAGCGAGTACCAGGGCCACCTGCAGTTCCTGCACCCGGACTTCGAGGTGTTCGACCCGGAGTACGAGGAGCGCGCCCGCGAGGAGGCGGCCTGGCCCATCCCCATCTACCCGGCCTCCCAGAGCCTGCAGAGCTGGCAGATCCGCAACGCGGTCCGCCACGAGCTCGCCGGGCTCCAGGACGCCGACGTGCCGGACCCGCTGCCACCCGCGCTGCGCTCCGCCCACCGCCTGCCGTCGCTGCTCGACGCGCTCCGGCTGGTGCACGTGCCGCAGGAGGACGCCGACTGGCACCGCGGCCGGCACCGGCTGCGGTTCGAGGAGGCGTTCGTGCTGCAGGCCGAGCTGGCGCGGCGGCGCGCGCGGGCGGCGGGTCAGCCGGCGGTGCGGCGGCCGGGCGCGGCCGGGGGGCTCCTCGACGCGTTCGACGCGCGGCTGCCGTTCACGCTGACCGCCGGCCAGGTGGAGGTGGGGCAGCAGATTGCCCACGAGCTCGCCGCCGCGCACCCGATGCAGCGGCTGCTGCAGGGCGAGGTCGGCTCCGGCAAGACCGTCGTCGCGCTGCGGGCGATGCTCCAGGTCATCGACTCCGGCGGGCAGGCGGCCCTCCTGGCGCCGACCGAGGTGCTCGCCGCCCAGCACGCGCGGACCCTGCGGGCGCTGCTCGGCGACCTCGCGGAGGGCGGCTTCCTCGGCGGCGCCGACCGGGCGACGCGCGTCGCGCTGCTGACGGGCTCGCTGCCGGCCGCCGCGCGGCGCGAGGCGCTGGCCGACGCGGCAGGGGGCGCCGCCGGGATCGTCGTCGGCACGCACGCGCTGCTCAACCCGGACGTGCAGTTCGCGGACCTCGGGCTCGTGGTGGTCGACGAGCAGCACCGGTTCGGCGTCGAGCAGCGCGACGTGCTGCGCACCCGGAACGAGGTCCAGCCCCACCTGCTGGTGATGACCGCGACGCCCATCCCGCGCACCGTGGCCATGACGGTGTTCGGCGACCTGGAGACGTCCGTGCTGCGCGAGGTGCCCGCCGGCCGATCCGGCGTGAAGACGTTCATGGCCTACGCCGACCGGCCCAACTACGTGGCGCGGACGTGGGCGCTCGTGCGCGAGCAGGTCGCGGCCGGGGGCCGCGCGTTCGTCGTCTGCCCGCGCATCAGCGCGGACGGCGACGAGCAGGGTGACGACGACGCGGACCTGCTGGCCGACGAGGAAGGCGAGGCAGGCGAGGGCGGCGACGCGAAGGCGACCCGCCGCCCGCTGCGCGCCGTGCTCGAGGTGGTCGAGGAGCTGCGGGGCCGCCCGGAGCTGGCCGGCGTGCCGATCGGTCTGCTGCACGGGCGGATGTCGTCGGAGGACAAAGACCGGGCGCTCGCCGCGTTCGCCTCGGGCGAGACGCCCGTCCTCGTGACCACCACCGTGATCGAGGTGGGCGTCGACGTGCCGGCCGCCACGGCGATGGTCGTGCTCGACGCCGACCGGTTCGGGCTGTCGCAGCTGCACCAGCTGCGCGGCCGCGTCGGCCGGGGGAGCGCGCCGGGCGTGTGCCTGCTGGTGTCGCACGCGGAGGAGGGCACGCCGGCGTGGACCCGGCTGGAGACGCTCGTGCGGACCACGGACGGGTTCGAGCTGGCGGCGGCCGACCTCGAGCTGCGGCGCGAGGGCGACGTGCTCGGCGCCGCGCAGTCCGGCGCCGGGTCGTCGCTGCGGCTGCTGCGCGTCGCGCGCGACGCCGACCTCATCGAGCGGGCGCGGGAGGAGGCCACCGCGCTCGTCGTCCACGACCCGGAGCTGACCGGCTGGCCGGCGCTGGCCGACGCCATCGAGCAGCGGTTGCGCGGCGCCGGCGAGGAGTTCATCGACCGCGTGTGAGGCCACCGGGAGGGCGGTCTACCCTGGCCGTCGTGCCTCAGCCCGTCGCCCGTGCCCAGGACCTGCTCGTCGGCTACGGCGGGGCGCCGGTGTGCGCACCGGTGACCTTCACGCTGCACCCGGGCCGGGCGCTCGCCCTGGTCGGCGCCAACGGCTCCGGCAAGTCGACGGTGCTGCGCGCGGTCATCGGCCTGCTCGAGCCGGCCGGCGGCACGCTGACCGTGCTCGGCAGGCCCGTCGACGAGCGGACGGTCGAGTTCCGCAGCGCGGTCTCCTCGGTGCTGGACGACGACGCCTACTTCCCGTCGCTGTCGGTGGCCGAGCACCTGTACCTCGTCGCGCGCGGGCACGGCGTCCTCGACGCGTGGGACCGGGTCGACGAGCTGCTCGACGAGTTCGGCCTCGCCGACCACGCCAGGTCGCTGCCGGTGTCCCTGTCCAGCGGGCAGCGGCGCCGCCTGCTGCTGGCCGCCGGGTTCGCGCGGCCGCGCTCGCTGCTGGTGCTCGACGAGCCCGAGCAGCGGCTGGACCGGCGCATGCTCTCGGCCCTTGCCGATCGGCTCGTCGCGGAGAAGGCCGCCGGGGGTGCGGTCCTCATGGCGTCGCACGACCCCGAGCTGGTCCGCGCGGTCGCCGACCGTGCCCTGCACCTGGACGACCACGCCAACGAGCTGCTCTCCGCCGCCGACGCCGCCGAACGCATCGCCCGGATCCCCTCGTGACGGACGAGCTGCCGCACGGCGGCCCCGCGGTGCTGCCCGGCGACGTGGGCGACCTGCCCGAGGCGCGCTCGATCCGGCGGTTCACCGCCGCGGCGGGCAGGGCGCGCGCCGGCGCGAGCCTGTCGTCGCTGCTCGGCGACGTGTACTACGCGGTCATCTCGGCGGCGATCGGCGCTGCGGTCGCGGTCGGCGTGGCGGGGCAGGTCCGCGCCTCGCTGCCGCCGCCGCCGGCGGTGCCGCCGGCGACGAGCCTGAGCCTGCCGACGCTGGTCGCGGTGGCCCTGCTGGCAGGCGCGGGCGTGCTGGTGTCGCTGGCCGGCCGGCTCGGCCCGGTCGGCACCGGGGGGGCGGAGTCGGCCTGGTGGCTCGTGCTGCCGGTGGACCGGCGCGGGCTGCTGCGGCCGGCCGCGCGCCGGCTGCCGATCGTCGGCGCGGTCGCCGGCGGTGCCGTCGTGGCGCTGCTCGACGGTGGCCTGCTCGGCGACAGCGGGCAGCGCACGCTGCTGGCCGCCGCGGCGGGGGTCGTCGTCGCGGCCCTCCTGGTGCTGCTGGCCACGGTGGTGCAGTCGGCCGGGGTGTCGCGGCGGCGGGTGGCGCTCGCGGGCGACGCGCTGCTCGGGGTCTCGGCCGTGCTGGCGGTCGTGCTGGCGCTCGGCGGCGCGCACCTCGCTCAGCTGCCGGTGGCGCCGTGGCCGCTGCTGGTCGTTGGTGTGCTCCTCGTGGCGGCCCTCGTGTGGCTCGTCGACGGCCGGCTCGATCGGATGCCGGCCCGCAGCCTGCGCGAGAGCGGCTCGGTGGCGACGCAGGCGATGGGCGCCGTCGTCTCGCTGGACTCGCGTGAGCTCGGCCGCGCCTTGACGGCCGGGTCGGCACGCCCGGTGCGCCGCTGGGTCTCCCGGTTCCACGGCGTGCGGGGGGCGGCGAGCGCGCTCGTCGCGGCCGACGTGGCGCAGCTGCGCCGCTCGCCACGTCACCTGGTGCAGCTCGTGGTGGCCGCGCTCATCCCGTGGCTGGCCACCGTGGTGCCGCAGCTGGCGAACGTGCCCGGGGTGCTCGTCGCGGTCCTCGTCGCGGGCGGGATCGCCTCGAGCGCAGCCGCCGAGGGCGCGCGCGCCGGTGAGATGAACCCGATCCTCGACCGGATGCTGCCGCTGGCGGCGAAGACCGTGCGCCGGCTGCGGATGGCCGTGCCCGGGGTGGCGATGCTCGCGTGGGCGCTGCTGGCGTTCGCGGCTCTCGGCCGCTGGGCGGGTGACGTCGGCACCTGGCTGGTGCTGGCCGCGCTCGGCGCGCCGGTGTGGGCCGCCGCCACGGTGCGCGCCGCCTACCGCCCCGGCCCGAACTGGTCGAAGCCGCTCGTGTCGACACCGTTCGGCGCGCTGCCGACGGGCGTCACCACCGTGGTGTCCCGTGGCCCGGACCTCGTCGTGCTGTGCCTGCTGCCGACGTGGATCGCGCTGATCCTGCGGCACGTCACCCCGACGTTCCTGCTGCTGCAGGTGGTCGGGTCGGCGATCGCGTTCGCGGTGGGCTCGTCGATCGCCACCGGCACCCTCATGGACCGGCTCTTCGAGGCGTCCGGCGGCGCCCCGGGGACGCCGGGGAGCAAGCCGGCGGCGGCCGGTCGGTGACGCGCATCGTCGCCGGCAGCGCGGGCGGGCGGACCCTCGAGGTCCCCGCGCGCGGGACCCGGCCGACGAGCGAGCGCGTGCGGGAGGCGCTCTTCTCCCGGCTCGAGCACCTCGACGTCGTGGCCGACGCGCGCGTCCTCGACCTCTACGCGGGCTCGGGGGCGCTCGGCCTCGAGGCCGCGAGCCGGGGTGCGGCCTCCGTCACGCTGGTGGAGGCCTCCAAGCCCGCCGCCGACGTCTGCCGGCGCAACGCGGCGACCCTGGGCCTCGACGCGCGGGTCACGGTCGTCACGGACCGCGTCGAGCGGTTCGTCGAGCGTCCGCCGGCGGCGCCGTGGCGGCTCGCCCTCCTCGACCCGCCGTACGACGTCGGCGAGGCGGCGCTGGGCGCGGTGCTGACCGCCCTGGTCGGCGCGCTCGACGAGCAGGCGGTCGTCGTCGTCGAGCGCTCCACGCGCAGCCCCGAGCCGTCGTGGCCCGCGGGGCTCGCGCGGTTCGACGAGCGCCGCTACGGCGAGACCACGCTGTGGCTGGCCGAACCGGGCGCGTGACCCCGGCGAGGGCGCGCGGCCCGCGGGCCGAGCCCGGCGTAGGTTGGCCGTCGTGAGTCTCGCGGTCTGCCCCGGGTCGTTCGACCCCGTCACGCTGGGCCACCTGGACGTCATCCGGCGCGCGCGCTCGATGTTCGACGAGGTCGTCGTGGTCGTCGCGCACAACGCCGCCAAGCACCCGCTGCTGGCGGTCGACGTGCGCGTCGCGCTCGTCGAGGGTGCCGTCGCGGACATGACCGGCGTCACGGTGACGAGCTGGGACGGGCTGCTGGCGGACTTCCTCACGCGGTCCGGCGCCCAGGCGGTCGTCAAGGGCCTGCGGGGCGGTGCCGACGTCGACGCCGAGCTGGGCATGGCCCTGCTCAACCGGCACCTGTCGGGCGTCGAGACCGTCTTCGTCCCCGGCGACGGTGCGCTGGCCCACGTGGCGTCTTCGCTGGTCAAGGACGTGGCGCGGCACGGGGGGTCGATCGACGACCTCGTGCCGCCGGGCGTCGCCGCGGCGGTGTCCGCGGCGCTGGAGGAGAGGGCGTGAGCGCGGTGGACGACGAGCGGACCGGCGGCGTGCAGGGCGTGCTGGAGGCGCTGACGGCGACGGTGGCCGGCGCGCGGGCGATGCCCATGTCGTCGTCGGTGCTGGTCAACAAGGCGGAGCTGCTCGACCTCGTCGAGCAGGCGCGCGAGGCGCTGCCGCAGCAGCTCACCCAGGCGGACGCGCTGCTCGCCGACGTCGACGCGGCGAAGGAGCAGGCGCGCGCGGACGCGGCCGAGATCGTCGCGCAGGCCCGGCAGGAGGCCGACCGCCTGGTGGAGTCCGAGGCGGTGACGGTGGCGGCGCGCGAGAAGGCGGCCCAGATCCTCGCCGACGCCCAGGAGCAGGCCGACGCGCTGCGACGGGACGCGGACGACTACTGCGACCGTCGCCTGGCGGACTTCGAGATCGACCTCGGCAAGGTGCTGGCGCAGGTGCAGGCCGGCCGCGCCAAGCTCGCCGGTCGGCTGGGCTTCGACGGCGGCTGAGCCCGTCCCGGCCGTTTTGGGGGCGGCGCGGGCGTGCCGTAGACTCGTCCGCTGGTCCAGCCGGTGGTGGTTGGGACCGGGATCGACGAGGGGACTACGCCGTGCAGCGCCCTGGCCACCTCGATCCCCGCTCGCCGTTCGTGCTCGACACCCATGAGCTCGGTCGACGTCCGGGATCGACGCGGACCATGCGGATGACGGTGCCGGCCCCCGCGGATCTCGGGACCGTCGTCATCGGCATCCCCGAAGGATCCGACCTGGAGCTCGACCTGAGGCTCGAGGCGGTGATGGAGGGGGTCCTGGTCACCGGCTCGGTCCGCGGCCAGGCGGTCGGGGAGTGCGGGCGCTGCCTGGACGAGGTGACGGAGGCTGTCGACGTCACGCTCGCCGAGCTGTTCGTCTACCCCGAGCGCGCTGCCGTCGCTGCCCAGGACGGCGACGAGGACGACGAGGACCTGCGGGAGCTGGACGGGGACTTCCTCGACCTCGAGCCCGCGCTGCGGGACGCGGTGGTGCCCATGCTGCCGTTCCAGCCCGTGTGCCGGCCCGACTGCCCGGGTCTGTGCCCCGTCTGCGGGGCCAGGCTGGCCGACGAGCCGGGACACTCGCATGAGACGCTTGACCCCCGGTGGGCCGCCCTCGGCGGCCTGACCGGAACGGACGACGAGACGAAAGAGAGCTAGCCGTGGCTGTTCCGAAGCGCAGGATGTCGCGCGCCAACACCCGTGCGCGGCGGTCGCAGTGGAAGACCACTGCCACGACCCTCAGCACCTGCCCCCGCTGCAAGGCGCCCAAGCAGCCGCACCTGGCGTGCCCGGCGTGCGGCGCCTATGGCGAGCGCACCTACGAGCAGGCGCTCAAGAGCGAGCACGAGCACGCGTGAGTCCGCGCGGTGATCTCGAGGTGAACTCGTGAGCACCGCGGTCGCGCCGCTCCTGGAGAAGCTCGGTGTCCACCTGGACCCCGAGCTTCTCGTGCTGTCCCTGACCCATCGCAGCTTCGCGCACGAGGCCGGGGGTATCCCGACGAACGAGCGCCTGGAGTTCCTCGGCGACACGGTGCTCGGGCTCGTCGTCACCGAGCGCCTCTACCGCGAGCAGCCCGACCACCCCGAGGGCGACCTGGCGCGGATGCGCGCCGCCACCGTGTCGCAGCGCGCGCTGGCCGGCGTCGCCCGCGAGCTCGACCTCGGGAGGTACATCCTCCTGGGCAAGGGCGAGCTGGCCACGGGCGGCCGCGACAAGGACTCGATCCTGTCCGACACGCTCGAGGCCGTCATCGGCGCCGTGTACCTGACGCACGGCCTGGAGGTGTCGCGCGGGCTCGTCGAACGGCTCGTCGGCGCGACCCTGGCCCGGGCGACCGACCTCGGCGCCGGGCTCGACTGGAAGACCTCCCTGCAGGAACTCGTCGCCACCCTCGGGCTCGGCGTGCCGCAGTACGTCGTGACGGGCACCGGTCCCGACCACGCCCGCGTGTTCACCGCCGAGGTCGTCGTCGCCGACGAGGTCCGCGGTTCCGGGACGGGCACCGCGAAGAAGATCGCCGAGCAGGAGGCCGCGGAGGCGGCGTACACCGCGCTCGTCAGGCTGTCGACGCAGCACGAGGCCGGCCACGACGGGGCCGCGGCCGGCAGCACCGTCGCGGGCTGACCGGGCGTGCCGGAGCTCCCCGAGGTCGAGACGGTCAGGGCGGGCCTGGCCCGCCACGTGCTGGGCCGCCGGGTCGACGGCATCGCGGTGCGGGGCACGCGCGTCACGCGCCGCCACGACGGCGGCGAGGCCGACCTCGTCGGCCGCCTGCGGGGGCGCACCTTCACCGCGGCCGTGCGCCGCGGCAAGTTCTGCTGGCTGCTGCTCGACGAGCCCGGCGAGGCGGTGCTGTTCCACCTGGGCATGAGCGGCCAGCTGCTGGTGCGGCCGGAGGGGCACGACGAGCCCACGGCGCCCCACCTGCGGGTGCGCCTCGAGCTCGACGACGGCACCGCGCTCGACTTCGTGGACCAACGGACGTTCGGGTACCTCGCGGTGCCCGACCTGGTGCCGACCGCCGACGGTGGCCCGGGAGGGCTCGGGTCGGACGTGCCGGCGCTGCCCGCCCCGGTGGCCCACATCGCGCGCGACCTGCTCGACCCGGTCGTCGACCGGCGGGCCCTGGCGGCCGCCCTCCGGCGGCGGCGGACGGAGGTCAAGCGCGCGCTCCTCGACCAGACCCTCGTCTCCGGTATCGGGAACATCTACGCGGACGAGGCCCTGTGGCGCGCCCGCCTGCACGGGGCGCGGCCCGCCGACGCCCTGCGGCCGGTCGAGGCCGCCCGCGTGCTCGACGGCGCCGCCGCCGTGCTGGCCGATGCGCTGGCGGCGGGCGGCACGAGCTTCGACGCGCTCTACGTCGACATCGACGGCCGCTCCGGCTGGTTCGAGCGCGAGCTGGCGGCCTACGGGCGCGAGGACCTGCCGTGCCCCCGGTGCGGCACGCCGATCCGGCGCGAGGCGTTCGCCAACCGCTCGTCGTACTCCTGCCCGCACTGCCAGCCGCGACCGCGCAGGTCTGGGCGCACGGCCGGCTGAGGCCCGCCGGTCAGCGCACGACGAGGTTGCGCAGCGGCTCGCCCGCGACGAAGCGCCGGACGTTCTCCGCGATGAGGTCGGCCGAGCCGATGGGCCGGCCGCCGGCCCCGTGCGGGCTGACCAGGACGTCCGGCTCGTCCCAGAGCGGGGACGTCGCCGGGAGGGGCTCGGTCTCGAAGACGTCCAGCGCGGCGCCGCCCAGGTGGCCGGCGTGCAGCGCCGCGAGGAGCGCCGCCTCGTCGAGCGTCGCGCCGCGGCCGGCGTTGACGACGAAGGCGCCCGCCGGCAGGAGGCCGAAGACCTCCGCGCCGATGGCGTGGCGGGTCGCCGGCGTGGCCGGCAGCAGGCCGACGAGCACGTCGGTGCGGGGGAGCAGCGCGGGAAGCTCGTCGGCGGCGACCACCGGGTACCCGCCGCGCGGGCCGGCGTGGGTCGCCACGCCGGTGACGTGCGCGCCGAGCGCCGAGTACAGCCCGGCGAGCCGGGTGGCGATCGACCCGAAGCCCCAGATCGTCACGCGGGCGTCGAGCAGGGTCGTCACCGGGCCGGCGGGGTGCAGCGGCTGGGCGCCGCCGAGCTCGCCCGCCCAGCGGTGCTCGTGCTGCGCCCGCAGCATCGCCGGCACGCGCCGGACCAGGGACAACGTCAGCGCCAGGACGTGCTCGGCGACGGGGCCGTCGTGCAAGCCACGGCCGGACGTCACCGCGACGGACGGCGCGAAACCCGCGGCGAGGACGGCGTCAGGGCCGGCGGCCAGCGTCTGGACCCAGCGCAGCCTCGGCAGGGCGGCGAGCTCGGTGAGCGTGCCCGGGTCGAGCGTCCACACGACCAGCGCCTCGGCCTCGTCGGCCCCCGTGGGCAGCGGCGCGCCGGGGTGGTAGCGCAGCGCGCGCACCCCGGCCGGCAGGGCGGGCTCGTCGTCGATCGTGTCAGGCAGAAGGATGCTGGTCACGAATGGCTACGATGCCACGGTGACCTCCGCACCTGCGGGCGCTGATCGCCTCAAGCCCATCTCCGTGATGATCGTCGACGACCACGAGGTCGTGCGCCGCGGCATCGCCGAGGTGGTGGAACGCACGGACGGCATGACGGTTGTCGCCGAGGCCGGCTCCGTCGCCGACGGCGTGCGCCGGGCGACGCTCGTGCGGCCCCAGGTGCTGCTGGTGGACCTGCAGCTCCCCGACGGCACGGGCATCGACCTCATGCGGTCCGTGCGCGAGACGCTGCCGAGCGCGAAGGCCATCGTGCTGACGAGCTTCGACGACGACGACGCTGTGGCCGCCGCGCTCGACGCCGGCGCCGCCGCCTACCTGCTGAAGTCGGTGCGGGGCGCCGAGATCACCGACGTCATCCGGGCCGTGGCCGCCGGGCGCACGCTGCTCGACGAGCGCACCGTCACCCGCCGCCGCGCCGGCCACGAGGACCCCACCGAGAACCTCACGCCGAGCGAGCTGCGCGTGCTCGACCTCATCGGCGAGGGCCTGTCGAACCGGCAGATCGCCGACCGCCTGGGCGTCGCCGAGAAGACGATCAAGAACCACATCACGTCCCTGCTGGCCAAGATGGGCCTGCAGCGGCGCACGCAGGTGGCGGCGTGGGTCGCCGCTCGCAAGCACTCCGGCTGGCGCGCCGAGCCCGGTCGCTGACGACCGGACGGGCGTTTCTGCGGCACCACCCGTAGGGTCGGCGCGTGCAACGGCGCGCGATGCTTCCCTTCGTCGGCTACGGCCTGGTCGTGGCGGTCCACCTGGTCCTCCTCGGCACTGTGCTGCCCGGGCGGCTGGTGACGAAGTGGCTCCTCATGCCGGCGCTCCTGATGGCGGTGCTGCTCGTCGCGCGGCGCGGACGGCTCGTCCCGTCCCGGGCCGCCGTGCTGCTCGGCGCCGGCATCGTGGCGTCGTGGGCCGGTGACGTGCTGCTCGGCGTCTCGTTCGTCGCCGGGCTCGCCGCCTTCGCGGCGGCGCACCTCGCGTACGTCGCCCTCTTCGTCGAACCCGCCCGGACGCGACGTCCACCCTGGCCGGCGCTGCTCTACGTCGTCTGGCTGGCGGTCCTGGTCCCGGTCCTCTGGCCGCACCTCGGGTCGCTGGCGCCCGCCGTCGTGGTCTACGGCGTGCTGCTCGCGGCCACGGCCGCGACCGCGTGGGGGGTGAACGCGGCGACGGGGTGGGGCGCGCTGGCCTTCCTCGCGTCGGACAGCCTGCTGGCGTTCAGCCTGTTCTGGCCGGGCGTCACGACGACGTTCCCCGACCCGTGGCGGGAGCTGTCGATCATGGCGCTGTACTGCGCTGGGCAGGGTGTGATCGCGGTCGGCGTGCTGCGCCGGCTGCAGACCGGCCGCAGGCCCGTGGCCGCGCCCACCTCGTCGGCCGTGGCGCGGTAGCGCTCAGGCGAGCGGCGACTGCCAGGTGAGCATGGTGCCGCGGCCCTCCGGCGGCACGCCGAGCGTGAACGTCCCGCGGTGCTGCCGCGCCCTCGTCGCGAGGTTCCCGGTGCCCGACGAGCGCTCGCGGACCGCCGGCAGGCCGACCCCGTCGTCCTGCACCTCGACAGTCACGGTGCCCTGCGGGCCCTTCCCGGTGACCGAGACCCGCACGCGGACCGACGACGCCTGCGCGTGCCGTGCCGCGTTGGCGAGGCCCTCGCGGACGACCGCCACCACGTCGTCGGTCAGCTGGGCGTCCAGCCGCTCGTCGATGAGGTACTCGGTGTCGACGTCGTCGGTGTCGAGGCTGTTGCCGTCCAGCAGGATGACGAGCGAGGGCGCGAACCCCAGGCCGGTGCGGGCGAGCGAGGCCTCGCGGCGCAGCCGCTCGACGAGGCCGGTCGCCGCGTCGGGGTCGCGCAGCTCGTAGACGATGTGGCGGATCTGGCGCACCGACTCGTCGACGTTGTCGAGGGCCTCCTCGACGATGGCGGTGAGCTCGTGGGGATCCACGCCGCGGGCCGACCGGCGGCGCACCGTCTCCAGCTGCATGCCGGTGGCGAACAGCTGCTGGATCGCCAGGTCGTGCAGGTCGCGGGCGATCCGCTCCCGCTCGTCGAGCAGGGCCGCGACGTCCTGCGCGTGGCGGGCCTCGGCGAGGACGTAGGCGAGCGCGGCCTGCCCGGCGAACGACTCGGCGGTCGCCAGGTCGCCCTCGTCGAACGGCGGCTCGCCCACCCGGCGCAGCAGGATGAGGACGCCGACCCCGCGCCCGCTCGTCTGCAGCGGCGCGAACATCGCCGGCCCGAACCCGCGCATCACCTCGAGCTTCTCCGTGCGCGAGCTCGCCAGCGAGGGCGTCATGAGGCCCTTGCCCTCGTACTGGACGGTCCAGGCCCGCCCGCCCTCGGGCATCACCTGGCCCAGCAGCTTGTCGGCGTCGTGGCCGTCCGCGAGCTCGACGAGCAGCTCGCCGCCCAGCCCGGGCAGCGCGAGCGCGGCGGTGTCGGCGGCGGCGACCTCCTTGGCCGTGTGGGCGATGTGCTCGAGCGCCTCTTCCTCGTCGATGCCCTCCAGGAGCATCGTCGTGATCGCCTGCCCGGCCTGCAGCCAGTGCTCGCGGCGGGCGGACTGGGCGTACAGCTGCGCGTTGGCGACGGCGACGCCGGCCGCGGCCGCCAGGGCGACGATGGTCCGCTCGTCGTCCTCGCTGAACGGCGTCCCGTCGAGCTTCTCGGAGAGGTACAGCTGGCCGAACACCTGGTCGCGCACCCGGACCGAGGCGCCGAGGAAGGAGCCCATCGACGGGTGGTGGGCCGGCCAGCCCTTGAAGGCGGGGTGCGCCGTCAGGTCGTCGAGCCGCAGCGCACCGGTCTCGGGGATCTGGCCGAGCACGCCCTGGGCGTGCGGCGGGTGCGCCATCATCCGGGCGATCGCCGTCGGCACGCCCGTGTAGACGAACGTCACCGAGGCGCCCTGCTGGTCGAGCACGTTGATGGCGCCGAACCGCGCACCCGTCAGCTCCGCGCTGACCTGCACGAACCGCTCGAGCACCGCGGGCAGCTCGAGCTCGCCGGCGACCGCGAGGATCGCGGCCATGAGGTCCTGGAGCCCGTCGCCGGTCAGCGAGGGCGGCGCGGGGACGGCCTCCATGAGCACGCCGTGCTGGAACGGCGCGCCGACCCCACCGCCCCGACCCGGGACGTCGGTCATGCCCGTTCCCGGTGATCTGCCGTGACCCGCTCCCGACGCACGGCTTCACCGTAGTCGAGCAGACCGGCGGAGAGCTCCGCGTGCGTGCCACGGGCGGCGATGCGGCCGGATTCCACCCACAGCACCTCGTCGGCGGCCGCGAGCGGTGTGAGCCGGTGGGTGACGACGACGACGCCGCGCGGACCGCCCGCCGGCGTCCGGGGCCCCGCCAGCAGGCTGGTCACCAGGGCGTCCGCGGTCGCCGGGTCGAGGTGCTCCGCCGGCTCGTCGACGAGCAGCAGCGGTGCCGGGGCGAGCAGCGCCCGGGCGAGGAGGAGGCGGCGGCGCTCGCCGCCGGACACGGTGCGGGCGTCCGGGCCGAGCATCGTGTCGAGCCCGTCCGGGAGGGCGGCCAGCCAGTCCTGCAGGCCAGCGGCCGTCAGGGCGGCGGTCGCCTCGTCCGGCGTGACGTCGCCGCGCGCCACCCGCAGGTTCTCCAGCACGGTGGTCCCGAACACGTGCGCGTCCTCGGCGGTCACGACCACGCGGGCGGCCCGCTCGGCGGGGTCCAGCACGGTGGGCTCGTCGCCGTCGACGAGCAGGGTGCCGCCGGCCCGGGGGAGGAGCCCCGCGAGCGTGAGCAGCAGCGTCGTCTTGCCGGCGCCCGACGGGCCCACGATCGCCACCGACCGGCCGGGCGCGACGTCGAGGTCGACGCCCCGCAGCACCGGTGGCAGCCCGGGCCACCCGCAGTCCAGCCCCCGCGCGACGATCCCCGCCCCCTCCCCGACATTCACTTTCCTGACGTTCGGGTCGTGAATCGCCACCGAAAGTTCAGGAAACTGAACTGGCGGTCGGGAGGTGGCTGCCGGCGGCTCGGCGGTGCCCCTCGGCTCGGCGTCGGGTGCCGCGGAGTCGAGGAGCGCGAGGATCCGCGCCGCGGCGGCGCGCGAGCGCTGCACCGACACCGCCGCGGCGGGCAGCATCCCGGTGGCCTCGAACGCCGCCAGCGGCGTCAGCACGATCACCGCGAGCTCGACCGGCGCCAGCGCGCCCGACACGACGGCCGGGATGCCCGTGACGAGGGCGGCCGTGGCCGCCAGGCCCGTCGCGAGGATCCCGAGCCCGGCCGCGACCGCGCTGCTCGCCGCACCGGCGTCGACCGCGCGGGCCAGCCGTCGGTCGGCGTCTCGCAGCTCGGCGACGCGCCGCCCCACGCCGCCGGCCACCAGCAGCGGTCCGGCGTCGTCGAGGGCGGCGAGCGCGGCCGCGGACGCGTCGGCCCGCGCCGTCACGGCCCGCCGCTCGGACGCCCGGGCGCCGCGCGCGGCCAGCAGCGGCGCCACCACGCCGGCGAGCACGAGGCACGCCGCCAGCGCGACGGCCGCGGGGGGCCAGAAGAAGGCCATCGCGGTGACCGTCCCGATCCCCAGCAGCAGCGCCACCCCGGCGGGCAGCAGCCCGCGCACGACGACGTCGCCGACCGCGTCCACGTCGGCACCGACGCGCGCCAGGAGGTCGCCGCGCCGCACTCGCAGGGTGGCCTCGCTGCGCCCGGCGGCCAGCCGCGTGTACAGGGTGGTCCGCAGGTTCGTCATGCCGCGCAGCGCGACGTCGTGCGACACCAGCCGGTCGACGTACCGCAGCACGCCGCGCCCGATGCCGAACGTCCGGACGGCGACGGTGGCGATCGACAGCTGCAGCACCGGCGGCATCTGCGACGCCCGCGCGATGAGCCACGCGGAGACGGCGGCGAGCGCCACGGCGCAGCCGAGGGCCAGCGTGCCGGTGAGGACCGCCAGCAGCACGCGCCGCGTGTCGAGGCCGAGCAGCCGCACGGCCCGGCGGAGCGTGCCGCGCTCGCGGGTCATCGGGCTGCCGCCTCGACGGGCGTGACCGTCACCACGGAGTCGGCCGTGGCCACGAGCGACGGGCGGTGCGCCACGAGCAGCACCGTGCGGTCGGCCGCCCGCATCGCCGCCACGGTCGCCAGCACCACCCGCTCGCCCGCCGCATCGAGGTGCGCCGTCGGCTCGTCGAGCACGACGAACGGCGCGGGGGAGAGCAGCGCGCGGGTCAGCGCCACGCGCTGGCGCTGCCCGACCGACAGCCCGGCGCCCCCGGCGCCGAGCACGGTGTCCCAGCCGGCGGGCAGGCCGGCGACCACCGCGTCGAGGCCCGTCAGTGCGGCGGCGGAGGCCAGCGCCTCGTCGGAGGCCCCGGGCCCGACGAGCGCCCGCAGCGACCCCGGCTCCAGCACCGGCCGCTGCGGCAGCCACGCCACCTGCGGCCAGTACGTCGCGGGGTCCAGGTCCGCCAGGGCCACCGGCGCCGCGCCCGGCACGACGAGCGAGGCCGTCCCCTCGTCGGGCCGCAGCAGGCCGAGGAGCACCTCGACCGTCGTCGTCTTGCCGGCCCCGCTGGGCCCGACGAGCGCCGTCACCGTCCCCGGTGCCACCGTGAGGTCCAGCGCCGACGGCGTCCGGCCGCCGGACGAGCGGACGGTGACGCCGGTGAGCGCCAGGGTCGCGCGGCGCAGGTCCGGGCAGGGGACGGTGCCGACGGCGGGCACGGGGGCCTCGAGGACCGCGAACGCCGCCTCGGCGGCCGCGACGCCGTCCGTCGACGCGTGGAACTGCGCCCCCACCTGCCGCAGCGGCCAGTACACCTCGGGCGCCAGCACGAGCACGGCCAGGCCGGTCTCCAGCGTGAGCCCGCCGCCGACGAGCCGGAGCCCGATCGAGACGGCGACGAGCGCCACGGAGAGCGTCGTCAGCAGCTCGAGCACCATCCCGGACAGGAACGCGACCCGCAGCGTGCCCATCGTCGCCCGCCGGTGGGCGTCGCCGAGCGCCCGCACCCGCACCGCCGGCCCCGCCTGGCGGCCGAAGGCGCGCAGCGTCGGCAGGCCGGCGAGGAGGTCGAGCACCTGGGAGCCGAGCCGCGACATCGCGTGCAGCCCCCGCTCCGACCGGCCCTCGGTCATCCGCCCGATGAGGACCATGAAGATCGGGATCAGCGGGAGGGTCCCGACGACGATCGCGGCCGAGACCCAGTCCAGCCCGAGGACGACGAGGATCGTCGCCGGCGTCACGGTGGCCGACAGCACCAGCTGCGGCAGGTAGCGGACGAAGTACGGCTCCAGCGCGTCCAGCCCGCGGGTCGCCAGCGTCACCACCTCGGGGCCGCGCCCGGTGGCCAGCCAGCGCGGGCCGAGAGCGACGGCGTGCTCGACGACCCCAGCGCGCAGCTCGCCGACCGCCCGGGTGGCGGCGCGGTGCGCGAACCGCTCCTGCACGGCGACGACCGAGGCGCGCGCGACGACGACCGCCGCCAGCCAGCCGATCGCCGGCCGCAGGGACGCCAGGGTCGCCCCGTCGTGCGCGGCGCGCGCCAGCGCGTGCGCGAGCAGCAGGGCCTGCGCGACGACCAGCGCGGCGGTGACGATGCCCAGGCCGACGGTGAGCGCGAGGTAGCCGCGGGCCGATCGCGCGTACCGCAGCAGGCGGGGGTCGAGCGGCTTCACACCGCCGCCGGCCGGGTCGGGGTCACCGCGCCGGGTTGGCGTTCTCGAGCGCGAACGTCACAGGAGCCTGCTCCGGGATGTGCTGGACACCGATGCGCTTGCGGAACACCCAGTACGACCACGCCTGGTAGGCGAGGACGATCGGCGTGAAGATCACCGCCACCCAGCTCATCATCGTCAGCGTGTAGGCGCTCGACGAGGCGTTGTGGATGGTCAGCGAGTACGCCGGGTCGACGTTCGACGGCATGACGTTCGGGTACAGCGACCCGAAGATCAGCACCACGGCGGCGACGATCGCGACGGCCGACGCAACGAAGGCGCGGCCCTCCGAGCGCACCCGGGTGAACACCGTCGACGCACCCAGCGCCACCGCCGCCACCGCGAGGGCCGCCCACGTCCAGGCCTTGCCGGAGTACGCCAGCTGCAGCCAGATCGCCCAGACGGCGCCGACGACCAGGGCGACGACGCTCAGCCGGGAGGCCGCGGCCGTCGCGCGCTGGTGCAGCTCCCCGCTCGTCTTGAGCGACAGGAAGATCGCGCCGTGCGCGAGGAAGACGGCCGCGGTGAGCACGCCGGTCAGCAGGGCGAACCCGTGGCCGTTGGTCAGCAGGTCGAAGAAGCTCCCGGTGTACTGCAGTGTCGTCCGGGTGGTGGCGCCGTCGAGGTTGCTCACGGTGGTCGTCACCGGCTCGATCTTCAGGCCGGCGACGAGGTTGCCGAACGCGACCCCCCACAGCACCGCCGGTACCCACGACCCTCCGACGAGGCCCCAGTAGTAGGCCCGCTGCCAGCGCGGCGTCGTGATCTTGCCCCGCCACTCGAACGACACGATGCGGGCGATGAGGGCGACGAGGATCAGCAGCAGCGCGAGGTAGGCGCCCGAGAACAGGGTGGCGTACCACTCGGGGAAGGCGGCGAACGTCGCGCCACCCGCGGTGAGCAGCCACACCTCGTTGCCGTCCCACAGCGGGCCGATCGAGTTGATCGCGACGCGCCGTTCCTTCTCGTCGCGCGCGACGAACGGCAGCAGCATCCCCACGCCGAAGTCGAACCCCTCGAGGACCAGGTAGCCGGTCCACAGCACGGCGATGAGGAGGAACCAGATGATCTGCAGGGTCTCGTGGCTCATGGTGGGCGCTCCGGCTCAGTACGCGAAGGACAGGGGCTTGTCGGCCTCGTCCGTCCGGTTGGCGGGGTTGTCGGGGCTCGGGTCGACGGGGTCGTCCTCGACGCCGCCGATCGTGTAGCGGTGCATCAGGCGGTACCAGGCGACGGCGAGGACGCCGTACAGGAGCGTGAACACGACGAGCGAGATGACCACCGACACCGGCCCCACCTGCTGCGAGACGCCGCGGGCGGTCAGCTGCCAGACCATGTCGACGCCCTCGGGGTTGGGGTTGGGCGCGACGACCCACGGCTGGCGGCCCATCTCGGTGAACACCCAGCCGGCGGTGGACGCCAGGAAGATCGTCGGGAGCGCCCAGAGCGCCGCCCGGGACAGCCAGGGGCTGCCCGAGATCCTGCCGCGACGGGTCAGCCAGAGGGCCAGCAGCGCGAGCAGCCCGGCGAACAGTGCGAAGCCGATCATGAGGCGGAACGACCAGAACGTCACGGCGAGGTTCGGGACGTAGTCGATCCCCGCGCCGTACTTCTGCTCGTACTGCTGCTGCAGGTCGCGCACGCCGTAGAGGTGCGCGTTCCAGTCGTTCGTCGCGAGGAACGAGGTGACGCCGGGGATCTCGACGAACCGGCGGACGCTGTCGGGGTTGTTCGAGAGGTCGCCGATGGCGAAGAGCGTCATCGACACCCCGCTGCCGGAGTCCATGAGCCCCTCGGCGGCGGCCATCTTCATCGGCTGCTGCTGGAACATCAGCTTGCCCTGCACGTCGCCCGTGACGCCGACGACGGCGGCCGCGGCCACCATGACGACGAGCCCGAGCTGCAGGCCGGGCCGGTAGACCTCGCGCGCCTTCGTGGCGTCGCCGGCGCGCACCAGCTTGACCATCCACCACGCGCACACCGCGGCGACGAACGTGCCGGCCGTGAGGAACGCCGCGCCGATGGTGTGCGGGAACGCCGCCAGCACCGTCGGGTTGGTCAGCACCTTGGCGAGGTCGGTCATCTCCGCGCGACCGGTCTGGGGGTTGAACGTCGCGCCGACGGGGTGCTGCATCCACGAGTTCGCCGTGAGGATGAAGTAGGCGGACACGGTCGACGCGGCCGCGACGAGCCAGATGGTCGCGAGGTGCACCCGCTTCGGCAGCTTGTCCCAGCCGAAGATCCACAGGCCGAGGAACGTGGACTCGACGAAGAAGGCGATGAGGGCCTCCATCGCCAGGGGCGCGCCGAAGATGTCGCCGACGAACCGCGAGTACTCGCTCCAGTTCATGCCGAACTGGAACTCCTGCACGATGCCGGTGGCGATGCCGATGGCGAAGTTGATGAGCAGGAGCTTGCCGAAGAACTTGGTGAGCCTCAGCCAGCGCTGGTCACCACGGCGCACCCACAGCGTCTGCATGATCGCGACGAGCGTCGACAGCCCGATCGTCAGCGGGACGAAGATGAAGTGGTACACGGTGGTGATGCCGAACTGCCAGCGGGCCAGGTCCAGCGCATCTGCTGCCACGGAGGTCTCCGAACTCGTCCGGACGGTGGGCGGCGCACGTCCGGGGGCGGTTCTCCCTCGTGACCTGCACCTCAGCCCCAGACGCTAGGACCCCGGTCTCGTCGCATTCGGGACCTTCGTCCTACGTCTGTCGGGACGAACGTCCCATGACTTCGTGATGGTACTCACCATGTCGACGCCGCGCCGCGACCCCGTCCCGCCGGGCGGGGACCACGTCGTGTGCGATACTGACCGCGGCGAGGGGGCGTTCCACACCGCTTCCGAACCGGGCCGCAGCCCACCGCGCGTCGTGCGCGCCAGCCGCCGCCCCGTCCGACGTCAGCTCCCGATCGGAGCTACCCGGGCGGGCACCGCAGGCGCTGGCGCCGACCCGGGGGACCGTGGCGACAACGACGACTTCCGTCGCCGCGCCGAGGGCGTGAGCGACGACCGACCGGCCCGCGTGGCGCCGCGAGAGTGTGGGCGCGGCGGCTGTCGGGCACCCAGGAGCACCCAGCGTGACCGAACAGAACACCCCCGACATCACCGACGACACCACCGGGGAAGCGGTCGCCAAGCCGCGCCGCCGCCGCGCCACCCGTGCGGCCGCCCCCGTCGACGTGCCGGCCGAGCAGGCCGGGACGCCGGAGGCCGAGGCCCCAGCAGCCGCTGAGGCGCCCGCCGCGGTCGCCGAGGAGGCACCCGCCGCGCCGCCGCGCCGCCGCGCCAGCCGCAGCCGCAAGGCGGCGGCCCCGGTCGAGGAGGTCCCCGCCGAGCCGGTGGCCGAGCCCGCCACCGAGCCCGCCACCGAGGACGAGGCCGAGGAGGTCGTCGTCGAGGAGATCGTCGAGCCCGAGCCCGAGGCCGCGCCGGAACCTGTCGTCGAGGCGGTCCAGGAGCCTGCGCAGGCACCGCGCCTGGCCACGACCGCCGTGCTCTTCCAGGCGCCCGACCTGACGCAGGTCCGGCCGCGCCGCCGTCGGGCGACGGCAACCGCCGGCTCGCCCGAGGAGATCTCACAGGCCGCCCGTCACGAGGCCGAGACGGCCGTCGAGCCGGTGGCCGAGGCGCCGGTGCCCGACGAGGAGACCGTCGAAGCCGTCGAGGAGCAGCCCGCGAGCCGGTCGCGCTCGCGCTCGTCCCGCCGTCGGCGTGGCCGCGGCAGCGGCGCCCGTGACGAGGTCGCCGCCGAGGAGCTCGCCGAGCCCGTGGCCGACGAGCCGGGGGAGCCCGCGGACGAGGGTGTCGAGCAGGACGCGGGCGCCGAGCTCGCCGAGGCCGACGAGGCGGGCACGACGCCGCGACGCCGACGCCGGCGCGGTGGCCGTGGCCGCCGGGGCCGGGCTGACGTCGCTGCCGACGGGTCCGCCGACGACGCCGAGGTGGCGGACGAGGACGAGGAGGCGGGCGAGCCTGCCGAGGACGACGAGGCCGACACCGCCGAGGGGACGGCCACCTCGCGCCGCCGCCGGCGGCGGCGCCGGGGCGCCGCCCGGCCCGAGGGGGCGGCCGAGGCCGAGCCGCGTCGCCGCGACGAGGTGACCGCGCTGCGCGGCAGCACGCGCCTGGAGGCCAAGCGCCAGCGCCGCCGCGAGGGACGGGACGCCGGCCGTCGCCGCCAGATCATCACCGAGGCCGAGTTCCTGGCCCGGCGGGAGGCCGTCGACCGCGCCATGGTGGTCCGCGAGCGCGACGGCCGCACCCAGATCGCCGTCCTCGAGGACGGCGTGCTCGTCGAGCACTACGTCTCCGACCAGGCGGCCGCGTCGATGGTCGGCAACGTCTACCTCGGCCGCGTGCAGAACGTGCTGCCGAGCATGGAGGCGGCGTTCGTCGACGTCGGCAAGGGCCGCAACGCCGTGCTCTACGCCGGCGAGGTCAACTGGGACGCGGCCGGCCTCGAGGGCCAGCCGCGGCGCATCGAGCAGGCGCTGAAGAGCGGCGACTCCGTGCTGGTCCAGGTGACGAAGGACCCGATCGGCCACAAGGGCGCGCGGCTGACCAGCCAGGTGACGCTCGCGGGCCGCTACCTCGTCTACGTGCCGGGCGGCGGCATGACCGGCATCAGCCGCAAGCTGCCGGACACCGAGCGCAACCGGCTGAAGAAGATCCTGCGCGACATCGTCCCGGACTCCGCCGGCGTCATCGTCCGCACCGCCGCCGAGGGGGCGAGCGAGGAGGAGCTGCAGGCCGACATCGCCCGCCTCACCGCGCAGTGGGAGGCGATCGAGAAGAAGTCCAAGAGCGCCAGCGCGCCCGCGCTGCTGCAGGGCGAGCCGGACATGGCGATCCGCGTCGTGCGTGACATCTTCAACGACGACTTCTCCCAGCTCCTCGTCCAGGGCGACGAGGCGTGGGACACGATCTCGTCGTACGTCTCGCAGCTGGCGCCGGACCTGGCCGCCCGGGTCAGCAAGTGGACCGGCAACCTCGACGTCTTCACCGTGCACCGGGTCGACGAGCAGCTCGCCAAGGGCATGGACCGCAAGGTGTGGCTGCCGTCGGGCGGCTCGCTGGTCATCGACCGCACCGAGGCGATGACGGTCATCGACGTCAACACCGGCAAGTTCACCGGCGCCGGCGGCACGCTCGAGGAGACGGTCACCCGCAACAACCTGGAGGCCGCCGAGGAGATCGTGCGACAGCTCCGGCTGCGCGACATCGGCGGGATCATCGTCATCGACTTCATCGACATGGTGCTGGAGTCCAACCGCGACCTCGTCCTGCGCCGGCTCGTCGAGTGCCTCGGGCGCGACCGGACCAAGCACCAGGTGGCCGAGGTCACGTCGCTCGGCCTGGTGCAGATGACGCGCAAGCGCGTCGGCCAGGGCCTCGTCGAGGCCTTCAGCGAGACGTGCGAGCACTGCCACGGCCGCGGCTTCATCGTCCACACCGACCCCGTCGAGCGCGCCAACGGGCGGCCCGAGGCCGGTGGCCAGGCGGCGCCGGCGGAGGCCGCGAGCAAGCGGTCGCGCCGCAAGCGCGCCGCCGAGCCGGCCGCCGCGCCGCTGCCGGTGGTCCCGGTGCTGCCGGAGGCGCGGGAGGCCGTCAAGGCGACCCTCGCGACCATCGCGGCGGCCGCCGCCCACGCCCACGAGCACGACCACGAGGGCGAGCACGAGGGCGAGCACGAGGCGCTGCAGGCGCCGTCCGGGACCGCGCTCGAGGAGCACGCCCGGCTCGACGTGCTGGCCGAGCTGGCGGCGCACCTGCCCGTCGGCGAGCGGTCGGCGGCCGGGCCCGACGAGACCGTGCTGGCGTCGCTGGCGGAGATCGCCGCGTCGGTCGCCGCCGACGAGCCGCTCGCCGCCGACGAGCCGCTCGAGCTCGTGGAGGCTCTCGAGGTCGACGAGGCCGTGCCCGCCGAGGTCGTGCGCGACGACGGGGACGAGGTCGCGGTCGCCCGGGCCGTGGCCGACGAGGCCCCGGCTGACGAGGCCGACGGGTCCGACGTACTGGGGCTCGCACCGGTCGACCCGGCGCTCTTCGAGATCCCCGAGGACGCCCCCGAGGACGACCCCGACGGGGAGCCCGAGGGGGGTAGCGCGGTTTGACCGGGGACCTCCGGGTCCGTACCCTGGACGGTCGGCGCGTCGCGCCATTCTGGCGTGCCCGACCGAACCCAGTTCGCCGACGCAGGCAGTTGTGCGCGGGTTCGTCGAACGCCGCGAGTACGCAGGACTTCGAGCAGAGATGAGCAACAACGTGGTGTACGCGATCGTCAAGGCGGGCGGCCGTCAGGAGAAGGTCGCCGTGGGCGACATCGTCGTGGTCGACCGCCTCCAGGCGCAGCCCGGCGACTCCGTCACGCTCCCCGCGCTCATGCTCGTCGACGGCGAGAAGATCACCACCGACTCCGCCGCCCTCGCGAAGGTCACGGTCAGCGCCGAGGTCGTGCGCGACGAGCGCGGGCCGAAGATCGCGATCCTCCGCTACAAGAACAAGTCCGGCTACCGGCGCCGTCAGGGCCACCGTCAGGACCTGACCCGCCTCAAGGTCACCGCCATCGGCTGAGCCCTCCCGGGGCTACACGGATCTAGGAGAGTTCGACATGGCACACAAGAAGGGCGCGAGCTCCTCGCGCAACGGTCGCGACTCGAACGCGCAGCGCCTCGGCGTCAAGCGGTTCGGTGGCCAGCTCGTCAAGGCCGGCGAGATCATCGTCCGCCAGCACGGGACGCACTTCCACCCCGGCAACAACGTCGGCCGCGGCGGGGACGACACCCTGTTCGCGCTGGCCGCCGGCAACGTGGCGTTCGGCACCCGCCGGGGCCGCAAGGTCGTCGACATCGTCGAGCAGGCCTGAGCACACCAGCTCGTCGCGAAGGGGCGCACCGCACCGCCGGTCGCGCCCCTTCGTCATGTCACGATCACACTGAAGGAGGGATGGAGCCATGGCGACCTTCGTCGACCGCGTGGTGCTGCACGCCGCGGGTGGTGACGGTGGGGACGGCTGCGCCTCCATCCACCGCGAGAAGTTCAAGCCGCTCGCCGGCCCCGACGGCGGCAACGGGGGCAACGGCGGGTCGGTGATCCTCGAGGTCGACCCGCAGGTCACGACCCTGCTGGACCTGCAGCATGCCCCGCACCGCCGCGCGCAGCGCGGTACGCAGGGCCAGGGTGACCACAAGGACGGCGCGACCGGGCCGGACCTCGTCGTCGGCGTGCCCGACGGCACCGTCGTCAAGACCGCCGACGGCGACGTGCTGGCCGACCTGGTCGGCTACGGCACCCGCTACGTCGTGGCGGCCGGCGGGCGCGGCGGGCTGGGCAACGAGGCGCTGGCGTCCTCGCGGCGCAAGGCGCCCGGCTTCGCGCTGCTGGGCGAGCCCGGCGAGACCGCCGACGTGGTCCTCGAGCTGAAGTCGATCGCCGACGTCGCGCTCGTCGGCTTCCCGAGCGCCGGCAAGTCCTCGCTCGTCGCCGCGATGTCGGCGGCGCGCCCGAAGATCGCCGACTACCCGTTCACCACCCTCGTGCCGAACCTCGGCGTGGTGCAGGCCGCGCAGTCGCGGTACACCGTGGCCGACGTGCCGGGCCTCATCCCCGGCGCCTCGACCGGCAAGGGCCTCGGCCTGGAGTTCCTGCGGCACATCGAGCGGTGCGCGGTCGTCGTGCACGTGCTCGACTGCGCGACGCTCGAGCCGGGCCGCGACCCGCTGACCGACCTGGACGTCATCGAGGCCGAGCTGGCCGCGTACGCCGGCGACCTCGGCATCGAGGGCGGCCGCGTGCCGCTCATGGAGCGCCAGCGCGTCGTCGTGCTCAACAAGGTGGACGTGCCCGACGGGCGCGACCTGGCGGAGCTCGTCCGCCCGCAGCTGCTCGAGCGCGGCCTGCCGGTGTTCGAGGTCTCCGCGGCCACCCACGAGGGCCTCCGGCCGCTGACGTTCGCCCTGGCCGAGCTCGTCGAGCAGGCGCGGGCGGCCGCGCCGACGGCGGAGGCGACGCGCATCGTGCTCCGCCCGCGCGCCGTCGACGACGCCGGGTTCACGGTCACGCGGCGCGAGGAGGGCGGCAGCGTCTACTTCGTCGTGCGCGGGGGCAAGCCGGAGCGCTGGGTGCGCCAGACCGACTTCTCGAACGACGAGGCCGTCGGCTACCTCGCCGACCGGCTCGCCCGCCTGGGCGTGGAGGACAAGCTCCTCGACGCCGGGGCCGTGGCCGGCGACGAGGTCCGCATCGGGCCCGACGAGAACGCCGTCGTGTTCGACTGGGAGCCGACGCTCATGACGGGCGCCGAGCTGCTCGGCGGGCCGCGCGGCACGGACCCGCGCCTGTCGGAGGGCGACCGGCCGACGCGTGGCGAGAAGCGCACCGAGTTCAAGGAGCGGATGGACGCCAAGGCGGCGGCACGCGCCGAGCTGTGGACCGAGCGCGAGGCCGGCCACTGGTCCACGCCCGACGAATGACCTGGGCCGATGGGGGAGGATGTGCGCCGTGAGCGTCGCGCCCCTCGTCAGCCGTGACCAGCTGCCGTCGGCGCAGCGGATCGTCGTCAAGGTCGGCTCGTCCTCGCTGACGGACCCGGACGGCCACCTCGACCCCGAGCGGCTGCACGCGCTCGTCGACGTCCTCGCCGCCCGGCGGGCCGCCGGCCAGCAGGTGGTGCTGGTCTCGTCGGGCGCCATCGCCTCGGGGATGGCGCCGCTGGGCCTGGCCACGCGCCCCCGCGACCTGGCCACGCAGCAGGCCGCCGCGTCCGTGGGGCAGGGCCGGCTCATCGCCCACTACACGAGCGCGTTCCACGCGCACGGGCTCCACGTGGCCCAGGTGCTGCTGACGGCCGACGACACCGTGCGGCGCGGCCACTACCGCAACGCGTTCCGCGCGCTGGCGCGGCTGCTGGACCTCGGGGTCGTGCCGGTGATCAACGAGAACGACGCGGTGGCCACCGAGGAGATCCGGTTCGGCGACAACGACCGGCTCGCCGCCCTGGTGTCGCACCTGGTGCAGGCGGACGCCCTGGTGCTGCTCACCGACGTCGACGGCCTGTACACCGGCCCGCCCTCACGGCCCGGCTCCACCCGCATCGCTTCGGTGCAGGCGCCGGGCGACCTCGACGGGATCGAGGTCACGGCGCGCGGCTCGGCCGTCGGCACCGGCGGCATGGTGACGAAGCTGGAGTCGGTGGCGATCGCGACGGGCACCGGCATCCCGGTGGTGCTGACGTCGGCGGCGCAGGCCGCGGCGGCGCTGGCCGGCGAGGACGTCGGGACCTGGTTCGCCGCCACGGGCCGGCGCGCGTCGATCCGGCTGCTGTGGCTGGCGCACGCGGCGCGCCCGCGCGGACGGCTGCTGCTCGACGAGGGCGCCGTGCGGGCGGTCGTCGAGCGGCGCAAGTCGCTGCTGCCGGCGGGCGTCACGGCCGTGGAGGGCGAGTTCGAGTCCGGCGACCCGGTGGAGATCGTCGGGCCGGACGGGGTGACGGTGGCCCGCGGGCTCGTCGCGTACGCGTCCGACGAGGTGCCCGAGCTGCTCGGCAAGTCGACGAAGGTGCTCCGTGCTGAGCTCGGCCCGGGCTACGACAAGGAGCTGGTCCATCGGGATGACCTGGTCCTGGTCCGCCGGCGGGCGAAAGCTACCCTGGACGGGTGACCTCCTCCGCCCAGACGCCCGTGCTCGAGGAGCCGTCGTCGGCCGACGCCGCGGCGGCCGTCGGCGACATCGCCCGCCGCGCCAAGGTCGCGTCCCGCGCCCTGGCGACCGCCACCCGCACGACGAAGGACGCCGCGCTCGTCGCGATGGCCGACGCCCTGCTCGCTGCGCGCGACGCGATCCTGGCCGCCAACGCCGCGGACGTGACGCGCGGACGCACGCGCGGGATGGCCGAAGGGCTCGTCGACCGGTTGACCCTCACGGACACCCGGATCGAGGGCATCGCCGCCGCGCTGCGCGAGCTGGCCGCGCTGCCCGACCCGGTTGGCGAGGTGGTGCGCGGTTCCACGCTCCCCAACGGGCTGCGGCTGCGGCAGGTGCGCGTGCCGATGGGCGTCGTCGGGATGATCTACGAGACCCGCCCCAACGTCACGGTCGACGCGGCCGGGCTGGCGCTCAAGAGCGGCAACGCGGTGATCCTGCGCGGCGGGACCGCGGCGGCGCGCTCCAACGAGGCGATCGTCTCGGTGCTGCGTGCGGCGCTGGCCGCCGAGGGCCTCCCGGCCGACCTGGTCCAGTCGATCGACGCGTGGGGGCGGGGCGGGTCGATCGCCCTCATGCACGCCCGCGGCCTGGTCGACGTGCTGGTGCCGCGCGGCGGCGCCGACCTCATCCGCACCGTGGTGCGGGAGGCGAGCGTGCCGGTCATCGAGACCGGCGTCGGCAACTGCCACCTGTACGTCGACGCGGGCGCGGACGTCGCCCAGGCGATCGCGATCCTCCTCAACGGCAAGACCCAGCGGGTCGGGGTCTGCAACGCCCTGGAGACGCTGCTCGTCCACCGCGACGCGGCCGACGAGTTCCTGCCGCCGGCCCTCGCCGCGCTCGCGGCCGCCGGCGTGACCGTGCACGGCGACGAGCGCGCGCTGGCGTCCGTCCCGGCCGGGGCGCCCGCCGTGGCGGCGACCGACGAGGACTGGGCGACCGAGTACCTCTCGCTGGACATCGCGGTGCGCGTGGTCGACGACCTGGACGCGGCGCTGGAGCACATCCGCACGTGGAGCTCGGGGCACACCGAGGTGATCTGCACCCGCGACCTGGCCTCGGCCGACCGCTTCGTCGCCGAGGTGGACTCCGCCGCGGTCATGGTCAACGCGTCGAGCCGGTTCACCGACGGCGGGCAGCTGGGGCTGGGCGCCGAGATCGGCATCTCCACGCAGAAGCTGCACGCCCGGGGCCCGATGGGGCTCGCGGAGCTGACGACGACGAAGTGGGTGGTGCACGGGGACGGCCACGTTCGTCCTTGAGCGTCGCGCACGGCGTGAGAGACTGGAGACCCCATGGCATCCGAGGAGGAACCGTGCACGCTGCCCTGAGAGCCGCCGAGGCTGCCACGACGCAGCTGCCGTTCCCGCCGGTCGTCTTCGGCATCGGTGCCTTCGTCGGGCTCGTCGCCCTCCTCCTCGTCACGTACGCGTTCCGCAACGCGGGCTCGCGGCACTGAGGCGACCGTGCTGATCCGATGAACCGACCGCGACTGG
This sequence comes from Cellulomonas sp. 73-92, assembly GCF_001898175.1. Lineage (GTDB taxonomy): Bacteria > Actinomycetota > Actinomycetes > Actinomycetales > Cellulomonadaceae > Cellulomonas. The sequence goes on from NZ_MKTH01000035.1 coordinate 35,499, forward strand.
GCGTGATGGGCGGCACGTTCGACCCCGTCCACCACGGCCACCTGGTGGCGGCCAGCGAGGTGGCCTCCGAGTTCGGGCTCGACGAGGTGATCTTCGTCCCCACCGGCAAGCCGTCGTTCAAGCAGGAGCAGGACGTCACGCTGCCGGAGCACCGGTACCTGATGACGGTCATCGCCACGGCGTCGAACCCGCAGTTCACCGTCAGCCGGGTCGACATCGAGCGGCAGGGGCTGACGTACACGGTGGACACGCTGCGCGACCTCGCGGCCCAGCGTGGGGACGCCGACTTCTTCTTCATCACCGGGGCGGACGCCCTCGAGCAGATCCTCACGTGGAAGGATGCCGACGAGCTGTTCGCCATGGCGCACTTCGTCGGCGTGACGAGGCCGGGGCACCAGCTCACGGTCGACGGCCTGCCCGGGGAGCACGTCAGCGTGCTCGAGATCCCCGCGCTGGCGATCTCGTCGACCGACATCCGGGCCCGCGCCCAGGCGGGCAAGCCGGTCTGGTACCTCGTCCCGGACGGGGTCGTGCAGTACATCGCGAAGTACGGGTTGTATCGAGGTCTGTCATGAGCGAAACGGGAGAGCGCCGCAGCCGCCGCGACCTGCGGTCGGCCGCGGACGGTCAGGCGGGGGAGGCGGCCGGGGCGCCGCGCGCCCCCGAGTGGCTGACGTCCGCCGTGCCGACGGCGTCCACCGGTGAACGTGCGGTGGTCCCGGGCTCGCGCCGCGCGCTGCGGCAGCAGGGTGCGACCGGCGCGGTGCCGGAGGCACCGGCACCCGGGCCCTCCGGCCGGCCGGCCGCGCCGCGCGCCGCGACGCCGGCGGGCGGCGCACCGGCGTGGGCCGCGCCCACCCGCCCCGACGAGCAGCCGACCCGGCGGTCCGCCTACGACGGCGGCGTGCCGGGCGGACGCGCGCCGCACGACGGCGGTGCCACGGGCGGACGCGCGCCGCACGACGGCGGTGCCACGGGCGGACGCGTGCCCTTCGACGGCGGTGCCACGGGCGGACGTGCCCCGGTGGACGGCCGTGGACCGGGTGGCCGCGCACCGTACGACGGCGACGCGCCCGGTGGGGTCGCTCCGACGAGCCGCCGGGGTGCCGGGTCGCCGCCCGTGCCCGCGCAGCCGGCCGTCCCCTCGCACCAGCCGAACCGTGCGCCCGTCGCCGGACCGGCGGCACCCACCCGAGCTCCGTCGGCGCCCGCCGAGCCGGCCTGGCCCGCCTCGTCGTGGTCGTCGGCCGGTTCGCCGGCCCGCTCCGACGCGCCGGTCGCGCCCCCCGAGTCGTCCCAGCCACGCTCCGCCTGGACGGCGGCCCCCCCGAGCCGCCCGCCGGCGTGGGCAGGCACGCGGCCGGACACCACCCCGGTGGCGCCGCCCGCCGCGTCCCCCGACCGGGCGGCGCCGTCCGCGCCGGTGCGGTCGTCGGCTGCAGCTGCGTTCGGCCAGGTGCCTTCCCCGACGGCACCGCCGGCCGGGACCACCCGGCCGGGCTCGCCGTTCGCCGTGTCCCGTGGCGCTGCTGCCGATGCCGCCCCCACGGCGGCGACGCCCGTCGCGGGCAGCCCGTTCGCGCCGGTGACGGCGCCCTCGACACCCGGGCAGCCGGCGTCGTCCGCACCCGGGTGGGCGCCCGCGACCCCAGGGGTATCCGGTGGAGCGTCGAGCGCGCCCGCCTCGGCGTCGACCCCGTCGGCGGCGGGGGCGGCCTCGTCGGCCTCGTTCGAGTCGTGGGCTGCGGCCCGCTCGGCGGCCGCGCAGGCGGCCGCGCAGCCTGTCGCACCGGCACCGGCACCGGCACCGGCGCCGGCTGCGGCCCCGCCGGCATCGTCGGGCTCGTTCCCGGCGCCACCGCCGGCCGGGGCGGCGTTCCCTTCGCCTCCGGCGTCCGGCTCGTTCCCCAGCCTGGCGTCGTCGGGCGGCTCGCCGTTCCCGACGACCGGGGCTTCGGCCGTCGCGACCGAGGCGGCGGTCGACGACGAGGACGCCGAGCGGCCGGTCCGCCGGCGCCACCCCTACACGTGGCTGCACCTCGTCGTGCTGGCGCTCGTGGCATTCGTGCTCGGGTTCCTCATCATGGCCCTGTGGAACCAGGGCAAGTCCAACGGCGCCGAGGGCACGTCGGGAGCCACCGCGATCGTCGTGGTGGCCCCGCCCGGTTCGTCGTCCGCCGCCTGACCCGTTATCCCGACGAAGGAGCCGCGTGCCCGCGACCGAACGCGCCATCGAGCTGGCGATCGCCGCCGCCCGGGCTGCCAGCGACCGCAAGGCCCAGGAGATCATCGCCCTCGACGTCAGCTCGCAGCTGGTGCTGACCGACGTGTTCGTCATCGCCTCCGGCACCAACGAGCGGCAGGTCGGCGCGATCGTCGACGCCGTGGAGGAGGCGCTGTTCCACCTCGGTGCCAAGCCCATCCGGCGCGAGGGCAAGACGCAGGGGCGCTGGGTGCTCGTCGACTTCGGTGACGTCGTGGTGCACGTGCAGCACCAGGAGGACCGCGTGTACTACGCGCTGGAGCGGCTCTGGAAGGACTGCCCGGTGATCGAGCTGCCGCCGGACGCGCGCGGCGAGGCCGACCGGTGACCACCGCGCGCCTGCTGCTGTGGCGGCACGGGCGCACCGCCGCGAACGCGAGCGCCCGCCTGCAGGGCCAGATCGACATCCCGCTGGACGACGTCGGGCGCTGGCAGGCCCGCACGGCCACCGCCGCCCTGCTGGCGCGCTACGAGCCGACGCTCATCGTCTCGTCGGACCTGTCCCGCGCCCGGGGCACCGCCGAGCACCTCGCCCGGGCGACCGGGCTGCCCGTCACCATCGACACGCGGCTGCGCGAGCGCGGCTTCGGCGAGTGGGAGGGCATGACCGGCGCGGAGATCGAGGAACGCTGGCCGGGCGCGTTCGAGGCGTGGCGGCTCGGGGGAGACCCTTCGGGAGTGGGCGCGGAGACCCGCGCCGAGGTCGCGGAGCGGCTGGCGGTGGCGATCGGCGAGCACGCGGCAGCGGCGGGGCCCGACGACACGCTCGTCGTGGTGTCCCACGGCGCGGCCATCGCGCTCGCCGTCGGCGCCCTGCTGGGCCAGCCGCCGTCGTGGCGGGGGGTCATCGGGCTGCACAACGCGCACTGGGCCGAGCTGGTGCCGTCCCGTGGCGGTGCCGCCCCGGACTGGCGGCTCACCGGCCTCAACCTCGGGCCGACCGACGCCTCGACCGACTGGAACGCCGGCCCCGACACCGCACCCGAGGAGAACGGCGAGACCCGGGACCCGGATTAGGGATTCGACCCCGTTCTCGCCTAGACTCTCCGAGCGCCCCGCAGGGGGCGACGGGTTCGCTTCGGCGGGTCCCGGGGCTGTGGCGCAGCTGGTAGCGCACCTGCATGGCATGCAGGGGGTCGAGGGTTCGAGTCCCTTCAGCTCCACGTTTGGGCAGGTCAGAGGCCGTTTCTCCGGGTGGAGGGGCGGCCTTCTTGCTTGTCGGTGGCCAGAAAGTGGCCACAAAGTGCCCATGCGTTCCAGGACTCTGAGGCGCAGGGGAGTGGCCTGACCTCGGTGTTCGCGTTGCCGCCGGAGCATGGGAGTCGACTCCGGGGTGCGTTGCGTATGGGGCTCGAGTCTGCAGGTGCGCTGGTCAGCGATGTGAGACTTGAGTCCCCCGAGAGATCGGTGGGTCGCGTCACGCCCCACCTCATCGAACTTGGATTCACTCGATGCCCAAGACCACCGCTGGGAACCAAACCCAGGACGGTTCATGGGTTGGCGTGGGTCAGCCCTGCCGGAGAGAGGGCAGGTCGGGGAGCTCGCCGTTGCGTTGCAGCCAGTCGACAGCCTCGGCGACGGCAGCCAGCGAGGTGTACGCGGGCTCGTACCCGAGCAGTCGGCGGCCCTTGTCGGTGCTCATCGAGTGGCTTCGGGCGATGTGCTGGTAGGCGGCGTCGCGGAACTGTTCGGGAACGGTGGCGAGGAACTCGTCGAACGATGCGAACCGCAGCCTGGCCGTGCGCCCGTACCAGCCTGCGACCGCTTCGGCGTACCCGCGCAGGGTGAGTGCCTGCGGCGAGACTGCCCAGAAGGCCTCGCCGTTGGCGATCGTCGGGTTCTCCAGGCACAGCCGGATGAGCTGGGCGACGTCCGCGGGGTGGACGTGGTGCAGGGTCTCCAGGCCGAAGTGCGGCAGGACGAGCTCTGCGCCGGTTGCTAGCGAACGCCACACGTTGAGGTCGAGGGTGCCCTGCGGGGTCACCACGGGCCACCCGGGGCCCGAGATGTGCCCCGGGTGGACGATCGCCGACTGCAGGCCTGCGTCGGCGCGGGCTTCTTCGAGCAGCAGTCTCTCGATCGCCGCCTTCTGGGTGCCGTAGTCGCCCCAGGGGTGCTTCGGCGCGTCCTCGGTAACTGGGACCTCGGTCAGTGTGCCGTGGGTCCAGATGGTGCCCACGCTGACCAGCTGCGCGACCCGCCCTCGGAGCGCATCGACGAGCTGGCGCGCGGAAGGCTCCGTGAAGCAGATCATGTCGACGACGGCGTCAGCGCCCAGTGCGGCGATCCGATCGCCGAATGTCCCCGCGGACTCCTCCGTCCCGCGGTCGGCGATCACGCGCTCGACCGGCCCCCACGCATCGGACTGCTGGTAGGGCAGGGACTCACCGCGCGAGACCGCGACGACCTCGTGCCCCTCCCGGACCAGCTGCGGCACCAGGTATGTGCCGACGTGCCCGGTCGCTCCGATCACGACAATCCTCATCGCACTCCCTCCTCACTCGATCCATGTCGTGCCTGCCTCTTGGCGACCAGTCCGGCGCGGGGCAGCACAGCGGGTCTCAGCGTCCGGCGACCGGGATCCAGACACGCATGGTCGATGGCCCGCGCTGCGCCCAGTCGTGGTACGCGACGAGCGGCACGAGGTGCTCGTCGGAGAGCGTGGGGACGCGCGGCGCGGGGCCGAATGGCCAGTGGCCCTCCTCGGGGAATGTCGTGGCGATCGGCACGAGCACCTGGCCGTCCCGTTCGACGGGCGGCTCGTTGGTACGCACGAGCGCCGAGCCGACGTCGGCCCCTAGGTCGACCGATTCGAGGGCGAGGACGACGGGCCCGCGCTCGACGGCGACCTGACCACGCACCGCGTCGACACGCGGGTCCGGCCACGTCCAGCGTGCTGCGACGGGCAGGTTCAGGACGACGACTTCGCCTGGCGTGAACGCCCGCTCGACGGTGGCGTAGCCGGGACCGGCCGGCCGGGTCGCGCCGCCGGCCGTGATCGTGGCACCCTCGGCCCAGGCCGGGATGCGCAGGGTGAGGGCCCATGCCTCGACCGGTCCCTCCTCGACGGTGACGACGATGCGCCCGTCCATCGGGTACTCGGTGGCAACACGCAGCCGGACGGCGCGCCCGCCGCTGATCACAGCCCGGATCGTCGTTGGCGCGTACTGGTGCAGCTGGACGCCTTCGTCGTCCACGCTGGCGACGTAGGCGGCCAGCGACGCGACGGTGCGCGTCACGTTGGTCGGGCAGCACGAGACCTCGAACCAGGGCGCGCGCAGGCTCGAGGAAGCGCGGGGGCTGGCGTGGTCGGGATCGGGTGTGCGGCCGGGGACGCGCTGCTGCAGCGTGTTCGTGTAGTAGAAGCTGTGGCCGTCGGCGGCCGGAGACGTCGCGATCACGTTGTACAGCGTCCGCTCGACCGCATCGGCGTGCCGGGGATCCCCTGTCGCCAGCAGCAGCCGCTGGTTCACCATGATCGAACCGACGCCGGCGCACGTCTCGGAGTACGCGCGGTCCGGTGGCAGCTCCCAGTCGAGCCCGAACGACTCGCCCTCGTGGTGCGCGCCCATGCCGCCGGTGACGTACGTGCGGCGTGCCAGCGTGGTCAGCACCTGCGAGGCGACGGTCGCGAGCAGGTCGTCGTCCCCGTCCTCGACCGCGACGTCCGCGGCGCCGGCCGCCAGGTACAGCGCTCTCACGGCATGCCCGGACAGTGTGGTGGCGTCCCGGACGGGGACGTCGTCCTGGAAGTAGGCGGCGCCGAGCTCGATGTCCCCGAGCGTGCCGTGGCCGCGGCGCTCGATGAACAGCCGCGCCTGGTCGAGGTAGCGGTGGTCCCCGGTGAACCGGGCAAGCTCGGCGAGCGCGACCTCGACCTCCGGGTGGCCGCAGATGCCGAGGTTGCCTCCGTTGCCGAAGGTCGCGCAGATGTGGTCGGCCGCCGCGACGGCGACGCGCACCAGGAGGTCGTCGCTGCCTGCGGTGCGGCCACGCGCGACGCCGGCCTGGATGAGGTGGCCCATGCAGTACAGCTCGTGACCCCATTGCAGATCGGAGTAGCGGGGAGCCTGGCCCGGCCTGCCGAACATGGTGCTGATGTACCCGTCGGGCTCCTGCGCCGCCGCGACTCGTGCCGTCAGCGCCCGCAGGCGGCTCTCCAGCGCGGCGTCTGCGGTGCGCGCGACCTCCCACGACATTGCCTCGAGCAGCTTGTAGACCTCGGAGTCCGAGAACTCCCGGCCCCGCCGCGCGGCGGGCAGACGGCCCTCTGCGGCAGCATCGAAGTTGCCCGACCACCCCATGCGTTCGACCCACGCCTCGCAGTGCTCGATCATCTCGGTGGCGTTCAGTCGCTGCAGCGCCGCCCAGAACCCGCCTGTGATGACGACCTCGTCGAGCCCGAGCGGCCGCCACCGACCCCGCGACGGTGCCACCGGAACGAGGTGACCGAGTTCGGTCACCGAGCCGCGCGTCGGCAACGGCGCAGGCTGCTCGTCGGGTGCGGGAACGGTCGCAGGCATAGAAGTCTCCAGGAGTGGTGGGCGGATCGGCCGGGGCTACTTGACGGCCCCGACGGTGAGCCCGTCGCGCAGCAGCCGGTACGTGGAGGTGAACACGACGAGGATTGGGATCGAGGTCAGGACGGCGAGCGCCATGAGTCCCGGCCAGTTGATGCCGAACGCCGACACCTGCTGGGCGAGCAGCGCGGACAGCGGGTAGTGCCCCGGCGTCAGGAAGAAGTTGACGGCGTAGAGGAATTCGCCCCAGGCGAGCAGGAAGATGAGCGTCCCCACGGTGAACAGGCCGTTGCGGGCCACGGGCAGCGCGACGGACCAGAACGTGCGCAGCATGCCCGCGCCATCGATCGAGGCCGCCTCCTCCAGCTCTGGCGGAACCACCCGGAAGAACGGCCGCAGCAGCAGCGTCGCGAACGGGATGAGGAGCGCGGAGTCGGAGAGCACGACGGCCCCCGTCGTGTCGAGGATGTGCCAGGAGCCGAACACCTGGAACAGCGGGATGACCGTGGCGGTCTGCGGCATCATCTGCAGCACGATGAGCAGGCCGAGGCCCGTCGTCGGGAGCCAGCCCGTGGTGCGGGCGAGACCGTAGGCGGCGGGAACGCCGATCACGAGCGTCAGGGCGCTGGTGCCGACCGCGATCAGTGCCGACTGGCCCAGCGCGTGCACAAGGTCAGCGTTCAGGGACTCGCGGTACGCCTGCGCCGTCGGGTGGAAGAGCAATGACGACTGCGTCCCGAAGACGTCGGCGGAGCTCTTGAACGACGTGAGGACGATCCACAGCAGCGGAACGCCGTACAGCAGTGACAGGAGGACCTTGACCAGGGTGGCGACGGGTCCGGCCTTGGGGTTCATCGGTCGGCCTCCTCGCGCCGGATGCTCCGGGCATAGACGACGGCGAGGACCAGCACGCCGAGCACGGCGAGGATCGAGGTCGAGGCACCGAGGCCGAAGTCGTAGCGGACGAACGCCTGCAGGTACCCCAGGAACGGCAGCGTGTTGGTGGCGGTGCCGGGCCCGCCGTACGTCATGACGTAGATGAAGTCGAAGCCGCGGAAGCCGTAGACGATGGTCAGGACGAGCAGCACGAGCGTGGTGGGCCGCACCGCGGGGGTCATGATGTGGCGGATCTCCTGCCACTTGTTGGCGCCGTCGATCGCGGCCGCCTCGAACACCTCGGGCTCGATGTTGAGCAGCGCCGCCCGGTAGACGAGCGCGTTGAAGGGGATGACGGCGAACGAGCTGACGAAGGCGACCGAGCCGAGCGCCCAGTACTGGCTGTAGAGGAACGGCGCCGGGGTCTGCCGCAGGTGCAGGTCGAGCAGGAGGGTGTTGACGAGGCCGTTCGAGCCGAGCAGGAACTTCCACACCGAGCCGTTGACCACCGGCGGCAACGCCCAGACGAACACCATGACGGCGAGCAGGATCCCGGACCAGCGGCCTCGGGTCCGCAGGGCGATGGCGCCGCCAAGCCCGAGCGCCATGCCCAGGGCGGTGACGATCACGACGAAGACGACCGTCCGCACGATGGCCTGCTGCGTCTGGCCGGACGCCCAACCGGTGCGGATGTTCGTCAGGCCGGTCCACACCCAGCTGCTGTTGAGGGTGGCCGCCGTGACTGCCGAGAACGCCATGCGGACCAGCTGGATCAGTGGGTAGACCGACAGTGCGGCGAGGAAGACGGCGGCCGGCAGCAGGAAGACCAGGCGCTTCTGCGGACGTCGCCGGTAGCGGGCCGGTGTCCGTGCGTCGGTGCCCCTCGTGGCGGTGCCGCCGGACCGGCCGCCTTGCCGGGCGACCGGCGCAGCGGGGGCTGACATCTGCGACTCCTTCGTCTCGTGGGGTGAGGGCGCCCGAGGGCCTGTGACCCGCCCCGGGCGGTGGCCGGAGGTCCGGCGCGCCGTCCCCGGGGCGGGTCGCGAACGATCAGCCGTTCGAGGCCTTCTTGACGGCTTGGATGGCTGCGGCAGCCGCGTCCTGCGGCGACTGCTGGCCGCCGATCACCGCGCTCCACGCCTGGCCCATGGCCGTCTGAACTGCGGCGACGCCTGCCGGCGGGATCTTGGCGGACGGGTAGGCCGCACCCACCGTGGCGATCTCGGTGGCGAACGGGGTCAGGAGCGCGTCGCTGGTGACCTGGCTGTTCTTGGCCACGTCGAGCCGCGAGGGCAGCGAGCCGACGAGGGACGCCGCGGCGAGCTGGCCGTCGGGCGCCAGGTACGAGGAGGTGAGGTAGTCCCACGCCAGCTGCGGGTTCTTGGAGTAGGTACCGATCCCCTCGCCCTCACCGCCGAGGTAGATCCCCGCGGTGCTGCTGATCGGCAGCGGGACCACGCCGTAGGCGAACTTCGCGTTCGCCTTCGCGGTGGCCATCTGCCAATTGCCGTTCTCAGCGAACGCGACGTTGCCAGCGGCGAACGTCTGGAACGGGACGGTCTGGTCCCAGGTGGTGGCCTCCTGCGACAGCCACCCCTTCTTCACCCAGTTCTGGATCCGCGTGAAGCCGTTGGCCAGCGCGCTCTGGTCCAGGTTGTCGTAGGTGAACCCCGCGTCGGTGATCCACGGGTAGGCCTGCCACTCGCCCTGCGAGTTCGGGAGACCGGACAGCGTGATGCCGCCGTAGCCGGCGTCCTTGGCCTTCTGCATGTCGGTCTCGAGTTCGGCCATCGTCGTCGGCGGCTGGACGCCGATCTTGTCGAGGATGTCCTTGTTGTACCAGAGCCCGAGCAGGTTGACGTACCCCTGCACGGCGTACGTCTTGCCGTTCACCACGTGCAGCGTCGACGGCGGGAGCTGTGCCTTGTCCGGGTAGGCGGACAAGTAGTCATCGAGTGGCAGCAGGCCACCACCGAGGACGATCGTGGCCGCCTCGGCGCCGTTGAAGACGACGACGTCCGGGCCGGTCTTGGAGCCCGCGGCGGCGACCACCTTGGAGTCCATCTGGTCGTACGGCACGTAGGTGTTGACGACCTTGTCACCCGGGTGGGCCGCCTCGAACAGCTGCGCGTACTTGTCCATCAGCGCCACCTGGTTGGGGTCGCTGAAGTAGTGCCAGACGGTGATCGTCTGGCCGCCCGCCTGAGCCCCGCCCGTGGACGAGCCGGTCGCCTGCGTGCCCGACGAGCCGCCGGAGCATGCCGCGAGAGCGAGGACGCCGAGGGCTGCGAGCGCAGGCATGAAGCGCCGTGCGCGGTGGCGTCGGTTTCCTTCCATGGTGGTCAATGCCTCTCCTCTTCGAGTGGGTCCGCCCGGAGCAGCTCTGCCGGCGGGCGTGCTGTGCATGCGTGACACCTTCGGGGCCCCGGACGGACGGCCAAAAGGCTCGGTCACGGTCCGGGACGAGTGGGCTTCGAAATCCTCCGAAACCCTTTTCGGAGAACGTAGCAGCCTTCCCTGGGGTCGTCAAGGCGCTATGCTCCGACAAGGTTTTCGCAGTCTGGAGGACAGGCATGACCAGCCAAGACGGGTCGGGCCGGACGCGCACGGTGACGCTGCGCGACGTCGCCCAGCTGGCGGGCGTCTCGGTTGCCACGGCATCGAAGGCGCTCAACGGCCGGGCGGACGTGCGACCCGAGACGCGCCGGCGCGTTGAAGAGGTCGCGGGTCGGCTGGCGTTCACGCCGAACACCCTGGCGAAGGCCATGCTCGCCGGGCAGACCGGGACGGTCGGACTGCTGACCAACGACCTGGTCGGCCGCTTCTCGCTCCCGATCCTCATGGGAGCGGAGGATGCGTCGGGTGCCGGCCGGATGTCGGTGTTCCTGTGCGACGCGCGTGGCGACGCCATCCGGGAGCGGTACCACCTGCGCGCCCTCCTGGGCCGCCGTGTCGACGGGATCATCGTGGTGGGCAGCGAAACGGACCCACGGCCGTCCCTGGGGCACCACGTCCCGGTGCCCGTGGTCTACGCCTACGCGCCCTCCGACGACCCGACGGACGCTTCCGTCGTCCCGGATAACGTCCGCGCCGGCACCCTCGCCGTGGAGCACCTGCTCCTGACCGGGCACCAACGGATCGCGCACATCTCCGGTGACGTCACCTACGCCGCAGCGCAGGACCGTGCCCGCGGCGCGGACGCTGCGCTCCAGGCAGCGGGGCTGCAGCGTGTCGGCCCGGTGCGCTTCGGCAGCTGGACGGAGTCGTGGGGGCGACTGGCAGCGGGCGTCGTCCTCGACGGCGATCCCGTGGACGCCATCCTCTGCGGCAGCGACCAGATCGCACGGGGCGTCCTGGACACACTGCGCGACCGCGGCGTCGACGTGCCGGGAGACGTGGCCGTGATGGGATTCGACAACTGGGAAGCGATGGTGAGCGGCTCGCGCCCCTCGCTGACGACGGTCGACATGCGGTTCGAGGCCATGGGCCGCCGCGCCGCCGAGCTGCTGTTCGCCGCCATCGAAGGGCGCCCGTCGTCAGGCATCGAGGCGATCGAGCCGCGGGTCGTCGTCCGCGGTTCGACAGTCGCTGGAGCCTGACACGCCGCACCTGTGCCTCGGGCATTCGGAACGGGTCCGGCTCGGCGACTCCGACCGAGTTGTCTCGCAGCAGGGCCTGAGGGGGTAACGCCTCGGCCGTCGTGACGAGCTCTGTGCGCTCGATGGGCGAGGTCCTGATGGCCACGGGGCCTGGAATCTCGCGTGGGCAAGGCCGCGGGGCGGCAAGTGGGTGGGCAATTCGCGCTCGACGACGCAACGAGGAGCGCGTCGGCTGGTCGTGCTCAGATCATGGCGGCGGCGGTCTGGGCCGCGGACCATGCCTGGGTGGCGATCTGGACGGCGTCCCATGGTGAGCCCAGGGGTGGTGTGTAGGAGAGGTCGAGCTCGCTGACTTGGTCGACGGTCAGGCCGGCGTAGATGGCGGTGGCGTAGGTGTCGACGCGCTTGGCGACCTCGGTGCCCCTGCGGCCGACGAGCTGGGCGCCGAGCAGTCGGTCGTCGCGGGTGTCTCCGGTCACTCGGAACGAGATCGCGTGTGCGCCGGGGTAGTAGCGCTTATGGTCGTCGGCGGCCGCTGCGGTGGTGACGGGTTGGTAGCCGGCGGGGGTGGCGTCGCGCTCGCGCAGCCCGGTGCGGGCGGCGACCAGGTCGAACACCTTGACGACCTGGGTGCCGACCGACCCGGCGAAGGCTCGGTGGCCGCCGATGGCGTTCTCGCCGGCGATGCGGCCCTGCTTGTGGGAGGTCGTGCCTAGCGGCAGGTAGGTGAGGCCTAGGAGGCGGTGGTGGGTGACGACGCCGTCGCCGGCGGCCCACACGTGCGGCAGGCCGGTGCGCATGTGCTCGTCGACGAGCACCGCACGCCCGGCGCCGAGGGTGGCTCCGGCGCTCTCGAGCAGGCTGGTGTTGGGGTGGACGCCGACGACGACGAGGACGAGGTCGGCGGTGGCCTCGACCGGCTCGCCGGCCTGGGTGCCGCTGACGGTCACCCCGCTCGGCGTCTTGGCGATGGCGGAGATGGTGGTGTCGGTGACGACGTCGACACCGTGCCCGACGAGCTCGTCGTGCACCAGGACGCCGAGCTCGGGGTCGAGGGTGGACAGCACTTGTGGGCCGCGCTGGAACTGGGTGACGCGCAGCCCGCGGACGGTGAGGGCCTCGGCCATCTCCAGGCCGACGTAGCCGGCGCCGACGATGATCGCGCTGCGGGGCGCGCGCTCGGCCAGCTGGGCGTCGATGGCGAAGGTGTCGCCCATGGAGTGCAGCACGTGCACGCCGTCGTCGGGCCCGAGGGTGTCCAGGCCTGCGATTCCGGCGTGGGAGGGCAGTGCGCCGGTGCCGACCATGAGTTCGTCGTAGGCGATGTGCTCGACCGCGCCGTCCCGGGTGCGCACGGCCAGCCGCCGGCCGGCGACGTCGATCCCCGTGGCGAAGGTGTCCAGTCGCAGCCGCATGCCGGTGGCCTCGAGGTCCGCAGCGGTGCGGTGGGCCAGCGACTGCCAGGGGCTGACCTCGCCGGTGAAGAAGTAGGGGATGCCGCAGATGGAGAAGTTCGGGTAGGAGTCGGCTACCACGACGGTGACGTCGGTGGTGGGGTCGAGCTCGCGGGCGCGCAGGGCGGCCGAGATGCCGGCGTCGCTGCCGCCGACGATCACCAGGTGAGTCATGCCAAGTCCTTTCGGGGAGAGGGGAACAACAGCAGGACCAGGCCAAGGCCGACAATGCCGCCGAGGAGTTGCGCGACCACGAACCAGGCCGCCGAACCGGGTGCGATGCCGGCGAAGGAGTCGGTGAAGGCGCGGCCGACCGTCACGGCGGGGTTGGCGAACGACGTCGAGGAGGTGAACCAGTAGGCGGCGCCGATGTAGGCGCCCACTACCGGCCCGACGATCCGGGCGCGGTCGCTGCGCGCCAGGGCGAAGATCAGGAGCACCAGGCCTGCGGTGGCCACGACCTCACCGAGCAGCCGCCCGGCATCCGTCCGGTCTGTGGTCGCGATCGCGGTCGGCGTCGCGAACATCGCGTTGGCCAGGACGGCGCCGCCGCACGCGCCCACGAGTTGGGCGGCGACGTAGGTGACCAGCTCCGTGGCTGTGGCCCGGTCGCCGAGCGTGCGGTTGACGAGGGTGACGACCGGGTTGAAGTGGGCCCCGGACAGTGGCTGGAAGACCACGATCAGGACCGCTAGTCCGAAGGCGGTGGCAATGGCGTTCTCGAGGAGTGCCAGGCCGGTGTCGTTGGGCGACAGCCGTTGGGCGGCGATGCCGGAGCCGACGACGACCGCGACGAGCAGTCCGGTGCCGAGCAGCTCGGCGAAGGCCCGTCGCCACAAGGGTGGGGAGGTGTTCATCGCGGCAGATCTTGACCCGGTCGAAGTAACTCAGTCAAGATTGCGGCAATGAACAGTGAGCAAACCCAGTTTCGGTCGCGGGTCGCCCGCCACTCGGCGCTGGCCGACCCGGCCCGGCTGAGGATCATGGACCTGCTGGCCGTCGGTGACGCCGCACCGGTCGAGCTGCAGGCCGCTCTGGGTATCACCTCGAACCTGCTGGCCCACCACGTCGCTGTGTTGGCGGACGCCGGCCTGGTGACGCGTACGCGGTCGCACGCCGACCGACGCCGTACGTACCTGCACGTGGCACCCGACGCGCTGGACGATCTGCTGCCCAGCGCGCGGATCGCCGTGCGACGCGTCGTGTTCGTCTGCACGGGGAACTCGGCCCGCTCGCAGATCGCGGCGGCCTTGTGGCGGGAGGCCAGCACCATCCCGGTCGCCTCGGCCGGCACGCACCCGGCGCCGGCCATCGAGCCGGCCGCCTTGAGCGCCGCGGGCCGCCACGGCCTGACCCTGACCGCCGCCGTGCCGCGGGCCATCGGCGACGTGGTGACCGACGAGGACCTCGTCGTGACGGTCTGCGACAACGCCCACGAGGAACTTGGCGGTGCCGGCCGCCTGCACTGGTCGGTGCCCGACCCGGTGGCCGCAGGCACCGACGCCGCCTTCGACGCCGCCGTCGAGGAGCTGGCGCGGCGCGTCCACACCCTGGCCCAGCACGCGACCGCAGCCTGATCGGTCCGAGTGCGACGCGGGCCGGTGGGCCAGATGACCGGTGATCTGCCGCGCTGGATCAGGCGTGGGTCGAGACCTCCAGCTCGGCCAGCAGTCGCAGGACCCGGCGCTCGATCTCGTCCCGCACGGGGCGCACGTCTTCGACGGACTTGCCGGCAGGGTCGTCGAGCTCCCATTCCTCGTAGCGCTTGCCCGGGAAGATCGGGCACGCATCTCCGCAGCCCATGGTGATGATCGCGTCGGCGGCCCGGACCACCTCGTCCGTCCACGGCTTGGGGTACTCGCGGGAGATGTCGATGCCGCGCTCGGCCATCGCCGTCACCGCCGCCGGGTTGACCTCGCTGGCAGGCTCCGACCCGCCCGACCAGGCGATCGCCGCGTCGCCGGCGTAGTGCTCGAAGAAGCCCAGCGCCATCTGGGAGCGACCGGCGTTGTGCACGCACAAGAAGAGCACGACAGGCTTGCCGTCGCGCGCCTTGCCCTCGACCCGCGCCAGCGCGGTCAGGCGCTGCTTGGCGAACCGTTCGGCGAGCAAGGGCAGGAAGCTCGTGACGTTGGCCGTGGGGGCGAACTGGTCGTACGACGACTGCAGGAAACGATCGATCGTGTCCACCCCGAAGGTGCCCTGGAACTCGCCCTGGAGCCGGGTTGCGGCCGTCCGGAGCGCTACCTGCTGGTCCAGCGTGATCTGCGGACCGGGGTCGGTGGCGGTCATGGTCCAAGTCCTCTCTCGATCTCGTCACTGAGACCCGTCGCGTCTTGCGCTCAACGCGTCCCCAGTTCACTCAACGCGCATTTGATCAATATGCGCTGAGCGATTGGCGCGTGTCAAGACCGGTCGCCTGGGAAGGATCGCCGCCGGTCGGGCGGCAGCCGCCGGACCGCGCCAGGTGGGCGGTGGCGGTTGTGTCGGTGCGTGCCAGGGCCGCGGACAGCCATGCGTGGCGCCGAACGTCCCATGCGGCGGCCCACTGCTGGGAGCGAATCGTCGGCCTGATGGCCTGCCCGGGTGTCTGCTGGCGCCACGGCGGGAGGT
>NZ_MKTH01000036.1 GCF_001898175.1 Cellulomonas sp. 73-92
GAGGCATCCGACCCCGCCCACCCGGCGCACGCATACTTCCGCGAGCGCTACGAACGCTCACGCGGCTGGATGCGGCGGGCCGTGCACGACCTCGCGGCGCGCGGCCTCCTGCGTCCGCACGTCGAGCCCGACGGCCTCGAGATCGACCTCTTCGCACTCATCGACGGGCTGCAGGTGCAGTGGCTGCTGCAGCCCGAGCGCGTCGACATGCCGGCGCGGCTGCGCGCGCGGCTGCGCGACATCCTCACCGTCGAGGTGCCGTAGCGCCGTGCCGTAGCCCCCGTCAGCCGCCCGCGCGGGGGTTCAGGTCGGGGTGGAGCACGGTCACCAGCGAGTACGCGTCGCCGTCGGGGTCGGGGCCGCGCTCCTTGAACTCCGTGACGAGCGCGTACAGCCGCTCCTCGAGTTCCTCCTTGTGCGCGGCGTTGAGCCGGAGGCCCAGCCAGGACATCTGCACGGCCTCCGGATCGACGCCTCGCAGCTGCTGACGCACGGTCTCCATCAGCACGGAGGTCTGGTCGGGAACATACGTCCCCCACGACAGGCCGGTGGCGCGGTACGGCACCTCGCGCGCGCCCTGCGCACCCACCCGCTCCTCCTCTGCGACGAGGAATCCCGTCTGCACGAGCGTGCGGACGTGGTGCAGCATCGTGCCGGGGTTCACGCCGAGGAGCTCCGCGAGCTCCTTGTTGGTGCGTGCGTCGAACGCGCAGAGCCGCAGCACCCGCAGCCGCGTCGGCGAGCTCAGCGCACGCCCGCGCGCGAGGTCACGGGCATCCTCCTCGGCGTCGGCGACGGGCACCGGCGCGGCGTTCTCGGCGGGGCTCATGACGACATCGTAGCGAGTGATTGACATTCCTCAATCGGTGGGTCGAGACTGATTGACATGTCTCAATCGGATGCCTCTCCCGCCGACCGCCCGCTTGGCGGGCAGCCGCACACCGCGGCCGCCGCGGAGGTCACCGACGCCGCCGTCGCGGAGGCGCGGGTCGAGGCATCCCTCCCCGTCTCCCCCGGCGACGCCGCCGAGGCGACCGAGGCGGACCGCACTCCCGAGGCGACCCCGCCGGCGCCCAAGGGGTCGCTGTGGCACGACCGCAACTTCCTGACGATGTGGTCGGGGCAGGCTCTGAGCCAGTTCGGCGAGCAGATCTCGATGCTCGCGATCCCGGTCCTCGCGGTCGTGCTCCTGAACGCGAACGAGTTCGAGGTCGGGGTGCTCA